>NZ_CP146016.1:1448597-2744695 GCF_036967215.1 Sulfolobus tengchongensis
CGGTCAGACTAGATCCCATTTCCCAAGAATATTCGTTAGGTAATTTAAACACGTATTTTTCTTCTAGTGCTATGTACTCAGCCCATCCACCATTAGCGTCAACTCCTATTCTGCCACCATTTCTGCAAACAGTCTCATATCCGGCCATGCACATATCGCAAGTCCCATCAAAAATCCTTCCATAGATTGTAACTCTATCCCCAACTTTCACACTTTTCACATGTTCTCCTACTTTAACTACCTCACCACTAAATTCAACTCCGGGTATATGAGGTATTGGATTTACTTTTAGCCTTTCTACAGTGTAATAGTCCACTGGATTAACGCCAGCCATCTTAATTTTAATTAACACTTCATGGTTTCCTATGTCTGGGTCTTTATAGTCCGAATACCTTAGGTTTTCTATGCCGTTTTTATCGAAAACTAAAGCTTTCATCAATTTCAATTCCGCACTATAGTTAATAAGCTAACTTTCAAGACTAGTGTAGGGTATAAATGGATATCTTCTGCAGGTTATGTAGCTGGAGTAACTAGAGATTATATGCTGTGTAAAAAATCATGAGAAAGATAGTAGCAATTTTGCTAATTAGTTACCTCATTATTTTTTAACTTACTCCTAAGGTTACTTACTACCGAGGAGATATGACGTTTATTTCAATGGATGATTTATTAAAAATAACTTGAAATCAAGAATAATTGAGCCTTTTTATATGATATTTCCAGCTTGAATTAAGTGTCCTAAATCTATTTTCCGATTCGTTACTAAGGACATGAAATTATTAAGGCTATATGCTATCGCCTCTAACGACATAATAGTTAACATTGTAAATTCATAGGAGATAAACAATAAAATTAGGGATGTGAAATACTCTTACTGATGTTAATACGAAACGCCAAAACGTTAGACGGAAGATTAGTGAATATCAAGATCGAGAACGAAAAAATTTCTTGTATAGGTGAGTGCAAAGGTGATGATGAAATTATAGATGCCGAAAGTAAATTGGTCATACCACCCTACTTTAACATGCATTTTCATTTAGATAGCGCGTTTACTAGGGTAGTTAATAATAGCGGTACATTATGGGAAGGTATAAAAATATGGCAGGAATTAAGGGATAAGTTAACTGAAGATGAAGTAATAAAGAACGCCTTGACAGCAGTGAAATTAATGGTGACCTATGGAACTTTATGGATAAGAACACATGTTGATGTTACTGAGAAATCGTTTAAGCTTTTAAGGGCTATAAAGAAGGTTAAAGAGCAAAGTAAGGAAATAGCTGATGTGCAAATTACGGCTTTTCCACAAGACGGTATATTTACAGACAAGGGAAACGATGAAGTCCTCAGAAAAGCAGTTGAGGATAAAGAAGTAGATAATGTTGGTCTTATACCTCATAACGAAATTACCAGAGAAGACGGTGTTAGATCTGTAAAGCTGGCCTTTGAATTAGCTAAGGAGTATGATAAGGATGTGGATGGTCATGTAGATGAGACGGACGATCCTAACTCTAGATATTTAGAGGTGGTCGTAAGGGAGACTTTGAATAATGGATGGTATAATAGGGTTACTGCAGGTCATGTCACGGCAATGCATAGTTGGGATTCGGCGTATAGATTTAGAATCCTACCCTTTATTAAGAAAGCAGGAATAACAATAGTACCAAATCCTTTAATTAATATAACGTTACAAGGAAGATTAGAGGGATATCCTAAAAGAAGAGGTATGGCTCCAATAAAGGAGATGATGAGAGCTGGTGTAAATGTAGCATTAGGCCACGATTGTATTATGGATCCTTGGTATCCTTTAGGAATAGGCAATATGCTACAAGTGCTATTTATGGCAATTCACATTGATCAATTAACCGGGTTTAATGAACTCATCTCATCAATCAATTTAATAACTTTTAATGGGGCTAATGCTTGGCATGTAAAGGATTATGGGATTGAGGTAAGTAACACCGCTAATCTTCTAGTAACGGATGCTGATGACGTGTTTGATCTAATTCGCTTCATGAATCCTCCAAGATTTGTAATAAGAAGGGGGAAGATTGTCGCTAAGGAAGGTAAATATGTTTTATTTAATGGTAAATGGGAAGAAGTAAAAAGGAAACCTTAATCGATTATGATGTGGGTATGATTGCAGAAATTTACGGAAATTCCTTAACGCCTAAATTTTATAAAGGGACTCTTGCATTAGAGCCTTCATAAGAATAAAATCTGTGCCTTTTTCATCGAGACTACAGCTGACTAATTTTTCATCATGCATGTTCTCTCATATGCAAGCAATTGCAAATGGTGTCGCACTTACTAAGTAGCTGTTTCATCAGTAGTTTTATTTAATTAATGGAGACTATTACTAAGTTTAGGAATCATAAATGCGTAATTTATAACCATACCACATCTATATCTGACCTGCTCATATATCTTAAGAAGTTTTTATTAACTGCTTATGAAAAAGACTATCCATATGGACTTTGGGGTTTTCTTAGCCGCGTTAGGAATATCTCTTCTCGAATTAACAGAAGCCGGAGCTATAGCAGCAATATACCATAATATTTATAAGAATAATTTGCCCTTTATTTACGCAGCAATAGGTGTTGCGATAGTATTAATACCAACGTTCACTGTAGGTAGACTGATTTATCTAGTCCCATTGAACTATGTACTTTTAGTATCAGCAGTTATCTTATTCTACTTTGGTTATAGACTGATAAGGAGCGCGAGGAGATCTTTCAAGGGAATTAGGAAAAGAAGTGGAGAGGAAAAGGAAGAGGGAATATCAGTAGTTTTAACGGTTTCCGCTATCGAGGGATTAGAGGCTTCCCTAGTAATTTTAGCATTATTACCTCAAAGCTATATTTCAGCCTTGATGGGTACATTATTGGCAATAATGTTAGTGGTGATTCTCACTGCGTTATTGAAATCACAAGTGGCTAGGATTAGATTACCTCACCTGAAATTCGTTCTTTCGGCATTACTCTTTAGTTTAGGCACGCTATGGTTAGGTGAGGTAGTGTTTGATTTACCAGATATAATTTTACCGTTATTCTTTGTAGCCTATTTAGGGATAAATTATCTCATAGTGAAACTATAAATTAATAAATAATAACAAAGAATAAATAATTATTTTTCCTCTACTAAGTAGTTAGTCAATACCCCAATCTGGCTTATTTCAGCGTCAATCACATCTCCAGGCTTTAAATACTTCCCAGTTGCTAACGCTACTCCAGGGGGCGTCCCAGTAGATATTATATCCCCCGGTTTCAGAGTTATTCCATTTGATAAGTATTCTATAATTTGATCAATTTTGAATATCATATCCTCGGTATATCCCTCTTGTCTTATCTCACCGTTTACTCTTAATGTCAATTTCAATGAATGGGGATTTGGTATTTCATCCTTGGTAACTATCCATGGTCCCATTGGTGCAGCAGTATCCATTCCTTTACCATGAACCCATCTCATCCCATACGGAGATTCTGGAGGAAACTGCTTATCCCTAAAGCTTATGTCGTTAAAAACTGTGTAACCAAACACGTAGCTATAGGCCTCAGAAGATCTGATATACTTACCTCTTTTACCAATTATAACTGCTAATTCTATCTCATAGTCAACCTTTTGTGAAGCTTTAGGGTAAATTATAGGTTGTCTATGTCCAACTAGTGTGTTATTGAACTTGGTGAAGATGTATGGTTCTTTAGGCGGTGGTGTATTAGCTTCTTGACCATGAGCCCTGTAATTTACCGCTAAAAGAAAGATCTTTTCCGGATTAGGTATTGGAGGGTAATATATAACTTGATTGGGATCATAAGATACCTTAGCCTTTACCTCTCTTAAATCATTTAAGACCTTATTTATTAAGTAGAGTGCACCGTTACCTCCCTCAATAAGTTCCTTCATGTCATAGAACCAGTTTGGCGGTTTAGCGTCATATAATATTTCATAAGCCTTTGCTAAGTCAATTACTTTACCATTATCATAAACTCCTACTCTTTTAGCTTCTTGCGGAGTTGGCGAAAAGAGTAATAATTTGACCATAATGGTATCTTATTGTAAACCTTTATATAAATTATCTTCGCGTCAATAACCTAGATGGTATACTATTTGGGCTCACATGTACTCTCAGAACAGTGGGCATTTTAACTGACCAACTTACTGCTTCTTCAGCGGCCTTCTTTAGCTCTTCTCTATTCTTCACCTCTATAACCCTTACACCTATTCCTTCTAAAACCTTAGTATAATCTATGGGAAACACGTTTGTAGTAAAAGTAGCCCCATATCTGATGTTCTGATTCATCCTCAGAAAATGCTGTACGCCGTCTTCTACTAGAACTGTTAAGAAGCTAATCTTATTTTCGACAGCAGTAATTAGCTCATTAAAACATGCTTGAAAACCCATATCACCTATAATGCTTACCACTTGTCTTTCTGGAGAGGCAATCTTAGCACCTATCCCCGCTGGAATAGCAGAACCCATTGCGTTAAAGATTAGCGAATTAAAATAAGAATTAGGTTTGTAAACTTTTATATCCATAGCCATAACTTGATTAGTTCCCGCATCCGCTATAATTACCCTCTCTTCATCTAATGTTTCATTAAGAACCTTAGCTAAATAGTCGTGAGTTATCTCATTTTGAGGAAGATCAATTCTAGTACTCTCTTCGACTTTGTAATTCCACTTAGGTAATTTTTTTATTTTTTCTACGATTTCCTCTAAAAATGCCTCAGCACTAGCTCTTATTGTAATATCTGCCTTTATGGAAGTATTGAAAACTGTAATATCAGGATCAACGTGAAGTACTCTTTTTGGTAACTTTATACCCCATCTTCCAGTCTCAAGGTCATTGAAAGATGTACCTAAAGCAATTAAACAGTCTCCAGGAATCTCTTTAAGGCCAAATATTGTACCTGAGTACAAAGGATGATTCTCTGGAATACTTCCCTTTCCTCTTATAGTAGTTAGAACTGGGATGCCAAGTTTTTCTATATATGAAACTATATTAGATCGTGATGCTCCATATCCTAATAGAAGAATAGGTCTTGAACATTCATTTAGAAAATTTATAGCCTCTTTTAATTCATCTTCAGTCGGGTAGACCAGAGTCCTATTTACCCTCTTTATCTTACCATCCTCTATTTCACTTTTCTCATCTAGAATATCAACCGGAATTTCAATATATACTGGTCCCATTTTATCTTCGAGAGCTATTCTGAAAGATTTTTCAATAACTAATGGTATCTCATTTGGAGAGTAAACTCTAAATGACGCTTTAGTTATCTGTCTAGCTACTTCAAACTGCGCGTCATAATAGCCTATATCATGAAGTTGCCTTCTGTGTCTGTATCTAAACTCTTTATTAAACGAAATTAGAATTAAAGGTGAACCTTCTGAGTAAGCTTCGGCTAATCCAGTTAGAGAATTTGTGAAACCGGGACCATTAACTGAAATGAATATTCCAACGTTTCCCTTTAATCTAGCGTAATAATCTGCCATTATCGCTCCACCGTACTCTAATCTAGGCATGTAATACTTGATCTCTCCAATGCCTACTTTCTTTCTTAACTCTTCATATAGCGATAAACCATGTGTTCCGGGTATTCCGAAAATGTCAGTTACTTGAGACGATATTGCATCAATTATGAGTTCTGCAGACGTTTTGCCCATAAAGTAATATTGCAGATAACATAAATTAATTTAACTTTATATTGGTGATTGAGGTATTATCAGCGTAAAAGTCAATTATGAGACATCTTGATAATACGATTGACTTTAGGATAATTTAATGTTTGTAACGAGATTTTACCATTTCAATCTATTTAAAAATTTTTGCCTTTATTAGTTATTAAAGATTATTGCTAAATATAGTTCAATATCTATTAACTCTCCCAAATCGGTCTATATTCATGATAAGGTGTTTCATCTGAAGCCTCAGAAAGTACCTCTTCGATTTCCTTCCTAGTAATATTTCCCCTATATTTTAATATCACAAGTGCTTTAAGTTCCTTAAAATCAGGTTTAATCTCTATATCTTCCACACTTCCAATAGATTTCAATGCCCTTTTTACCTTATTAACACAATTATTGCAGTAGACTCCCGAAACCCAAAATCTTAGTTCCCCTATGTTTAAATTTTTTAATACCTTATCGATTTCTGACATATGTTAATATTAGTTGTTAATCTTAATAAACTTTATATTACATAGAACGTGGATATACGTAAGTAGTTTCTCTTAGATTGTTGGTAAAGGGTAAAAAGCAAGTCGCGTAATGTGAGAGATAAAAGTTTAAAATTTTTTTTCCGTTTTTATGATAGCTATAAATGCTGTATATAACTTAATTGTGAATATGATAAGAGTAATTCCTGCATTTATTAAGAATTGAATTATTTATAGGATATAGTAATGTTATATATGTTATTTTTATATTTTCAAAAAATTCAAAAGGTCATTGCATCGCACTCTTAAAGAAATAATTAATTTCAAAAAAATTATTAGGAGAATGTGATTACAAGTTGGTGGTGTTCAGTAACAGTAGTGGAATTCGAACGTAACATTAAAACTGATGAAAAGTTATACCAAATAAAATTTAATCGTAACTTTTGAAAGAAAAATACACTTAATGCATAATATTACGCAATTAAGGATGGGAAAAGTCTTATATCGATCTAAAAGTAGCACTGAATTTCATGACTATGATCGAATACCCCGTTTTTAGGTGAGGTTTACTCTCTGTTATTTTATCGATGATACTTTTTCTCGAATTTTTTAAATATAAAAACGATAAATTAAATTTAAAAATATTAGTATATTTAGTTAGTTTGATTCATAATAAGTCATAATCCGCTCTAGCTTCAAATTAAAAGTAGTTTTTTATTTTTGCTCAAAAATATACAATGTAGAATGGAGCCTGAAAGGTTTAGTTCGGACTCCGCAAAAGCTATCATATCGCAGTTCGTAGGATTTCTCTTAGATTCCTATGATTTAACTATGATCTTAAGCATAGCACCAGTGTTAGCTAAAGTTCTCTTACCCCCAGAATCAGCACTTTTAGCAACATTTAATGTGATTCTCTCTTACTCTCTTACTATAATATTTAGGCCGTTGGGATCTGCAATATTTGGGAATTTAGGAGACAAAATAGGTAGAAGGGCTGATCTAATAATCACAGTTATAGGATTGGGGTTAGCTAGCGCGTTGACTTCGGCATTACCAACATATGCCCAAATAGGAATATGGTCATTCATATTATTTGTCTTAATTAGAATAGTAGTAGGAATATTTGCGGGTGGCGAGTATTCAGCTGGACATCCATTTGCCATGGAATGGACACCCTATAAGTGGAGAGGGTTAATAAGTGGTCTAGTACAAGGAGGTTTCTCATTTGGTGCTGCCCTAGCTGCAGTAGTTGAAGGTGCTTTCATAGATATTTATGGGTTATCTGGAGTAGAAAATTTCGCATGGAGATATGTTTTCTTAACAGCATTAGCGCCTGCGGTAATAGCACTAGCAATAAGACTATCCATGAAGGAAACTCCAGTGTTTGAAGACGTTAAAAATAAGAATTTGATTAGACGAACGCCATTTTTCGACTTATTCAGAAAGCCCTATAGAAGAGACTTCTTACAAGTAATGTTGTACATGACTGGCATGTTCTTTTTCGCATATTCATTATTTGCATATGTACCAGCGATATTAGAGCATCAACCTTCTACATTCTCACTAGGTACAGCAGAGACCATATATTCATTCGGTACTTATGCAGCTTTTGCGGGTGCTCTTTTCTTTGGAGCAATGTCTCAGTATTTAGGAAGAAGAAGATTAACTATAATATGGGCAATATTAACTTTCATACTGTCAATTCCAGTATATTACTTACTATTTAACTCTGCTAAGGTTGGTAATTTCGTCATAGCATCTCTAGCATCAATACTTATAGGTATAATAACTCAAGGACCATGGGGGATAATACCGATATACCTTTCTGAGAGGTTTAAGGCATCTATGAGGGCTTCTGGAGTGGGATTTGGTTACTCTTCTGGCATATTCATAGGAGGTTGGTTTAGTATTTACGTGCCATTAATGCATAATTATCTATTCACTTCTATCGATACTCCAACTAACATATGGTTTTCCACAGCTGTACTATTAATGATAGGTGCTGTATTAGTAGGAATTGGACAGTATATAGGACCAGAAACATTAGGAACTAAATTAGTTGAAGAGTCTCAAAAGGTTTGAAAAAAAGTTAAAATTATTTTTTATCTATCTTTTTTGTTTAAAAATTAAACTTCAAATATCTTTATTTTATCTTTTCTCACGTACACTAAGACCTCATCACCAGCACTCATTGGATGATCAGAATAGGTTACAATTTCCTCCTCAGAATTTAAAGGACTCACCGTAATCCTAAACAACCCCCCTTGATACCCCACAACCTTTACCCTCCCCTTACCAACTAAAACCCAACCATCATCCCTAACCACATCCCTAGACAATTTAACATCCTCAGGCCTAATACCAATCACAATCTTATCACTTTGAACACTTATGGGGAACTTAAAACTACCCACCACAACCCCCTCATTCGTAACCTTACCCTCCAACTCATTAATCTCCCCAATCAAACTAGCCACTTGAACAGACACTGGCTTCTCATACACCTCCTCCGGCCTACCAACTTGAACAAGCCTACCCTTAACCAACACCCCCACCCTATCAGCAATAGCGAAAATATCAGCAGGATCATGACTCACTATAAGCAAAGTAACACCCAACCTACTCTGCACCTCCTTAACCAAAGCCCTCGCACTATCCCTCATCCTCGCATCCAAATTACTAAAGGGCTCATCCAATAACAACAACGAAGGATCCTTAACCAAAGCCCTAGCAAGTGCAACCCTCTGCTGCTGACCCCCCGACAACTCCCTAGGATAATGATTAAGAACATGATGAATATCCAAAATCTTAGCAACCTCCTCAACCCTCCTCCTAATCTCATCCTTACTCATCCTCATATTAGTCAAAGGAAACGCAATATTCTCAAACGCAGTCAAATTAGGATACAAAGCCCAAGTCTGAAAAACCATACCAATCTTCCTATCCTCAGGCGGAACAATCAACCTCCCGTTCGACGCAACCAACCTATCATCAAAGTAAAGCTCACCACTAGAGGGAACATCCAAACCAGCAACTATCCTCATAAACGTAGTCTTCCCAGCACCACTAGGACCCAAAATTCCAAACCTTTCACCATTCTCAATAATCACACTAACATTATCTAACGCAACAACCCTACCTCTCTTAAAAACCTTAGAAATACCCTTAGCAACAATTCTAACCATAATTACACCCCTTTGCCTCCACCACCTAATGCGATTAAACCTCTTATGAAATATCTTCCAAGAAATATAAATATTGCTAGTGGTATTATGCTAGCTAACATTGCTGCAGCAAACGTATCATTATATAATGTACCATATCCTCCAGTGTAAGACTCAACTGCAACCGATATTAATCTCATACCTGGTGTAGTTACCAATACTAATGGTATAAAGAAATTATTCCAAGATTGTATTATTATGAATATTAGAGTAGAGATAAAACCCGGTAAAGAGAGCGGGAAAACAATTTTTATAAATATCTTAAGATCTCCAGTTCCATCCATTTTAGCGGCTTCTACTAGACTTCTAGGGATAACCGAAATAAACATTGACATCAGTAATGCTCCAGTAGGTATATAGAAAATCAGCATAGCAAATATTATCCCTATATAAGTATCTAGGACACCCATACTTACTATTAGCCTTGTCAAGGGTATTAAAGTGGCTTGATATGGAATAAAAGTGGCTAATGATATTAATGAAAATAATACGTCACTGATAGTTGATGATAACCTACTAAATGAATATGAAAGTGTATAGAAGAAATATGCACCCATCGCTCCTAAGAAGGCTGAAACTAAGGAGGTCGGTATGACAACTATCAAACTGTTTAACAATGGCTTCGCTAATGTGCCAAATACTGAAATATATGCACTAATAGAAAATACATGCGGAGGTACTAGTACAGGTGTAGATAAAACTTCTAGATTACTCTTGAAGCCATTTATCACCATCGCGTATACTGGTATTAACCATATTATGCTTATTATTGCTAGTACTAAGTAATGCAAAGTAGCCCTTACTACTGGTCTCATTTCCTTATCCACCTCCTGATTATAATTAAGGCATATGGTATAATGATAACAGTAGCTATTAATGTGATTATGGTAGCTACGGCAGTTGCTTGAGAGAAGAACTCTACGCTAAATAGGTAATACATATACACTACGGCAGTTTGTAGAAAAATGTTAGTTGGACCCCCCGACAAGATATAAGGTAGACTAAATATTCTGAAGGAAAATAAGAACAATAATGCAGTCGCAATGACAAACGAATTAAAGGAATTAGGGATAAGAAGTCTATATAGTATCTTAAAGGCACTTGCACCATCTAATCTCGCAGCCTCTACTATGGTCTTATCTATGTTCATAAATCCTGCTAGATAGAACAATGCTGCTATACCAGTATATGCCCAGACTGATATTAATATAAGACTAGGGAACATAGTTGAAGTTGATGAAAGCCATGGAAATTGTGGTAGTCCAATTTTAACCAATAACCAGTCTATTCCTATGTTTATATTATATAACCATAACCATATTAGACCATTTACCGCCATTGATATAGCCAGTGGATATATTATAATTGACATGAAAACAGACCTAGCTTTATTAGAGCTCAAAAAGTAAAGTAAAGCTGCTAAAAGAATCCCTAAAACATTCCCTATAGCCACTAAACTAGCTGACAATTCTAATGAGTGAGCTAACGAATTGGTAAATTGAAAAGCCTTTATTACATTTGCATATGTTTGTAAACCTACAAAAGTTGGCTTAGGATTTAGTAACGACCAATTCATAAATGATACTACAGCATTCCATACCACTAAATAGAGTAGTATAGCGGAAAAAAATGCTGTGGGAATAACAAGAACTATTGTCCCCTTTTTCATCAAGATATAAGTATATTAGGAGACGTATAAATTAATATGTAGAATATTTGTGATACGAAGTCTACTATTCACAGAGAAATATTAAATTATTGATAATTGGTGTTAAATATAATATATTTAGCTAAAAAAGAATCATGAAAAAACTTTATTAAGTATGATTGAGGGTATTAGGATTGTATGAGGAAGTATCCATATAGTTTGATTAGGGGGTTATCTTCAACACAAATAGCAATAATAGTAGCAGTAGTGGTAATAGTTATAGTAATAGGAGTAGTTGCTGGATTACTACTAACAAGAAAACCAACACCAACAGTAATAACAACCACAACAACCTTCACAACAACTACAACAACAAGTATTACCACAACAACAAGTATTCCAACTACTACAACAACCACTGGACCCCTAGTATTTTACACATGGTGGGCTACGGAAGGAAAAGTAGCCCTTAATCATCTGATTCCGGCATTTGATAATGCTACTGGGTTACAGCTTCAACCAAACGTAGTACCTGGAGCTGGAGGTACAAACGCAAAATATGCAATCCTGGCTTTAATTGAAGCAGGAAAACCACCGGCTGCGTTTCAAGTTCACTTCGGGCCAGAAATGGTTAGTTACGTTGAGGCAGCACCAAATGGAGTGAACTCATTCGTTAACATGACTCCTTATGCAGAGAACTGGGGATTAATGAATAATTCAGTTTATGCAGTATTGCAGGCAGGTGCATTTAACGGTACTTTACTATCAATACCAGTAAACGTTCATAGGGGTGCGTTATTGTGGGTTAATATGCAGTTGCTTAGAGAATATAATCTACCATTCCCCTACAACTTCAGTACTCTAGTATATGATACAGTGCAATTGGCAAATCATGGCATACATCCATGGATAGTACCGGGAGGAGATGGAGGATGGGATCAATTCAACCTATGGGAAGACATATTCCTATACTTAGCAGGACCACAATTGTATAACGAAATGATTTACGGAACAATCAATTTCAACAACGCAACAGTACAAAAATTAATAAATGAGACAAACTATTGGTTCCTAAACTTCACAAGCTACGACTACCCAGGATGGCAATCAATGACGTGGACACAAGGACTAACACTACTAGTACAAGGAAAAGTCGCATTCCAAGCAAATGGGAACTGGCTCACGAATTATGCTTATGACTTCTTAAACACCACAGCCTACCCACCACTACCACAATACATAAACAACTCAAGCGTAACACTAATCGAAACACCATTCCCAGGAACACAACACTATTATGCTTTAGTTATAGATTCTATTGGAATTCCAGTAGGACCTCAAGAACAACAAGCATTACAGTTAGCCCACTTCTGGTCATCCTATCAAGGTCAACAAATATGGACAAAGTGGAAGGCAGTTACTTATTACAAGAATGCTACGGACTGGTTTAATACTCCTGCTCAGTGGTATGATTATCAGCAGTTGCTTAATACTTCTGAGCAGGATTTCGTTTATCAGTTGTCGGATGGTGGTGTTTTTGATGACGTTTTTGCCCAGATTAATTCTGGGTTGTTGACTTTGCAGGAGGTTGGTCCTGCTGGTTTGTCCGCATGGAATTCCACATTGGTTTCTGCGATGCATGAGGAGGAGAGTGAGTGGTTGGCTGCGGCTAAGCTAGGATTGGGATATTTGGGCTTCCCTGGTCATCCATTTGCTGGTTATTATCCACCATGGGTTACGAACCCAACTGCGTATGGATTGAAGCCTACTAGTCATGAGGTTAGTAGTGGTGTTAGTATGGGTCAAATATTGCCAATTATGTTAATAAGTGTTGGTGGAGGATTATTGATAAGTGAGGCTGTAATTTCAAGGTATATAAGGTTCCCCAAACTTTAAAGATATTTTTCTTTTCTTTTTCATTGTTTATAATTATTTTTTCTTTGGAACCTTGTGTGTATATCTTGTATGAAACACTTGTTATAGAGTATAAATATTCGTAACTGAATTTAAACAGCGATTTACCGTTTCAAAAAAGCTTAAACAAAGAATATACATAATTTATATTGAGAAAAATATCTTAAACATATGATATATCATTATGCAAATTAGTTTGTAGAGTTTCTAAACAGTTAACGTTAAAATGCCATAATACCAACGATAGTGATGTCCTCTGAGAAAAGGAAATATATTATATACAAGTTACAAAAATGTGTGGAGAAAGTTTGTTAAGTGTGAATGAATCGTCATAACATTTTTAAATGGAAATTTTTGAAACGATGTTATAGACCTCAGAATCAACTGTTCACAATGGCAATTCTATCAATCATAATTGTCAGAATGTGAATGTAAAGTTGATTCATTAGTTCTGGAGCCTATAGTTGAAAGGTATATGAGCGCAAAAACCACTTATATATAAGTATGGTTTTGAGGATCATCATGATTATATAAGAACTATACAATTTATATGAGGGTCGAGACGACCTTATTCATCGGGTTTGTATAACTCAAACCCGACTAATATGTTTTATATGAGATTGTAGGAGGTGAAACATATAATGCCTTAAGCTGGATAAAATTACTTTACTAAAGTATAAGTTTGATAAATAAAGTATTAGCATACTATGTTTTGTTATTAAAGAAAATTTATAAGTTAGCAGGAGGAGATAATAATTATGTGTTACGAGAAATATGAGAAAGCTATGATACAACAAAGAAAAGCTAAGAAACAGCAGAAAGTGATCGCACCAATATCCGCTAGATAAATTATCTACAGTTTTTGTTTTTATTATATTTTAGTTTGATATATTTTTTATATAATTTGTTAACTTCCTTACTGTTTACTTTATCTCCATGTGGTCTTAATCCACCGCTAAACTTGATAGGAATATGAAGAATTTCATGTATCATAACCTTGATTTTATTCTCTTCTGATAGTTTATCAAATTTTTCTGAGATGAGTTCTATCACATAAAGTGGTTCTAAGTCAAAAGTTTCTAGGATAGCTTTAGGAACTGCCCAAATTCTCGCCACAGCCTTTGTATTGGAGCCATAAGAGTAAACTACCCTCACTCTATCCAAATCTATGTGATCTAATTTGAGTGTGTCTACGATATCCTTTAATAGTTCTTCTTCTTTTTTGGATCTAACGTATTTTATCATATGTTTAAGTTCAATATTATGTTAATCAATTTATCTACGATAATACTTAATATCTTCGCACCTAGATTTTCATCAATTCGCACTTTCATTCCGCTATTTAGAACTCCGAATTCATTTGATTCCTTACTAGAATAGTAAATAAATGCGCCTTCTTTAACTTCATAGTTTTTTATTTCATCGATCTTCTCGATTCTAACAAGTTTTCTGTTTATTGTGTAAATTTTAGACGTTTCGATACTACCTGCATGAAGGTCGTTTACATTGAACATATTCCTTTCTTCTTCATCAAAAGTATTGAAAACTATTACTTTGGCGTCATTATGTTTCATGTTAAATTCTCTTTGAACTAATGGAAGAAAGTATGTATTACCACCATGCCCATTAACAATCACGATTCTTTTCAATCCTAAATCTGTGGCAATACTTTCTAAAATATCTCTAAATAATGAAATTGCAGTCTGGAATGTTAGGGTGACAAATGGGAATCCTTTATGTTCCAAGGAAACACCATAATATATTGTAGGAAAAAGAAGTACTCTATCCCTAAGTTTCTCTTCTACTTTAGATGCTACATATTCCGAAATTATACTATCAGTTCCCATTGGCAAATGGGGTCCATGTTGTTCGATACTACCAACTGGTATTAATGCTATCATATCCTTTTTGATCTCGTCTCTTGTAATCTCTATAAGCTTCATATAATCAAAATGAGTCTTATCCAATGATAGATAAATATTGCTGTTATTTGGTTATCACGTAAAGATAAAAATATCAAAAAGAATATATTAATGATATGGCCTCCTCGAGTAACAGTTCAACAATACTGATAGGATTAAGTAGCAGTACTTTGCAACTAATTCTGGAGATAATACTTACAATACTCTTCTTCCTTGTTCCCATAATTTTCTGGATATATTTCTCTAGAAGAATGATGATGGGAAATAGGGGAAGTTTATCTAGAAGCAATAAGCCTAGGATTTACGTTCCTAATATAAGATGGGATGAGGTTTATGATTTGAAGGAGGTTAAGATGAGGTTAGAGGAAATAGTCAAGATGGTTCAAGATGGTAGAGCATATGGGGTTATTTTATTTGGTCCTCCTGGAACTGGAAAGACTACTATAGCTAAGGCTTTAGCGAATAAGTTAGGCTGGGCCTATTTTGAACTAAGACCAAGCAAGATATTGAGTAAATGGTATGGAGAAAGTGAGTTTCTTCTAGATAATTTCTTTGATCAAGTTGAATTAAATACGCCTTGTGTGGTATTTATAGATGAACTAGATAGTTTAGCAATGAACAGACAAACTGATTTGCATGAAGTAACGCATAGACTCGTTAATATATTGCTAATGCGACTTCAAGATTTGCACGATAAAAACCTGAGAGTTCTGATTATAGGAGCGACTAATGTGCCGCAGGAAATCGATGAGGCTTTTCTGAGGCCTGGTAGATTCGATGAGGTGATTTATGTTTCGTTACCGAATGAGGAGAGTAGAGAGGAAATATGGAAAGGATACATAAAGAGGGATGGAATTGATTATAAATTGTTAGCTAAGAAAAGTGAACGATTTTCTCCCGCAGATATTAAAAATATTGTAGATAGAGTAATGAGTAAAAACAATAACCCTAAAACTGAGGATTTCGTAAGAGAGATTGAAAATTACAAGCCTTCTATTCAACTTTCCACTGTGGTTAAATTCGAGAACGTTGCTAGAAAATATGAGAGAAGCAAGCTGATTATTAAGACTTATGGTGTTCCTAATGTGACATGGAATGATTTGGGAGATCTGGAAGAGGTGAAGAGGATAATAAGGGAATCAATAGTGTTACCAATCACAAATAAGGAATTCGCCGAGAAATTGGGAATATATCCAGTAAAAGGTATATTACTTTATGGTCCTCCTGGAACTGGAAAGACCAGTATTGCGAGAGCCCTAGCGAATGATTTAAGGTTCAATTTCATAGAAATTTCTGGAGAGGAAGTGAGTAGTGCTGGTCCTTTAGATGCTCCAAAAATAATAGCTGAAAAGTTTTACGTTGCTCTAGATAATTCACCAGCTATTATATTTATAGATGAAATAGATATGATAGCTAGAAATAGGATGGCTAATGAATGGAGGAATGCTTTAACGGAATTATTAAGACAAATGGATGGCTTAAGGGAGATTCACAACGTGATAGTAGTAGGAGCTACAAATAGGCCTTGGGATCTAGATCCTGCAATACTAAGAGCTGGAAGGTTCGATAAGATAATTTATGTTCCACCTCCAAATAAAGAAGGAAGAGAGAAAATACTAGAAGTATTAACTAGAGATTTTACAGTAAGTAAGGAAGTAATTTCTAAGGTTGCAGAAATTACAGAATACTATACTCCAGCTGACCTAAAACTCATTATCGAGGAAATTAAGAGGAATTTATTGAGGGAGGCTTCTCAAAGTGGAAACTTGAGGACAGAGATAACATTAGATGATTTCTTGGAAGTATTAAAGAGAGTTAGACCAAGTTTAGATGCACAAACATTAGCACTTTATGAGAAGTTCGGGTATGAAAGAAAGTGAAAAGATTACACTATATATCAGTATATCTAACAATTTTCTTCTTAACAAAGTTTTGATGAAGATGATGTATATTGTAATTACAGTCTAAAACTTCTAACTAAAAATCGAGCATGAAATTTTACGGCATGTCTTTATATCCAGATGTAAGTAAGAGAGATAGATTTTACTCATGGAAAACAGAATTGTTTTTACGCTTATGAGAAAAGATTTAATTTTAAGATTTACATCAACTCTTATTGTGAAAAGCTGGATAAAGGCGCTACTTGGTATTTCGATCCTTTTGATTTTATTTGAGGCTCTAATTCTTTACAGTATTGACCTAGTTTCATATCCTTTTCTGCTTTATTCCTCATTTCTATACTTCCTTTCTCTATTACTTGCACTTTATCTAGGTGATTTCAATGAACGTAAGAGGGCTAAGAAGAAATGATATTATTTACCCAGCGATATTCGTAGTAATTTTCTTGATAGCCTTAAGAAATTATTTGGTATCTCCTCCTTATACTCTAGGAGACACAACTATACTTTCACAATCAAATCCCGGTTTATATTCCCCATTTGCTACAATACAATATTATCTATCTCTCATCTTAGGTGAAAATAGTTTAATAAAATTGTTAAATTTCCTTGCATTCATCATAGCTCCCATTAGTATTTATTTTACATTAGGACGCAAAAATGATATAATCAAGAATCTAGTTCTCCCGCTAATTTTTACGTTAAATCCCTTTGCGTTATCAATTTTTTATGCTGGAGATGGTGAAAGTGTATTATTAGTATACTCTCTTCAACCTTTAGTATTTTATCTAACATATAAAATGCTAACAGATGAGAAAAATATTAATAAGTATTTTATTTACTTATCAATAGTAGAAGTTATAGGGCAAATATTCTTCTTTCAGATGTTTTTATTTTCCTTCTTCTTTCAACTACCTTTAATACTTCTTTCAATACGTGAGAAAAAATACATCTTCTTTATTTATCCCATTTTAGCTGATTTTATAGGTTTTCTTTCTGAGGTATCAGAGGAAATAGGGCTTTATATCGGAGTAGTTCCTAGTGTTTTAGTATCGCCTGCTAATACATTAACTAAATTGGGATTAGCTTATTATTCTACTGTAGTATCAGCTCTCTTATTTGCAATTGCTATAATTACAATATTTGTTTATAAGAATAAATATTCGCTGGCGTTAATGAGTTCAGTTGGTTTCTTATTGTTAATTTACGCTATTTTACAAAACTTCACATTTCATATCCCCGTTATATCGGCATTATTAGCTGCAATTACCACTTTTCAGACAAAAGTTTATTTAATAAGCTTTGGATTAATTGATCTTAGTTTATTCTATTTGAGAAAAACTAAAGAGTTAATAGTTCCGCTACTTCTATTAATGTTGATAGTACTATTGCCAAATACTGGAGGTTTACAAGCAACTACATATTCGATTTTTTCATTTAAACCCCAACCAATACCTAGTTGGTATTATGAGCTATATGATTTCCTTTCACAAAACGCTCCAGGAAACGTTTATTCCACTACCGCTCAGTACCCATACTTACAATATTTACCCGGGTTCAGTGGTTTTATTCCCGGTTTAGATTTCATACATAACTTAACATCTAATCCATTTTATGGAGCTAAGTTTATACTCTCCTCATTTCAGTTAAATGATCCTTCACTTGAATTGGTTAAAACATTTGGCCCTATTCTAGTATACTATAATCAAAATTACACCGGATTAGTACACTATCTTAATGGTACTCCAGTTTCAAACTATAGTATATCAAAAGGAGAGATAATAGTAAGTGTACCTAAAGGCAATTTACCCGTAATAGTTTCATTGCCATATTCAAAGTTTTGGACTAATGCAGAGAACTATAATGGTTTTCTTGAACTTACAAGCACCATATCCTATAACTGGTTAGTGGGGTTGGAATATAAGCTGTTCTTTGTAAGTTTACTATTCTTCATTTTACCCTTCGTTATGCTACTTTTAGAAAAAACTCCCATGAAGGATCTCATAGTCGGCCGCTGACACGGCCTTCATTCTCAACCTCCATGGGTATCTAAGAGTATTTATGGTTGTATCATTA
Source organism: Sulfolobus tengchongensis (assembly GCF_036967215.1). Taxonomy (NCBI): domain Archaea; kingdom Thermoproteati; phylum Thermoproteota; class Thermoprotei; order Sulfolobales; family Sulfolobaceae; genus Sulfolobus; species Sulfolobus tengchongensis. The sequence continues at coordinate 1,467,436 of NZ_CP146016.1, forward strand.
TTATATATTTAATCTTAAAGTGATGGTGATTATATGCTATGAAATTGAGATACTATCGTAGCTACTGTAGTTAATTTACGAGGAGAATTGTTTTTCAGATTAGAAAAGAACTCTTATTTTATATGCTATTAGTGCTTGGTATATTATATTAATATTGATTATATCTATGATAACTTAATGTCATCTTCTAACTTATAATCTTTACAAAAAAGTGATAGAATTAAGTCCTATTGCAATCGAAAGATCTAAAAACATTTATTACCCTTACATGTAGTTTTAACAGTATGGACTATAAACCCTTCATAAAGATCCTTATAACTTTAGTAATATTGGCATTAGTGGATTATTTAGCTAGCGTTATCCTAAAGACACTTGTATTTTACTTTCCTAAAATATCTGCCTATGCTGGCGACGCGTTTACTGCAATAACAGTTATTATAATAGCCATAGGAGGATTCTACATAATAAGAACGCTTCAAGGACTGATTTATTCTCAATTTTTAATAAAATTGGAGAGAGGAACTGCGTCCACCATAAAAGTAGCGCTTGATATAGTATTTTATACGATCCTGGTCCTTGTAATTTTGGCAGCATTAAAGGTAAACTTAACTGGAGTACTGGTAGGTGGAGCAGTAGGTGGTATTGTTATAGGTTTAGCAGTTCAGACTATTGCCCAAAATGTATTATCTGGAGTACTTGTAACTGCAAGTAAGACCATAAAGGTAAACGATTCAGTTTCCTTAATATCATGGATATGGGGAAATCCAATAATTGGAGAGGTAAATAAGATTTCAATACTCTTTACAGAAATAAAGACCATCTACGGTAATATTATACGAATACCAAATTCTGCATTTCTAGGCAATACTGTATTTCAAAAATTGGAATCTGAGCACTCTCTAACATATCCCTATCAGTTGCTTGTAAATGCGGACGTTTCAGCTAATGATTTAATAGATTTAGCGAGATCGTATATTCAAGATTCATTTTCTAAGCTTAAAACATCATTACCTGAAGTCTATTTTACGGGCAAAAACGGAGGTACGAATTCTTTTACGGTAATTTTGCACTTTGATAACTTAAGCCAATTAAACGATTTATTAAATGCAGTTAATAGGGCTTTTGATAAGGCCTATTGGGATCTTAAGAAAAGGGGTTAAATACACTAATATTGGAGATTAAGGGGCTGCAAGTCCATCCGTAAAATAACTAACCCCCTAAAGTGTAAATGCCTATGTGATATTTTCCTTACAAAACCCTCTACAGCGGTAAAAGTAAGCAGGGACTTCTTATGGACCCAAGACCTCCTCTGCGCGTGGTGCTAATGAATTAGACGGAATCTCAGCTGTGGCTTGGCTGAGAAGCAGGCGTGTGGTGAGAGAATTCTACATCAGCTGGGGTGGAGCAGTTTACTCTTAGAGGGTAATTATGAGTTACGTTAATTATTTTTGAGATTCACTTAGTTTAACAGCTATTTAAACTCACGTTCTCATCTGAAGCCGCAGTAATTTAGAAATACCAACTAATTTATTCAAGTCAAAGCAAAACAATAATAAATCATAAATATAAAAACTGGTATAATATAAAATTTTACTGACTTACCTTTAGAAGTTCAATAATCTTCTCTCTAGCCACATTCAGATTTTCTCTTATTTTTAGGAATTCTTCAATGTGCACCATTAATATTTTACCCTTTTCCGTAATTTCGTACATTTTACGTCCATTTTCGGTTTTAGAAGTTAAAGCACCGATTTTTATTAATTTATCAAGATATTTTTGGGCTACAGTATAATTTATGCCAGCTCCATAAATTACTTTTGTCACGCCACACTCTTGATTACAACTCTTCAGTATATCAAGCATTATTTCCATTGTTCCTCTTTTACGTCGTTCAACAGGCATAATATAATATATGATAGGAAGTTTATAAATATTATCGGAAAATTTTTTCATTAAGAGGATATTATAGGAATATTGTGAGGTTTAGAATACTGAGTTAAATTCTAATATGGCTATTATATTCAATTTAATCTATCATGATAAAAGTTCTTATGGCAAAATAAGGTCAAAAGGAATATAACTTTTAGAGCAAAGATTTTTAAATAACATTAATTATGTTTAGGAAAGTCTTTTATAATGTTATGCTTAAATAGCCAAGGTTATGTAATTATTCATATATTGTGAATTTGCAGGAAGAAAAAATGTAAATTGATGTAGTTATGTAAATTTTATTTCACAAGATATTTATATCATACCATAAGGATTTATAATGTAACTTTTTATAGTAAGAGTATTAAAAAACAAATTCATTTTTATTATTGGAATAAGAAACTCTTTGGCATTTTAGTATAATTCATACATTGCAATTAAATTAAAAACTATAGTGGAAGAGTCATTCCTAGGGCAAAGTTAGATATTGCTGCAAAAGTGAGATACATTAACCATACTGCAGTGATTAAGTGGAAGCCACCTTTAATTCTTGTCCAAGTTCTTGATGCCAATAAGCTAGCTGGTATATCTGAGATGTAAACTAAAGTTAACAGTGTAAAGAGAATACCTACTGGTATATCTCCTACTTTATAGAATACAAACGCACCTATAATGGATAGCCATAGAAATGCAATAGCCATATAGCCATCAACTCGTGTATCTCCTCCATAATGTTTATTTAAACCCATTGCAAACCAGTGAACTCCGTATGCGGTGAACGCAACTGCAGCCATATATATTGCATTAGAGGTTGAGATGTTAAATAAAGTTATATAGATCCATAATATTAGCCCGGTTATGAATTGCATGAAACCAGGCATCCAAATTCCCTATTGACCCAATGATTTCCCTAGCGCCTCTGAGTTGTTAGGATAGTTAGTTACTTCCCATCCGCCATAAACAAAATATCCAGTTCCTAAACCAAAAAATCCAACTGCTAAGGGCAGAAGAGGCAAACCCATTTTTCCTCAATAGTTAAAGACCTAATTGTGATTATAAAGTTATCTAGAGAAATTCTACTGAAATTTGCTATTTTAGAGGAATATCAAATAAAGCCATAATTTTTAATGTTTAATACTAATTTATTCATACTATACGAAACCGTTATGTAAATTAAATATTTTCTTATAATTATAGATATTAATAGAAGATAACTGATAACTTCCGTACTATGTTGCTTTAAATGGCCTAGATCACAAGCTTGGAGTGCTAGTTCTCTTAGTAAAAGATTGTATATAAAGTAAATGTAAAGCAGAATTAAATAAAAATTTTGAATCTACAAAAAGGATATGGAGGACATGCTAAAATCATTGGCAAAGTCAAATTGATATCAATAAAAACGCGTATTTTCAAAGATGTTACTAAAGATAGGATTGTCATATTAAGTGATCAATATAGATGTATTATTCCTTATTTTTCTCCTACTCATTAACAAGTAAAGGTTAGGAAAGAGTTTTTAGAAAAGAAGATATTTAACCTAACTATAGACAAATACAATCCACTAATTAGAGCATTAGTAGAACTACATGTTATTGATGAGTAAAGATCTAAAGAATATTCTAAGAATAATAGAAAATTAAGTGAAATTAAGTAAAAAAGTATATTTTAAATAAGATATAAAAATTAAGTAGAATTAGTGACCCTTAAAATTGATAAAAATACCAAAACCATATTATACCCAAATACTTGTTATGTAAATGAGTTTAATATGAACTTAATCAAATATGCCTATCTAAATTTAACAAAAAATCTTTTCTACTAAAAATGTTTAATGAATTAACTTTTTAAAAGAGTAATGGAAAAGTCTAATTGTGACCGTGAAACTACTAATTGACAATAAAGAGATATTAGCAGATGAGGGAGAGACCATATTATCAGTGCTAAAAAGAAACGGAATTTATGTTCCTCATATATGCTATAACGAAGGATTAGTCCCAATAGAGAGTTGTGACTCATGTATAGTTGAGGTCAACGGAAGGCTGGTAAGAGCATGTTCTACAAAGATATCGGATGGAATGAAAATATCAGTAAATAGCCCTCAAGCTACTAAGGCTAGAAAGGAAGCTATTTCAAGGATCTTAAGATACCATAAATTGTATTGTAGTATGTGTGAGAATAACAACGGTGATTGTGTACTTCACGAGGCTGTAATAAAGTTGGGAATAAACTCTCAAAGATACATCGAGAAGCCCTACCCAGTTGATGATACTGGACCATTTTACGTTTACGATCCATCACAATGTATACTTTGTGGTAGATGTGTAGAGGCATGCCAGGACTTTGCAGTTAATGAGGTAATATGGATCAATTGGGATCTGAATCCTCCTAGAGTTGTATGGGATAATGGAAACCCAATAGGGAACTCGTCATGTGTAAATTGCGGTACTTGTGTAACTGTTTGTCCAGTCAACGCACTGATGGAGAAATCTATGTTAAATGAAGCAGGTTATCTTACATGGATAAATAAGGATTTAAAGAAAAAGGCAATAGAGGCTATAGGAAAAGCAGAAGATAACTTCAGTCTTTTAATGACATTTAGTGAGTTAGAAGCTAAAGCTAGAGAGTCACAGATAAAGAGAACTAAAACTGTTTGTATATACTGTGGTGTTGGATGTTCATTTGAAATTTGGACTAAGGGAAGAAAGATACTGAAGGTAGAGCCTAAACCAGAATCCCCAGCTAATGGTATCTTAACTTGTGTGAAGGGAAAATTCGGATGGGACTTTGTTAATAGTCCAGAAAGGATAACTAAGCCCCTAATAAGAGAAGGAGACAAATTTAGAGAAGCTACTTGGGAAGAAGCAATTTCTTATATAGCTAAGAGATTGAGGGAAATAAAAGAGAGATATGGGCCAGATTCTATTGGCTTTATTGCTTCAGATAAGATGAGCAATGAGGAGGCATATTTATTGCAGAAACTCGCTAGGGCGGTAATAGGTACTAATAATGTAGATAATTCAGCTAGATATTGTCAAGCTCCAGCTACTGTTGGTCTATGGAGAACTGTAGGTATTGGTGCTGATTCTGGTACAATTAAAGATATTGAAAATGCGGATCTTATCATTATCGTAGGACATAATACCACTGAAAGTCATCCGGTTATAGGAAGTAAGGTAAAGAGGGCAAAGAAGATTAAAGGAGCTAAGATTGCGGTAATGGATGTAAGGAGGCATGAGATAGCTGAGAAAGCCGATCTGTTTATTAAACCTAAGCCTGGAACTGACGCTGCAGTTCTAGCTGGGGTTGCAAAATATCTTATTGACCAAGGATGGATAGATAAAGAGTTTATTGAGAAGAGAGTTAATGGTTTTGATGAGTTTAAGGAGTCCATAAAAGGATTTACGTTAGATTATGTCGAAAGTATAAGTGGAGTTCCAAGAGAACAGATAATCAAACTAGCTGAAATGATACATAACGCAAAGAGTGTTGCAGTACTATGGGGAATGGGTGTAACTCAACATTTAGGTGGTGCTGATACGTCAACGATAATTTCTGATTTATTGTTAATTACTGGTAATTATGGAAAACCGGGAAGTGGAGCATTCCCCATGAGAGGTCATAACAATGTTCAAGGAGTTAGTGATTTTGGTTGTTTGCCAAATTACTTACCGGGATATCAAAAATTAGACGATGAAAACGTCATTAGGAAGTTTGAGGATGCATGGGGAGTGAAGCTGAACAAAAAAGCTGGATTACAGATACCACAAATGATAGAAGGAGTGTTAGAAGGAAAGGTGCATGCGTTGTATATCGTAGGTGAGGATACGGTAATGGTGGATTGTGGAACCCCATTGACTAAACAATCATTGGAGAAAGTTGATTTCTTGATAGTTCAAGACATGTTTATGACTGAAACAGCTAAATTAGCTGATGTTATACTGCCAGCTTCAGCTAGTTTAGAAAAGGATGGTACATTTGTCAATACTGAAAGAAGAATACAAAGATTCTATAAAGCTATGGAACCTTTAGGAGATTCTAAACCAGATTGGGAAATAATACAGATGATAGCTAACGCATTAGGTGCAAATTGGAATTATAGACATCCCTCAGAAATAATGGATGAGATAGCTAAACTCTGTCCAATATTTTCTGGAGTAAGTTATTCAAGGCTAGAGGGATTTAACAGTCTATTATGGCCAGTTAATGAGGATGGAACTGATACTCCACTGCTTTATACAAACGCCTTTGCTACTCCCGATGGTAAAGCTATATTATACCCATTAAGTTGGAAACCACCAGAACTTAAGGATGAAGTTCACAAAGTCGTGGTTAATACTGGGAGAGTATTAGAACATTTTCACGTAGGTAATATGACTAGAAGAGTTGAGGGTCTAAGGAAAAAAGTTCCTGAAACCTTTGTCGAGGTCTCTAAAGAATTAGCCTCTAAGTATTCCATTAAGAATGGAGACTTAGTATTGGTTAAGTCTAAGTTTGGTGGCGAAATAAAGGCTAGAGCTATAGTTAGTGATAGAGTTGAAGGTGATGAAATTTTCATACCGTTATATGCTTCAGATCCTTCAAAAGGCGTCAATAATTTGACTGGAATGATAATTGATAAAGCAAGTGGTACTCCAGGATATAAGGATACGCCAGTGGTGATTGAGAAGATTGAAGAAGGTAAAGGTAAAAGTCCATTACCTTTAGATAATTGGAGATATCATATAAAGGAAAGGAAGAGTCAGATAGGTATTGAGGTGGAGAAGAAATGGAGGAGAGAGGAGTTCAAACCATTGACAAGTTAGTAGAAGAGTTAATTGAAAGTAAAGAAGCAATAGAGTCCTTCCTTAAGCTAATTAATAGTTTACAAAAAACTGGGATCCTGCCGTTGTTAGTTGGTATTCTAAATAGCTTTGACGAAAATTTAGCATTCCTAGCTGAGCAAAACTCAATGCTAATAAGGAATGTTAATGTGATTTATGCAGTATTAAGCGGAAAAGAGGAAACTAAGGAAATTAGTCTAAGTGAGTTATTGCGAGAACTCAATGATCCAGATGTTAAAAGAGGGTTATATCTATTATTAAAGATACTTAAGGCGATAGGTAGTGCAAGTAAAGAGGGTTAATTTAGTAAGGGTTAAGGGAAACGAGGAATATAGCGATAATGATTTCGTGGCAGTAGAGGAGCCGTTGAATATAAGGACATGTTTTAGAGAGTGTGAGGACTTTGCAATCATTATGCGAACTCCAGGTAATGATATAGAGCTTTCTTTAGGTTTTTTGTATTCTGAAAACGTAATAAGTTCTACACAAGATATTAAAAATATTAGGCAAGTTGAAGATAATATTGTGGAAGTTTGGCTAAATAAGCCTCTTGGTGTGAGAAAAAGGGATTTAATTGTAAATTCAAGTTGTGGAGTTTGTGGAAGAGCGTTTCTATATACATTAAATATCCTAAAATCAAATTTAAAAGTTAAAAAGGAAATAATTTATTCTCTGCCAGAAAAGTTAAAAGAGGGACAAAATGCATTTAATGTCACTGGAGGGCTTCATGCTACTGCACTATTTGACGCTAATGGTGAGCTATTGTATTTATACGAGGATGTTGGAAGACATAATGCTGTTGATAAAGTTGTTGGAAAGCTTATGATGGAGAACAAATTACCGGCTAGCTCTTACATTATGCAGGTTAGTGGTAGATTAGGTTATGAGATAGTTAGTAAAGGGGTAAAGGCTGGAATACCGGTAATATGTGGAATTTCAGCCCCTACTAGTTTAGCTGTAGAAATTGCTGAAGAAGCCGGTGTGGCCCTTATAGGGTTTTTGAGAGGTAAAAGTTTTAATGTTTATACACATAAGGAAAGAATATTATAAAAATGTAATGACCTAAGTTTTAATGATCTTAAAGAGGTAATATTTTAAACTAATTAAAATAAGATAAGACTATGAAATATACATATTCATTAGATGAAGTAGGTTTGCCAATGGTTTCCGTTGTGGGTAGGAAAAGTGCCTATTTAGGAGAATTGTATAAGATGGGCTTTAACGTACCTAAAGGATTTATAATATCTTCTAGAGGGGTCAACGATGCGATAAAAGATCTTCAAGAGGAAATTCATAACATATTATCTTCTGTCAACTTAAACGATACAACAGATCTGGAAAAGAAGAGCGATATGATAAAAAGTATGATAATAAAATCTAACTTGCCAGAAGAGATGGAAAAAGAAGTTCAAGAAAGATTCATTGAACTAGGTTCAAATTACGTTGCTGTAAGAGCTACAGCTACATCACCTTTAAGCGGGGCTAGTTTTGCTGGAGAGTATGAAACTGATCTATTTGTAACTAAAGAAAATCTCATTTCAAGTATTAAGAGAGTAATTGCATCATATTTTAATCCTAGGGCAATAGCTTATAGAATATTGACCCATAATGAAGCAGGAATGGCGATTTTAATTCAAACTATGATAAATCCTACCAGTGCAGGAACAGCTTTTTCCATACATCCATTAACAGAAGAACCAGATTACGTATTTATCGAATCTTCATTTGGGCTTGGAGAAAGTGTAACTAAAGGCATGGTTACCCCTGACCAATATATAATAAGTAAGTCAACAAGATCTGTAGTAAGCAAAAGAATATCAGAAAAAAGTATTAAGTTAATTTATGACTTTGATGAACGTAAAATAAAAAGTATTGAACTAGATAAGAACGAAGCGTCTGCTGAGAGTTTAAGTTACCAAGATGCCATAAGAATCGCTAACATGACGATTGCAATAGAGAATGTATTCAAAAGAAGTATAAACATAGAATGGGCTATCGAAGATAAAAAAGTATATTTACTGGAAGTTAGGGGAGTTAGGCGATTATATCCGGAATTCTAGCCATATCTTAGTGCTATACCTAATCCATATCTGGGATATTTCCACATAATATTTGCATAAGGACATGCGACTCTACAAGCTCCACATTCTACACAATTTTCATAAGACACTATAATCTTCTGATTTATCCATGAATATACATTAGCAGGACAAACCGTAATGCAAGGTTGAGGAACTCCGTTAACTTCTGCGCATTTCAGACATTTGTTAGGATCAATGATTGCTAAATGTGGTTGTTCATCTTTCTTATATCTTAGAGTGTAAAGTTTTTCCTCAATTCTCATGATTTTAACACCCCCATACCTAATATTAAATGCTTTAGTAATTTGGAGGTATCTAATTTAACCTTAGAAAAGTCACTGTAAACCCAACCATGCAAGAGATCATTGATAGTCTTGACATAATATTTGAAGTTTTCTTCTTCTACAAGTTCCTTAACTAATGGTCTAGCATTTACAACCCTCTTGATTTCCCTATTCTTCATTAATTCAGTTTCATATCTGCTACATTCATAAGTTTCTAAGGCAGCTTTTCCAGCTAAAGTACCAGAAGCTACTGCAGGACCTATTCCATTAAAAGTAAGCGGATCCACTAAACCTAAACTGTCTCCAGCTAAATAAACCTTTCCGGAACAGCCTTTCCACGATGGGAAACCATATTCTGGTATGATCTTAGCTGAATATTCCCTTAAGGAAGATCCCTTAATTAGCTCGTTTAAACCCAATCTTTCCTTGACTTCATCTAGCACAGTGTATGGAGTTACTTTTCTCTTTATTAGTATTTTCATTGGAACTCCAACACCTATTGCTATAGCATCCTTATATACGTATAGGAAACCAGCGTAGGGTACAGGATCAGTTCCTAAAATCCTCCAACTCGCTCCTTCATCATCAGCCTTAAATCCGAATCTCTTGTTTACTTCATCTTTATTTAGACTATATACCTCCTTTACCGCTTGCACTGTCTGTTCTGGGGTTAAATCAGGTCTTATGTTAGCTTTGATTGAGACCAAAGCGTTTACACCTTCAGCTAATACTATTCTGTCAGCTCCAATTTCACCTCTATCAGTGATCACTTTATACCCATCAGATTCCCTCTCAATTCCCAATACTGTAGTCTTCGTTATTAAAAGCGCACCAGCCTTCTCTGCTTGTTGAGCCATCCACTTATCTAACTTTAACCTTCCTGCAGTAGCTAAATTTGACTCTACATTTACATTTATTCTAACTCTGTTAGAATCACTTAATAAGATTAGATCGACATTTTTAACTTTCCTCTCTATTGGTATTGATGATATATCATAAATCGAGGAGAAATCTTCCAGTCTTATCATCGCTCCAGAAACATTCTTAGATCCTGGTTCTGGCCCTCTCTCAAGTAAAAGAACTTTAGCTCCTCCTCTAGCTGCAGTCAGAGCAGCAGAAGAACCTGCGGGTCCAGCTCCTACTACAACTACGTCAAATTTCAACTCTTAGCTCACCTCTTTATTTTTAAGTAATTGGATCATTTTTGGCACAATCTCAAATATATCTCCAACTACTCCGAAATCACAATTCTCAAATATTGGCGCACTCGGATCTAAGTTTATTGCACCTATTTTTCTAGAAGACAATATACCCACTAAATGTTGAACAGCACCGGAAATTCCTAATGCGATGTAAACTTTAGGTCTTATCGTAGTTCCAGTCTGACCAACTTGTCTATCTTTAGGATACCAGCCCATATCTGCTAATGGTTTTGACACTCCAACTACGCCTCCTAACAATGAGGCAAGCTCTTCAGCCATTTTTATGTTTTCTGGACTTCTTATACCTCTGCCTACTCCGATTACTATATCAGCTTCAGCTAGAATGTTCCTCTTTTCTATAATTCTATAATCTAATACTTTCAATCTAGTGAATAGATCATCTATCTCTTCCCTTACTAGTTCTCCTTTTCTTCCTGGAACTTTCGGTAATGGCATAAACACACCAGCCCTTACTGTAACCATTACTGGTCTGTGTCTTGGGCATACTATTGTGGACATTTCCTTACCTCCAAAATCTGGCCTAGTTGATAGCAGAACTCCTTTATCGTCAACATCGAAATTAGTACAGTCAGCTATTAAACCAGTGTTAACTTCAATAGCAGTAGTTGAGGCTAGCTCTCTAGCGTTTCTAGTTCCTGGGAAGAATACTGCTTCTGGCTTATACTTCTTTATTAGGGTAGATAGTGCTCTCGTATATACTTCATTATCGTATTTATCAAACCCTTTAGTCTCAGCGAAATAAACCTTATCTGCACCATATTCAAAAACCTCATCTATTAAGGACTTTGTAGCCTCTCCACCCACTATAGCTGCTGATAAGCTAGTATCCATTAAATCAGCTATCCTTCTAGCCTCTCCCATTATTTCAAATGATGCTCTATTCGGCTTTTCTCCAATGTGATCTATATATACCCAAATTTCTCCATTTACTTTCACTTTAGGCTTGGGCTTTACATACTCCTTTAAAGTACTCTCCTCCTCTTTTAACGCTTCGAAAATCTTATCCAAAAACCATTTTGCTGCTTTTTCTACATCTTTTTTACCATCTATTACTTCAGCTTTTCTAGTCTTAGGTGGTGGTTGAACCTTTATAACCTTAGTGGGAGAACCGGCTAAACCAATTTTGTCCGGTTCAGCCTTAATATCATCCTTATTCCAGACAGTAATTTTTGCAGTTTTAGCTTTAATCAAGCTCATTATATCTGGTTGTCTAGGTTTGTTTGCGGTTTCAAGGATAGTTATTGCAGCAGGAATTGGAGCCTCTATAACTTCTTCATCAAATTCAGTAGTTCTTGTAACTACTATTTTCTGTTTATCTAAACTCTTTATTTCACTAACATATCCAATTACTGGAATTCCAAGCCACTTTCCAGTCTGAGGTCCAACTTGTTCAGTTTCACCATCTACTGCCCTCCTTCCAAAAATTATGAGATCAGCCCCACCTAATTTTTGAATTGCCTTAGATATTGTATATGAAGTTGCCCATGTATCCGCTCCTGCCATAGCTCTATCGCTTATAAGGTAAGCTTCATCGATTCCCATAGCAAGAGCTTCCCTTAATGCAGCTTCAGCTTGAGAAGGACCCATTGTTAACACTATAGTCTTTGCCCCATATCTTTCCTTTAATCTAACAGCCTCCTCTATAGCGTGCAAATCGGGGGGATTAATAACAGCGGGAACTCCTTCCCTTACTAAATTATTCGTTACAGGGTCAATTCGTAGGTCGTCAGCATCTGGAACTTGCTTTATTGAGACAACAATTTTGAGTTCCGGCAACTCTATCTCACATATGAATGTTATTGATAGTTTTTAAGATTTCATAAATAGATATTACAACATGATGCTAGCCAAAAACTCGTATAAACCGCTTATGGAGAGTATAAAGGTTTCGCTTTAATTTATCTCAGTACTATTTTTTGTAAATTATTTAGACTAACTTATACCAACTGAGATTGTCAATTGTGGGTAATTTTACGTGAGGGAATCTTAAGAATATAACGTGAAAGTTATTGAGAATAAATGTCAATTCCTCATCTTCAATTTTGAACAAAGACTTTCATCTAATGCTTTGTGGGATTTTTCAAAATTTACGTTACTTTTTGTATTCTCCTCATGGTAAAAATAACGTTCAAAACCAGATACTTTACAAACACCCCACAAAGTATTCATCTAACGCGTAATTTCCAGTTATTTTACTACTTATTTATAAAAAGATTTCATATAACTTACTAATTAGATATCAAAGCTCGTTATGTAACTACTAATATATAAATTATTGATATTATATAGCCTATGATGTAAAAATACACATTGAGATTTAAGAAATGGAGAAATTATAGAATTTATCTACATGCTGATATAATGTCAGCTCTCTTCAATTTCTTCATAACCAAAAAATAGAGTTAGTAAAGACTAACTACTAAGAGACCTTAGTTACTAAAGAAATTAAAGAAAGAAAAAGAAATTATTGTTAAAATATAGATTATTTAATCTTATGTAACTCTTCTTTCCTTTAATATATCTTCAATATCTGTAGTTGGCTTTCCTTCAAACTCTATTACATCATTGGCTGGAGGATTGTCCAGATATGATGGTGACCTCTCAGCAATTCTTTGTTCATAAGTTGACACTAATTCATTTTGATAGAACACACCAATGGGTATTCTATCTCCCCATTCCATACTCTTAATTATAGCTTTGCTCATTTTTTCTTCTGCTTCTTCAGGCTTTTTAACTACAGGATCCCAGGTTGGATCGTCATCAAGTTTGTAAACTCTCTTATCATAATATTCCTTAGTGTGGATATCGTTATATGTTGGGCATGGCTGTAAAACGTCAATCATTGCTAAGCCTTTATGCTTTATAGCCTTCTTTATTAATTCTTTCAAATGCTTTACATCGTAAGCGTATCCTCTAGCAACAAAAGTGTAGCCAGAGCTAATGGCAAGTGCTATAGGATTAACATCAGAATTAATGTTGGGTTTAGGCAAACTCTTTGTCTTAACACCCAGTTTGAGTGTTGGTGACGCTTGCCCTTTAGTTAATCCATAAACTCCATTATCATGGACTATTACAGTTATATCTACGTTTCTTCTACCTGCACTTACAAAGTGCCCAACACCAATACCTAATTGGTCTCCATCTCCTCCATTAACTATAACTTCTAATGATGGGTTAGCTAATTTTATGCCTAAAGCAAATGTTAATGCTCTACCGTGAAGTGTGTGCACACCACTGGTTGGTAATCTCATGAAATGTGGTATTTTTCCAGAGCAACCTATACCACTAACTAATATCACTTTCTTAGGATCTAATCCCAGTTCCTGAATTGCTTGCTGTTCAGCACTTAGTATACCGAAATTGCCACATCCAGGGCACCAATCATTCCACTCTACTTTAAGCCCCGCCATGTAACACCACCCTCTTTTCTCCTTTTTGTACAATTTGTTTTATACCTTCCTTTACCTCATCCCTCATCATGGGTCTACCATTCCACTTTAATATGTAATGTGTAGGTTCAATTCCAGTATTTAACTTCAACACTTCACCAGCCTGTCCAAAGTAATTACTCTCAACATCGATTATAAACTCTTTCCCGCTCAACAACTTCTTCATTAAGTTCTTAGGGAATGGATTGAACATCCTTATCTGAATCAGCATTGGTTTAATTCCCTCATTCTCTAATTCTTCCATAGCATCTAATATGGCTCCTTTCGGAGAACCCCAAGTTATAATTGCTATTTTAGAGTTAGTATCACCATAAACCTTAACTCTATCCTCTTCTGGAATTTCCTTATCGGCAGTGAATAATTTCTTGATTCTTTTCTCATACATTCTCTCTCTGTTCTTTGAAGCTTCCGATATGAAGCCATATTCTTCATGTTCGTCTCCAGTATAGTGGATTCTAGTTGTACCTAATGGAGCAAATGGAGAGATGCCATCATCAGTTATTTCAAACCTCTTTAATTCTGGAATATTTGCGTTAATTATGATTTTGCCTCTCTCTATTTTCACGTTCTCCATTCCAAGGAACTTTTTAGGAATGATTGAATATGAGTTAGCTAAGGCTTTATCAACTAGATGAATAACGGGAGTCTGATATTTTTGGGCTAAATTGAGAGCCCATGTCGCGTCCTGGAAAGCTTCCATATGATCACCAGAGGCTATGACTATTTTAGGAAACTCACCGTGTCCTGCATTTAGTGCGAACATTAAGTCAGCTTGTGATGTTCTAGTTGGTTGGCCAGTGGACGGACCTCCTCTAATGTAATAAGTTATTACAACTGGTACTTCGTTCATCCCAGCCCAGCCTATTCCCTCTACCATTAGTGAAAATCCTGGGCCGGAAGTAGCAGTAGCTGCTCTGACACCAGTTAAAGCTGCACCAGATGCCATATTTATTGCAGCTAATTCGTCTTCAGCCTGTACTACTACTACTGTAGATTTTCTCTTTTCCCCAGTCTTAGGATCTATAGTGAATACTGTCTGGTGTGCCTCTATATATACACTCTCATCGCTAGCCGGAGTAATTGGGTAATAAGATTGGAATCTTAATCCGCCATAAATCTTACCTATTGCCACTGCAGTGTTTCCATCTAGATTTATCTTCTCTTCGTTGTTTGGCAATTCTGGTAAGTTGTAAATTGGCTGAATGTTCTGCATTGTTAATTGGGCTGCAACGGTATTTATTTTAGCGAAAATTTCCTGCTTAAAGGTTCTAGATATAGAGTTGAACAAATGTTGGTCCTTTAATCCCAGAAGTTTATATGAGGCTGCTATTGCTATGGTGTTCTTCGCTCTATCAGCTACACTTAACTGCACTTTTGCTTGATCAGCGACCTTCTTTAATATTTCTTGGTAATCTATTGGTATTACCTTTATTCCTTTATCCTTCTTTAGATAATTTATCACATCCTTAACTGTAGTACCATAACCTTTCTCCTTCAAGAAGTGGATAATTTCTTCAGCAATTTCTGGTTCCATACTTTGAACTTGCTCTACTTTAGTATTTTCCACCTCTGTGTTATATATTAGAACGTCCTTTATCTCATTAAAGTGTTGGAATATGGTCTCCGCATCAAAACTAGTCAGTATTTCAACTTGCTGTGCTATACTCCTAGGAGGTTTATCACTTATTGTTAAGTTAAAATATGAGTGTCTTCCTTTAATGTTTGAGTAATACTCCCTATTTCCATAAATGTAGTACCCGTTTGCGGCTACGGCGTTGCCGAAGATGTTTGCTGATGTATCTACGCCTGATCCTTGGGCACCGCCTATCATCCAACTTATTCGCATGAGGTATCAGTATATAATTATAGATATTATGGTAAATAAGAGTATCCCTACTAAAAATATGAACATACTTCCTAATGTTTAAAAACAATGGTAAGGAGAGATATTATGTTATGTAAATCTAATAAAAACTTAAAAGACTGTATTCACTTGGAATCGCTATATAATTTAAACTTTTGATAGAGGAGTTATAATCTCTTAAGAAAAGATTAAATCGGAGATGAGAAACATAAACTCTTTTAACACGAAGATGATAGCCTTGAAGAAATTATTTAGAACTTGGATAATAATTGTATTAAATACATTTTTTAGTAATAGTTTCTATATTATCTTTTTTCTCCGCTAAAGTTTGGTAAACTATAAGTGAGAAAGGATAATGGCGATTGCTACTAATGTTTTTGACAAACCAACTAATTCACACCATAAACTCGTAGAAGAAGTCATGTAAGCTTCTAAACATACTGTATACATTTTTAAGTTTCATTGTGTTAATATTTAATATGAGTAAAAGAGAAGTATTGGTAAGATTTGAAGACGATAATTCAGCTTATCTAATAAGTGATGACGGATTAATAAGAAAAGGTGTAAACGCAAGTACAATTGACGTACTTATCGTTAAACAAATTAATGGAAATAAAGTAGATCAAGCTATTAAAATTGGGTACAAGTTATTTGAGTGCAATAGTGAGAATAAAGAGGAGTGTTTAGTGAAGTTGCTAAATTCTCTTTTTCCTTATTGTAAGACCTGCAAATTTGCGTGATAAAAACTATTCATTTAAACTAGGTTTGTTAATAAATCATTTTAAATTTATATGACTTAGATTGTGTGCTTAAATATTACAGTAATCTATTTAAACCCCAACTGATAAGTATAAGTAAGATGAGTGAACAAGTAAAGATAAGGAAGGCTACAAAAGAGGATTGGGAGAAGATATACAAACTATATAATTCCTTGAGCGACGAAGATCTGTATTTGAGGTTCTTTCACTTATATAGGATAACAGAGGATGACGCTAAAAGAATTGCATCAAATGAGGATCATGTTACCTATTTAGCGGAAATTGATGGAAACGTAATAGGAGAAGCCTCTCTACATAAAGATGGTGAATTCTCCTTGGTGGTAAATAGGAACTATAGAAATCTAGGAGTAGGCACATTATTGGTTAAAAAGCTTATTGAAGAGGCTAGGGAAATGAAATTGAGTGTAATAAAATTCTATACACTACCAGAAAACATCCCAATGATAAAAATTGGTAGAAAATTAGGGTTTAAGTTGAGATTTCATGAAGATGAAGTTTACGGAGAAATGAGATTAACTGAAAAAGAACTAGAAGTTGTCCCAATGGAGTGACTTTATTATAGTCTAAAATGAGTAAATAGCATGAAACTATATCAAATAGTGATAGCAGTAGTCGCGGTTGCCCTAATAATTGCCGGTATAGTAATTTTGTTACATAATAGTAATTTCACGCAACAAGTTAACGTCTCAAAGGTAGTATTTCCTACCCAATCTCAAATCTCTTCTACCTTGGGAAAAGGATGGAACATAACTGGGCTATATGAAGAAAATTACAGCAATGCTGTTTATCAGCAATATCCCGGTGCTACTTCCCTATATCAAGAATATATTCAAAAGGGAAATCAGTCAGTTACGATTGATGTTCTTCAGCTAAATACAACAACTACATTAAAGGGAATAAAAGTTGGTAAATATCTCATTCTTGCAAATATAACTGGGAATTCCACTCCATTTGATCTAAGTAAGTTAGAAAGTCTCGAGGTCGAAACATTAAGGGATGGAAATGGTTTAACTCCAACTCTTAATCCATTACTAATACCTGCTAATCAAACCATTACGCTTCTAGAGTTCGGAAATGCAACTACGCAAAACTACACCTTGTACTTTGAGACTATATCTTATAATAATTATTATACTACAATAGATATAGCGAAATCGTCTAACATAACTTATTTGTTTAACTATCTATTAATGAGTGCGGGTCAAAATGTAACAATCTCATCTATTAATGGTGCAAAGTACTTTAATCTAAGTTTTGTTAGCCAATATGGTGGTGTATACTATACTGTAGGGATGAAAGATAATTACTTGGTATTCGTACAATCACAATCTTCTCAAGCTTTTCAATTCTTCATAAAAGTGATAAATGAGGTTTAGCGATAGGCGACTAGTAAATTTTTTCCTTGAGAAAAAGATAATAATTTGCTTTGATGTAGGGTTTCTCGTATATCTTACCTCACCGCTATTCTGGATTTTTACGTTCACATCTAGACTAATTCGCAGAATTTCGTGGAAACAGTTTACCACTGCTTCAAACTATTTTTTACGGGAACAGAACTTCACTATGACGAGAAAATGAAAGTTCCAACCAAATATAACAGTTTACTTAAGGTCAATTGGATTATGATAAGGAATTAATAATAGCTAATCTATTATATGAAATTAATTTTTAAACGCTTATAATGAACTAAAAATTGCTCGTAAATGATAAACGCATTCGAATTTCAAGATATTTATTTGATTATAGCTTCTGTCTATGGATACGCTTTCTCATCAAATATTCTCGTAACTAAAATGACTAAGATTTATTAGTACGTAGATAATCTCGCTGTGCTCTTCTTTATAACTCATTTCCAGGACTGTTCTTCATAAATGATCATGTAAAGGTGCCATGATTAAAGACCCATATCGTAAAAGGACTTTCCGAAAACATCAGCGTATTTATAATTGCTAGTGAAGAATAGCGAAAGGGTATCTGATCTAGGTTAGAGTAAATTACTTTTTATTGTGGTAAACTTTTTAAAATAAAAGGATAATCGTGCTTTGTGAACAAGGAAAAGGTTTGGAATAGAGTAATCATACCCATTTTGGAAAACCTTATTGCCCCGTATTCTGTTCTCAGAAGGATTTACATTCAATTGATCCTGATGAGTACTGCCGTACTTATTAATGCTTTAGTATTCGTTACATATCAACATTTAGATTGGATCTCGGCAATTTATGCAGGAGTTAACGTTGTAACTACAGTTGGGTTATATTCGCCTAATATATTTCAAATGCCTTCAATTGAGAAGATAATATTGACTTTGACTATTATTCTCGCAGTAGGATTATATACCAGTATAGTCCAATCTATAATAGCTACTTTAATAAGCAGAACAACGTGGAACGATGCGAAGGCCAGATGGAAGGGAAAGCATATGAGAAAGCACACTGTTATAATAGGAGATGGAAGTGAGATTTTAAGTGCAGTAAGAAGGTTAGAAAGACTTGGCGTAGATTATATAGTGTTAACTAATTCTAAAGATATTGCAACAAATATCAGAGGAGATAGTGTAATACTGGCAGATCCAAAGAATGATAATAGCCTATTAACAGCGGGGATAGCTGAAGCTAGAAATGCGATAATTGTAATGAATGACGATATGGAAGCGTTGTTGATAACACTTAAGATACAAAAGCTTAATCCACCTCTTCAAGTCGTTGTGGCAATTAGAGATGCTTCTTTATCAGACTTATTTAAAACCGCTGGGGCAGATCTCGTTATACCTAGAGAAGATATAGTAGGGAGAATAGCCGCTGCAGCAGCTGTCTCCAGTAACATAGCTGGTCTAATATTTCCAGATAGAGTTAGCGATTTAATAATTGGAATATTTCAAGTAAGGAAAAAGAGGAAAATCAGTGAATTACCAAATGATATAATACCCCTAGCTATAATAAGAAACAATAAAATAGATCCATATTTCCATAGAGATACTGAACTTGAAGTGGGTGACGAATTAATAGTTTTAGGTAATCCATCAATATTTAAGAAGGTGAAAGAAATTTTGGAATAGCTTGCATATTAAAATGAAGTCAATGGTTCACTCTAAGTAAAATCGTAATTCTGTACTCGCTAACTTGCTATAGAAATAAAAGCTAATAATTAGTATTTTTAAGTTTTAGTTAAGCCAATTGGCGCCTTATAAAAGCTAAAGCAAGTTCTATATATATATAAAAATAAATAAAAAATCAGTTAGCTAGTATCTTCATCTCCTTACCTATCTTCACTAGCTTTGCTAGGTTAACTAAGTTTTCCAATAATTGCTTGAGGAATTTTTTAGCGTCCTCATCCATTAGATTTCCATTTTCGTCAAACTTTTTATGAGCGAAAGTTACGAATACTTCTGGTCTATTGACTGGTATCATGTTTAAGAACACAAAGATCTGTCTCAGATGATATTGTGCTCTAGCTCCACCTAACATACCTATGGAAGCGCTGATTACAGCAACCGGTTTACCATCAAAGGCATTATCGTTTGGAGGAAACGACGCCCAATCTATAGCGTTCTTTAATACTCCAGGTATCGAATAATTATATTCTGGAGTCGCTATTAGCAAAGCGTCTGCAGACTTTATCTTAGCCTTAAATGTTTTCACTATCTCTGGTGGTTCTAAATCTGGATTAAATGGTGGTATTCCCTCTAAGTCGAAGATTTCCATAGTAGCATTACTAGGCAATAACGCTTGTGCTACTTTCAATAGTTTTTTATTATACGAGTCTTTCCTTAAACTGCCTGCAAAGGCTAATATCTTAACGTGTTCCATGGTTAATATTTACTTAGTCAAGTAAATTTAAAGTCGACGCATTATGACTATTTTATAAGGGATTTTTTAAGATAATTAAGGGATAGTTTATAAATTGTATAGAATTCGACTCTTTATGTAATGATAAATAAAATCATTTAAAGATATTCTTTTATTAAAAATCTTTTATGACGAGTAGCTTCACTGCAGAAATGTTTTGGGTTTGAGTCTCATTACATTTCATACAATTTGTATTTAATTTTCAATTATCATGGAAACTAAGACAATTGAAAGAAATATTCAATTTTTATCATTAAAGAGTAGTAATTAGAAAAAGAGTTTTAAAATTTTATTCTGATGCACTTTGAGCTTCCTCATACTCCTTATCGCTAACCCTCTCTAACCACTCAGCTGTTTTGCCGTTAAGTTTTTCTTGGATAGCAATATGTGTCATTGCAGTTGTAGCTGTGGCACCGTGCCAATGCTTCACTCCAGGAGGAGTCCATATAACGTCACCAGCTTTAATTTTCCTTGGAGGATTACCCCATGTTTGAATAATACCACAGCCATAGGTCACGATTAACAGTTGTCCTAATGGATGAAAATGCCAATTGGTACGAGCTCCAGGTTCAAAAGTAACACTTGCAGCAACTACTCTTGCTGGCTCATCTGCCTCATATAACGGATCAATGCGGACGTTCCCGACAAAGAATCTCGGGTCGCCTTTATTAGAAGGTTGAGATCCACATTTTCTAATAGTTAAATCCATTCTCTCATTCCTCATTCTTAATAAAATGTAATATCTGCAAATAAAAATTTTATACTAAACTGGTTAAATAGATTAACACAGATATTAGTACTACTATACATACATTGTCTAATTAACTTAAATAACTGAGCGCTGTGGGGGCATTTAAATGTATTCTAATCTGACGTTTTTATGGATAGTTTGTTGATTTTCAAAACTTAACTTACGTTATTTTTAGCACTTTCTTCATAGAAAAACGTATTAGACCAGATAGTTTGCAAATACCCTACAAAGCATTTTATGAAAGGAAAATTCCAAAACTATCATTAATCTGATACATAATATTTTTCTCTTTAGTTTTATAGTCTAGTAGATTTCATAAACCAAATAATGCATTTTATTTACTCAAAGCGTCCATCAACCCTTTTAGGTTAACCTCTAATTGTTTTCTGAGTATCTCCCCACCTATTCCCCCTATATCCAATTCATTCACATCAATTGTTCTCCTCTCAATCATTTGTTCCAAATGTTGTTCTAATACGTTAGGAGTGACTAAACCACCATGGCCTAATCCTACTACTTTTGGTTTTAATGATATTTGCAGTTTTAAACTATTTATGTAATTTTCGTAATCTAATGGTGGAGGTGTTGTGGGTATTACCACACCATTAAAGTATGCTCCACCACTATCTCCAGTGAACAGAATATCATCTACCATTACTGAAAGATGATGCTTAGCGTGACCTGGAGTGTAAATTACCTTAAGAGTTTTCCCATCTCCTAAGTCAATAGTTTCTCCACCATTAACCTCTACTACTCTATCCGGATCAATTTTCTTGAATTCTCCATAAATATAATATAAATCGCCCAGTACCTCCTCTGAACTTCGATTTAATCTCTTTACCCCATCATCGCTTGTTAGGTACTTTTTGAAACCACTTTTTACCATAACCTTAACATTTTTGTAAGTTTCTAAGATCTCTGGCAATAATCCAATATGATCTATATGGATGTGTGTAAGAATTACTAAATCAAGTTTATCTAAAAATGATGAATCCATTACTGAATTGCTTACTCCCGCATCTATCATTACGTTGAGCTTTTCCCCACATACTACGTAAATAGTAGTGAGTTCTGGAAACTCGTAAGGACCAGCTGGTACTGCATGTAATCCTCTGCATGGCATAAAGAGAACTAAGTAAAGCTAGTTAATAAGAAGATATGCTTTCTATAACTAACTTATATCCCACTGTACTTTGTTGGGTTTTTCAAAACTTACGCTACTTTTCCCCATATTCTCCTCGTAAAAAAGAACGTTGCCAAACAGATAGTTTCCTACTAATTCATAGTGTAAATTAGTTGAGTTGTTAGAGGCGAAGAATGTAATGCCTACAAATACCCCCATAAAGCAATCAGATTGTACTCCCATCTGCTACATTTTGTTAATCTTGGAAAAACAAATTACTTAATAATATTGCTGTATAATTCTAGTTGGATAGTATTACGTAGTTTTGCTCATCCATTTCATTTTGAATCTTTCCTTCCTTTTTCATTTCATTATTTCTTTTCTTTTGCTTCTTCCTCTTTAACTTCTTTTATGGCTTCTTGGGCTATCTTAAAAGCTTCCATAGCCGCTGGTAAACCACAGTATACTCCAACTTGTAATAATACTTCTTTTATTTCCTCTTCAGTGCATCCATTTCTTATTGCCCCTTTTATGTGCAATTTTAGCTCATTTTGCCTATTTAACGCACTAAGTATCCCAATATTTATTAGACTTCTTATTTTTCTAGGAATAACCTCATCTCTCGTCCATATTAATCCCCAAGCGAAAATTGTAACCATTTCTTGCAGTTCCTTATTGAAATCTGTAGCCTCGCGTAAGGACCTCTCAACGTATTCCTTACCCATTACTTTTTTCCTGACTTCTAATCCCTTCTCATACAATGCCTTTAGCTCAGGATCTTTATCTAATAAACTACCCATGTTTATTCCTTATTATAATCTAAATGGAATTATAAAAATGTACACTTAAATAAAATATCTAATATTCTGAGCTATTTACCTTGTGAAATAATCTATTATAACTTTTCTTACACTCTCATCTAATCTTTTAACGTCACTTTCTCTCAGTTTCCAGCCTAAACTTCCTAAATTCTCCTTCAGATGATCTTCATTTGTTGTATTGAAAATTGCAAATACGTTTTCTTTACTAATAAGCCAATTTAGGACTACTTGTGCAGGAGTCTTACCCAATTCTTTAGCTATTGATTTAATCTCTTCCACTAATGGTTCTAGGTTTTTGACATATGCTTCCCTAGCTAAAACGTACCACTTATACTCATTTCTGATTTCCTTTCTCCCTATGAGATAACCTAATCCTAAGGAATCGTAGGCTAGTAGCGCTATATTTTCCCTTAGCATGTATGGCAATACCTCCTTTTCGACGTCTCTGAACAAAACGTTATAGTGAAGTTCGTTAGCTACTACATCAGTCTTAGATAGATGTTCCCTAAATTCTCTCAGTAGCGGTAAAGAGAAGTTACTTAAGCCTATATATCTAATTTTCCCATCATTAAATAGCTTCTCCATTGCCTTGGCTGTTTCTCTTATGGGTACGTAATGATTAGGCCAGTGAACTAAATATAGGTCAATATAGTTCGTGTCGAGCCTCTTTAGGCTACCTTCTGCAGCCCTTAACACATCATCGTATCGAAGATGATCTATTGAAACCTTTGTTATTATGAAAACATCCTCTCTCTTAAAACGTTTTATGGCTTTACCTATCACAGTTTCTGACAAACCATTGCCATATGATTCCGCAGTATCGATAGCGTTTACACCTAATTCAACTGCCTTCCCTATTATTCTTACAGCATTGTTCTCATCTATTATTGAAGGAGTACCGTATTCCCATGAACCTAAAATTAGTGGAGAAATCTTTTCATTAGACCAACCTAATATCTTTGTTTCCATAGATAACACAACTTACCCTAACAATTAAAACTTTAACTGAAAGCTTGTTAACTTATCGCTCACGCTAATAATTTAGGGAAGACTTTACCCTAGCCTTCACGTAAATTGCATGCTTACATTTGACTGCTTGTACGTAGTGGTAGTAGAGTACTCATACTGAATGTAAACCTCTATTCAATTTGTAACCATAGTTGCAAAATTCTGTATAACTGTCCCATAATGTCATCAAATAGTTAAAAATTTTAGGTAGTTATATTTTCTCTATAAGGAGCAAAAGATAATACTTGCGTGAAATAAAGTGTGAAAATAAATGCAAAAAGCCTAGAATAATTTATGCCTTCATGGTAACGCTATGGACTGTCTTATTTATACTTTTTATGAGGGGCTTTTCATCTTTACCACAAAGTTTAGAACATAATTATCAAAAGATCTCTATTTCAGTCTCAAATATGTCCTTTGGTAAGTAAGCTGTAACAATCCAGTTTGGAACATCCACGACTTCACTAACCCTAAGATTTACGGCGACGCTAGCTAATATATACGCCTCTACTGGAGCCATATACTTAGACAATATTGAAATTATACCCTTTATAGCTTTCTTGGACGCATTCCATAAATTAGGATCTATCCCCGGATAAGCTATATATTCTCCATATTCCATTTCCTTTACTTTCTTTGTAACGAAGAGTGGTTGAGTTATCCCAAGGTTCTTTATCAGCCTAACTCTCATTGTAACCTCCATAGGAGCCTCTATTGCGGTGCCACAAACTTCACCATCACCTTGAGCCAAATGAGTATCTCCTATTGAGAGCAAAGCCCCTTTAACGAACACAGGAAGATATAACCTAGTTCCTACTGTTAAGTGCTTTATATCCATATTTCCCCCATTTTCTCTGGGAGGTATTGTACTTAATTTACCCCTATAAGGCAACGCAGTGCCAATTACGCCGGGAAAAGGATAAATTGGTATTTTCACATTTAGGTCTCCAAACTTAGCGTAAGCGTACTTTTCATCAACTTTCCAAATTTTTAACGCAGGACCTTGAAGGTCTATTGGTGCGGTATATTGCTCGTCAGCCAGAAATCCGAAACCGGGAAGTACACCAGTCCATCCCCATCCCTTATGCTTAAACTCCAAGAATTCTATTTCTATTGCATCACCCGGTTCTGCATTCTTGACTTCTATTGGCCCAGTTAGCGGGTGAATTTTAGAAAAGTCTAACTTAAGGAGATCTTTTTCATTAGATGTTGGTGTAACCTGACCATCTGATGCTTCCTTAGTTTCCACAGTAATTATATCTCCATCAGTTATACTCATTATGGGAGTTAACGAATTATCCCATTTATTGTGGGTTATGGCGTGAATCGTATATTGCATAATTAATATATTCTGCAGTTAATTTATAAATTATCAAGATAAGGATGAGTTGACATTTTTTAATATCTTTCCTTTTCTGATGCCATGATAACCTATAGGTCTAAAAATTTTTGCAACAATCAAGGTGTTGTTTAAGTTATAGACCTCATGCACTAGATTTCAAACTTGATGAAGAAAATTAATATCATTAATTTGATTTCTATTTTATCTTGATAACGAGAACACATATATAAAAATTTTTGACTACGAGTACACTTACACTCTTGATTAAAGGAATTACCCATTTCTTTATAATGATTCAGCTAAAAGCTTATCAGCGATAAAGTACTTTTCATTTTCCTTAACTTTTTGTTAATCTCTTTCAAAGGTAAACCTAATGATTTTTCAATAACTCTATATCTTTTTTTCTCTGTCAAAAATATCTTTCAATGTTCTCTTTGGTCTCGGATCAAACAACGCTATAACTTACCCCCTCCTAAGTTACTTAGGGGGTACTAAGTAATGAAGATTAACCGTTATAGTTGAACTCCTTCAACCATAAACAATTTAAACTATATCAGCTTAGGGTTTCATGGTATTATATTCTCCCAGTCTCTCATAAGTATTACCCTCTTTTTATCTCTTAGCCAAATTCAACTAATTTCTAATATTTCCATAGTATTTTATATTTCTTTAATTCAAGAGAAACTGATATTATTCAATTTTATACAAGTAGGATACTCTCTTGACAGTTTTCGATGGGTTTATTAAATGTAGGGTTCAAAAAGTTATCGTGATTAACAATGGGAACAGCAGGGGGATAATGAACAGGGGCCAAACTGAGGCTTGATGAGCAATCTAGACGCTAACCTCTGCCTTTATTTTTAGGTAATATTTTTGTGTCACAGTACTTAAACTTTTCTCTCCATACCAAATACCAATTTTCGCTAGTTATATATTTGTTAGTAATTCTTATGATGCACCTATTATTAGCTCACTTTTTTAGTTATGCCATGCTTTCGTCCTATCTTTTCCAACTCCTTAAAAATTTGGGTGCGACATTAACTTTTATTTTTCATATAATTTTTTGCTTTTTCCGTATTGTTTTGTGGGGGATTTGTAAACTATCTGGTTTAACATCATTTTTACCATAAGGAGAATCCAAAGAGTAACGTAGGTTTTGAAAAAGCCCGCAAAGCATTTTCGTATCTTTTTCCCATTTATAACAACTATGTATTACTTTAAGATAGTATTTAGCTGATCTCTTATCACTTTTTTATCTAGTTTTCCAGTACTAGTTTTAGGTATTGATTCGACGAATATTATTTTATCTGGTAACCACCATTTTGGAAATCTATTCAATGATTTCAAGTATTCAATGATTTCCTGTTCTGTAACTTCCTTTCCAGGCTTCTTAACTACTAGTGCTATTGGTCTCTCGCCCCATTTCTCATCTTTCACTCCAACTACTACAGCTTCTAGTACTTTTTCATATGACATTATTGCATTTTCCAAATCTACGCTACTTATCCATTCTCCACCACTTTTAATTAAATCCTTGAGCCTATCCACTACTTTAACACTTCCATTTTGATTTATTTTAGCTACATCACCAGTTCTAAACCACCTATTATTAACTAATATGTTAGATGGATTGTTAAAGTACTTTTTAGTTACAAACGCCCCTCTGGCAACCAACTCTCCTACTGATTTCCCATCCCAAGGCAATTCCTTTCCTTCAGGATCCATTAACGTAATTTCGAAGGCGGGAATTGGGTAACCTTGCTCAGACATTTTCTCTATATCATCACTCTTATTAATTGTGGCTATAGCCTCGGTTTCTGTCATACCCCAAGCATGATACGTTTTAACTCCTAACTCTTTTAGTTTCTTAATTAATCCTAAAGGTGGTTCTGCTCCCCCTGTAACTACGACTTTTAATGGAGATAAATCCAATGATTCTCTCTCAACGTAAGCTACTACATCTATCCAAACAGTGGGAGCACCTACCCCGACAGTTACCTTATGATCCTTTATTAATTTTACAATATCCTCCGCCTTAGGTCTAGGACCAGGTAAAACTAATCTGGCTCCGGTCATTAGTGAGGCAAAAGGTAAATCCCACGCTGATATATGAAACATTGGCACTATTGGTAATACAGTATCTGAGGAGGAAATACCTAATACGTCACTTGCAAGTAAAGATAAAGAATGAATAAACACACTCCTATGACTGTATATAACTCCCTTAGGTTTTCCGGTTGTTCCAGAAGTAAAACAAGCAATTGCGCCTTGCTTCTCATCTACGTCTGGAAAGTCACTAAATGGTTCTTGCGAATCCACTTCTTCGTCATATTTTTCATCAAAAATGAAAATTGGCAACGCATTGTTTTTGTAAGTTATGTCCTTATCTAGGAATATAGCTCTATCTTCCATCTCTCTGATTACGTAATCCATCTCTGACTCATGAAACCTTACATTAACCGTATGTAAAATTCCGCCTAATAGTGGGACTGCGAAGTATAGTTCTAAATGGCGATGTGTATTCCAAGCTATTGACGCAACTCTCTCACCAGCTAACTTTCGATTAGTTAGCAATGTGGCTAATTTCCTAACCCTTAATGCGAAATCAGCGTATGTATAACGTTTTATTCCCTCATGTGTTCTAGATATTATCTCCCTATCTCTGTATAACTTTTCTACTCTCCAGAAGATGGACTTTATATTGAGATTATAGTCCATTATTGTTGAATCCATAAGTGATATTTACATTTTAGATTAATAAGCTTTAGCATATTTAAATATAATTATTTAACAAGATAATCGTTTATATTGCTTTATTTAGCCGTTAAAGAAAACATCTAGATGCTCATTAGCTTAGCCATTGTTTTTCTAGATTCGTAGTGCCATCATGAAGGCATAAATTACTTCTATTATGTTCATGTTCAGCTAGTTCCGAAATTTATATCTTAACGATGACATTATACCGATGTGGACTTTCACTCTCTTAACTCCCAGAGAGTTAAATACAAGAAAATAACATTACTAAATAGTTAGAATGATAACAACTTTTAGATGTCCAATATGTAAAAGAAGGAATACCGCTTTATTGATCAAATCAGCATCTTCCTTCCAGCCAGTCATATACTTATATCCAGAAGAACATATATGCTTCCATATTTGCGATAAAATTAAAATTGAAATTTGCAATGAATATATCGAAATTGCAAGTTATTATGGAACTTATTCCAGAGATGCTATAAACAAGCTCAAGGAGATAGTTAAAAAGATAGAGGACTTAGCAAGTTCAAGGGATGAAGAACTTGGTAAAATGATCAGAGAAGGTGAGGAGCTAATTAAAAAAGCAAAAAATGAGTGTGCAAACCTAGAAAACAATAGTAGTTTGTATTATAAATGTTTAGTAGAAAAGGGAATAGATGATGGGAGACAAAAGATTATCGATGCGTTAACTAGGTTTTATTTTAAGGAAGAGTAATTAATTAACGTACAAATAAAGCCCTTGTTGAATGCAAAGGATTTGGCTAAGCCTTATCTTTTTAACGAGTTACGTAAAAAGTTAAGCTGTCTATTAAGAGGAAGTTGTCCCCATAAATTTTGGCTATTAGAAGCGATAGTATGTCACTTCCTAACTTGAGTACACACTTTATGGAACGTCTTGATGACGAGAATCGTAAAACAACAAATAATTTTAATCGAACAGTTTTCCTACTATTTGATAAATCTCATCTGCTAAAGTTTTGTAAATATTTGTAATATTCATCAGCACTTTTATCCCAATCGTATTTCAAGGATTCCTCGTAACTGGTTTTCCACATCTTTTTCATCATATCTTCATTACTAAGTAGTTCATTTATGATTTTGCTCATACCTTCAATATTCTTATATTCAACCACGTAACCATTTACCCCATTATTGATTATTTCTGGTAAGGACCCTTTATTATAAGCTACAACTGGAGTACCGCAAGCATTAGCCTCTACTGTTACCATACTCCAACCCTCTATGAAAGACGTAACTATAACAATCCACGCTGATTGATATAGTTGAATCTTCCTTTCTTCATTGACTCTTCCCAAATACTTACCATTAACTTCCTTAATCTTTCTAGAAACCTCATCCTCTAAATCCCCACCACCAACCATAATAAGTTTGGCCTTTACTCTCTTAGCGATTTCTATTGCATCTAAAGGGTTTTTATATTTCTTTAACCTCCCTATCCATAGAATAGTAGGTTCTTCTGCCTTTTTACCTGGCTTATACAAATTGTGATCAATACCATTATAGATTACCTTAATCCTTTCTTCCCTAACTCCAACTCTTTCCACTAGATCTCTTTTAGTAGTATTGGAAACTGCTATTAAATTCTCGTAATTTTTAACATTCCTTTCCAATAACGCGACAACTCTAGCCATTAATGGATTTAATTCGTATTTAACAACATCCTGGTGAACGTGATGAATTAACGCTATCGAATTTTTGTTAACTAAATAAGAATAAAAGGGGACTGCATGAGCAACACTATCAATTACTACTTCGTATTTTCTTGCCTCACTAGGAGCTTTAAAATGTAACGTTAAGGGGTTACCCTTTCTCAATATTTTAATACCCTCAATTTCCTCTTCTCTTGGCAATCCATTTACTTCCTCAGCTAGCCAAGTTACGTTAATTCCTTTTCTAACGAGCCTTCTAGAAATTTCGTAAATTACTTGCTCAGCTCCACCAGATTTGGGATGCTTTAAATCCCTGTGATTAACTACTAATAAGTTCACACTAACATAAAAATCCTAACCGTATTTATAACTTATACCTCCTTCTGGAAAAGTGAACTTAATGGCACCATACGGGCAAGCTACTAATGCTGCTCCGCACTCTAAACATCTTTCATAGTGTACTATTATTCTTCCATCTGGAGATGGCTCATAGGTACCAGCTGGACAGACCTTAGTACAAGGTTTATCTTTACATGTCAGGCAAATATCGGTATTTACTTGTATGTGAGAGTTCTTATCGACATTATACTTATTTAATCCTAATCTCTTCAAAAGATTTACCGTCATATAAATAACCTCATAATATCTGATAACATCTTTGTAGTATTTACGTTTTCGTTTTTACTTTCAGTTATTAAGACGTTTATGGGTCTCTCCTTTCCATCACTTGTTACTGTAAATAGTTTACTCAAGGTATTACACAAGATTTTAGGATATTTTGTAAATATCTCCTCCTCATTTAAGACCTTAAATGACCTCAAGGCTGTTTTTAAGTCTCGTAATACAAATGATTCTTTCAACATTTCGTAATAAATATCTGTTTTACTGTAATCGTTCATTTCTTTAATCTTTTTCAAAGCTTTCCCAGCTACAATTCCAGAACCTATTGCCAAATCCATTCCCCTGATATTGAATCCATCGTTTATTAAAAATCCTGCCGCATCACCTACAACTATTAAGTTCCTATCGTAAAGGTTACTTAATTTGTCATAACCGTAATAGGGAATTAAATGTGCCGAGTACTCCAAGATGTTCCCCTCTATTCCCAAAGCTTCTCTAAATCTTTCCACTATTTCATGTGATGGTAAGTTTGAATTATAAAGTGATTCGACTTTTATTGTAACTCCAACAGATAACGTATCCTTGTTTGTGTAAACGAAACCGCCTCCTTTCAGATTTCCTATGAGCCCCATTATTGTTCTAGCCTCTCCTTCATCTTCCGGTAAATTTGGTTTCACATCTAAAATCTCCTTTACCCCTAACATCAGCGTTTTTGGTTCCAATTTTTTTATTCCTAGAAACCTAGATACGGGTGAAGTTACTCCACCTGCATCTACAATTAACGGAGCTTTAAGCTCTCCCCTATTAGTTTCCACCACAATGTAATCCTTCTCTCGCCTAGCGTTAGTAACTAATGTGGAATAAGAGATTAAAACACCTTCATTTTCAGCTTCCTTCGCCAACCATTGATCAAATTTAGCTCTAAGAATGGTATAACTATTCTTAGTCTTATGTTCAAACGAAAAGGTGATTTTCTTTCCTTCATCACAGAATACTTCATAAGTTTCCTTCGTTACTGGTCTTTCTAATGGAGCCCTTTCAAGCGCATCTGGAAATAATTGCAATAAGGCGTGGGTATACATTCTTCCTCCAGAAACGTTCTTAGACCCAGAGTATTCGCCCCTTTCTAATACAATTGTGGAAAGCCCTTCTCTATTCGCAGTAATAGCCGTGGAAAGCCCGGCTAAACCACCGCCGACTATTATAACATCAGCATCAAAGCTCATATGCCTATATATTGAAAGGTCATATATATGTATTTGGCTTTCCCACATTAACTTTTTTAATCATATTTAATAATATTTCATTTCCATCACTTATGATATATAATGTGTGAAGTATTAACGCCTTTAGCTTATTTTCCCTACACACCTTCATTTCCTCAACGCTTCTTCTAACTAGGTCCGCAAAGGGAGAATCCGACTTGTGAAGAAACTCGTTATCGCTTCTAAACTCTTTTATCTCCTTCTCTATTTCAGCTAGAAGGTCTATTATTCTATCTTGATCCTTATAATCTCTGGCTATGCTTAATAACTCATTACCAGCCTCTATGATGTTACCCTCGTTAAGCTTATCAATTATGGCTACCAGTTTGCCAAACATAAAAAATGGTTAGCATTCCTTCCTTATTTACTTAACTATTATAACAGTAACCTTAGATTCTTGAGCTATCTTATTGGATACACTACCTAAAATTAATCGTTGTATTTTAGATAAACCTCTACTTCCAACTACTATTACATCTATTTGATTATCTGAAGCGAATTGTAGAATGGTATTTGCAGGATCTCCCTCAAGCGTTATTCCATCAGCTTCAACTCCTCTTTCTTTTGCCTTTTCGACTGCTTTCTTAATATCCTTTTTAGCTTTCTCTTCTAAGGATCTAGTAGCCTCCAATGGTGGAAGAACCCCCGCGTTATAAAATACCGTAAGGTCTATTACTTCAACTATGTATAATTTAGCGGAAAACTTGCTAGCTAATTCTATAGCGAAGTCTAAGGCTCTTTCAGCGTTTTGAGAACCATCGTAACCAACTAAAATTCTCTTCATAGGTACTTTTGATAGTAGTATAAATTTAAAATTAACTTCTATAAGCAATTTGTGAATTTGTTTCTAATATAACCTTTTATAATAGAAATTTACTTTATTATAAATAGTGCAATCCTTCAGTTTCGAAATGTTCGTTGAGTCTTCCATTCCATACATGAAGGATAAAAATATAATGCAACTTGAATCTGAACGATATTTTGCAAAATTATTGGGTTATGGTCATTTTATAAACTAACCCAGTTTACTACATCGCTACAGAAAGGACGTTAAAAAATAGCTAGGGTTTTAAAAATTCAAATAAAATAAAAACACAAAGCAGTTGATTAATTAGGTAATGAAGTTTGTTAAAGTTTCATGAACTACTCTACCCTTATCGCTAGATCCAAAAATCAACTCCTTGAAAATTGGTCAGAGTTGCTTTATTTTGTAGGGTTTTTCAAAAACTTACATTGATATTCTCTCCATAGCAAAAATAACGTACCAAATTAGATAGATTAATAATACTCCATGAAGCACTTCCTTTGTGAAGTTTTTCAAAATTGTGGACACAAATTCGTTATTCCAATCCTCTAGTCTAGGTATTAATATCGTCTACGGATGGCAATAACGCAATCAAGTTGAATATATCTTAAAACTATTTTTGATACCTAACGATGAAACTTATTCAACTAGATTTTTCACACCTTGCTAATGCGCCTTATCCCCATATTTTTGCTTTTACCTTGACGTAACCTCTCTCCCCACTCTATCCTTCCCACTGAGACATGACATTGTTGTGGCTTATAGGTAAATGATTACTTTAATTAGAAAAAATATATCAGCAGGAAATGATAATGTGAATATTATATTTCTGTATTTTTTGTCCCGTTTTTGCAAGTGTATTCCCTTAAACCTAACTTTCCTTGAAGGTAGGACGTTAACCTGAAACAATTACCTCTATAGAGAAGAAGTGAAAATCCCTACAAAACCCGGGAATAGAATAAAATAAAGAGAAGGAGAGAAAAATACAAGATGAAGAAAAGAGAAAAAACTTATTAAGAAGAAAGGAGAGTGATAGGCGTTAATGAGGGTTTAAAAACCCTCAGTTAATCCTCTATGGAATTGAAAGTCCTTTATTTCAACTACCGTTATACCGCGCTATATTGACGAAGTTAATCCTCTATGGAATTGAAAGTTGAGATCCAGTAGCTGGATAGTTGCTAGTAAAAGAAGCAGGGTTAATCCTCTATGGAATTGAAAGTTCTGCATATATGCAAATATGGAAAAAATCACTATAGAAGAAGTTAATCCTCTATGGAATTGAAAGAGTATTCTTGTGTATAAACACCAAACGGTAAGACATTGTTTGTTAATCCTCTATGGAATTGAAAGGTCTATGAGGGTGTTGGACACCCACGAGATAAGGAAGGAGAGGTTAATCCTCTATGGAATTGAAAGAAAAATTTTCTTCCTTTTGCAAAAGAAAGGTGTAAAGGATTGTTAATCCTCTATGGAATTGAAAGGAAAAGTTACTGCTAGAATTCATAGATGCCATAAAGTTCAAGTTAATCCTCTATGGAATTGAAAGTTTGTTAGCGTCAGTAGCGTCGTTGGAAAGAAGACCCAGTTAATCCTCTATGGAATTGAAAGGATCTCTCATGATCTCTTTTAGACTATTTTCGATCTTAAAAGTGTTAATCCTCTATGGAATTGAAAGATTTTTATCAGCATGTGTTTGTCGGCTTTAAACGTTATTACGTTAATCCTCTATGGAATTGAAAGTTCAGGACTGCTGCCAGGATCATTGGTTTTTGCGTTTGGTGTTAATCCTCTATGGAATTGAAAGTAACCCGATCCTATTTGGTCGAACCTAAACTCGAAGGGATAGTTAATCCTCTATGGAATTGAAAGACTGTAATTTGGTAAGATGTTATATGTATTGTAATATTTATGTTAATCCTCTATGGAATTGAAAGAAGTTATCAAGTTTAAAGTTCAGAGTAGACAGAGAGGCGTGTTAATCCTCTATGGAATTGAAAGTAGAAACTGAGAACGCGCGGATAATAGTTGTCGATCTTGATAAGTTAATCCTCTATGGAATTGAAAGTCATTTATGAGTGGGATGAGGTAAGGTATGTCTGGTGGCATGGTTAATCCTCTATGGAATTGAAAGGTCTCCACAAGGAGTCTGAAGTACGTCTTTGCAGCCACATGTTAATCCTCTATGGAATTGAAAGCGGCAGCTGGAGTCCCAGGTGCTGAATCCAGAGACCGCAGCGTTAATCCTCTATGGAATTGAAAGAGGTGTATCCTCCCGTTTAAGACCTTCCACAGACCAGATTTAGTTAATCCTCTATGGAATTGAAAGAAGTATAAAATTCATAAAAGAATTAGAGGAGGAGTGTGAAAGTTAATCCTCTATGGAATTGAAAGTTGAACTATTTCGTATACTAGTTCTTCTTCTAATTCATTCATGTTAATCCTCTATGGAATTGAAAGAATTTGATTCTGCGCCAAAAAACGCGTCCTTGTACCGCAGGTAAATCCTCTATGGAATTGAAAGAATCTTATATGCAATTGAAAATTCAGCGTTTGATTGTATCATCTCATTAGGTCCATGGTCTTATGGATTTTAGAGAAGAAATTAACTTATCCAAGAAGTAACTTTTCTCCCTGAAGTGAGCGTCAATAGCTTTCCAGTCCTCTTCAGATAATCTCCAACCCATGGCACCGGCGTTTTCCTCAACATGAGGTATTTTAGTAGCCTTAACTATTGGTATCACATTATTTCTAGAGATATACCAGTTTAGGGCAACTTGAGTAGCGGTTTTACCATATTTTTTACCTATATTTGCTAGAAATTCATTACTGGACAATGTACTGTTTTCTAATGGAGTATAGGCCATGTACATTAACCCGTTTTGTTCGGCATAAGATAATGCCTTTCTCTCATCATCCCTATTTAATAGACTATAGTGATTCTGAATAGCTACAATATCATATTTACTAGAGCATTCCACAGCTCTCTCTATGCCGTCTACATCAAAATTACTAAGTCCGAAAAACCTTATCACACCATCATCAACTAACCTCTCAAAGGCCTTAATAGTCTTACATATGGGAACTCTTGAAGGTGCGTGAAGTAAATAAAGGTCAATATAGGAACCTATTCTTTTGGAACTGTTTTTAGCTGATTTTATTACGTTATCATAATCTGCATGACTAGGCCAAACCTTAGAGACTATAAACAAATCCTCCCTACTAAATTCCTTTATGGCTTCTCCAACTAACTCCTCAGCGTGGCCATTACCATACATTTCAGCAGTATCAATAACCCTTATACCCAACTCAATTGCTCTTTTAATAGCACTCACCCATTGATTATCCATACTGTGGGAGGCATACCAATATCCCCCACCAATTCTCCAAGTCCCAAAAGCTAATGACGATACGGTAAAATACTTAAATTTCTTAACATCGTTCATAAATATACCTTAAATTAGCTCTTTATAAAAATATTGCTCATATCTTAATTCCTAAAGCATCGAAGTAACGATTATCCAATAATCCTCCTCCATCTCCCTTCGCGGTCACTGTAGGGAAATTGAACGCTCTTACTTTACTTACCCACTAACATTTGGGAATTAACCATCCGTATCTAGGGTTGGACGCAAAAGTAAATTGCACTAAGAGTATTCAAATTTCACGCTTCTACGCAAACTGTTTTTAACTACTTCCTAGAGATAGTTTCCAGATTTAAAGGTCATTGAGATTCCATTTCACGTTAGTAAAGTTATATGTAAATAAGAGTTTGTATGTCATAATGATAGAAAAGGATATTAAGAACATTATTTAATTTAATTAATATGATTATAAAACCTGAGCCGTCTCTAAAAGATCTATCCTACCTAATTGAGAACTCTGGATTAAAGCCGAGTGATTTGCTAAGTATGTATAAGAGGATGATGACAATAAGGTACTTTGAGGAATCTATAAGGAAAATATACCATGAGGGAAAGAATCCGTTCAATATGGCCTCTGGCATAATAAGAGGAGAGATGCATTTATCCATAGGACAAGAAGCGGTTGCTGTAGGAACTTTATATGGCAGTAGAGATGAGGATGCAGTTATAAGCACGCATAGACCTCATCATCACGCTATTGCCAAAGGCGTTGATTTGAATAAGTTAGCGGCGGAGATTTTGGGTAAGGTTACTGGACTATGTAAGGGTAAAGGTGGACATATGCATCTATTTGATAGATCTAAGAATTTCGCATGTAGTGGAATTGTAGGTGCCTCATTTCCGCAAGCTGCTGGTGCGGCTTTCGCATTTAAATACTTAGGGAAGGATAACGTTGCATTTGCGTTTGCAGGTGAGGGAGCTGCGAACCATGGCACATTTGCAGAAACTTTAAACATCGCTAGCGCGTGGGAATTACCACTAATCATAGTTATAGAGGACAATAAATATGCAGATTCTACTCCGAAATCCTTTGTTATGTCTACTACTTTTCATTACCAAAGAGGATTAGCTTACAACGTACCTTCATATCTAGTTGATGGAATGGATGTGATAGATGTTTACTCTGTAGCTAAAAAGGCAATAGAGAGAGCTAGAAAAGGGTTTGGTCCTACTTTGATAGAAGCTTTAACATATAGGTACGTAGGACAT
The DNA here is from genome assembly GCF_036967215.1 of Sulfolobus tengchongensis. Lineage (NCBI taxonomy): Archaea > Thermoproteati > Thermoproteota > Thermoprotei > Sulfolobales > Sulfolobaceae > Sulfolobus > Sulfolobus tengchongensis. Next base: position 1,504,504 of record NZ_CP146016.1, read on the forward strand.
TTCGAGGGAGATGGTGAGGAATATAGAACTAAAGAGGAAGTGGAATTCTGGAGTTCATTAGATCCCATAAGAAGATTAGAAAATAGACTATTACGTTTAAATTACGCTGATAGCGATATGTTAGCTAAATTAAGAGAAGAGGCAAGAAAACAAGTTCAAGACGCTATTGACTTCGCTATGAAAAGTCCGTATCCGGAACCAATTGAGGCTATAAGAGGTGTTTTTGCTTGAAGATTAGGGGAATAGCACAAGCAATTGCCGAGGCTATAAGGCAAGAAATGGAGAGAAACGATAGGATTGTAGTATTAGGTGAAGATGTTACCTATTGGGGAGCAGTTTTTGGATTTACAATGGGTCTTTTCGATAAATTTGGAAGAAAACGGGTTATTGATACGCCAATTACGGAGCAGACATTCATGGGAATAGGCGTAGGAGCTGCCTCAGCTGGTTTACATCCAGTAATTTCCCTCATGTTCGTTGACTTTCTAGGTGCGGGTTTCGATCAGATGTTCAATCACATGGCTAAGAATTATTATATGAGTGGTGGTCAATATCCAATGCCAGTTACTATAATAACTGCTATAGGTGGTGGATATGGCGATTCGTCTCAACACTCTCAAGTGCTTTATTCACTTTTCGCTCACCTTCCAGGATTTAAAGTAGTTGTACCTTCAACGCCATATGATGCCAAAGGTTTAACGATTAGAGCATTGAGAGATAATAATCCAGTTGTTATTTTCGGCCATAAGTTATTGACCGGATTACCTTTTTTGCCGTTTGAAGGGATTGAAGAGGAAGTTCCTGATGAACCGTATGAAGTTGAATTTGGAAAGGCTGCTATAAGGAGAGAAGGTAGTGATTTAACGATAATATCCGCTGGGCTAATGGTTCATAGAAGCTTAAAGGCTTCAGAGCTTTTAGAAAAGGATGGAATTTCGGTTGAAGTAATAGATTTAAGAACATTAGTACCATTAGATGAGGAAACTATAGTTAAGTCTGCTAAGAAGACTGGAAGGGTATTGATAGTTGATGAGGATTATATGAGTTACGGGATGACTGGGGAAATAGCCTTCAGAATTCAAGCTAAGGCATTAAGGGACATTAAAGTTCCAATTGCTAGATTAGCAGTCCCAGACGTACCAATACCGTTTTCAGAGCCCCTAGAGAATGCTGTAATCCCTAGTGTAAATAGTATATATAATGAGGCAAAGAAATTACTTACCATAAAAGAATGATATAAGTGCTTTTTATTTATAGTAAATGCAACATGATTTTTTATCTCTTACAACGTAGTGGTTTAAGCGTAGCTACGATGATTAGCGTTATTAGAATTACCAAGAAATTATCTGCACAATATTTTGTGGGGTTTTTAAGATCTGCGTGACTCTTCCATATTCTCTTTATAGTGGAAGGAACGTTTTAGACCAGATAGTTCACAAATATCCCACAAAGCACTTACAAAGAAATCATAAACTGGCAACCGTAGATTGATATGTAAACTAGCAGAAATAATAATTATAAACTCTCGAGAGAGTCTCCGGATTGCATAAAATTCGGCTTATTTTAATATAAAGTATAAAATTAATTCTATGTTCCAAGTTATCACCTTAATCCAATGTTAAATTGATTAACTTGGATACCAATTTGCTCAACTTAAGTATTACTCGTATTTTTCATTAGTGGGATAGATTTCAAATAATTATTCACTGAATTTTACTCACTCCGGACACTCTCTCGAGGAGTAACTTATTTATCTCCCATTACAGTCTGACTTCCTCCCCGCCATTAAAATGGCGAGGGTTCCTCCCATTGGTTCGGGTTTACATCCCGCATCTGGGAGGCAGTCGAGAGGGTCAGAGACCCCCTCCCATACAAATTACACACAGCTATATAATCACGATGATCCTCAAAACCACACTTCTCACACTTAAGCATCCTATATCCATTTCCTTTCAGCTTATATCCACATCTAGGGCAAGTAGTTGAACTATACGCTGGTTTAACGTATATCACGTTCAATCCATGCTTCTTTGCTTCCCACTCAATCCAGTGCTGCACGCGTCTGTATTGCATCAAATATAATCTATCTCTGTAGTCTTTCTTCAACCCTTTCACATGAGAAATCATCTTGTTCAAGTCTTCCAACACGATGTAGTTAGCACCCAATCTCTTTGCTTCCTCAACCACCCATTTGCCAACTTTCCTAGCAAAGTCCTGCACAATATTCTTCGCCTTTATATGAAAGCTCCTAATCCTATTGAGAATCCTCTTATTCTCCCTCCACCTTCTTTGATATTTCTTCTGCAGATTCTCAGCTAATTTCCTAAAATGAAAAGCATTATGGAGACGTGTCGGAATTTCTATAACTTGTTTATCATTACCTAACGTGATGAAGTCCATGTTTATGTCAACAGCCATAAGCCCTTTAACTTGCTTCTCTACTTGTACTTTCTTTTTCATTGTCACGTTAAGATACCAATAATCTCCTCTCTTAACTAGTCTTGCTTCTTTCACTTTGAAGTCCTTGTACTGTGTGAGATTATGAGGATAACCAATAATCTTTACTTCTTCTCCCAGTATCTTTGCTGTCATCGTGTTGAAATCAACGGTATAACTTGCCTTTGGAGTTAACCATAAGGAGATGTTTCTTAAGATTGGAAATCTCCCTTTTTTGGGATTCTCTAACCAACTTTTGTATGTAGCTATAGCATCACGATAGCAATCTTGAGCAAGTTTTGACTTCAAACCAAATTTCTCCCTGAGGACTTCATACAATGCTTTGTGGACTTCTTTTAGAGAGGTGGTTTTGTGTTCATATAACCATTGTAGAACGAACCTCTTGGCACGCATATACTTTTCAGCTAAGGGCTCCAGAGCCGGGGAGGAGATCTTCATTTTGATTGTCACGATCTTCTCCTCGATGGAACTGTCCTCGCGGACAGCTCGCTCTGGAGCTTGTAGCATGAGTGTTTTTCTGTTTTTGTTTTTATTTTAACTTTTCGTGGGTATTCATCTCCGTCTTAAAAAGGCGAAGCTTTCTGCCCGCATTTTTGTAGACATCGTTAGGAGAAGTCCTAGTTAAGTTATTATTATGGAAAAGTATTTAATCTGGAAAATAAACCGTCTTCCTATGATTTATGTATTTCAAGGTCTACAAGGATACGTTATTTTGCTTTTGCTCATGGTAGGGGAAGGAATAGGACTTCCCTTACCAAGTGAGGTCATAATGCCCTTGGTGGGGTATTATTCATATCTAGGTAGTATATCACTCTACGTAGGTATAATAGTGGGGACATTAGGGAGTCTTATAGGATCTATCATAGCATATATAATAGGCTATAAACTAGGATTGCCTTTTCTTAGAAGATATGGAAAGTATATTTTGATAGATAGTCATAGGGTAGATGCTCTGCATAGATGGTTCTTAAAATACGGAGATGTAGCGGTATTTGGCTTTAGATTCGTTCCAGAATTAAGGGCATTGATTTCTTATCCAGCTGGAGTAGCACAAATGAGAATACTAAAATTCATCGGATTCACACTCTTGGGCCATATAATTTGGGATGTTACTCTATCCCTTTTAGGTTATCATTTAGCAAATCAGATTAACTACGTCATAAGTTTAGCTGAAAAATTTGGAGTATATGCATTGGTCGTCACAATCCTCTTAATACTTATATATCTAGTTGCAAGAGTCCTAATAATGAGGAGAAGTCATTAGAACAATTTCGTTAGAGTGCTTTTTAGACCATTGTTTTTATATGTAATTTCTAACGAAATAAATAATTTTTTAGGGAAAGTGATTCATATTTTTAGATAATTGAGAATAAAGGAGTAAAATCATAAATTTCCCACTCTTTAATAGTTTGTGGATTTTCTGAAAATTGAGGCTATTCTCTCTATCAGGACTATTCATAGAATTATCGTCTAGTTTTCAAATGATACACACACTAACTCTTTAATACTACAATACAATTAATTGTTGATCTAGAATTATCTTCTTTCTTCTTTTTTATAAAAGTTAATTATAAATAATGATTTCAAGAGTCCTTCCATGTGGGGTATGTCATTAAGTAATGCGATGTCTTAACTAAAAGACTAATCACTATGTTACTGCTGATAATTATTCTCTCTCTATCTATATGTTCCTAAATAAATAAGAAGTTCAGCGAATATCTCACAATTAGTTAAAGAGACTTCATAATATTCCATTTCAAAGTTATGTTCAGTTATAGGGTAACGATCTCTTACACGTAATCATTCAAAACATTAGTTTAAAACAATTTATCTTTTTCTACATACTATAATTTCTGATTTCATGATCTAGTATAAAACTCAATCTAATTCACATCACAAACTATGAATTATCTATGTGACCTATCACGTTTTTATCATCGAGAAGAATTTCAGTTATCTATCTGTGCTTATATGTGTTAATTGTTTCAATGGGATCTTAAAATAACTGGAACAAAAGGTATTTAATTAGCTAATTAAACTTTTACTTATGAGTTCATGTGAAATCTTCCCATTAATTTCAAAACTAAGTGCTGAAGGTAAAAGGTTCGCCATAGTATCAATTTACAAAGGAAATAGGTTAGAAAGGACCTTGGTAGCTGATGGAAGAGTTCTTCTTGGAAGTTTAGATAAGGAATTGATCGAGCTGTCTTTACAGGCATTGGAAAAGGGACAAGTTATCCAAAGGGAAATTGGAAATACTAAGGTAGTTATTGAGCCCATAGAGCCGAGACCAGCCATAATAGTAGTTGGCTCTGGTATAATAGCTAAGTTCATAGCGAAGTTGGCAGTAGATATGGGTTATTACGTTGGTGTAGTTGGTTCTGGTGACGTTAAAGAGGAGGACTTTGCTGGGGTTTACGCTATCTCAAACGATTTGAACATATTGGAGCAAATGGTGAGCGAGGATTCTATAGTAATTGTGGCAAATGAGGGAGGTAAACCTTATGATATAGATGCACTGTATATTGCAATGAAGAAGAAAGCTAGATTTGTGGGATTATTAGCAAGCCAAAAAAGAGCAGCCTTAATGATTGCCCTTTTGATGAAGAGGGGTATTCCATTAGACGAGATAAAGAAGAGATTACATTCACCATTAGGATTAGATATTGGGTCAAAGACTGCTGAGGAAATTGCTTTAAGTATCCTATCTGAAGTAGTACTAGAACTTAGGGGAGGAAGTGGAAAGCGTTTGCAGGAAGTTAAGAATCCTTACTTACTATTAGATGATGCATTAGCTGGAAAAATTGAAGATAAATGTATGTTCGTTCCAAAGTCTATGAGTGAGCAGTAAATATATTTTTTAATAATCAACTACATTTTTTAATAGATGAAAGCTGCTATACTTAATCAATTTAATTCTCCTTTTTCGATAGGTAACGCAGAAGCTAGAGGAATTGGAGTGAAGGTTAATGTAGCTTATACTGGAATATGCGGAAGGGATCTAGTAATCTGGAAAGGGGGTTTTAGGAACCTTAAATTACCACTAATTTTAGGGCATGAAATAGTGGGATATTATAAGGGAAAACCAGTAGCAATATATCCAAACTTATACTGTGGAAATTGTGAGTATTGCAAAAGTGGGAAAGAGAACTTATGCGACAATGCGTTAATTTTGGGTGAGGGGGAAATAACTGGTGGTTATGCTGAAGAAGTTATTGTCCCGGAAAGAAATATTATACCATTACCAGATGACAAGCTGGAAAAATACGCTGCTGCAATGGATCCAGTTGCAACTGCAATTCACGCTTCTAAACTTGCAAATCTCGATAAGAATAGTAAAGTTTTAGTTACTGGAGCAGGAGGAGGCGTTGGTATTCACTTAGTACAATATTTGAAGAATTTAGGTGTTACGAATGTATATGGCTTAACTTCTAAAGGTGAAAAACTAAGAGAATTAGGAGTTATACCAATTAGTGACTTAAAAGGCGAGAAGTTTGATGTAGTGTTTGAAATTGTGGGATCAAAGACAATTAATGATTCTCTAAGGGCTTTAAAGAAAGAGGGTACATTAGTTTTAATAGGAAATACTGAAGGGGAGCCCATTACACTGCAAAGACCAGCTATGACTATTATGAGACAACATAAGATAGTTGGATCTGCATCATACACTAAGGCTGAATATGAGGAGGCTATAAAGTTAATAGGTGAAGGTAAAATAAAAGCAATATACGAGATTTACGAGTTGGAAAGGGTTAATGAGGCTTACAAGAGACTAATAGAGAGGAAAGTTCTGGGACGAGCTGTATTGAAGGTAATGTGACCTTCTTAGATCTACTAGTTTTATCGCGGTTATAACCTAAGAATTTTCTCTTACCATTGTTTTTTCTACCCGTCAATCGGTTTACAATAGTTAACTTAAACCCGTATTAGTTACAATTCTTTCAGTTGAAACGTCTATTTAGGATAGAAAGAGTTATAATTAGTCTAGTAGGTCATATGAATATATGGTTTTACCTTTCAATAGTGTGGAGACTTTTTCTATAAACGTTTCTGAGAAACATGAGTTATTTAGAAGGGCTGTAAGGGAATTCATGGAAAGAGAAGTTGCACCACATGTAGAAAAGGGAGAAAAAGAAGGTACAATACCTAAAGAGATCCTGGAGAAGGCTAAGGAAATAGGGCTTTATGGTGTAAGTGTTCCAGAACAATATGGAGGACAAGGCGGAGATACGTTAATGACGGCAATAGCCCAAGAGGAAATATCTAGAGTATGGCCTTCGTTGTCTACGAGAATATCCGTTGGAGGATTATTTATGACCCCTATACTCCTTTTCGGTAATGAAGAACAGAAGAAGAAATACGTTATTCCAGTAGCAAGGGGAGATAAAGTAGCAGCGTTTGCAAATACAGAACCATCGGCAGGATCTGATGTTGCAGGTATTCAAACTACGGCTAAAAAAGTAAATGGTAAGTACGTTATTAATGGAAGGAAAATCTTCATCACTAATGGTGGAATAGCTGATTACTACGTAGTTACCGCCAGGACGTCACCCCCAGATCCAAATACAAGATGGAAGGGTATCTCAATGTTCATTGTTGAGAGGGAATGGAAAGGAGTAAAAGTGTTGAATAGAATAGAGACTATGGGATTAAGGGCATCGAATACTGCTGAGTTAGCATTTGAAGATGTAGAAGTTCCTGCGGAAAACCTGTTAGGAGAAGAGGGAATGGGTTTCAAATACGCTATGGCTACTTTCGATAGAACTAGAGTTGGTGTAGCCGCTCAAGGAGTTGGTGTAGCTCAGGCTGCATTGGAAAGAATGGTTACTTATGCAACTCAGAGATTTGCATTCCAAAGCCCATTAATTGGATTTCAAATGGTACAAGAGAAGATTGCGGAATCGTTGACTGAAGTTAACACTGCTAGACTGCTAACTTATTGGGCTGCTAGTTTGTTTGACAGAGGTTTGGAAAATGAAGCAATTGTTGCAGCTTCTATGGCTAAATTGTATGCAACTGATATCGCGGAGAAAGTTGCTATAAGAGCGATAACTGTTCATGGTGGATATGGAGTTGCTACTTCTACTGGAGTTGAGAGATTATTAAGAGATGTTGAGGTTATGAGGATATATGAAGGTGCTAACGATATACAAAAGCTAGTAATTCTAAGGGAAACTGCGAGAAGATTACTCGGAATTAAGATGTAAAAATTTTTATATTTGTTTTTCAAAGTATTATAACATGAGTAGCGAATATTACGAATACCAATTAACAATAGATAAGATATTAGATTCTGGTTCTAGAAGTTTTCCAAATCGTGAAATAGTATACAGAGATATTAGAAGATATACCTTTCAGTCGTTCGCAAATTCTGTAAAGAGATTTGCCAATGGACTAAGGAAAATTGGAGTCAAAAAGGGAGATAGAATAGGAGTAATAGACTGGGATACTGACGTTTATCTTCATTCGTATTATGCGATACCCATGATAGGAGCAGTCCTACATACGGTTAACATCAGGTATCCGTTAGAATTAATTGCCAAAACTATTCTCCACGCAGAGGATAAATTCTTGTTAGTAAGAGATGAATTCGTACCGCTTATAGAAAAGGCAAAAGGAATAATGCCAGTGGGAATGAAAGTAATAACCTACAGTGACGCTAAAGAGAAAGTTAAGAGTTCATTAGAAAATACTGTTGATTTTTGGGAACTAATACAATCGAATGAACCTCTAGAAGAGGACACTCAAGTTAATGAGAATGATATGGCTACAATATTTTACACCTCGGGTACAACAGGCGAGCCTAAGGGAGTGTGGTTCAGTCATAGGAAAATAGTATTACATGCAATGAGTGTAACGTTAGTTGGAGCTAGACCGCCATTAAGCCTAACCTCAAACGATGTATATATGATATTAGTTCCAATGTTTCACGTTCACGCTTGGGGATATCCCTTCGTGGCTTTATTAGCTGGAGTTAAATACGTGTTACCTGGCAAATACGATTACGGATTCATACTGAGGTTAATGGATAAGGAAAATGTCACATATTCCGCAATGGTACCAACTATTTTGTACTTAATTTTAACGAATCCCGACGCACCTAAATACCTTCATGTATTTAAGAGATGGAAAATAACAATAGGAGGTTCGGCATTACCAGAAGGGTTAGCTAAAAAAGCTAAAGAGTTAGGCATAACCGTAATAGGCGGTTATGGATTATCCGAAACTTGTCCAGTATTATCAGTGGGCTATTACAACTCCCAGATAGAAGGTTTAGATGAAAATACTAAATTCATGGAGCAAATTAGCACTGGAGCACCAATACCTTTGGTTCAAATAAAAGTTGTTGATCCAACTACTGGAAAAGAGAAAGAGGTAGGAAAGATAGGCGAAATAGTGGTTAGAGCACCTTGGTTAACTCAAGAATATTATAAAGATCCGGAGAAGACTAAAGCCTTATGGAAAGGAGGATGGTTGCATACTGGAGATCTAGCATATATGGATCAATATGGATATTTACACATAGTAGATAGGGAGAAGGACGCTATTAAGAGTGGAGGAGAATTCATACCATCACTTCTTTTAGAGAACGCAATATCATTACATCCTAAAGTATCACAAGTTGCCGTTGTTGGGATAAAGGATGAGAAGTGGGGAGAAAGACCAGTAGCATTCATAGTTCCTAAGGAGAAATTAACTGAAGAAGAATTAAGGGAATTTCTATTGAATTTAGCTAATGAGGGAAGAATACAGAAATGGTGGATTCCAGATAAATTCATATTTATAAATTCAATGCCATTGACTTCAACTAATAAGATAGATAAGAAAGTTCTAAGAGACATGGCACAAACTAAATAAACGATCAAGTGGTAGATTAAATTATGAGAAATGTAGCAATTATTGGAACTGGTCATACGAAATTTGGAGTAAGAACCGATGTTAACTTACAAGAATTAGCTTGGGAAGCTGTAAAACAAGCATTAGAGGAAGCTAATTTGGATCAGAATGAAATTCAGTATTTTGCGGTAGGTAATGTGGGAAATTGGAGCTCCGAGGAATTACCAGCCGTAGTAATAGGAGAATATTGTAATCTCACGCCTAAAGGTACTATGAGAGTTGAAGCAGCTTGCGCTACTGGAAGTGCTGCGTTAAGAGATGCTTATATGGCTGTAAAGTCTGGAGAAGTTGATATTGCGCTAGTTGTAGGAGTAGAGCAAATGCATCAAGCGCCTAATCCTCAAGTGGTGGAATTAATTGGTAGAGCTGGTGATTATTTCTGGGAATTTGAAAACTTTGGGCTAACTTTTCCAGGATATTACGCTCTTCACGCTTCAGCTTACATGGCTAAATATGGAGCAAAGGAAGAGGATTTAGGCAAGATAGCGATAAAGAACCATTATTATGGGGCAAGGAATCCCTATGCTCAATTCCAAAAAGAGATAAGTATGGATGACTATTTAAAATCTAAACCAGTGGCTTATCCTCTAAAACTTTTAGATTCTTCTCCAATTACTGATGGTGCAGCTGCAGTAATTTTGGCTTCAGAGGAAGTAGCAAAAAAGATAACAGACTCTCCAGTATGGATAGTTTCACAAGGAGTAGCGAGCGGGACAGCGAATTTGAGTAGAAGAAGCGACTTTACGCACATTGAGGCAGCATTCCTGGCTGCTCAACAAGCCTATAGAAAGGCTGGAATTGATTTTAATGAAGCTTGGAAGTATTTTGATGTGGCTGAAGTCCATGATTGTTTCACCATAGCGGAGATAATGGCGTATGAAGATTTAGGATTCGCAAAGAGAGGTGAAGGATACCTTTTAGCAAGGGAAGAACAAACGTACATAGGAGGGAGGATACCGGTAAACGTAGATGGTGGATTAAAGGCTAAAGGACATCCCATAGGTGCAACTGGCGTAAGTATGGCAGTATCCATAACTAGGCAATTATTGCAAAGAGCCCATAAAGGAACGCAAGTGGAAGTTAAAAACGGAATGGGAATAGCACATAATGTGGGAGGAACTGGACATTACGCATATGTTACAATATTCTCAACTAGGAGGCCTTCCACATGAGTTTGAATGAAATAAGGGATAGGTTACAAAGGGAGATTTCTCAATCGCTAACTGCACTTAATAACGTAGTGAAGACCACTGGGTTGCCAATAGTTAATGAACAGAAGACTAATAATCCGCTTTGGGTCGATGTCAGAGAAATAGATCTAAGATATCAAATTCCCGTTAAAAAGGTTAGTAAGTTCTTCGAAGGTTTAAAGGAAGGTAAGGTATTAGCTACCAAATGTCCAAAATGTAATTCAATATATTTTCCTCCTCAAGATGATTGCCCAAAATGTAAGATTTCTAACCTAGATTGGATTGAGATGCCTAAGGAAGGTGAAATTGTAGCTTTTACTGTAATTAACGTTAAACCTCCTTCTTTCTCTCACTATCAAGATTACATAGTGGGAATCGCGAGAATGAGTAATGGTGTTAATGTATTAGCTTGGGTAAGGTCAAAAGAAGTAAGAATTGGAATGAAGGTTAGACTTGAGGTAGTAAAAAGGGAACCAGAGGGTTATTTAACGTATGAGTTAATCCCCATAGGGTAAAATGCATGATAAAGAACGTAGCTGTAATAGGAGCGGGAACAATGGGACATGGAATTGCTGAAGTAGTAGCCATTGCAGGATATAGTGTTTATCTAAGTGATGTTTCTCAAGAAATATTAAATAATGCGTTAGAAAAAATTAGGTGGAGTTTAGGGAAGCTATATGAGAAGGGGCAATTGAAGGAGAGCGATAAGACAATAATTGATAGGATTAGGACTACTGTGGGAATTACTAATGAGTTAAAGGAGGTGGATTTTGTAATAGAAGCAGTGCCTGAAAAATTAGATTTAAAGCGACAAATATTTTCTAGACTTGAAGAGATAGTTGCTGACACTACAATATTGTCAACTAATACTAGTAGTTTACCAATTACTGAAATAGCCTCTGCTGTCAGAAGGCAAGAAAGGGTAGTTGGTACACACTTCTTTAACCCTCCAGTAATAATGCAATTAGTTGAGGTAATAAGAGGTAATAGAACTTCTGATAATACGCTCAATACTGCATACGAGTTCATAAAGACCCTTAATAAGAAGCCAATATTGGTACATAAGGATGTACCGGGGTTTGTTGTGAATAGAGTGCTATTGAGGATTATAACTAATGCATGTATGCTAGTGGAAAAGAATATTGCGGACTATAGGACTGTGGATGCAGTAGCACGATACAAACTAGGTCTCCCAATGGGAATATTTGAGCTTGTAGATTATACTGGAGTAGACGTTAACTATTACGTCAGCTCTGCTATGATAGAAAGAGGGTTTAAGGCATATCAGTGCAAAATCTTAGAGGAAATGACAAAGAGAGGAGAGTTAGGAGTTAAAAGCGGTAAAGGTTTCTACACATATCCATCTAACAGATACGTTAAAGTTAACTTATCCCCAGATCTCGCTGAAAAGTTAAATCCGTTATATCTAATTGCCCCAGCAATTAAAGAGGCAAATTGGATGGTTGAAGAAGGTATTGCGAGTAAAGAGGATATAGATTTAGGCGTCAAATTAGGGTTAAACTTCCCTAAGGGTATTTTCGATTATGAAAGAGAATTCGGAAAGGAAAACGTAACTAGAGCGTTAGAAGAACTAAAGAGAATTTCTGGTGAAGAAGAATATTTATAATAGATAAGTAAAAAATCTTTGCTTATCTACTTAATTTTCTTTACGAAATCACAATATATTTCTCTAAATCCCATCTTTCTATAGAACGATACTGCTATTAAATTTCTAGATGGGAATTGGGCTGCTAATATTTCTATACCCCTTTCCCTAAGCTCATCCTCTATAAACTTCACTATTTCATTACCTACTCCCTGCCTTCTGTATGAAGGGTGGACGTAAAATTCCCTAATTACCGCTTCCTTGTCTGGAACATAGAATAACCTATCTACTATCATAACCCTAGCCGCGCCTACTATTTTGCCCTGATCTTCTGCTATAACTAACATTTCATTTGAATCATCAAGGCTCTTTTCTACCATCTTGCTAACTCTTTCCTCTAAGTTTTCTGGTACTAGTAATAATGGATCAAATTCACTATTTAATCTATACATCCTACTGAAAAAGTCTACTAAAGTTCTAGAATCTTCTTTGGTGGCCTTTCTTACGGTGACCATGTGGATACCACCAGATTCATTATCTTCCTAGCCCTTAATATTCTCTGCTTAGCCATTTCTCTAAATTCTTCCCTAGTCTTCTTAACCCTCGCTAAACCTAATTCCACTGCTTTACTCGCAACTGCAGCAGCTTCCTCATAAAAGGCATCCCACTCATCCATTCTAGGAATAATATAGTTTTCATTTATTCCTTTATCCCTAGCATATTTTGCAAGAGCCTCAGAAGCAGCAATTATCATTTCATCCGTAACTGCCTTAGCTCTACTATCTAAAATTCCCCTAAATATTGCTGGAAATATTAAGGAGTTATTGACTTGATTGGGGAAATCACTCCTACCAGTAGCCACTATTTTAGCCCCAGCCTCTTTAGCCTCTTGTGGCCATATTTCGGGTACTGGGTTTGCCAATGCGAATACTATGGAATCCTTATTCATCAAACTTATCCATTCTTTCTTAATCACATTTGGCCCTGGAGTTGATGCAGCTACGACTACATCTGCACCATTAAATGCGTCCTTTATTTCCTTAGCTTCCCACTTATTTGTCTTTATAGCTAGCTCATACTTCCACTTATGATATAACATTAAGTGATCCACATCTTCTCTATCAGCATATAGTGGACCTTTACTATCTATCATCACCATATTTTCATATTTGAATCCATATTTGGCCAAAATCCTAGCGGCAGCAATATTAGAAGCACCAGTACCATAAAATACCACTTTACTCTCTCTTGGATCCTTATTGGTTAAAATCATGGCATTTATCAAACCAGCTAAAATGGCACCAGCAGTACCTTGCTGATCATCATGCCACACCGGTATATTTAAAATCGATTGTAACTTTTCCAGAATGTAGAAACATTTTGGTGATTCTATATCTTCTAAGTTTATACCACCAAAGGATGTTTCTAATGCCTTTACGACATTTACAAATTCATCAGCACTCTTTACATTAATTGGTAATGGAATAGCATCTACACCACCTAGATATTTGAATAAAAGAGCCTTACCCTCCATTACTGGCATTGCGGCTATGGGACCTATGTTTCCCAATCCTAAAACCCTTGTACCATCTGTTACAACTCCTATTGTATTCCATCTACTTGTTAACTCAAAGCTCTTATCTGGATCCTTATAAATGGCCTTAGATACTTCAGCTACTCCAGGGGTATATATAAGGGCGAAATCATTATAAGAGGTAATGGGGATTTTAGGATATATCTCTATTTTCCCCTCATATTTCTTCGAAAGTTCTATTGGATCTGGCATGATAAAAGATATACTGTAAACAAATTTATAAATAAATACGCTTACTCTTTTTAGATAGCTTTAAAGTTTGCCAACAGACAGTCAACACGTGAAAGTAATAAAATATCTAATACCTTACGTACTGATAAGCTCGTTCAACTACTACTTTGCAAAAGAGGCCATTATATCATCGTCTCCAATATCATTTAATTTGATCAGATATGTGGTGTCTTCTATAATTTTTATCTCTATAAGTAGAAAATTAATTTTCAATAAAGACGTTATTCAATTAGCCATTTATACTACAGCATCTTCGCTTTTGTGGGCTCTAGGCTTAGAATACGTTAGTCCTGCTGAATCCGCAGTATTGAGCTACACGATGCCGTTATTTTCTCTACCAATAGCATTCCTAGTCCTATCAGAGACTCCTAGCGTAATTGAAATTGCTGGATTAGCTATAGGTTTCCTTGGTGTAGTTCTTTATGGATTACCGCTTACTCATGGATTCACGCTACTGGGTTCAATTATAACGATAATTAACGCCATATTTTGGGCATTATTTTCTGTATTTTATAGAAAATTAAGAGATTATAATCCTCTAACAGTAAATGCTAGTCAGTTTATAATAGGAAGTATCATTTTGGCAATTTTATTACCTATTGACCCTAGAATTGATCCCAATACGCAATTCATTTACGGCATCTCATATACATCAATACTAGGTGGGGCCTTGTCGTTTTTCTTATGGAATATGATGGTCAAGTTAGAGAAAATACCTAAGGTTACAATTTTGAGCTTTTCAGTGCCAATACTAACTACCTTTGTGGAATACGCTCTTTATGATAATCCTCCCCTCCCTATACAACTAGCTGGAATCTTTCTTATGTTCTTAGGAATTATAGTATCAAGAATTAGAAGTTTATCGAAGTAAAGCTTTTAGCTTAATACTAATATTAGAAACTATGGCAAAAGTCCTATTCTTAATAATGTCTGGAGATGAGAAGTTCGATTTAGCTATGAGAATGGCCTATAATTCAATCAAGAATAAGAGATTCGAGGATGTTAAGGTTATTTATTTTGGACCAAGCCAAAAAAGGCTAACACAATTAGACGGTGATTTAAAGAATATGTTCCAAGAAATGCTCCAAAACAAAGCTGTTGATTCAGCATGCATAGGTGTTGCACAAGCAATGAACATAAAGCCTCATCTGGAAAACATGGGAGTGCAATTATTACCTGCTGGAGAGAGAGTTTCCTACTATGTCAACCAAGGTTATGAGGTCATAACATTTTGAAAAATAGTCAATTATGGTTAGCTGGTGCGGGATTAACAATACTACAAATTTTAATAGGTAATGTGATGCTTTTTTATGGAATTCTTCCTTCACTGTTAGGTTTACATATAGTACTAGCGATCGCTATTCTAATTATAGCAATATATGGTTATTTAAAGTCTAAATTAGGAATAGAGAGGAGAATACTAATGGGGAACGTAGGCTTAATTATAGTCATAAGCGTATTGGGATATTTGTATACTTTTGATAGCAATGCAATAATTCTCATATTTCATTTCATCTTGGCTCTGGGAATCCTATCTAACTTTTCAGTATTGTACGGATTTGATAGAGGTCAAAACTATAAGTGAGTAGTCCGAGCTACTTTATGGTTTTTAGCTCTCTGGTGGGCTAAGGGGATGAAAGTGTATCTTGAAGTGAGAATGTACTTCATAAGGCGGAGTACTTCCCAAAACTCACATTACCTTTCACATTGCTCTCCTATATAAGGACATGGAAATCTTCTGGTCTTTGTGCTCAATCCTAGCTAGGAGCATACAAAATTTTTAACCGAAAGATCCATTACTGAATACTATAATATGGCAACGTTTTAAACCAGATAGTTTACCAATACTCCTACTAATTCAAATTGTAAATTAGTTGAATTGTTAGAGGCGACAGCATGTAGCGCCTTCACAAGACAAACTAAGTTTTCAAAAAATTGAGAGGATCTTCACACGAATAAAACGTCTCAAACTAGGAGAGATCCTTCAATTGGAGTCGACTATATTATGTACAATAGATATATTTAGTATAACCAAATTTTATTTAAGGTAAAAATAGTTGATAATCAAAATCCAACTGCAATTGATTTATAAGTAACTAAACTTAAATAATATATGATGCTATTCATTCTCTGGTTCAAAATAAAACAACCAGAAAGCATTTCTCAAAAACAATTAATGGAAATATGGAAAAGGGAAGCTGAAGCTGCTATGCCTGCAGTTAAGGCTGGCAAAATTAAAGGCCTTTACAAAGTAACAGGGAAAAGGGAGGTAATAGCGATAATTGACGTCAATTCTCATGAAGAATTGGATGAAATCTTAGAAAATTTGCCGATAGTTAAGGAGTTAGGCCACTCATTGTCAATAGAGGTTACCGCAATACATCCTTATGAAAACTTTTATGAACTAATGAAAAAATTAATACAATAATTAACAAAAAATTAATTAATTTTATTCAATTTTTTATTTCATTATAGGCCCACCTAAGGGTGGGTTCTTACCTAGACTTTCAGCTACAACTATAGCTAAACCGGTGTACCAAGCAGCTATTGCAGTTAATATACCTACGTACCCTCCAGCGTGAGATAACCCTACATTTCCAATCATTGCTCCGATTCCCAGCAAGAAAAACGTTATCCATAATAGCAGAAACGTTACAAATAAACCTAGATTTGCCTTAAATGTGCCGAACCACATTACAAGTGTGAAGATACCAAATGCTATTAATACTAATCCTATACCTTGCGCCGTGATCCCTCCAAAAAATCCTCCAGCAGTTAAGAAGTACCATTCCCAAAATGCACCATATGTGAAAAAGGCCGTATATCCGAAGGTATTACCCGCCCTCCATTCTAATATTCCAGCCAATAACTGAGCTAGACCCCCATAAAACGCAGCTAATCCTAAAACTACTGATGCTCCTTGTGTTAATAACCCCGCATTAAAGGTGGATAGAACAAGCGTTGTTAAGGCGAATCCAGATAATCCTAGCGGGGCTGGATTAGCTCTTTTTTGTTCTGTCATTTATCATATATAATTATACGTTACTTATAAACTTTATTACATTTAATCATCTCATAAATACTTATAAACTTAAAACACTTATTTATTGTGTATGTCAGTAACGTGGGCTTTACCTTTTGATCAAAAAATAACACCAAAATTAAACGTCAATAAGGTAGTAAGCATAAATACTTACAAGGAGATTCACAGTCAAACTGTTAAGGACTATAAACAGTTCTGGTCATCAGTTGCGTCAGAGCTAGATTGGTTCAAACCTTGGGAGAAGCCATTAGATGATACTAACCCACCGTTTTATAAATGGTTTGTTGGCGGGGAAATTAACGCATCTTACCTAGCAGTTGACAGACATGCTAAAAGCTGGAGAAAGAATAAAGTTGCAATAATATGGGAGGGAGAACCAACAGATGAAAAAGGCAATCCCAAAGAAATAAGAAAACTTACTTATTATGATTTATATAGAGAAGTTAATAGAGTAGCATATCTCCTCAAACAGAAATATGGACTAAAGAAAGGTGATGCTATAGCTATTTATTTACCAATGATACCAGAGTTACCCATATTTATGTTAGCTGCGGCTAGAATAGGAGTAGTGTTTACAGTTGTATTTTCTGGATTTAGTGCAGACGCCTTAGCTAATAGAATTAACGATGCTGAGGCTAAATTACTAGTAACTGCTGATGGAGGATGGAGAAGAGGAAAGGTGATAGATCTAAAGGGTATTGCGGACAAGGCATTAGAGAAAACTCCTACAGTAAAAGACGTAATAGTTGTTAGAAGAATAGGAAATAGGGTTAACATGGTAGAGGGGAGAGATAAGTACTTTGATGAGGTAATGAAAGATGTACCGCAGAACGCTTATGTAGAACCGGAGAGGATGAAATCAGAAGATCCACTATATATACTATACACCTCTGGTACTACAGGCAAGCCTAAGGGAATAGTTCATGACACTGGAGGTTATATGACACTACTGCATGCAACTATGAAATGGGTATTTGATGTTAGAGATGACGATATTTACTGGTGTACTGCAGATATTGGCTGGGTTACTGGTCATTCTTATATAGTGTTTGGCCCCCTAATGGAGGGAGTAACAGAAGTACTTTATGAGGGAGCATTAGACTATCCTCAACCCGATAGGTGGGTCTCAATTATCGAGAGATATGGGGTGACAATACTCTATACTTCACCTACTGCAATAAGGAGCTTTATGAAGTTTGGTGACAATTGGGTTAAGGCTCATAATGTATCCACTGTGAGGCTAATGCACTCCGTCGGAGAGCCAATTAACCCTGAGGCTTGGGAATGGTTATGGAAGTTAGTGGGAAGAGAGGAAGTACCTTTTGGTAGCACTTGGTGGATGACTGAAACTGGAGGTATTATGATTTCTCATTTACCAGGCTTATACTTAGTTCCTATGAAACCTGGTACCAATGGACCACCAATACTAGGTATAGATGCTGATGTGGTAAATGAAGATGGAAAGCCAGTTAACCCAGAGGAAAGAGGTTATTTGGTCATCAAGAATCCTTGGCCAGGAATGCCACTAACAATCTATAAGGATCCAGAAAGATATGTGAAAGTATATTGGAGTAGATTCCCAGGGATGTTCTATGCAGGTGATTACGCTGTTAAAGATAAGGATGGATATTTCTGGATATTAGGAAGAGCAGATGAGGTAATTAAGGTAGCAGGGCACAGATTGGGTACATATGAATTAGAATCCGCCTTAATTGAACATCCTGCAGTTGCTGAGGCTGCTGTAGTAGGTGTTCCAGACCCAGTTAAAGGAGAGGTACCTTATGCTTTTGTGATACTAAGACAAGGTTATAGTCCTAGTCCGCAATTAACTCAAGAAATATTGAAGACTGTAAGAGAGAAGGTAGGCCCAATTGCGACAATAGATAAGGTATTCTTTGTAGGGAAATTACCTAAGACTAGAAGCGGAAAGATAATGAGGAGAGTAGTTAAGGCTGTTGCAACTAAGGCTGAAATAGGAGACGTAACTACATTAGAAGATGAGGCATCCGTTGACGAGGTTAAGAAAGCACTTGAGGAGTTTAAGGCTGAGTTCGAAAAGGTAAACAAGTAAGTTTGGTATTAAAAGTAAAATTTTTTTCTTATTCCCCCATCTATCCAATCTATGGATATTCAAAAGTTATTTGAAGAGAATGACCATGTATTTAAATATATAGGTGCGACAATTCTAGAAATGAAAGAGGGATACGCGAAGTTACAAATACCTTATAGGATTGAGTTATGTAGAAGAGGAAATGTTCTGAATGGTGGAATAATAATGACATCTATGGATTTTGCAGGTGGTTTAGCAACTATGACAGTAAACGATGGTATAGATCAAGTAACGCAAGAGCTGAAGGTTAACTTCTTAGAACCCATGTACAAAGGTCCCTTTATAGTTGAAGGTAAGGTAATAAGAAGAGGTAAAACTACTGTGGTAGTCGAAATTACTTTTAAAGATGCTGATGGTAGAATTGGTGCAATTGGGTTAGGAACCTGGTATATATTGAGAGATAAGAAAGTGAGTATTGGTAAGTAATAATACTTTATCTTTGCACAAATAATAAAATTTAATAATGTTTGGTTACAAACATAATTATAAATGGCTTTACCATCAGTTTTCGCCCCATTTAAGAGAGACCCAACGTTCTATCCGTCTCCTAAAATGGCAATGAAGTCTAGCCCAGAGGATTTAGCTTATGTAGCGTGTTTATATACTGGAACTGGAATAAATAGGGCCGACTTTATTGCGGTAATTGACGTTAATCCAAATTCAGAAACGTATTCTAAAATAGTTCATAAGGTGGAATTACCTTATACTAACGATGAACTCCACCATTTTGGGTGGAATGCTTGTAGCTCAGCATTATGCCCTAATGGAAGACCGAATGCGGAAAGAAGATTTTTAGTAGTACCGGGTCTCAGATCTTCAAGGATTTACATAATTGATACTAAACTAAACCCTAGAGAACCTAATATAGTCAAAATTATTGAACCAGAAGAGGTAAAGAAGATTTCAGGTTACAGTAGACTACATACAGTACATTGTGGTCCAGATGCGATCTACATTAGCGCATTAGGTAATGAGGTTGGAGAGGGGCCTGGCGGTATTTTAATGCTTGATCATTACAGTTTTGAACCATTAGGTAAATGGGAAATATATAGAGGAGATCAATATTTAGCTTACGATTTTTGGTGGAATTTACCAAATGAAATAATGGTAACAAGCGAATGGGCAGTTCCAAATACTATTGAAAATGGACTTAAACTAGAACATCTTAAGGACAAATATGGTAATAGAATACATTTCTGGGATTTGAGAAAAAGGAAGAAAATTGCTAGTGTAGTTCTTGGTGACGAGAATAGAATGGCATTAGAGTTAAGGCCACTTCACGATCCTACAAAGTTAATGGGGTTCATAAACATGGTAGTCAGCTTGAAGGATTTAAGTAGTTCAATTTGGTTATGGTTTTATGAAGATGGAAAGTGGAATGCAGAAAAGGTTATCGAGATACCCGCTGAACCAACTGAAGGTGGTTTACCAGATATACTAAAGCCATTCAAAGCCGTCCCGCCATTAGTTACTGATATTGATCTGAGCCTAGATGATAAGTTCTTGTACGTAAGCCTCTGGGGAATAGGAGAGGTTAGACAATACGATGTAAGTAATCCCTTTAAACCTATCCTTACTGGGAAAGTTAAATTAGGTGGAATATTACATAGAGCTGAACATCCTTCCGGACGTAAGTTAACTGGAGCTCCACAAATGTTAGAGATTAGTAGAGATGGTAAGCGAGTCTATGTAACTAACTCACTATATAGTACGTGGGATAATCAATTCTATCCAGAGGGATTAAAGGGATGGATGGTTAAATTGAATGCTAATCCAGAAGGAGGATTAGATGTGGATAAAGAGTTCTTTGTGGATTTTGGAGAAGCTAGGTCACATCAAGTGAGATTAAGGGGTGGAGATGCTTCTTCCGATTCTTATTGCTACCCTTAGCATAGGCTTAATAGAAGGGCTAGATCCCTATAAGGGATTACTTTTTTCATACTACTTTCATGCCTTCAATAAAATTAGGGAATCCTATCTGATACCAATTCTAACTGCTCTTACGTACTATTTAGTGGGTACATTAGCAGTATTAACTATTAACGTCAATTATAATGGACTGACTGGAACACTGATAGCTTCGTTGCTGATTACTCATATACTAATAAAGATCTTAATGGGCAAAATTCTACATTACCCTGGCAATATGAGACCAAGAATTATAAACGTTATTGTGTGGTCACTCGTTAATTCAATAATCCAAATGAACATGATAGTCCTTTTGGCTCTTTCTCTATTTTCTAAACTAAACCTTGTATTGATAATACTGACTGCTATTATATCGAGAGAATCTATTTTTCTAATATCAATAAAATATAACAGAAAAATTCTATTAACGTTAACTAACTATAATTTCGACTACTTTTACTCTATTGTAATTGCCTTTTTATGTGTTGTAATTATTCTACCTCTATTGTGACATTCTTGTCGTTATTAAATAGTTCATGTAAAGCTATCCATATTCTGGCTTTATCACAATATCTGTTACTTTTTACGAGAATTCTTGTATTTTTATTATCACTATAAATTTCCACTTTAGCATTTGGGTCATATTTCTTAACTATCTCCTTAATGGTATCCAGCATAATATATAATAAACCATGAGAGATTTTAAGGTTATGATAAACAAGAAAGGAATAATAATAATGACGGTGTTTTCGATTATATATGCTATTCTCGAATTAGGAATGAGATGGGATCCTTCTTCCATGTCGAACGCACCAGCTTGGATGAAAAGCGTTTTCACACAGACAGTTTCACTTTATTTTTATAGGATACTTTATATTTTGATTTTCTCTTTTCCTTCATATTTGGCTTCAAGTAAACTTATTTCAATTGATACAATCTGGTACTTGATATACGGCTCAGTAGCAGAAGACGCGATATATTGGATTTTAGATTTGAGAATACCCTATTCTTGGGCATGGTTTTACCCCGTATATTATGGAATACCAATTGATGACGTAATAGGGTTAGTTGCTCTATTCATAATAATTAAGTACAAGGAATTGAGGAGGAAAATATGGAGATAGTGGTTAGATATTTTATTATTAAAAAATAATAAATACAATATAAAGTGAAACCTAGATATATTCTGTTTCTTGAAGTAAAAACGTACTTTTAGGAGTTTGATGAATGGAATAATAGCACTAATTCTACAAAGAGTCAATCTCATATCACGTTCTTTATCTTCTTCAAGAATATATAGTATAAGACGGATGAGATGAAACCGAAAGACGATATTATACCCCATAATATTGTAGGCGTGTAAATGTAATAGCTCATCAATTCGCTGATTAATGAAGAACCAATTATCCTACCTATTCCAGTAACCATGCTATATAGACCCATCTGCCTTCCTCTAGACCTTTGGCTAGCCAATGAATTCGCTATTGCTTGGGAAAGAGGAGTTACTATCATTTCCGCAATTGTTATAACAACGATATCTAATGAGGCTAAGTAAAAATTAGTTACTAAGGCTATACTAAAGTAACCTAAACCATATATTATCATTCCTATTGAAATTAGCTTAATTCTCTTGTTTATAAACCTACCCATGAGATCTTGGAACGCTACTATCATAATTCCATTTATAGCGAATAATATTCCGACTTGAAATTCAGTAAAATGAAGTACTGTATTATAATATGTTAATATTCCAAAACCTAATTGACCTACTATTATAAACGTTAAAAAGGTAGGAATTAAGAACATCAGAAAGTCCCTATTTATATTAAAGCTAAGAATACTTCCCTCACCTTTAAAATCCGGTAAAAGCTTAATCAAAGGTATTGAAACTAAAATTATAACACTAGAGACGAGTAGTAATAGTCTAAATCCAAATGTGGTAAATATATAACCGCCAATTAATGGACCTACTGCCCAGCCTGCATTGATTCCGACCCTTTGTCTACTAAAAGCTTTAACTAAGTTATTAGCCCCCTTATATATATCACCTACTATTGCAGTGGAGGAAATGTTATAAACATTATTAAAATACGTCTGTAGTAGAATTAGTCCTGCTATAGGAATAGGGAGGTTAATTAAATACGCTAGAAATAATGCTAACGAGGATAAAATTATTGAAATAGTCATGGTGTTCTTTCTTCCCAGAAAGTCCGTTATAATCCCACCACTTATGGATCCGATAATATTTACTGAAGCTTGAATCAAGTAAAATATTGATACGAAATCTAACGAGAAGCCATATACTTTATACAATGCAAATCCAATGAAAGGCCATATCAGAGATCCGCCTAATGATCTAAAACCTCCTATAAGTGCAATCTTATTTATTTGATCCACTCCTATTTTACTTCTTAACAGCCAAATAAGCTTATTGTTAATAAAATAGTGTCAATTCAATAATTTACTTAAATTAATAATTAATTATTCTATCCGATTAAAATAAAGTTGATGATAATATGTTCAGTTTCCTTGCCTTGAGTGGTTTCCCGTAAAGGAGATGGAGAAGGATGATTGGGTAGTAATGACTTCGATGAACTTCAAGGATCGAGAGTTGAATACAAAGAGATTCAATGAGAGCCAAACCTTTTAATGAAAGTAGTATAAACCCAAATTGAGGCTCTTTTCTTAATTCATAAGCCATCAAGCCAAAGGAGAACACATCACTATTATTGGATATTAGGAAATAAAGTGGTATTAAATATCATTTCACCGCTATTACAACTATTAATAGAGCAAAGAAAATGATACTAAGAAAAATTAGTATCGATGTGATATGTCCGAAGTTTAAGGTATATCCTACACCGTTTCTCTTAGGAACCCATATTCTCGGATCTTTGGGGTTAACGTATATTATTCCTCCCTTCCAGTATTTATCGTCCATTAAGACACCTTCACTCACCTTAACTTCACCTAAATAGCTAGCACCCTCTACACCAATCCTTATTATTAAAGACGATATGAGGACAAACATCAATGAAAGAAATGTAGTAATGATGATTTCAAATTGATAAGAAGTTATTATGGTCCATACGAAGAGGGAAACTGAAGTGAAAGTTAAAGATACGAAAATACTAACAATTCCCAGTAAGATCATTATACCCTCTTTAAACTTCTTAAAGGCAACGTAGCTTTCCTTAGGATATGAGGGATTTACCAAATTACTGGTCCTCACTACTAATGTTCCCAGCAACGTGAAAAGAGTAAGAACTATGGCGTTAACTATTTCTACCCTATAGTAATTTAGGGGAGTCTTAAGAACGTATGAGACATATCCGTTTCCACTAACGTGATAAGGTATCAACTGTGGAGCGGAACTGTAAAACACTAAACCGAAGATCATGGTAGAAACGAAGATTATCCAAGCTACTGAAAGGGGAATTATAACGCTTCTGTTGATCTTTCTCTCAGTATCTACTATGAAATATCTAATTGTTATCGTTGGGAGTGTTCCTCTACTCTTAATTACGACCTTCCTCCAATAAATGACAATAATAATGAGTAGAATACTGTAAATTAAGACGGAGAAGAAACCCAAAAAGTAAGAGACTATAAGAGAAAGAGCTGTTACTCCTAAGAGCGATAGTCTATACCCTTTTATTATTTCCTTGCCTTTCTCTTTTTTAAAGTCCTCGGTAACCCTAGCTCCAATAAGCAAATCTGGTGGTTGTAATTTAGGCAGAAGCCAATAGTTTAAGAAGATGAATGCGAAAATTACGTAAAGTACAACATTAATGATTATCAAGTTCTCACCTCAGTTAGACTTTTTATGAACGAAATTAGCTCTTCCGTTTTGACCCCACTAGCAATTGCTCTATATACCGCTTCTTTCATCAATGTCTTCCATTTCTCATCCTTGATTTCAGTTTTAACTATAAACCTCTTCTTGTAAACCGTGACGAAACCTTCACTTTCAAGATATTTGTAAGCTTTTTCAACAGTTAACATATTAACGCCTATCATCGACGCTAACTCTCTTATGGATGGTAATGGATCTCCAGGCTTCAACATACCGAGGGCGATGAGCTCAATAATTTGATCAGCAATTTGTTCGTAGATTTGCTTCTTGGAGTTGAGATCAATCTTAACTGCTATATATGTCATATAACAAATATAACAATACGAGTTATAAAGTTTTTCTGGATTACTTGTTTTAGCGGATAAGTTTTGATATGAATAAAACTACTTCTATTAGTTTACTTTATGAGTTCTCAGACAAAGTTAGATCTCAAAGAAGAGTCTATGTAGAGTTATTAGATGAATCTCTTTATAAACTGAGAAATTTATGAATATCACTTCTAAATTTAACTATTCTAACTCATAATCTAAATCTTATAGGAGAACTTTAAAATTAACAATAAATTATCTATGTCAGAATAATGAGATTTATCTTATCTTAACTTTTTTATTTTCTATAAGATAATTTAAATATATTTCATTTACAAATATCCTAGCAAATCTAACTTCATCAAAACCTAAACTGGCTCCCTTTTTCTCCCTTAGTTTGAAATTTATTATCTCGTATCTAGACGTCATAGAAAGAACTACATCCTCATGAGAGTTTATGAAATTTGGGTCCATTAAGTTTTCCCTAGGCTTTACGATCATAAAGCTACCCGCATTTAGCACTCTAACTCCTTTTCCAGCTAAACTTGCCATAGGCCCTAACATTTTTTCGATAACTGTAATGTACTTTATACCTAGTCTAACCCTATGCTTTAGAAGTTCACCGTAAACTTTGGCTGGAGGAAGTTTTACAATGTTTCCGAATCTTCTCATGCCTTCTATGAACCAGGTATTGGGCTCTACAATTAATACGTTATAAGTATGATAGTCGGATTTGCTCGCCATAACTAAGTCAACATTCTTAGAGACTGTGCTTAACTCATTCCTTAATTTATTAACACTTTCCATCCATATCAAATCATCATTTGAAACTATTACCCATCGTGGACTGTACTGCATCGCGTATTTTACTCCAGCATTTACACTCCGTGCATAATTAAAAAACGGTCCTTTACTCTCTACATATATAATGTGTATCTCTTTATATAGGGCTTTTACTGTAGATGCTAGCTTCCCAGACGCATCAGCAGTGGGGATTACTGCAATAATTTCTTTATCTCCTTCAACTTCCTTAAATGTAATATCAGCTGATGGTCTTTTTAGCATCCAATTAAGAATATCATCTCTATTTGAAATAGAGTATAACTTATATAGATCATTAATATCACCTCCGAATAATTTTTCTATTTCTTCCGGTGACATTGAAACACCTTTTTACCAATCATGAAAATAAATCTCTTAACTAATTCTCACTCTTCCACAATTTTTCTATAAAGTATCATAGACGAGAGAGTAACCATGGGAACACCTATACCGGGTTGTGTATATTGACCTACATAATACAAATTTTTCAACTTTTTATTCTGCATGGGTGGCCTAAAAGGCCCCGTCTGAGTTAGTGTGTGAGCCAATCCAAATGCAGTACCCCTATAGGCATTATAATCAGTTTTAAAGTCAGCAGGGGTGTAAACTCTTAAATATTTTATTTCGAAATTGGAGTTAGTTTTTTCCTTAAAATCTTTTATTACGAAGTTTACATAATTTATAGCTTGATTATGAGTAATATTTTCATTGGGTGAAATTGGAATTAGAAATACTAAGTCTTTTCCTTCTAAAGTATCATCTGTCGCTTTTCTATAGCTTACGTAATAGGACATGTTATTGAGGTCTGGTAACATCCCATTATCTATTGAGTCGAAGTGGCTTCTCCACTCCCCGTTTATTACCACAGTGTGATGAGGAACATTAATACTACCTTCTGCTCCAATATATGCTAAGATCGCTGAGGGCGAAACTTTCTTATTACTCCAATAATTAACGTTTCTGAAATCATAGGGAAGAACTGACTCCGTGTAATGATAATCCATATTAGAAATAAATATATCTCCTTCTACGCATCTTTCATCATTTCCTACACAATTGACTTTATTCCCGTTTATCTTTATTTTACTAATATTAAATCCAAACTTAAACTCAACTCCAGTCTTTCTACATAGCTCAAATAAATTGGTCACGTATCCCGCAAATCCACCTTTAGGATAATAGACTCCTTTCCCAAATATTGCATAATTTACTATTGAATAGAAAGCGGGTATATTATAAGGAGATCCTCCTAGAAATACTGATGAAAATCCCATAGATTTTAACATTATATCAGTTTTAAAATACATCCTATTAAATTGGTCTAATGTGTATAAAATGGGAAATTTTTTCAGAGCCAATATTAATTCTCTATCTAAGAAATCAATTAAAGTAAGTTCTTTATAAAGAAATCTATTTAAGGCAACTTTATAAAGGTATCCAGTATCTAGTAAATATTGCTCTAGTGGTCCATCCTCATTACTGAGATCGGAAACGAACGTTATTGACTCATGTTCTCTTTCTAAAGGCTTTCCCTTTATAATCTTCACTTTTGGTTCAACCTCAGTTATGGGATAAGAAGATTCTCCTGCTTCATGAAAGAACGAGTTGAAAATTTCAGGCATTAAATACCAGGAAGGACCCATATCAAAGCTAAACTCCCCCACCTTAAACCATCTCGCTCTCCCACCTGGCTGGTTGAGTTTCTCTAAAACTAAAACCTCAAATCCTTTTTTAGCCAATAGTAAAGCTAATGATAGCCCACCTATTCCTGCCCCCATTATTATAGCTCTCATTAACGTTTCGCCTCAATATGTTCATATTCTAATGGAAGCTTGTCAATACCTCTAATTACAAAAAGAAATCCCCAATTTCCCTCACCATTAGCGTGATGTATATCGTGGGTTAGTATCAACAATCTAAAAGGTTCATGTTTTAGTCCCCATGATCTGAGATGAATATGCCTATCATGAATAATCATATCGTGAATAATGAAATATGATATCCCATACCCAGTTATACCTAGACCCGCATAGAAGAGTAAGGGATTATTGCTTATAAGTCCTTTTAGTAATAAAAATAACGCAACGATTGCAAAAACTAAACCAAAAAAGTCATTTTTCTCTATTTCACTCTGCTTATCTCTATGATGATCCTCGTGTATTTTCCAAAGTAATCCGTGCATTATATATTTATGAGTTAACCTGGCGATAAACTCCATTAATATGAAGAAGAAGGTAAACACGCCTATGTTCAATAAAACTTGTAGCATATGTAGAGCAATTACAGTCTGATTATAAATATATGAAAGAAAATTTTAAACAGTTAATTAAAAGGACTTTAGACGCTTCTCCTAAATACATATATTTAAAGTTATATTAAATGTAAGTTAACGACATTATTTATCATCCCCCATCCTGCAAAAAATGGGAAAAAATGTGATAAATGAGTACCTACTTAAGATCTTTAGAAAAGGAAGCGTAACGTATTACAACAGCTCTTTATTATTTCCGCGTAAGATTAGAGAAGATGTCACAAAACTCTATGCCTTCGTAAGAGTTTTCGATGATCTAGTTGATTCTATTCCACCTAAAGTGGATGAGTTTTATAAGCTAAGAAGGATGTATGAGAAGGAAAGAGACGGCATTAAAACGGGAAATCTCGTCTTAAGCAATTTTGTAGAACTTCAGGAGAGAAAATCGTTTAGAGAGGAGTGGGTTGAGTCCTTTTTAGATTCGATGGAAAGCGACATTTACAAGCATTATTACTATACTATAGATGAAACTCTTAAATACATGTACGGCTCAGCAGAAGTTGTAGGACTATTTATGCTGAAAATACTTGATTTACCAGAGGAATCTTCAAAGTACGCTATGCTCTTAGGTAGAAGTATGCAGTACCTAAATTTTATTAGAGATGTCAAAGAAGATCTTCAACTTGGGAGGCAGTATCTACCAATTTCTGAAATGGAGAAATTCGGTATTAAAACGTTAGAGGAATGTAACCAAGGATTTAAAGAGTATATTAGGTTTCAGATAAAGAGGTACTTCGAATTTCAGTCCAACGCGGAAAAGGGATTTAAGTACATACCTCCTAGATTCCTAATACCGATAAAAACAGCATCAGACATGTATAAGTGGACTGCATCGGTTATATGGCGAAATCCGTGTATAGTTCAGCATTTAAAAGTGAGACCTAGAAGAGAAAAGGTCCTTTTAGTTGGCGTTAAAAACGGTATTGGCGTATATTTATGGAGATTACTTTCTTTCTTCCTAGGTTTGCCTATTTAGAAATAGATTCGCTTATATTCTTTCCCACACTCTTAATCTCCTTAGTTTTCTTGAGGGGGAAAAGAAATTATTTAGCTTTACTTAAATCTATTTTATTGGTTGATCCATTTTACTTGTTATGGGACTTCATAGCGACATGGAAGGACTCGTGGAGTTTTAACCCTCAGTATGTTATGGGAATATACGTAATAGATCTGCCTATAGAAGAAATAATATTCTTTTTAGTTACTCCATTTGCTACACTTACGATATATGACTTTATGAGAGATAGGATAGCCAAGAATATTTTTATAAAACATAGCGAGAATGATAGAATTATTAAGACCGAGTTAATATTGTCATCATTATTTTTATTAACAGTGGGATTTATTATCCTGCCATCTCATTCCTATACAGCTATTGATCTAATCTATTTATCGTCGTTTCTATTACTTTCCTCATTTCAAAATCCACATATTTTTGCATCAAAATATTTTTGGGAATTTATGGGGCTTACATATATTCCTTTCTTTATATTTGACTTTTTCTTAACATATTTACCAGTCGTAATATATGGGCCTAGAAGCATATTAGGCATAAGGGTTATAAGTATACCTATAGAGGATTTTATTTATTCTTTCTCTATGATAGGATTTTATTTAATTTTCTATATTTATTTTTCAGAAAAAATAACCTCTTAGGAGCTTAAAAATAAACGCTTTCTATCAGGCTACTTCGTCATCGCTCTAAGAATAAAAGTAAAAAACCTCGTACGATAAGGCACCTTACTCTTAGATTAGCGGAAGACGAGCAATACGAGGTTCATAAAAGTTATTGGATTAATGCGTTATGCCTAAGTTTCTCGATTTATAGCCAAATTATTTTGAAAATGAGTTTCATAGTATCGTATAACCTTAAGTTAGATGTAGAGGTTAATAGGAGTATGTAAAAACAGTCTAGCGTTAGCTTATTAAGATCAAAAGAGCATTACTATATGTGTATACTTACGAAGAAAATGGCAAGAAGATACTTGTCCCTGATGGCATGTCAATTATTAAATTACCTGTTGTTAGTATCAACACGTCAGTGACAAATTTCTTTGGTGTAGTAATGGAAACTCAACTAGTGATCAAACCAGAATCGGAAATCTCCTTCTATGTAGAAATTCCATTGGATTTAGGGATATTTGTAACCGATGGAAAAAGGTACAGACAGATGTTTGTGGAGGAAAGGTTTCCGAAAAAATACTCACTTTATGGATCTATTCAAAATGGTTTAATTTACAGATATTGGGTATCAAAAGTATATGAAGAGCCGAGAGATCTAGAAAATAACTTAGCTCTGACGAAAGTTGAGGTCAAAAATGAAGATGCCACAATTGGAGACATTAGGCTTATAATATTTGACGTAAGGTACTTTTCACTCTTTGAATATAACAACAAGATAGTTGGAGAAACATTGCGTGTTGAAAGATTAAAAAAGGGTTTGGCTTTAGTTAAGTCTACAAACAGACCTACCATAAATGGAGCTAGGTTGATGCCTCATACACCATTAGATGTAATAGGTAAGTATGTCGAAATGGAAGAGGGTACGTGAAATTGGAATTCCCACTTATTTATTTGGAAGCTATAATTATTATAGTTATTTCTGTGATTATAGCTAAATTCTTATCAACTATTATTAGGAGAAGACTTCACGGAGAACTCCCAGTTCATGTAATACGCAATTTGACTAATGGAGTCTACTACATAATAATTGCGATAGGAGTAGGAGTCGCAATCGGTATATCCGGTATAAACATAACAAGTATTTTAGTTGCAGGCGGTGTTGTAGGTATAATTTTAGGTTTAGCGCTTCAAAGCACTCTATCCAACTTCTTTGCCGGTATTCTAATAATAACTGAGAGACCGTTTAAAATCGGAGATTTCATAAACTACCAAAATACTATAGGAGTAGTAGTGGATATAGGCCTTCTTTCTACAAAACTCTACTCATGGGAAGGATATTATGTTAGAGTGCCAAACAGTATATTATTTACGTCATTGTTAATTAATTACAGCAATTCGAGAGCTAGACTAGTCAGGGTCCAATTCACAGTATTTCAAGAGATTGATGTACAGAAAGTAATAAATGCAATTAAAGTTAAGCTTGACCAACAGCCATACGTTCTAGTAGAACCACAGTCTGTAGTTTTTGTCTTAGGATTTACTGAAAATGGGATAACGTTGGAGGCTAGAGCTTGGGCACCTCAATCCTTGTGGTTTGATTTATATTCTAATATGCCGAAAATAATTGATGATACTTTAAAAGAACTTGGAATAACATATGCCTACAAGAAAGTAATAGTTGAAAACGATAATATGGCAGATAAACTAATGGCAGACAATAGCAATAAATTGTAGAAAATACATAGAAAATAATAATAATAGTTATCATAATGATAGCAAAACATTACTAGCTTTACCATGTGTAATTGTATATAATACTATATAGAGACTCATAATAATTTTGGCTGGCGTTTCCAGCTGTTTGAAGAAAATTTCGTGAAACTAATTCTGAAGAAGATTTTTGTAGATTTCTGAAATAGATATCTTAATAATTAAACTTTATGAACAAGATTTGAACTAAATAAATAAAACGTATTATTAAAAAGAAGAATTATTTTAATGTAATGTTATCAGCAAAATTTATATTTAACTTTATTCAATTTATAAAATATGAATATTGCGGGTAGATTAGAAAGACTACCTTGGACGTCATTCCACACCAAATTGTTAGCATTATTGAGCATTGGCGAGTTTTTTGAACTTTATGATCTGTTTTTAGGGGGGTTTGTTGTACAGCCCATATCAACTTTCTATAAGGTTTCATCGGCGACAGCAATATACTATAACGTGGCCGTATTCTTTCTAGGCGCATTTGTAGGGGCCATATTGTTCACTTACATAGGGGATTCTCTAGGTAGAAGAACTGCTCTGATAATAAACATGGCTATAGCGTCAGTTGGACTATTGCTTACCCCATTTTCCCCAAATATCTATGTTTTGGGACTATTGAGGTTTATAACTGGTTTAGGAGTAGGCCCAGAAGCTTTAATAGTATTGGACGTCATGGTAACTGAGTTCTTCCCATCAAAAATTAGAGGAAGAGCGCTAGCAATAGGATATACTGCCTCTTGGACAGCGCCAATAGTTGTAGCTATTTTAGCATACTTCTTAGTACCCCATACTTACGTACTTCATGGATGGCAATGGCTCTTTATAATAGGTGGTTTAGGAATAGCTACAATACTGCCTTTTAGGTTTCTAATTCCAGAATCTCCCAGATGGTTAGAAAGTAAAGGAAGAGTTGATGAAGCCGATAAGATAGTGAGTAAAATTGAGAAAATTGCCTTAACGGAGAAGGGAACTTTAGGAGAACCTTTACAAGTAGAAGTTATTACATCTCAAAAAGTTAAAATTAGTGAATTATTCTCACCGTTATATAGAAGAAGAACTATAATGCTATGGATATTTGAGTTTCTACAAGCTGGAGTTTATTACGGTTTTGCCTCACTTGCACCATCAGTCCTAGCTGCTAAAGGCTTTACTTTAGTGCATACCTTACAGTACTCTATGTTAATATATACTGGGTACTTCATAAGTTCTTTAACCTCAATATTTATTATTGATAGTAAGAAATTCGATAGAAAATGGCAAGTGAGTATCATAATGCTAATTATGGGATTAGTGGGATTAGCTTTCGGTTTTTCAATAACTCCTATAGAGGTTATAATATCCGGTTTTGCATTTGCGTTTCTAGCTAACATCTTCTCTAACGCATTTCATCAGTATGGAGCAGAATTGTATCCAACTAGAGTGAGAGCCTTCGCTGATGGTGTACAATATTCTCTGAGTCGATTAGGTAATTACATATGGCTTAGTGTTTTGCCTCTAATATTATATTCAAGAGGTCCATTTGCCATGTACTTAGTTGTGTTTATAATGGCAATTATAGTAACGATAGATGTTGCAGTATTAGGACCTAGAGCATCTCAGATAGAGCTAGAGGAATTATCTAAGTAAGCTCCTAAGTTTAGACTATAATGTTGTATAGACAATTATATATATAATTACGATACGATTTTTAGGTATACAATCAAAAAGTTAAGTTTTTATTAGTCTAAATTCCTTTTATTTCTATGGAATATTATGTTTCAAACATTTCGGAAGTTAAGAAAGAACCAGTACAAGTAAAGGGTTCAAAAGGAGCCTATATCCAGTGGCTTATAACAAGAGAGAAAGGTGCACATTATGCTGTAAGGAAATTCACTTTAGAACCAAATGGGATAATACCTATGCATCTACACAAATACCAAGAAACAGTGGTCATAGTCAAAGGAAAATGCAAAGTATGTGTAGCGAATAATAGCTATGAACTGAAAGAAGGAGATTACATATTTATAGATGGTGGAGTTAAACATTCAATTATTAACGATAATAATGATCAATTGGAATTCTTCTGCATAATTGATTACACTGATGATATGAGCATTCAAGCTATAGATGAAAAGTGTGGTTAGGAGATTAATGTGTCGTAAATTATGCGGATAAAAGTACAAGGGCTGAAGCTTGAATTTGCTAATTAATTTTTTATATTCTTTCAAAGTTAACTGATAATTTTTCATGCAATTGCTTAGAATAATAATGTAGTAAATAATCCAAAGTAAAGATAAATCTAATTAGATATTAATCTACTTTAACTTCTTTTCTATTAAAAAGTTTATATCTATATATAATAATATAGTGAAAAAATAATGGAATATCAAATAAATAAATAAAAATCTTTGTCTAGCTTAACACAACAAAAAATTAATGTATATGGTTAACCTCAGAATGCTATTTATATTGTTTTATTAGTAGGTATAACGTTATTATTTTTGTCTATTGGACTCTTCTCCGGGTTCTGCCCATAAATTCACGCTCTTTCCAGCTTTGGTTAATTCGTTTGGTTTGTATAACTTCAGATATATCCCATAACCTATTGAAGCTACTAAATAGACTATTGAAGCTATAGCAGCAGGAGTTTCTGGGAATACGGGAGGCCATATAGAGGCGTAAAGAGCGTAACCTAATATTCCAGTCGCTATTGCTGGAAATCCATAATGTTGTATAGTATGCAATAATGTGTTTTTAAGTCCAATATGTTTCTCCTTAAGTCTTGAATATAGCGTTATAACTGATGTGTTTAATAGGAAGTGAGTGAGAACCATTCCAAATAACGCTATTGTCGTTAGAAACTCAAATGTATCAGACAGCGCGTTTAACACGTTTCCATTCGCCGTAGTGGTGGTCAAAGCTTGAATTGGAGATAGTCCATTTACATAGAACATCGCAAAGGCTGTGCCTAATGCTCCTACTGTGGATGCTATTCCTATGAACAGTAAAGCTATGTAAGGGGTTATGTATTTAGGATGTATTTTGGCAAACGTTTTTGGAATTATTTTATCTCTAGCCATAGCAAAGTAGACCCTTCCTGCGTTACTTTGCATAGCTACAGCATCTGAAAATGCTGAATTCATTGCCACTAGGAAAAGTCCTAACGCTCCAAAGAGACCTAAATAAAGACCCATCACTACTATTCCGGGCATTGTAGTAACGTCTGGATTAGGATTATTTACTAGTGATAATAAATTATTAGTACCCCAACCTACAGTGATTGCATATGCCATCTCTGTGAGAACAGCACCAACTATGAAGACACCAGTTAATAAAGCCCTTAAAATATGCTTAGGATGCTTAACCTCTTCTCCTAATGGCGCTGAACCGCCATAACCTATAAAGCTAGTTATTGAGAAAACCATTGCTACTCCTAATGCTCCGCTTGGACCACCATATGGTGCAAAATATTTAGCATATTGACCCCATGCAAATGGATTAAAAACTGTCAATGTATTGTCAGGGGATTTGGCTATTACTATAGCTCCAAGAATAGCTAAAAATGAAACTTCAAATAACGACGCGAATTTTAAAGTAGTTATTTGAGGTCTTATTCCAAGAATAGCTAATGTAATTGGAACCCAAACAAATAACAGTATCAATGGTATCCAGATCCATGCTGGTAAAATTATATGGAAATAGTAGTCTAGAAAAGCGGGCAGTATAGCACCACCTACATAAGTGGGGATAGCTGAAGTACTAGTTACTTGATATAATACGTATAGGAAACCTACTACTGTAGCCGGAACTGGACCTAAAGCATTAGCAACATAACCATAATAACCACCTGCGCTGGAATGTCGTTTCGCTAAGTGATATAGAGTGTTAACTTCCAAATACATAGCTAATGTAGCTAGTAGAAAGGCAAGTGGAGTTAGAGCTAATGCATATGCCATAGCTGCTGTTATGAAAGCTACCGTATCACAAGCTGGAGCCATAGCTGCTATTTCCTCAGCTAATGCACCAATTGTATCAACTACACCTTTCTTGAGCCTTGGAACCTCTTCTTGATGAGACATAAGACTATTAGGGTTAACCTAATATATAAGCTTTAGGGTTACCCGAATCATCGGTGAAAAGCTGTGTATTTAATAAATAAGATAAAGGACGATTTATACAATATTATTAATGATTTTTCTTTATATTAATTGATTAAGAGACCAATAAGGGTGGAGCAATTTCACTTCACTAGAGGATTTATACATAGGTCTAAATCAACAGCGCATAAACTTCTCATCCATATTTGGTATACCACGCTAAAGAGAAATCATTATATCATATTATTAATTTAAGCTTTTACTGGTACATTAATTTATGTCTAAAAAGAGCGATGTCTTCACACCCCTACTTCTCTGACTTCCTCTCCTACCATCAAATGACGAGGGATTTCCGTCATCGATTCGTGATCACATCTCTCATGTAAAAAATTTAATACCACTAATGAGAGGGAGAAAATATGAATAAGCTAGAAACATCGAAGGACATAATTGAACATATTCTTCTCAAACTTAATAATAGAGATAGATTCTACAGATGCGTAGTAAACAAGATATACGGTTCAATAGATAATTATTCTAAACTTTTTTCAAGATATTTAACAGATAAGATTGAGATAGAGGGTGAGAAAGAAGTTACTAAATATGGAGAAATCTATTTTTCTAATGAAAAGCTTATTTATAGAATAGATGATATTATAATTCTGTTCAAAACTAAAGATAACTTAAGGAGTTTTGATCCTAACATGATAGAAATGTGGATTTTAACCCAATTACTGAATTTAGGTGAGGGGGCTATTAATGTAGAGGAAATAAAAATCTGCAAAGCAACCAACAGTACCAGGTAGAATTCTTCAATTCAATTAGTTATTCGACATGTATACACACTAAGATACTGAGATCTTGTTGATTATAAAATTTCAAGCTAACATTAAATTATATGTGAGAACTAAATAATAATAATCCAGTTTGAAATAATCCGTTATAACAGTAATAATTGAATTAAATATCATCAATCTAAAGCCTTTTTACGCCTCCTTATAAACGGGATCTAAGAATTCATAGCTTGATATTATACTCATATTCTCTAATTGACGAAGAATGTTGTCTAATACACTATAAGAGATTGTAGTACCTTCTTTTTCACTTACACATTCATGAAGTTTGCTCCAACTATTTGCTCCCTCACTGATACACTTTAAAGCTTCCCTATATCTTCTAGAAGTTATTTCGGATATTTTTCTCTTACTTTCTATCAAATTTTCAATCTCATTAACTGCTAATCTTATGCTCATCTCCTTAACCTGTTCGACACTCCTTCTCGCTAAATAGTAATTTCCCGCTAAAGTTAGCCAACCTGGTATGCCATCGAAGGTTTTCACAATTTCACTAACAACTGCGTCATCAACCTTAAGTTTAAATTCCTCAAATCCCCTTTTAAGAAACTCTTTACTTAAACTTTCTTTAAATCTCTCCAGTTTAATTTCATAGCAATATCTGGAGTAAAGTGGTGAAGAATTATCTTCTACATCTAGGAAATCATGAAGAAGGCCGATTTCTGAGCCAGTTAAAATAAACGTTAAATTTCTATCGTAATCGTAAGCGTGAGCTATTGCATTCTTTATTTCTTTTGATAAGGGTCCTCTGAGTCTTTGAGCCTCATCTATTGCTATTATTATTCTCTTCTCATTCAAATGATCAAATAAGTCAGCTAGGGAAACGTAACTTCTTCCCCTCCATGAGATCTCCACGTAATTTCCCATTATACTAATACCCCTAATTTTTCTCAGAACATCCTTTAATTTGTCAAGAGAAGATGAAAGGGCTTCAGAAAGTAGAGAATAAAGGTCCTTTAGAGCGTAATTCTCCCTTAACTTTCTAGCGTCTAAGATTATATAAGGTATCTTACTCTCGTGAAGTGCAACTAAAAGAAGTGACGTTTTTCCAATTCTTCTAACTCCAGTAAGGATAATTATAAGGTCTATGAAGATTGTTAAGTAAGTCCTCTAGCTCCCTTTCCCTATCAA
Organism: Sulfolobus tengchongensis; assembly: GCF_036967215.1. Lineage (NCBI taxonomy): Archaea > Thermoproteati > Thermoproteota > Thermoprotei > Sulfolobales > Sulfolobaceae > Sulfolobus > Sulfolobus tengchongensis. The sequence goes on from NZ_CP146016.1 coordinate 1,542,291, forward strand.
ATAAGTCCTTCTTATCCATTTTCGGCCTTTCGTCAAGTAACAACTTCTGCCCCAGAATATATATTCTGCCCCAGAAGTACTTAAAACTTTCATATTAAATTCTAACAAGACCTCAATGAACCAGCAAATTTTCTTATCAGAAATAGACTATAATCTATAACTTTTTAGATTAATGAGTAGTTTTTGTAATCAATAACATTAATTAATTAACCATCTCTCATTAAATATATTATGGAATCACTTGCTACACTGGGTTCAGATAAATCAGTTACAACAATAAATGCAATTTTAACAGAGATATTTACTGGGATAAAACCAAAAAGAATAATTATCTATAGAGAAGATCCACCAGCCAGAGAGATAAAGGATGGACTAGAAAAAGCTTTAAATTACGTTAACGTCGATACTTCTGTAGAACCAATAATAGTAGGATACGGAATTGATAAATGGAGAAGTACATTAAGTAATGCGGATATAGATGTATTCGATGTGACACCTGGTAGAAAGTATATGGCATTAAGTGCTTCATCGTATAGTAAAGCTAAGCAGATCAGATATGTTTATTTGAAAAAGGAGAGTGAGGGTTATAGAATATTTGGATATGTTCCTTTTAATATGATTGAAGTATTAGACATACGAAGTGGGGATAAAATTGACTTTGACCCGCCTTTAACTAAAGAATCAGATAACGTTGAATCTACGTTAGGTATTGACGAATTAAGAGCTTTCATAAATATTTTGAGCTTACATGGAATAAAACTGGATTTAGATTATTTGGGATTAGAAGATAATGAAATATGCTTAACCAGAGCCGGGATAGTAAAATATGAGGAGGAGAAATACATAGAGAGTGAAGTTAAAAACGAGAGTTTATTCTTAGCCGATACTAATATTTATATCTCATTAGGTTCTAGATTAGCTGAATTGATTCCAAGATATAGATTATTATCTTCAAGGAATACTTATAATGAATTGAAAAATAGATCTTCCAATACTACACAGAAATCTGATGAGAATCTTATCAAATTTACTTTAGGATTACAAGCTTATCAATATTTGCATCCCACTCCACCAATAACATCTCAAGTATCAACTTCAGGTGATATCGGTTTAATAGATGAAGCAGTGAAATTGAAGAGTAATATTAATAATAAGGTAGTATTATTAACTGCAGACCAAGGAGTTGCAATTGCTGCTCAAAATAAGGGCTTAAATGTCATTTACCTCGAGAAGAAAATTAAGGCTAAAGACGTAAACTGTGACAATTTAGATGTAAACTGTGGGGAATTAATTCAGTGCCTAAGTTATTTCAGGAAAAGAATTACAATTCCCTTTGATAATAAGGGTGTAGCTGAAATCTCTCCAGATTATAGTAATATACATAAAAGGAACAGCAAGGTTAAAGTATTAAATAAGAAATATAATTTCGCTAAGATGCTTGAGATCCTCTCTAGAACTATTAGTGGGAAATTATAGATTAATAACGAATAGTTAGGTGATAATATATTATTAAATTTTTTATTTATTATTTATATAGTGATAATAGCTATTGAGTTGATTACAATTTCAAAACTCAAAGCTTATTTAACATGTATAGTTATAATGAAGAGAGAAGATCAAGGTATTACATACTTTACCTCTAACAATAGAACTATTTTCCATAACTTGTCTAAGGCTGAAAACAAGGTTGAATCTACATGAACACTTATCCCTCTCTCTTGACCTTAACGATCTCGTCGTGTAAAAAGTCGTAGGAGGAGAAAGATGATTACGACAATAAATGTATTAATTCTGCTAAAATTTAACTTCTTTTATCGATTAGTCTCTCAGCGTTGTATTTAACTATTTTATCTTTTATATCTTGACTTAAATTAACTTGTTTAAATTCCTCAATCCATCGTTCTGGTCTTATTAATGGGAAATCGGAACCAAATAGTAGTTTATCACTTAGCCTTTTTGCATTACTCCAAATTACTTGTGGTATGTACTTAGGAGCCCATCCAGATAGATCGAGATATACATTAGGTTTATGTAAGGCAATAGCTATAGCTTCTTCAGTCCAAGGCCATCCAAAGTGAGCTAAAATTATCTTCGTGTTTTGATACCTTACTGCAATTTCGTCAAAATAAATAGGCCTACCGTAATCTAGTCTAATTTTTGATTTTACTCCTGCTCCAATCCCAGATGTACCAGTGTGAAAAACAACTACTAATCCATTGGAGTCAATTATATCATAGATTCGTAATGCCCTTTCGTCTAAAGGATGAAATCCTTGGAGTTGAGGATGCAATTTAACTCCTACTGGTTCAAATTCTTTTATAGCACTCTTTAACTCCTCTTCTGCATTTGGTTTTAATGGATCTACAGAAACAAATCTAACAATTCTATCGTCTAAGGTAATTACTTGGTTAGGTATTTTTCTACCTAAAAACGTAGTAGCGTCTATGGGTAATACTACGAATCTCTTTATTCCGAAAGTTTCATAATAATCTAAGGTTTCCTTTAATCCCTTAACCTCAATCTTGGAGTTAAAGTATTTAATTGCAGGTTCAGCGTAATCCCCTAAAAACTCTAAGAACTCCTTTACTGGGGCATGAAAATGGAAATCAATCATTAATTTATTATCCGCTTTTTAAATTAATTAGCTTTATGTGAACCTAACTTCCTTTTCATCGTGAAGCCTACCTAAGATTTTGGTCCTTTAGACAAAATAGTACGACAATTAAATTTTTAACTGATTTACCAATTATTTAATTATGTCATTTTTCAACGTGGAGGAAATAAAAAAGTTCATAAATAGGAGCAATTCAGTCTTGGTAGTATGGGATGTACAAGAAACATTAGTTAACTCCATCTTTAATAAGGATGAGTTCATCAAGAAATTAAAAGAGTTAATAGATTCAGCAAGGACGTATAATGTGCCCATTGTGTATACCATGATTACACCTTACCCTGAGAGATTTCAACCTAAAATCACGTTAAGACGTTCATTCAATCCTGGAGATATTTATAAGGACGTTTATCCTAGAGAAGGTGACGTTATCTTAAGGAAGAATACTCCCAGTATTTTTGTGGGTACTAATTTTGAGTTAATGCTTAGAAATGCTGGGATTAATTCAATAGTATTTACGGGTATAGCAACAGATATTGGAGTTGAAACTTCAGCTAGACATGCACAAGCATTAGGTTTTATACCAATAGTTGCAAGAGAAGCAGTTTCATCAGCGGATAAAGAAGCTCACGAACGATCTTTAGCAAACATGCAGAGATTAATGTTAGTATTATCAAACAAGGAAATAATAGAATTATGGCAAAAATGATCTATTGCTGAAAAATCACATTAACGTCAATATTTTTCCCATTAGCTAAAATCAACCTTATAATGTAATTGTTGTTAACGTTAAGTGGAAGAGTGGTATTAAAGTTAATTTTTAACGTGGTATAACCTTTGTTCAAAATAGTTGGAGTAATTGAATTCGAAACGTATTGTGTACCTACTATATATGCGTTAGTAATTTGAGCTTCAGATTCTGAGTAAACCAAAACCTCAGCCTCTCCATTACTTCTTAGCACTCCATTTATTGTTGAGGGTTTTGTAAGTCCTCCTAAGATGTTACTAAAACCGACGTAAATAGTGATTATACTTATGAAAGCTAGAAGTCCACCATATCGGTAATTGAATATAAATACTACCACACCTAATATAAATGCCAAACTCCCTATACTGATGTAATCGTTTTTATAATGATCGCCCACTATTTTATAGGAAAATCCCAAAAAAACGAATGTCACGAAGGCGAATAATCTAAGTAGAGTTTCTGCAGAATTAAGTATTGCATTACTTATACTTGTAAATAATCCTACTAGAGTTAAGATATAAGAAGACAATCCTATCAAGGATAGTAGGAATAGTAAAAGAAGAAGTGGAGAAACTATGTTACTTGTTTTAATTCTTATTCCTACTTTTTCGGAGTAAAAATAACCTCGTTTAACGTCAGAATATGCTATGAACAGTAAGAGCACTGATGCTACTGAGGCAGGTAATGTTATAAAGAAGTTCTGTAATGCAATGGTCAGCCTTAGGTATTCCATAACGAAAATAAGTAATATTGACAATAATTCAATAAGAGTTATCACGACAAGATCAAGAATTCCTCTTCTCAAATATAATAGTGCTCTAAACTCCTCATTATTACTTAAACTCATTGTAATATATAATTATATATCACTATTAAAAACATTACTGAACGATATATATTTTGTATAATTAAGGTAGTCTTTGACAGTTTCTATTATTGAACGTTGACTTCTCTCCCTCCTCAGTGAGGCTTTCTACCCGCTTATTTGTAAGTATCAAGTATTACAGAGGTCCAGAGCGAGAAAATTCGGTAATAATTATTTGAGATCTACCTCGTTAATGAAGAATACGAATAATACTTATGCTGATGAAAACTGGCATCCGATAATTTAACTTCGGATTAAGGTGATGACCCGAAACGTAGAGCTAATTTTTATACTCTATAAATTAATTTAACGTTCATCAAATGAAGGCTAGAGTGAGTGAATGATTTTAATTTCAATTTATTTATGTATGAGATTTAGCTAGAGTAACAAACAATAGAATTCAATTGATGATTAATTTGCAGACTTCCACGCAAGAAAATAATAACCTATTTGAGGATGAACTATCTTTAGGTATATTCCATTCTTTTTAATATGTAAACGATGATTGGGAATAGTTGATGGCATTTGAGGACCATCAACTATTACTAGATCATATTTTTCCGCTTTTACATCAATAAATTCGTAATTATTTGGAAATTTTATCTCTAATACTGCAAGTAGTGTAGGCTGGAGCACTTGTAATCCATCCATCATTTCTGGATCCCCATATCTCTCTATAGTTTCCTTTTGAGTAAAGGTGAAGTAGTTAGTTTGGATTACTTTAAACCCATGAAGTATTCGTTCTCCCATACGGGATGGAGGATCTAAGTGCAATTTAATAGTTGCTTTTTGAGAGCCGAGTTCTATTCTATCCACTATTATTTTCCCATGTTCTCTTTTTGGATTATAAACTTCTATTCTCGTTTTTACTTTATCGTCAACTGACCAATAACTATTGTCTTCAATTTCTCTTATTGTATCTTTAAGGGCTATAGCGTGAAATTTAAAACTCTTAGTTTTGCTTCTATCTTCATGAAAGATAACCTTAACTTTTTGTTCTAATATAAGAAATTGAAAATCTCTAACTAAGCTAATGGTGAATTTATTCTTATCTAAATCTCCATCAACTTTTATTACTCCTAATTTTTCTAGAAGAATTATTGCATTATGTATTTGTTTAATCTGTGTTCTCTTAGACCTTGGCAACTCTCTAGAAGTGATATGACCGTCATTTTCAATTAAACTCTTAATTATATTTAGTAAGATCTTTGGTTTTCTCACATATAATACATATATTAGGAAAGGCTTATTATTCTTACTCTCCTGATTTAAACGTAAAAAAACAAATTGCTTTAAACGTTCACCACTCTTCTTCCTCTTCTTCCCACAAATCCTCTTCCTCTTCCCAATCTTCCTCTTCTTCCCACAAATCCTCTTCCTCTTCTTCGAATATCATTATACCACTCCATTTTAACCTTAGATATAAGATTAAAATGTTTTTGGAGCTTAAAGTATCTGTATAATTATTTATTATTCCTCATCGCCCACATTGTCATTATCTACACAACCAGCGATAAGAAGATTCATTTGGCAGAAGATCCTATTCATTTAGTTAGTTCGTGATTCTAACTATGCACATCCAAACTCAAATTTTAGCTTATTCTGATATAATGGTTTATAAATGAAAATTAGTATTTTTAAAAAACAAAGTTTTTATATAAGCTTTCATAATATACATCATGTCAAGTACGATAAAAATTGTCTCTCCCACATCCTTAATCACCTTCTTTGTACCGATTATAGCTTTAATAGGAGCAGTACTCTCTAAAAATTTCGTTTTTCTAGATTACGTTCACGTAATTACAGGGGGCACGTGGACTGGGATTGACCTTTTCATGGGTGTAATAATGAGTAGAATAATGAGATCATTAGAACCTCAAGTACGAGCAGAAATAATAAAAAGACTCGTTCCTCTGATGTTATTTTTCATGCCTTCCTTAGCTTCTGTCGCAACTACAGCTGGTGTATATATTGGTATGGATCTTGGAATATTTTCGATATCTAATAGACTTATCTTAATTGCAGGCATAATAGTTCTTATTTTACTGATACAAGGTTTTGGTATTTTCTTACCTAACGAGGTAAGAATATACTTGGAATTAAGAAAAGAAAACCCTGATGTAAAGAAGATCATTAAATTGGGAATGAGAAACATCTACTTATCGGGTAGTCAAGTCGTATTTCAAATAGCGATAATATTCATAATGGCTATGCTTACGGTTTAGACTAGGTGGTATATAAGGTTTGGTAAGTTACTTTGCGACTTGTAGAGTATTTGACCAGATTTTGCACGTATTGTCACTAAAATATAACGTAAGTTTTGAAGAGGTCAACAAAGCAATTGTTTTTCGTTATATTCACAATCTAAGCCGTTGAAAGCAGTTTCCATAAAGGCGCGAATTTTTGAATACTACAAATATACCCTATAAAGCATTATTAACATAAAAGATTTCAAGTAATTTTGCTCATAATTGTCACGCTCATCATCATATAATTTTTTCAGATATTTATTACTCAAAGATTTTATCCTCTTCCTAATCTAACCAAAGCAAGTTATACGTAGCTAAATTCCTAGATCCGCAAATATCGCAGGCGTTTACGTCTAACTCATTTATACTTCCACACGTTTTACATACCTTATACATACCGCCATTTCTATAACCCATGTTAAGAATTTTTGTCTGTATTATTTTTACATTTTTAGTCGTAGTAAGGAATTTAAAAAGCAATTTATCACTATATATTATAATGAGATTACCTACAATTGATCCGTTAGAAATCCCTAAAATAATGTTCTTATCGCTTAACGTAAATTCATATTTGAATTTATCTGAAATTGTTCTTTTTATAATAATTTTATTCCCTTCAACTATAAAATGATAAGTCTCAGAAAGGAAAATCGACAACAGAATTAGAAATGAGACGAAATATACCACGAAAGAGCTCATTACAAATATCATTATATCTTCTCTCCTCACCATAACGATTGAATAGCTAGAAAGAACGATACTAAAAACCATGAAACCAAGGTGCATACTCAAATTAACAGGATGAAATTCTATCAGACACAATATTTTGAGAAATAACGTCTTTTCCATAAAGACACATTCTCGTTTTAGACTTAAATAGCTTTTATATAGTGAAACATTTTGTGCTTACCTAAAACATCTTGTGCGGAAAGATAACGCTAATTTCTATCAGATATTTTGCTTTCTGTGGTTTTTGGAAACATACGTTACTTTTCGCATTCTCGATGTGGTAATTCAAACTTAACATACCCCCAAAATGTAAATAATTTAAAAATTGCTTGTTGTTATTAAATCTCCAATAAAGATCGAAGAGAGATCTCTTTTAAGGTGATATGCTTCTATTAAACATATAGTCTAAATTTGTTTAGGAAAAAGTTGTAGAAACTGAGCAATTCAAGTGGATGCAAATCCCAGTTTAAAGAGCTGGAAGATTGACCACACTAAACCATAGGCTGTGTTTAAGTTAAGATCCCTATATTCTAAAGCGGATTTACCCTTTGTCTCCTTAAGTCTTTCAAAATACCATTCAATAGTGTTGAATATCTTATCTATCATATACGTTACTACTGACCTTATAAACGGATTTTTACTGGTATACGCTATGGTTTTACTTAACCTTCTAGTTATTTTCAGATCATACTTCCATGAAATATACAGTAGATCCCAGTATCTTGATGGTAGTTTATCTAATACTGGAAGAGGATTATCCCTTATCTTAGATAATCCCATGGGTATCACAGGCAAGGGAAATATCCACGCTATCGGTTCATGATCTATTATATACTCTACAATTTTTATGGAATCCTCTACATCATCGTCAGTCTCTTCCGGGTAACCTATTGTCATTGTATAGCATGGGAAAATATAGCTCTCATTCATTATCGCGGTAGCTTCCACTATTAAGTCTTTCCAGTGACTGTAATTCCAAGGATATGCTTTCATCTTCATGTACTTATTAAATATCTTCTCGCTTCCAGTTTCCAATCCCACAACTGGTGCCACCGCCTTTTCCTCACTCCAACCAGCAATCTCACCCATTGCCTTAACGGTTTTTGGACTTAATTTGACTGGGGCAGCGGAAATATGAGCGAAGTTTATATAATCAACTCCAACCTTCTTTAACTCAGTATATAATTTGACTATAGCATCGTGATTAACCTCATTAAGTCTCTTAGTCCCATATAACATCATATCATCAGTTATTAGACTAACATCTCTAATCCCAGCCTTCATATTAACTTCAACTTCCTTCATTATGTAATCTATGGGGAAAGACATGAATGTATCCGGCGTTACGGAACAGAACCAACATCCTCTAGGACAGCCTCTGGTAATTTGAACCTCTCCACCTCTCGCTGGATTTATAATAGGTGGTATATCGTCTAATTTTATAGGATATCTTCCTTTAACTACTTTTGGAACTTCTTCACCTTCTTCGAGTTTTTTAACTACTTCCGGTAAATCCACCTCAGCATGCCCTATAAATACCACATCAACCCATGATGGTGGATCTCTTTCCAATTGCCATGCTCCCGCACCACCAACCACTACTTTTAGATTATACTTTCCCTTTAACTTACTTATCTTTTCTCCTAATTCATCAAAGAATTTAGCAGTCCAGGTTTCTCCTCCTCCAAATATTATGCTTAATTTTGCGCTTACCGGTTCAATACCTTTAGGATCATGAACGTTTACCCCGATTACCTTAGCACCTTTACTAGCAACTTTTTCTAATTTTTCCGGAGTAGTAACTATCGTATTAAACCCATTTTTAGATAATATTGCCTCAACTTTTCTTAAAGGATATGGAGCTATTAACGCTCTACCCTCTTTATCGGTGGGGATAGGCGGTGTAAATATTCTATCCATAAAGAATCTGGGCACTAACCTATAAGGTAAACATGCTACATACCCTAAGGGAGAAATACCGCCATAGTCAGTAAAAGTCCCTCTATCTGACGTTAAAATCACATCATACATCTTTTAACTCACCTCTTGATACATTTAAATAAAATACACTCAAAAATTTAAACTTTCGTTCTATAAAATATTAGTTGACTAACTTTTATGTACATGAAAGCCACTGCATTCTAAACTACTATCAAACGTATAGTTTATCCTCATTATCAGTTACAACATATTTTTCGTCATTAGCATCAATCCAGTATGCTATTAATATTTTACATAAGCTAGTTTTAATGATTAAGGATAGTGGATGTGACGCATCATATCCAACTAATCCAGAAATGTTGTCTCCTCAGCGATAAAGAGGCTCATGAAAGATCTTTAGCTAACATGCAGAGATTAATGCTAGTATTATCAAACAAAGAAATAATAGAATTATGGCAAAAGTAACCTATTGCTGAAAAAACCACATTAACGTCAATATTTTTACTATATCTGCAGTTAAAAACAATTTTTATGAAACAATGTGAGTCTACAGAACCACATAAAGTAATCCCTTCTTATAGATAGTTGGATCAGAAAACGAGTATAAATTAAGCAAGGATAGAGTAATAGTTTATCTAAGGGGTTTGTGTCTCATTGAATTTCATATACTTTGTATTCAAATTTCGACCCTTGGACTTCACCGAAGTCGCGTATGCTCATCCTTCTCCATCCCATTAGGGGGATAACCCCACTCACCCTAAAAGGGTGAGGAAACCCCCACATCTTGTAACTATCCTTACCCCATTCGGGAATTTCTCATCCACATCTGAGGTAAGGCTACTACGTTTTAGACTGTGTGCAAATTATATAAATTTTACGCTGAGACAGAAACAGTTTTTCACGGCAATAATAGCACATTTTTTATTTGTAATATAAACGATTATCCACTATCATTGCACACTTACTTAACTTATGCCTAATGGTATTTTCATTTTCAATGATGTGAATAACCTCATATCCCTTAGCTAGGTACCAATCTGAGATAATTTTCCTATGGCAATTCCAAGGTAATTTCTCGGCACACATTATCGCCTTTACCTTGTTAATTTTCTCGATTTCTTTTAATGCGCTAATTGCTTTATCGTTTTCAAGAATATAAGTAGCATATGCTCTAAAACCCTCACTTTCAAAACACTTTCCAATCCCTCTATCTTCTACATCTTTTCTAAACTTCCTATATCCTCCTAACTCCTCTTTCCACAAATATTCTACTCCTTCTTTCTCTAACTCTATCATAAGATTTTCTCTATTAAAATGAGGGTATTTAGAACTCCTAGGCCACCTTCTCACATCTATTAGTACTTCAATTTTATACCTTTTCAACAAAAATAAAAAATCCTCTAGAGATCGATTAGAGTGACCTATTGTATACATTACGCAATACCCAAATCACTTAGTATTTTCATTGCAGAGTTTCTTCCAGGGACTCCAGTAACTTGCCCACCAGGGTACGTTCCAGATCCTGTTACGTAAAGGTTCTTTATCGGAGTAGTATAGCCCCATCCTTTAACGGGCCTATTATCAAATAGATATTCCGTATACATTGGCATATGATTCATATCACCATAGGGCGCATAGTACTCCTTCTCTAGCTTAAAGGCATCTAATCTATCTACATAAATAGTTTTCTTCTCTAAATCGGGGAAGAATTCCTTAGCCTCATCATAACTTCCCATTATTGTCATAACATGACCACCTAAGCTATCATCAACCGCTGAGGGAATAGTTATTTCACCTATGGGTAATGTAAACAATGTATCTAGGTGTTGTTTCATATAGTCTGGCAATTTAGGCAACTCTCTCATTAGTACTGTGTCTCTCTTCCATCTTGGCCTAAAATCTGGGTGATTAACCTTAAGCAAACCATTAGTTAACTTTCCCAACAAAACTGGACTGGCTGCATTTAGTACGATTTTGCTTTCAATTATTTTGTCACCGAACCTTACTCCCCCTGCTATGTTATCTTTAATAATTATTTCTTCAACTTTTGTGTTAAAAATAAAATCCACACCAAGTTGCTTAGCCCTTTCCGCTAAGATCTCTGCAACTTTTCCCATACCTCCCCTTACAATTTTCCAATCTAAACTGAAGTAGTAAGCTACTACGTAAGCGGGTAAATCGTACATAAAACCGTATGAAAAGTACGGATGAAACTCTTCATCTAGGTACTCGTTTAGAAACTTTCTAGATGGCTCTGCAAAAATTTCTAATTCTGTGCCCTTAATCGCTTCCTTAAAGTCCTCAAAAGAAGGTGGTTTTATTACGTATTGCATTTCCTTTTCAATTTTCTCTTTGATCTTGAATAAGAGTTCCTCCATTTTAGGATACTTTATCTGGCCTAGTCTTTTAAATTCCTCAAATCTCTTTTCTTTATCTCTCCAAATTTTTACGACCTTTCCTTCATCAGTGACGAAAACATCAGCCACATCTGAATCAATCGTAGGAAAACTTACTCCAAGTTCTGCTTGAATCTTTTTAGGAAATAATCCTAATACATAAGAGGCTCTACTATATTTTACTCCTTTATACTCAGCAGTATCACTCATTCCACCTGGTCTACTTCTAGCCTCAACCACAAGTACTCTTAGCCCTTTTTGGGCAAGATATATGGACGATACCAAACCATTATGACCTGCACCAATAATAACAACGTCGTACCTCATACTCTAATACTTTAGCCTAGAAGTAATTAAAGTTGTATTAAATCTGGCTTATACTATTTAGATTTCATATTAAATTCATGTAATAATAATATTTTCCCCGAAAAATATTGACTAAGTAAGGGAAGTTACTCCTTTCAACATAGATTACATCTCAAAACCCCCCTCTCGTATTTTTCCTTTTCTCATTGTAATTCGCTTAGTATCATTTCCTCTAAACCCCATTACGCAAAACATTTAGAGAAGAATTATCATAAATAATGAATGACCAGACTATATTTAGGACAATAAATATCCTAATTAGAAAATCTCAAATTATCAATGACAAATCCAACATCTAGGACAATCCCTTTATTTATTTTTAGGATGTGCTCCACAACCCTCTTTTAGCAGTTGAAAGCAGTTTCCATGAAAGTGTTAGATTTATATACTGCAGCCAAGATCTACCTTTTTAGATCCCACCCTAGGATGTGGATGGTAAATTACCGAATAGTGGTGGGGTTAAAACAAGATGTGGGGTTTTCTCAGAGGGTGAGTGAGGTTATCTCTCTAATGAGATTGAAGAGGATGAGCGGAAAAATCCGTGACTTCGGTGAAATCCAAGGGCTGAGAGCTGAATACAAACAAAGAGATTCAATGAGACCCAAACTTCTTATAGACTAGTTCACTTATTGGAAGATAGTTTAACATCTATTTTTATACCTGGTCTATCTTTACAAGAGTCTTCTGTCATACTAGTATTAGGAATGGGTATTTTCTTCGTATACACTATTTTTAAGTTATTACAAATTAAAGACGTTTCCTTAAGATCCTTTGGTGCTAAAAATATTATAAATATTTTTCGTACGCCATCTAAATATTCATTATTTAGTGCTCTAAACGTATAAATTATGCTGCGACCTACTGCGTTGGCTATTATAGCCCCTATTTTAGGTTCCCATTTATATGTAAACTTTATTCCAGCATCAAGAAAAGGTATGAATTTAAGGTTATTTAAGTCTAAACCAACATTTATATCTGCGTTATAGTTCCTTGATTCCCATTGCGTTGTAGGGAAGCTATCTATTATCTGAATCTCATTATTATTATTAAATTCTAAATTAATATGGATTTCTTCAACACCTTTCAACTCATCATTTACGCTTTCAATACCTACTGCTATCTCTATCATGTAGAAATTATATTTGTCTTTCCACTGTTCTATTAGTGAGGTATTCATAAAAATATCTTGTTCATTTTTTGTAACCTCCTTTTCTTGTTTATTTTCTAAACAGTTTTTAGATGATTTTGTTAAATCGAATGCAAGAATATAGTCTGGAAAGAGAATATTTCCTAGCTGAGAAATTGACTTATTCTCACTCTCTCCTTTTATCTCCTTTAATAATCTTTCCTCAATACTCTTAGATTGTCCAAAAGGAATTTTCATTTTCTTACCTCATAATATTGATCATTAAATGAAGATTTAAGATATTAGAGTATTTATCGTATCTTTTACAATTTAATTTAATGGGAATCTTTTTCATAAGTAAAAAGTTGTTAAACGTGTATAAAAATATGTATGAAAGTTAACAACACACTATAATAAAAATAAATAAGTGATCTTACATCGAGATCATACTGTTTAATAAGGATATTACATGCGCTTAAAGACCTTAATGTGAAGTAATATTTGATTCACGCTACAAAACACTAACTCCAACGATAACATGAGATTAGCTTTTTAAAATATTGTCTGTATACTTCCTGCTTTATGGATTATTTACAAGCTGTCTAGCGTTCTTATTAGTATAGCTTTCAGTAATAAATCTCATTAGGAGAGTACGTTAGGAGTAACTGAATTTTAAGAAACCTATAAAGTACGTTTGTCAGAAATCAAATCTTCAAGATCCTTTTAGCGTTATCCCTCATTATCTTCTCGTCCTTTATGACACTATATACTTGAAAAGCATATTCTGCCAAATCTTGTCCTTTAAAAGCAGGAAAGTCGCTTCCGTAAATTACCTTATCTGAAATTTCATTTAATCTAGGTAATACTTTCAATATATTCTTAGGGGGTATTGAGGAAATCTCTAGAAAAATATTCCTAGTAAATCTAGCCATATGAAATGCTGTATCGTACCATAATGGTCTCCCTGCATGGGCTAAAATTAACCTAATCTTAGGGAAATCCTTAGCTACATCGTCTACGTAAATTGGATCAGCATATTTATTTCTACTTCCTACACCTATACTGGTTCCAGTATGAATTAAAATCGGTAAGTCATGATCTTCAGCGAATTCATAAATATATAATAGCTCTTTTAGTCCTCCTTCTTCTTCTCTGTAAGCATTTGGTTTAAATGCGTGATGTACTGGATGCAGTTTAATACCAATAATCCCTAGGGAATACTGTTTATCTAATTCCTCCTTCACATTACACTTTAGGGGATTCACTTCTCCCCATTGAAGATAGAGATCCGGATTTCTTTTTCTTTCCTCATTATCAATGTAAAATCCGTCATAGCATTCATCAGTATAGCAAGGATGTGAGGGAACTAAAAGTATCTTCTCAATCTCCACATTATCATTCTTTAAGCTCATTTTCGTTCCTTCTACATTTTCCAAGAACTCCTTGCAGTGTTCTGGAATTTTTCTTGCAAATATATGATAGTGAACATGCGCATCAATAACTTTTATCATCAAATATGATGTTAAGTAATGCCTTTTATTTATTCATTAATTAATGTTACTAAACACAATTCTCTTTATTTATCTAAACTAGATTAATAGCATCATAGGGGATATTGAGATAAAAAGTCATCATAGATATGTTCTCAGAGTTTACTAGTGGATGAGTACTTGGTTAACTTGCAGTTTCCATCATTTTTATTGGCTTGAAATACATTCCTTGAAGACGTAAAAGCTGCAATTAGAGATTATGCTTTCCTTAGCGAAATATTTAGACTAATCTCAAATAAGCTAGGGATAAAGGAAAACGATTACTAATAAATCTCATATTAAGGGTTTAAGAGTTGTAAATTAAGTTTAAGCTTGTCAAAAACTTAATGTTTATGCTATTTTTATTTATTGTATATATGCCCTGATAGAAATGGTTTTATGTATTTTTAGTAAAAAATTTGTTATGTCTTTATTATTAGAAGTGAGAGTTTTGAAGTCCAGATGAGTTTTGAGAGCTACAAAATGTTGCTTAGGCTTTAGACAAGAAAACATTTAACTTTTCTATTTCCTATATCCTGTAAAGGAGGCTCTTCTCTTTTACATTTATCAATTCTAAGAGGGCATCTGGAATAAAAGGGGCATACGCCATCTTCCTCTATCTCCTTAATTTTTAATGAAAATTCTCCCAATAATTTGGGTACTGCAGCTATGAGAGCTTGCGTATATGGATGTCTAGGATTTTTTATGATGTCTTTAGCCTCTCCTTCTTCAACAATTTCGCCTTTATACATAACGATTACTTTATCAGCAATTATAGGAACAATACTAAAATCATGCGTTATTGTTATTAAACTCATCTTATATTTTAAAGCTATATCCAACATTGTCTTTATAACTTCGGCTTTAAGCGACGCATCTATCATAGTGGTAGGTTCATCAGCTATAAGTACCTTGGGTTTATAGACAATTGCTCTAGCTATAGCTACCCTCTGTCTTTGTCCCCCAGATAACTGAGTAGGATATTTTAGTAAGAATTGATCTGGAGGAGAGAGTCCTACATCATTTAACGAAGTATATACTGCTTCCCTAAGTATATCATCAGGCACTTTTCTAATTCTTAAAGGAAAGGCTACAATATCAAATACTGTTTTAGTGGGATTTAGAGAATCATAAGGGTCTTGGAAAATCATCGAAAAGTTCCTCCTTGACTCTAGATCAATTTCTTTTTTAGGATTTATAATTACTTTACCATCAAGTAGAACTTCCCCACTATCCGGTTTTTCTAGTCCTACCAAAATTTTCCCTAATGTAGTTTTACCTGAGCCTGATTCCCCTACTATAGCTAATTTTTCACCTTCTTTTAATCTGAAGCTTACATTTTTTAATGCAGTTATTGTTTTATTCCTCGATTTAAATACCTTAGTTAAAGATTTAACTTCTAACTCCATGCTTTATCATCCACGTTTATACATCTTATTTTTCTGTTTCTGAGATCTATCCTTTTTGGTAAATGTCCAGAGCATTTTTCTGTTGCTTCAGGACACTTTGAAAAAAATGGACATCCATTGATCTTTTGATCTTCAAATTCCAACACTTTATTATTCCTTTTTTTGTCTAAAATTAATCTTCCTTCTTCAAGTTCAGTAAGCGACCTTAGAAGATGTTTTGTATATGGATGTAGGGGCGATGTTATTATCTCCTTAAGAGAGCCTTGTTCCATATCAGATCCTCCATACATTATCACAATTTTGTTACAAAGTGTAGATGCAAGGCTGATATCATGAGTTATAAAAATGAGACTTAGACCCTTTTCTTTTATTATCTTCCTTAAAAGCAGTAGGATTTCTGCCTGCGTTATCACATCTAGAGCAGTAGTAGGTTCGTCAGCTATGAGAAGCTCAGGATCTAAAAGAAGAGAAGCAGCTATGACTACTCTTTGTTTCATTCCACCAGAAAGTTCATGAGGATAGAGTTTAAATGTGGAAGGATCAAGATTCACCATTTTAAGAACTTCATACACTTTTGTTATTGCATCTTCTTTATTAGAATTTTTGTTATGGTATTTATAGAGCTCCACTAGCTGATCACCAATTTTCTTGACAGGATCTAACGCATTTTGTGAAGCCTGAAATACCATTGCGATCCTCTTCCATCTAATGCTCCCCCACTCATCTTTACTTAATTTCACTAAATCTACTCCATTAAAGAGAATACTCCCTGATTTCACTATTGCATTTCTAGGAAGAAGTCCCATGATAGCCATAGCTGCTGTAGTTTTACCAGATCCAGATTCACCGACTATTGCTAACGAATCACCCTTCTCCACTTGAAATGACAAATTCCTAACTACATCATAATATTTTGAACCGAGTTTGAAAGACACTGTTAAGTCTTTAACTTCTAGTAGAGCCATTAGGACACCTCTAATCCTAAAACTTCCTCTAGTCTAAGAAAGAGTAGGGAAAAAGCGAATGCGACCATGAATATACCTATTCCTGGTGGTAATACCCACCACCATTCTCCGCTTGCGATAGCTCCAGATTGTAATGCGTAATAAAGCATGTTTCCCCAATTAGGTTGTGTGGGGACTCCTAGTCCTAAGAACGATAAAGCAGCCTGAAATAGGATAGCGAATATTATAACAAGAATGCTATTAGATATAATTAGGTTTATTACATTTGGGAGAATCTCATTAAACATAATTCCAGTATCAGATGCGCCAATTACCTTTGCACTGAGTATAAACCCTCTTTCTTTTAAACTCATTACTTGAGATGCTACAACTCTTGCAGGAAAAGGCCAAGATATTAAAGTTAGAACAAGTACTTGATTTAATAAACTAGGACCCAGATATACACCTAGTAAAATAATCAAGGGTAATGCTGGGATTAACAAGAATATGTCGGTTATAAGAGTTAAGAATTTTCCTGAATATTTAGCTGCATAATAACCTGCAGGTATGCCTATTACTATTACTAAGATAGAGGTTAATATACCAGTCAATATACCTACCTCTATTGGTATTAATCCCCCTGTTAAAAACTGGCTTAACACATCTTGACCTAAACTCGTCGTTCCAAATGGATGAAGAGATGATGGTGGCTGATTAGGTGCACCTACTCCCACAGCTTCTGGAGGATATTTTGTTATTAATGGTCTTAAAAAGGGAAACAACGAGAAACATACTATTATACCTAAACCTACTGCACCTTTAACACTATTTAAAACATTAATGATTAATTGTGAATATTTAGTTAATTGCATACTTTTCACCTTCGTACTCTGGGATCTAAAAACGAGTAAAGTATATCGACTACAAGTAAGGCAACTAATGTAGTTAGTGTTAACACGAAGAAACAACCTTGTATTGTAGGATAATCTCTAGCTAATACCGCTTGATATAAGAGTAGACCCATACCGGGATATGTAAATACGGATTCTACTAGAACAGCACCGCTTACTATATATCCCATTTGTATACCTAAGTTAGTTATCATTGGTAAAGACGCATTTTTCATCACATGACCATAAAGTATTCTTCTATCATCATATCCGAAGGCCCTCAAGGTTATTACGTAGTCTTCCCTTAAAGTATTAATAGCAGAGGCTCTCATAATTAATAAGTTACCTCCCGTGAGATAAGCCATTAAAGTGACGATAGGAAGGAATGAATGTGAAAATAAGCTAGATATAAAAGTCAAAAGGCCTATTTTAGTTACCGCAAAAGAACTTGAGAAATAGCCACTAGTAGGGAAAACCTTAATGATCACACCAAAGCTTATGAGAAGAATCAGTCCTAACCAAAATGTGGGAATAGATCTTAATGCCATCGATAAGAATATTGCAATATTGTCTACTTTCCCCCTTTTCCACGCCGAGATTAACCCTAAAACCATTCCTAAGAGAGCGGAAATTATAGTTGCTGTTCCGGTCAGAAATAATGTCCAAGGCAGTCTCTGTTCTATTAATGTAGATACTGGCTCCGGGTAATAAAGAAAAGAGATACCAAAGTTTCCAGTAAATACACCCTTTAAGTAAAGGATAAATTGAACATAAAGCGGTTTTGTTAAACCAAATTGCTCTAAAATTTGCCTCTGTGCTTGCGGTGTCATTAGTGGATTCACAAACCTAGAGACCGGATTACCTGGCATTAGTCTAGGTATAAGGAAGTTTAAAACTAAAAGAATAATAAACGCATAGAAGAAAAAAATAAATCTCTGAATAAGGTATTTTTTCCATGCCATAAATATTACCCAGATGGTGTTATACTTAAGAAGTTAGTATAATACCATAGGCCATATCTAGGTACTGCACTCCAATTCGTATAGCCTTGTACTGCCCATATATCTTGCCCGTAGGACAGCATTATCCATGGTACTTGCTGAGAAATAAAGTATTGTATCTGATCCACGTAGTATTTCTCTATAGACAGGGAAGGCGAGTATATTGCCTTAAGTATAAGATTATCCACGGTTGAGTTTTTGAAAACCGCAAAGTTAAGACCATTAGGTCCGGTTTCATTGGAATCAAAAGAAGGTTCTAGAAATAACATTGGATCAAAATATAATCTCCATGAACCAAGTGTCATTTGATAATTATGAGTACCTATTACTGTATTTTCCCAAGTTGTAGGATCAACTGATTCTACATTAACTGGTATTCCTATTTGTCCTAATTCTTGTTTAATTATCGTAGCCATCTCTATCCATGGTGCTTGATTAGGTATTAGTAAGGTAAAAGTAAGTTGCTGTCCTTGTGTGTCAACCCATTTACCAGTAGAATTGGAGAAACCTGCTTCTTTCAAAAGCTGTACGGCCAAAGAAGGATCATATGTGTAATTTATTACATTTGGATTGTACCAATATGAGAGAGAAGGAGATATAACAGAATTTGCTATATATCCTTGTCCTAAGAAAGCTAATTCCAATATAGCGGTTTTGTTGATTGCATATGCTATAGCTTGCCTTACTAAAGTATTATTAAATGGAAATACTTGAGTATTCATAGAAATATAATATATCATTGTACTCGGAGTGTTTACTATATGTATGGATTGATAAGAGGATAAAGGTGTTAGATCAGTCCCTGGGGGAAGTTCTAATAAATTTAAGCTTCCTGATTCTAAAGCTGCTAAAGCAGAATCCACTGAGCTAAATATCTTTATGATTAAGTACTTAAAGTGAGGTTCTCCCATAAAGTAGTGCGGATTAGCTTTTAGAACTATATCTACACCTGGTGTTCTAGAAACAAATATGAATGGTCCATCTCCTGTTAAGTTAGTCTCATTATATGGATTCGTTATATGCTCCCAGATATGTTCCGGTATTATCATACCTAAGTCAGCTAAATCCAATAAGAATCCTGCATCTGGATGTGCTAATGTAACTTGAACAGTATAATTATTTATTATAGTAACGTTCTTTATAAGATCAGCTAGTACTGCATAGTAAGGAAAGTGATATCTCTCCCAATAATTAAACGTAAAGGCAACGTCATTTGCAGTCAGAGGAACACCATCTTGCCAAGTTATATTATGATATAGATAAAAGGTATAGATGGTTCCATTCCCTGATATGGTCCATCTCTCAGCTATACCAGGTGCTGGTAGTCCAGATGAATTTACTTCAACTAGCGTATTAAAAATTAACTGTAATACATCTAGGTCTGATATAGTAAACCAGTTAACAGGACTTAATGAGGTTACGTCTTCAAAAAAACCAGCTACAAGGGTAGCATTGCTAGAAGGAACAGTAGTTGGTGTGATACTAGTCGGCGTTGTAGTGGACGACTGGTAAGTTGTAGGTTTTTGGGACATCATATTTAATAATACGGCCGCAATTGCTGCTATTATTACTATCGCAATTACTATTCCTATAAGCATGGTTCTACCTATCCCTTTTTTAATACTCACGAATGTCGCCTAACTTGCATTGTTCTGAAAATAAAATTTAAGTTTTTCGTTTTAATCTGCTAAGAAATAAGCGTAATTTATAATGATCTATATTTAAAACTAATCAAATCTAATCATAAATAGATCTGAAAGATATTAAAAATATTTTATTATTAATATGCTGGATGTTTAAGGCCCTACTATGAATTGTAATAATTGAAAAACAGTAAAAAATAATGAGAAAATTTATCGTTTTCAAGTAATATAATTGAGGGTGTGAATATGAGGTAATACTATGAAGATCAAGTTAAAACCAACTTTCTGTTCACACCCAAAATGAAAACTGATTGTTAAACAAAACTCCAGAAGAAATCGAGAGATTCGCTCTTGAAGAAGACAAGAAAATAAGCCCAGAAAGAGGAAAACAGTAAAGAGAAAAGGTTATCAAAACTACAAGTTCTTAAAGAACTTCTCGATAATGCAAGAGGGG
Source organism: Sulfolobus tengchongensis (assembly GCF_036967215.1). NCBI lineage: Archaea > Thermoproteati > Thermoproteota > Thermoprotei > Sulfolobales > Sulfolobaceae > Sulfolobus > Sulfolobus tengchongensis. The sequence goes on from NZ_CP146016.1 coordinate 1,563,192, forward strand.
AGAAGAATTGATACAAAGTAAAGTTCATTACAGTTAAACTACAAATACTGTAATAACGAGAAAGCGAGAATAAAAACATAGATTGAGGAGGAACTACTGAGAGAAGAGAAAGGAAAGTCTTACTACCTTGTTACTAAAAATCAAAAATCTCTACTCTATCTTGCCGGGTAAACTCTGGATACCAGAGACACAAGAAAAACATGATTACAAGTACTTGATACTTGATAGTAAATATGTGAATTTGAAAGGGAGGAAGGCTGTTCTTTTGGTTGCTATTGTGTTGATGATCATGGTAATTGAGGTTGTTATTGATGCTATTCTAGCTGATTCTGAGAGTACTAATGCTTATTGGTCTCTCTTAGTTAGGCTGTGTAAGAAGTTCGACCTTAAATTTGTTATTGATCTAAATAGGAGTATTGATTGTGCTGTTTTTGGGAGTAACTTACGAGTGATTAGGTAACTTTGTCTTGCATTCTTTACCAAGATAAGAGATAGTATCTACTTTTCCTTTAAATCAAAACGTTTATTTATTGGTTGATTGAGCATCTATATATGACAGTTATTCTCTTTGGATTTGAACCTTTTAGAGAATACATTGAGAATCCTTCGCAACTTGTTGTACAATCCTTAAACAATATCGAAATAAATAATGAGCCAGTAAGAGGAATAGTCCTTCCTGTAGAATATGACAAGGTGGAAGAAATAATTATAACTAGTATAAGAAAATACAAACCGATATTAATTTTAGGACTAGGATTAGCTCCAGGTAGAGCTAAATTAACTCCTGAAAAAATTGCAATAAACTATAAATATTCTAAGGAACCAGATAATGCAGGGAAAAAAAGTAATGGTGAAAAGATAGATAACAATGGCCAAGATGGCATATTTACAAATATCCCAGTAGAAGAGTTAGTAGACTTTTTAAATAGTAGGAGTATTCCTACAGAGTTGAGCCTTTCAGCTGGAAGTTATCTCTGTAATATGGCCATGTATATAATAGTTAGGGAAGCCAAAAAAAGTGGAGCTTTAGGAGGCTTTATACATTTACCTTGCCATGAAAGGTTAGCGAGCATACTATCTAAACCATTACCATCTATGAACTTAGAAACTATGAATAGAGGTATCAGATTAGCAATTGAGTTCGTGCTATCCAAACTGACTAAACAACAAAATGTACAATAATATTAATTATTGAAATGTAATTTATTATAAGAAATTATATTCCGAATAGATGTTTCAATTTTTAGGCTAAACAATATTAAGGAAAAACTAAGATTAGTTAAGATAGATAAAGATATCTTTTTATGTAATATAACTTTTTAATTTAACTAGAAAATCTATCATTAATTTCTTTATTACTCTAGACAAATTATAGATTCAAAATCGTTTTATAAAAAGATAACTTAAGATTCATTTTTATAAAATCTATAATTTAAATGAGAAAATGACAATTTGTTACCAAAAAACATGGATAGACAGAGAAATCACAATCAAGGTCTACTGGTAATTCAAAACTTTCTGCCCCAATAATAACAATGTTTTAAAATTGTTCTATAAGAAAAATAAGTAATTTTTTGCCGGTTTTAAGGGATACTAATAGAAAATAAGTCAACAACAAATTCTTCAAACAGTTAAAACTTATCTACAACCTAGTATAATTTCCCAAAAAATAAGACTTATTAGTTTTATACATACTAAAAACATGTATGAATGCAATAGCAACTGATCATTTTTTGGCATCTAAAGCTGGTATTGAAATGTTTAAAAAAGGAGGCAACGCATTTGATGCTATCACAGCATCTGCTGCTGTTTTAAGTGTAGTTGATCCTTACAATTCCGGTTTAGGAGGATTTGGTGTAGCAATACTAAGGACCTCAGACGGGAAAATAAGAGGAGTTAACTTTATAGGTACAGCACCCAGAAGGTTAAAGCTTGAGGACCTAATTGAAGAGGACCCTTGGGAAGATTACAAACCGACTGCGGAAGGACCTTTATCTCCTTTAGTTCCCGGAAACGTAGCCGGTTGGGGGGAAATACATTCTAAGTATGGGCAATTAAAGTGGGCTGATGTTCTAGAACCAGCTATATTAGCCGCTCGTGGACATGAGATAACTAATAGAATTCATAAATTTTATGAAGGGATAAAATGGAAAGCTGCGAGGCATCAAAGTACATATAAAACATTTTACTCATCTGGAAGTTTTCCATCAGTCGGAGAAATTCTCAAACAACCGGAGCTTGAAAACACTCTTAAGATTTTAGCTGAAGAAGGATGGGAGTCTTTTTATAATGGGACCTTAGCCTCAAGAATTTCCGATGCAGTAAGAAAATGGGGTGGAGTATTGGATGAAGAAGACCTAAAATCGTATTCCCTCCTTTGGGTGAATCCCTTAAATACAACATTTGAAAAAAGTACTATTTACTCCTTATCTCAAGGAACTGGAGGTCCCATTGTGCTTGAATGGCTTAATATAATTGAACAATTGAATCCGCAAGATTCTTGGGATTCAGGAAATTTTGCACATTTCTTTCTAGAGGCTGGAAAACTTGCGATGAGAGATGACGACGCTTACAATTCAGGAAAAAATTATATAACAATGCCTGTAGACAAGTTAATAAGCAAAGAACATGCAAAAGAGTTAGCTGCATTAATTACTAATAAAGCTAATTTCTACAAAAAAGTCAATAAAAGCGTATATGGTCTACATACAACTAGTCTTTCGGCAATAGATGATGAGGGAAATGCTGTTACTATGACTCTAACACAAATGTATGGCTTCGATAGAAATGGGCTTCTAGAGGGATTAGGATTTAGTCTAAATGACGGAGTGTGCTATTTTTCTACTGATCCAAAAGATAAGGAAAGAGTAGAACCAATGCAAAGACCTAGATATCCCCTCTCTCCAATAATAGCAGAAAATCAAAACGAACTAATAACACTGGGTTCAGCAGGAGGATGGACCATACCACAGACTATAACTCTAACTTTATTAAAGATATTAAAATTTAACATGGAAATAGATAAAGCTATCGTAACACCAAGATATATATTAAGGTATAGGGATAACTCTATACCTTATCCTCCTGGTACAGTAGTTGAAATAGAAGAAGGTATTCCTAGAGCTACAATTGAAGAACTTAGAAATAGAGGTCACATAATAGGGAGTCACACACCATTTGATAAAGCTCCTTTCGGTGCTGTGAATGGTGTTCAAGCTATGAGGGGCAAGATGATTGGAGGAGCAGAAATAAGAAGAGATGGCATAGCCCTTACTATTTAAAATAGGTTATCTAGGCTTATACTTATAGCCTATCTGTTTTGTAGAGTTTTAAAGTTAATGCCATTTTTACATTTCTCCTTATAAGAAGATTATATTTTAGGTCGCATAGTTTGTAGATTTTATATAAAGACCATAGAAATTTATATTACAGTTAATAATTTAAATTCTTGGTCTTATCTGATAGTGAAGTAATTGTTCATTAAAATGTAATAGTCTATGAGTTAAACTCATCAAGATCAGTTGAAGTAATAAGTTTATTTATGAAGTTTCTCAAGTGATAGAGGAATGCTTGTTTAGATATGCCTAGAACATCAGCTATTTCCTTTGCTTTAACGTTTCTAGGATAATTGAAATACCCCATTAATAACGCAGTTTTAAGAACTAGCAGTTCTTTCTCTTAAATTCGTTCCTCTTAATATGTTTAGAAAATTTAACCTTTATTACTGACATATCTCTTATATTAAATTTTTCTTGCAGTAGTCCAAATTTGTATAATTAAGAATATCTCCCTCAAATCTCATTAAGGTATCTGAAATCGTATTTTCTCTATTTTCAAGAAATTCAACCATATATCTACTACTTACTCTCTTATATTTTATAATCTCATCAACGTTATTGGAATTTTTTAGATCTTAAGAATATCGAAGGGAGTATTAACTGTAACCTTAACATTATTTTTGCTATAGTCAGAAATTTTTACAGTTTTAACTCTGTATTTTACCTGCTCAGTCCAGCATCCCTTGTGGGCAATTGTAAATTTTATGTTATAAATATTATACATTTCAATGTCAAGTTGAATCTTTACGTTATAAATGTTCTTGCGTTTTTTCTCATTTACGCCTGCCCTCAAAATCCTTTTTGTAGCACTTATGTTCAATTCTTCTGCCCTAGCATTTTCCACTAGCGGAAGTAGAATGATTTATGGAATGGCTAGAGATGGCATATTGTATCCTAAAATGTTTTCAAAAATTAACAGACATGGCGTACCGGGGAATGCCATACTCTTAACGGGCTTAATTACCGGAGTCCTAAGTTTAGTGAGTGGTTATATTTTAGGTCCGTTAGAGGCGAGCATATTCTTAATAACTTTTGGCTCATTTTATGTCGTATTTGGGCATTTATTTGCTGCTATTGGATTAATAAGGAATAAGGTAAAAGTTAGTCCTAGGAGCTTAGCTAAACATATCATAGTCCCCTTAGTATCTGCAATAGTTTACATTATAATAATATACTTCGGCACATATCCTGCCCCAGCTTTTCCTTTAAATATCGCAGTCTTTGCAGCATGGGGAGTATTAGCATTACACATAGTGGGTTATTATATATTAAAGGCGAGAAAACCAGAAGTAATGAAGAGGTTTGGAGACTATAGTTTATTAATGTTTTTACATATTAGTATTAGTTGGGTATCTGTAAACTCTCATAATAACGAGAATTCTGAAGAGTTCCCACTTATATAAGGCTTCCCTTTATACCTTCTCTCTTTTTACGAATTCTTCTGGAATCAATTATATTATTAGTGCATTGGTAAGTAGACTACGACTACATAATCACTGAACAAATACTGAACAAATACTGTTATTTATTATATTATATAGTTATCACAGCTTGATAGCTATGCGCATTGGATAATACTCGATAATACCGATTTATGTGAAATGTTATTTTATTAGTCATTTACGCTATATATTTAATTCAATGTTATATAAAGTAAATTTCTATGTAATAAAAAATATTTAAGTGGGTATTCATCGATGGGGACTTCGCCCCCTTAACCCCCATTTGTATTAAAGTGATGAAATTCGTCTTGTAAAGCTATTATTTTTAGTATTACTCTCCTGGCCTCTTCTCTATACTCGTCTAAGTTGACATTTGTAGGAGTTTGACCCCTACATCTAGCCCTTAACATCTCGTCCCTTAAATCTCCCATTCTTTTAGCTAATATCTTAATTTCCTTATTGTCATAACCTAGCGCTTCCGCTAGATTTCTCACTATTCTCACGTTTTTCCTTAATTCATGAAAATCTGAAATATCCTTGACAGAGCGAGATATGTCTAAAATTCTGTTGTACAGAAGGATTCTTGCCCCATAAATTCTCTCATTGATAAAGCACATTTGCATATTTTTAACTCGTTTTAACGCTTTAAAAACCAATTTATCTCTCTCCATGTTTATTATACCACATATGTCAATATCTCTAACTTTCCCTAAGGTGCTAATAGCCTCCTTAGCTAGGAATATACATTCAATATTTTCATAAATCGGATAAAGCGTATATAAAACGTCAAAGTATTTTCTAATTGCAACTCTCATGTCATGTATATCCTCTTCACTCTCTCCATTGATTTGAATTGCCTTCCTTAACTGTTCATTAAGATATTTCTCAATCTGTAACATTGGCTATTCGCCTCAATATTTCCGTCTGAGCTTTTTCAAATTCGTCATCGGTATAAATTATATTTTCTTTCGAGGAAAGTGATATCAGAGCGTCTTGAAATTTGTTGATGTAATCTACATAAGCATCAAATAAATCTTCCTTAACGCAGATATCCATTCCCGTCTCTAGAGGATTAGGATAGCCCCTTCTCTTTATAATTCTCCTCACTATCTCATCTGGAGATGATATTAATGTTAAGGAAAGTGATGCCTTAGGAAAGATGGAAGTTACATAATTCATCCAGTCTTTTTCTAATCCTCTCGCTATTCCCCATGACATTAAGGTTAGCACATAGCCGTCTGCTAAGGCTATAAATCCAGATTCTATGGATGGTTTAACGTAATTCTCTATTTGATCAGCTAAGTCTGTTATATAAGCTAAAAATAAGGTTCTTCTCTCAAATACTATATTTCGTTTAACCTGAGCTATTCTATCTCCAATTAACTTAGATCTTTGAATCCCAAAGGTTATTACCCCATATCCTTGCTTCTCTAAGTACTTTTTAGTGGCCTCTAAATGAGATGTTTTACCAGAACCTTCAATTCCTTCAAAAGCTATTATCAATATATTCACCTAAAACTTTCCTTATTTCAGTCTGTATATCCTTTAACGGCTTATTCCCATCTATTGTTATAAAGTTGTTTTCCTCTTTAGCTATTTTATCATAAATTTCCACTATCATGCTTTGATATTTAATAAATCCCTCTTCTGGTTCCAAATTCTCATTGCTAAATATATCTGCTCCAGCCTCTTGAGGTTTTATTTTTCTCTTCGACTTCTTAATTCTTTCTAATGCTACTTCTGGTGTAACTCTAATGTAGAACGTGAAGTTTGGTTTTATCGCAAAGGAGTAAAGTTTCCTTACCCAGTCAATATCAACTCCTCTTATAACATCTCTAGCATATGCAGTATAAATATACCTATCGCATATTACAACAAATCCACTCTTGAGCATTGGCAAAATATATCTCTCATATCTGTCAGAAAAGTCAGTTGCATGAATTAGGCTAAACGTTATCGGAGTTAAAAGGTTCTTCTTTTTAGCCTCTTTTATTATATCGTGAATCCAGTCTGAGGAATTCCATTCTGTAAGATAAACATCTCTTTTCATCTCAATCCAGTCCTTAAGTACTACAGCTTGACTAGACTTGCCAGAGCCATCTATTCCTTCAAATGCTATTAACAAACCTTTCATATTCTCACACCAGCCACGTATTTGTCAATATCATTTCTAATTATATCACCAAAACTTAATATTTCTTTTTTAGTTATGTCTTCATTTAACTTTTTCATCTGTTTTTTCTTAACTTTTCCGCTTCCCGCCTCACAAATCAGACCTATTAATAATGCCTCATTTAACGTAAAACCGGGTAAAACGGACTCTTTAATAAACCTATAACAAGCTTGAAATGGATCAAAATAACCAGTCATCTTAAAAACTAATGATAAGAAGGCTGATGATGCGACATAAAATGAGTATTTACTATCAACTTGAGTAAGGATCTCATTGATAATCTCTATTGGTGGAGTAGTTATAGCATGAGAAAATGAAACTGCTTCTAACCAATTAATCTTATCTAACCTTTTTCCCTCTGTAAGTACTCCCTCTCTCATTCCAAAAGCTGATACTATCAATTCTCTCGAATTTAGGTAATTAACTAACTCATCTATAATAACTGAGGCTGAATGAATTGTTAAAGCTCTTTCCTTACCTATCCCTGGAAGAGACTGTCTACTTTCAGCATCCAATGATGGTAAAAGTGAAGCATACTTACTGATCTGTTTTGAAGATATAGAATAACCATGAATTGATTTAAGAGGAAAAGAAGTAAGTTTCCTATCAAGTTTTGCTAAAGCCCTAACGTTTCCTCCAGAACCTACCAGAGTTTTACCCTTTCTGATATCTAACGTTGATAGTTCATCTAAAACTTTTTTCCTTATCTCCCTAGGTGAGTAATTAATGAGCTTCAGAGCACCAATTGGCAATTGGGACACTCTTGATATATTCCCTGATGTTACTTCAGCTATTTCTAACGACCCTCCTCCCAACTCGAAGAAGATTCCATCAGAAATTGGAAGTGTATTCATCATTCCTATTGTAGCATATCTCCCTTCTTCCTCTCCAGAAACTATCCTTATTTCCTCATTGATTATCTTACTTAGTCTTTCTTTAACATCATTACCATTTATCGCATATCTAAACGCGCTAGTTGCTACAATCTTGACTTCCGCAACATTCAAATTATCTAAAATTTTCTTAAAAATGGAAAACGATTTCTCAGCTTTATCTATCTTTTCATCTGATATCTTATCCCCTTCTTTGATCCCTTCCCCTATCCTTACAAATGATTTAAAAGAACCAAGCATCCTAAACGTTCCATTAGAAAAAACTTGATAAATTACTAATCTGAAGGAATTATAGCCACAATCTATCACTGCAGAAATCATTTAAATCAGCTTTAAAATTTTCTGGGTAAGGAGAATTTTCAAAACTCCTTTCCCTTCTTTCAGATCATAATCGACTATGGCAATACCACCCTTCTTTATTTCAACATTAGCACCACTTATCGCTTTCACGAGGTTAGAAAGATATGGCTCATGACCTACAATAAGTATAGTAGAGTTATCTGCGAAATCCTTTACCTTCTCCAAAAACAAAGAGGGATCCTTATCTGGCGTAAGATCATCAAATGTCTCTACTTTCTTTTCATTATCACTATCAAAGAGTTCATCCAAAATTACCTCCGCTGATTGGTAAGTCCTCAGATAAGGACTGGATATTATTCTATCAACAGAATAGCCCATTTCGTCTAAAAAACTTGCTACTCTTCTCATCTGTTTTATTCCCTTCTTTACTAACTTCCTATCCTTATCCTCCTTACCTTCAACTTGTGGTTCAGCATCACCATGCCTCACTACTATTAAAGTAATCATATTCTACATATGTGTTTCAATGTATTTAAGCACTTTCGTATTGCGGCTAAATTAGAGAGAACAACTATATACTTTCTTCCTCAAAAATTATGGAAAGGTCTTTCATCTTGCATGACTAGATTTTACATGAATTTTTCTAAAAATAGCAGTTTACGGAAAATCCCATTAATGACCTTTCTCGTTAAAAAATGAAGCATTAATAATTTCCGTTTACTGCTAATGCAACATCTGGGGCTTTTTCCAAAAATTTATACGTCGTTTTAACAACCCTAGACACAAAATCAATTGTCAGATAGGATTTTAAATGCATAAGTTAAAATATTTTTTATAGAAATGATGTTGGGTAATAAAATCACGTATAAGAGGATAAGGATTAGGAATTTCAAAAGTCATCGAGGTACAGAAATAGATTTAAGAAAGCTTAACGTCTTAATAGGGCCTAATGGTAGGGTAAGTCAAATTTTGTGGAAGCTTTTCTCCTCCTTAGAGAAATCGTTAGACCCTCCGGTTATCCTCCATTACCTTTCTTGAATTGGTCTGGATATGACAAAGTGGTATTTATGAATGACACCTCTTTGGACATTTATTATGAGATTGAAGGTACCTACGACGGAAAGGACTTTTATTACTCATTAACAATAAACGGTTATAATGGCCTCTTAATAAAGAGTGAATATTTGAATTTAGGAAATTTAAAAATAGAAAGAAATCTAAACAAACTAACCATCGAAAAAAATTCCTTCGATATACCACAAAACTTAAGTATGTTCTCATTGGTTCAAAGCTATGGTCCAATTACATTTTCCAATCTCCCATTAACGCAGCCAGATGTATCTTTAATGGGTTTCCTTTCAAAATTTATAAATGATATAATAGTTTTAAGAATAATTCCTGAAAATGCGATTTCTCCAGTTCCTTTTAATATGCCCATGATGCTAAGAATCGATGGTTATGGTTTACCTAAAATCTTACAGAACCTTCCAATGCATGAAGCTGTGAGCATGTTTCTAGAAAGATTCAATCTCACTTTAACCCCAATAATAACTGACGATGGTAAAATTAAATTGAATGTTAAAGAGAAAGTTGATGGAAATGAAATCTTCTATCCCGCTAATTCCCTTCCATCAGGATTAGTGAAAATGCTAACAATAATGGTCACAGTTTATATGTTAAAACATTCTCCGATAGTGATTGATGAGGTCGAGAATTCTCTTCATGTTGAATTATTAGGTAGGTTAATTGATTTAATCAGAGAATCGGAGCCTCAGTTCATAATTACAACCCACTCACCCGCAATTGTAGACTTAATTAATCCTGAAGACGTAATTTTACTAGAAAGAGATAAGGGTGAGACAAAAGCAAGTAGACTTCAAAACGTTAAAGAATTAAAGAAAAAGTTAGAGGAACTTGGGTTAACTTTAAGTGAATGGATCTTCTAGTGAATACCTTCTAGGAGAGGAATTTCGTTTTATTTATCTATCTTTTATTATTACACTATTTATTTTAGTGGGGGATTATGAGAATTTGAGTGTCAATTATATTACTCATTACCAACGCTTTAGCTGTAATCCAACTAACCTCTGTTGCTTTATAAACCCTTTCCAAAAATTGACATTAATTTTTTCCTAAATCGTCTTAGGGAAAATAATCTTATAGACCTTAATAATTTACGAATAATCCATAAAGCAAACCTTAGCAGGTCGAAATTTAGATTGCACAGACATAACACAACAGAATGATAAAGCTTTTAACCTGGATTTTTAAAAAATAAAAAGGCAAATATCGAAATTAATTATAAAAATCAAATTATGGCTTTAAAAATAATTTTGACTTAAGATAATTCTTCTGCCTTTATGTTTGTAACTGGTCTCCATCCTAAACCATAAGCTATTGCAGTGCCAACTAAGCTTATGGCGATGTTTATCAATGTTGAAATTACACCTATATACATGGGCCCTAATGGTGTTAGATAAGATGACGTTTTCAAGGGCCCGAAGTGATTTGCTAATAACGTTAAATAAATTCCGCTAAACATTCCACCTATCCAACCTGCTATTAGTGAATATCCATTTAGCTTGTGAGTGTATAAACCTAGAAATACTGATGGCAACGCTTGAAGAACAATTATCCCTCCTAGTAACTGTAACTGTATTGCGTATGTTGATGGCGTTGTAAATACTAAAGCTAATGCTATGAATTTGAACGCAGTGGAAATCCATTTAGCCAATGTGGATTCTGTTTTAGGTGACATATCGGGCTTAAATTCCTTTATTATATTCCTAGTTAGTAGATTGGCTGCACCTATTGCCATTATTGCGGCGGGAACTAAGCCTCCTATGAAAATACCTAGCAAGGCGATACCAACAAACCAATCTGGCATCGTATAACCTATTAATGCAGGAACGGCTACTGCTCCAGATTTTGCTTTTTCGATAAAGTTAACTACCGTGGGATTCGCATATACTAATATTCCAAATAAAGCTATGATTGCAAGTAAAATTGAATATATAGGTTGCAAGGCTAGGGAGTATTTAAGTGATTGCTTTGAGTCTGCACTAACGCTACCATTTATTGCATGAGGATATAAATACAAAGCAAACGCACTACCTATTGCAAGTGAAATATATGCAGTTTGTGTAGCTAACGTAGTAGGTAAGTAGTTGTAAAATATGGGTTTATTAACGTGATTTAAGGCAAAATTAACTTGAGAACTCAACATCTGAGCATTATGGAAGGCTGCAGCAAATCCTCCAAAACTTAATGGAACAAAAATAGCTACAGTCAGTACGGTAGCTATGACTATCATGTCTTTATAAACTCCGGTTAAAGCTGCACCTCTTAATCCACTAGTAAATACGAATGCGGCTAAAATTATGAATGATACTAATAAACTTAAATCGCTTGCCAAGGAGATGTTGCTAACACCTAAACCTAAAAGTAGAATAAGTAGGGCTGCCTGCATTCCCACTATTTGTAATGCTACATATGGTAACTCAGCCACAACACCAGTTATGGCAACTAATCCTGCAAGAGTTCTGCTGTTAAATCTGTCTTTCACAAAATCTGCTGCTGTCACATATCCTCTATTTCTAGCTATTGTCCATAGTCTAGGCATGAAAAGTAAGGCAACATATCCCGCTACTCCAGAATAGAATGCTGCGAAAAATCCAACTGGTCCGCTAGCTAGTACTAGAGAAGGTACAGCAATAAATGTATATGCAGTATATGTATCAGCTGTCAATAAGAACCACATCAAGTAAGGCCCTAATTTTCTTCCGGCAAGAGCCCACTCATGAAGTTTTGATAAGTCTCCTTTTCTCCATCTACTACCATAAAATCCTAAAAATACGAAAATAACGAAAAGTATTATAAATAATATCACAGAGACTATTGAAACATGTAACCCATCCATGCTCTCACTCCCTAATCAAGTATGATACAGCGAAAAATACTAGTGCGCCTATGGGCATTAGGATTATCTGATACCAGTAAAACATTGGCAATCCTAGGAATGTTGGGTTCTCTTTTGAATATAGGGGTAGTAGTGAGTACAGTAGTATGAATATTAACGTTAAAACTGCCACTGCTATGTAAAACTTTCCCGCCATTACCTACATTAATATGTAAATAAGCATTTAAGCTTTACTATGTTAACTAGCTAAAAGCCTGATTCTTAACTAGTTTATAATAAGATTTTAACAAATAATGAGCTACTCTTTACTTAGCTGAATAAGAATATCCCCTTAGCAGTTGAGAAAAGAGAGTTAAGATCTGATCCCCTTCTATTTTCGTACTTTTTATGATTAGGGTTTTAGTTAGGTAGGCTTCTAGAAAATTAATCGATTGGATTACTACACTGTGGGAGCTAGTTTTAACTTAACATGATTATTATTCAAAGTAAATGATTCTTTTTAAAATAAAGATTAATCCTAGTTTTTACTACTTTATATTAATTATACATTTACAATATATTAAGAAGCTTAATATAAAATGCTTTACATGGCAGAACCCCAATTCAGAGAACGTGTTACTAAATAAGGATAAGAGTAACTAAGAAACTCTTTAGTGCAATATAACGAGTTAACAAAGAATTATCGGATGCCTTTGACTTACTAATATTATTTTTATTATGAGACAGACTACGATATACTGCTAATCAGCTTGAAGTATTCCTTAACTATCTCCCTTCCTTTATCAGTGATTCTAATAAATGTTCTTATTCCATTTACAGTAAAACCCTTTCTTGATATTACTAATCCTTCCTCTTCTAAAATCTGTATGTGCATCATTAAGGAGCTTTTTGGGATTTGAGCGTACTCTAGAATTTCCGAGAAGGTCATTTCCCCGAAGGTGTATAAACTAATTAGTATAGCTAATCTGATTGAATTATTTAAAGCTCTATTGTTAAGAAACTGTATTAGCTCCTTAATTTTTCCTTCATCACTCAATAGCTGACACCTCAAGTAAAGAATTGATTGAGGCGTAGAACCAGGATATTTCGAAAATCATGTAAACCGGAGATAACGTTGGGGATACGATCCCTAATGGAACGAGCAGAATACTGAAAATCGCTATTATATCGTAATATCTGGGATCTGCCAGTCTATGTTTAGAATAGAGAAAACGGTATAATGAAAAAGCTACGAAAGCGTCATATAGAAAAAAGAATGCAATAAAATATATTGAGTCTATTCCTAAATGTAGAGTTAAGATGAATAGTATAATTAATAGCGTAACCAAAGAAAACCACAGTACGTAACTCTGTTTATTTGACTTCCTTTCTCTACCTATAATCCTCATGTACTCAGTACTAATTCTACTAAATAGCCTCACAGTATAGTAAATAAATGGCAATACCATAACTAGTGGAATTATGCTATATAGGCTATTGCTCTCGACATTTAAATTGTCCAGAATCATATAAATTAAGGCTAAAATTAGACCATAAAATCCCCAAACAGCATAATAAATTCCCAGAATTTTTCTAGCTTTTCTTCTTATTATAATTCTCGCTATCTCTTCAGTCTTTTTAACTAATTCTTGATAATCCAATTTAAACTACACCATAAATTCTGTTTAAACTACCCAACATGCTTATTTTAATCCCGGTCTGTTTATCTTTAACTAAGGATATCTTTTTACCTTTTTGTACTTCTATCGTAACTATTGCGTTACTAACTTCCCCTTCAACCACGTTGGCATCAATTAACTCTTCAACTAGTATAGGTCCATATATTTTTCCGTTAAAAATAATATAAGAGTTCCATTCTTTAAACTCCTTTAGCAAATCTAATTCGTGTGTCGTAATAAACCCAGTGTTAAAGTATTCTCTAAATATGTCAGCTATGATCTCTCTTTTGCCGGGGTCTAAGTTCTCAAAAGGCTCATCTACTAAAGCTATTTTGGATTTGGAGGAAAGAGTTAGGGCTATTCTAACCATCGAAGATTGGCCAGCAGAAAGTTTATGCAAAGGTTTATTAATTACTTGATCGTGAATTCTGAGTTCTTTTAATAAGTTGTAGAACAAGATGGTATCTAGGTCCTTAATTTCCTCTAAAATATAGACTATATCTTTAACTTTCCTACCTATACTGTAAACCTCATATAAATTAGTCGAGAGATCTATGTAATTTCTTATTTTTCTCACTTCATTACCATTAACGTATATATTACCTTTATATGGTAATAGCCCACATGTAGCCCTTATTAACGTAGTTTTTCCAGATCCATTAGGTCCTAAGATAAGGTTCTTGCCATCTATTTTAAGGTTGATATGTTCAAGTAGTACGTAACCATCAAAATCTATTGTGAAACTTTCATATTCTAACATAATCTCATCTCACTATCTAAACATAAAAATCATCAAGCTAGTTCAAAAAATGAACCATTATTGAAACTTTTATTATCCGTAACAAATAAGTTACCTATGAGAAGATTTCTTATATATATCGTGAAGAGGCTTCTTCTGAATCCCAATTTGGTAGGATGGGGAATCCTTTATATACTATTCTGGGGTTCTATAGGCGCTTATCTAATGGCACCATCTTTCATTAAACAAATACCAACTGCTTACATTAGCAAAGTATATCAGAGTTACGTAGCCTCTTGGTATGCAGACCTAGTAACACTCTCGTTAAGCGCGTTAGCAGTTTCAGTTGCATTTATGCTCTTTTATCAAACGGGAACATTACCTTATTTATTTAGGTATAGTAGGCTTAAAGAAAGTACCTATATAGTATCAGTTTATTCTGGAACGCTGATAGCGGGGCTTGCAATCGAATTGTCGTTGACGGGGTTAATCTCGGTAATATTTTCCAATAACGGGATAGGAATTACAATCTATCCTCACGAATTTTATATACTGATTCCATTCATACTCCTTGCAAATTTGTTCTTCATATCTTTATCCACGTTCTTAGTTCTCCTTACAATAAAATTTAACGGAATGAGAGTTCAAAACTTAATTAGTTTCACTCCTCTAGTATTAGGTTTCCTATTTTACTCATTATTTACCTTTTCAGAATACCCCAAAACTTTAGATTACACTTCACCATACCTATCGCTAATTCTTCTGCTCTACTACGGATACTCTGGAAATACCCCACCAGCGAATTTACAAAACCCCCAAAGTTCTGCATCTCTTGAGCTGGTAATCATATCTTCAATTTTGTGGGTACTTATATTAACATTGGCAAATATTATATTAATTAGAAGGATATACTTTACCAATATTGAAGAGAGCAAGCAACTTTGACTTCCACTCTGAGACGATACATGAAGCTAGTTCTTAAGGTATATGCTAGCCCATCTTTATAAGATATTCTAATAAATTAGATAAATTCAATTAAGATAGAGATTGGATCATAATATACATTGCAAGAATTAAATATTACATGAACAACCCATGATAATTACTGCTTATTATTTTATGAGTGGTGATCTTCCTATATTCCAGAATTATAAAAAGTACCACTCTTAAGTTTATACAATATTATATTTTGATTATTGGTGATATGCGTTATTTCACATATAATAATTCTGAAATAAAGTTGAGATTTATCGACCTATCACCTAGATTAGCCGAACTACTCGACTATTATTAAGAGGGGTCCATAACGAATTTGGTCATTAGAGTATTATGGAAATTTCGAATTATGAAAGACCTATTACTTTTTACTTTAAAAGCACTTAACCATGTTTCTAATTATTGTATGACCGAGTCAGCCAATAACTCAGATAGGCTTTTAAAGAGAGAATTAAGTCTACTAGATTTAACCTTCTTGTCCTTAAGCGCAATGATAGGCTCTGGATGGTTATTTGCATCTTTAAGTGTCGCCTCAATAGCTGGGCCTTCAGGAATATTTTCTTGGATAATAGGAGGAGTAATGGTAATGTTTATAGGCCTAACTTATGCAGAACTGGGAAGCGCAATGCCGAAGAGTGGTGGAATTGTAAGATATCCAGTATATTCTCACGGCAGTTACACAGGTTACGTTATAGCGTTCCTATATCTTCTCTCTGCAATTTCCACACCTTCGATAGAGGCATTAGCAACTATTGAATACTTATCTAGCATTAATCCAACTCTAAGCGATATATTAACTAAAACTGCTGAGGTTAATGGCTCTTCAGTCACAGTGCTAACATTACCCGGTTTAGCTATAGCTACCTTGCTTTTATTCATCTTCTTCTTGATAAACTATTACGGTATAAGAGCTTTAGGGAGGGCTAATTCAGCAATAACCATTTGGAAAATAATAGTCCCTACGGTAACATTTATACTACTATTCCTCGCTTTTAGGTCAATTAACTTCACTGGTTATGGAGGAATATTTCCAACTAGTGTTTCAACTAACTATATTGGACCAGTTGGAATGTTATACGCAATACCATCTGCGGGAATAATTTACTCTTATTTAGGTTTCAGACAGCCCATCGAATTCTCCGGAGAAGCTAAAAACCCACAAAGAGATGTATGGAGGTCAATCATTTTGTCAATATTATTAGCAATCACGATATATACAATACTACAGATAGCGTTTATAGGAGCAATAAATTGGAACAGTGCAGGTATAACCCCAGGGAATTGGTCTGCGTTGTTAAATAGTAAGTGGGCTAATGGGCCATTTTATGGGGAGTTAGAAGCGGAGGGATTAGCGTTATCTGCGGCCTGGGGATATGTTCTCCTAATAGACGCTGTAATATCTCCTAGCGGAACTGGTTTAGTTTACACTGGAACTTCGTCAAGGACATTTTACGGCATGGCAGTTGAAGGTTATTTACCTAATTTATTCCAGAAGCTAAATCAATTTAAAGTACCCGTATGGTCTCTGATAGTATCATTGATAGCTAGCATAATATTCCTACTTCCTTTCCCTAGTTGGTATTTATTAGTAGGTTTCAACTCATCGGCTACAGTATTTACGTACATAATGGGAGGGATAGGACTTCAAGCCTTAAGAAAAACAGCCCCCGATTTGAAGAGAAGTATAAAAGTGCCATATGCAAATTTAATTGCCCCAATTGCCACAATAGTCTCATTATTAATAGTATATTGGTCTGGTTTCAGCACATTATTCTACATACTCTCAGCTCTATTTATAGGAGTACCTCTATTTTGGATGTTCTACGGTGTTAAAGTATTGGAAATCAAAAGGAAGATTGGGATCATTACGGGAATCTCGCAATTTATTGCTAATATAGTAATAGCAGTGTTTGGATATTGTACTGTCTTAAATGGAGGAAATATAGCAAGTTTTCTACTATATCTATTATTATTTGCATTGATGATGCTAATGCCATTATTTATAGGTTATATATTTGCCAGTAATAATGGAAGACTCCATCTCAGAAGTGGACTATGGCTTATGGCCTTAATTTTAGTAATGTATACAGTAAGTTATTTCAGTGAATTCGGACCGTTAAGTAATTCAGCACCTTTAAAATTCCCTTACGATATAGTCGTAGTTGCCATTATCGGTCTGATATTCCATTACTTGGCGGTTAAAAGTGGATTCAGAACAAGAGAGATAGAGGAAATAATAAATCAACAGTTAATATCTGATTAGTAAATACTTTGTCTCTGCGTAATTTCTAGCACGTCTTAATGAGAATGTTTTATTACTTTGTGGGGTTTTTCCAAATTATGTTACCCCTTGAATTCTCTTTATAAAAAGCGCTTCCAACACATAGTTTTACAAATATCCTACAAAGCGATGTTTTAATCAGTAAGTATAATTTTTACATCTTAATAAGAATTAATGTTAAGCCAACTATATAATTCTTTATTATCTCGACTCTGAAGGAGTTGTCTTGATTCACGAAATTTCTATAAAGAGATTATACTATTTATATTAATTCTCATCATCATAAAGTATTAATTTTTATCTCTTATTTCATAATCTCATCAAGTAGTTAAAAATTTAAGGTACCTACAATCTCTTTATGGGGACTTAAAGATAAGATTCGTATGAAATAAATGTTGTGCAAATAGATGTAAAAGGCATAAAATAATTTATGCCTTCATGACGGCACTATGACTTGATCCATTTGGTTTCACCTAGAATTTATAGAAACATCTTCATAACGAGAAGTTCTTAAAAATCTCAATTTTAAACTAATTTATACAAATTATGAATTATTCAACGTTATGAGCCTTCCTCATAGCTTACTACTTCTCCTCTTGAAATAAAAGACTCACATTCTTACCTTACGAATACTACATAAGTTTCCAATAAAATCTGCTTTTGCCAAATAAATCTAAAGACAAAGATTGATTTTAAGTTATGGCGCTTATGATACCTTAACCTCTATTTAGTCTTTATACACTTGTTTGAAGTGTGGGTAATTCTCATTTACATTGCTGTATATCATTTTAACCTCAACGAAGTCCTCAATACCTTGTAATCCTAGTTCTCTACCAATACCACTCTGCTTATACCCACCCCATAATCCTTCTGAGGGTTGCGTATATGCATCATTTATCCATACGCTTCCTGCCTTAATTTTTCTAGAAATTTTTAACGCTTTCCTGTAATCATTAGTCCAAATTGATGCAGTTAGCCCATATGTTACATCATTTGCTAAAGAAACTGCTTCATCATCAGTTTTGAAATACATAATAACTAGTACTGGCCCGAATATTTCCTCTTGAGCTATTTTAGACTTATTATCAACGTTGGAAAACACTGTGGGTTCCACAAAGTACCCCTTCTCTAACCCATTACCAGTTGCTTTTTTACCTCCTATTAGAAGTTTATATCCCTCCTTAGTTCCAATTTCTATATAGCTTAACACTTTGTTCTCTTGAGACTTAGATACTAACGGTCCAATGTCAGTATCTTCCAACCTGGGATTTCCCAATTTCAGCTTCTTAACCGATTCAACGATCAGATTCTCCACCTGGGATGAGATATCCTCTTCTACTATTAGCCTAGTTGTTGCTCCACATGCCTGCCCAGCATTTCTAAACATACCAAACATTAGTCCCCTAATTGCTTGATTTAAATTAGCATCCTTGAATAATATTAATGGATTTTTACCACCTAGCTCCAAGGAAATCCTTTTAAGGTCCTTAGAGGCTTCCTGCATTATCCATTTACCAGTCGTAGTTTCCCCGGTAAATGATATCTTATCTACCTTACTATTTTTAACTAATTCGCTACCTATTTTTTCTCCTGGACCTAAAACCATATTTATTACACCTTTAGGTATTCCAGTTGACATTATAATTTTGGCTAAATGATATGAGATTGCTGAGGTATAGCTAGCTGGTTTCCATACTATTGTACAACCCACTGCTAATGCTGGAGCTATTTTCCTAGCACTTTGAGTAAGCGGGAAATTCCAAGGGGTTATGGCACCTACTACACCAACAGGCTCCTTAACTAATTGTACTAAATCACCATTAGGTAAGAATTTCATATTTCCGTACAGTTTACTTCCAAAACCTGCATAGTATTCGAAAATATCTGCAGATGCATTAACATGAGCTTTAGCCTGCCTCAAAGGCATTCCTATTTCGTCCATTAATAGTTCAACGAATGTTTGACTCTCTTCTCTAATTTTTTCAGCTATTTTAAAGAGTATTCTGTCTCTTTGCTTATAATCTGTGACCCAATTATATTTATCATTATCAAACACTTCCCTAGCGACATCAACAGCGTTCTTTAAATCATCTATTGAAGCTAAATGAGTCTTAGTTACTATTCTTTCAGTATCGTAAGGACATTCCCTATAATAGTACTGATCTGACTTAATCTCCTCTCCATTTATAATTGACTTAGCCTCTATCATGAAAGTTATTATTTTTAGGTTGATATTTAAGTGTTGCTTACAGAAACTTACAGCTCGATTTTAAAATATATGCAAATAGAGTACGTGGAGACTTATATTTTTTACAAGAGTTTTTAAAGGTTAGTTAATAATTTATCAAAAATAAGCTTATAAATTAGAAATATATTTCTATATAGAGATAGACATGTATGTACAACCCTTAAATCCGACTGGAAATGTGGGTTTGACTATTTTAGCTTCTTTAACACCTATAATAGTGCTGTTGATACTATTAGCTGGTCTAAAGTTAAGTGCTTGGTTAGCATCACTTATAGGTTCCATAGTGACAATTTTAGTTGCATGGTTAGTATGGAAAGCACCAATAGCTCAACTATCATATGCATGGCTCATAGGTGCGTTAGTTGGAACTTGGGCAATATCATGGATAGTATTCTGGGGATTAACTATCTATAACACTTTAGTTTTAACTGGTAAATTTAATGCATTTAGGGATTGGATAGTTAGGAATTCTACCAATGACGCTCGTGTTCAAGCTATTCTCTTAGCGTGGTCTTTCGGAGCATTGTTAGAAGGGCTAGTAGGTTTCGGATATCCATGGGCATTTGTAGCGCCTTTATTAATATATTTGGGATTTGATGATTTAAAGGCGTTACAAGTTTCAGCATTGGCTAACAACGCTCCAGTCTCTTTCGGTGCATTAGGAACACCAATAGTCATATTGGCAGCAACTACTGGTTTACCCTTATTATTTGTGTCATCATCAGTTGCTAAAGTAGTAGCAGTTCTAGCTCTATTACCGCCTTGGATATTACTATATTTAGTAGATAGATGGAAGGGAATAAAAGAAGCTTGGCCAATAGCTATAATTGGCTCACTATCTTATATTCTAGGTCAATTTCCAGTAGCAAGCTTCGTGGGACCTTATTTGCCGGATATTACTGGATCTTTAGTGTCATTTGCAATACTACTTCTGTTTTTAAGAATCTGGAGACCTAAGAACGTATTAGTTCTGAAAAATATGCAATTTAATGGAGGAGAAAATAAGAAATATTCCAGTAAGGATGTTGTTCAAGCTTGGTCAGCTTTCATAATATTGATAATTGTGGTGACTTTATGGACTGGACCATGGTCTCCCCTAACTAAAGTAACGTTAGCTACATTAGCTCAACCTGCGTATTCATCTCTTCTTCATAAGAATGTATCAGTAAGTTTTGGTTTTAACCCATTTGTCGCGGGTACCTCTATTTTAGTTTCTTGGGTGATAATTTCTTTAGTTTTACGAATTTCACCAAAAATTATGGGTCAAGCAGTAAAGAGATCTTTTCAGCAATATTGGGGTGGTATATTAACTGGAGTTTTCGTAGTGGGACTAGCTTACGTATTTAACTTCAGCGGGATGGCTTATTCCTTGGCGTGGAAGGCAAGTGATTTAAGTTTAGCATTCATAGTAGTCTCTCCACTCTTTGGATGGATAGGTTGTGCATTATCCGGAAGTAATACGTCAAGTAACGCTCTTTTTGGAGTCTTTCAAGCTACTACTGCACGTTTAGCAGGATTACCAATAGGTCTAACGCCAGCCCTAAATTCAGTAGGTGCCGAATTAGCTAAACCGGTAGCTCCACAGACTGCCAGTGCTGGTGTATCCACGACTAAGTACGTTAGAAAGGAAGGAATAGTAATAAGGAAGAACTTACCTTGGGCAATAGGGGTACTAGTTTATTTGATAATTATCGGCGTACTATATGCCTTCTTAGCTCCATCTTTGTTTATACACTCATAGCTAAATATCATTTTTTCCTATTTCAATATTTTCTTCAAATTAACCCTTAATTTCAATAGCTCAGCTAGGCTTTTCTAAGTGCGGATTATGCGTAAATTTAGATTAGAAATATGTGGATAATAACTTCTTTTTCCTATTGTACTTAATTTCGTTTAATGAATCAACAGAGCTCATTTAAAACTAACATAAGATCATTACTTTATTTTGTATGCTATTTGCAGTTGTATTAGCAGTTTTCTAATCTATATTCTGGAATATAATGTTAATATCTATAACAAAGCATTATATTCTCAACATTCTCATTTGCATAAATTTTAACATGGCACGAAATCTATTGTCATATTTATCATATATTAGGGTTTATTTTAGAAATAAAAATTAAAAACATATCTTACGTATAGAATGAATGATGAGCAATAAGTGGTTTGAAAAAGGATGGTTTAGATGGATGTTAGTAGTAGCAGCTACCATCTCAATGGCTTTAGTTAGTGTATATGAGTATTCTTGGACTCTGTACACTGTACCCTTAGGTAAGGTATTCCATGTTGCTCCAGGCTCTCCAGCATTGGGACTTACGTATACTATTTACATTATCGTTCAAGCGTTATCGATGTTTGTAGCTGGTAGAATTGCAGATAGATATGGTCCCAGATTGATTTCCATACTAGGCGGGATAATAACGGGAGTTGGATACATAAGCTCTGCCTTTGCTACCTCTTTGCCAATGCTCTATCTCACTTATGGTTTCGGTAGTATAGGAGTTGGCATAATTTACGCTACTGCAATAAGTACTGCCGTTAAATGGTTTCCAGATAAGAGAGGGCTAGCTACTGGGATTATAGAAATAGGTTTTGGCGGAGGATCATTTGCACTATCTCCTTTAATACAATATATCATATCTTTGATAAGTTATAATGCAGCCTTCATGTACATGGGTATTGCCCAATTAGTTATTATAACTGTCCTAGCGTATCTATTTGCTTATCCTCCACCACAATGGCTACCTAAGGGTTGGAATCCAGAGGAGTATGAGAGAAAGAGAAAGATGATAAAAAGGAGTAAAGGTGATTTTACTTTCTCGCAAATGGTAAAAACTTGGCAATGGTGGGTAATATATATCTCATTTTTCCTAATAGCTGGTTCTGGTTTATCAGTAGTAGGCCATTTAATACCTTACGGTAGATCTTTAGGTTTCTCAATTGCGGCTGTAATAGCAGTTTTCCTATTTCCCTTTGCAAATGGATTAGGTAGATTCGTAATGGGAACTATCTCAGATTATCTAGGAAGACCATACACAATGACCTTATCCTTTGGAATAAGTGGAATCTCGATGCTTTCGCTTGCATTTATACCAAAGATAGCTCCACTATTCTTAGCACTAATCTTCATAACGGCATTTACATGGGGCCCACTATTTTCCCTATTTCCGCCACTAATTGGTGATTATTATGGGCCAAAACACTCTGGAGCTAATTATGGGCTAACATACACGGCTAAGGCGTTAGCAGGTATATTTGCAGGATATGGTGCATCAGTATTGTTCACAGTATATGGGATAAAGGAGACTCTGGTTATAACGGGCTTAATGGCTGTAGTGTCAGCAATATTAGCCTTAACCTTAAGACCTCCTAAAATACCTAGTGCACAAATGGCTAGTGTTGAGAAAGAGAAAGGTAGTATAGAATCAAAAACCAAATGATCTATTTTTCTTTTACTTTATTTTCTTTTTCCTTCCTTTTTTATTGCTGTAATATAATATTTTTTTAATTTATAAAAAATTTCTTAATGGTTAAGGTAAACCTCGTATGCTAAAAGTTGCAAGAATTGTATATGCTTCCATAAACATTTTAATATATTGCAAATCCTATTATGTACAAATTAACATAATTACAAATCAATCTATATATAATCGATTACTAAATATTCATATATGGAAGTAAAAGACGAAGTGAAGTACGTAGAGATCGTGTATAGGGGAATATTCCAGAAGAGATTGGCTAAGTATATTGCAGAAGGTATTGTTTACACTGCTAGGGAAATGGGGAAACCAGCCCTATCGTTTGGAAGATATGGCGATTCTCCAGAAAGAAATGGAGTTCCAGCAAAATATTATGTTGGAATAGGAAATGGAGTTAATGAAGAAGACTTAATTGGTTACTCTACTAGAGTGGAACCAGACTTAGTTGATACAATAATAGTACTTGACGATACGCTACTAAAAGGTGTTGAATCTTGGGCATGGCAAGGTGTACAGCCAATTAATCTGAAATTAAAAAGCAACGGCACAATGATAGTTACCTCTACTAAGAAAATTAACGAGTTACTGAAAATGGTTCCTAAAAAGGATTTTAACTGGATCTTCGGAGTAATAAACACTCCGCCATCATTTTCTGGTTTATGGGCGTTCAAAGACGATCTCACGATGGAAAAAGTTTGGGGAGCATTAGCAAAGTTAAGACCAGACATAATAGATCTAGACCATTTGCTTAAATATGTAAGTAAAAAACAGAATGCAGATAAGAGAATATCTGCAGTAAAAGAAGCTTACTCTTCTGTAGATTATAGAACAGTGATGAAGGGTGAAGGGATCGACTTCGTATACAATCCACCTAGGTTACTAACATGGCAGGAAATGTTAGAAGGTACTGTCATTCCAGCAGTACCAAGGGGAAAAAGAAACGAGCAATTTAAGAGAGGTACTACGAAATTTGAAAGGCCAACAGTAGACTTCGACACTTGTATAAAATGTAAATTATGTTGGGTATACTGTCCAGATGAATGTTTTGATGAGACACCAGATGGATATTACGATATAGCATATGATTATTGTGTGGGATGTGGAATCTGTGCAGAAGTTTGCCCAGTAAAGGATTGTATAGTTATGGTTGATGAATCAATGTTTACCGATTATAGAAGACCTTATGAAATGTGGAAAGAGGATAAGGTAAAGTATAAGGAATGGCTAAAGAGCGTAAGACAAGCTAGAAAGGAGAGAGTATACGTTCCGGGGTTGGGAAGATGACAGAGGTTAAGAAGATAGTGGAAAGAGAAGTCTTAATGAACGGAACACAAGCGGTAGCTCATGCGGCTATGTATGCTGATGTAGATGTGGTAGCAGCGTATCCTATTAGGCCATATACTGAAGTTATGGATACTATCTCTAAATTAATAGCAGATGGAGAACTTGACGCTGAATTCATAGTAGCTGAAGGTGAACATGGTCAATTTGAAACTGTAAAGCACGCATCATTAGTGGGTGCTAGAACATTAGTCGGAAGTAGTGGAGTCGGATGGCTTTACGCTATGGAAGCAATAGTAGTTACTGCCACAGATCGTGCTCCAGTTGTGGCAATAATAGGAAACAGAGCTCTAGATGATCCTGGAGCATATGGTGTTGAGCATAACGATGCGTTAATGGTTAGGGATGTAGGTTGGTTACTAGCATGGGTTGATAC
Source organism: Sulfolobus tengchongensis (assembly GCF_036967215.1). NCBI lineage: Archaea > Thermoproteati > Thermoproteota > Thermoprotei > Sulfolobales > Sulfolobaceae > Sulfolobus > Sulfolobus tengchongensis. The sequence goes on from NZ_CP146016.1 coordinate 1,588,375, forward strand.
TGCACAAGAGGCTTTCGATACTACATTGATAGCTTATAAAGTAGCTGAAGATCAAAGAGTATTATTACCAGTTGGAATTTCAATGGACGGTGGATTCTTAACACATTCCGAGCAGATAGTGAGATTGCCTCCTAGGGAATTGGTTAAGGACTTCCTACCACCTTATAATAGGGGTAAATATCTAGTCCATCCAGATAATCCAATAACAGTTGCTCCTCAAGTTAATGAGGATTGGGTTATGGAAATAAGAAGACAGCATGAAGAGGCTATGGAAAGGGCTAGAGGAGTTATAAGCGAAGCATACGAAAGCTTTAAGAAGGTATTTGGAAGGTATCCTGGATCTACTGCTGAAATTCAAATGCCTGAAAATCCATTTGTGGAACCCTATATGATTGATGACGCAGAGGTAGTAATAATAGGCATGGGAACTGTTTCTAAGCCAATTAAAGTTGCGATAAAGAATATGAGAAGGCAAGGATATAAGGTGGGAATGTTAAGGTTAAGGTGGTTTAGGCCATTTCCCACACAAGACGTGATTAAGTACTTAAGTAATAGTAAGGTGGTTTGCGTAATCGACAGAGATTATTCCATGGGTTCTCCAAACAGAGGAGGAGTAATATATCATGAAATACGATCTGCGTTATATGATTTAGATCAAAGGCCTAAGGTAATGAACTTCATAGGAGGACTAGGTGGGAGAGAGATAACGATTCAAGATGTGGAAAAGATAATTAAAATAGGTTATGAACATAGGGATACTCCCATAACTAAACCCGTTTATTGGGTTGGGGTCAGAGGAGACCCCTGGTAAAATTGAGGTGATCCCGTATGGTTGAAAAGGAAATAGAAGAAAAGGTATATAAATCGATAATTAAGACAATAAAAGATGTTCCATTAGAGGAGTTCTATACTTCTGGTCATAGGACATGCCAAGGATGTGAGTCGGCATTAGTGATGAGATTTTTAGCTAAGGCTGCAGGACCTAGAACTATAGTAATAGGAGCAACAGGATGTATGTACGTAGCTAACACCACATACTATACAACGTCATGGATAGTTCCATGGGTACACACTCAATTAGGAGGTTCTGGTGCTGCAGTACTAGGAACTGCGGCTGCGTTAAGAGCGCTAATGAGAAAGGGAAAAATAAAGCAAGAACCCATAAATGTGATAGCGTTTTGTGGAGACTTAGGGTGCGCAGATATGGGGTTGTCTGGAGTCTCTAATGCTATGACTTATGACTACAATTTGCTAATAATATTATACGATAATGAATCCTCTGCGAACACTGATATTCAAGAAACTAGTATGACTCCATATGGAGCTCAGACTTCATTTAGTAGACCGGGGAAGGAAAGAAGAATAATGAAAAGGAGATGGAAGAAAAACGTAGTTTCAATGATAATAGCTGGTCATAGAAATGTTAAATACGCGGCTACAATGACACCAGCTTATCCATTGGATTCAATGAATAAGATAAGGAAAGCACTATCAATAGGAGGTCCAACGTTTATCCACTCTCTAGATCCATGCCCTAAGGGATGGGATTACGACCCTAAGTTTTCACATGAATTGGGAGTGTTAGCTGTAGAAACTGGATTATGGCCATTATATGAATATATAAATGGGGAGATAGTGTATAATGAGCCTACAAAGAGTATTGTTGAAGGTAGAATGAAGAGAAAACCAGTTAAGGAATATCTTGAGAAGCAGGGTAGGTTCTCTCATTTCACTGAAGAGGATATAGAGTACGTTCAGAAAATGGTTGATGAGATGTATGAAGAGTGGGAAATACCCGGTGTGATGCCAATAAAATCAATTAATGTGAAAATAAGTGATTGATTGATAGAATAATGAGGAAAAAAGGTAAAACGTTTTTCTTCTTTTAGAGTAGCACGGAAGGATCTATTTTATATCTCTCAATTATTCTTGAGATTGAAACTGTCTTTATTCCCTTAATGTTGTACAATTTATTCGACACAAACTGATGAGCACTGGAATCATCTTTGAAGATCATGTGTACGTGCAATCTAGGACCATTATCTAAACCATATATTCTCACCACTTCAGGGATTTCCCCTAACTCTTGGGCTACCTTTTTTATGGAGTAGGGTACAGTTTCTATTTCCATAACTAACGATACATTTAATCCTAAATTTACCCTATCTATTAATGCGACGTAGCCCCTTATTATTTGAGAATCCTCTAACCTTTTAATTCTATATCTTATAGTGCTTATGGGTATTCCCAACTCATCTGATAGTTCCTTTAAACTCTTTTTAGCATTATATCGTAAGATGTTAAGAATTTTTTCATCTATCTCATCAAGTCTTATCGTATTAACTCCCATTAAATGTATATTACGCATCTTAAGCATATAAGGATTATTGTAAAAAATGCAAATTATACATTCATAGAATTGCATGAAATGAGTTTTTACATACGATTAATTGTGAATATTCCAAGTCAAAGGAGCGTAGAGTATTGCTATTTTGCAATAATTTATCTATATTATGTACTTAATAAAAAACATGGGTTAAAAACCAATAGTTTATATAAATATTAGTTAACAAAATTTTTAAAGTATTAAACATTTATGGTTGATATGTTACGGTGACATTTAGAGTTTGACCATTGGATAGGGTTAATTGTATAACGTAAATATTGCCCGGAGTAAACATAAAGGAAGTCTTGAAGTTCATTTTAATATTGTTATAACCTATTGATAACTGATTAGGTGATATATCAGCAGTGCTATAACTTGTACCCATTATTATTGCATTTAGTATTTGTAATTGATATTGAGAATATATCATTACTTCAGCAATACCGTTACTATATAGCTTCCCAATTCCTATTTGACCGATAGGTGAGGAAGGTGGCGGTATCTGTTGCTGTTGATATTGGCCTTTCATTACCTCATCTAATCCTGAACGTATCTTAAAAAATCCAATTATTTCTACAATAGCTCCAACTATTGAAATAAATATACTAAGTATCGCACCTATTAAAACAAATAGCCCACCATCATCTAGATTGCGGTTGTTGTAGAACTTACCTAAATCCCTAAAGCTTAGGGCAACAAACAAGTAGCCAATAAATGCAATAATCCCGCCAATTAATTCCAGTGCGACAATACCAATAATGCTGGTGAGTTCAACACGGTGAATTCCAAACCTAATCGTTGGAAGAAGGAGTAATAGATATAAGATAGAGATAAAGAATATGATTAAACCTACAAGGACCAGACTAGTACCAGTTATTCCTCTTCTTAAATCTCTTCCTAAGGACGTTAATAAACTAAATCCTTCTCTCATATTAAGAAGTGCTAATCCTACTAGAACTATTCCGATTACTAAAACGATAATACTACCAGAAATAATTGGTAATCTTGCTCTCATAGAGAATAATATCGTTAAAAGTATAACCGCTGAGATGATCGAGAGTATAGCATTTATAATTAAATACGTTACGCCATTTCTCAGTTTAGCTAAACCAATTGTTTCGATATTCTGTTGGGACATATTATAAATAGTTTTGAGAAGAATATAAGAGCACTGATTCGAAGAGCCTCATAAAGTTCCATATGTCGCTATTTTAGAAAAATTACTGTAAAATCTCTCTTTATGAAATTAATGTAAACATGTAAAAATTTCTATCAAAATATTTATTACTTAATGCTATGAGTTCACGGTATAAATTAGTTATGTTATTAGAGGCAATAGTATGTAGTGCTTCTACATTCAATCACAGTACTTAAAGATTAATGTAAAGGATTTTTTGAATTATTAGTACAATATTTTGCTTAATGGGGTATTTGTAAAACTATCTGGTTTTGTACGTCCTTTTTTTACTATGAGGAGAACATAAAAAGTAGCTTAAGTTTTGAAAACCCCCACAAAGTACTAGTTTAAGGTTTTATAGAGAGAATGTAGATTTTTGACTTTTTACTACAATAATAAAATTGTAGGGTGCAGTCAGATTCTCATTATCAAATAATCATAGTTAAGTTGTATTAGCTTTATATTTTTCAAAAGTAATATCTCATTTATGATTCGTGGAATAGATGGAGTATTAAAGGGAAGAGATACAATAGATGGAGCAGGAGTGAGGCTTTACAGAGTCTTTGGAGGCTTAGATACAGTGGACTTAACTGACCCTTTCCTCTTGTTAGACTTTTTTGGATCTAATAAGGTTGAAGAGTACATTAACGGATTTCCTTGGCATCCTCACAGAGGAATTGAAACTGTTACGCTACTATTTGAGGGAAAAGTTGAACATCAAGATAGTCTAGGCAATAAGGGTACGATATATCCTGGGCAAGTCCAGTGGATGACAGCGGGAAGTGGCATATTCCACCAAGAAATGCCTAAGCCTTTAGATGAAAGCGAAATACCTAAATATAATCAGGATCCATTGCTTGTTAGAGGTTTACAACTTTGGATTAATTTGCCTTCTTATAAGAAGATGACACAACCAGTGTATAGAGATGTAAAGAGAATACCTAAAGAGAAATTCGATTTTGGAGATGTTTCGGTACTTGCTGGAGAATTTGCTGGAATAGAGGGACCGGTTAAAGTTAAAAGTGACGTTGATCCCTTTTACATACATGTCAATCTTAATGGAAATATGACTCTAAAGGTGAAGCAAGGATATACTGTGCTAGCTTACGTTGTTGATGGCAAGGCTAGATTTGCGCCTAACTCTCCAGAGATCGGAAAAGGTAATTTAGTGGTATTTACTAGAGACGGAGATGAGATTAAAATTAGTGGGAATGCGAGTTTCATAGTACTATCTGGAAGACCTTTAAATGAACCAGTAGCGTGGTATGGTCCAATAGTTATGAATACAGAAGATCAATTAATTGAAGCCTTTGAGGATTTAAGAAAAGGAACATTCATAAGGCATAAAGAGGTTCTATTTGAATAAATATATTTTTCTACACGGTAAATACTATTTTTATTGAAACATAGCGTCATTCACATTAAGATTGGACTTTAAAAAGATATGCTCCTTGAATTCAGTGTCAAATGGCATTTCTGATAGAAGGTAATACTTGAATATATAAATTCTAGTTCATATCAATACAGACTCCATTATAATCAGTTAAAAAGAGTGCTTGTGGGGGGTATTTGTAAAGCTATCTGGTCTAAACTCTCTTTTTGCTATGTAGATAATGTAAAAGGTAACATAAGATTTGGAAAAACCTCACAAAGTACAAAAAGAAAAGAGAAGAAAAAAGATGTTAGAAATTTTACCACCAACCCTTTCTGTGATGTAACCCCCTATGCCAGTCAATAATACCAGTTAAATAGCCCTTACCCAGATCAGTTATCTCTAAATACTCTACACCACCCTCAATACTTCTTTTAGCTAATCCAGTAGAGAGAAGAACGCTTATTGTAAAGTCGAAAGCTGATCCATATAGTGGCAAACTCTTCTTTAGTTCCTCTACGCTTTTCTTTCCTTTTGATAACTCTGTTAATGCTTGATAGGTCCACATTCTGAAGATTCCAAACAACTTCTTCACTAATATCAAATTCGATATCAAAATATTTAAACTCGCCTATTTACCACTCTAATACCGTCTCTGTCAATAACAACATATCCTTTATCGTTGTAAAGGTTCTGTAAACTGGTCAAAGTACCCGCATTTGCGCACCTTATACTTTTAAAATATCTTAAAGCATGTGAGTGCCCCAGAACTAGGGTATCCTTAAAGTTTCTTAGCATTACTCTGAAAAATACACAAAAGAGAAAAGGTGGAATATCTTCGTTTATTTTTCTCAACTTGTTAGCTATACTGTACTCCTTTTCCTCATTTACGAACTGATGTCCATGAAGAAGAGTATAATATTTCCCATTATTTTTTACCCTAATAATATCGAAATCGCCCCTACATTTATCCTCATCGCCTTTAACGTAAATTATGTTTTTTCTTATTTTTAAATTTGAAAGAAACTTTCTGTAATCTTCTTCGTTAGAAACTATTATATCTCCTAGAAGGATAATCAATGATGGTTTCTCATTCACTATAATCTCATTTATTTCATTAACGTCACAAAAAGGGTAATGGATGTCAGATAAGATTAAGATTTTACCATTCCATTCTAGTTCAAGTCGCCTCCACCTTTTACGTAATTTTCTAGTTCCTATCAAAGTTTTTATCCCCTCTATCTTATTTATTCGCGTGGTAAAAAATGAAAATTCACTTTGAAGAAATATACGTTTCCACAACGAAACAGTTTGAGTTAATTGATATAACTGATCAAGTTGAAGAGATAGTGAGGAAGAGTGGAGTTAATAATGGAATTTGTTTAGTTTTCGTAGCTCATTCTACTGCTGCAATTATTGCAAACGAGCATGAGAGGGGATTAATGGAGGATATCTTAACAAAAATAAAGGAGTTAGTAGAACCAAATAGAGGATGGAAGCATAATTTAATTGATGATAACGCTCACGCACATCTTGGCGGAACCTTATTAGGTGCAGATAGGGTTTTTCCAGTTAGAAACGGAAAATTAGTGAGAGGAACCTGGCAGAACATTTTCCTTGTAGAATTAGATGGTCCAAGAAGTGAAAGAAGAATCACTGTAGAAGTTCTAGGTGAATAGAGTACTAACGCTTTGTCTGGGATTTCAGAACTTATGTTAATTTTTAAGATCTCCCCAAGATAGCAGAAATGTAACGAACCAGACAGTTTTACAAATATCCCACTAACAGCGTCTTTGATTAAAGGGTTTAAATACTAAGAGAAATTTTCTTTTATGATTTATCTAAACTAAGCTATACTATCTCGATTTCGAATCTAGCTAATAATGTAAAAATTTTATATTATCTTTTGCGAATATTCACATATGAGTGATATTGTTGATAAGTTAAAGAATGATGCGGATTTCATTAAAAAGGTAGCTGATGCAATAGCCTAAAATATTATTGTTGCAGAATAGATCAGAACTTTTTGAGGAAAAATTATCATACCAATAATTTTCACTATGAGACCAAAATATATCGAGAAGGAGTGTAAAGAAAAAGGAATTTTCCTAACCGATGGTTATAATGACTATACTGAGTTAAAGGAGATAATGAAAATAAACAGTTAAATTAGGGGATAGACTGCGTTAATCTTCAACATAAATATTTGTAACCGTACTATACTTTGTGGAGTATATTCGTAAACTATCTTAATTTTGTACGTTATTTTTACTACGAAGAGAATATGAAATAGTAAGGTAAGTTTTGAAAAATCCCATAAAGTAACCGTATTATTCCTATTTACAAAAATGCGGGCAGAAAGCTTCGCCTTTTTAAGATGGAGATGAATACCCGCGTAATGTTTTTTAAACAGTTTCTTCAGAAATAAGCATGTGCTGAGGGCTTCAGAGCGAGCTGTCCGCGAGGACAGTTCCATCGAGGAGGAGATCGTGACAATCAAAATGAAGATCTCCTCCTCGGCTCTGGAGCCCATAGCTATGAATTATATGCAAGCTAAGAGGTTCGTTCTACAATGGTTATATGAACACAAAACCACTTCTCTAAAAGAAGTACATAATGCATTGTATGAAGTCCTCAGGGAGAAATTTGGTTTGAAATCAAAACTTGCTCAAGATTGCTATCGTGATGCTATTGCCGTGTATAAGAGTTGGCTAAAGAATCCCAAAAAAGGGAGATTTCCGATCTTAAGAAACGTTTCCTTATGGTTAACGCCAAAAGCTAGTTATACTGTTGATTTCAACACGATGACAGCTAAGATACTTGGAGAGGAAGTGAAAATAGTGGGATATCCTCACAATCTTTCACAGTACAAGGCGTTACATGCTTCGCCTCTAACAATTTAACTATTTTTCATAACTTGTCTAAGGCTGAAGACAAGGTTGAATCCCCATCAACACTTGGCTCCCTCCCTTTCCTAACCCTGACCACCTTCTTAGAATCACCTTTATAAACACCATCACGTAAAACGTGAAACACAATCCTAGCAAGCTTATTAGCAACAGCAACAAGAGCCTTCTTACCACTCCCACTCCTCTCCTTAATTCTAGTATAAAACTCATTAAACTTACCATCAACCCTAACAGCAGCAAGAAAGAAAACACGCCTCAAATACTTATTACCCGGAATCAACCCATTGTGGCTCAAGAACTCACCACTCTGCTTAGTTCTTGGAGAAAGGCCTGCATAAGAGCAAAAAGCCTTAGAGTTTGAGAATCGAGAAATATCACCAACCTCTCCCAAAATAGTTGAGGCTGTGGTAAAACCTATTCCGGGAATTTTGAGTAGTTCTGCAAGAGTAGCCTTGGGGATTAGAGTGGCAATCATGTCATCAATCTCCTTAACTTGCCCTTCAACCATATTCATCTCTTCTACTAGTTGTTTCAAAATTAATACTTCACCCTTGTTTAGTTTTCTCCCTAATAAGTTCTTTAGTTTCTCTTTCTCCTCATTGGTTAGTTCTTGTCCCTTTACTAGTTTGTCTAGTATTTGTCTTCCTTCTTTGTTGAATGGTTCTATCTTGTATCCTGCTGTTTGTAATGTTTTTCTTATCATGTTTTTTATTTGTGTTATTCTCTCCTCTAGTTGTTTTCTGTGTCTTTCTAGTTCTCTTAGTTCTCTTTCGTTTTCTTTTGGTATGTATGATGTTTTTATCGCTCCTATTGCGTATGCTAGTGCTAGTCTTTTTGAGTCTAGTTCGTCTGTTTTCTTTCCAAGTATTTCTCTTAATTGTAATGGGTTTACTACTCCTATGTTGTATCCTTTTTGTGTTAGCTTGTCGTATAGGTAGTAGAAGTATACTCCAGTTGCTTCCATTATTCCTTCCTTGTAGTCTCCTAGGAAGTTTATGAGTTGTTGTATTCCTTCGTTGTCGTATTTGAATTCTCTTGTCTCACTTTCTCTCTCTATTAATTGTTCCCCTTGTTGTTCTAGTTTTACTTTTGTCACTACTATTTTTGATTCTCCAACGTCAATTCCAAAGGTTTTTAATTTTATTTGTTGCACGTGTTATATTGTTTTTCCTCTCGTATTAGGTTTTCTATCATAATACTTCTATAGAATATCAGACTATTTTTCACTTGTTTTCCTAGTTATGACTACTTTTTGCTCCTTGTAAAAAAGGTGATATTCTCCTACACGGGGTTTTAACCCCATTTGTTAGATTATTGAGGGGATCGTGAGCCAGCCTTGTACACGGGGTTTTTAGCCCCTACTTCGCTTTTGGCTTATGTTGATTTTTTCTTGAGTGCTTATTTGTTTTTCTGTTATAATACTTGGAGTGTTAACCTTGGTGAATGCCTTGCGTGAAAAACGTAGGAGGACTTCAAAGTGAAAGAAGCAAGACTAGTCAAGAGAGGAGATGATTGGTATCTTAACGTGACAATGAAAAAGAAAGTACAAGTAGAGAAGCAAGTTAAAGGGCTTATAGCTGTTGATATAAACATGGACTTCATCACGTTAGGTAATGATAAACAAGTTATAGAAATTCCGACACGTCTAGATGATTCAGTGCATTATAAGAAACTTGCTGAGAATCTGCAGAGAAAATACCCCAAGAGGTGGAGGGAGAATAAGAGAATTCTCGGTAGGATTAGGAGTTTTCATATAAAGGCGAGGAATATTGTGCAGGACTTTGCTAAGAAAGTGGGGAAGTGGGTAGTTGATGAAGCAAGGAGACTGGGTGCTAACTACATAGTCCTAGAGGATCTGAATAAGATGATTTCTCACGTGAAGGGGTTGAAGAAAAGCTATAGGGAGAAACTATATTTGATGCAATACAGACGTGTTCAACAATGGGTTGAGTGGGAGGCTAAGAAACAAGGATTAAACGTAATATACGTTAAACCAGCGTATAGTTCAACTACTTGCCCTAAGTGTGGAGAGAAAATGGTTGAATCTGGGTATAGGATGCTTAAGTGTGGGAAATGTGGTTTTGAGGATCATCGTGATTATATAGCTGTGTATAATCTTTGTGCGAGGGGGTCTCTGACCCTCTTAAGTGCCCCTCAAATGAGAGATGTAATTCCGAATCGATGAGGGGAATCCTCGCCATTTTGATGGCGGGGAGGAAGTCAGATGCTTCTCGTTTATATAACAAATGATGTTTACCCAAACCAAAAATATGAAATTTAAAATATGGTTATTGTGTCTCGATGAGTCTTTTAAGGTCGAAATTCTCATCTTGTAACGAGCTTTTCTTATTTGAAACGTCAATACCTAGCTCTATCATTTTATTGAGCACTTCTAACTCACTATAATCCCTATTTATTGCTACATAGCCTTTTACTGCTCCTCCTTTTAAGTATATTACATTAAAATTCGGATTATTAACGTCAAATTTTCCTCTAATTACGTATTCATCATATCCCATTGTATCTCCAGCTGATTCTATATGCAGATCGAATATATCCGACCATATTGACGATATGAAGTTATATGACTCTTGACCTCCACTCATGTTTCTAGCTGATAATTTTCCAGTATATTCTGCGTTGTTCCAATGTTCAATTCTCTTTCTTCTCTTCTCTCTAGGATCGTATATGTTTGCAACATCACCTGCTGCGTAAACGTCTTTTGCACTAGTTTGCAAATATTCATTTACTACGATTCCGTTATTAACTTCAATACCGCTGTTCTGGGCAATTTCAACATTTGGAATTATACCAACTGCTATTAAAACGAGGTCAGTTTCGATATTCTTACCACCTGAGGTTTTGGCTATTAATCTTCCGTTATTCTTCAATATTTCCTTTACGGATTCATTTAATATGAATCTCACGCCTTTACCTTCAAAGTATTGTTGGATAAGTTTCGATATTTTTTCATCAACAAACGTATTCCAGATGTATGGTTTCACTTCAATTACCGTAGTTTTAACTCCCAGTGTAGTTAAACTAGACGCTACCTCAACTCCTATGAAACCTGCTCCAATAATTAAGGCTTCTTTAGCTCTACTAACGGCATTCTTTAACTTATCAGCGTCATCCAAGCTTCTCAAATAATAAGCGTGCTCCTCACCGGGAATGTTTAACTTTCTTGGTCTACCACCAGTTGCGATCAAAGCTTTATTGAATTTTATTGTGGTACCATTCTTTAAAATAGCTTCCTTGTTCTTAGTATCTATTCTCTCTACCTCGCTGTTTAATTTAACTTCAACGTTATCTGCTTTGTAAAAGCTAGGATCTTCAAAGAACAGCTTATCGCGTGGCATTTCTCCTCTTAAATAATATTTAGATAGAGGAGGTCTATCATAAGGAAACTGTGAGTCGCTAGATACCATTATTATCTTCGCCTTGGGATTCACGTTCAATAATTCCTTTAATGCATTATACCCTGCTATTCCACTTCCTATAATTAGGTATTCATAGGATTTCTCCAATGGCTACACCATATTCCTTTTTGATCAATAAGCTATAAACTTTCGTTTCTAAGTTTACCTAAACGTTATTATTTTTGAATATCTACGAATTCACAGTGCGAATTAGTTCAATTGCTAGAGGCAATAGTATGTAAAGTCTCGTAGTATCGTGTTTTGGTATAAATCATTGATTAAAAATACATTTAACGATTTGAGGGAATTACGTAACGGAATTAAAATAAAATTAGTTAAAAGCGTTTGTCTGTACATACGATGCAGAGTTGTGATGCCATATTAAGGTTCCACGTTTTTGTTAATATTCTTAGCTTCATGAAGATAATAATTGCAGTTCGTAACATAATCTACGTTACTAACTTATTATGGGAAAGTTTTAATATTTAACAGATTCTATTCTAACATATGCAAGATCCGGTATGTAAGATGGAAGTTGATAACACAACGAAATATAGGATAAACTATAAGGGTATAACATACTATTTCTGTTCACAAAAGTGCTTGGACGAATTCAAAAGTAACCCATTAAAGTATGTATCACCAGTGGATCTGAACAAAAAGATAGACATTAAAATAGTTTATTGTAGGCCTTGTAAATTCATGGATAGGGCATTAAACTTAGCAAGGGATATATTGTCTTACTTTGAGGAAGCTAATGTGGAACTGGTGCAAGGGGATAAGGGAATATTTGACGTCTATGTTAATGATGAGTTGGTGTTTTCAAGATATATAGAGAAAAGGTTCCCAGAGAGTGAAGAAATATTAAAAACTTTGAGTAATAAGTTACAACTTGCCAGCTAATCTTAGTATATCCATAATAATACTATCTATATTATTTATGTTACTATATCTCTTTTTTACATCCTCTATTGTCATTTTATTTTCGGTTAAATGCTTAACTAGTATATCGGTAGCTATTTTAGTTAAAGTTTCAATGCCTACCTCTTTATACTTATCCTTTAACTGTCTTACTGCTTCATCAACTGTGCAAGTCTTTACATCAGTTGGTGTAGATAATCCCTTTAAATCCTTTAATTTCCAGCTCATACAGCAATATTCTCTCCCTCATTTTTAAATATTAGCGTCTAAAATCTCCATAAGAGAAAATACGGTGTATAATGATATCGTTAAATAGTGTTATGTCAATCCTTTAGAAATCTACTAATATAATGATACCTTTATGGAAAGACAAAGTTAAGAAGGTAAGGAATAGATAACTCATTATTGAGAAGGTACAATTAATATGTGCAAGAAATAAATTGATCCCGTCAAAAATCAACACAGTAGAGGTACTAAATCATGAATTTGTATTAGGTGAGTTATAATAAGAACTAGAATGAATTAGTTTGTGGCGTATCTGAAAATTGAGATTCTTCTCTTAATCAGAACTATTCGTAGAATTAGCGTTAAGTATTCAAATGCTACGCACTATTAATGAATTAGAAAGACAAGCTCATTGTGTCACCATAAAGGTATAAAATAATTTTCTCAAAATTTTAAATACTATTTAGTAATTTTACAATATATATTATTTAGGACTATGCAAGGAAACTCCAATCCTTAAAATTTATACCTATCTGGCAACACTATGAGACAACTGATAAATAAAGTTACTATAAATACAAAATTAAAAAAAACAGTTATTAAATAATTCTCGCAGAATAGAGCAACATTATTATACCTGCTAAGATTGCTAGTCCATTTACACCAGGATTATTATATTTAAAGTGGGCTAAAGCATACCTAGCCCATCTTCCCTTCTTCTTCACGTAAATACCTCTTTCAGTGAATACGTCTAGCAACATATGCGATGGACCTACAATTAAACCATCTATTACTATGATAAAGAGTAGAGAGGTATCATAAATAAAATTATGACTCTCATAGTCATAAAATGCCAATAATGCTATTATTGGAGTTATAGATAATAAACCCCAGACAATGCTCCTAAACCATGTGTGCGTTAAAGGAGTTCTTACTGGAATATAACCATATCTAGTTATGATTTCTTTATGGCCTATCCTATCAATAAGTGTGTTTGCAATTACTGAGACTATGCCAGCAACTATTAATATATAGTAAAAATATTCGTGTGATAAAATGGAGTCTACTAAAGCTAACAAACCTATTGAAAAAATGTAATGTGTTCTAAGTAGCATGACTCATAAATTCTTTTATAACTTATAAACTTCACTAGAGAGTGTCCGGAATGAGAAAAATTCAGTGAATAATTATTTGAAATCTGTCTCGTTAACGAAAAACTGAATAATACTTAAGTTGGGCAAACTGATATCTAAGTTAGTCAATTTAACATTGGATCAAGGTAATAACTTGGAACATAGAGTTAATTTTATGCCATACATATATTAAAACAAGCTGAATTTTATACAATCTTGACACTCTAACTAGTTTAGAGCACAATTTCTCTGATAGTTGGTCATCTATGGGGATTCCTTACTCCATCGAAATTAAATACCTCATTACCATTTTCTCTTACTGCAATATCATCTCGTTTTATCAGTAAAATTTCGGGCTGAGCGATTATCATTAGGATTTCTCCTTCTTCTCCATACTTAACTACTTCCATTTCCTCGTTAATAACCGAGAAATTCGTAAATGGAAGGCTAGGATAGTACACTATTCCTTTACTATCAACAAATCCTATTGACGATTTTCCCGCAAAATGACCATATGAGGGAATCACTACAATCTCCTTTTCTTTAGATACTTTCTCAATAGTTTTGTTATCCACTTCAGTTCCGGAAATTTTCAAGATCTCTATGTGCTTAAGCATATCCCCTGGGAACATGGAAATAGCCTCTTTAGAGAGAGTCATTAGCCCTACTCCTCCTCTCTTTTGAAGATAATTTATCGCAATTTCATATTTAGGCGCAATTCTTCTGTTCATCTCTTCTCTTGAAGCTAGTTTTAATCCTGTAGTATCAAAACCTAAGTCCACATATTTAAGTCCCAATAAGTTGGAAAGATACTCATGCTCCTTTTGAAAAGCTCCTACGGGTCCAAAAGCTAACAGCCTTTTACCGTTTCCTTGATATCCATTAACGTAAAATTGTATTCCAGAATATTCATTAACTGCAGATACTGCCAATGGGACTTCACTATGGTAAATTATTTTAGCTGGGCCAGTGGTTCCAGAGGATCCACTCCTATAGAGCTTTAGTTCACTTAATCCTTTAGGCTTGTAGTATTCTTCATAACCATTCTCCCTAGTTAACAACGAATAATCACTTTCCCCTAACATATTAATTAACTCTGTAACTGAACTTATTCCTTCAATATCCTTAGCTTTTATATTTCTCTCTCTAGCTCTCTTAACCCAAAAAGGAGAACCTGTACTTTCGGAAATATTGAAGAGAACTATTTCTTTTAGCCATTCCTTATAGAATTCATTAACGTTCTTATTCCTTAAATTCTGTACTATGTAATTTACTAATTCCTTACTGTATTTATTATCGAAATCAAGTTTAGGTAATAATTCTCTTATATTTTCCTCATACTTTGCCATTTGGTCACCATTATAAAATTATTGGTTATCACAATATTCATATATATCTTAAAGTAGAATATGTTTGCAATTTTTTAAATAACCTTTAAGGATAATGATAGTTACAGTAACCCTTAAATGAGTTTAAAGTAGCTTGCACTTACGTGATACCATAAGGTCCTTCCAAGAATATTAAAGGACCAGAAATTGCAAGGGTAATGCTGATTAAGATGATAAAGAAAAACTTCAGACTGTTATATACCTATATTAAGACACTATGAATGATGGGTTTTTATCAATAAAGTTATGGAATCGTTTTTAGGGAGTACAATAGAGAAGCTTGCCCTACTTTTTATCAAATAACTCAAAGATATCTCAAAAAAGTCACCTTCTAATGTAATATTTTTTCTCATTTACGTAAAGTATTTATGATTCATTGTCTTAACCATTTTTTTGCTGAAACTCTTAACCCTAATTTAGTTGGCATATCATTGGGTAATGAATAAATCCCAAGTTTTACCTTGATAACGAATCCATAATTAATTAGAGTGTCAATTAACTCCTTTACTCTTCCCTCACTAACATTTTCCTTTAACAAAGTGGAAAGGTACGAGGTTATTTCTTTTAGCCTAGCTTTCCTCAATTCACTAAGAGAAAGAACAATACCAGCATATCTATAAGGTGAATTAGAAGTCTTCAAAAACCTTTGGAAATCTGAAGTAACTTGCTTAGATGCCTCCTTTACAATCTCCTTAATATCTGGGTTTAAGCCGTGTTTTAATGAGTACGTATAACTTCTTCCAAAGTATGCCAGCCAACCCGGAATACCGTCAAAATATTTTACCGCTTTTTCTACTACATCTTTACTTATTTCAATTCCTTCTTCCTTAAATCCTCTTATAAGGAACTCCTTAGATTTTTCCACCTCAAACCTATCGAGATAAATTCTGATAAAATTTCTTCCATAAAAAGGTTTTTCAGCCTCAACTTGCTTTAGAACTTCCTCCATAAGGCCTACAATACTCCCAGAAACTATAACGGTTGTATTATCACACCAATCAAATATATCATGAAGAAGTGAGGAATAATTTAATTTCACTTTTTTATATACTGAAATTCGTCAAAGAATAGAACGAAAGTTCTTTTATTGTCCTTACTAATCCTATCAAATTCCTTAATTATCTCGATTATGTCATCACTTTCAATCTTTTTAAGTGTTAATCCTACCTTTATCCAGTTAGTTTCTAATAAGTCACTTTCATTTAAACCGAGTTTATTTGAAATAAGCCTTGCTACTTTTCCAAAGAATGTGTAACTTTTAATGACAAAAGAACGGACAAGCCTCGCCTCTCTGAGACAGGGTAACGCTTTTAATCTCTGAATACTTTAAAGTATTCGTGAAATACAAATCAACCAGGCATGTAAAATACCTATGCAATTACCATTTCGTATGGATACCAAAATACCGTAAAGCTGTACTAGAGCCCATAGCAGAGGAACTAAAACAAACACTCATAAACATTGCTGAAGAACTAGGATGCGACGTTTTAACCATCGAAATCATGCAAGACCACATACACCTTTTCGTCAATTGCCCACCACGATATGCTCCCTCTTATTTAGCAAACTACTTCAAGGGCAAGTCCGCTAGACAAATCCTTAAGAAACACCCAGAACTCAAGATAAAAGACGGTCTGTGGACTAGAAACTACTTCGTTGCAACAGCTGGCAATGTAAGTACTGAGACGATCAAAAAGTACATTGAAAGCCAGAAAGTGAAAGAAGATGAAGAGGAGTAACATCGTTAGACTAGTAGTAGACAAAAAGACTAGAGAAACGCTTGAGAAACTCTCTGAAGTATACAAAGCTTGTTGGAATACTGTTAATTGGTTAAGAATGCAACAGTATAAGAATCATGAGAAAATAGACTTCAACACAACAGAAAAACAAGTTTATCAGCAATTTAAAGACAAGCTTAAGGTTAATACACAACAAGTATCTAGGAAAAATGCTGAAACATGGAGATCCTTCTTCTCATTATCTCATGATAAAAAGGAAGGGAAGTTACCTAGGTGGTTTAAGCCAAGACCACCAGGGTACTGGAAACAAGGGATAATACTCGCAAGAAATGATAGATATGTGATAGATGAAGACAGTAGAACGATATATCTCAAGGATTTCAAACTTTCATTAAAGTTCAGAGGAATGCTGAAATGGAAGGGTAAACAAGGTAGACTAGAAATTTTCGAAAGGAATGATAAATGGTATGCGATGATACCAGTAGAGGTCGATTTCACACCGAAACAGCCTAAGGGCGATTTGAAAGCTTCAGTAGACTTAGGTATTGTTAATCTTGCCACTATCTATGTTGAAGATGGCTCTTGGTTCCTATTCAAAGGAGGTAGTGTGTTGTCTAGGTATGAATATTATTCCAAGAGGATTGCAAGAGTTCAAAAGATCCTCTCTATTCATAAGCAAAGGAGGAGTGAGAGACTCTCTCGCCTTTACGAGAAAAGGAGTAGATTTCTTAGACACGCTCTGAACTCCATGATTAGAAAGATAGTAGAAATCGCATATGAGAAAGGTGTTTCAGAGATTGTAATTGGTCATCCCAAAGACATTGCTAGGAACAGAGGAAATAAGCTAACTGTGAATTTCTGGAACTACTCTTATATTATACGTCGCTTTAGTGAGGTTACTGAAGAATACGGAATCAAAGTCAAAGAAGTAGATGAAGCATGGTCTTCTAAGACGTGCTCCCTATGTGGGGAGATTCATGAAAATGGTAGGGTTAAAAGGGGTTTGTTTAAGTGTCCCCACATAGGGGTAATAAATGCTGATTTAAACGGAGCAATGAACATTTTACATATTCCCGAGTCCCAAGGAAGTGGGAGTGGGGGGCAACTCCCACTGAGGGATAGGGGTAATGGGCTTAAGACTAAGCCCGTGGTCTACCGCTGGATGAATGGAGCGGGGTGGGGATTTTATCCTCTACCAGCAATGAAGTGATGAAAGTGAAGGCGGTAAACCACAAACCAATGATCCGCCCTAGGGGAACCCTTTCCCTTCAGGACGGGGAGGAAGTCAGTTCTTTTGCCCCTTCTAGAAAAAGCTTAGTGAACATATCAGTTGAGTAGTTCCTCTTTCCTTCTAATCTTGCTAGATTTATGTTAAACGATATAATCTCCTCTCTTAGCTCATTTAGTCCCACCTTGACTAAACTCGTTTTTCCAATTCTCCTTATTCCTACTACCGCTCCGAAATCCTTATGTCTAATAACGTCTATTAAGCCTTCCAGCTCTTCCTCTCTGTCAAACAGATCCTCCCTTTTACTTTTCGGCCTTGTGTCAAATAAAATTTTCCGCCACCGGAATCATTCCGCCACCGGAAAATTTAAACTTCTCTTAAGTCCTATTAAAATGTATGACTGATAAAGGAGTTGTAATTGAGGTGTAATCATCTCCTCCTTACCTAAAGGATGAGAGTCTCCTTAGGGTTATCATAGGTTTAGTTAATTATCTTCCCTTACGAGGACACTTCTTCGAAATAGAGTTGTTCTTTATAGGCCTTGATGAGAAAGGCTTGACTACTTTTTGTCAGTTATCTTTATTTAGCGTATTATTCATTTAGAATTGGAAAGTATTCCTAAGGTTTTATTTGTTTAAGCCCTTATAACTTATGTTAGATAAATTTATAAAATAGGAGTTATATATATACATAGGGTGAAATATATGATAAGTCTCAAAATTGGTCACAAGAAGGAACAAAAACAAAATGTTACCTTTAACATTCCCGTTTATGATATATCAAAGTTACCTGAAGAATATTTGAGGAATGAGTTCCCGGAAGAATGGAAAGCATTACAAAAGGAGAAGAAATCATATTATGGATGGATTTGGTATTCCTAACCTAAATTAAAACCTTTTTATACTATTGTATTCTTCTATATCTTATCTATTAAACACTTGTTATCTATTTTATTTATCTCTAAAAAGGAGTTATAAGGTTAACGTTAAGGAATCAACTTTTTCTAATCTTATGATAATACCTTAAGTTATACTTATCTAAAAACCGTAAAGTATATTTAAGAGAGTAACATAAGGATATCTTGAAGAAATATGGTAACAGTAAAGTTCAAGTACAAGGGAGAAGAGAAACAAGTAGATATCAGTAAGATAAAGAAGGTTTGGAGAGTTGGCAAGATGATAAGCTTCACCTATGACGAGGGTGGAGGAAAGACTGGTAGAGGAGCTGTGAGTGAGAAAGATGCTCCAAAAGAATTGTTACAAATGTTAGAGAAACAAAAGAAGTAAATATTAAGAGAGAAGGAAGTGTCTTAATTTAAAAGCTATTGTTGTTTTTCTTGGCTAATATCTGTTTTTTCCCATTTTATGACGATTTCTGAAATATATAAAATTTAGCTAATTTCATATTAATAAATAAAACGGATTTTGCTAGGAAAGTAGGTAAATGGATTATTGGGAATGTCGTCATATAGGCATAAATTATTTCTCTAGAGCATTTCAATAAAGCATTAATTTCCATAAACTAATGATTTAACTTTAACTTTAATTCCTAAGATTTCATAGCATATAATAAAAATTCCTAGTATTTATTTCTCTTCTTTTTTCTTATTTAACTCTTTGGAAATTTCTATCAGTTCCTTAGGACCTATTGAAACATCACCAATTTCTGGGGGTTTATCTTTCAGGCTTATCAACCCTACTTTTTCTGCAACTTTACTCATTTTCTTTATTGCTTCCTTAGCTTCTGATGTTGTTATTTCTCCCATTTTAACCTCAAATGCTATAATTCTTTTCTTTCCCTTCATAACTATCATATCAATGTCTTCTTTTGGAGAGTAAACGAAATCTCCTCCATAATATTTACTTATCATTTCACCTACAGAAAATTGGACCTCTAACCCTATGGGTAATTCGTATATTTTGACGTCTCTTTCTGTGATTAAATATTTTGATTCAGCATATAAAGATAAGGAAATTACTGGGGAAACATGTCTATAATAATATTCTTTCCCTAAAGTTCTAATCTTCTTTATCAACCCCATTTTGTTCAGTTTATTCATTAAGGAAGAAACAGTGGCTTCTCCTCCTTTTACTTGTAAAATTCCAGCCAATTCTGAAGTTCTCCAAATTCCTTCTGCTACTCTCAAAAGTAATTGATAATATGTTTCTGTCAAACTTCTTTCTTCTTCTTTAAATACTTCTCCTATTAATCCCTTTGAAATTAAAGAGAATTCCTTTATCCTGTTCACAAATTCTTCATAAGAGTTTATAAATGGAATAATCCAGGGATCTCTAAAAAGAGTAGAAAGTAATGGATCTTCAAGTTGGGATAAAACTTCTTCATAGCTGATAATTGGAATTTCCTTTGGGGTTATCAACCCTAAAAGTGGAGAGTTTCTATCAAAGACTTTATTAAGAATTCCATAACTAGAGCCGGACAAAATTAAAATTCCACTCTTATCAAAAGTGGAAATGTCTACGTAAAATTTTTCCGGTAATCTTTGAAATTCATCAATAACTACTTTATTCCCCCTTTTAAGTTCAGAACGTACTTCTTTTAATAGCTCTTCTATCTTTATCCTTTCACCACCTTCTAATAATCCTTCTGTTTCGTTTGCTATTGTTACAAAATAATCATATTTAATGCAATTTTTTATTAATGTAGTTTTACCAGTTTTTCTTCTACCGTAAAGCAATAACCAATAATCAACATTTTTTAGTTCTTCACATTCTTTTCTTTTCAGGACTAGTCTCATAGGACTAGTCTCAGCAGACTATAATATATAAAGTTATTCATTCCGAAAACGCTCAAAGAAATTATTCTTTAAATACCATTACGGCTTTTATTTCAGTGAGAGCAGAAGCTTATTGTATCTAAGGGAATATTCTACAGATAAGCGCTAAGCTTTCTCTTGTTTAGACAATTTATTAGAAAGACTTAAATATTTCAAGACTTTCAGCTCAAATTCATTTTCAGGCTACCTAATTCCCTCGTCATTAGAATCCTTTAACTTAAAGTGGAATTACATAGAAAAAGGTCTTTCAGAAGCTTCAATTCCAGCGAAGGGAATAGAATAAGGAGCAACTATCGGAGGATTAAATGCTATTGTTAGGAGAGTAGGAAAAAGCCATAGGGAAAAGGATAACAACAATACCTAGCTGTGCGAAACTATTAACTTAAAATATTTTCTCTTATCCTTTTTATTAAAGGCAATAATTTATTTTCTACAGTATTTATACATATTTCAGCATCTTCTTTCGTTATATCAGAATATTGCCCTAAGTTTCTAGAGTTTTCTACTATTATAAATTCTTTTCTATTTTCTCTTATTATTTTTCTTATCTCCCCTTCGAAACTTGGAATATGAAAGGACAAAGATGAAAGAATTTTTCTGATATTATGAAAAGAATAATACGGAGGATCCTTCCTTATTAGACTATAAACTGATCTTATCATTAATTCTGCTGAAATTGCGCAATTAGTGGAAGAAACGTCATAAAATGATTTTTCTAAAGCAGTCTTAGAAATAATTAAGTATCTTAAAGATCTTTCATATAAGTCCATGCTTATATTAAAGGAGATAAGGATAGTAAATCTATTGCTGTTCCACATAATATTCACTCTATTAAATTAGTTACTGGAGTTTCTGAAGAGTTAACGTTAAGATGTCATAATACCAATGATAATCATGTCCTCTGAGAAAGGAAATAAACTAGAGATTGGTCAAAGTACGACGAGAACCTCATAACTAGATACGAGATGATATTCCCTTACTACGTGTTCGAACATTGGTACGAACTTCTAGAGGAGGACAATAAGAAGGCTAAATCAAGACCCTACAAAGCACCACTCATGTTAAACGAATTCCTAGCCTTCCTCTGGAGGGATTCTAAGAGCATTCCACGAAGTGAGAATAATACCAGTCTACCTCGACTACAAGACCATCCACCTAAGACTAAAAAACATGCAACTAGACTACAACAAAGTCAAGGATGAAGTAGAACTAATAAGCGACGGCACGGGAATAAGCGTTGAACAAGGAGGTAGGTACATAAGGGCAAAGTGGAAAAAGAGTGAGAAGAGGAAGTTCCTCAAAATAGTAGTTCACGTTGATGCTAATTCCATGAAGGTTTTGAAGGCTGAGGTTGAGAACTCTGAGGTTAAGTCGGCAGTTAAGGAGGTAAGTGAAGAGGGCGGGAGGTTACGAAGTTTTATGGGGATAAGGCTTATGATTCTAATGCTATTTATGATCTAGTTCCTGAGGTTGTGATTCCGCCTAAGAGGTCGGCTAATGTGGATAGGGCTAGTCCGAGGAGGCGTGATACAATTCTAGATAAGGAGTCGTCACGTGATTGGAGGAGGGGTTGTGGTAGGAGATGGTGGGTTGAGGTTGTGATATCTGCTGTGAAGAGAATTTTTGGTCATGGGATTCGTGCTAGGGGTGTTCTTTAAGCTACTTTTTTAAAGTTTTGGCTTTATCACGTTATGAGGGAGATGGCTGATTTCTTGGTGGGTGAGGTTCACGCGGTTCGCGTAGCGTAGTGTGTAGTCTAATGAGTTTAGTTTAGAGGAAATTTAGTGAAACAAATATATACTTTATGAAGAGATAATTCAGATACCACACACTAAAACTTTTCTCATGATATTCAGTATCTTGAAACATTGAGTAGACTAGAATATTTGTATCAACTATTATAATCATCAGTAAACGCCTTATTCACTATTTCATCAATCTCCTCAACACTTAATTTTCTACCCAAACTTCTAACAATCCATGGTCTTCTCATAACCTTCATAACTACCTCCTCTCCTCTTACTTAAAAAATCACGTAATCGCCTTTTTTATTCCTAGCTTCTCTCTTATTTCTGCAGGGATAGTAATTTGATAATTCCTTGTGACTTTGGTGAATGCTTTCATAGTAATTTTACTGTTAACTATATATGTAAACTTTTCTAGTAGGAAATAAGATTCACGTATTTAGCCTGACGTTTTCACTCTACATTATGATAAAAGCAGAATTCATCATTTCATAATGTCATTATGAAGTTATGAATTCAAATAACTATGATTTCTACTCATAACCCTATATTGTGATATTTACTTGTTATCGAATTATGAAATTTCAGGGCGATTTGTTTCATATCTATACGACTGCACTGTGGATATACTCACTTACAATAAATGTAAAAAACTGCAATTTTCTACACTTCTACATTACTTATAAAACTAAAATTTTAATAATTATCTATTCGATATATTATGCAAATTATCTATAAAAGCTATTTATTCAATTTTATACAAATTTGACGCTCTCGAGAATAGTGGTTAAGATTAATACTTTGACTCTCACTAACTTCATCTCTTTTACCCCCATTAGAGTTAAAAACTAGCAAAAAGTGATTTTTAGTCAGATGATTAAAGTGGCCAGGGCTGAAAGAAAAAGTGATGACATGTTTTTAAGATGAACTAAAATTGTAATTTGTATGTTCTACCTATCCAATAGCCTCTTTGAATTGCCTTACCTATAGTTGGTTGGTCATCCACAATATTGTGTATCTCAAGATCGAATTTCATACCATTACTTTCTTCTATGAATTTAACTCCTGCTTGAGATAATGAGTTTCTTAACAAGTACTCTCTAGTTCTATCCAAACCCTTAAAAGACCTTTCAGTCATGTAAACCTCATTATATTTGGCTAACTCGAACGCATAGTCGTGATATGCGTATATATTGGAGTCTATCAGGATTCTCTCTCCTTTAACTTCTGGCATTTTAGGTATTTCATAATCTGGTACTGCTAATATACAGTCCGAGCATTCCATCTTAGTGTTAAGTTTTATCTCGACGTTAAGTCTTCTTAATTCCCTTTCATAATACTTTATCAGTTCATTAAACTCATTAATTTTCCAAGGATCCTTAAGTAATAAGAATTGTCCACCTAATTTGTTGTTCTGCTCATATAAAGTTACGGTGAAACCTCTTAATGCTAAGACTCTAGCAGCCTCTAAGCCCATTACACCTCCTCCCACTACCGCGACCTCACCTTTTCCTTTTTCAAGAGGAGGTAATAACTCCCAACCTAATTCTGGATTAACATCGCATCTAACTTCCTTATACACTACACCTCTGCACGATTGGTTACACCTAATGCATGGCCTTATTGGTAAGCCCTTAATTGCCTTATTTAACCAATGAGGATCTGCTAATAATTGCCTTCCTAATACGACAACGTCAGCTACATCCCTAACCTTTAAGGCTTCCTCTGGAGTTATTATTGACCCTACAAGGAATAATGGAACCTTAATAGCGTCTCTTACGACTTTAGCGTATTCTAGGAAAGATACTCTTTTGTAATAATAAGGCATGCTTGAACCCAAAGGACCATCTCTACCGGCAGATAAGTGAATGTAGTCTATCCCAGCTTTTTCCAATCTCTTACTTATCTCAGCTACCATTTCAGGGGTTAAGCCTTCATTGTCAAACTCAGTTACGCTAATCCTTATACCAACGGTAATCTTAGCCTTCTCCTTTATACTTTTAAGAATCTCCTCAGCGAACCTAACTCCATCTTTATACTCATCCGCCCTTTTATTAGTAGCTGGTGAGAAAAATTGTGCCAATAAGTAACCATGTGCTCCATGAAGTTCTATTCCATCAAAGCCTGCTCTCTTAGCTCTTATTGACGCATTTACAAAATCGTTCTTCACTCTCTCTATATCGTCTTTTGTCATTTCTCTTACTTCATCCATTATTGGAATAGGTGAGGGAGCGATAGGTGTATTTCCCCAGATGATATCCCTTCTAGTTTTCCTACCAACGTGAACCAATTGTACGAAAATCTTACTTCCTAATGCGTGTATCATCTCAGTTAATCTCATAAATTTTGGTGTCAATTCATCAGAATACATACCTAGTTCATTAACTGATCCTCTGGCATCTGTGCGATTAACGTAGGTATATTCAGTTATTATTAATCCAACTCCTCCTTTAGCTCTTTCAGCTAGATATGCTATATGGGCATCGCTCGGGTACCCCTCTGGAGTTCCTAAATTACTTATCATTGGTGACATTGCTATTCTGTTCCTTAAGATGACCTCACCAACCTTAATTGGCTCCAGTAGCTTTGATAGGTCCATGAAGGTAGTTATATCGTAATAGTTAAAAAGTTAACTATATTCTATCCCTTTTTTAAAATATTAAATAAACGAAATCAAAGATAAGCTCATAGTACAAGCATCTAGGTAAAATTTTGCACTATTGCTATCTTTCTTCAGAGACCTAAGATAAGTCTAGTTTAGTTATCATCCTTAAAATTTCTATAAAAATAATTCATACCTTCATGGTGACACTATAGATAAGCTTAAGTTATGTTGGTGTAACTTCAAGCTCTTTCAAGATTCTTCTAACCAATTCATTTCTTTTCTCTCTGTTACTATTCAAGATGTCTTTAATGGTTCTATTATCAACTGTAATGATTTTAAACTCATTTAAGTCAACATTAGTAGAATTTGTAACTATGAACTTTCTTACTTCGTATGCTCCATCTCTATTAAATCCGATTAACTTCTTTACATTTCTTATATTTTCAACTGTGTTCTCATTAGTCAACTTTATATCACCTAGATACTCGATATTACCTCTTCTGAAAAATATGTCAATAGTTATTCCTACTTGTTCTATTCTCTTCCCTCTATCATGAATATAATCTATATTATATTCCTTTTGTAGTTCAAGTAAACCTTGCCTAATTTCAGCTTCTAGCATCTTTGAGGCATCTTCAATATTTTCTATCTCAAATTCTCTTTTTAGTTCATTCTTTATGCATTCCATTTTCTTATACTCATCTTTACAACTTGAGAGAGCTTTATTGTAAGCTTCTCTTGCAGAGTCTAACAGCTTATTCACAGTATCTGAGCTTTTAATCTCTTTGATATTTATAAGATCCTCAGCAAATTCCTCACAGTATGTTTTTAAAATATCGAGTTTATCCTCGTCTCTTAGTTTAAGTTCTATTTTGAATTCATCAAGCCTTCGCCTTAGTGCACTATCCTTTATTTGACTGATTACATCTGGTACTAAAGTGATAACTATTGGTATTTTAGTCTCATTAATTATCTTATGTAGCTCTAGTAGTTGTCCTTCATTATTCTTAAGTTCGTCTATTAATAATCCAACAGGACCTAAGTTAATAAGATCGTTAAGAAACTCTATAAATCCCTCTACATTCTCTTCATATGCCATACAATATAATCTTTCTGCATATACGTAGTTGCCACTCCACTTTCTTTTCTCACATAGGTGTCTCATCCAATTAGTAAACTCTTTGCTCATTTTCTCTAAAAGTCCGTAACCTATCTCTTTCTTGTGTTCATATAAGATCTTAAACGCATTATTTCTTATCTTTTCAAAAACTGTTGTATTTCTTATAGTATACCAACTTGCCTTTGATAAACTGGGGCTACTCACTAGATCTAAGTATAGAATAAACGCTTTTTCATTCAATTCTTTCTTCACGGCATTTAAGATGAGTGTTTTTCCCATACCTGGTTGTCCTAATATAGTAATTACTGCATTTTTTCTCGACATTATGGCATTCTCTATAATTTTTATTGTTTCAGTCCATACTTTACCTGCAACTCTTACATTTTCATCCCCATATTTAGATACAGTGTATTCCTCAAACTCACACATTAACTTACACCTTTTTCCTAATTATCCCATATCTTGTCCCGTGAATCACAAAGCCTTCCTTCCCTCCAGCAATTAACTCATAGTGTTTTAGGATATAATCTCTAAATTTTGACATAAATTGTTCAAGCGACATTCCTAATTGCTCTCTTATATCATTAATGGAGGCATAACCAATATCATCCTTAACAGTTTCATATACATTATCTAGATCCTGAAACGTTTTAGGCTTCCCAAAATATTCCTCAAAATATTTCCTAATTGCCTCATCGACGATTTCTCTTATTACGTTTTGGATGTCAGAATTAACATTTTCAGTAGTCTTTCCCCTAACTTCCTTTGCTATTTCTTTTTCCTTCAGATTCTTCGATAATACGTAATACTTGGCCTTCCCCTTTGTTGTGGCAAGACTTATGACACCTTCATTTACAAGTTCCTTAAAAATCTTATCTATAGTCTTATTAGAGGACTTCTTTCCCAAAATATTTAAGATGCTATTTTTAGTAAATTTTCTACTTGTATCTCCACCAGTAAACTTCATAATTGCGTTAATAATATCATCCTTAGTTATCATTTTGATAATAATTTACCTATTACCTTATTAAACTTTTATGTAGATTATAATCGTATCTTTAAAGAATTTTATTTGCCCTAAATTATTTGGATTACCTTAAAATAACCCTAAATAGTGAGAAATCTCAAGGATTCTTAGACACTCTATTATTAATATGTTTACGATATCTAATTTCTGTTACTATGATCATCTATTTTTCTCATAGAGGTAGTTCCCAATTTTTTCATAAGTCATATCACTTCTTACAAGTCTAAATCCCTTATTTAACAAAATCTTATTTATTTTACTGAATAATTCCTCCCTTATTTCAATTAATATAGTTTCAGTTATTTCCAATGTATTGGTTGCTCCCTTGATAACTTCCAGTTCTACACCCTCAACGTCTATTTTCAGTAAGTCAATCTTATTGAGATTAAGTGAATCTAGAGGTATTGCCTCTACACTTACCTTCTTTTTTCCTCTTACTTCGCTTATTGATGACATATCATTATTTAGATAGAAGTCAAGCTTGCCATAAGTTTCCCACACAGCCTTATTGTAAATTTTAACCTTTTCCTCTAATCCGTTTTCCTTAACGTTATTTTTTAATATTTTGAAAGAAATTGGATTTGGTTCAAATGCTATTACATTAGCTCCTTTCTTTCCTGCTCTAATCGTATATGAGCCTATATAAGCTCCTACATCTACGAAAATCATATTCTTTTTAAAGGTAATCCATTTACTAACCTCGGGTTCATTATATAAGAGAATAATCCAGATATCATGAATTAGATTCTCCTTCCTAACGAACCAATAAATATCATTATACTTAACCTTAATTAATTTAGAATAAGTCTCTTTTATTGTGGGAAGCTTTCCAAACAGTTGAAAATCGAGATAAGCTTTCAAGTATTCGGAATATAGAAATAAGGAATCAGGGAAGTTTGTAGGTTTTACTCTTAAGAATTCCTTTAATGATGGAGGTTTAGGTTTAAGTTCAATCCTTCTCAAATTTTGCTCTCCTCAAAATACTTGTATGAATCAATCACTGGAATTACTATTAGTTTTAAATAGGTTGCTTGGTTTATAAAAATGATATCACCCTCTATCACAGTATAAGGAAAATAGAATACAAATTCAAATATTAGAAATGTTCTTATAAACCACTAGTTAGCTATCCTATTTCCTTATTTTTCTAATGTTAACCTCATGATAGCTTCATTAATTTCCCAAACTCAACTTCTTCGCCTTTTTCACAACCAGTATAAGCTAAAGATGAAGAATAAACCGCCCCTTTATTATGATATAATTTATAGTATTCTTCGTTCTCAACAATTATATCTTTTCTATAGTAATTATGAAAATATATTTGTGAACTTTTACTTTTTCGATCTATCTCTAGAATAAGGAGATTTAAGGCTGATTTTGTAAACTCTCTTAACCTGTCTACTTCTTTTAAGCCATGAATAGCAATGTATCTTGCAATTAGTTCTGAATCTACCATGAGAGAAGGGTCCAATCCTAAAGTCTCGCCTAATCTATACTTATCAACACTCCCATTGTGCGCTAAAAAGAATAAGTGCGTGCTAGTAGTTTCTAAATAGGGATGTGAATAGAAAGAGGAAACTAGAACTTTTTCACTTGCTTTCCTAGCGTGGATAATTACCTTCAATTCACCATCTAAAGAGTTAATGACATCATTCAACGTATTAATGTCTTGGAAAATAGGGTTAGAACTTCTATAATAAATAATTTTATTGTTATTATATGCAACAATTCCCCATCCATCTGAATGACTCTCATTAATTAAAGGATCATTCAATGATGCTTTAACCAAACAGTTCGCCATCTTTCTTAAGTAATCTTTATTTTTTCCGTAATATGCTAACATTCTACACATTCTAAATACGGATTATCTTAAGCTGATTAAAAACATTTCATGGTTCATACACACTATAAAAGAATTCGTTAGCCTTAGGTGTCAGTTCTTCTCTTAATTTCATGAAAAGCTCATATGCAGTGTACCCAATCCAATTTTGAGGTAATAAATCCTCAGGTAAGTCAGGATCTATGTTTAAGAACTTTCTATATTCATGAACTAATTCTATTCTTGTTACAAAGGCTTCATTATTTTTTAGGTAATTTACTTTTTCAGTTACTTTCTCCCATTTTTCTAAAAAAGCTTTGTACGCTTGTTCTACTTCGATTAGATTCCAACACTTCTGTACTAGACGTTTAGGTTCTCCTAGATAATCAGCTAAGAAGATATCCACTTCTATGTTATTAGTCGAATTATAAAGATCTTTAATGAACTTCTTTAAAGTATCTTCAATGGGATTTGGAGATATCCAGGTTGATTGAGCTAACATTCCAAATCCTAACCATTTAAGCTCTCTCCTTAGTCTATCTCTCAACTCTCTATTGCTTTCAGGAATGTTGTAGACTACTAGTCTCCATTTACCATCCCATTTTCTTCTAATTTTCTCATAAACTCTTCTGGTCCCTTCCAATAATCTTAACATGCCTTTTTCAGATAATTTATAGCTAATCTTCTTATCCTCTCTTTTTATAGAATCTATTAAACCTGCTTTCTTCATTCTATGTAAACCCGCTCTAATAGCACCTTCTGAAAATCCAAATTCCTTGAGAATAACAATTATACTTTTAGAGCTAATAGTTCCACCGGCGTCCTTAATATAATCCCCGTAAAGCGTAAAGAATAACGATTGTATCTTCATTAATAGTAACCTCTGAATTGATACTAAAAAATTTTCCTAAATGTAACGAGTGTTACAGCTATTAAGTTCATACTCTCACCACATAAATAAAATTTTTTATTTAATTAATATATAATGGATATCTTTATGGATACTCAAGGTAAACTGACTTTTTAATTATACTTAAAAAGTATATATAGAGATAATTCATAGTTACATCACTACATTATGTTAAGTTAATTATTTAATTTCTCCTAATCTGAATTTATATCTCTGTATTTTTCCAGTAGCAGTCTTTGGAATCTCATTTACAAATCTTATCTCCCTAGGAACTTTATAGTGATCTAATTTGTCTTTTAGAAAGTTCCTTAATTCATTAGATAGTTCTTGACTTGGTAAGTATCCTTGTTTAAGTGTAACAAACGCAACTACTTTTATCAATCCTACCTCATCCGGTATACCAACGACAGCAGCTTCTGAAACTGCTGGATGCGCTAAAAGTGCAGCTTCTACTTCTATTGGTGAAACCCATAATCCTGAGGTTTTGATCATGTCATCAGATCTTCCAACATAGTAATAATAACCTTCCTCATCTCTATAGAATTTATCACCAGTTCTGAACCAAATGCCCACCATATTCTTTCTAGTGCTTTCATAGTCGTTCCAATAAAACATCGCAATACTATCTCCTTTAACGTAAAGATCTCCTACTGTTTTAGGAGGTACTTCCTTACCCTCTTCATCTACAATTTTAACTTCATACCCTGGAACTACCTTTCCAGTACATCCTGGTTTACAATTTCCTGGAATATTAGAAATGTATATGTGTAAAGCCTCTGTTGAGCCAATACCATCTACTATTTCAATTCCATATCTCTCCTTCCATCTATTAAATATTGCTGGAGGTAAAGGTTCTCCTGCGGAGACACAGAACCTTAAACTACTCAAGTCGTAATTTTTCCAATCCTCAACTTGTAACATTGCATTGTACAATGTAGGAACTCCAAAGAAGATTGTTGGCTTATATCTATGTATAGTCTCTAGGACTCTTTTAGGTTCCACTCTATCTGGCATTAGAATGGTTGATGCTCCATTTCCAAATGCAAAATAAGAGCCATTTCCTAATCCATAAGCAAAGAATAACTTAGAAGCAGTGAATAATCTATCGCTTTCTGTTATTTTAAGTACGTTCTTTACATAGGTATTAAGTACAACTAGAATATCTTTATGTAGATGGACTGCAGCTTTAGGATGTCCCGTAGTTCCAGATGTGTAAAGCCAGAATGCCATATCGTTAGGAGATGTAGGTTCTGGTTCTAAGTGTGTTGATTGGACTGAGACGAGACCAGAGTAAAAGGCCAATTGAGCCTTATGTTCAAAAGCCTCAGTCTGCAAGCTAACCTTTTCTATACCAGGTAATATTATAATATGCTTAAGTCTTTTAGCTCTATCCTTGAGGTATGGGGATAATTTATTCCATATATCTGGCTCTACTACCAATACCTTAGCTGCAGTATCTTCTAAAAAGAAGATGTAATCTTGCGGTTTAAGATATGTATTAACTGGTACTGGAATTGCACCTATTTTCATAGCACCATAAAATACGGATATAAAGTAAGGAGTATCATATGATATCATTAGGATTCTATTCTCTTTCTCTACTCCCAGTTCCCTTAATCCATTCCCTACCTTATTTATTTCATCTATTAACTTGCGATATGTCCATATTTCATCCCTATAAAAAATGGCTACTCTCTTATCTGCATCACTATTATCCCATTTTGAAAATAATGCATCTGTTATATTTAAAATACTTCCATACTTGCTAGACATTATTATTTTATTTTTTAAACCAATTTATATAGTTTACGCTGTTAAAGTAGTACGTAAATATGTCGCAACTTACTTTGTTACAACATTATAATGAATACTCTTTGTGGGATTTACCTCATTATATCCTAATCTCTTCAGTTCCTCATTAGTCATTTTTATGTAATCATTAATTAGATCGTCTTTAACCAATTCGGAAATATTGAGATCATTAAGGTAGATTTCATTTATGGATCTAAATCCATATAGCATTTCAACAGCTCTAGGGAACCAAAAGTTAATTGCAGCTTGCATCTTACTTTTATTTTGATAGTTTTTTAGTTCATTTTGAGAGAAAAATAGATGTGCTTCTTCCTCTTTAATCATGGTAGATGCTAAATTGGAAAGTGGTTCAAATGAGCTGTTCTTAAGCACCCTTAATTGATGTAACCCAGCTCTATCTACTAGGAACGTAAAGGAGATCACATCTTCCCAATTAAATAAAGGTAAATTAGAAACTTCTAATTTATGAATTCCTAATCTTGCATTCTGGATTCTTTCTATACTATCTTTGGCGTTAAATTCTTCTAAAATTCTCAGTAGTTGCCAACTATGATTTAGCTCATCGGAAACTAATTTGGCTATAAATAATCTTCCGTCCACAGTAGGTGCATTTACTAACCAAGGGGAATATTGCTCAACCATACCTAATTCGAAATCTGCTCTTAATTCAATTATGTCTATAATAGCTTTTCTTAAATCCTGTGGAACTTCCTTTACACTACTAATTTTTCGCATGTTCTCATCATTTATAACTAATTTTTAGAAACTTTTATCTTTTTCGCTTTTATCTACCTACGTACAGAAAACGTTATATACTTAAAAGTATAAACTATAAGGTGATGGTACTTCCAGAATACAAAAAGCCTAAAAGGGTTATTGGATGGGGAGAGTATAAGGGATTGAGGAAATTTGAATCAATTTATGATCTACCTCCAGAAGCAATTGATATTATATTGAAGTTACTTACAGTTCAAGGAGATACTGAGTTTGCATCAATAGAACAGCATATGCCTTGGCTATTTCACGCTCCCAAATTATCTGATAGGGTTACTATATCGAGAATTATGGTGGATGAGATGAGACATGGATGGCAAGTCATTCAAATACTAAAAGAATTTGGAGAAGAAGGCAAAAAAATAGCTGAAAATCTTTTATGGACTAGAATGGGTAAACATAAGCTTGATGCCTTTAATATTCCATTCAATATGTGGGAGGATACGTTAGGTTTTACCTTTCTAATAGATAGAGTTGGGTTGTACCAATTATTGGCCTTTGAGGATTCGAGTTTTGGTCCGTTATCTAGAATAATCCCTACAATGCTTATGGAGGAAGAATTTCATATAAATTTTGGATATTCAGGAATTAAGAAGTTAGTAGAGGAAGGTAAGAAAGATTTAGCTCAAGCTCTTATAAATAAATGGTTACCCAGAGGGTTAGATATGTTTGGGCATTCCAAATCATATACTATAGATTTAGCATATAAATATGGAATAAAGAGAATGAAAAATGATGAAATGAGGGAACTTTACATTAAAGATGTAAAGGAATTAATCGAACCATTAGGTTTAGAACTCCCCGATGTAAATAGAAATAGGAGAATATTTTGATAGGTGAAAAATATATGGGTTTAAGGGAGTTAAGCCCTAAATATTTTAAGATAGAAGTAGAAGACGGAGTAGGAATTATAAAACTAAACAAACCTCCAGCTAATGCTCATAATCTTGAAATGTTAAGGGAGTTAGACAATATAATTGTAGAATCACGATTTGATAATGATGTAAAAGCTATAATAATAACTAGCGCTATACCTAGATTCTTTTCAGCTGGTTTTGATATTAATGAAATAAAAGATAAATCTCCGGAATATATTGGACTATCAAGTCAATTCAGTAAGGAAGTTATGCTCAGAATGATGTCAACGAAAAAACTGATTATAGCGAGTATAAATGGGCACTGTATGGGTGGTGGGCTAGAATTGGCACTGGCTTGTGATCTGAGATTCGGAGCTAACGATGAAAACATAAAGTTTGGAATGCCAGAAGTAGCTAATTTAGCCTTAATACCGGGAGAGGGAGGAACTCAGTTCTTAGCTAGATTAGTAGGGAGATCTAAAGCTATTTATCTAATGGTTACCGGAAAAACACTTTCACCAAAAGAAGCTTACGAATTAGGTATTTTGGATAGATTAGTTGAGCCGGAAAAGCTATTCCAAGAATCCTTTGAATTCGCCAGACAAGTTGCTAAAGGTCCATCATTAGCTGTAGGTTTCGCAAAGCTAGCTGTTAATGAAGGTATGGATTTACCATTATATAACGCATTCGCTTTAGAAAGAGAAATGCAAAATCAAGCATTAGCTTCAGAAGATGCTAAAGAAGGAGCTAGGGCATTCTTTGAAAAGAGAAAGCCTATATTTAAAGGAAAATAACATATAAATTTTACCATACACGTGTAAGATTAAAAATTTTTATTCACTATTTCTTAGGTGAAATAATTATAATTTGGATTAAATACATGGATGTTATTAAAAAATATACTATTAATATTCTAATTAGTGAGTAACATGTACAGCCTTACAGAAATACGGGCAGAAAGCTTCGCCCTCTTTGGACAGGGAGAAGTCAGGTTTAAGTTTCTTCTTTTTTAAGGAATCTTACATATGATGAAGATATCTCAATTTAGAATATTGAAAGATTGTTTACATCACTTTTTAATTTGCATTGATAAAAAGTTTTAAAAACCATAGGAAAGATTTAGTATTATGTCTCAAGAGGTTAGGATTGCTAAGACGTTAGATGTTAGGGGTATGTATTGTCCTGGTCCAGTTTTGGAGACTGCTAAGGCTATAAAGCAGATTAATGTTGGTGAGGTTCTTGAGGTTTTGGCTACTGATCCAGCTGCAAAACCAGATATTGAGGCTTGGGCTAGGAGGACTGGAAATCAAATAGTTGACATACAACAGCAAGGAGGAGCAACAAGAATATTAATAAAAAGAATGAAATAAAATTTTCCTTCTTTTTATTTTTTTATAATACAAAAATCTTAAAGAGGGTTTTGAAACGTCATCATTAGCAAAATTCACTTATTACGAGACTATAAGGTATTATCAGATTAGAAATGACGAGAATATAAGTCTTATAATATTGATTTTAGTTTTTCTCTTTTTTCGAATCTCTCTTAATTTATCTATGCACTAGTTCAAGGGAATAAAACTGTTAATACAATACATAGTATAGTCAAATAGGTAAAATTTTAAGGAGATCGTCTATTCTACGCATAAGCTTATATTTCTTAATTGGTAAATTATATGAAAAATTTTCATAGTCTATTTTCTACCTATATGACGACACTATGAGATAATCAGATAGTTTATTAACTTAAGCTGAGTTTGTCCTAAATTTAGGTATTAAGTGGATAGGGTATTGTTGTTTAACATTCCACTTATCCCTTTTGAACTGCGTATTGTTAATCCTTATAACTTTCTCTGCGACTATATCACAATACCTACAGTCTTCACAACTTCTAGTGTCACAGTCATTGTGGATGAAGAACTCCAGCCATTTCTCCGGGAATTTTGAATTATCTACAGAGATATCCCTTAAAACCGAATAGGTTTCAGGTCCGTTGATTTTCTCTATAGCTTTTGCTGCAGCTCTCCCTTGAGGATAACTAACGATATCTAAAAGATTTCCATCGTATCTTCTACTAGTATAGGCTTTTACGGCTTTTACTATCCAATCAGTCCTTTTGTTTCTTCCAGCAATTTTGAATCTTTCTATTCCAATACTCTCATAATATTTCAAATCTTCTGGTCTTATCCACCTCATACGTACTATGTTAGCAGGATCGTTAAGAACATCAGTAGCACATAATAGAATTGGATATTCGAACCATATATCATCTAGGCCGTTTGCCATTGAGGAAATAGAAGATATTTCATCATGCGTAAGCCTAAATGGACAGCCATAAAGACAAGAGTTGTTTAATATCAATTCCACATCAACGTTTTTTCTCTTTGAAATTTTGGCTAATTCATTGAGAAGTTTAAAATTTCTATTAACGTCTTCATGCATGATAATAGTATTAGCACCTAATCCAATGTATTCTTCCACCTCTCTTATTATGTGAACTCTGGAATATGATGAGACGGAGATTTCTAGATTTGGATACTCACTTCTCACTAACCTTATGATGAAGGGTAGGCTTATTATTAGGCCATCTATTCCTAAATTGATTAACTTATCCACTTCTCTTATTAGGATGTTAACAAATTTAGAATCGTACTCTCTTCCTAATAGTGTTGCAGTGTTCATTGTATATAGGAACTTAATGTTGTGTGAGTGGGCTAATTCAATGTGAGACTTAAAATCTTCTTCTGTTACCTCTGGAACTATGAACCCTGCTCTACCATGTCCCGTTAATGTCTTTCTAAAACTACCAAAAATATATTTAACTTCGGGAAACTTTTTCAGTTCCTCTATAAGAGAATCATCGAAATTCGTCCCGACAACTAGTTTCATATACTTGTTTACTCCTTTTCCTAAATTAACATGGTTATGATAACTATAAAGGAGTGCCATATTAACGGGGTTTTCTTTTTCCAGGTGGTATCAACAATCTAAAATTTACGACAGAAATTGGGGATGATACTCCCTTATTACAATAAAACCCGTTATTGGTAAAAATTTGCTTACGCTTTTTATTACTAAAATTTAAGGGTTTCATTCAAGATTATTAAGACTACAAAGGTTATCTCGTTTTTTATGAAAAATCTATTATATCATATCATAGAGAATTGGGAAAGGATGGATTTATGAATAAATTGATAGATTAACTGTTAAATAGGCAAAAATATCACAATCTCTTTTATTTATTAATTTCTCCATTACTAGATGTGTATCATAGTCGACATTATGAAAGTTATCGCTAGTAGTATTATGAATATTATGTCCCTTCTAGACCCTCTTTTTCCTAAATCTTTGATTTCCTTAGGAGACTTTAATTTTTCACCGGGTTTAAGATATCTTATAGAAGGTTCTATTAGAGTTAATAAGGGTAAGGGATTTTTAAGGCTTAAGAGCAATAAGACAATTATTGATATGATCCAGCTAATTTGAACTATCCTTTTATCTAGTTTCCTAAATGGTATCTTATACTCAACGTATAACGCTCCAGTAAATATGTAGAGTATCCAATAAATAGCTGGTAAAAGGAAATTATGATTTTCAATAAACGTCCCCCAAACTATAGATAAGGAGACTTCAAATGTAGTCCCTAAAACGTTTCCCCACATGGTGTTTTTTGTGAGATATAAGCCAAAGGTGAGAATTAACAGAGATGCAGGTATTGCTAAGTAAACATTGAAAGGCATGAAGATGTATGGTATTAATGTAACAATTATCAATAGTATGTCCTTATAATCAACTTTCACAGCCATAATTCTAGGCTGTATGTACTCCATAATAGGTAGAGTGTAAGCTATAATCGGTATGAGTATGATAGCCCTAACTATATTGATGTTAAAAAAGGGTATTAACGCAAGTATGTAAGTTAATACTCCTAAAAAATATAATGCATGATTTCTAACTTTACTCCTACTCATTTTAACCACCTACCCTAACGACTTGCCTTAATGTGAGAACGAAAAACGATAAAATGCCTATACCTTGAAGTGGAGCTGATAACAATAAGATGGGGAAATTTATTCCGAAATCATATATGAGCCTCATAAGGAGGCCTAGATTCAGAATAATGAAAGGTATATATGATGGTTTAACAGCAACCCTCCTCTGAAAGGCATTTATAAACAAATCCATTAGTACTACGTCAACTCCAAACACAGTATTGAAAAGAAAGCCAACTGCAATTGTGTGAATGTATATGTCGTAATTCGAAACGAATATTGAACCTACTAGTAAATAGAGCCAAGCGGTAAGCAAATGAATTATCGGATATTTTCTTCCCTTAAGTTTATAAAGTCCAGATGCGTGAAAAGAGAGAATCCAGGCTAGAATCATGAGTATGTTCCCATGAGGGTAAACCGATATTCCTATTATAAGAAGTATAAACGCTAAGGAATTTTCCCATCCCCTTGATACTCTAATTCCAGTAACTAACCCTATATCCCTAGACATCACTGCTAATATCATACTTACAGGAAATATTAAATTAACGTAAGGAATTAAATAACCTAAGCCTACTTGAATTGAGATTAACGCCACTGTAATGATAAGAGAGAAGAAAAGTAACCAATTGTATGTTGTAGGATTTAGTCCTATTTTAGACCGACCTAAATATTCTTTAGAGTAGTATAGCAAAATTGTCATTGAGAAGAGAATAAAGATTAGCCCCAAAGTTT
Organism: Sulfolobus tengchongensis; assembly: GCF_036967215.1. NCBI lineage: Archaea > Thermoproteati > Thermoproteota > Thermoprotei > Sulfolobales > Sulfolobaceae > Sulfolobus > Sulfolobus tengchongensis. The sequence continues at coordinate 1,626,459 of NZ_CP146016.1, forward strand.
GCTTAAAAATAAAGGTGACTGATCCTAAAACTGTAAAGATAATGAATAAGATAATGAGTTTATTATCGGCAGTTCTTCCAGTCCACTCCACACTTAGGGCAACTAATATCTCATTACCTATTAGAGAGCCAAAGAAACCGTATATCATTATAAACCAGTGTGAGGGAAACAAGGTTTCTGTGGGATCTGTGGGAAATCCTTGTATACTCATGAACTCAAAGACTGCAGGTACTCCTCCAAGTAGTAATAGCATGATACCAGTCAGCATTAAAACCAACGGTAATCTCATACTATGTTACGTATTTAAAAGTGAGATATTATACGGCATCCCTAATAAATTAGGTGATTTAGGTCAACTTCTTAGACTCTGAAAGGTATTATAAGATCTTTCATGGTAGATGATCTCATTAGCAGATCAGTGTTGGTCTACAAGACTCGCTAATTATTTTACTGTTAATATATGGTCTATCCTATTTTATTTACTAGATATTAAAAGTATATCCCTAATTATCTATCTATCTTTCTATTAATCTTAAATCACCTCTCTCACACAAATGATAATTTTAGTATTTCTTCTCTTTATGTTCTTCATCCGTACTGTTATCTCACCTTTCATGTTATACATTTTCTTGACGTTTTGAATTAATCTTTTTATTTCCGAGAAGCATATGACGCTGAGGGAATAATATAAATTGCTATAATGATATTTTTAGTATCAAGATAGTCTACGGGAGAATCATTTGCCATTACGTTATAAGCACTGACTTCTTCCCGCCTCAGTGAGGCTTTCTGCCCGCTTATTTGAAAACATATTCATTTTAAAGGTATAAGGCGATACATCATTAATCTTATCAGTCGTAAATTTGAAGACCAAGTGTTAATCTGACTGGAAACTAAATGGAGAAACCTTAACTTATTTTTGTTCCACTTCACTAGTATAGTTTTATCTAATATTGTATTAACGCTCTACATTTCCAATATGGCGGAGGATTCGCCAATTTAATTTCTTCTAATATTAGATTAGCCTGTTCCTCATCTGACAAGGTTTCTAATTGTTGATATACGCTTCCTTCTTCGGCACCGTCATGCTCTAAGAGGACTCTGAGGAATTCCATCATCTTCTCCTTAGCGATTTCAATATCTCCATTTAGCGCGTTTTTAACTTGATCTAACAAAATCCATAAACTGCCATGTTCGGTTTCTAAACCTCTAATTATAGCTAAAGAAGTAGTATCTTGAATTTTCTTAAATAGAAACTCTTCCTCCCAATATATGTGATTAATAAAAGAACGTCTTACCTCCTCATAAATTAAATTGTTTGGATTATTGATAAATTCCTCGATCAGATTCTCCAATCTCCTATGATCCAATGTTAAAATAAGGGATAGCATATTTTAACTTATGAAAATCATTCCTTATATCTAATCATGATATTGCTTATAATAGGGTACTATCTCTATAATACCATTCCTTTTTCCATCTGGAAGATATAAGTTATAATAGAATCCTACCTCTATCTTATTATCTAATAGAATGTAAAACTTTCTTTTTTCAATAAGTTTTTTGTTATCTACTTCTACTACCATATCGTCCATTTTGCTAACATTTCTCCCCATTGCCTTTGACAGTTGGAGGGTTTGATAAACGAATTCATCTTTTAAGTCCTTTAGCATGTATAGTTCTGATTCCCAATATGATGATCCATTTATATATAGCACTCCATTACTTTCGCTGACATAAACCATTGGATTGTTTGGAATGTCAAAATAGAATATTGAACCACCTATGGGAATTTCTAGTGTTTTGGCAATTATCTCCTTTTTCCTTTCTTCTATCCAGAGAGGGATCTCATATGTTTGAACTGCTATCATTTTTCTATCACAATCTAAACGTTGATTAACGTCAAAATAAAGCAATAGCCTAAGCTATTAGTCTATAATATGATTATACTCTTAAGACGTCTCTTAAGAAAAACCTCTCTTCTACCTTAAGCATTAGGTACGTATCTTTTAAAAATATGGTATAATTTGTTATCAGGCGAGTGTCATGGGCATAGATCCTAACTATAGACAAAGTAGACAAGTAGTAGGTGAACATGAGGGGCATAAGGTTTATGGACCTGTCGACGAACCTAAGGTTTTGGGAATTCATGGAACTATAGTGGGAGTAGATTTCGATATATGTATTGCTGATGGTTCATGCATTACTGCATGTCCAGTAAATGTTTTTAGATGGTTCGACACCCCAGGAAATCCGGTATCTGAAAAGAAAGCTGATCCGTTTAATGAACAAGCTCCTACGTTTTTCACGCAAGACATTCACCAAGGTTAACACTCCAAGTATTATAACAGAAAAACAAATAAGCACTCAAGAAAAAATCAACATAAGCCAAAAACAAACTAGGGGCTAAAAACCCCGTATACAAGGCTGGCTCACGATCCCCTCAATAATCTAACAAATGGGGTTAAAACCCCGTGTAGGAGAATATCACCTTTTTTACAAGGAGCAAAAAGTAGACATAACTAGGAAAACAAGTGAAAAATAGACTGATATTCTATACAGTATTATGATAGAAAACTTGATACGAGAGGAAAAACAGTATAACACGTGCAACAAATAAAATTGAAAACCTTTGGAATTGACGTTGGAGAATCAAAAATAGTAGTGACAAAAATAAAACTAGAACAACAAGGGGAACAATTAATAGAGAGAGAAAGCGAGACAAGAGAATTCAAATACGACAACGAAGGAATACAACAACTCATAAACTTCCTAGGAGACTACAAGGAAGGAATAATGGAAGCAACTGGAGTATACTTCTACTACCTATACGACAAGCTAACACAAAAAGGATACAACATAGGAGTAGTAAACCCACTACAATTAAGAGAAATACTTGGAAAGAAAACAGACGAACTAGACTCAAAAAGACTAGCACTAGCATACGCAATAGGAGTGATAAAAACATCATACATACCAAAAGAAAACGAAAGAGAACTAAGAGAACTAGAAAGACACAGAAAACAACTAGAGGAGAGAATAACACAACTAAAAAACATGATAAGAAAAACATTACAAACAGCAGGATACAAGATAGAACCATTCAACAAAGAAGGAAGACAAATACTAGACAAACTAGTAAAGGGACAAGAACTAACCAATGAGGAGAAAGAGAAACTAAAGAACTTGTTGGGGAGAAAACTAAACAAGGGTGAAGTATTAATTTTGAAACAACTAGTAGAAGAGATGAATATGGTTGAAGGGCAAGTTAAGGAGATTGATGACATGATTGCCACCCTAATCCCCAAGGCTACCCTTGCAGAACTACTCAAAATTCCCGGAATAGGTTTTACCACAGCTTCAACTATTTTGGGAGAGGTTGGTGATATTTCTCGATTCTCAAACTCTAAGGCTTTTTGCTCCTATGCAGGCCTTTCTCCAAGAACTAAGCAGAGTGGTGAGTTCTTGAGCCACAATGGGTTGATTCCGGGTAATAAGTATTTGAGGCGTGTTTTCTTTCTTGCTGCGAGAGTTGCTGTTAGGGTTGATGGCAAGTTTAATGAGTTTTATACTAGAATTAAGGAGAGGAGTGGGAGTGGTAAGAAGGCTCTTGTTGCTGTTGCTAATAAGCTTGCTAGGATTGTGTTTCACGTTTTACACGATGGTGTTTATAAAGGTGATTCTAAGAAGGTGGTCAGGGTTAGGAAAGGGAGGGAGCCAAGTGTTGATGGGGATTTAACCTTGTCTTCAGCCTTAGACAAGTTATGAAAAATAGTTTAAATTGTTAGAGGCGAAGCATGTAACGCCTTGTATATTCTGCATGGCATGTGTTAATGTATGTCCAGTAGCTGCAATAGATGTTAAGCCACCATAAAATATTGAAGTCAAATTTGTCACTGTTTTTCTTATTTATTTATTTTTCTCAAAATCTATTTAGGAAATAAACTAAGCATAAGATTCCGTTAAATCTATGAAGTTGTGGATAGTGTAGTTCCTAAAGAATAACAAGACTTTTTCCATTAACTACACGAATATCAATCTTTTTTGCTTATGGCTGTAGGTTTTTTCACCATAACTACTATTAGCATTACTATTCCTATCATTTTTACTATATCACCCAATATTGCAACTATTCCTAGATTAACTAGAAAAAGCGGAAGACCTATAGTAAATATAACTGCTCCCCAAAAGAATAATGACGAATATAATTTAGCTAATTTTAACGTAGTTAAATAAATTGATATTCCAGCTATTGGTTCGAAGATATAACCCAATACTATGAGCTCTATACCTAAAAAGTCTCTCATATACGCAAATATAAGACCTATAAAAGTGATTACTATAGCAATTAACGCAGAGTACTTCAATATAAATGGCTTATCCAGTTTGCTTTTCACATAACTGATGAATGACGGGATTGACATTACCCATATTATTGTCATTATCACTATAAACGTGTCTGATAACGCGAATGATATCCCATTTTTTAAAAGAAGAATTAACGCGTACAAAATAACTAATGATGCTATCAAACTAATTATGTTTCCTTGTGTTAAATATTTCTTATCCATAACTAAACATTAACGTACTGGCGTAAATATTTTTTTAAAGGTTTTCTGAACAGTTTGGATAGTTCGTTTGCGATAAAATCTAAGGTAAATCTCATCTCTTTGTGATGGACCCAAAATTATCTATTTAAAAATAAGTCTAGATAATTGAGAGATTGTTTTAAAATTTTACTATATACAAATATAAACCTATTAATAATCTTTTCCATTAAGGAAAATATATGGAAGAAACCTAAACAATCTTTATCTTCACGCTACCCTTATATGAGATTATTAACAAACAAATTTTGAATATACCATTAAGACAAGGAATGGTTAATTTAACTTATCACTATTCTTACATCAGTTGCAAATGCGCCATATTCGTTTACAAATACTGGATTTATGTCCATTTCTTTAATATTAAGATCAACTATCATTCTTGAAATGCTCACAATTGTTCTAATGAGCGAGTTTTCATCATAACCTCTTTTCCTAGCTGTTAGCATATCATGTATTTTACTCTCTACTAACAATTCTTGTGCTTCATCCTCATAAACTGGTGAAAGCGCATATGCAACGTTTCTGAGTACTTCAACGTATATTCCCCCACTTCCTACTAGTACTACATGGCCGAATACCGGGTCTTTCAATCCTCCAACATATACTTCTAGCCCACTTAACTGTTGTTGGATCATTACTCTCTTAGTTATTTTAGATAATTGGGCATAAACTTTCTTAACATCCTCTTTCTCAACATTTACCACAACCCCCTTCAGCTCAGTCTTATGCAACGGTTCATCTGGAGATATCTTCATTACTACTGGGTAGCCTATGTTATCAGCAATTTGTTGTGCTTCATCCTCACTTAAAGCTGTCCCCCATTTAGGCGTTTTAATACCATATATTTCCATTAATTTCATAGCCTCGTAATCTTTAAGACTCTTTTTCTCTTTTATTAATTCCATTGCGGACTCTATTGGTTGAACAGTTCTTATTTTCTTTCTTGGTAATGGCCTTGAGGTGTAGTATCTAATAGCCCTTACTGCATCTTCAGGAAAAGTATACGCTGGAATACCGGTTGATTCTAAGATTTTCAATGCCATATCTTCATCCAGTCCCATAGTAATTCCAATCACGCCTTTCCCCTTAAAATTAGAAATGGTTCTTGCAATATCTGTACAGCTAACCATTGGTAACGCTTGGACAATTACCAATTTCGTACAATTCAAACTATTTACAATCTTCAGTGCATTATAGTATCTTTCTCTATTGGCATCACCAGTTAGATCTAACGGATTTTTAGGAATGGAGGTTGGTGGCAAGATCTTCCCCAGTTCCCTTTTCATCCATTCTGGTATTTCAATCATCTTTAGTCCATTTCTTTCTATTTCATCCGAAACTAGGACACCGTGGCCACCAGAATTAGTGATTACCAATATCTCATTACTTATGGGCTCAGAGTACATTAATATTTTTGCGAGATTTAACATATCATGAAGATTATCTATTAGAATACCTCCCACCGTTTTCACAGCAGCTTTAAATACTTCAAAGGAGCCAGCTAAGCTACCAGTATGGGTTTTCGCAGCAGAGGCACCTTGACTAGTAGTTCCACCCTTTAGGAATACTACTGGCTTCCTTCTTACTGCATCTGGCAAAGTCTCTAGAAACGAAGTGCCATCTGAAACACCTTCTAAATAAACGAAAATTGCCCTAGTTTCCGCGTCCCTAGATAAGTAATCAATTACTTCATACTCTTTTACATCCGCCTGATTACCCAAACTTATCATATAACTTATTCCTACTCTGAACTTCTGAGCCCAATTTAACATGTAAACTCCTAATCCACCACTTTGGACTACTAGGCCGATATTACCTCTCTTTACGTCAGTATAGGTGAATGTTGCGTTAAATTCTGGAGTGATTATGCCGAAAGTATTAGGTCCAAGGACTCTTATCCCTCCTTTTCTAGCTATGTTTATTACTTCATATTCCAATTTCTCTTCTCCTACTTCTCGGAATCCCGCTGTGATTATTATTGAGGCTTTTACACCCTTCTCAACGAACTCTTCCATTACTTGAGGTACCACTTCCCTAGGTACTGTAATAATACCTAAATCTATATTATCTGGAATATCTTTAACGCTTTTATAAGCTTTTACTCCTTCAACGTCTTCAGCTTTTGGATTGATTGGATATAGTTTACCATTAAAAGTAGAGAGTAAATTTCTAAATACCACATTTCCGACCTTTTCCTTATATCTTGATGCTCCTACTACCGCGATACTTTTAGGCTTAAATAAGAATTCCAAATTATCCATATACCTTATTCACTTATTGCGCTAAATATATTTTTAGCCTTTAAGGAAAAGTGATATGACGTTTCATAAATCTTATTTTGATATAAATGAAGCCGTAGTAAATTTATCCAAGACTCTTCTGCCAGCTCAGTATATACTCTTTTTTTAAAATCTTCTCATCATAGTTTTATCTTATACTCGATTTGTTGAGGTTCTCAGAAAGCTTCAATTCTATTCAAAATGAAAGTAGCTCTTGGATAATTCACAGATACCTCAAAACTAGCTACTATATTCTTTAATTAAGCTTACTATCACAAGCAGATAGTATATAGATAGAACAAAAGCCAGAAAACAGAATAAAATAAAAAATTTAAATATTATAATAATAGTTTAAAAAACAAATTAATAAAAAATTTTATGGAGGACTTGCTAGATGTGCTGGAACAGTTTCTACGGCAATGAATGCTCCTATTATACCTGCAATTATGACAAATATCCAGAATAATATGAAAAATGCTAGCATCCAGCCTTTTAAGGGTGGATCTTTAACACTCTGTGCTCTAAGTGTATCTAATGCAAGTGTTACTGGATAACCTAGAATACCTGCTATTCCATAAGTAACGTATAATGCTAGTAGAGCTAATGGTTCTTTAGTTAATCCTAAATGATATCCAGTGACGCCGTAATATATTGTAATTAGTCCTACAAATAAGGCGAAAATGCCAGTTGTTTGTAATCTTTTGCCCATGTAGACAGCGATGGAATAGGATAATATGATTACTCCTAGTAATAGGTATACATCATAAAACAGTATATTATAGCTCCCTGGTAAAGTCCAAGTAAATTCTCCCCACAAGCTAATTATTAAAATTACAATTCCTAAAATAGCAGCTGGAATAATGGAGTCATCGAGACTTCTTTTAATTGCTTCATACCCACTTTTTCTAAATCCTATAAAGGCCTGAACAGTGGTGTAAGCGATTAATACTGATACTAAAGGTAGTATAAACAACATTAAAGCTAAATCATCTATGAAAGCCATTTTATCACCAATATTAATTTATGTTCTTACTAATTTAAATTATGTATGTTAAAATGAACTGGTTAATTAAAAATTGTGTGCATTCATGTTCAAAACCACATTAGATTATATAAATTAATATTAGTGTTCTCGATAGGTGATTGGTTTTCATTGCTATAAGTGGATTCTCCACTGTTTTTAATTAACTTTAAAAGGAAGAAATGAACTTTCTTTCATATGGTTAGTCTATCCAAAAGGTTAGAACCCAAGGAAAGCTCCATTTCACCAATCTTAATTTACGCACAATCTCTGAGTTCAATAGCACCGTTAGGTTCAGCCTCAGCATATTTAACTTATGCGCTAACCTCTTCCTTATCCTCAACTTTAATAGCAGGAATTTTAGGAGCTCTAATTTACTTCTTATGGGTCTTAATAGGGTATCGATATTCCAAAGTAATAGCCTCAACTGGAGGTACATATGAGTTCGCAAGAGCCGGAGGAGGAGAGTTAATAGGAAGAATTGCAGGCTGGCTTTATTGGATCAGTTATATGATTTATTTGCCTTCAGCAATCACTTATCTCTCTAGTGTAGTTTTACCTTCAGAACTTAATTTGAGTCCTATGGTAGTTGCCTCGATAGAGATTTTAATTCCAATATTACTTACATTACTCTTATTAACTGGAATAAAACCACCACTATTTTATGGTCTAGCAACTTCTACCATAGAGATTATTTTAATTCTAGTTCTCGGTATTAAGGTGTTAAGCGTAACTGGTCTTTCACTAGAACCTCTGAGTATAAACGTTTCTCTATCAAATTTCTTTACGGGCGCTCTAGCCGTAGGCTTCACTTTAGCTGGAGGTGGAGCATCATTTTTCTTAGGATATGAAGCAGTGGGTAAAGGAAAAACAGTTGGAAAAGCTTATCTTACTGCATACTGGGTAGCATCAGCTGCAGTATTATTTGCGGCCTACTTTGAAATAGCTGCAGCAGGTTACTCTAATAGTGGCGTTGCCAATCTATTGAATCAAACATATTACCCTGGTTTTTTCATAGCACAAAGGTTCATGGGAGGTCTATTCTCATTTTTGTTTTTCATCTTTACTGCAAATAGTTTAATTGGTTCGGTAGTTGCGGCATATGTAGCGCTTTCCAGACTTTCATATTCATTATTGAGAAAAGATATGCTAAAGTCAATATTTGTTGTGGCTATACCATTTATTGTCATCAATGTAATAGCCTCATTTACGGGGCAATATTTAACGATATATCTAATTACAACTGAAATATCACTTATAACCCTTTATGCTTCACATGCTCTTGTATCTTTAGTATTTCCCTCTTTTACACGTAAGTTGTCAAAGTTTAAATTTTATGATCTACTCCTTGCATTAGCATCTGCCATACTAATGGGCTATGGTATATATAACTACATAATACCTTATGCCTTTCCTACTTCGCTAATTGGTTCACTTTCACTTGTATGTGGACTAGCAATAGGCATACTAGATTGGATAATACAAAAAAGAAGAGGAAATAAGATAGACAGATTAGGAATAAAAAAGTGACTGATTCATAATGCTCTGTAAAATTTTTCTAAATAGTGTTAATTATTTCATAACCCTAAATACTATAAGGATCTACAGCACTTTCTCAACTTATTAACTCATCAACTATCTAATACACATTTTAGTATGAAGGATTTCAAACCGATTATTGTTAGTATATAACGAGGTAATAGAATTTACTTTGGATATCCCACAACGAAATAAAACAAGTTAAGTGCTTTCTCTTCATAAACCTTAATGTCAAGATACTTACTGAAAATTTGCTTGTGGAAAGAATTGGTATTTAATCTCCTATAAATATAATAAATGTATTTGAAGTCCCTAGCTCTAGCTCCTGCAATTGCAGCTATATAAGGCATTATGTATTTTAAATAAATGCTTAGATATGTTCTCTTTATCCAACTATCTGGTTTTCCCATAGCTATAAAGCCAACTATTTTTTTCGAGACTCTGCTCATCTCCTTTATGACCTCTTCTATGTTATCCGAAGCATGTAAAGCAAAACTACTCATCACAATATCAAATACTTTCTCTCTAAATGGAAGGGCATCGAATGAACATAATACTTTATCGTCTTCAACTATTGCCATTTTAAGCATGTTTTCCGCATAATCTGTGAGTATTATCTCGTAGGAATTCTTATAAAGCCTTTTAAACACGTAAGAGAGTTCACCCTTTCCTGCAGCTACGTCTAAAATAAGTTTTGGTCTCTCACAGAATTTTAAAATAGTTTTAACTAGATCGGCTCTCCATCTGACGTCTTGATTGAATGAGATAAACCTATTAGCTCTGTCATAAGCTTTAGGAATATCATTATAAACCTGCATTAATTCTTCGTTAGTTGCTTTTATAGTTTCAGTTGCCATATTATATAACGTGTCATAGATAAGAGAATTTAAACTTTTAGCTAACTAAAGTATACTCAATGAGACTGCCGAATATTTAACGCTAAAACTTAGCATAACTGGACTTAGGATAAGGTCAATGGAGACTCTGGGATATACTTCAACTAATTTAATTATTTTATAAAGCTGATTCATTTTTTGTAATAAATTCTTCTAAAATGGTGTCTAATTTACAATGTCTTATGTAATTTTTAAAATCACCCTTGTATACTATTTAGAACGTAACTTTTCATTTATGAAAATGAGTAGAAAATTGACGATAATAAGACGCCCTTTCAATTTTAGCTAGTAAGTTAATTTCGCATAGATATCATATATTCTATGCGAGATTTAATATTTATTCAAAAATCAATAGTTGTTTTCAACTTACGACTACTTATATTTTAGATAGTTTACGCTTAAATCTTAGATGGTTTGCTTAAATCTATCAAGTAATTTATTATATTAACGTTTTTTCCCAATAAATCTCAGAAATTCATGGTAAAATTTAATAAATAGTTTTACTAATATTTAATTGTGGGAACGATGATTAAAGCTGATGTGATTAGTGATGCAAGAGAGAAACTACAGAAATTCTTAGGATTCAGCTTTCCATTACCCATTGTGATTGAAATAAGTACTCCATACCACGCTTATTACAAGAGTGGAATTATCTTTGTGGGTTACTTTGACGAGGAATATACGTATGAATTAGAAAGAACTATTATTCATGAAATGGTTCATTATGTGCAAGACGCAATATGTAGACCCAAGTTCCCATATTTACATGTAATAATTGAGAGTATTCCATTAGCTTTTGGAATAGGAAATGGAAAACTATTAAGATACTTAAGGTTCGTTGAAGGATTCGCCACATGGGTGGATGAAGAAATAATGGGGTATAGGGGAGATGATTATTGGTTTAGTTCGCCAAAATATTACTTTAGAGTATATTATGAAGGAGCACAAATTTTCAGAAAAATAGCTCGTGAACTAGGAAAGGATAAAGCTATAGAGTATGGGTTAATGAACAAAGAATTCTGTAAGAAGCCCGAAAACTACGAATCGATAAGGAAGAGAGTTATTGTAGCCACGAGTTAATAGCTTTTTAAGCAATGTCTTAAAAAGAATGAGTATGAATACTTTAGACTTATTTTGGCTCGCATATAGAGGTCTAACTGCAAGAAAAACGTTAGCCTTGATATCGATTATCGCAATTATGATTGGTATAACCAGCGTCTCCTTTCTGGAGGCATTTAGTCAAGGTATAGAATACTCAGTAATATCAACGCTTTTTCAGCTCAATCCCACTAATATTTACGTTTTTAATGAATTAGGTTTTGTTTCTCCTACTGACGTAGCCTTTATGAGTTCATTGCCTAATATTTACGCAGTATATCCAGTAATTGAGGCACATGGTATAGTTCAAATAGGAGGAAGAGTAATTAACGTTCTAATAGTCGGTGTGGATAATATTTCATCCCTATTAGGTAAAGTTAGCTTAGAAAATGGTACAGTATATCCCCCAATAACAGCTCCATATGCGGTGATAGGTCATGATATAGCACATCCTATTCCGAATATAACTATTCAGCCTGGTTCCACCATAATTTTAAAACTCTCTAACGGGAATACAGTACCTCTGACAGTATATGGAATATTACAACCTACGGAATCAGTAGTAATAGGTGATACTTCAGACGTAGTATTCCTTCCATTAAGTGAGGCAAAAGCGTTAATAAACCCTCCAGGCTATTTTCTCGTGGTTCTACAAGCAGATAATATAAACGATGTTAACACTATAACCACTCTATTAAACTACATTTACGGAAACTCCTTAACTGTTACCACAATACAGCAAGCTATATCCTCTGTTCAAGTCATAATAACTAGCTTAACGTTTCTGATAATATTAATAGGTTCCATATCACTTATAGTAGGTGCTGTAGGAATAATGGGAATTACGTTAGCTAGAGTCTATCAAAGAACTAGAGAAATAGGTATTATGAAAACGCTTGGCTTAACTACCAGAGACGTTTTACTTGTCTTTCTGTTAGAAGCGGTTATTGTTGGGTTAATTGGAGGAATAGTTGGGCTATCATTAACGTTAATCGGGACGTATTTATTAGATGTTAATGGGATAGCGTTCAGTGCAGGCTCCAGTAATGGCTCTAATTTAATTATAGTTATAAGGCCTATACTTTCAGTAGGTGATGTCGCACTCGCTATGGGCATTGCGCTAATAACCAGCATTGTTGCTGGAATATATCCAGCATTAAAAGCATCTAAACTAACTGTAATAGAAGCTATTAGGAGAGATTAATTGTAAAGACAAAAATGGGATAAGTCTATAATATTACCTACTCAGTTTTCTTGTAATTATTATTATAGTTTTATAACCTCTTGGGATTAAGCATTGGATCAGTGAGTTCTTTTTTGCAAAAATGAGGGCGAAAAGCTTCACCTCTTCGAGATAAGGGTAAAAGTCGTTAACACGATAACTCCATTTTGAAAAATAAAAGTCTTCTTAAGGGAAAATTCCACATAACTCAAATTCCCAAGGAAGTAGAGGTAGATGACCGCTAAGGAATAGGGGTAATGAGTTGAAGATTTAGCCTTTGATATATCGCTAGACGAATGAAGCGTGATGTAATAAGCTAATAGCTATAAAGTAGGGAAGATGAAGATGTAAAACATAAACTTATGAATCACTATAAGGTAACTCTTATTCTTTTGTGGGAAGAAGGTTAACTTCCCCCACTTATATTCTTATTTTATTTTACGGTTGATATAATCCATACCCTCTATAGACCTTTCCTTCCTTTATTACGTAAAGGATATTTGTTGGTTTTAGATTTTCAATGTCCTTAGTTGGATCTTCTTTAACAACAATTAAGTCAGCCTTATATCCTTCTTTAATATAACCAGATTTTACGCCTAAACATTCAGAGGCTATGGATGTAGAGGCTTTTAGTACTTGCAAACTACTCATATATTTCGATAGTAATACAGCTTCCCTATAGTTTTGTCCGTGTGGTCTTTTTCTAGATCCAACGTAATCAGTCCCAGTAGCGATTTTTAGTCCATAAGAAGTTGCTATTTTCATATCCTCAGTGAAATGTCTTTTAACTAACTCTTCTCTATATACCTTAGCTTCTGGTTCAGATACTTCAAATGGTATTTCATAAGTTGCAAGTGTTGGAATGTAACAGATCCCCTTCTCCTTAATCATATTTGCTGTCTCCTCATCTAATCCCAATCCGTGTTCTATAGTATCAACTCCAGCTAAAATGGAATTCATTATCGCATCTTTGCCATATGCGTGAGATGCTACCTTTAGTCCTGCTCTATGAGACTCTTCAACTATAGCCTTTAGTTCGTCTAGCGCAAATCCCGGCATTATTTTACCACCTTGGGAAAACGCTCCAGAGGAATACACTTTAATTACTCTAGCTCCCTGTCTTATGGCCATTCTGACTGCTTTTCTGCACTCGTATGGAGAATCACAATAAAATGAGTAGGAAAGCCTTTGAGCAATGTCAATTGGAAGATCCTTAGGATCATCGTTACCCCCAGTAATCGCTAAAGAATACCCTGACGCAATTACAGTAGGGCCAATTATTTCTTTCCTTCTCTGAAGTTTATCTAGCCTTACAGCTACCTTACTTCCCAGATCCCTGACTAAAGTAAAACCTGATCGCAGTAATACTTCCATATCTCTTGTGCTTCTTATTGCGACGTCTATATCATTTACTATATTCCATGAAAGAACGTTATCTTCTTCTACTCCAAAGAAGTGCAAGTGAGCGTCAACCAAACCGGGCATTATGAAGTTACCTTGAATCACCTCAACTCCTTTTGGGATTTCAACTCCTTCAATAACTTTAGAAATTCGATCTTCTTCTATGATTACAGTACCCTTATCTATTATTTTTTCTCCATCAAATATCTTTCCTACTAAAGCTAACATATTTTCTTTACCGCCTATTTAATTTTAAAACTTATTGTAGACTCCTTGGTATTTCTCAAATAGTGTTAAGTTTTTCCGTTAACTTATTACTATGTACAAGTTAGAATTATAAGATTCAAATAAAGAAAATGAGAACATATAGAGATATCCCAGAAAGGATTGTATCTTAAATCTACAAACTAAAAACTTTAATTTTTCCGTAACACGACATAGACAGATTATAATACCTTGCAAATACCACCACATAAACCTCCTTGTAATGTTAGTTTTTAATTTTCTTTAGAGTAGAGATTTTCTAAATAACTAATTTTCTTTAGATGTGAGAAGGGGAATTTCCATATTAGTCTGTTATTGTAATACTGCACGTTCGTCTCTCTATTTAGATTAACTAAAAATAATAAGTAGCATCATGCAATTTTGTTTTTGCTATAACTACTTGATCTATAACAATATCATAAGATATTCTATAGAAAATGTTAAATTTATAAGGCAATAGAATAGATTGGACAATAAAAATTAACTTTAAACTATGATAACTTCTATAAATATTGTATATAATTTTTGAACGAAATGCTTATTATTTAGTTTTTTGATTAGAGTGCGCGTGGTGTAGTATATGAATAAGAAGGTAAAATTAGCCCTAAGCACATCATTAGTTATCGCTATAATAGTTATAGTCCTTATAGGTGCTATCGTAGGTGGAGTCTTATATTACCTCAGCTCTACTCATCCGAGTAATCATTTATCCACTACAACCTCTACTTTCATATCTACTACCTCTTCGTTTACTACAACTTCTACTACCTCTTCTGTAACCACCACCTCGTTAGCTCCCTCAAATTCCTCAGTTTTGGTAGATGTAAGTCAAACCGTAGCTCCAGATTCACTAGATCCAGCAACTGACTTTTTGGATCAAGTTGAGCCGTTATTTTATGCGATATATCAAGAGCTTGTGGAGCCTAATGGCAGTAATTATTTGCAAGTTGTGCCAGTGATTGCTAGTAATTGGAGTACTAATAATTACGAGAATTGGACCTTTTATCTAAGACCATATGTTCACTTTTCGGATGGAGTTAGCGTTAATGCAAGCACGGTTTGGTTTTCTTTCTATAGAACGATATTGATGGGTCAGCCACCTGGAGTTGCAGATTATATACAAATATTGTTTAATGCTACAGTATACACGAATACTGGTTATGCTATTCCTTGGGGTGTTAATAATGCTATTCAGAACGTTACTGGATTACCCACTGCTAATAATTTCACATTAACAGCACAAGTATTAGCATCAATACTTTCACACTTCAACGCAGCAAACAAAACAATACAAAAGATAATGGAATACCCATACCAAGCAGTAGTAGTAAAAGGACCATACGAAGTACAAATAAATACGCTTGAACCATATAAGTATTTTCTTCTTGATATAGCAAATTCTTGGGGTGCAATAGTTGACCCAGTATTTATAGATGCGCATGGTGGAGTTCAGCCAAATACTCCAAATAATTATATTAATCTAAATGGAATGCCTGGTACGGGACCTTATGAGATCAGATCTGTTGGAGTAAGCTTCAGTAGTATAGTTCTAGTTGCTAATCCTAATTACTGGGCTATAAATCACACCGTCCCCCTCATAGCTGAACCTCCTCACATCAAGGTAATAGAGATATATTATGGATTAAGTCATACTGACAGAGTAGAGGAATTTCTATCTAATGGTGCTCAAATTACTTATGTGTCTATTCCATTCCTCAATCAAATTCTTGGAAGGCCACCTTATACTAACATAAGTAGTGTTTTCTATAATTTTGGCGTATTGCCTGGTGTTCAATTTATTTCAATGAACACAGAATTATATCCTACTAATATAACAGATTTGAGGCTAGCAATAGTTCATGCAATTAATTATAGTGAACTTTTGTCGCTGTTTAACTATAATGGGAAGATTTTAGCGATACTTCCTTTAGGCCCAATTAGTCCTCAGTACGGTCAATTATATAATCCTAATAATTTGCCCTTCTATTCATATAATTTATCATTAGCATTGCATTACTTAAATGAAGCTGGGTATGAAGGAAATTTCTACGTAGTATTGCCTAATGGTACAACGGTAGGTAATCCTAAGGGAAGTCAGCTACAAACATTACAAATTGTAGCATTAGCGCCAGTAACTCAATTAGAACAAGAGGAATTCAATATTATCACTCAAGATTTATCTCAAATAGGAATTTCAGTGTCTGTAAAATATGTTACATTTTCTATAATTGAGTCATACGCGACTCCTCAGTCTACACCAAACATGGTAGCAATAGGATGGACTCCGGATTGGCCCGATCCAGTATTTCAACAGCTAATGCCTTTGACTGACGTACAATTTGGTGGGGCTTCCGGAAATTTTGCGTGGGTTAACAATTCTCAATTACAGCAAATATATGAGAGTTTGCCGTTTATAACGAATACTACAGAACAAAGTAAAATTATAGGTGAAGTTTACAATATTATATATAACGAAGCACCATATATATGGTTGCCAGTACAATCTTCTTATTATATTATTCAACCTTATGTTAAGGGCGTAGTATTCACTGATGTTGATGGATACCTAATTTACTTTTACAATACTATGTATTATGCAAATAACAGCTAATCAATTAATCTTTTTTTATTTTTTAATATTCTTCCAGATATATAGTAAATTATTCACAATCTTTATTAAGTCTTCCGCGTTTTTCTTGAAATAGAGCTAGCTTCTGCTTTGCAGGCAACCTCACAATTTTCATGTAACTATAATTTCTCCATACATTCCCATTTCTGCATGTCCAGGATATTCGCATACGTAATAATAAACGCCGGGCTGGTTAAAGACCGTAGTGAAACTGAATTCGTAAGCTTGACCAGTATAATAATTCGCATAGGGTAACATGGGTGTTACACCCATTATATTCATCCTAATGTACATCATAGGATAATAGGGATATGGCGGAGGAACTGGTGTTATCGCTATGTTGTGAAGCATATCATCATCTAAATTGATGAAAAATACTTGAACCATGGAATCTCTTGGGATTATTAATGTCGGGTTAATCAGTCCATAAATTACAAATACGTCATGTTGGGCATAAGTAGGGGGAGATTGGCCAGTTAGATTTATGGCCCTTTCATGGCCCATTGCCAAGACAATTAGCACTATATTTGAGGATGTAAAAAGTAAAGTATTGTTATTAGGAAACACCTTAATGTAGCCTGGAATATTCCTCATCATTGAAATTGCGTCATTTATCGAAATGGTTCTTTCGTACATCGTTGCATATCCACCATAATATCCCATCATGTGATACATGCCAGGACCCATCATTCCTCCATATATTCCATAATATCCCATATATTGTAGTTGCTGATTGTAATATGTAACTGCGCTTCGTTGATATTGTAACGGAAAGTAATAAGTGTAATACGCATATCCCACAATACTTCCTACTATAATTGCAATGATAACTATTATTAGGAGTCTTTTAACTTCCATAAATCTTTATCTGAGCATAATAATAAAAAGTTTGTGCCTATTAAGGTATATTATCAAAAAATAGCTTGAATTACTAGATTATATGAAATATTACAACTAAATAAAATTAACTGAAAAACTATTAAATATAAACTTATTTGTTTTCTTTCAAACGTCATATAGGCTACACTCCACTAAAGATTGAATATAATGATACTCTTGTAGCAGTTCCCTGAAAATCCCTTCCAAGTTCATATTTACTGAAACTTTTTCGGTTCCACGCCAATAGGCTGATTGCTGAATTTCCCTATTAACGTAGATGACGTCGCTCACTTTCGTTTAAATTAATGGATGTCTCATTACGTTGAAATCCGTAAAGGCACTATTCTTAATAATTAACAACTTCGCTATAGTTTACCTAAAATTTTGGTATTATTAGTAGTAATAATGAAAATTGCATTATATTTCAAATAAAACTCATCATATCATCAAGTCCTATGTTATGATAATATTTGAATTTAACCTTTTGGATGTGAACTCGCTTCTTGATCTAGATAAACTATAAATTTTGCAGATTTATCCAACTCAAGTTAATTTAACAGAAATATATTAAAACAACTTTTAAGAAGTAGTAGCATATGGCAAATGTCAATATACTAAAGAACATTGAAAACCTTGTAATGTCGAAAAGGAATTTATTTCAGATTAAAAGTGAAGTTTATGAGGGCATAATAAAGGTTGACAGCTATGTCTTTAAAGATTTGAAAATAGAGTTCTATTATTGTGATGAAAGATTACGTCATGTTGTGATAAAAAGCCAAGATTTAAATATAACAATCAGTGAAGATACTACAAAAAGCGTAGATGAAGTTATAAGTTATCTTAAGCAAAAGTTAGAAAGTTAAACGTCTTTTTCCCTAAATTATCCACTTTTATCAACTTAAGAAATTTCAAAACTACATATGACAATTAAAATATTCATTTCTGAATCCGCGATTTACTAACTTATAGCTCACTTTGAGAGGGTATTTATAAACTATTGTATTTTAATGCGAGATCATTAAAATAGAAAGAGCACAATAGTGTGGGCATCATTTGGAAACTAGACGATAATTCTATGAATAGTCTTGATAATGAGAATAGCCTCAATTTTCAGAAAATCCACAAACTATGAGCACAATGTAAATTTTGAAAAAATACCTATTAACCTTAGAGTTTACAAATGTAATGCTTTTCATAGTCAGAGGAAACATCGTTTACAATTACTTAACGAGAGAAAGTATGATGGAAATTAATCGGTCTCAATTTCAATGAAAAAGACTATAACAAAAACCTATCCATCATCAAGTACTTTGTGGAGTTTTTCAAAACTTACGTCAATTTTTTACATCCTCTCAGTAGTAAAAAGAACGTTCTAAACAGATATCTTACAAATACCCCACAAAACAATCATAAAGACGTTTTATTGTATTTAGTGTAAAGCGAGTTTACCAGATTAACATATTCTTTATGTCTCTCTAAACCAAAATTTTCCTCTATTCTTTCGAACTCTTCATATATTAAATTATCCTCTTCGATAGTTATCAAATTTTCTGTCATGGGGAATAATACCGTATTCTCCTTATCGATATGTTCAGCTAACAGGGAAATAAGACTATCTAAACTCTTACGTAATTCATCGTATTCCTTATACCTCGTTTCAATTTGAGCTATTAAATCCCTTAGCTTATTATGTTCATACACCATTACGTGAATAGGTCCTCCAGCTAGGCCTTTTTGTTCCAGAAAATAAAATAGAGCTTTCTCTTCCTTAACATGGTGGCAGTCATCAACGAAATTCTTTATGAAACGTATTATACTTTTAATATCATCAATAGTATCATCTTTAACTTCAATCGTATTTAGAATGTTCAATGCTTTTAGTATTACTTCATGCTCTTCCTTTAACATTTTTATTGACTTGAGCATCAAACTACCTTATTTATTGAAATTATTATATCAAACCCCTAATAATTAAGGTCAATAATGAGGTAGTAGAAAAGATTATACAAGGTTTTCAAATATAAAAAGATACAAGCAGCTACAATAGCAGTTACGTAAATTTAATAGGTCAGGTAAGATGACGAATACCTTCACTAAATAATGAAGCAATCGTTAGCAGTGAGGATTCTTTAACACTCTGTGGGTTAAGGGGATGAAAATATATGCAAGGTGGGGATGCTCCTTCCTTGAGGATAGAGTAGTTCACCGAACAGTTCTAAGAAGTTAAGTAAGATGAAAATCAACAATAAAATATAAATACTACTTTTTTCAAAAGAAATAATATGAAAGTAACAGTAATCCACCAATGGGAAGATAATCAGAAAGATATGGTATCGAATTTCTTCAATCAATTAGTTAGTATGGCAAAGAACAAGAAACTTCCTAAAGGAATGAAACTGGAAAAAGTAAGTATTTCTCATGAATCTAAAACTGCAATCTGTGAGTGGGATGTTAACAATTTAGATTTACTTATACAAGCTGCGAAACAGTTCAATATAACGTGGAAAATAACACCTATACAGTTACAAACTCTATATGAGCATAAATCATTTTTCTAAATATTTTTATTTTATTTCTTTCTTTTTTTAATAAATTTATCCTATTTTATCCAAATAATATTTGACAACTTTTCTTAGTGCCCTACGTAATATCTCCTCTAGCGTTGGTGTTGAAATGCCTAATTTTTCGGCTAATTCAGTTAAAGATATCCCTCTCTCGTCATTAAAGTAGCCCAACTTATAAGCCAGTTTCAGTATTTCCATTTGTCTTTCAGTCAGCTCGTTGCTAGGTATCTCTGATGTATCTAATACTGTTACCTTAATACCCTGGCTTGAAAGCTTAGCTAGAAATTCCTTCAATGAAGAAGTGTTAGGAACTAAAAGAGTATAAAGTAGAGTCCTCTCTTTAACAACTTTTATTTTCTCTACAACTACATCTGAATTATAGAGAACTCTACAGACAGCGCATCCATTAGTCCTAACCCAAACTTTATTGTCATTAAGTCTTAATACTTTAATACTGTTTGATTTAAGCTTCACTATATCTTCCTTTTTTATCTCATTCTCAAATAATACTATATGATCAGTAGTACTATCTCCTAATTTAACATTTTCGACATTAGCCTTAAGACCGGTCAACGATATTATTTTCATTACTTCACATGGATGGTCCTCTACTAAAATTGTCGCTTCAAATGGTGTCTTAAACATATACTAAGAATTCGTTACTGAACTTTTAATATCTTTTCTATAAACTCCTTTAAAGCGACTGCATTATTATATGGAGATTTAGAAGCGTAAAGCAGGGTTATGTTACCACCTTTTTTAATTAGTTGTAATAGCACATCTATCTTTGGGTTCTTACTAAGTTCTTCAAAATATTTTCGTTTAAATTCCTCCCATTTACTTTCATCATGATTGTACCACTTTCGTAATTCCTCACTTGGAGCTAAGTCCCTAAGCCATAAATCTATCTGATCCTTTCTAATACCTCTAGGCCATAACCTATCCACTAGAACTCTTATTCCATCATCTCTTTCTATAGGTTCATAAACTCTTTTTACTTTTATCATATGATTATGTTCCATTATCACTTTAAAAATAGATAGGCTAATAGATTAGGTAGAGAAAAAGAATTTAATTACGTTTCTATAACCCTATGCTTCTACCCTTATAGGTTTATTAGATAAGTGATGCAGTCCAATGTGAGTAAGTAAGCTTTCTACTCTTTTTCTCTTTTCATGACAGATAGGACATTCGTAACCATCCTCTCTTACTAATGGCTTATAATCAGAGTGCTGAAGGACCTTATGCTGATAATATAGTGAATTACTAGAAAATACTTGACTGCAGATTTCACATTTTAATAATACACGTTTTTGCATAAAAATGATATTCGTGTCATATTATTTAAACTTTCTCCCTAACTTATTTTTCACAATTTATGTTTAAGCCAGTAGAGCTTAATGGGAAAACTCTAAAAAGTAATTATCCGTTGCGCACATGAAATATCATGAAGATTAACGCTTAACTTGTAAATAATATATAAAGTGATTCTGGGACAAAATAACTTACTTTTCCTCCAATCTACAACACTTTTAAACTATTCAATCTATATAAAGCAATAAGGATATTATAAAGAGAGAGAGGTGGGATTCTTAGTTTTCAAAATACCCTTCTCCTCTAGACTTGCTAATAGCAAGTAGAAGTATACAAGACCTTTATAGTTCGACCAAGGTTTAAGCATTTCATCTATTTGCTTATCGTTAGGAGTGTAACTCAAATTAAAGAATTTTCTAATCTTATTTTGAGCTCCCACATCCCCCGTTGGAAAGACGTTTAATTTTCCATACCCTCTAAGTAAAATGTAGTCTAAAGACCACTTACCTATACCCTTTAATTTGCTGAAAACGCTTATAATGTCATCATCACTGAGAGTATTTAGCTTCTCTTCGCTTAGCTCGTTATCTGAAAACTTCGTCGCAATTTGCTTAATGTACCTAATTTTTGGCCTACTGTAACCTATCGACCTTAATTCTTCCTCACTGGACTTTGACAGTTTTATTGGGTCTGGAAAGCTGTAGAATATTTTATCGTTTTCCTTTATCTTCTCTCCTAATTTTACCACTAATCTACTCAATATGGTTAAACATGACTCTAATGAAACTTGCTGGCAAGTTATTGCGTTAACTAACGTTTCGAAAATTGTTGGAAATACTACAGGTTTCGCTCCAATAAACTTGTTTACTAGGAATTTGAGTTGATTATTATTTGTTGAGATATTATAAAATCTGTACAAATCAACGTACATTCCAACCATTTTTTCAATTGTTTTGACAACCTTTTCTGCCTCGTATTCAGAATCAGCATGTAATTCAATATTTATAGAAGAACCTCGTGAAAGATTAATTTGTGTGACCTTTACTAAGACTGGAGTAGCGTCTATCGTTAAACTTCTTATATAACTATTGCCCTCTATATGTTCCAGTAGATTTTTACTACTCCTTTTAAGCAACCATGCAGTATAAACTAAATTAAATGGAGGTATTGGCTCAATCTCGATTGTAAATTTCATGGGCCTTTACCTATTCTACTCAAAGCTATCCTCTTTCCTGTAGACTCTCTATATTTATCAGTTATCTCTATTTCCGACAACCATTTTACACTTTCATAACATTGTTGGAATGGAAACACTAACCTTACTGGACCACCTCGTTTCTCTGTTAATAACTCTCCCTTGTATGCGTAAGCTAATATGACATTATCGTTTAATGCCTTATTTAACTCTAACGTTATAGTATAGTCTCCGGACTTAAAGATACTATATTTAGCATTGCTAAGGGGTTTAGCTAATGATAATACGTCCCTTACCCTTACTCCTTGCCATTCAGAATTTTCTATAACCCAGCCTTCAACACATCTGAAATCGAAAGTAATAGTAACTACTGGAAGTTTACGTATATCATCTAACGATAAATTAAGTTGCTTTTCAACTAATCCGTAAATTTTCAATGACCAATTACTAGCCATTTTCAACTTTTTCTCTTCCTAAAATAAAAGCTTTAACCTAACGTTTTAGGTATCAAAGGTAATGAATTTAAGCCTCAGTCCTTCACTTCGTATATAATTTCATGGAATAACCTATGATGTAAGGAGTAACCGTTTTATATGATTTCGTAAATTGGTTAGATTAATACAATGTTCTTACAATAACGAGACTGTAAATATCAACTTAAATTTTGAAAAATCCCGAAAAGTAAATGATACCAATGGGTATTCATAAAACAATAAAGCATTAATGGATTAGAAAATCTTAGATACCCTAATATCTTAGGCAAACGCTCTTAATAGTTTAAATTATATGAGTTATAACAATGATTTTGCTTTACTTGACGCTTGCAATGATAATAATACACTTAATAGGTTCCATAATATCCTTTTTAAAGAGAACGTTTCCCAGATCGATTGGGAATTTCGTAGCATTTTACGAGATGGTTTTTTACATAATCGTAGCGGTGTTTTATTCACATATAATATTACCCTTATTGGTAATACTCTATTTCTACCTTGTAGTACATATTGCCGGTGGAATTCTTTACATCATAGGGTACTTGGGCAAACTATATTCTACAGAAAGGATAAAGTATTATGGAATTTATGAAGCTTTTGAGATGCTCTACTTATTGGTATTGTTTGTCAGTATGATTTAGCGTGATCTAGGATAAAGTACGAGATTTATTGTAGTGAATATTAGAAAGAAAATTGCGACACTGAATGCTATGTAAATTAGGTATGTAATTATAATACTATGAAATACCGTATTAACATCGATTGTTGTCCTAGTTTACGTGCCAGAAACGAATACGGCACTCCAGAATAATGGATCGTACTTCAAATTATACTTATGTATAAAATGTCTCCAGAAACCAAAAGCTAGTATAATGATATACCACCAAGTTTCCCATCCCCATAATAGTATGGAAACACCTAAAAGAAAAGGCGAATATCAGATATAAGTTGTATTTTCGCTTGGCTTAATAATTCAAATCCAGCAAAAGTTGAAATTGCGCCAGCACCAAAGTTTATCCAGTAAGAGGGAACGAGCTCTGATGGACTTATTTTGTATAATGATAGTCTAGCCATTATTAAAACTGTTATTATAACGTAAAGCATTACCAATATTGACCATAATATTAGACTTAACATAATTGATTTAGGCAATTATTTCTAGTGATCCCCTAATATAAATCGTGTAGGATCATAAATATTTTTGAATTTTAAGAAATTAGTGAAGGTATGATCACCTTTATGTACAAGATACTATAAATGTATATAAGATCTTATAAAAGTAGTTTAAATACTATTGTTGTATCCGATTATATAGATTTTGTTATATTTTTATATAACTGTTAATTATATCTCTTGTATAAAAACATTTCTACTCATAGATTAGGCTAGTGACTTATATATAAACAATTCCTAGTTCGTAGCGATAATTATGATTAAAAAAGTTCAAGTAAGTGAAGTTGAAGTAATTAAAAAATATAAAAACGTAAGTAATAGAGCACTTACTGCTGGCACACTAGCTTTTTTCGCAGGGTTTGCAGCAGTTGCTCTCTTTGGTACTACTGTACTTAAAGTTGGTCCTATATTACACTTGAACTTAGTCGAGATTTCATGGTTAGTAGCGATACCTATCGTTACCGGCTCACTTTTGAGAATACCGTTTTCTTTATTGGTTGATAAATATGGTCGTTGGACTCTATTTACACAGCTAGTAATAGGGTTTCTAGGTATGGTAGGAATTGCATATACCCTTAAACAAATTAATACTTTACCGCACACGACAGCTTATTATATGTTATTACTTTTTGGTGCAATCGCTGGTACCTCAATCTCAACGTTTTCTAGTGGAATTACATACGTTTCTTACTTCTTCCCTCAACGTAAACAAGGAACAGCTTTAGGAATTTTTGCTGGTATAGGAAATTCTGCACCGGGAATATTTACTGCAATTTTACCATTCGCTTTAGCGTCTTTAGGACTTGTGAACGCTTACATTGCATGGGCCTCATTTTTAGCTTTAATGATCATCATTTATGCTCTCATTTCGTTAGATCCCTTATATATTACTTGCATAAAAAGGTGTGGTAAGAACAAAGACGAGGCTCAAAATTTATTGAAAGCTGCTGGCTTTGAGATTGTACCTTCTGGTTCCTTATCAGAATCATTAAAGAATGCTAGTAAAGATCCTAGAGTTTGGGCATTGGTTATAATGTATTTGACATCTTTCGGCGGTTTTGAGGCTTTAACTGAGTGGTTACCCACATACTGGAAGAGCTTCATGCATGTAACTTCAGTAGAAGCCGGTATATTGACTGGAGTAGTATATTCTCTAGTGACAGCATTAATAAGAATCTTCGGTGGATGGTCCTCAGATAAGTTTGGAGGTGAAAAAGTTGCCTTGATTTCGTATATCATAATGATTTTAGGAAGTATAGTTTTCATCATGGCTTACTCAATACCAATATCCGTATCAGCAGAGATAATTATGGCCATAGGAATGGGTATAGCCAATGGAGCAGTTTATAAGCTAGTTCCTAGGTATTCACCAAAAGCTGTCAGTGGTGCTTCTGGGCTAGTAGGTGGTTTAGGTTCTGCTGGAGGATTACTAATTCCACCTGTAATGGGATATATTGCAAGTGCAACTAATTTTCCATACGCATTTACTGTATTTACAATTTTAGGTATAGTCTCAGTAGCTCTTTCTGTTACATTATGGAAAATTGGAGGTAATAAAAATGAGTAATTTATTTCGAATTTAAAGTCATGGGGTGAAAAAATGACTTGGCAAAAATTTGAAAAAGGAGGAAGAGATTGGGAGCAATTTTACAGAAATAGATGGCAGTATGATAAAGTCGTCAGAAGTACGCATGGGGTTAATTGTACAGGTTCTTGTAGTTGGATGATCTATGTTAAGGATGGTATTATAATAACTGAAATGCAAGCTTTAGATTATCCAATTATTAATCCTGAAATTCCTCCCTACGAACCAAGAGGATGTCCTAGAGGAGCCAGTTTTTCATGGTATGAATATTCTCCGCATAGGATTAAATACCCTTATGTTAGGAGAGCCTTACTAGAACTTTGGAGAGAAGAACTTCAAAGGATAAAAGATCCAGTAAAAGCGTGGGAAAATATCGTAGAAAATCCTGAAAAGTCAATGCAATATAAAAAGGCTAGAGGTAAAGGTGGTTTTGTTAGAGCATCATGGGAAGAAGTATATGAATTAATTTCCGCTGCACTCATTTACACCATAAAAAAATATGGTCCGGATAGAATATTTGGCTTCACTCCGATTCCAGCTATGTCCATGGTAAGTTATTCTGCAGGAACTAGATTTCTTTCATTAATAGGAGGAGTAGTAATGAGTTTCTATGATTGGTACGCCGATTTACCAATAGCTTCGCCTCAAGTTTGGGGAGAGCAAACTGATGTTCCAGAGAGTGCAGATTGGTATAATTCTACATATATCATTGATTGGGGAACTAACATACCTCAAACAAGAACGCCTGATGCCCATTTCTATACTGAAGTAAGGTACAGAGGTACTAAAATAGTTGCAATTGCACCAGACTACGCAGAATACGTTAAATTCGCCGATTTATGGATACATCCTAAACCGGGAACTGATGGAGCATTGGCATTAGCAATGGCTCATGTGATAGCTAAAGAGTTTCATGTGGATAGAGAAGTGGAATACTTTAAAAATTACATTAAAAAGTACACAGATGCACCTTTCTTAGTGATATTAGAGGAAGAGGATGGAAGGTTAGTACCAGGAAGATATCTAAGGGCTTCTGATATAGCATCAGTCGATAAGGGCGATTGGAAATTAGTAGTATTTGATTTGAATAGTAATAGTTTTTCTATACCAAATGGCAGTATAGGTTTTAGATGGTCCAACGATAAGAAATGGAATCTAGAACTTAAGGATAGCATAACTGGAAAGGATATAGAACCAGCGTTGACATTTTTAGGTATCCATGATAAGGTGGTGAGTGTAAGTTTTCCTAGATTTGATGAGAAAGGTTACATAGAAAGAGAAGTCCCAGTTAAGGTTATCAAAACGACAAAAGGTAAAAATGTTTACATAACTACTGTCTTTGACCTACTATTAGCTAATCTGGGCGTAAAAAGAGAAGGACTAAAAGGATATCCAGAAAACTATGATGACGAAGTACCTTACACTCCTGCTTGGCAGGAGAAAATTACTGGAGTTCCAAGAGAATTAGTTATTCAAGTAGCTAGGGAGTTTGCTCAAAACGCAGAAGAGA
The DNA here is from genome assembly GCF_036967215.1 of Sulfolobus tengchongensis. Taxonomy (NCBI): domain Archaea; kingdom Thermoproteati; phylum Thermoproteota; class Thermoprotei; order Sulfolobales; family Sulfolobaceae; genus Sulfolobus; species Sulfolobus tengchongensis. Next base: position 1,654,132 of record NZ_CP146016.1, read on the forward strand.
CAAAGGGTAAATCTTTAGTTTTGGTAGGTGCTGGAACGAATCATTGGTTCCATAGTGATCTAATTTATCGTGCAATCATAACTATTTTAATGTTAATTGGCGCAATCGGAGTTAATGGGGGAGGTTGGGCACATTATGTTGGGCAAGAAAAAGTTAGACCCATAGAAGGTTGGAACACAATAGCTTTCGCTAGAGATTGGGTTCCTGCAACTAGGTGGCAAAGTACTGGGCTATGGGTTTACATGCATACAGATCAATGGAGGTATGACGAGGTCCTAATGGATAAGCTAGCCGTTGGAAAGACTATGTATACACATCCTGCAGACTACGTTAGGCTATCAGTGGAAAAGGGTTGGCAGCCCCTCTATCCCCAGTTTAATACAAATCCTTTACATGTTGGCAATAGCGTAGATGAGGTAATAAACAAGTTAGAGAAAAAAGATATTTCATTCGCAGTCGCTGATATTGATAATCCAATTAATTTTCCTAGAATATTGTTCGTATGGAGATCTAATCTGTTATTTTCTAGTGGAAAAGGTAGCGAATATTTCTTAAAGCATCTGTTGGGTACTGAAAATTCAGTTGAGAATAGAGATGAAGTAGCTAAAAATTACGTTAAAAATATAAGATGGAGAGATCCAGCGCCTGAAGGCAAGTTAGACCTTTTGATTGATCTGAACTTCAGAATGGACAGTACTGCATTATATTCGGATATAGTTTTACCTGCTGCAACTTGGTATGAAAAGTATGACATTAGCTCAACCGATATGCATACGTTCGTTCATCCATTCACTCCCGCTATAGATCCTCCGTGGGAAGCTAAAAGTGATTGGAAAATTTTCGTAAATTTAGCCAAGAAGTTCTCTGAGATGGCTTCCAAATACTTCGATAGAAAAGTTACTGATGTGGTTTATGTTCCACTCTTGCATGATACAGCAGATGAGATAGCTTATCCCATGTTGACTGATCCTGAGGCCCAAGTTTTAATGGAAGAGAAATTAACTCCAGGTAAGAATATGGGTAAAATAATTCTAGTAGAGAGAGACTATTCAAAAGTTTATGAAATGATGATAACCTTAGGACCTCTCGTTAAAGAGAAAAAATTAATGTATTTCGGTATAGAAAACAACTATTCCAAAGAATATGAAGAGTTAAAGGAGTTTTTAGGTAGTTTGGATGATAGACCACTTATTGATGAGGATAAAAAAGTAGCAGAGGCTATATTAAGGCTAAGCGGTTCAACAAATGGTGAGGTCTCTGTCAGAGAGTACAAATATTTGGAAGATAAGACCGGGCTAGATTTTAGAGATTTAAGTGAAGGAATAGAAGAGATAAAGATTACATTTAACGATATAATAGCCCAACCTCGTAGAGTAATAGATAGTCCTATAGAATCCGGAATAGTCAAAGGAAATAGGACGTACTCAGCGTTTACTTTTAACGTTGAATATTATGTGCCATGGAGAACTTTATCTGGTAGGCAGCACTTTTACCTTGATCACATACTGATCAGAGAAGAAGGGGAACAATTGCCGGTATATAAACCACCATTGGAAATTGTAAAAACAACTAATACTGACGGAGTTTTGATCGCTAGATACTTAACTCCTCATGGGAAATGGCAAATACACTCAACTTTTATGGATAATTTGAGAATGTTAACGTTATTTAGGGGCGGTCCAGTAATTTGGATAAATGAGGATGACGCTAAATCTATAGGAGTTAAGGATAATGATTGGGTAGAAGTGTTTAATGAGAACGGTATAATAGTCACAAGAGCGGTGGTTTCTAATAGAATTCCTAGAGGTACGGTAATCATGTATCACGCACAAGAGAGAACAATTTACGTTAAGGAATCTAAAAACGGAAAGATGAGTGGATCTCATAATGCGGTAACGAGGGTTCACATAAAACCGACATGGCTAATTGGAGGTTACGCCCAATTTTCTTTCGCTTTAAATTATTATGGTCCCGTTGGTACGCAAAGAGATACAATAGTTTCAATAAGGAGGTTGGAGTAAAATGAAAATATTAGCTCAATTTATGGGTGTATTCAATTTAGATAAATGCTTAGGTTGTAATGCGTGTACAGTAGCATGTAAGAATTTGTGGACTAACAGAGATGGCACAGAATATATGTATTGGAATAACGTTGAAACTAGGCCTGGTCCCGGATATCCATTAGAATGGGAAGATCAAGAAAAGTACAGAGGAGGTTGGATTTTAACTAGAGATGGTAAATTAAAGTTAGCCATAGGTGGAAGAATAGCTAGATTACTGGAACTATTTCACAATCCATATTTGCCCACAATTGACGATTATTTTGAACCATTCACGTTTACCTATGATAATTTAATCAGTGCTACGCAAAGCGATAAACAACCGGTTGCAGAGCCAATATCACTTGTAAGTGGTAAAAAAATGGAGATAAGATTAGGACCTAATTGGAACGATGATTTAGCTGGTGGTTCTGAAGCTATTTTGAAGGATCCTAATATCAAAAAGTTAGAGAATAAGATAAAGACTGATTTCGAAAATGCCTTTATGATGTATTTACCTAGAATATGCAATCATTGTTTAAACCCAGCCTGTGTTGCGGCTTGTCCTGCAGGGGCTATGTATAAGAGAGAAGAAGATGGAATAGTTTTGAATGATCAAAATAAGTGTCGTGGATGGAGATTTTGTGTTGCCGCATGTCCATATAAGAAAGTATATTATAACTGGGTAACGGGAAAGGCCGAAAAGTGTATATTGTGCTATCCCAGATTAGAGACTGGTCAAATTCCAGCATGTTTCCATGAATGTGTTGGAAGGATTAGATATCTAGGCGTAGTGTTATACGATGCAGATAGAGTGGAATGGGCTGCATCAGCTAGGGATCCTAAGGAAATAATTGACAGACATCTAGAGATAATTCAAAATCCTTTCGATGAAAACGTTATAAAGAATGCTAAAGAGAATGGGATAACTGATGATTTCATAGAAGCAGCTCAAAGAACTCCAGTATATAAGATGATTAAAGTTTGGAAAATAGCTTTGCCATTACATCCAGAATTCAGAACACTCCCAATGATATGGTATATTCCACCTTTAAGTCCTTTAGTGGAGAATATAAGGGTGAAAAGTGATGAGGAATTCTTCCCTATCGTAGATCATATGAGGATACCAATAGAATACTTAGCCAATATGTTTACTGCGGGTGATACTGAAAAAATAAAGGAAGCATTGAAAAAATTGATTGGTTTAAGAATTTATATGAGGCAGAAAAGATTAGGCAAGAAAATTGATGAAAGAGTAATTAAAGAAACTTCATTAACAGAAGAGGATCTTGAAGAGATGTATAAGGTCTTAGCTATAGCTAGGTTGGAAGATAGATTCGTAATTCCTACTGCACATAAGGAGAAGGCTTTAAGCATATTTGAGGAAACATTAGCCCCAGAATACATTCAAGGCAATAGAGGGTTAGAACATACTTCAAGAAGAGATTTGAGGTTGAGGAGAAAATGAACCTACTGGAAATTACTGCGGAATTATTGGAATATCCAACCTCATGGATAGGGAGGAGGAAGGAAATTATCAATTCCATAAGTCAGATATCATCACCTCATAAGCAATTTCTACTAGAATTCTTGGAGAGCATTTCCGTATATAATGAACTAGATCTTGAAGAAATCTATGTCAGTACTTTTGATAATAATGATTATATTACCTTATATATAACTTATTATATAACTGGAGAAGAAAAAGAAAGAATAAAACCGGCTAAGAGAGGTCTATTACTAGCTTGGCTAAAAGAGAGAATTAAAATGAATGGTAAAGAATTACCTGATTATCTACCAGTACTATTAAAATATTTGAGTGCTAATAATGATGATGAAGTAAAGAAAATATTACAAAGACCTATTAGTATTATTTTGAATAGACTTAAAGAGAAGAACTCTATTTTTTATCCTCTCATCAAGTTGGCTTATCTAGAACTTTATGGAGGGAATCAAAATGAATGATCTGTTTTGGGTAATTTATCCTTATATATCAATTACTATATTTTTCTCAGGCTATATTTACACGTATTTAACAAGGAGGTATTACTGGTCTGCCAGATCACTCCAACTTCTTTCAAAACGTACACATTCCTATGCATCTAACCTTTTCCATTATGGTATAGTTATAGTACTTTTAGGACATTTATTCGGAATAGCCTTACCAGCTTCAGCACTACTAGCAATAGGAATATCGTATAGTTTACATATAGCTTTGGCATTTTATTTGGGAGCAACATTTGGAATAATAACCATAATAGGACTAATATGGCTATTAGCAATTTCATATTTTACTAAGGCCGTTGATTCATTATCGGTCACAGATCACTTAGTATACATAATACTAGTTTTAGTGCTAATAACTGGACTCTATAATACACTGGTAGTGCATCCAAATTATGAAGCTACTGTTGCGCCATGGTTCCAAGGACTTATAACATTCCATCCCAATCCAGTCTTAATGACTCAAGCACCTTTAATATTACAGGTTCATGTTGCTTTATCATTCCTATTGTATGCAATATGGCCCTTCTCAAGACTAGTTCATGTCTTTACGTTTCCCGTGACATACTTATGGAGACCTTATATCGTTTATAGAAGATATAGCTTATCTAAAATTAGGAAAAAAGAGAAACCTTTTTGAGAGAAATAAATATCTAACATCAATAATAATTTTCATAAAATCCTCGATAAATGTTTAACTATAAGTAAAAAATAACGTCAGTATAACGGAAAAATAATTGGGGAGCGTTCAGTAATAAATCTTTACTATCAAAAATTTTGCATACCCATGAGAGTGTGGTAATGTTGGATTGTATTCATGAAAATCGACAAATAATAAAAGCTAAGTTGTAATCCGTTTAATCTTCTATGTATCTTGTAATACTTGCCGAGAGAATACTATATAAGTATTTGAATATTTACACGAAATGACTTTTCGTGCATACAATTTCTTTACGTTTTTTATTTTTAGCGCATTACATACTAATTTTCATGACTGCACTCCAACGCTCCCCTTAGCCTAAGTGATTTTTCATTGATTCACGATTTAAATTTTTGCGTGTATGCTCGCTCTGCATTGAAGGGTAAGCTTTCTGCCCGCATTTATGTAAGATATAACCTTTAATAATCTATTATATCAACTCATTAGCTAAAATCACCTTCAATCCAAACTCTTTCAGTCTTTCATAATGTTTTACGTTATTAGTTACTAGAGAGAGTTTGTTTGCAATACAGATGCTTCCTATAATTAGATCGGGATCATCAATTAATTCTCCTTTTCTTTTTAATTCTGCATAAATCCTTGAACTTATCTTAACACTCTCATTATCTAAACAGAGTATTCTGAAGTTTGACTCAATATCCTTTTTATACTCTGTCACGTTTTTTCCTAGATAGGGGTTTGGGTCTCATTGAATTTCATATATTTTGTATTCAATTTTCGACCCTTGGAGTTCACCGAAGTCGCGTATGCTCATCCCTCTCCGTCCCATTAGGGGGATAACCCCACTCACCCTAAAAGGGTGAGGAAACCCCCACATCTTAAGGTTAAATTTCCTCAAATACCTCTTGAAAATGTTAAGAGATGCATTAAATTGCCTATCCAAAGTGAATCCACATTTCCCACACCTAAAGGTCTTGCCAACCATTCGGGAATTAACCCATCCACATCTGGGGCAAGACCTAGACGTAAAACGCGGGTTTACCTCAACAACCCTACAATTATACAACGAAGCCTTATACTTCAACACACTCAACAACCTACCCCAAACAGCCCTAGACAATTTCCTTGAGAGAGAATCACCAGCATCCTCAAACATCTCTTGTTTGTTAAGCTTTTCAAAAACTAGGACGTGATTATTGTAAAGGTTAAGAATAAGATTAGCCAATTTGTGAATCAAATCATTAACCCTATTCCTCTCACGATGAGAGTACTTACCCAACAACCTCCTCCCAATCCTAAATTTCTTAGAAGCTACTGATTGAATCTTACTCCTCTTCCTCTGCATACCATACTTCAAGGAATAAAGTTGTTTCAGTGAAACTGTTACGAACTTCTCTCCATCATAACCATCTAGGGAGAATAAGTTTGAGTCAAAGGCAACAACTTCTAGGGGTGTTGTTGTTTGTAGTTTCTTTCTGAAGACTAAATACACTTTATCTTCCTTGATTATTGGTTCTGTTAGTTCAAAGTCATTAACCCTCTTTGAGAACCACGTTTTATTCCAAGAGTATGTGATGTATTCGTGAGGTTTGACTGTTATCCTAACGCTTTTTCCTATAATTTTTCTTAGTGTTGTTTTTACTCTTACGTAGGCTTTCTTTACTAGTGGTGGTTTTAATTTAGCTTTTCCTTTTTCAAATCTTCTTCTCCATGATTCTAGGATTGAATAAGCATCGTGTATTGCTTGATCAACGTAGTGTTTTGCTAGGTTGTGTTTGTTTTCCTTCATTAAGTGTTCTCTTAGTTCCTTGTATATTTCTTTCTTTTTTGGTAGGGATACTTTCACTCTCTTTTTCTCCTTTCTTATTACTATTCTTGAGAACACGTATTTTATTCCTTTGTTTAGTAGGTGTTTGTATGCTTGTATTAACTCTTTGCTTTTCTCCCTCTCATTGTTTTTTATTGTGTATGTTAGGTGTAGGTATTGTATTTCTGGTTGGAATGTTTTGATTCTTAAGTTCTTTGGCATTTTTTTCTCACTTTTTCCTTTTTATGATTTCTAGTGTTATATAATTCTCAGAGAGTGGGGTGAAAGTATTGTTGGTGAGATTTAGTTCTTGTCTAATCTTTTTACTGGTGTTATTATTACCCCTTTTCTTTTTTTCATGTATTCTTGTTAAGGTTTTGTTTGTATGATATTTCTAGTCTTTCTTATTTTGGTGTAAGTATTGTAAAAGGATTTTGTTCACAAAATATAAGAACTTTATGGTAAAAAGAAAACAGTTTTCACGGCTATTCCTCTTAAGAATTCAAAAAGAGTTATACAAGTTATATAATACCCTTCGAATTTTTCAACAATATCCTTTTTGTAAATCAAAATTAATGCATCAGTATCTAAGCATTTCTCCTCCATGATCTCCTTCCTTCTTCAGTTAAACGTAAAAGAATTTCAGCTTCTTCATCAGAAAGGATTAGTTTCTTATCCTTCTTTTCTTTCTCTGTTCTTTCTTTAATAAGCTCTGAGAAGAAGTCATCCCAACTTAATGTTCTTCCCAGTTCTACTTCCATTTTTCTTTTTAATCTCTCTAGTTCCTTCTTCACGTCTTCACTGACACTTATTGTTGTATGCACCATATGTAATTATATAAAATTATATAATTAAAAGCTTTTTGATTAGCTAGATAAGATAAAAATTTTTCATTGAAAATTTCGATATAGAACATGTAATCACAGCCCTCTTATGGGGGATTTTGATTGTATTCACGTTAATCAATATGTTATACTAGTTAAATTGAAACCTATCACATTTTCTAAGAATCAATTAGTCGAGGAGGGCGTGATACAATTCTAGATAAGGAGTCGTCACGTGATTGGAGGAGGGGTCGTGGTAGGAGATGGTGGTTGAGGTTGTGATATCTGCTGTAAATTTTTGGTCATGGGATTCGTGCTAGGGGTGTTCTTCAAGCTACTTTTTTTGAAGTTTTGGCTTTATCACGTTATGATTGCTGATTTCTTGGTGAGCGCAGTTCGCGTGGCGTAGCGTGTAGTCTAATGAGTTTAGTCTAGAGGAAATTTAGTGAAACAAATATATACTTCGCAAAGAGATAATTCAGATATTACATACACTAAATCTAAAATTAAGAAAAAAAGAGAAACTTTTTGAGGGAAATAAAAATCAAAGTTGTGGTCTTTTTCTAATAGTTGTAGACCACTTAGTGAGAGGTAGATTTTCTTTCATCGCTTTCTCTCTGCTCTCGAGAATGTTTTTGACTTGATGATCCGGCATTTTTTCCACGAATAGTGTTAGCCCTTCACAATCTGTCACATGTGGTAGGAGACCGAGAGTTAAGTCAACTGCCTTTTCTTTTTCCTCGTTGTTTAACTTGTCTTTGCTTAACAAGTTCTTAAGAGTATTAGCAGTTTCTATCGCACCATCATGTTCCTTGAAGAGTTTTTCAACATTCTTTTTACCCAAGAATTTAACTAGAGCAGGATACATAGCTTCCTCTTCATATCTGAAATGTGGTCCAGTTAGCTGGTCCAATCTAACTAAAAGTTCTCTAGCCTCATTTATTCTTCCTTCATTTATTGCTAAGCTTAACTCAAGAATTGTATCCCTTATTCTTCTGTGTTCATCCCTGAAGTTTTTTGCAAATTCATTGTAACTCATGTATTCACCAAAAAGAAGTTAATTTTTAAAATATTTAAAACGTGAACCTAAAATATAAGGGTATTAACATAAAACCATTGCCATCTATCATTATCATATTATGAAGGCCTTAGTCTTCGAAAGGAGAATCGTAGATGATATCAAAATAGCTGAATACAAAGACCCTGAAGTTAGATCACATGATGTCTTGATAAGAGTAAAAAATGTTGGCGTTAGTCCAGTGGATTACCTAACTGTAACGCTTCTAAACGTGAATCCAATTCCCCATATTCCAGGAGTAGAGTTTGCTGGAGTAGTAGAAAAAGTCGGAGAACATGTCAAATCTGTTAAAGTTGGTGATAAAGTGACCATATTCGGTAGCATTTTTGACGGTACATGTGATATGTGCATGGAGGGATATGAAACCATATGTAGAAATGGAGGCAGAATAGGCATAGAAACAAATGGTGGAATGGCAGAATTAATATCGTTAGAAGAAAAATACGTATTTAAACTGCCGGAAGAATATGATTGGAAAGTAGCTAGTAGTTTACCCGTTTCTGGACTAACAGCGTATCACTCCTTAAAAGAAGCCAAACTTCACGCAGGAGAAACTTTAGTAGTGTTCGGCGCCAGTGGAGGTACAGGTCAATTTCTCGTACAATTAGGAAGGAAAATGGGTGCTAAAGTTATTGCAGTTAGTAGGAAAAATTGGTTAAAAGAACTAGGCGCAGATGTAGTAGTAGGATACGAGAATGTGGAAGAGGTTGTAAAAAATTATACTAATAATAAAATGGCAGATGTAGTTGTAAATAGTTTAGGGTCTGCATTTTGGGAAAAGGGATTTTCAGTCTTAGGTAATAAGGGACGTCTTGTCACATTTGGAGATATAACTGGTGCAGAAGTTAAGTTAGATCTACGAAGGTTATACCTATCACATCAAATAATTATGGGAATTTTTAGAGGAAATAGAAAAGATTTATTAGAACTAATGGAATTGTGTAAAGAATGCAAAATAAAAGTTTGGAAGACTTTCACTTTAGATGAGGGAAGAGATGCAATAAACAGTATATACGACAAAGAGAGAGATGGTAAGATAATACTAGAAGTATCGTGATTTTTATTCTCTACGATGATGACAGATGATCTTTCCTTTTAATTATTTCCACAAGCCATTTATTTTTGTTAAGTCTTTTAGCAACTATATCAGCATACCTTATCTTATGAAGTAATTTAGCAGGTTCCCTACTAATAACTATCATTATTGCAACTTCTCTCTTTTCTAATTCCTTAAGAATATTTTCAATTAATTCTTGTTTGGCACCGTCAGGTAGTATCCAAAATAAATATTCTGACTGCTTTGCCATATGAAAGGTTGTTAGTTCTCTGATAATTAAATGAATAGCCTAAAATTTTAGCCTCATTGAGGAATAATCTAGTAAATAACTGAGGTTTTCCAAAATATGACCTTATAGCTTAGGCTTTTGCTATTTATAAGGGCAAGATACAACTCTAGTCATGGAACTAGATTTAAGATCCATAGAACCCCAATATAGGCATAAGCTAGTATTAGATACTTTCGCTAAGATGCATGAAGGAGAAGAGTTAGTTGTGATAGCCGATCATTATCCTGCACACCTATTACAACTTCTTTCAGGTCAGATAGAAAAATATAATGTAGAAGAAACTCCTAATGGAGACTTCATCTTGAAGGTGATAAAGAGAAAGAGCAAGCTTCAACCAATAATTTCACATATTTCAGAATATAGAAGAACTGGGGATACATTTACGCCAGTGCCAGTGCTGAGGAGAAGTGAATATGGAGTCATTTTAGTGTTTTTTAAACCTAACCAATACATACCAGTGCACGCTCCAGATTCAGACCTAATATTCTACGTAATAAACGGTAAAGGGAAAGCTTATGTAGACGGTAAAGAAACTGATATTACTGAAGGTTCAATAGTGATTGTACCTAAGGGAGTTAAGAGAGGAATAAAAGCAGAGACGTATATGGAGGCACTTCATATAGTAATACCTTCGCCTTCCCCAGAGGATCATGAAAAAGTCATGTTAGCTGCCTCTAAGGGATTACCAGAAATAGATTTAAAACATTAAATAGGGGTATTATTATAAGAAACTTAGATATAATTATAATTTAAAATTTTTTATATATTTTCAATTCACTTTGAAAACGATGGAAATTAGCTATTTTGTAGTTTGTGGATTTTATAACCTATCTAGATCATTACGTTCTCAACAGGGAATACAGAAAGTAACGTAAACTTTGAAAACCACCACAAAGTACATATTTCGTGATATTTTTGTAAATTTTCATACTATTCTCGTTATTAAGATTTTCCGTAGATTTCATAAAATTTTCTGGTATTGATAATAACTTAAAGATCGTAGTAGAGGGCTAAGATTTCTCGACCTCGTTAACGTAACCCACTACAATAATCCCTTATCGGTTAGGCTTGATATATATAACTCAATTTATATGAAGAGTTACACATGAATATAGCTTCAAATAAACGTTTAAATGTTAAAGTAGACAAAGAAGAGTGGAAGAAAAAGATTATGGAAAACCTGCATCAAGTTTATGACCCTGAAATACCGATAGATATTGTGAATCTAGGATTAATTTACGAACTTAAAATTAGCGATGAAGGAGATGTATATGCTAGGATAGGCGCTACAACTCCAGCTTGCCCCGTAACAGAGGATTTACAATACACTGTAGAGCAAGTTATAAAAGAAACAGTTCCTGCGAAAAGTATAACAGTGGATCTTGATCTAGAAACTGAATGGACTCCATTAATGATGACTAAAGAAGGTAGGCAGGAATTTATAAAGAAGTACGGTTACGATCTAGTAAAGGTATGGGCTGAGAGAAATGGTATAGAATTAAATGAACAACAATCATAAAAAAAGAACTAAAATATTCCCTTTCTTACGTCCAACCATGATTGTGCGAAAGTAATTTAGCTACTAGTTTGAGATGTATTTTAAAGGTAATATTAATTAAATATTCTTTTATAGTAAAAAATTCTAAACTACGATAGTTTGCAAATAATATGTAACCGTATAACGAGGCAACGTGTTGCAATATGTTGGTTTTCGATATTGAGTCTACACTTTTTGTGCTTAAATTCTTGTAATTGCTAACGCGTTACTAAGAAGAAAGCAGAAAGCTTAGCTACTCTGTGGCTGGAGGTAGAAAGCTCTAAAAACCCAACAAGTAGTTTTTCATAAACTTCTCTAAGTAGAAAACATGTCGTTGAACCCCCTATTAACGCTTAGCTCCTTCCCTTTTCTTGTCATGGCTACATAGTTTATAAAGATAACGCATTATCTTTAAAACCATAGAGGTTTTACAGAGTATTCTAAAACTATCTAGGTTGGAACTACTCTTTCGAGTAGTTAGCTCTGTTATCCATTTCTTAGCCTCTAGAGGTGAAGCCTTTTGTCCTCGACTTTTGTAATGGTGAGTAGTAGATAGATTTATATATCTACTATTCCTAGAATTAACTATGAAATACGCTTCTAAAGTTACAAGAAATTACCAAGTTACAATTCCTTCTGAGATAAGGGAAAAGCTTAACATTAAAGAAGGTGATTATGTCGTATTTGAGCTTAGAGGTGACGAAGTTGTTATTAAAGCTTACAAAAAACCATGGACTACGATCTCTCTCGGCAGAAAGGTAAGTGTTGAAGAAATAGAGGAGATTGCAGATAAGGTTTTTGAAGATGATAGTAGTTGACACTAATGTTTTAGTTTATGCAACTTTAAGCGATAGTGAGTTCTTTGATAAGAGTGTAGAAATAATTCAAAGAGAGGACGTTATAATTCCCCAAATTGTAGTTTATGAGTACATAAAAGTTATGATAGAGTTAACAAAGGACTTATCTTTTGTTAAGACGAAACTAAGGGAATTGGAAAATTTTAATGTAAATCAGGAAACTTTAGGCATAATTGAAAAGGGCATTGACATGCTTGAAAAAGATAATGGATCACTTAAAGACATTAACGATTATGTGATACTCTCCTTTGCAATTCATCATAAGGCCAAATTAGCCACTTACGATAGAAAGTTGAGGAAAATAGCAAAGGAGAAAGGAATTGAAATTCTTCCTTAGAAAGATTATTTATCAAACCCTCAATTTAGGGTTTATGTTAATTTTAAAAATGACTTTAAAAGGAGAAGGCAAGATATCTTGTTTGTTATTCTAAAAGCAAACGTGAACTTAACGTTAGGTAGTATGATAAATTTTTGCGTCCTACTTAAGTATTTAGTATCTTAGTTAGTTAGTTTGTGGATTTTCTGAAAATTGAGGCTATTCTCTCTATCAGAACTATTCATAGAATTATCGTCTAGTTTTCAAATGATACACACACTACTTAGTTAGTTCAAGATTATCAGTATTTGTAGCAGTTTGTGTAGCATCTGAATATTTTACGCTATCTATGCTAATTTAGAGATGAATCTTAATTTTCTTCACAAGCTATATTTGTCTAATTATAATCGACTTCTTAGCTACCGCAACTACTATAAATGAAGTTCTATGAATCCATAACATGCTAATTAGTTATAATTGATAAAGTAGTAGAACTTACGTTTACGTCCCAACGTGGATATTAAGGGGTAATTCGAATCTGCTAGAAAAATACAAATTATCGCTTCTCTCCTTAATTCTCTTATAAAATTCCCTAAATATATCATCTAGTCTATTAGTGGCAAGAAGTAAAATGTCCTTAAATATTTATACTAAGGCTAATGGAACCTTATATGAAAATTCATAGATGCATCTTTATTATGTTATAGAAAATTTAGGCAAAGAAAAATCTTTACTTAACTACTAATACTGGTATTTTGGCCTCATGAACGAGTCTAGACGAGACACTTCCAAGAAACAGCCTTTTCACAGTAGATAATCCTCTACTGCCAGTAACTATTAAATCAGCACCTACTTTTCCTGCGTAGTCTAATAACGCTGATGCAGGGTCTCCTTCTATGTTTACAGCTTCTACTTCCTTAACTCCACTGCTAGTAGCCTTTTCTTTAGCCTCTTCAACATCCCTTTTTGCCTTATCGTACATTTGATTTATTACCTCGCTGGGTACGGGACCAAGACCCATTCCAACTAATACAGAAGTATCTATAACTTCAACTATTGTAAGTTTTGCCTCATACCTTTTTGCTAAATCTACCGCTACATTTAAAGCCCTTTTTGCATTTTCAGATCCATCATATGCTAAAATTATGTGTTTAAACACCATATTTTAAACCCAAGAAATAATAAGAAAACTCAAATATAAAAGATTTTGGTTGTGGGAGTTAGATTAATTTTTAACTGTTTCGAATGTAAAACTGTTATAGTTCATGACGATTTAGTAGCAGAATACATAAGGGATAAAAATGTAACCATCAATTAATAGATAATATTTTTTCAATTTAATAATCTATGTTGGAGGTTCTCGATACTTGATTACAGCGCTTTTCATAGTGAGAGAAATATACAGCTACTTAACGAGAGAAAGTTTAATGGAAATTAATCGGTCTCGGTTCCAATCAAAAATATTATATTAGAGAAAATCACGCTACAACTAGTTAAAACCTGAAACAGTGTGAATCTGCTACAATACTATAAATCATTAATGATAGTGAGTTAAGAGGATAGCAAGGATCACTTCGTTATAAGTTTTATTATAGTCTTTATTCAGGTGAAACTTGACTTCCTCCCCACTATTAAGTGGCGAGGTTCCCGTCATCAGTATTGTAATGTGATTTTTATCATTGACCTTATTAACGTGGAAGTTTAAACATACTCATGCTGTCGCCACTACTAAGAAACTTAGCATACCATAATATAATAGTATAAATCTCGATGATTATAGTTTAATTTAAGATGCTAATCGCTAATGAAAGTATTAATGTTTGATAATAAAAGAAAAGAGAAACAAAAAACAAGTGATATTTGGATTAATTTTATAAGGTAGCCTAGGAGAGATACCTTGATGAGTCCTAGAATTTTCCTTCTCTTCTTAATTATCATATCCTCAGTAACATTAGTTGCCATGAGCGATAGTAATAGCAATTCCTTGCTTGTGATGTATCAACAGTACTCTTCAACCCTTCAGATAACCCCTTCACATATCACGTATAAATATTCCTATACTACATATAATACTACACTCTCAAGATCCAACAACGAAAGGACAGTAACGTATAATAGCTATAGCTTTGATGTAAATGTCGGAAACACAGCGAACTATACTGGTCAAATAAAGGTAACAGTTTCGCCATTTACCATAAGCATAAACTCTCAAATACCCCAATTAGCTAGGGTAATACTAATTGAACCAAACTTAATGGAGGAATTGGTATGGTCTGGATTCACAAATGGTAGCACCACAGTAACGGGTATAGCGTATTTTAATTCCACTGTACAGCTAATTTTACAGTTCTTGAACGGAACTAATTTTGCAAATGTTACCTTTAATATATCTCATAGTCAACAAGCTTACGAAAAAAGTGTCTCATTGTTATTGCATAAGGTAACTCTTACGATGACTGGTGAGACTCAGCTAACTATAACACTGCAAAGTACATACCCCGAAAGATACAGTGGGATGGAATTTAGTTATGAGGGAATTGAGACTGAGGCCCCATATAATACTTCCATAGCTTATTATAATGGAACCTATGTTCCAGCAATGATATGGGAAGGAGAGGCTAGCGGATTATTCAGCACAGAGGTAACGCAGGCAAGGGGTAATGTAGGGTTTACCAATATTGAATTCTTTGGAGCAAATGGCAGTATAATAGGAGATTTAGATAGTTCGTTTTCGTCAATTTACCTTAGCCATCAAGGATTATTAATAAATATAACCTATAATAGTATAACATCGCACCTAAAGGTCATAATCAATCCAAACGCACAATACATAAAGGCAAAGCCGGAAACAGTTAGTGTAATTCCAGTAAACGGTAATCCAGCTGTTGTAGTAATAACAAACCAAGGAGTAGAAAGCACAGCAAACGTTAATTTATATCATCAAGTTGTAGTTTTGAAACCAGCAACATTAGTATTCTTGAACGTTACTAACGCTAGCGGGTACGTTATGATCATGCCTAACGGATCCTACGAATACGTGAATCAAGTTACTCCTAGCTCCGTAAAAGTAACTAACGTTAGTATAGGGGGTAAGAGTTATATCTCACAAGTAGTTAACGTGAGTGCTTCAGGATACATAGTTTTCAATGTAAGTTTAGCGAGGAATGAAAGTGTGACAGTCTTTAAGGAAGCTAGTAATGGAATGGAGCAACTAAATCCGAATAATTACTTCGTATATAATGGTAAGGTTGTGGTATTTGACGATCCAGCAACTACATACTATATAGTATATGGTTATGCTCCTCAGATGCAAGCCTCGAATCTGTTATCCACTCCTATTCTAATATATACGCTAATAGGTATAATAGTAGTTGTGATAATAGCAGTTGCAATTCTATTAATGCTTAGAAGAAAGTGAATGTTTTTTATTTATCATGCCATTAATCAAAGTGTATCTTCTAGTAATTTAATATCCCCAGTTATTTAAAAACCATTTCTTATTTTTCCCTCTCATAAAGATTTATTTTAGACAGCTTAAGACATCTCTCCTTATAAAAATGCGCTAACTGACGCTTAAATGTTATAATTTAGGGAGTCAGATTCTCCTTAATTACTCTGTATGCATTCTTCCATAGGACTTCTTCTTCATGTCCTTCTATCACCTTAGCCAACTCTTTAATCTTTAGCACGTTCTCAAATCCCTTAGGTGTTTCTTCTATACCTAAAAAATCTGTCCCTAATGCTACGTACTCCCATCCGAAAGACTCTCCTATGTACTTTATATTTTCGATTACTCCATTTATCGTTGGCTCCTTTAGTGTTGATACTATTGCTGTAACTCCGATAACTCCTTTAGTTTTGACAACTGCCTCGATCTCCTCATCATCTAAATTTCTCCTATGAATCTTAAGCTTACTAACATTTGCGTGAGATACTATTACCGGCTTCTTAGAAATTGACGTAACATCTAGGACAGTTCTCTTACCTGCGTGGGCTAAGTCAATTATAATCCCCAATTTGTTACTTAACTTAACTAATTCTTCCCCTTCTGAGGTTAACCCATAATCTTTTTTTGACATACATGAAGAGGCGAATTTATTATCATAGTTCCACGTTAACCCAAGGTTGTATACATGCAACTCCTTTAAAATATATAGGTCGTTATAGTCCCTTAATACATCAGCGCCTTCTAGAGATAACAATAGTTTAACGCCTTGAATGTTAACGTCATCTATGCTCTTAACAACCCTAGCTAAATTTTTCCTATCAAGGTAATAATAGAACTTAACCTGGTCTAAGAATAATTCTAAAGAGAAGTTAGTCGACCTTGTAGGTGTTCCGTAAAGAGCTGTTAGCTCATCACTCCTCTCATCCCAGGTATTCACATGGGGGAAAATTGAGGCAAATACCAAAGAATCATATTCTTTAAGCATTTTTATACTAGATTGTATATTACCATTAATTACGTCAATTCCTTGTTGATTTGAATACGCTAGATCCTCGTGTAGGTCTATTAATTTCATTTTTACCTCCGAAGAATCTATAATACAAATAAATATTTAAAAACATAACGACACCAGAAATGAAAAACGGTAAGTCAATCTCTGACTCTGAGAAGAGATAGCCAGTAATGCTTGTAGATGCAGAAGATGAAGCTAATCTAGTAACTTGATTAATTCCCATAGCTCTCCCTACTTCGTCTTCACTTACCATTTGCGTCATAGCTCTTTGTTGTATTGGCAAAGATAAAATTCTCATTGCAGGGAGAATTAGATATATCCCTAGAGAAACAGAAAAGATTCTTATGATAGGCATTATTACGGATAGTACACCGGCAATGCCTCTAGTAACAGCAATGCTCATTAGGAAACCCATTTTCTTATCTATATAAGGTGCTAAAAGAATTAAGACGGAAGCTATTAAGCTACTATAGAAAGTATAGATGGACATCTCAGACTTAGGAACATGATAGACCAGTATGAAAAACGGTATTAGGAATGGGGTTATTAAACCCACAGAGAAGCCATTTAACACTCCAGTGATTGAAAACTTGCCAATGACAACTTTACTCTTTAGGGAAGCAGAATGAGCCCTTATATTCTTACTTTTAACTGGAATTAAAGCTATAACAGAGATGAAAGCTAAAAGCATGGCTATCATGAATCCTTCATCTACCTTAAAGAATCCAGCAATATAAGCCCCAACTGAAGCAGCGATCCCAGATAGGAAAGTGAATAGAGAGAAGTAAAATGTCCTGTTCGTCTCATCTGTTAATTCAGTAAGTAACGCATTTTGTATCGGAGCCACAATACCTCCAATACCACCTCCTGCTACTGCTCCAGTGGCTGAGTAGCCACCTAAAGCGGATGCTATAAATAAGGATATTAGAGAGTGATTTAAAACAATTAGCATTGCGCTAAGTGGCAATAGGAATGATGCTAAAATTAGAGAGTACTTTCTACCATAGAGATCTGCAATATATCCTACTATTAAGCCTAGTACAGCGGTTGAGAGGGTGCCAACAGTGTATGCGAAACCTAAAATTAAGGAAGAATACTTTAACTCTAAGAGAACTAGATAAGGTAAAATTACGAATATTATACCAGCTGATAAGCTTCTAAAAATCCTTGCAATAATCAAGGAAAAAATGCTTATCCTATCCATGCATTATAAGATACATTTGTTAGTTAAATAACTAATGTATCTTCACTCTTCCTCTTCTTCCTCCTTAATAGTGACCTCAACTCTCTTTTCAGCTTCTTCGACTGCTTTCTTCATCTCCTCTATTTCTTTCTGTGGCAATGGCTCCACGGACGCTTTAAAATTGGTAATTTTTAAATACTTATCCCATTGCACTATAATGCCATTGTCAGTTATATCCATTGGGTGTCTAACCATAGATATCTTAGTATCTCTCATTTTCCATACAATTATTGACCTATACATTATACCCTCAATTTCATCTAGATCTAACCTTATTATACCATCAACTGCATGCTCAACACCAGGCCCACCAAATCCCCTTTCTCCGACTGATACTTGACTTACGAAAATTGCAGTACAGCCTAATCCGGATATAACCCTCTTTAACATCATTACTATGCTTCTAGCCATCGCCGGTTTAGTTAAATATAAGGTACTTACGGAGTCTATAACTACCCTAGTTGCATTTAGGTCCTTTATAGCACTTCTCAAAATATCCGACAGTTCCTTAGCGTCATCAACATTCTTAACCACGTACTTCTCTCTTTGCGCAGTGCTTCCGTAGCCTCCAGTAAATGCGTCGATTATAGCGAACTTTCCTTCTTTTTCATATTTTTTAACGTCCCATCCGAAGTGTTCAAAACTTCTTAATACTGATACTGGGTGTTCCTCTAAGGCTACAAATACTCCGCTCTCACCATTAGTCAGACCATTATAGAGGAATTGTTTTCCCAATATGGATTTTCCAGTACCTGGTCCTCCAGATACAAGAACTATATGCCTATCCGGAATCCCTCCATAGAGTATCTCATCCAATCCTGGGATATAGGTTCTTATTCTTCTACTAGCCATATGTTATTTAATAGAATTTCCATGTTATAAAACTAGCGCGTTCTTAATTATTAATTAAATTAACTCGTTCTCATAACCCTACTGAGTACTTCAAAAAGTTCATTAGAAATAAGTTATAAAAACTGTGCAGACAAAATAATGGAATAAAATTTATTATGATACAAAAATTGTGGAAGACATAAGGTGATTAAGTAATACATGAACAAAGCAATACATAGGATAGAATTCCATAAATAATATTTGGTGACGTATTTTTAATGTTAACAATTTAGGACTTACTTATATTAAGTAAAGAACTTGGCATTTACTTCGTTTTCCTAGGAATATGAGTTATTTGAGGTGAAATATGTGAGTTTTTCGTATGAGGATTAACGTAAATAAACCCATAGACAATATTTATAAGGAATAATGGATAACTTTTCTCTTTCTATTTTATATTCTCTCATTTTAAAAATTATTTTGAGATATTAGCCATTTTTATCTGAGGTAATTAAAGGTGTTTAAGAAAATTAAGCTTCATAAGAACGTGAAAACACATATAATGTCATTTCTCGAAAGTTATCTTAATGGAAAGTGAGAATTACAGCAATTCTAATGAGTTTAGTTTAGATTCTTCTTATGGTAATTTGAAAAGGAAAATTGATGAAATAATAAAAAATCATAAGATTATTTTCTTCATTCCCTCAGGTTCGAATAGGTATAAGCTAATTAGCGATCTCAAAAAATCATATTCCAATTTATACGTAATTGGTTATAAGCAACACGAGGGAGTAGACTACGTACTGGAAAAAGTAGATAGTAATATCGTAGATCATATAGGAAGGAAGCTATCAGAAAATATGATCATTATAGCCATACCTCGTGATACAACTACAGCGTTTCATCTCGCGAGGTATTTCTCAAGTTCGAGTTTAGGCAATCAAACAATAGTTTATTACTTACCAGCTCTTCATGAGGATATAATCGGAAAAAAGAATATAGATGAATGGTTACTTATTAATCATGAGCATCTCAAAAATTCTTTAAATGAAATAAATATTGGACCTCGATTAAAAGGTTTAAATATTAAACTTTATCAGAATCCGAATTCAAATGATAAAGAAGCTGTTGAAAAGATTAGAAAGCTAGGTAAAGAGTTTATGGGGATCAAAAAGTTACTTGCAGAAATTAGCAGTGATACTGCAATTCCTATTTGGACTATTGTAGTGCTGTCATCCTTTATAAAGAGTATATTCTTGATCGACGTATTAGCTATCTTATTGGAAAGCCTAAATGATAGATTATTACCAAAATTTATAGAACGTTTACGTAAAAAAATTAAAAAGCAAGAAAATGTTTTTCTCAATTATCTGGCTGAAAATAAGGAACTCAAGAAGAATTTCGTAGAAGATTTAGCTCAATTTATAATAACAGTTAAGGAGGCAAAAGATTACGTCAATGATGATCGCTACGAAGCATTAGTTGATGAGATAGCCTCCAGTTGGGGATTGACAATAGATGAGTTCAAGATATTCATAAATAACATTTCAAAATTGATAGAATCAAATATAGTTACAGAAGCAGATGTGAAAAAACTCAATGAACAAATAGATAATAGAATTTCTGAGAAAATAAAAAAACTGAAAGTGATGCTAAATGCAATAGGGTTTTATGACAGTCCCGATAGTTGGTTTATATATTCTAAGAATGGCAAGTGGGTAATAAAGTGGGATAATACTGAACTAGTAACTGAAGGAATTTTTAATGAAATGGCTAACAAGATACTTAGTAAAATTGAGAGAGATGGTAGCAATTTAATCGTAATAAAGGGATCTATGGGCAGTGGGAAGTCTAGATTAGCGGAATATGTGATGGCAAATCTCCTCAAAAAAGGATGGTCTATTTATTACCCTTCTAGTATAAATGAAATTATAAATAGAAATATCAAAAATACTTTAATAAGAATGGGAGAAGAGAAATATCCAATAGCAATCTTGTTTGACGTTTTTCCGCCAGAACTCTATGGAGATAATAGAGGAGAGGTTGCAAGACTAGGGAGTGTAAATAATCTATATGAATCCATAACTGAAAATGTAAATTTATTAGTAGATCTGTCAACGAAGTTTGAAATCCCAGTTCTTATAGTAATGCCCTCTAATATTTATGATGTATTACAAAGTAAATTAAGCTCAGAAAAGAAAAGGTACCTTAAGGAAAATATAATCGATTTTGATGAGGAATTCAATAAAAGTGTTAATTCAACTTTAGAATTTATTAAAGGTATTATTGAAACCTATAGCCACTGTAAAGACTCTACAAAAAATGAAATATTAGGTAAATTAATATTAAAAGAGTTCAAAGGCAATTACGCATTAATAAGTAAGTACGTCGGATTAGTCATTAATGAAACAAATTGTAAAATCGATAATGTTGAGCAAATAATAGGTAAGGCTAAAGGAGACGTAAATTCACTTATTGCTTTAATTATTTGGGAAGTTTATTTTAGATCAGATAAGAGGATAGCAAGTTATCTAGCCGTTCCTTTAATAATTAGGGGAAAATTTGGGGCTATACCAATGAAATTCTTCGAAGAACCTGTAACTATTAAGAATATTGACAATGAAGTTAGGCTTGAGTACATAGATTATTACACCACAATCGGTGGTAATGCTCAGCAAGCAAAATACTTCATTAGGTGGCTATCCATGAGAAAAGAGGACCTTGTTGAGAATATATTACGAGACTTAATAGTTAACAACGCTAGTAGCGTAAATGAAGAGGTTAAAGAGGTAGTTGAACCCCTTATAGACGCCTTAAATGACGCGAAGAATAAAATGGGTAAAATAAGTGTGGATAGGGAGGAAGCAATAACGCAGATAACCCTTAAAAGTTTCATTCACTACCTAAACGAAATTGAGATGGATGAACAAGCTAAGAGGAGATTCCTATATATTTTAGGCTCAGCGATAAGTGATTATCCCGTCGAAGCCATTCAAAAATTCAAAGAGACGTATAGTAATGTCTTTCCCATTACCGATAAGCATAAAATGGATAAATTACTCTTAGTAGAGTCATCAGATGGCTACTATGTTCCTCAAATATTCTATGAATTATTCAGTAACTTTGTTTTAAGTGAAGGTAGGAAAGATTTAGAAAAATCTATAGAAAGTAATAACACTACTTTAGAAACTATATCATTGACAAATATAGTTAATAAAGTGGGAAGCGATTTTCTCTGTTCCGAAATAAATAGAGTAACCAATAGAATACAAGAAAGTAAGGTCGGATTGCCACTAATTCCCTATCTTGCTGGCTTATCCCTATTGGGAATGACAGCACAAAGTGGATGTATAAATGACGCTTTGTACCTATCGAACATTGCAATCCCGCAGATGTTAGTTGGCGGATACAAATTAATATGGTATTTAATTATTTTAGCAAATCAAGTTTCAAGAGTATTAAGAAGAAAAGATAAAAATCTTCTAATAGATAATGTTTCACCTGTTCTTTATTCATTAACTCTACGATATAGTTTAGAACCAAGACATACGGACTTATGTAAACAATTAGTATGGCTTCTAAATGGAATTAGTTATGGCGTCACCTTTCAATGGTCAATTGCATGGCTCATTAAGACTTATAATCTATTGTCCACTCTATGTAGCGTCCCCAAAGAAGTCGCACAAAATATACTACTAAAAAAAGGCAAAATAACAGACCCTGGATTAATGTCTATACTGAATATAGATTCGCTTGAATCTGAGATAATAACATCGATTAATTCTGGAAAATTAGACGAAGCGGAGAGTAAAATAAGGGATCTCGAAAATCAATTAAAAGGGGTATCTATTACAAATGAAGTGAGGGAATACCTAAGATGGCATGACCTTGATGTAACTTATGAAGAATTTATCAATGATTTAATTAACAACACATCAGCGTTTATTAACGGTTACCGCGGTAGAATTTATTTTTTAAAAGGCTTAGCCAGTGATGATCCATCTTATCTGAGACAAGCAATTAATTTTTATCAAAATGCGTCACGTAATCCAAAAGAAATTGGAAATTATCTATCTTATAAACCATTTGAAATTATGTTAAAGATGCTAATTACTGATTCAATTACTCAATTAGATACGTCTGAACTCCAAATTACTACAGACGTACAGACTCTATGGAATAATATCGTAAACAATTTTATTAATGTGTTAATCATGAGCTTAACCATACCTTCAACAGCCCTAGCATATTATATTATATTGCTTGCACTGACTGGAAAGGAATACCAAGATTTAATGGCAAATTACGGTTCGCTATTAAATTTTGCAAGTGAGTCTAAGGTTCTAACTCAACTTATGCTCACGATATTAGGCGATAAAAATCAAATAACTCCCTCGAAAAATGAAGTATTAAAAGTCTTTAAACCCGATATGAACCCAGTTTATCTTCCAGCACTGGAATACACTACAATGCTTAACACTAACAATTTTGATAGCTTTATAGACGAATGTATGAAACTTGACGCAATTCACAAACTTATTTGCCAAGAAATCATACTTTCAATTAAACAAAAGAAAAAACCACCAATTCCATTAAATTTCAAAAGACCGTTAGAGATTCAACATAATGAAGTCCAATCTATTTTAAATAGCCTAAGTAATGAGCAGATTGTGGAGATCCTAGCACCCAAATCGTTATTGTCAAGACTTCCCTTTATCTTACTCTCCATAATCGAGAATAATTGTAAATTAGCTAAGGCTCATATACTCCATGAGGTTCTAAATACTTCATATAAATACTATGAGAGAATCCTAAAAGATCTATATGTAAGTCTTGGAGATGAGTGTACAATAAATGACAATGCCAAACTACTACTAGCCAAATTATTTTACCTCTCATTACTTTAACCAAATCTCTAGTATATTTTCTTTTCTCCGAGGACATAATTATCATTGATATTGCGTATCTTAACCTTAATATGAATAAAGAAATTAATATATAATTATAAGTAAAAAACTAATATAAAATAATTTTCTTAATAACTCTAATATTGAAATATCATCTGAAATATATCTAATAATTTTCTTAATTGAGTTGTTAATAAAAATATATAAATTGTAATCATGAACTGCACTTCAACCAGAATTATTTTTGGCTTACAGAATGGAGACTTAAGCCACCATGAGCTATATAAAAATCATAAAAGCGTTATTGCTATCAACTTGTTCTCAGTCATCTCAAGCATTGTATCTCTAACACCTTCTCTTCCAATACCAGTCTTCTTGAAACCTCCAAATGGCAATGAATCCCATCTTAATCTAGTACTATCGTTTATAATAACTGCACCAAACTTCAATTCTCTACTTATCTTTAGAGCCCTATTCACGTCGTTGGAAAAGATGGCAGATTGTAACCCATAATCCGTTGAATTAGCTATTTGAATAGCTTCTTCATCACTTCTTACACTAACAATAGGTGCTACTGGTCCAAACACTTCGCTCTTTAATACTAACATATCCAATGATGGGTTTTCCACGACTGTTAATGGGAAGAAGTAACCACTCTCTGGTCCTTTATTTAACACTTCCACTTTCCCACCCTTTGACTTAGCATCTTCAATCACACTGCTCAAGTTCTCAAAACTCTCCTTATTAATAACGGGACCGACGTCAGTAGTCTCGTCTAATGGATCACCTACTTTTAACGCCTTAACTCTCTCATTAAAGGCCTTAGTGAACTTATCAGCTATCTCTTCCCTAACTATAATTCTCTTGCCAGCGTTACAATTCTGTCCAGCATACTCAAATCTAGCCCTAACAGCTATTGATACTGCCCTTTCTATATTGGCATCCTCTAAAACAATTATGGGATCTGAACCACCTAATTCCATGATTATCCTTTTACCTAGTGAAACTGCCTTTGACGCTATTCTTAATCCAGTTTGAGTAGAACCAGTCAAAGTGATTAAACCTATTAATGGATGTGTAACCACCTCATCTCCTATCTCGCTACTATAACCAGTAACTACTCTAACTACACTGTCAGGTAATCCGGCTTCAATAAGGATCTTTCTCATCTCGATAGCTGCTAGAGGAGTATTTAGACTCGGTTTGACCACTACTGAATTACCTACGGCCAACGCAGGAGCAACCTTATGTGCAAATGAATTTATAGGGAAATTAAAAGGCAGTATAGCACTTACAACACCTATAGGTTCCCTAGTACTAATAACTATTCTATTCTCATTTCCGGGAGGATATTCATATGCATCTACTCTATAATTCTTACCTTCTAACACAATGGACGCTTCTTCTGCAGCTTGTCTAAACAATCTAGAAGCTCTCATAACCTCAACTCTAGAATCTCTGATTGGTTTTCCCGCTTCCATAGCAAGTAGTTTAGCTAGCCTTTCTTGCTCTCTTTCTAAGATTTCTGAAACTTTTCTTAGAATTGCAGTTCTCTTATATAGGGGCATCTTTGAAATTATCTCAAATCCTTTATAAGCTTCCTCTATTTCCCCTCTGACCTCATCTTTGCTCATTCTTTTAACTGTGCCAATTACCTTTAAATTGGAAGGCGAACGGACTTCTATAACCTCGGACATTATATAACTCTATACCTGGAAGTTTTTAAATAATTATGGAAAACTTAAAATCAAAATTTTTTATAATGTGAATCAAAATTGTGGTTATGAGCTTAAGAGAAAGGATCTGCAACCACATCAACGTAATTGCTGTTTCCTTTTCCATTATTCAATTGCCTTCATATTTGTGAATTACGTGATTACATTCTGCTTATATAAATTTCTAACATTGGTATAACGATAAAATTTCAGTAAATTTACAAATCTAACACAAATTTCACGGATTCTTTGTAAGAAATAAATCTATAAAAATTGTACACCTTGTAGGGAGTTTTACAAAATTTACCTTACTTTTTATATTCTCTACATAGTAACAACATATCAAGATGCAATAGTTTACAAATAACCCTAAAGAATAAACTTATATTCAAAATATTTTTAATTATCATACAGTATTTTGTACTATTATTCTCTTTACCATTCTGCATTTCTGTGATAATTTTATTTTATTGACATTCGGTGATACTATAAGCTCATCAACGCCACTTATTTCTTGTATATACTTATCAATATCTTCATTAGTAAGTCCTACTAAATTTAGTCTCTTTATATTTCTAAACACAATAGGTTTACCAGCTTCCATTAACTCTTCCCTATTAATTGATAACTCATCTATATCAGAAATTACAAGGATGTTTCCTATTCCTTCCTTAAAACCCTCAATAAACGTCTTTCCGCTCTCAATTACCCCAGATGCAGTTCGCTTAGCTGTTTCAGTAACGTCTAAAAATGTCCTAAACGCTTGATTTGCAACTTCCCCAACAGTCTTACCGGACGTTCTAGCTATTTCTGTTAGCTTTCTATATATTTTCTCATCTACTCCCCTTATTGTAACTGTTTTCTTCTTGTTTTCATTGTTTTCTTGACTCATATGTTAATCTTGTAAAACATAATTATAAATCTTTTTCGGCTTAATCGTCGTAGAGAAATCTATTTTTAATTCTAAGAGTTCTATATGATTTCATAAATCTTTCTTACAATAAGTGATAGAAATCTGATTATGCTCTAAATTAGGGGATTGATAATGAAAAACAAGTTACAGTTCTATGATGCAATAATGTATTAATGTGTTGAAATAAAATCGGCAGAGTTATTCATGCGTTTTAAAGCAATGTATAGTTATGAAGAGCATTTCAATTTCAACGAACAAATTTCATCTTGATTTTAAAAACCGTTCTCAATAAGATCAGACACAAACTTTTTCACTTCGGCACCTATTATCTCTATACCGTGACAATTAGCGACTTCAGTAAGCTTATTAAGGAAAAACTTGGAGTTGAAATTTACGCATACCAAAAGTACATTAGTGAAGAACTGGAAAAAATGATGAATGAAAAACGATTTATAATAGTATCAATGCCCACAGGTAGTGGAAAAACGCTAGTTGAACTATACGTTGCTTATTATCTTTCAAATAAAGTGGATAGGATAATAATTATAGAACCTACGAGATTACTTTGTGATCAAATGTATCATAGATTCTGGAAGCGAGTTTTCGGCAATGATGCGGGAATGGAATATGAGGGAAATTGCGAATCCTTCGAGCAAGGTAAGAAAATAATAGTTTCAACCCCATTTACAGCTGCTAAATGTTTGGACTATGCAGATTCTATAATAATTGATGAAGTTCATCATGCCTTTGGAGATGCAAGATATCAAGATTTTATAGTTAATTTAGAACCTAAATACCTTATAGGATTTACAGCCTTATTACCATCTTATAAAAAGTACTTAGTAGACTTACGGCTAGTCAAGGTTTTAGGGGAGCCTGAATATTTAGCCTATGATTTCAAAGCGTTATCGCAAATAGATCCTACTTTTAAACTTCCAAAAGCAATAGCAGATATCTTTGACTCTGAATTCAATAGCCTAGAAGACTCCGTATATGAAGCCTTCTTTAAAGGAAATATAAAGGGAAATAAGGAGACTGTTAAATTCCTAGAGTTAACACTTTACACCTACGGTAAGGAAGCTTTTTGCGAAAGTTATAGACGATTAATGGGAAAGGTGGAGGAAAGTCCCTATATAGATTCACTTTGTGATTCTAAGGAGTTAAGCCATAAGGCTAGAGCCTTGAGGAGCGTTTTAAACGTATACAAAGTTGAGGAGTTTAAGCCAGTCTTAATATTCACATCTAGGAAGTCTACTGCATTTGAGTTCGAAAAAGCCATTTCTGATTTGGGGAAAGTGAAAGTACTAACTGGAGACTCTTCAAGGTATGAAAGATTAAAAGTAGTTCAAAGTTTAAGGAAAGGCGAAATTGATATTCTGATCTCAACATTAGTTGGAGAGGAAGGGATTGACATTCCAGAAGCAAAACTATTGATAATGACTGATGTACCTCAAAGTCCTTTAAGGTTTTATCAGAGATTGGGAAGGTTAATCAGAGGTAAAGAGAATAATAATGAGGACTCGTCATCCTCTCCTACTCCTATAAAGTATCTAGTTGTTACACTAACTCCTAAGACCGCGGAATATGACAATTTAGATGAGGCTCTGAGGAATTTATATCTTGAAGGAGTTGATGTAAGCTATATCGTGGAGAAGAGAGAAGATAAAGGTCCAGTTGCTAGAATAGTTGAGATTATAAATAAAAGTGGTGGACAGATTTTAATTAATCAGATCGATGATACTAAAAAGAAAATTAACCCGTCTCTGCTTTCATTACTGAATGAAAATGAAAGTAAATCACATCTTGACGAATATGTGGATAGGACTCTAAGAGATGGAAAGGCCATGTACTATTACGATTATACCATGTTGGGTAAAGTAATTGCCCAGATACTAATGGGAAGCTATTGTAATATAGGTTATGGAGAGGAGTACATGAAATTATGTAATGATGAATTCAAAAAGGTTGGGGAAATGCTACTAAAGAGAAAAGGGAATATAAAGTTAGATAAGAAAACTTCGCTAAGACCTTTCATGAAGCTGTTCTTATCTTCAAATTTAAATGAGGTCATAGAGTCGTTAAATAAGAAAAAGGAGGAGTTTGAAAAAGAATTAGAGGGTAAGGAGTACAGAGTAAGCATAAAGTTAAGTAAGCTGAGTAAAGGAATGACTTCTCAGATGGCAATTTCTGCGAGTCTCAACTCTGTTACAGTAAATCCTATTATTCAAATAAATTATTACGATCTAACAGAGGAGAAGTTAATAAGGCTAAACTCGTTAGTGATCGCTTATAGCGGGTTAGTAGAATTTTATAAAAAATTCTCTTTATAAAATAGTTTATGTGCTATCTCTAACTTCACCCTCTCTGTTCCTCTTCTACTGTCTTGACCTAGAGGTGAGTTTGCTTGTTATCCTTAAGACTGTCAATTATTATTTGACAGATCTACGTTCAGCTGTAAAATAAGATTTGACAGATTTCTAAGACTCCCTTCTAATCTTGTGAAAGTGTTTAACCTCTGATTTCCTCATTACCTAAAGGGCCCCCTCATCAATTCGGAGTTGCATCTCTCATATGAGAGGCGGTTAAGAGGATAAGAACTCCCTTCCATACAATTTCTTCACAGCAATATGATCATGATTATCCTCGAAACCACATCTATTGAACGCAAATTTTAAAATAACTTATTTGTCCGAATTTCTCTCTAAATTTTGTAATAATCTAGTACTTTCATATCAAACTTACCTTAAGAAATAGCATACTTATTACCGTTTATAATTATTTCACGACCTTTATTTAACATATCTACTCTTTTCTCCTTCCCCTAAATAGGTCAATCACCTCTTATTAGGTCCTCCCCTACTTGTTATGGTTAGATAAACTCCTATTAATGTTATAATCGATCCAATTATTTGTGGTAATGTAGGTACAACTCCTAAAACTGCAAAACTAAAAAGGTAAGCCATAACTGGCACTAAGAGTGCTCCAGAACTAGCGTAAATACTTCCAATTTCCCTTACTCCGTTAAACCAAAAATAAAACCCTAAGATTTGCGCCGTAATTGCTAATAATAGAAGTAAAGCTAACGTGATCAAACTAAATCTAAAGTAGTAATCGAAGGGTATAAAAGCTGAAACAAAGGGAAGTGAAGTAAGCGTCATAAACGCATTCAGCTTAGCTACGTTTTCTCTAGCCAAGTATCTGGAATAGTATACTGTTCCTCCAGCCCATAATATTCCAGCTGACAAACCGAAAATCAGTCCAATATCAAACGATAAAGTTGCTGAAGATATTACGCCAATAACTCCCAGTACAATACCAATAGTTCCCTTAATGTTAATATTGGAACCCAATATTCTCTCTATTATAAGGACGAAAATTGGTTGTGTATATATCATAACCGCGACTAGACCGGGATTTGGGGATAGAGTGATGCCCACATTTAATAAAATTAGAAAGAACGCAAAATTAAGCAAGCCATTAACGAATTGCCTTACTCCTATGGATAATCCCTTTCCTAGTATTAAGAAGAAAATTGAAGCCACTCCAATTCTAACCACGCTAATAACCATCGGCGATACGGAGTAAGTAATTATCTTAGTTAGGGGAAATGCGAAACCCCAGAATATCGATAATGGAAATATCCACTTTACAAATGATAGAATAACCCTCTGCATGCAGTTAATGTGAAAATGGGCACAGTTAAAAATCTTCCCATACTCTTTTTCATTGTTGACGTTAACAAGCCCTCAAAATGATACCTGCATTTTCTGTCTCTCTTAAACGTTAATAAAAATTCACAATATGGGCTTGCGGAAAGAAAGTCTCTATCATTCATAAGATTTGATATTTCCTATAATAGTCCTACAAGTAGTAAACTCAAAGGAAATATTGCTTACTTCTAGGTTTTTCCTGACTTCCTCCACGCCTTAAAAAGGCGAAGCTTTCTGCCCGCAATTTTTGTAATTAGATTAACAATCATATCAAGTACTTTTAAACTACTCCTTTCCTAGCGCAGATAGTGTAAATTATGTATTATTCTCAATAAAAAGTGCTTTGTGGTGTATTTGTAAATTATCTGGTTTGGAACGCTCTTTTTACTATGAAGAGAATATGAAAGAGTAACGTAGAGCTTGAAAAACCACACAAAGTAATAAAAAAGTCCAATAAATGAAAAACTCAACTCAAATTCAATAGATGAACATCTATTGACGAGGTTTTTTAGAGCTTCAAAGGCAAACTATATAATTTACTTAAATGTAGATAAAAAATAAAAAACATTATCTTATATTACAGAAAGGCTTATTAATTAGTAAGTAGATATAATTATTTGGGATAACGTATGTCCCAAGTCACAGTAGATCAAACTCAAAAATTCCTCCCAATTCTCAGAGTTACATTAGGGTGGATGTTCTTCTCCGCTTTCGTTAGAAGGGCTATTAACGTACCTGCAAAACTAGATCCCAATAGTAGCCAATACGTGGGTGGAAAGCTCATAACTTTCCTACCTCATGCATGGGCACCAATAAGAGGTATGTTAGAAAGTATTCTACTAAATCCCGCTCAGTTATACGATTTTATAATATTATTTACTGCATTGGAGGCGATCTTTGGACTATTTATGATAGTTGGATTTCTAACTAGGCTATCTGGATTAGTATTAGCGGGATTAGCGTGGGGAATAGGTTTAGCGGCGGGATGGCTAGGTTCGACATGTGTAGATGAATGGCAGATAGCTTCAGTGGAAGGTGCTGCAGCATTTATGTTCGTATTTACAGGGAGTAGATGGCTTTCAATAGACTCCCTCCTATCTAAGAAGTCCAAGGGAATAAGAATTGGAAAATATCACATCCCATTATGGTGATGAGCTATGAATGGCAAAGCTATAAGCTTAATTGCAATTATTATGATGTTATTAGCGACTGGTGTGACATTTGGCCTTTATCAAATTAACTTTCAAGGATTTGGCAAACTGACCAACTACTCTAAAACTCCTGCTTACTCTCTTATAGGTACTAAACTTTATGAAAATGGTACATTATTCTTGCAGATATCAAGAACAGCAGGACCAGATACTTATGGCGGATTTGTCGTTTTAGTTCAAGTGCTATATCCTAATGGTACAGTATTATATCAGTGGACTGGCCAACAATTGGGCAATATACCAGCTAACGATATAAAGAACGAATTTCCATTACATCCTTCTCAACCAATTAAGATAGGAAATTACGGAGTCGGTATAATGGTACCATTAGGACAGAACTCTACTATAATATTACAAATACCGCATCAAGTCCCACCTGGAATCTACATTGTAAAAGTGTGGGATGCTGATGGCCAATCTTCAGCTTATGGAATGAAGTTCCAAGTTACCGTTAAAGTGAAATAAGACGGTGTCCAATGCTAGTCGTTCCGTAAAGTTTTAAAGCTAGTAACATCACGCAAAATAGTCGAAGATTTGCAAGGCGCTTATGATAGAAACTAATCCCAAAGATCTTTAGACTAGTGTTTTTTTATTTAAAGGTATTATGATAAAAGGTCCACATTGTACAAGGTTGAAATGAAAACTCCCCAAGAAGTGGTGATGTCTCAACAGCATTAAGGGGCTAATATAATAAAAATTTCTAAGTTTTTAATGAGAAAAAGAAGATATGATTGGAATTATCAAACTATTTTTAAAAATTTTTAGGTTCTTAGAGTTATCGTATGCGAATACTCATGCTGCAGTATTTACGTATAGTAAAAATTGATAGTCCTAGAAAAGTAAGGTACGCATAAAGTTAAATTGATCATCCTTCTTTTTTAATATAAAAAAGAATAAAGAAGAGGAGAACAGAGGTAGAGGATGAATACTCAAATAAGCACTCTCAATAATTCTCTCTCATAAACTACTGTGGTTAATCTACCATCTTTATCTACCACAGCAATTACTGGAGCTTCAGTCCTTCTGAATTCCCTTATTACGTCAATCACTTTTGACTTCTCATCCATTATGTTAACATCGTATTTATCTAAATCCCCAACCTTAAGAGTCTCATACTCTGAAGGATCAATTTCTATAATTTGAGTAATGGAAATATATCCTTTAGGTCTATCATCTTCATCAACAACTACCAACGCTCTATATCCATTAGCAGTCATTTTAGTTATGGCTTCTCTTAGAATTTCGTCATCTTTAGTCACAATTTTATTCTTAATAACTTTTCCTATTTCTTGTGCATAGTATATCTTCTCCTTCCTTTGAACCTTAGGCTTCCCATACCTAAATCTAAAAACCAAAGGGACAATCAAGGATGATAAAGCAATTGCTAGAGAAGAAAAAGAGTAAGCAAAGGGTGAAATCAAACCAGCAGTCAATGCAGTTATGAGTAAAGATACGTCAACTCCACCCTTTACAGAAGTACCTAATGAATTTATTATTTTATCCCAACCGTAAAAATTTGAAGCGATAAAACCTGATATAATTTTAGATCCTAAAACTACTACTAGAACAATCGCTGAGACTGCAAGTAAGTTTAAGCTAATTCTCACGAAATATAAGCCTATACTAACGAAAAATAAAGGTTCAAAAAATCCATATGTAAAACCGTGTAATCTCTCAAGAATATGAGGTCTATCCTTTAAATAATCCCTTAATAGGAAACCCAAAAAGAGTGCAATAATCGCAGAATTAAAATCATACAATTCAGCTATAAATCCAACTATCAAAATCAAAGAAATTATACTAGCGAATTCTATTTCCCTTACCTTAATGTATTTTTCTATTAACTCCAGTGTCCTAGCGATTGACTTTCCCAAAGCAAATATTATTACTACTAGTATGACTATACCAACGATACTGGAAGTCCTAAAGTTAGAATAAAATAAGGCAAATATTATTACGGAAATTATTTCATTGATCATAGATTGATAAAAGATAGAAATTCCAATCCTTTCCTTTGCAATATTCAAATCTATTAATAACCTAGTCAATGGTCCAACGCTAGTCATAGCCAAAGGTATCAAAATTAAGGGAGAAAATTCATGCAAATAATATAAAGTAAGACCTATGGCAACAATTGGTATAGCTAATTCTATATCTGAAGAAAGCACGTCTTTAAAATTAAACTTTATTCCCTCACCTAATTCCTCAGCACCAGCTAAAAATAGGAGAAAAACAATCCCTAAAGACGTTATGAAGGAAATTATAGCGTTGATCTTTATGACGTTAAGTACGCCTTGACCCAAAATTATTCCCACAAATATTGGTCCAATAAACCTGACTAAGTTAAGCCTACCTAAAGCTTCTTCAGCCAACTTAGCTAGAATCAACATTATTCCTATGTAGAGTAAGCTTATTACCGAAATACTCATGATGCATATTTTGCACGTAAGCTTAAATGCTTATACTTAATGTAAATTTTTTAAAAAAAGCACTAGAAAAACTATTTTGCTTGATCACTCACTGAGTTCTTCTCTTTATCGAAATTCATTAAAGTTATAAACCGCTTTTTATTTTAAGGAGGTGATTTTAGGGACTACCAATAAATAAAATTCACAGCCCCTTTGAATTTATAACTTCATAACGACACAGTGAGAATATTTCACACTATTTCCATCATCTCTACACTTTGTGGAATATCGAGTAATGCTAAGAATAAAGGGATTGGTATTACGTTTTCACCAATCTCCTCCTTAGAAAGGAAAGTTATATTCTTAATTTTTCCTATATACTTCCTTCTAACTGCTTTACCATACTTAACCTCAAATCCCCTAAATTTCTCCCCTTGTCTTATCACAATATCAACTTCACCATTTCTCTTCAAATAGAATAAAGGAAATATCCTCGATAAATGAGAAACGACTACAGCCTCAATTAGCTCATTTTCATTGGGTAAGTTAGCGAAAGCCCATTCGGCAAAAGCTCTATAAATGAAAGGATCAACAAAGTAAAACTTCTTCTCTTTTCTAGGAATTGGTGATCCAGTATTGGGATCAATAGCGAGAATTGTCTTTAAGAGAAATAATTTTTCTAAGATAGAGACATAACTAATTGCAGACTTAACACTTCCGATACCCTGCTTAGCAATTGTATGATAACTAAATTCACTTGTAGTTCTTTCAATTATTGCCTTAATTGTAAGTTTGAACAAACTTTCACTCCTCTTTAGCTTATTTACATCAAGAATTAAACTTGAAATAAAATCTGAGATCGTACTTTTATTTACTTTTCCCGTCGTAAAATAATCTCTTATAGCATTAGGAAAACCACCGATTAATAAATACACGTCAAGTAACTCCGTGAGCTTTTGCCTATACTGAATATAGTCTAACGCTTTGCTCATTGCATAATCTACATCACCTTTAGGAATTTTCATCCCAAACAGTTCTACGAACTTAGAAAAAGGTAAGGGATACATAATCAACGTTTTTCCCCTTCCTCTTCTTCCCGGAAAGCTTTCCACCTCTCTCTTAGCTTTCATAGATAGTGAGAATAATAACATCGTTTTTGAAGTCTCCCTTGTCTATCCTATACTTTATTGACCTATACCATTCCTTAGGAAAAGTTATTTCATCAAGGATAATGTAAGATGTTCTTATGTTTTCCCTTTTCTTAACTTTTAAGTATTCTTCAAGAACTTGATCCAGTTCTTTATAATCTGCTAATTTATCACATGAGAAGTAAAAGATTGATTTAGGATTTTCGATCTTTTTCAGAAGGTACTCAATAAGGAGTATTACAGCAGTAGTTTTTCCAACCTGTCTAGGACCAAAAATAATGTTTAAAGAGAAGGGTTCTAATGAAACGTGATCTATGACGTCTGAATCCATTTAATTTCAGACTCTTTATATTTTCGATAATTTTCATTTTCAATAATCATTTCTTTTGATATCCACCAAGGATTTTGTTCCTCAATCACTGTGTATTCTGAGTAAACAAGCATTTAAAAAGATTGTGTACTCTGAATACACAACTATTTAAAAAATGAGAAAGGTATTTTGATCAAAGGTTTAGGGACGATTCACATCTCTATTGCGAATTTAATAGTGAATAATATAGTAAAAAATATTATAATGAAGCAAACTATCACTTTCGAGACAGTGTCCGGATTGTATAAAATTCGGCTTGTTTTTGATATAAAGAATAAAATTAACTCTACACTCCAAATTATCATCTTAATCCAAAGCTAAATTAATTGATTCGGATGTCCGTTTTCATCAACTTAAGTATTATTCATCAATGAGATAGATTTCAAATAATTGTTCACTGAATATTTCTCGTTAAGAACACTCTCTCATGCCCACACCCTTATTGTATTACTTGTAAATGATAGATTCCCTTAAAATTTTTTACTATTGATCACTTTTTACAATTCTCAATGAAGCCCTGAATTACCCCTAATGTACAATCATAATGAATTTCTTAACGATAACAACACCTACTTCTCTGGCCATATATGAATGTATAATCATAATGAATGAAAATTACTTTGCAGTAATAATAATTTTTAGACCTCTAGCTTCCTTCCCTTGTATCACTATATTAATTTCTGGGTGTGTTGCAACAGCATGAATAACGAAAGATCAATTATCATCAATATGGGAAAAAAGACCATAAGATAGAAAAGTGTAAAATCAACATGTACTGCATTATAAAATACTTTTCTCCCTCTTAATTCACTACTTAATTACGATTTAACAATTCATTTAATTCAACGTCTAATATTTCACTTAACGTCTTTATATTTTCACTGTTTGCATCATAACTGATCTCAAGTTCTTTATCGCTTACTTTCTTAACCTTTACTATATCTTTCAAAAGTCCTGCATGGGCAATAAAATTCCTTATAGTCACATCTTTCTCTTCCTTTTCTTTTTTAGTTTCCGTATCCTCAGAATTCTGGTCCTTCATCCTAATATCTTTGTATAATTTTTCCTCATTAAACCCTAGGTTGTTCCTAGCAATAGACCACAAATCATTCAATTCCTTATCCGTAATCACCGCAAAGGCACTATTTCCATAGATCTCTTTTGCTAAATCCCTTAAAGAGCTAAGATATCTCTTTTTCTCACCCTTCGATCTCACTTTCTTACAAAGGTAATCAGATATTATGTCTGCCCATGCTTCGTCTTCTTTTTTAACGTTTAAGTCATTTACTAACTTTATTTCATTTCCTTCTATTACTGGTTTAAACTCATAACCAGAAAGGGAAACGGAATCACATAAGTAAGCAAGCATAAGAACTGAATTTCTCTTTAGAGACAATATTATAGCTTTCTTTACCCTGTCCTTGCCAATGTTCTTTTCGTCAATAGAATCATAATCGAAAACACTTGGTTTTATCCTATAAACTTCCGTAAACGAATATTCCTTAAACATCACTGTAGGTATGAAATTAATAACAGTTAGTCTAAACTTTAGCAAAGTTGAAAGTTTCTGTAACGTTAAAAGTGTTAAAGCTCCAACGTAATTTACGCCATGAGTTGTATCTAATATTACTTCTTCATTTTCCCTTATCTCTTTTAACTTTTTGTATAATTCATAAGCTAGAATTATTTTCAAGTGCTCTGGCCTAATCCACGTATTTTTATATTTCCCGTAAGTGAAATCACCGTATTTTCCTATTGCAGGTAAGACAATGACATCTGGAATATAGTTTGAGATAATGCACTTTATATATTCCTCAGTTTTAGTTTTCCAAGTATCATAATCTTTGATTTCACTAACGTTAATTTGCTTTATACAATTATAGGCTTTAGTGTTTTTAGGTTTATCTTTCCCTATTGGCGTTAATATAGAATCTAACGTTATAATTATAACTCTATCAAATTTTTCATAACAGAAAATACCAGAAAAACCTTCTGTTACTTTTGAATCCTCACAGACATACTTTGCGTCAGTGCTCCAACCTAAGGGATCTCCCCAGGTGGCTATATAAATCATAATATAAAATAGGGGAAGAATTTAATATATTTTACTAAAGGTCATTTTTCTTTCTTTTTTCCTTTTCTTAATTATAACATATACCCTCATTTTTTATAACCTTTGTTATGACTGAGAGTATGTATTTAGCAAGTAATCATTACTTAACTTAGATACTTAGTGGATAATGATTTAGATCATATTATATCATAATATCGATTTCATTTATTTTCCTTCTCTACCATAGAGGTCTTTTCTCTCTCCCCCTTTGCTTTAGTTCTGAAGAGCATTGTACGGTATCGTTTAATAAAAAGTTTATTTAGTATTGCGAATGAATATTTCAGAATAGCCAATCAATTCCTTGTCAGAATTTCTACTAGTTTTACATCCGATTATATGGTAATTTTCACTCTTCTCAGATAGTGTGTGTACCATTTGAATGTTTAACGCTACTAATTTTATGAACAGTTCTGATTAAGAGAATAACCTTAATTTTCAGATATCCCACAAACTACTTCTCAGATGAAGATTTTGTGAGGTATTGGTTTAGAGGATTTAAATAATTATTTTTCCTTTTTTCCCTTCCTTTCCCATTTTTATTGTAATAACGTAATTACTTTCTTTCTATTACATATTCTCTATCATTTCTTCATTGTATTATTGTAACTGGATGAGATTATTACAATTTGTAATGAAAACGTAAATCACCCATAACAATCTGACTTCCTCCCCACCATCAAATAGTGAGGGTTCCCGTCATCGATTCATGATTACATCTGTAACTTGTCTGAGTTAAGACAAACTTATTATCATTATTATTATATGTGTTAATGTTTTATTAGTATACAAATTATATCCAGTTTTTTATTTAGTTAGATATTTTTTATCTCAATAGTAGTAAGAAAATTTATGCATGGACTAAGCTTATCTATCCATTCATTCACTAGCTCACAATATTTCTGAGGATTGAACCCATTTTCACTGCAAATTTCGTAATCTCGGGTTAAGCTAGCTACATAATCAGATGCAGAAATCCATATATCTCTATCTTTGCCCTCAAGATAAACTGTAACTCTTGGCTTAAGAACTTTAGCTATTCTTAACCAATTGTGAAAATTATTCATAATGTACTGTTTATCAGATGCTTTCAATAAAGGATTTCTATCATAATACACAGAAATGCTATCGCTGTATGCTATGTTTTCTGCAACATACTTGCCTATGTAATGTGCTACAACTTTTCCGTACACATTAACTGCTAAGTTTTTTATGTCTTCAAATTTTTCTATTATGACCGACACGGAAATAATGTTAGAGGATAGAAAATTTATGAATTGATCCTTAATGTTCTTATCATAGGGTTTATCCTTTTTTGGACTATCATTAGAATATTTAAATACTTTTTTAAGATTAAGTTCGTTTAAAAGTTCCTTATATCCTTGTTCGTATCTTCTAGTATCCTTTATTATCGCAATACCAATGACAAAAGGATAAGGATCTTTAACCGATTGATTTCCAGACTCGTCCACAGAAATGTTCATCAACAAATATAATAAACATTGAGGTTTTTAACACTGCATCATCCTGTCCGTATCCCCGGACAGTCCGCCATTTTTGATCATCCTGTCCGTATCCCCGGACAGTCCCACAATCCTTTTTAAAATATATATCTTTAAAGTTTTCTCCCGATTTTGAGTGAACTGATAGAGAGTTATTAGCCGAGACGTGTTGGCACCTTTGAGTTTTCCTCTCAAAAATCTCAAAAATATCATAGTGTGTGTACATATATGATATATATCTATCGATTAACATATCTAAAAACAAATAAATAAATAAAAATTAGATAACTCCTTTAATCTCAACATATTCTCCTTCTTTCTTAATTTTATCTTATTTTAATTTTAGAAAAACTTCTCTCATTAAATAAAGATATTCTCTATGATTAGAAAAACTAATTAAAAGCACTCAACGAGATTATTACTCTTCAACGACTCTTGAGGTAAAATAGTGAAATTAAGAACACCTTAATTGACTGACTAGCTGACTAATTTCTCCTTAAACTCACTATCAATAACTTTAGCAGAAATTAACTCATCCAACTCCTTCCTTTCTCTCTCCTCCCTAGTTAAATTTCTCTCCAAATGAATTAGACAAGGTTGCCTAACAACCTTCAAACCACTTATATTAGACTGGGAGAATATAATCTAATCTCAATCTGAGGGGAATGATCAACAAAACAACTATATATCCTTTTAAGCTATTTTAAAAGTCAATCTTATTTGGTGGTTTGCCGAGTAAATGAAAGTTTAGATTATTCTCTTAATCAGAACTATTCGTAGAATTAACGTTAAACATTCAAATGGTGCACACTCTTTCTTATTTGGACATATAATTCCTTACTTTTTCGGTACTTCAAAAGTAGTTTATTAGAAATAAAGTGTAAAAATAATATATGAAAAATATTACAATAAAACTCATTTATAACATGAAAATTGTGGAAAAACATAAGGTGGGTGGGGGTTAAAGTAATACCATGAACCAAATATTACCCACTAGAGACCCCACCCACCAAGTTATTATAAAAGAAATCACAAATAAAACCTTAACCTCCCTTGACTTCAAAGGAAAGAACGGAGAAAAAGTCAAACTAACACTAGTAAAAGCTAGTATATCGAACACATCAATACGAGCAAACCTAGAAAATGTATCAGACCAAACAGTGAGAAACTACGTAAAACAACAAGGACTAGAAGTAGCAGAAAAAATACTACACAAAATACAAGAAATAGCAAAAAGAAAAATCAAGATCAAAACAATAGACATAAGCATAGACTGGACAGAAATACCCTATGAAGGCGAAAAAATAGAAGGAGTAGGAGGAAGCAAACAAGGTTACGCGTGGAAATACGCAGTAGCAACAACAAAATACAGAAACAAAACCCTTATGCTAGCATTCCTCCCCTACACAGACCTACCAAAAGAAGATATAGTGAAAACCCTTGTGGAACAAGTAATAAGCCTGGGATTTAGGATAAGAATAATAGCCCTTGACGCTGGATTTTACTCAAATGAGGTTATTGATTTCGTTTCTCAATTCAAGTTTATCATTAGCGTGTCAAGGGCTAGTATTAGGAAGAAGTATGATGGTGATTATGAGACTAATAAGGGGGTTAGGTTTAGGCCTGTTGTTGTAAAAAGGCACGGTAAGTATTTGCGTTATGGTACGAATATTTGTACTGGTAGTGGTTCAAGTTTGGTTAAGCTTTATAACAAGAAGAGGGGTTTTGTTGAGAGTTTCTTTAGGAATGTGAAAGAGTTCTTGCCTTTCACTTGTTCTAGAAGTTTTGTTTTTAGATTAGTGGTTTTTCTCTTGGCTGTCTTGATTTACACGTTGTATTTGATTGTGAGGAACAAGAGGTTTACTTTGGGTTTGATGAGGAGTTTGTTGATTTTATATCTTTCATTACTTTCCTTGGAAAGGATAGATAATGAGATTTATAATAGAATTGAACAATATTTAGAAAATTGTTATTATGGGGGGTGAGAGTTTTTTGAAGTACCGTTTTAAAGTCACTGATTAATTTACGTTCAGTTTTTTCTTTTTTTAAAAAATTAGTATTGAACACACATCAGTATAGATGACATTATTGACCAGAAAAAACACAATTTAATTAACCTTTTT
Organism: Sulfolobus tengchongensis; assembly: GCF_036967215.1. NCBI lineage: Archaea > Thermoproteati > Thermoproteota > Thermoprotei > Sulfolobales > Sulfolobaceae > Sulfolobus > Sulfolobus tengchongensis. Next base: position 1,695,252 of record NZ_CP146016.1, read on the forward strand.
TACTCCACAAACATTTATTTTATGTGTACTTTTCAGTAATAATACCGACACTAAACTCAGCAAAACATATCTCCTCAGCGATAAAGTCAGCAATATCCCAAAAGGCAGAAGTAATTGTAGTAGACTCATACTCAACAGACGGAACGGACAAAATAGCAAAAGAAGAGGGAGCGACAGTCCTACAAATAAAGGGGACCAGACTAAAAGCCAGAATAGAAGGAGCAAAAATAGCCTCAGCAGAATACATAATTAACCTAGACTCAGACATGATATTAGTAGAAGGAATATTACAAAAAATACCAAAAGCAGAAGCAATAGCATTAGGAGAAATAACAATAGGAAACGGAATAACAGCCAAATTAATGAAAATAGACAGAAAAATAATACAAGAAAAATACCAAGAAAACCTAAAAATAGAAGGAGGAGTAATCCCAAGAGTATACAGAAGGGATATCCTATTAGAAGCTTATAGAAAAATCCCAGAAAGACTTCTCAGTTTACAAGCCTTTGAAGACTCGCTCATTTACTACTTATCCGGAGTAAAAGACGTAAAATTCGTAAAAGACGCAGTATATCACATAGAAGATGACCCTCTTCCGAATTTTCTAAAAAAATGGTATAAATATGGGAAAAACGCTAAACTACTTAAAGGAACAGAATTCGAGTTTCTAGTAAAGAGAGGAAGACCGGGAACATCCGCGAAAGAGAAGATAGAATTACTTCCAATAATGTTAGCAAAAGGAATACCTTTCGCATTAGGATATTATCTGTGATAATTATCCCATTTAGAATTTATAGAAATGGTTTTTAAAACTAAATACTTTCCGCTCCATTTCGTATAGCGGTTTACGGAAATTGTTTATCTTAAATAATAGTTTCTTTATATCACCCACTTCAAGATAAAGAGTTTTCATGAAGCAGAGTAACATCTTAACCCTAAAATTAACCATTTTGTTTTAGCGTTTTCCTTAAATGAACATATTTCATCAATTGTAGGCAATTTATCGTCAATGTAATATTTGTAGAATTTAGAAATTCACTAACTTTCTAACTTTATAATAGAAAGTAATTTTCCTCTATATTATAACTTAAATTTATTTTAAACAATTATTTTTTAGTTAAATACAATAAAGTATCTTGTTCCATTTTAGCTACTCTATCCCATGAGGAATGTAGTTCTATAAACTTTTTTGTTTTCTCATCAAATAATTCCTTATATTCACTATTAGTGAGATTGTTAACTTTTATTACGTTATCTGCGATTTCTTCTATACTACTGCCTAAAAATACGGGTTTTAGACTTCCATACAGATATTCTAAAGTTGGTGTTCTAAATCCCAAATACACAGTGCCTAAATAAAGACTTTCAAGAGTTGTTAAAGAGTACGTCTCTCGTAGTGATGGTACAATCACTCCTTTAGCTTTACTTACGTATAAGGAGAAGTTGAAAGTATCTAGAAATCCTACATAAACTATATTCTCTAATTTGAATTTCTTCGATAATCTTATAAATCTTTTAACATAAGGATTATTAAAATCATTAGTACTAACGTATAATTTAATATTATATCCTCTTCTGGTAACTTCTTTCCATATATAAGGAAGTAGTAAAAAACCTTTGGAAGGGTTATAACGAGCCGGATATATAAAATAGTCTTCTTTCATATTTTGATCTAGCTTATTTAATTCACGTATTGCGTTACCTGGGAAAATTATATTTTTTCGTATATTTTTCTTTTCTAAAGTCATATACTCTTGATTTTTAGGATTTATTGTATTAACAAAATCCATATATTTCACGTAATGAACAAATAAGTTTCTATAAATAGCTCTTTTTAGACTAAGGAATCCAATCGATAAAATATCATACATTACGTCTCTATTTCCCATAAAATCAAGTTTTAGATCTTCCCAAAAATTCTCTGAAAACCACACTCCTTGAATTAGAAATCCCCTATGTCTTCCATTAATTTTACTTGCTAGAATAATATCTTCAAGAATGTCGGCTTGTGAATATATTATCTCGAAAGTTTTGTTTTTCATAAAATTACTTATTTGTTTAATTATCTGTAATTTACTTAATGTCTTTCTTGTCTCTAATAATTTCAAGATACAAGGTGAAACATTAAGTTTTAACTGATTTATTTTCTCAAGGAGCTTTTCTTTATAACTATGATCTCTTAATGCATTATAAATATTATAAGTAGAAGGAATAAATTCAAATTCAAAGTCAAACCTTCTAAGTATCTCTACATTTCTTATACCTCCTCCTCCCGAAGTAATAGGTAATTCTCCTATGATAAGTATCATGAGTTAAAGTAAATAACAAAACATTATAAGCATATAGGTGGAAGAATTTTGAAAGTAAAAGCGATTTATCTATATCAAAAGCTAGAAAAGTTTATCAAAAATAAAAATTCAAAAAGCTTTATAGAGAAAATTTTAAATACGAGCAAGCAAAGTAGCTATCAAAATGGAATTTAAGATAACATGGTATCGTTTTAAACATGCTGATATTCTAATTCTTTTTTTAATTGATTTGTTGTTATCTATAGATTTTTCTAGACTAGGAAACGTGTATACCATTGACGACAATATCTTTCCTTATTATAATACTCAAGTTGCTTATAAGTATCTGATTATGTCTATCTATGGGTATAATCCTTGGACTGGGCAGTTAGGTGGATTCTCACTTAGTAATTTTTTAGTTAATTACCCTGTCTATTTATTTTCTAATATCCCATTTTCATATACTTTTTATTCATTGTTTATGATATTTATAGGTTCTATTTTAGTTTATCTTACAATTAAAGAAATTTTAAGAGAAAATTCATTACCCGCAATATTAGCCTCTCTAATCGGCTCTATCTTTTTTATTATAAATTTAAGTTCTGGAGGTATATATTCGACAACCTTAGAAGCAATTTATTTATATTATCTCGCATTACCTGCAAGTATTTTTGTAATAAGAAAATATTTTACAAGCGACAATTTTTCTTCTTCTTTAATATATTTCTTCTTCCTAATAATTACAATGGCTTTATTATATTATTACGCTATACCCGTTTATGCATTATCCACGTTTGTATTATTATTTTCAATAATTTTATTTTATAGTATAAGAAGTTTGATTGATAGAAAAGTTGGAAGAGTTTTACTATTGTTGTTAAGTATTATTGGATTTATTTTAATTAGGATGAGTCGATTATTGGCAATTTATAGTAGCTTTAGTCAAGATAAGAGTTTTATAGAAATATCATTCTATTATTGGGTAACTAATTCTTATGGCTCTCCTCTATATTTAACATTAAGAGGTATAAACGCTAATTTCGGTTTACCACCCTTATATATCTATCTATCTACCTTATTTATTCCAATACTATATCTCTTTATCCTATTTAATAAAAAGACTAGAAGAAATGGAGAAACACTTTTATTCTTATTTCTTATACTAATTTTTGCATTCTTATACTCAATGCCTAATGTTCCATTTTCTTCTTTTTGGGAAAAACTGTTTTTTGAATTCCCCATAATGACTGATATAAGAACACAATATGTATTAGTAGCACCATTTTTAGGCTCAGTCATGTCGTATGGAGTAGGTTTTGGAGTATATGCTATACTTGAAGAGATAAAAAGAAGAAGAATTTATCTTAAAGCACTTGCAGTAATTCTAATTATTGTAGCAGTTTTCTTGCCTGCTGGAAATGTCTTAGTTAACGGAGGTAATTACATAATAGTTCCTTATCAGTTCTTAAAAGTAGTTAATTTTATTAATGATAATTCTAACTATAATTCTTCTGTTATTGTTTTTCCAATATTTCCTACGGAAAATTCAGAAATTTGGTATCACGGACCTAGTTTATTTCCATTATTTTTAAAGCCTTATGTAATTCTAGGGGGTGGTTATTATAGTCCATCCCCTACTGCTATGGGAGAAATAGCGACTTTTTACAATTACATATATTTGGGTAATTCTAACGCTACTAGATATGTTAGTAATTTTATATATTTGTTTAATATTCATTACATTATAGTTGAGAAAACTGCAGCTGGTTTTGGACCTCTTGGACCTTGTCCTAGTGGCTTTAATGTGAATCAGTTAGAGAATGGCACAGAAACCTATGAAAAATTAGGTCTATTAAAATTAGTATACAATAATTCACTTTATGAAGTACTGAAAACAAATGTTTCTTCTTCTTTAGTTTTTATAGGCTTTGAAAATTATACCATTCAAAATCTATTGAATTCGACTGACTTATCCGCTATCCTTACTCCAGCAGATATAAAATACATTTCTCCTATAGAATACATGGTTAATGTTAATTCAGCATTTATTAATAACACAGTTTACTTATACTTCACGATCCCGTACTCTCAAGGTTGGGAAGTTAGAGGAGCGGAAGTTTATAATTATTCTGACTGGTACGGATATACATTGTTTAAGTTAAAGCCTATTAATAATACTTTAATATTATATAATTCTTTGCCTAACTCAACGTTCTCAGCCCAAAAAACCGATATAGTTGGACTCTTCGTTTTGCCTAGCATAATAGGCACAATGCTTCTTATATTAAATAGAAAATTCAAGGTGCTAAAAATTTCAAATAAATATTTATAATCTATCATATAATCTAGGTTACTAGATGGAATATATAGAAAGAAAATATTTAGTTACTAAGATAGGAAGTCTAATTATTAAAACTTTCATTTTGTATAGATTATTTTTCCTTATTGGATTACTTGGAAGCATTTACTAATTCAATATATAATCTTAATATCTTATAGCTACAAAGATATATGAATTTTTTAATATGATATTTTATATATATATATGGTTAATATTAGGTTAATTACTTTTATTACGCAATTTTTTACTCAATATATGATTGCATATAAGTATGAGTGAAGTAGAGGAGGGTAGTTCAAGGTTCCATTGTGAATTGTAAAAAGTGATTAATAGTAAAAAATTTTAAGGTAATCTATCATTTACAAGTAATACAAATAAGGGTGTGAGCACGACGTAATACCATGAACACCATAAACATACCCAAAGCCGTGCTCACATCCATAATAAATAGTGAAAACTGGTTATTAAACAAAACCCCACAAGAACTCGAGAGAGCGTCCCACTTGCATAAAATTGAATAAATAACTTGCGTAGTTAATTCATATAATATCATAGTAAAAGTATATTTACAGTTTCTTGTTCATTCATGTTGTTACATCTAAGAAAACTGAAAAAATTTATACTAATTGAAAGAAAATATCTGAATTCCCCCATAGCGAACATTACTCTTGAGAAAACTAGAAAGTTACATGAAGGAGAACTATAACTACACGAGGAGAAGAGACTCATTAGGCACACGATCAAGAACAGAAACGTAAATCAAAGAATTATAAATAATAGCAATCAAATAAATAAACACAAGATTCATCACAAGACTATTCCCATGAGGAACCCAAAACCGCTTAAGAAAAACACCAAAAAAACTCCACATGCCTCCTAAACCAAAAACCACTCAAAACCTTCCAACTACTCGACAAACCCCTAAAACCCCTATCAACAACCTTATAGTCAGGGTAGTTGAAAGATATAGAATTATCCGGTAAATTAGCTAATTTGACCTCAACATCATGAACAAGCAAAGAAGTACACATAATTACAAAAACTTTATAACCAAAATAACTCCTATTCCTCTTCTTCGTGAACTCACCTTGAAACCTCCTCCTTATCCTCGCTCTTATACTCCTTATCGCAGCTATTATTACTCTCTCCAAGTTCTTCATTGTTGGTTTCCTCTTGTAATTTTGTGCCTCTAGTCTTGCTTTCTTTCTCAAGGTCTCCTTGTTCGTTTTTCCAAATGGTACTTCTATTATGAATGAGTCTACTGCCCATAGTTTGTGTAGGTTTACTCTTGGTATTGGTGTGTAGTTTTCAAGTTTTTCAAGTCGTTTTTCTATTTCTTTTGTTAGTGTGTGGAATATGGTTTTGATTTTTTGGCTTTATTGTTTTTCTTGTTTTTCTGTGTAGCGTTCAGTAATAAATCTTTCTGTCAAAAATTTTGCATACTCATGACTACCATCGAGCACGAGGACCTCAATTCCTCGTGCTCTCAAGGCAAGGGGAGATCAAGCATTAGGATCAAAAGGCTCATTATGATAACAAACACTCCACACTATTCTAGCTAACTTCCTTGCACAAGCAACAACAAGCTTCTTATGAGGAACCTTATCCTTCCTCTCATCATAATACTTAACTATAACTGGATTATTACGATGCAAAAGTATTGTTAAAACAGCTAAATAAAACATCTTCCTCAAGTACTTATCACCACGTTTCGAAATACCATGTGAAACAATCCTTGTGCCACTTCTCTCAGTAACAGGATCTAAACCACAATAAGCAACAAACTTCTCCGCCTTCTTAAAACGTGAGAAATCACCAACCCTAGCTAAAATAACAGCACCAGTAACCAACCCAATACCCGGAATAGTAAAGATCACGTGATCCTTAGGAACTACCTCCTCAATCCTCTTCAACAACTTCCTCTTCATATCCTCAAGTTCAATTATTTGCCTTGCTATTCCTCTTAGTTCGTATACTACAGCCTCAGCATATGGTAACTTCAAGTAATCCTCGTTGTACTCATATTTTCCCTCTACGATTTCCCTTAATCTCTTCTTCGTTATTTTGTCATCATCATCATCTATCATTATTATTGTTCTTTTGAATCTGTTCTTGTACCTTATTATCTCTCCATCAAGGAATTCCAAGTATGACACTAGTTCTTTCAAGTTGTTTAATTCTATCGGTTTTCCCTCATTTGCCATATTTGCTAATTTCTCTGCGTCATTATAATCGCTTTTCTTCCTCGGATCCTTGTTTCTAGCTAGTATGTTGGGGCTTATTAGTAGTACTTTGTGACCCCTTGTTTTTAGCCAAGATGCTAGTTTTGTGCTATAGGTTGCAGTTGCCTCTATTACCACTGTATCATCTTGTATTTCCTCCTCAAGCTTTTTCAAACCCTGTACGTTATTTTGGAATTTTGTCTTCCTCCCCTTGCCATCTCTTAACACGTAACATTTCAGTTCTTTCTTATCTATGTCTATTCCTATTATCCCCATGTTAATCACACTTATATGTTGTGGTTACCCCGTGTGGGGTTCCACATTGTTCAAGTTCGATTTTTACCATGGGGTGTTTTAATGAGGGGGAGATCACGCTACACATGGTGCATTTATGCACAGGTTGTTTGCCGATCATCCCCCTCATGCTGGGATTAAATTATACTCCCAGCCTAATATTACTTATATAAGTGTTGTTTTTGTTATTGGTTGTTTTAGGAACCATGCTACTACCTTATCCACGTAGTAGTATTTTGATACGTCACTGTAGGAGCATTGCATTATTATCATTACTATTAGTGCTCTTATTATGAAGTTGTCTAAGTCTTTGAGTAGGGTTATTAGTACGTAGTTTATTTTGACAAGATTTTTATGTTTTGTCGGTAGTTGATTATAGGAGACTGGGAGGTCTTGGCTTATGTAGACCTTCATGGTATTATATTCTCCCAGTCTCCCTTAAGTATTATGCTTGTTCTTATCCCTTAGCTAAATTCAATTAGTTTCTAATACTTTCAAAGTATTTTGTATTCCTTTAATACAAGAGAAACTAGTTTTATTCAATTTTATGCAAGTGGGACACTCTCTCGAAAAACTAGACTAACAAGAAGCAGACATGATAAGCCCCAAGTACAAAAGAGGAAAATCAATAAAAAGAAAAGGCTACCAAAACTACAAATTCTTCGCAGGCTATACAATAACACAAATAGGAAGAACACTTGTACGCAAATCTGTTAGTAAAGAGAGCATTACTATCTGCAATTCCTAAGATAATAGCTCAATCAACGCTTTTTTCTCAATCTCTGATGCTTTCTCCCAACTAAGGTTTTTAGCAAACTCCTTTCCCTCAAATCCCAACTTTTTTCTTATTTTCTCGTTCATAAGGAGAAAAAGGATTTTTTCAGCAAAACTACTTGTATCTGCAAACTTAACTTTAATTATACCTCTCTCAAACCTTTTATTCCATGATAAATCCCAGGTTATAACAGGTAAATAAGAAGCTAAAGCTTCAGCTACAACTAGGGAAAATCCTTCATACACTGAAGGAAAAACAAAGACTTTAGATTTAGCTAGAATATCTCTCTTTTCTCTTTCTGGTACAAAGCCTAAATAAACAGAATTTTTTGGCAATTCCTTTCCTTCCCATTTTCTACCTAAAATACAGAGCTTAAAATTTCCTTTTTCATTAACTAAATTCCAAATTTCTCTAAGATATTTAACTCCTTTCCTTTCACCATAATCACCTATAAATAAACCATCACACATTTTCTCATCTGAAGTATAATATTGATCCACATTAACGCCATTAGTTGATGTAACTATTTTCTTCCCTTTACCAAACATTTTCTCTAATTCCTCTTTAACCTCTGGATTATCTAAGCATATAATTCCTTTGCTCCTCTTAAATGCTCTCTTTAATAGGAAAGAGTACTTGCTATTCCCCCTTAATTCTTCGGTAACATGATGAACGAAAATTATCAAAGGCTTTCCCGAAAAGAGAGAAAGAAAATAAGAGTAAATTACGCTAAGAGAGTATTCAGAATAACTTAAGATCACATCAACCTTTCTAGCCTGGCTTAAACAGTTTAGAAATCCTCTTATAATATAGCCAAACCCGCCAGAAGTACTATCACTCTTAACCAGTTTTAAACTAGAAAGTAAGGGTTTTATCTCCTCATCAACGTATTGTAACGTATTACTATCAACACATAGATAAACTTCTTCACCTATCCTACTATAAATCTCCAAAGTTCTTCTTGCTGCTCCAGTAAAATCTTTACCAAACCTCATAGGAGGTGAAACGAGAATCCTCACAATATAAACAATGCTAGAAAGTTTTTAAAATCTATGACAAATAATAGAAAACGAATGAATCCAATAGTAAATGCATTAAAGAACTTAAGTGTTACAACAGTTAACATAATTGTCGCTTTAGTATTTTTCGTCATTACGGCCAAGATAACTAATCCATCATTCTTTGGAAAAGTAGCAATTATTCAGCTATTAGAAGTAATCTCAGTATCGTTCTTTTCATTACTTAACGGTAATTTAATCACTAGAGAAGTTAGTTACATGTACGCAAAAAAGGAAATAGATAAAAAATTCATAAGCACGGTACTCTTAACACCTTTGATTATATCACCAGCATTTTTAGTCCTTCTTATTTTTCCTACTTACGTTAAATTAGTAATTCCATATCTTGTACTATATCTTCTTTCCAGTTATACAGGGAGTATAATGTATGGGTTAAATAGGTATACTGAAGGAGCAATCTCTGGTATTACTTTCCTTATAATTAGGTGGGTTATTTCAATTATTGCAGTAATTAGACAAGATATCTTCCTATTTATAGGAATATGGACAGCTGGAGGAGTTTTTTCAACTATTTTCAATACTCTAGTAATAATTAGAGCTATAGGAGGATTTAAATTTTCATTTGAATTCACAATTTTTAAAAAAATTTTCAGAGAAGGAATTAATTTATATTTAAGTACTACAGCTGGATTTCTCTCTAGCCAAGGAGATAGAGTAACCACTTCCTATCTTTTAGGATCATACTATCTAGGAATTTATCAATTTGCTGCATTAATAGCTAACGTACCTAACATGATCTTAGGAGGATTAACTGGAGTATTACTTCCTTCTGCGTCTTATTATAAAGCTTTAGGTAAGGATGAATTAAGCATTTCTAAGCTTTCATTTAAAGTAACTTCTCTGTTGACGTTTTTAATAGCTATAATTTCTTTACCTATAGCGTATTATCTTTTACCTTCATTATTTCCTGCATATAAGAGTGGAATTGAAGCTATGACAATCCTTTTATTAGCTATTACTCTTCCTCAACCTATTCTAATCTTAACAGGATTTTTGATAGCATTTAAGAAGAGTTTGAGACCATTCCTCATTCTCTCTATTATAAATGCATCTACTGTCCTTACTACGTCTTTTATACTTATTCCAAGGATAGGTATAATGGGAGGAGCTATATCTCAGCTAATTGCATCTGCTGTTTCGTCAGTTTTTACGTTATACTACGTGTTAAGTAGTCACGTGTTTCATCCCTCCTGGAAAGAAGTTGGAATTCTCACTTTTATTCCTGTGATTTTCATTTACGAAATATTTATAGATCCACCATTTTTTGATTTTGTCTTAGTTCTAGTTATCATTCTCTTCTTTAAGATGAGCAAAATATTTAGTGAGGAAGAAAAAAATGTTATTTTTAACTTTTTACCAAATAAGCTTTTTATCATTAAAAGATTTATTCAGATTCTTTTATGATCTTAGCAATATTTTCTCCTACTTTCTCCCAATTATGTTCTTTTTGATAAAATTAAGTGTTCTTTCGTCGTTTACTGAATTCTGAAATTCATCATTAAGAGAGCTGTAAACAATTTTTGCGAACTTACTATTGTTGAATGAAGAAAACCTCACTGCTGGAACATTCTTGTACGCTGAATAAATAGGAAAGAAATTGTAACTAATGACTGGAGTACCTACAGCTAATGACTCCAGAATAACTAAGGAAAAACCATCTGCTAATGAAGGATAAATTAATAATTTTGCTTTGCTAACATTTTTATATAATTCGTCCTTATTCAAAAAATCTAATCTACTCCATTTCCGGGATATAGGAGAACTTTTTAGCATTTATTTCTCTCACTGAGTGAAGAGAACCTTTGCTTACTCCTCCTAAGATTTTTCACACAAGACATTCACTAAGGTTAATACCCCAAGAATTATGACAGAAAAACAAATAAACACTCAAAAAATCAGCACAAGCCGACCTCCTCTAAGCTTCCGGTATAAAAATCTTTCTAACAAAATTTTTGCATACTTAATATAAGTAATATTAAGCTGGGAGTATAATTTAATCCCAGCATGAGGGGGATGATCGGCAAAAAACTTGTGCATAAATACACTATGTGGAGCGTGATCTCCCCCTCATTAAAACACCTCATGGTAAAAATCGTACTTGAACAGTGTGGAACCCCACACGGGGTAACCACAACATATAAGTGTGGTTTCGGCCTCATTCTGATCGGGTTTGTATAACTTAAACCCGACTAATATGTTTTATATGAGGATTGTTTGGAGTGTTTGTTATCATAATAAGCCTTTTGATCCTAGTGCTTGATCTCCCCTTGCCTTGAGAGCACGAGGAATTGAGGTCCTCGTGCTCAACGGTAGTCATGAGTATGCAAAATTTTTGACAGAAAGATTTATTACTTAACGAATACCTCATAATTAAAACAATTGGCAAAACCACCTAAAGTTCTTAAATCTCCTTCAGTTGATAATACATACTTTTTTCATCTTACAATTGCCTCCTTTTCATATATTTTTAATGTTTCTTTAGCAGTTTTATCCCATGTAAATTGTTTTGCATATTTTATCATTTCTTTCTCATATTTTTCTTTAAATTCCTTAATCTCTTCGATACTAGGCAATTCATCATTAATCTTTATACAATATTTACATACTTCTTCCGGTATCAATGAATCCTTAAACACAATTACCGGTACTCCTCTAGATTGGGCTTCTAAAATTGGTAAGCCAAATCCCTCCTCTTTAGATGGTAAAAAGAAAGCGTCAAATGAATCGTAAATAGTAATAATATCTTCATCCTTAAATGGACCCTTGATTTTAATTCTTGGATCCTCTATACTTTCTTTCAATATCTTCTTACTTAACTCGTTATCTTCACTATATCCTCCCCAAATTTCAAATTCTGCATCTTCCTCAAATTTTTTGAAAACGCCAATACCTCTAATTAAATTCTTTCTTTCATGATCTACTCTTCCAATATAGCCTATTTTAAACACTTTATTTTTTCTTTTCATCAATGGAGTGGAAAAAAATGTGTCGCTTACTCCTAAATTTACTACATACACTCTCTTGTTATATTTTCTTACCTCTTTAGCTGTTAACGAAGATACTGCTATTATAGCATCAGCATAGGAAATACTTTTAAGTGTACTTTTAGGATAAAAGGAGGTAAGTATACCTTTACTTTCTCTGTATCTCAAAAAGAAAAGATCATGTACTGTAATTACAAATTTCTTTTTTAAGAAAGGAAATAAGGGCTTTGGTTCTAAAAGATGAATAATATCATATTGTCTATAATTTTTGAAATTTAAATTAATTAAAGATTTAACACTATGTAATAAAGAAGAATTATCATATCCTATTGTATCAACTTGTAAGTTCTGACTAAGTTTTTTCTTTAATTCTTGAACATATCTTCCAACCCCTGTTGTATTCGAAATGTTATTCTTTAGCGAACCAATTGATGCTATCAATGCAACTTTCATATTTACTGGTAAATTTTAAAACGTAATTAAATATTTAGCTCTCATGAAGTTAATTCTGGTAACCAGTTTACTTCTGCCGTTAGGGTTAATCCCACTATTAAGGAGTTTTACGAGAAGCGTAAGGGAAAGTTGAGGGGAAAGAAGTTGGTCATAACTTGTGCGAGGAAACTAGCTGTTATTACTTGGGCTGTTTGCTATTACAATAAGCCTTATGACGAGTTACAGTGACTGCCTAGTAAATCAACCTTAAAGTTTGCATAAGTAGTGAGGAGTATGCGAGAAATTCGTCTAAAAGATTTTTATACCGGAAGCTAACTATTTTTCATAACTTTCCTAAAGGCTGAAAACAAGGTTAAATCTTCATTAACACTCAACACCTCTCTTGACTTTCATGATCTCATTGTGTGAAAAATCGTAGGAGGAGCTATGTTTTTGTACTCTTTGTTCTTGTTTTTTAAGGTTAAGAGGGTTTATGATTTCAAGCTTTTCTTGCCTTAATTTTTGTAAATGAGATGAAGAATGAATTTATACCAAAATAGATTAAAGTTATGGAACTTCTTTTTATTTTTAAGGAGGTGATTTTAGGTACTACCGTAAAGGGCAAAGTTTTTTATCTACAATCATTTATAATGGTAATAATGTGAATAAAATATGGAGATTCCGAGTACTATAATTATGGATAAGAGAGAGGATAATCCAAAAATTCCTGATCCAGTAAAGGGGTGGGATATACAAAACGTTTTACAGTTAGCTGATAAATTAGATAAGAATGGGTATATTTTAAATACTGGTGCTTTTAATGATTATTCACTTCTTTTCCTATATGAGAAGGGATTTAAGAATTTAATTGGTATTGACTTAAATCAGAATATAATTAAGCAAGTTGGATATACTAACGTAAAGTACATGGTAAATAATATGTATAATACTCATTATCCTTCACATATTTTTGATGCCATCATTTCTATTAGTACAGTAGAGCATTCGCATGGGGTAGAGGATGTAAAGAGATTTTTGAATGAAGCAAAAAGACTTTTGAGACCTAATGGGATTCTTTATATGAGTACTGACTATAATGAAACTAAAATAAATACAATGAGGTATAAGATTTTTAATTTACCATGGAATATATTCAGTAAGGATGAGATAAGAGAAATACTGGATTATATGGAAAAAATAGGATTTGAGGTAGATAAAAATATTCCATCACAAACATCTAAATTAGTACATTGGAATCGAAAAGATTATACGTTTTTAGCAATAATAGCTAGATTGAGAGCAGACGTTCCAGATAATATGAAAAAGCAAACAGATGGTGTTTCATTATTTGTTGACACGTATGGTTTTCATGAAGGAATCTCAGAATATACTAAAATGCTAGCATATCATTTTCAAAATAATGGATATGAGGTTTTAATAAATGAGAGGAAAAAAGGCTATCCAGTAATCTATGAGTATCATCCTGGTATAACTGCTACTAATTTTAACCCAGAAACAGATATATTAGATAATCATGGAAACTCAGGTATAACTGGAAAACATATTATCGTCCATGATACAGAACTACATTATACAGATAATTATTATGTAATCCCCCATATAGAATATTTAAATACAGCTAATGTAAAAGTGAATCCCAAACAAATAATATGTAGTTTTGGATTTGGTTTTAAATTCAAAAGATTTGATTTAGTAGAAGCATTTGCATCAAAACTATCAGTACCAGCTAAAATTCTTGTATCAGTAAATCAAATAACACCATCTGTTATTGCTCCTAAAAGTGCTAAAATAGGATACTGGGAATACAATGACTTATTGAATGAATTGAGCGAATGCGGCGTAGTAGTATTTGCATATGATAATAAGAAGACTCAAGTAAGTGGAGCAATGAGATTAGCTACTACTGCATTAGGCATACCTGCTGTAAGTATTACAAAATCGTATCAAGCGTATGAAGCACAATTACCAATAGTTGATCCAGCAGCGATAACTAAGGAGGAATTATTTAGTATTAAACCATCAAATATATTTAAATCTAGTAAGCTTTACATTGGATTAGTGAACGAATTTTCAAATACTTCCTCTCAATCTATTTAAATAACTATAATATTTAATAATAGCTATACTTATGTACATATATTGAAAGATTTGATATTGTTCCTCATAAAGGTGGCGTCGGTAAGTCTACAATTTCGCTTGCATTAGCCAGAGGTATGGTGGAACAGTGTGGTAAAAATGTGGTTCTTTTGATGCGGACTATAATTATACAATTAGTACAATTTTTTGGGATAAGGAATAGTTTAACTCATGAGAGAATGGAGAGGGTGATTCACGTCTTCATTGTGAATTATATTAATCTCACTCAATTATCATAATACAATGAAGGAATAAGTGAAAAAGTATATTGGAAATGAGAAGAAAACCTGTGGCTGTAATAAAAATAGAAAGATGAGAAAAATTTTTCAAACCCCTAAACCAAAAACCAATAGCCCACAAAATCTGAAACAATCTATGAGGAGAATGAAAACAACCAAACAAGCGCCTCTCTAGAAGAGAATTAAAACACTCAACCAAATTACTACTCCTCAACAACCCTCCTCCTACGTTTTTTCATGCAAGACATTCACCAAGGTTAACGCTCCAAGTATTATAACAGAAAAACAAATAAGCACTCAAGAAAAAATCAACATAAGCCAAAAGCAAAGTAGGGGCTAAAAACCCCGTATACAAGGCTGGCTCACGATCCCCTCAATAATCTAACAAATGGGGTTAAAACCCCGTGTAGGAGAATATCACCTTTTTTACAAGGAGCAAAAAGTAGTCATAACTAGGAAAACAAGTGAAAAATAGTCTGATATTCTATAGAAGTATTATGATAGAAAACCTAATACGAGAGGAAAAACAATATAACACGTGCAACAAATAAAATTAAAAACCTTTGGAATTGACGTTGGAGAATCAAAAATAGTAGTGACAAAAATAAAACTAGAACAACAAGGGGAACAATTAATAGAGAGAGAAAGTGAGACAAGAGAATTCAAATACGACAACGAAGGAATACAACAACTCATAAACTTCCTAGGAGACTACAAGGAAGGAATAATGGAAGCAACTGGAGTATACTTCTACTACCTATACGACAAGCTAACACAAAAAGGATACAACATAGGAGTAGTAAACCCATTACAATTAAGAGAAATACTTGGAAAGAAGACAGACGAACTAGACTCAAAAAGACTAGCACTAGCATACGCAATAGGAGCAATAAAAACATCATACATACCAAAAGAAAACGAAAGAGAACTAAGAGAACTAGAAAGACACAGAAAACAACTAGAGGAGAGAATAACACAACTAAAAAACATGATAAGAAAAACATTACAAACAGCAGGATACAAGATAGAACCATTCAACAAAGAAGGAAGACAAATACTAGACAAACTAGTAAAGGAACAAGAACTACTTCTTTCCCCTCAACTTTCCCTTACGCTTCTCGTAAAACTCCTTAATAGTGGGATTAACCCTAACGGCAGAAGTAAACTGGTTACCAGAATTAACTTCATGAGAGCTAAATATTTAATTACGTTTTAAAATTTACCAGTAAATATGAAAGTTGCATTGATAGCATCAATTGGTTCGCTAAAGAATAACATTTCGAATACAACAGGGGTTGGAAGATATGTTCAAGAATTAAAGAAAAAACTTAGTCAGAACTTACAAGTTGATACAATAGGATATGATAATTCTTCTTTATTACATAGTGTTAAATCTTTAATTAATTTAAATTTCAAAAATTATAGACAATATGATATTATTCATCTTTTAGAACCAAAGCCCTTATTTCCTTTCTTAAAAAAGAAATTTGTAATTACAGTACATGATCTTTTCTTTTTGAGATACAGAGAAAGTAAAGGTATACTTACCTCCTTTTATCCTAAAAGTACACTTAAAAGTATTTCCTATGCTGATGCTATAATAGCAGTATCTTCGTTAACAGCTAAAGAGGTAAGAAAATATAACAAGAGAGTGTATGTAGTAAATTTAGGAGTAAGCGACACATTTTTTTCCACTCCATTGATGAAAAGAAAAAATAAAGTGTTTAAAATAGGCTATATTGGAAGAGTAGATCATGAAAGAAAGAATTTAATTAGAGGTATTGGCGTTTTCAAAAAATTTGAGGAAGATGCAGAATTTGAAATTTGGGGAGGATATAGTGAAGATAACGAGTTAAGTAAGAAGATATTGAAAGAAAGTATAGAGGATCCAAGAATTAAAATCAAGGGTCCATTTAAGGATGAAGATATTATTACTATTTACGATTCATTTGACGCTTTCTTTTTACCATCTAAAGAGGAGGGATTTGGCTTACCAATTTTAGAAGCCCAATCTAGAGGAGTACCGGTAATTGTGTTTAAGGATTCATTGATACCGGAAGAAGTATGTAAATATTGTATAAAGATTAATGATGAATTGCCTAGTATCGAAGAGATTAAGGAATTTAAAGAAAAATATGAGAAAGAAATGATAAAATATGCAAAACAATTTACATGGGATAAAACTGCTAAAGAAACATTAAAAATATATGAAAAGGAGGCAATTGTAAGATGAAAAAAGTATGTATTATCAACTGAAGGAGAAATTCGTGTCTTTATTGTGAATTATATTAATCTCACTCAATTATAATAATACAATGAAGGAATAAGTGAAAAAGTATATGCGTAAAGTTGAGAACACCTTGTGAAATCAACTCCTCCTTAAACCTTGTATCAACAACCTTAGTTGAAATCAACTCATCCAACTCCTTCCTCTCCTCCTCACTCATATCAAGTGAACTAAGCAAGGTTGCCTAAACACTCTTATTCCACTCCTAAAAACGGCATTATCAATACTCTTGTGTAAATCTGCAACAATGAATTGTAGATCAAATTTTATCCACAAATCTAACAAGGAGATTCCAATAAGCTTGCGTGTTTTCTGAGTCTGCTAGCATTGTGTCTGCTATTCCCCAATTTCCATTCTCATCTACTCCTATTGCTATTAGGAGTACTGCTTTTTTGTCCTTTAGTTTCACGTATTTTCCATCAAGTATGAAGTACTTGTATTCGTGTTTTTCTTGTTCCTCTGGGATCCATAGTTTTTGATTTAGTTTTCCTGGCAAGAGGGAGTAGATTGTTAGTAATAAGGTTAGCAAGATTTTCTCTTCTCTTAACAACTCTTGTTCTACTCTTGTTTTTATTCTTTTTCCATTTTCGTCTAGTAGTATTGGGAGTTTTACTGTTTTGAATTCTGGTTTGTACAAGAGTGTTCTTCCTATTTGTTGTATTGTGAATCCTACGAGGAATTTGTAGTTTTGGTAGCCTTTTCTTTTTTATTTTATTGTTTTTACTCTTTTGTACTTGGGGCTTGTTTCTTCTGCTTCTTTGAGGGCTAGTTTTTCAAGTTCTTGTGGGGTTTTGTTTAATAACCAGTTTTCACTATTTATTATGGATGTGAGCACAGCTCTTGGTACATCTAGGGTGTTCATGGTATTACGTCGTGCTCACACCCTTATTTGTATTACTTGTAAATGATAGATTACCTTAAAATTTTTTACTATTAATCACTTTTTACAATTCACAATGGAACCTTGAACTATCCATTTATAAATGTCATATAATATTTAAAAGTAGTATAAAAGTAATCGAAAAATATATTTGATAGTTTTATTTTTAAGTCCTTTTATTTAATATTTCTTTCCATATAGATAATCCAATGAGAACTACTGTAATCATAATTAGTACAGTCTGTACTATAGGAAAATTTTCATAAATATCTGAAGATTTTGTCGTACCTATTGTAATTACTTTGTATAAGTGATATTGCGGGAAAGTTATGTTTATGACAGAAGGTAAAAATATTCTAAGAGTTATGGAAGAACTCCCATTACTATAACCTGATGTATATTCATTATCATTTATGTATACAACGTACTTAGCAGGAATGGATGATTCTGCTCTAGGCGGTAAGACAGTGGCAATAAATTCCAACGGCACAACAATACCGTTATCAGTCCTAATTCCAACATAACCTATACTATTCCAAGGTATTCCAGTGTTATATTTTACTAAGTAGGTTGAAGAAGAATTAATAGTTATAGAGTAGACACATACGGAAGAATTTACATCCTTGAAAATTACAGTGTAATTACCAGAAGAAAAAGTAGGTAGTGTTGATATTACTGAATACCATCCATTAAATTTATCTAGCCACAAGATACCACTCCATGCAACTAATATTTCATAAGTTCCAGACTGACCATCAGAGGTATCCTCTAAGTTGAAGTTATTGCTATAAAGTACTATTCCCGGATTATCACCACCAATTCTCTCTCCTTGAAAGGAAACTATCAACTCACTAGCATTAGTCAAATTAATTTTATCAACTAGCCAATATCCTCCAAATCCTTGGTAACCAGTATTCCCAGAAATATTCACTATTTTAGTACCTGATGTTACATATTCAAAGTTTGTAGAATTAATTACATTGGATGTTAGTCCGAAAGTTATCGTAAAGTTCTGTCCCATAAGTACGTTTTTTGGATACTGAACGTAGGGAAAGTAAGTCGTTGCTAATGATACTACTGAAGATATTTCTAGCAAAATAATCATGAATATGATGATTTTAGATAGCATAATAGTATGAGTTTTTCTTCAGTTTTTAAAACTTGTCGAATATAGTCATTTGTTCCTTCAGTGCTATGTGATAATGCTATTTTTCAAGTATTAGGAGGCATTACATGTTTCATCTCTAACAATTTAACTATTTTTCATAACTTGTCTAAGGTTGAAGACAAGGTTGACTCTCCATTAACGCTTATCCCTCTCTCTCGACCATCTCATTGTGTGAAAATCGTAGGGGTTTGGGTCTCTCATTGAATTTCATATATTTTGTATTCAACTCTCAACCCTCATATAAAACATATTAGTTGTGTTCAAGTTATACAAACCCGATCAGAATGAGGTCGATTCAACCCTCATATATAATGGGAATCACTAAAGTAATTTTTGCATCAATTCCTTTATTTTCTCAGCATGGTTTTTCCAATGTAAGGATTTGGCAATTTCCCATGAGTTTTTACTAAATTCTATTCTGACCTTTTCATCTTCAAGTATTTCATTTATTCTATCAACGCTTTCATCCCAGTTGTTTACTACATAACCGTTATCCTTAATTAGCTCTCTACTTCCCAACTGGTCATTTACGATTACTGGCATGCCACTAGCCATGGCTTCTAACACGCCTAAGCCCGGTCCTTTCTCATGAAAGCCAAATCTAATAAAAACGCTTGCCCTATCATACATTCTCTGTAACTCTTCTTCAGATATAGGCCCAGTAACTATGACCTCAGGGTATTTTCTCTTAAATTCTTCTAAATCTTCTTTATTAACCCACGAACCAGCCATAATCATTTTACCCTTTATTTTCTTAGCTATTTCTCCATAAACTTCCGGCTTTCTTCCCTTATCCCACAAGGATACAGTGAGGACTATCTTATCTCTCTCAAGGTTTATCTTTTCTTTAGGATAACAGCCGGGGTATACGACCTCTGAGCGAAAACCGTTTTCCTCCATTATCTTTTTATTCCAATAACTATTAGTCACTATCACTTTACTTTCTTTTAAAATTCTCTTTTCTAAAGCTCTTGGGAAAGCCCACTTTATTCCTTTATTGTCCAATGATGTTTCATGGATATATACAGCGTAATCTTCTCCATATTTCCTTTTTCTCAGATAGCCAGTTAATCCTGCGAATTGATCATGAAATAGTGACGGTCCCTTTATTAAGTCTCTAGCCTTAATTATCCTATCAAGGTCTACAGTAGCCTCATTACCTCTCTGCTTAGCGTAAATAGAAGTTAGAAATGTGTAAAGCCATTTTGACTTACCTTGGAATAAAACCTCAACGTTCACGTTAGTTAAATCGTACTTAGTCTCTCCTCGCCTATAAACTATTAGCTTAGCTGGAATTAGCCTTGCCTCCTCTAAAGCAACTCTAGTTACTCCACCTTTCCAAAGTATTCTGAGAACAATATTCACGAAATAGTGAAAGTGTGAGAGAAAATAAAGCTTTAGACAATAGCGTTTAAAAACTATTTCGATAATGCAATGAAATTTATATTCTTTGTATATAAATCTTCTTTTTTTTAACCTAGAAAATAATAATAATAATGTAGACTAAAAGAAGTATGCAAGAGACTAGGAATATCATACAGAACACTACAAGAATACGTAAAGAAAGAGGTATTAATAATAACACCAGCCTACAATCAAGGAAAAGAACAGATTCAGTGAAGAAGACGTAGAAAATTTTGCATTAAGGGAAAAAACGGAATTAAACAAAAGATTTGAAATCGATTGAATTTAACTAAGATTTATGTTTCTGTTCTTGATCGTGTACCTGAGGGGGCTCTTCTCATAATAGTTATTCTTTTGTAATAGAGTTCGACTCATTTCTTAAGTTTTTAATCTATATTTTTTCCGTCTAAAATAAACCTAGTAATATTTTTCATTAATTGAATTTAGGGAGTATAATTATGGATGGAAACTTTTCACCTTAACCCCCATAGAGTTAAAAAAGGGAGGGAAGTTAGTATAGGGGTTTGGGTTTCATAGAATTTCATATATTTTGTATTCAACTCTCAACCCTTGGATTTCACCGAAGTCGCATATACTCATCCTTCTCCATCCCATTAGGGGGATAACCCCACTCACCCTTTTAAGGTGAGGAAACCCCCACATCTTGTAACTATCCTTACCCCATTCGGGAATTTCCCATCCACATCTGAGGTAAGGTTACTATGTCTTTTAGACTGTGTGCAAATTATATAAATTTTACGCTAAGACAGAAACAGTTTTCCAGGGCACACCTAACTAAGCTTTCTAACATCTATTTTTATATGTGACATGTTTATCTTTATACTAATGAGGGCAATAATAACTGGTGGTTACGGTTTTATTGGGTCTAATTTCGTTAGAAATCACTATAAGGACTTTTCCCATTTAGTAGTTTTAGATAATCTCTCTTACGGAAGTAATGTGAAAAATTTGGAGGGAATACCACACACCTTCATTAAGGGTGATATTGCTGATGCGGAATTAGTTCCCAGATTAATAAGGGAATTTGAGCCAGATGTAATAGTTAATTTCGCTGCAGAGTCTCACGTGGATAGGAGTATTTCTGATCCAATAACTTTTCTTCACAGTAATGTTTATGGAGTAGTAAATATTCTAGAGGCAATCAGAAAGGCTAAACAAAACGTTAGGTTAGTTCAAATAGGTACTGATGAAGAATACGGAGATGCATTAAATAGGACTTTCTCAGAAGATGACCCTTTAAATCCCTCTTCACCTTATTCAGCGTCTAAGGCATCAGCTACGCTTTTCGTCAAAGCCTACGTTAGAACTTATGGAATTGACGCTGTAATTACTAGATCCTCAAACAATTTTGGCCCTTATCAATTCCCAGAAAAGTTGATTCCAAAGACGATAATAAGAGCCTTAAAGGGGTTAAGTATTCCAATATATGGCAGTGGCGAGCAGAGGAGGGATTGGATTTTCGTTGAGGACAATTGCTCAGCAATAATGACAGTTCTAAAGAAGGGGAAGAAAGGGGAAATATACAATATTTCAGCAAAAAATGAGAGAACAAACATAGAAATAGTTAGTGCCATTTTAAAGATAATGGGCAAACCGGAAAGTCTTATAGTTCACGTTGAAGATAGGCCAGGCCATGATTTTAGATATAGTATAGATAATAAGAAAATAATGGAACTGGGATGGAAGCCGAAATGGGATTTCGAAAAAGCTTTAGAGTATACTGTTAAGTGGTATTTAGATAATAGATCGTGGTGGGAGGAATTAATTAAGGATGAAAAAGTGTTAGCAGAAACCCCGTGGAAGTATTAACTTTTTATTAGAAATGTTACTGCGTGCCCTTCTCTTAAACTAATTCTATTGTATTGTCTGTCTTGCATTAAAAGTTTTAATTTTTAACAATCTTACATCTGAACTTAACCCTTTATATTTATGATTATTGGAGAACAATATACACCTAAATAGCTTGTTTGATATCATTTAATGGTATGAAATTCACCAATATTAATGAAAGCTTAGTCTTTACCGATGGTCGATATTTTTCTTTCTTTTCTTCTCATCTATTTCTCTCCCCCATTATAATGTACCTATTTACTAAACCTCACTAATTTCAAAGTTATTACAAAATATTCGTTACAGTCCTCTATCCCATTTCACGGTACTCACAAAATCACACTCTCAAAAAAGTGGAATATCTGGAAATTGAGATTCTTCTCTTATCAAAACTGTTCGTAAAATCAGCGTTAAGCATTCAAATGGTACACACACTACGCTATTACCTACTAATATCAACAGCATAAAAATTTTATGCCCCTCTTCGAAGTGTCTATAATGAAAGGACTTTTATTAGCTGGTGGGTCTGGTACTCGTTTAAGACCATTAACTTACACTGGTAATAAACACACTTTACCAATTGCAAATAAACCAATGATTCTTTACGCTTTTGAAAACTTAGTTAACCTAGGTGTTAAGGACATTGGTGTAATTATTGGTCCTTTAAAGGAAGGCGTAGTTGAGATTCTCTCTCACACAAAATACCCTGACGTAAACGTTACTTTTATTGAGCAACCAGATCCTTTAGGTTTAGCTCACGCTGTGATGACAGCTGAACCCTTTCTAAAAGATGAACCCTTTGTTATGCATTTAGGTGATAATTTACTGAGTAGTGGTATTTCAGATTTCGTCCGCGTTTTTGAGGAAACTAAAGCTGATGCTGTTGTTGGTGTAACAGAGGTCAAAGATCCTAGGCAATACGGTGTAGTAGTTTTAGATGAGAGAGGGAGAGTTAAGAAACTAATAGAGAAACCTAAAGAGCCTCCCTCAAATCTCGCTTTAGTTGGTGTTTATGTTTTTTCTCCAGAAATTCATAAATATACTAAAAAACTAAAGCCTAGCTGGAGAGGGGAATATGAAATCACTGATGCGATCCAATTAATGGTTAATGATGGTAAGAGGGTTGAAGTTGTTAAGATAAAGGGTTGGTGGAAGGATACTGGAAAACCCTATGATTTGTTGGAGGCTAATCAACTCATCTTAGATACTATTCAAACTGATATTCATGGTAAGGTTCATGATTCTTCTTTAGTTCAAGGAAGGGTAATTATCGGTGATGGTACAGAGGTTAAGGAAAACGTCACGGTTCGTGGTCCAGTTATTATAGGTAATAATTGCGTAATTGGTCCCAATACGTACATAGGTCCTTATACTTCTATAGGAGATAATTGCGTAATTGAAGGTGTTGAGATAGAGAATTCAATCGTGATGAGTAACGTAAAGATAAGGAACGTTGCAATAAGAATCTCTGACAGTATAATAGGTAATTACGTAGAAATTACAAGGGAAAGTTCTATACCTAAAACTCATAAATTTATTCTTGGAGATAGAACTAGTGTTAAATTGGTTTAACTCTAATGGGGGTTAAGGTGAAAAAGTACCCATCCTAACGGTAATCCCTAAAATCAATTGATTCTAGATGAACATCGTCATCTTATTAACCTCTATAAAGGAAGGAATAATATCTCATTAAGTGAATTTAGAATTCTCTATCTACCTATCTAATTTGTGGGGTATCTGAAAATTAAGGTTTATTCTCTTGATCAAAACTGCTCGTAGAATTAGCGTTAAGTACTCAAATGCTATACACACTACTACCTATCTTCTCTTCTTCTTTTTCCTTTTCCTCAAGCTTATTAACACAAATCCATTCCATATTTGAAGTTAGCTTTTGAATCTCTTAACAAAGGCAAATTTCTGTCCTTTTCTGAAACTATAACGTCCTTTATTGGCCATTGAACATTTACCTCAGGATCATTATAGGCAATTCCAGAATCATGGTCCTTAGAGAACTCCCTAGTGACAAAATAAATTACATGAGAGTCTTCCAAAGCGACAAAACCATGAGCGAAACCAGATGGAATCCAAAACAATCTCCCCGGAATTAGTTCAACAGAAACCCATTTTTTATATGTAGGTGAACCCTTCCTTAAATCAACAGCAACATCGAAAATTCTACCTGAAATAACAGTAACTAACTTGCCTTGAGGAAATGGCATTAACTGAAAATGCAAACCGCGAAGAACTCCTTTTCTGGAAAAAGAATGATTTACTTGAACGAAACGACAAGGAATCTCCTTAAAAAAGTCACTTTCCTTATATATCTCCTCAAAGTAACCTCGATCGTCTGGGAATTGTTTAGCTTCAACTAAAATAACTTCCGGAATTTCGAGTCTTTTAAAGGAAAAAGGCATTTAACTATCCTCCACTTTCCACCTCTTCCTTAAGTAATTTTAAAGCTTTTTCTACAGTCATTGGCTTTTGAGACAAGATAGCGGAAGCCATTGATACGTTTAAAGAGGAGTTCTTTGGCCTTTTAGCCAACCACCTCATCAAATCTGAAGTTACAGGTTTTATCAAACTCTCACTCAATCCAAAAACCTTAGCTAACGTAATGGCAAACTCAAATCTACTTATTTGTGAGGCATCAGTCAAATGTAAAATCCCTTCCAACTTTCTCTCTACACTTTCCCTTAGCATTAACGCAAAATTAGTATTCAACGTTGGGGATGTAATTTGATCTGTCACAACTCCAATCTCTTCCCTATTCTTCAACTTCTTCAAAAGCCATAAAGCGAAATTATCCTTTCCACTAGCTGGATTACTTCCATAAGGTGTACTGGTCCTTACGATCAAATACTTGTCTGCATATTTCTTTACCATTTCCTCACCCTCAAGCTTTGTCCTTCCATAAACGTTTATTGGATTAGGCTTATCATCTTCTCTATAATTACCCTTTTCGCCATCAAAGACGTAATCCGTAGAAACGTAAACTAAGAAAGAATCAGTCTCCTTACTCAGCTTAGCTATTTCCTTGGTAACTTCCACATTTAGCAGTCTAGCCAATTCGGGTTGCTTTTCGCACTTATCCACATCTGTCAAAGCTGCAGCGTGAATTATAACATCTGGAGAGAGATCTCCTATCTTTTTAATCTCCTTTAAGTCGGAAAGATTCAATTGCAAGAAATTAGGAGTTTCTGGTTTACTTGAATAATAAACCCCAATAACCTCGTAATTGGAAAAAACCTTAACAATTTTCTTTCCTAAAAGACCACCTGCACCAGTAACTACAATCCTCACAGTAGAATATAAATCACCTTTGTCTTATAAATGATCTTCCTAGTCAAGGTGACGAGAGTGTAACCTAACGGTAAGATGAAAAGATACATCATAACGGTAGTCTCTTAAAATCAGCTTAAAAGGTTAAAAAAGATAAAAGGTGAATCTTTAATTTTAATGAATTAGATATAAACTCATTCTGTATCTTATTCCCAAAAAGTAAGGCAAGGAAAAAGCTAGAACTCTCCACTATTTTTAACGTAATTTTCGTTTTATTTCTTAAACTTTTAATTCATACCCTTTTCTGTTATCTTAAGATAAAGTTCAAGTAATATTTTTCATGAATTAATTTTAGGACTATCAAGGGCAAGGGAGGGAGTCAGAGCTTCACAACTTGAAAACGATAAATTATCTCATCGACAGTATGAGTATGATTATCAGTATTAATATCCAGCATATCTACTTTATCATTTTATAACATGGGATAGCTGAGTTGCTTTAATTATATGGGCTATTGAAATTCATTATGACTAGACGATTTATTTAAAGGGAGCAATTCATTCAGTAAATGAGAAGAAATATGTTAAATGTTAAAATTAAAAATACTATATAATTTGTTATTTCGTTTCGATTTTTCATTACTGTATAATTGATCCTCTTTTTAAACTACAATTGAATTTTTCTCCTCTTTTCTTTACAAATATTAACACTATTTTTTATACATATATATTATTTATATATAATTATTGCTAGTTTGATTCCTAAGTAAATTTGCTATGTTAATTTGCCAATCAGCTTTAGCATTTAATATTGTAATTTTCACATCATTGCTACTACTATAGTCATCAATAGCAATCCATAATACGTTAGCTAAATTACTTGATGATCTTGATGATATTGCGTTGTATTGTAAATCGGATCTGCAACGTATTGCTAAAATGACATTGTTCTCATTTGCGGAAACTGGTGGTATATTTAGGGCAAAAGGAATTGTGTAAATATATATTACTGAATCCGTTTTAGAGGCTAAATATTTACAATAATAGGATGCACATTCTATGAAATCTATCTTATATCCTAATTTTTCAAATACGTTCTTAAAATACTTATTAATCATCACGTTACTTTGAACTCTTAATAATTCATCAAATGCATTTATTATGTAGTAGACTAGTAAGGGATTTACTAGGCCATTATATACTATTTTATTGATACTCAAACTATTAGTAATGGAGGAAATTTCAAGACCATACGCTTCTTTATAAAATGTAGAATCATAGTTGTTATCGTCTTTTTTCTTATCTATTTCATACATTAATGCCGCTATGCTGTAAGGTTTAGATGAATTTAACATCTCTAATTTATCATATACATATTTATAGTCTGGGAACTCACTTTGAACTTCATTAGATAATTTTTGAATTGTAGTTTTGTTATTATCAGTTAATATTAAATACATTTCAGGATAATCTTGTTTACTGCTACTATCGTGTTTATTTACAGCTAGAAGCGACTTTACTAGTACTCTTTCCACTTCTTCGCTATCTACCTTAGATGACAACATTGGGGATACGAATCCTGCTGTTTCATGTGAATCAATAACGCTTCTATTTAACGCGCCTTTCTTTACAATATAGAGGGATATCATAGCTAGTAATCTATGGTAAAAAGGTCCTAAGCTATCCACCTTATTATTACCTATACATTCGTATATTACATTTTCAAGCTGTTTCTTTCTATCAGTACGATTTTGTACATTTAGATAATCCACTATTGGATTACGTAACTTCTCTAGCTCTTGATATATTTGATTTATTTCAATATTTGATAATCCATAATATTGTAGAGTATTACTAACATTGATATATGTATAGTAATACGATGAGTTAATAAATGCTAAAGAAGCTAGAGCTCTTCCAACGCTCATGCATGCAAAGGCTTTTATTGTGTTTAATATGTCGATTGTGTGATCCATAATTATTTTAACAATTAGTTACTTTTAAATATTCTTTTTGGAGGTGTTCAATATAGCCATAAAAATATAATATAATACTATAAAAATTCGAAATATTAAAGAGAGATATCTAAATCATTTAGAGAGTTGATTTGAATTACTAATTCAATTTTAATTATAGCAATACTAAAGAAAATATGGAAATGATTTTGATGCAAATTAATCTAAGTTTAAAGGGGAGCATGTGATGATTCCATTACTCTGATAATGACGAACAGCTTGAAAACTGACGCTGTGACTAGCTTCTAATCTTTAATCTTCCCGCTAAAAAAGGTTTATTCTAGATTTTTAGTTAGTTAGACTGACCGACTTTTTCCCATTCAGTATTAATGGTTAAGTTGTTGAGTTCTAAGGATATCTACTCGACTAATAATTTCCTCTGAAAGATTTTTATTAAAAATTGTTTTTATTTAGGCTCTCGTAATACTCTTTTCCTTTCTTTATTAATGCGAATAAATCTATTAACTCCACCTTATCATTCTCTTTAACTGGTATTAATACTGATAAGTTAATGCTCTCTTCCTTAGCTGATTTAATTCTTGCTTTTATTGCCTTAAAATTAAGTAATGCTGGTAAAGGTCTCATAACTGCGAAAATATTTGAAGATACTTTAGAGTACTTCTTTTGTAATTCGTATAGTTCATCCGAAGGTAATTTTCCGTAGGAAGTTTTAGCATCATATATTTCTCTAGTGGTATATACGTAAATATCTGGTCTTAGCCCTTTTATTGAATATGGATCTGTCATTACATTTTCATCTATTTCTTCTTCTACTTTTATTAAGTTTGGAGGGATATTTCTATTTTCTATTAAATCCCTAATCGTGACTGCTTTTAATTTTCTGTGCAATAACGATTCGTTTTCATCTGGATCTTGATTACTGGGTACGTCTAGTTTAATATATTTCTCTTGTAGCCATTTCCAACTCTCGTTTAGAATTTCCTCGTATTTTAGTCTGATATTTGATAAGCTATTGTAACCCTCTAAAATAGGTACTAAGCCAGAAGCTAAGTATGCCAGAGTTTGTATTTCTTCTTTAGTGAAGTTTTCTTTAATTATTGTTGATGGTTTTAATCCTATTTTGGTTTGATATATCTCATATAAGCAATTTGGAATAATTATGATACTAAACTTGTCTCCTATTATTGCTGAGATTACAATATCAAATAGAACATCTAAATTATCATCATCATTAGACTTACCAATTTTTTCACATAATTTGTGGTCTAACACGAATATCCCTTCTCCTATATCTTTCAATTTAGGTAAAGTCGAGTAAATTGTATTAGGGATTGAAGAGATTAATCTTGGAGAAAACTCCTTACCGCTTATAATTTCCGCTATCTCCACTGCTATCTTAGATAGAGAATTCTCAATGTCAGTTTTATTTTCGTCATATATTATTATGTTAGGTCCTCTAGACGATATATTACTTAGGAATTTTCCTAGTTTAATTATAAATTCTGGTTCTTCTTCCGTCATACCACCCGAATTACCTGGATTCGAACTTAAAGAATTAGTCTTGTGTTCTTCAGCATCTTTTGGTTCCGGTTGAGATAATTTTGAAGATGAAACTTCACTATTTATATATAATGAAATTTTTTGAGGTTTAGTGAAATTTGGATTCAGCCTTAATTCTTCTTTTGAACTATCGGGATTTTTTCCAACTTTTGGTAAGGAAGAATTTATCTGAATTGATAAAGAGTAAGGTTTAATGAAAGCAAATTTTAGTATTTTTAAACTTACTTTGTCAGAGTATTGATTCTTAGGAGAATAAACATAAGATGAATTTAAGGGTATTAATACTTTTGGTAATTGACTGAATTGTGGTTCATGTATTAATTTTTCAATTTTGATAATTCTTATGTTTTGACTTTTCATTGCCAAAGCAGGCGATTGTTCCTGTTTTTGAGATTTTGATTCAAGATTGGATTGTGGATAGATGGTTATTCTTATAGGTTCAGGGACTTCAGTTTCTGTTTTACTCTCATGACTAACGTTTGAGGTTTCTGGATTTTGTTTATTGCTTGATGTATTTTTTTGATTTATATTGTCATTATAAGCGTCTACCCTAGTATTATTTTCTTTTTTCCTCCTCCTACTTGCATTAGGATTTTCTTCCTCTGTATTCTCTTCTATTATGCT
The DNA here is from genome assembly GCF_036967215.1 of Sulfolobus tengchongensis. NCBI lineage: Archaea > Thermoproteati > Thermoproteota > Thermoprotei > Sulfolobales > Sulfolobaceae > Sulfolobus > Sulfolobus tengchongensis. The sequence goes on from NZ_CP146016.1 coordinate 1,725,092, forward strand.
TTCTTCGTATTCATTTAGCTTATCTTCTTTTTCTTCCATATTGCTCACCCAGGTTATGATAGTATCTTAGAAGGAGTAATCTCTGATCCAATATCGAATCTTTCCCATAGGGATTTTTCTCCTACAAATTCTAGCATTCCATTATCAGATTTCGTCTGTAGAGTTAGAGATGGATCTAAGAACAAGACAATATTAACTTTATTATCCTTGAAAAGACTTTCTACATCATAATTTCTTTTACAAAAAACAAGGTTATACTCATCATCCAAAGATCTGCTAATTAACACATGGGCATTTTGGCCTTCAATTACAATTTTTTTGAATCTTGCATTTTCTAGTTCACCTACTACTAAGTTATTACTTTTTAAGAGGCTGTTCATAAAATCTATATAATTAATTTTAACTTGTAGTTGGGGAACTACTGAGTGCCAAATTGTCCTAAATATTATGTCTGCGATTTCGTTTTGCTTATGAATATATATACTCAAATTTTTTTCCTGCGAATAAATTGGAATTTTTTCTAACCCTAGGAACTTTTGAAGAGATTCATCATTAAATATCTCTGGATATTGAGCTTCTAGCATTGGTCCTAATAAATGCCTTGTGGTAACTGTGACGAAAGAATAATAATTATACATTGGTAAAATTGAAATCATACTATTTTCCAAATTTTGAATAATGTTCTTAAATTGTTCTACGTTTGTAATGTCTTCTACTGAAGGTACAACTATTCCTAACTTTCCAAATAGTACTCCCAGATCATTTACGAGAGAATGTATAATACTTATAGCAGAGGTTGTATTTATTTTCTGTATGTTAACTGTAGAGTAATCTGAACCTTGTGTGGAGTTTAAATATACTTTTGGATCTACATATATTCCATATAAACCTCTAGTGAGTTTAGCTAAACTATCTTGTACGTATTCTCCTTTTTCGTTAATTCCTCCGATAAAGAATGGTAAGAGATTTTGATTTATTTTATCTAGATTTATGTTGTTACTTACTTCTCTCATTAAATAATTTCCAAAATTGTCAAGAGCTTTCAGATTAACATAAAGAGGTACAATACAATTCTTGATGTAGCCCATCCAAGAATCTTTATTTAATGGACCTGCAGTTTGATATGAGCATTCCTCCATAAAATTTCTTTACCTTTTCATACTATATAATTATTTCTCTCTATTTTTATACTTGCGTAATGCATGAAATAATATTGAAAAGTAACTTTTTGATTTCTAGTATTCATAAACTTTTAATTCATATTCTTTTTCTGATATCCCAAAATAAAGTTCAAGTAATATTTTTCATGAATAGAATTTGGGGGCTACCGGTAAGGGCGGAGCAGTTCACTGACTTTCATTAAATATTTTAACGTAAATCGAGACTTTTTATTATGGAAAGGGATTTACTCAGTGTTAATGAAGATTACATTTATGCTAGAATCGCTGAAGCTTTAAGTGATGGTCTTTTAGCTATTGAACTCTTTAAGAGAGGGTTTAGTAGAAACTCTGCTGGTAAGGCTTTTTCAGCAGTAAAAGCTTTGTTATCAGCTTTAGTAATTAAATATAACGATAAGCTTGTTGAAATAGCTAAGGATGAGGAGGAAAGGAAATGGATCATGAGTAAAGCCCACATTGTTACTACACACTCAATGAAGACGCTCAGCATGTATCTTGAGAAAATTGGAATAAGCGTAGATACAGCTGTGAATTTAGCCTTAGATCTTCATGAATATCAATACAACGGTTTTGAGCCTGATTTTTCACCATATGGGAAAAAAGATGAGGTGAAAAATGATATGATAAAAGTAATTAATCAGATAATACAGATAATCAGACAGAACTTTGAAATAAAAGATGAGGAAATTTTGAGATTAAAGGAAAAGTTGAAGGACGGACTTGAGAAATTTTCAAAGATGAATTAATTATCTCTTTTGAGAGTGTCCAGATTTAGTTTGTGGGGTATCTGAAAATTAAGGTTATTCTCCTGATCAGAACTATTCGTAGAATTGGCGTTAAGTATTCAAATGGTACACACACTACATAAGCGCATAAATATTAGACTTCACATATACTTTAGTATTATTTTCCTTACGGATTCTGCAACGTTATCCCAGCTGGAATGTAATCTAAGAAAAGAGAGGAGTGTTTCATTATTCATCATATCCTCTATCTCTCTCTCGTTCATGGAAATTATCTTCTTTGACTCTAACGCCATACTTTCTTTATCAAACTCTTCCACAATTTTCACTGCCTCTAAACCAGAATAAACACTCCTTATTGCTGGTATCCCATAAGCGACAACTGGCGTACCTAAAGCTAAAGCTTCTAAAACCGCTAAAGAAAAACCGTCAACATGAGTAGGGTAAATTAATAACTTCGCCTTTGAAACCACTTCGTTAAGCCTTTTTCTTTCTACAAACCCTAAATACTCTACGTCTAGGTCATACTTTTTCACCTTGCTCCAGAACCTCCTTTCATTGTATTTATCAAAGAACTTTCCCATCACTACTAGTTTAATCTTCCTTCCAAGCTTAGAATAGATGATCTTCATTATATCCGGAATTTCATGAATACCCTTATCATTATTAAGCCTACTCCAGAAAACTACATATTCCTCCTTTCCTCTGTTTCTATACTTTAAGAGTTCTGGATCGAAAGCGTTTCCCGGTACAATCACTTCTCCTTGTAAGCCACTCTCCTCCAAAGAACCTTTACTTACGCTTGCAATGAAAGTCGGTTTATATTCCTTCAATAGTCGCGTATACTTCGGTTTGGCATAAAGGGTGTTGTATAGAAACCTAGTGTAAAATCCCCTTCCAGTGGATAAATTAATTCCATAAAATTTCATTAATCTACGTAAATATCTAATGGAATTCGCGTAAAACAACGGTTCATGGATGGTTAATCCAAATTTCGCTTTCCTTCCCAAATAAAAAATGTCAAAGGAAGTATGATCTGGTTCGTATAAGAAATCAACGTCAACTGTATACTTTTCCGAAACTTCTTTAGCTATCCTATCTGCATATAAAAACCTCTTAACGCCAGTTAGTCTATATTTTTCCATATCATCTAAAAGTGTGTAAAAATCGGGGGCAACTTTAATTCCTTGCCTTTCTAAATCCTTTGCCCTTCTCTCTAGCACATCTTTACTCCAAATGAATACAGGGCTTGAAGGGTAATAAACAATATCAAATGTTTTCCTCAGCCTTGTAACTACCTCATAAGCGTGGACAGAGCCACCACCGGCAAATTGAGGGGAGAGAAAATTGTTATACACAATACCTAACTTCACAATTGGTTAAGCGAGATGTAGAATAAAAAATATTATTAAGGGATAGTTTAGGTCTTATCTCTTGAATTAAAGCACTTCTTTGTTCATATTCATAAGTTATCTAATATTCTTGTTTTAAATAGGTATGGGAAATCGGAGCTAACTTATAAACTATTTAATTTACTGTTGAATAGATATGTATATTTTTCATATTTATTACTCATTATATAACGCGAGTATTTATGCAGTTATATCTCTCTATATGAGGAAATCTATTTAATCTTTTATCAATTATCACATCCAATTTATAGAAATTTTATATTGCACTATTGTAATCTCTAATTAACATAAAAGGGTAAATAGTGTGTGTACCATTTGAATATTTAAAGCTAATTCTATGAACAGTTCTGATTAAGAGAAGAATCTCGATTTTCAGATAACCCACAAACTAAAACGATAAATATTATTATTGTAAGAAATTATGTTTTACTATTTGTAATATTTTAAAACAAACTAAGTTTTTACTTTCATTCCCTTAATTCCCAAAAAGTTAAAAGCTTTGAAAATTTTATTCTATTCAGCATGCAGTATAAAGTCATAAAATTCGATCTTGGAAACGAATACATAACGTTAACTTCTGCGTTATATCCGGAAGGAATAATAAGGGTTAAGGAAGTTTGTAGTATCTTTGTTGATAAAAGTTACTGCAGCAACGATCCTTGGAAAGACGCAACTAATTGGTGTAATTCTAAAAGTGCAGTAATTTTCATTACAGCTGCTAAAAATTATAAATTTAGTGAGCATATTTGGGGCAAGCTCTTCGTAAGTGCAGGTATTGGAGAGAGTGGGGAAGACGCGGGATGTACAATAAATATAGCAGTCTTCGTTAATCAAGAATTAGCAATTAATGGTTTAGTTGATTTGATAAGGACAGTGACTGAGGCTAAAGCTGGTGCATTAAGAGACCTAGGATATAATATGACGGGAACTGTAAGTGATGCATTAGCTGTTGGTTCATATCCGGGGAAAAACTACTTCATAGGGCCTGGAACTGAACTAGGTAGTAATATAGCAAGAGCAGTTAGGAATACAATAGTTGAACTACTAAAGGAAGAATGACATATATATACATACTAAACCTTATAATACTTGTAATAAAATGAAATATGGGCAGGGCTGAGTTAGTGAGGAATGGTCTCAGGGCTGAACTGATGATGCCGATAGCCGTCGAAAATTGTTTTTACAATGATGTGAAATTTTTATAGTTTGTATACAACTCTCTTTTAGAATAACGCTTAGACAAAAATGTGTGTCCATAGCGTGATCATATGGGTATAAAATAAATCACCTAAAATTTCATTTATTTCTAAATAAATACTATAATGTAAGGTTATGAATGAAAATAGTAGTCCCTTTGAATTTATAACTTCATGATAACATTAGACACACATTCATCTTTCTTTAACTAATTTTTATTTCTGACAACGCTTATGATACTAGAAAACTATTCATAAATCATTAATAAGTAAATTTATAATCAACTAATTTCCATTTTATCATATGGAGAAGAGTACTATAAAGTTAATTGATTCAGCTAAGTGGACCTCAATTCACTCTCTTATGTTCGCCTCATTAGCTGTGGGCTACTTCATGTGGGGAGTTATAGAATCAATCGCTCCTTTAACTTATCCTAACATTAATAATGTACTGTTCTTACTTACTCCTACTTTTGCAACTATTGCTGGCGATTTAGTCTTACCATTCTTCTCTGATAGAAGACTAGGTAGGAAAACCACATTCTTCATAACTATGTCAATGTACTCCATAGGTACGCTACTCTTAGTTATAGCATCTCTTATAGCTGGTTTTAATACTGATAATTTAGCTAAATTTCCTTCAATTCTCTTGATAATTTTGGGAATAATATTTGGAGTATTTGGAGTTGAGGGAGAAGTACCAGTTATGTTGTCTTATACTGCGGAGATGATGCCTCTTAAGTATAGGGACTCCATATTGGTATTGGCTCCAAATTTTGACAATATTGGGGCAATGGTAGCTGCCTTAATAGGATACTTAACCTACAGCTTATCTAACTCCTTCGTAATAGAGCTATTAGCAATATCTATTGTAGCAATTTTGGGAATCGTAACTGCTATCGTAATAAGACTTCTATTACCAGAGTCCGTGAGGTGGTTAATAGTTAAAGGTCAGGTTGATAAGGCTGAAAAAGAAGTTGAAAAAGTTGCAAAATCTGGTGTCACAAACGTTAATGAGAGTAATGTGAATAAGAAATTAAGTGTAAGCTCTAGATACGCCTTCCTAGCAATAATTGGCCTTTCTCAGTATTTAACTTATGGTTTAATGGCCTTTGTAGTTGCGGATTACTACTTCTCTAGCTCTGAAACTCCATTTATTATCTTCATAGCCAACTTAGGAGCTTCGATTGCAGGTTTCATAGCGGCATTAATTGCTAAGCAAATGAGAACTAGAATCTTTGCCTTATTGTCATATGTAGGTGGAACGCTTAGCATGATACCCATAATTCTTTTAACTAAGAACTTCGTTTTAACTGCTTTCTACGCGTTACTGATAGTAAACATGCTATTCAGTGAGTTCGGCTGGGCAGTAAGGACAATTTATGAGCCTACACTTATGCCTAAAAATTTGAGAGCCTTCATGATAGGTTTAATCAGGTTAGTGCCAATAACAGCTTACGCGATTTCGGTATACATAACCTCTTCATTTAACCTGACAGATTACCTAATATATAATTCTGTATTATGGGCAATTGGAGGCATTGCTAGCATAATATGGTATTTCAAAGGAATAGATACCAATTACGTACCACTAGAGAAAGTGGATTAAACTAAAATAAGATTACATTATGTGCAAAAATATACTACGATTTTAAAAACATTTTTAATGAGTCAACTTATTTACAAGGGAACGATTTTTGGGTCTACCGATAAGGCATAGTTGTTCACTGCGATAAGATATATACACCTTTTTACGTTATTTTGCGTATGGGAGAATTTCTAAAAAATAACGCAATTGACTTTTTCCGACGAAGCAGAGAGTGATATGGAAAATGGAATTTAGCTATGTTCCATCTTGAACAAGCTCTTCAATTATCCCTTAAGTACACTCTCTTCATTTTTACGGGCTCATTTCCTAAAACTCATGACATAAAGGATTTGTTGAGACATGTGATCAATGTTACAAATAGTGAAAAACTCATGGATATTATGAAAAACGAGTCAGTAATTTTAGACCTCCTGGTTCAAGCATATATTGCTAGCCGTTACGTTCCAACGTCATACTCAGAGGAAACCGTTAAAAAGGTATACGAAGTACTGACTTCCTCCCCGCCATCAAAATGGCGAGGGTTCCTCCCATTGGTTCGGATTTACATCCCGCATCTGGGAGGCAGTCGCGAGGCTCAGAGAACCCCGCCCATACAAATTACACACAGCTACATAATCACGATGATCCTCAAAACCACACTTCTCACACTTAAGCATCCTATATCCATTTCCTTTCAGCTTATTACCGCACTTGGGGCAAGTAGTTGAACTATACGCTGGCTTAACGTATATCACGTTTAACCCATGTTTCTTAGCCTGCCACTCAATCCAGTACTGCACGCGTCTGTACTGCATCAAATATAACCTATCTCTGTAGTCTTTCTTCAACCCTTTCACGTGAGAAATCATCTTGTTCAAGTCTTCCAACACGATGTAGTTAGCGTTTAGCCTCTTTGCTTCATCAACAACCCATTTGCCAACTTTCCTAGCAAAGTCTTGTATAACGTTTCTTGCCTTTATATGAAAGCTCCTAATCCTATTGAGAATCCTCTTATTCTCCCTCCACCTTTTTTGATACCTCTTCTGCAGATTCTCAGCTAATTTCTTAAAATGAACAGCGTCATGGAGACGTGTTGGAATTTCTATAACTTGTTTATCATTACCTAACGTGATAAAGTCCATGTTTATGTCAACAGCTATAAGCCCCTTAACTTGCTTCTCTACTTGTACTTTCTTTTTCATTGTCACGTTAAGATACCAATTATCTCCTCTCTTAACTAGTCTTGCTTCTTTCACTTTGAAGTCCTTGTACTGTGAAAGATTGTGAGGATATCCCACTATTTTCACTTCTTCCCCCAGTATCTTTGCAGTCATCGTGTTGAAATCAACGGTATAGCTTAATTTTGGTGTTAACCATAAGGAAACGTTTCTTAGTACTGGAAATCTCCCTTTTTTGGGATTCTCTAACCAACTTTTATACACGGCAATGGCATCACGATAGCAATCTTGAGCAAGTTTTGATTTCAAACCAAATTTCTCCCTGAGGACTTCATACAATGCTTTGTGGACTTCTTTTAGAGAAGTGGTTTTGTGTTCATATAACCATTGTAGAACGAACCTCTTACCAGCCAAATAGCGTTCTGCTAAGGGCTCCAGAGCCGAGGAGCAGATCTTCATTTTGATTGTCACGATCTCCTCCTCGATGGAACTACCCTCACGGGTAGCTCGCTCTGGAGCCCTCAGCATATGTTTATTTCTGAAGAAACTGTTTAAAAACATTACGCGGGCATTCATCTCCGCCTTAAAAAAGGCGAAGCTTTCTGCCCGCATTTTTGTAATTCTTTTTGGTTCAGTAGCGAGAGGAAATTATAGAATAGATAGTGATGTCGATGTTTTAGTTATCACGTCAAAAGTCAAAGATGAATGGGATAGAGCTAAGATTTCTTTAATTCTCCATAACGCAATAATGGTAGAGGAACCTTTTGAGATCCATGTCGCAACTAAAGAGGAGTTTGAAAGTTGGTATAAACGTTTTATTAACGTTTATGAAGAATTCTAAATTGTAATGTAATAATAACTGTTATCCTAATTTAGATACGAACTGAAATACGTTACTAGATAATGTGAACTATCCCCACCCTTAGGACGAAGCGTCTCGTGATGTGAACTTCTACCCCCTTAACTCCCAGAGAGCTAAATGTAAACAGTAGAATAAGGGCAAGGAATCTGTACTTTGTGGTGTATTTGTAAATTATCTGGTTTTGAACGCTCTTTTTACCATGAAGAGAATACGAAAAATTGACGTAGATTTTGAAAAGCCCCACAAAGTAAAATGATTAAGGATATTCTCAAAAGAGTTCGTAATAGCTTTAAATGAATGTGTTATGTATTATGTAATGTGCAATAAAAATGAATTTTGATACTGTAACTGTTTCATTGTTGTTTGACGCTTTGCCTAAGGAGGCGTTTAATAGGCTTTTATCTAATGAGAAGGTTAAATTATACATTCCTACTATCCCTGTTGGTGGAATTCCATTTATGTTGAATTTTACTTTTAGTTATGATGATTTATCATTCACCGTATATAACGTTGGATTTCCTTCAAAGACTAAAACAATTTTTCAAGTAAATAGGAATATAAGTGATATGGAGGCATTAAGGGATGTAATAGAAAAGTTAGCGAGGGTGGGAGATTTAGTAGGTAGTGAATATTTGATTGAAATGCTTCTGTCATATACCCTAGATTATGAGTTAAAACGCGTTGAAAATCCGTTTAAGTCTGTGACTGGTTACGTTTTTGTTGATTTTGACATTAATTCTCCTCAAGATTTAAGGTTAACCAGTTACTTATTAGATGTGAGGATTGTCCCAAATTCTGCTAATCCAAAAAAGACGTCAGTCCAACTTGTATATAGGGATAAAAGGATAGACATAAATAAGATAGAGGAAATAATGAACAAGGTTAAAAAATTTTTAGAGGGTGAGAAATAATGAGTACCACTTATTCTGTTGCTCTTTCACCTTCAGTTATTACACCATTATCATCCGAAAGTTTGAATTATCAGATACAAATTACCTCTTTGCAAACTAACAATCTTGACCAATTTTTGAAAGATATTATGAAATTAATTCCCCCAATAAGCGATGTATTGCAAAATTTTGTATCTTACTTGCTGAAGATATTAACTGATATATCAAGCTTACTAGGGAAATTGCCCAATTCAGAAGTTTTAAATGATCCTAAGGTTCAAGAGATATTTCTTAAAAGATTATTGCAAGTAAAAAGCTATGGTATAAATATTATAGAAATTGATGTTGATAATGAAGGAGAACCAGCATTTTATGTTTCATATGAGGACTGGCTTAGATATGTAAAGGAATCGGACTTACAAGCTTTTGTGATTCCTACCCGAGGTAATCTAAATATAGAAAATGTATTAAAAGATCTTGGAATATATGATTATAAACTAGAGAGGAATGATAGGGGGTTAATCGTACATCTTACTAATTGTAACGAGGTGGATAGGGTAGAATATGTAGCTTTTATACTGCCTATTGCGAATGGTAAATATTCTCCTCAAGATAGGATAATTCCAACGTGTAAGGCTCCTCCAGATTATGAAAGGCACTTTTTGACTCAACTAAAACTAGGCGTTAGATATACTCAAGGTGTTTTGTATGTGCACTAATGTTGTTGTAGATACGAGTATACTTATCAAAAAAAGCCTTGGCATTTTTGAATATCTTAACAGTAAAGGATATAATCCCTTATTTCCTACGGTAGTTTTATATGAGTATATGAATTTTGTTAGAAAAAGATGGAATGAGCTTAGGAATAAGAAGAATATTAAAAGCGCCAGCGGAAGAGCCATTGGACATATTGAAACTGCTGATACGTTATTTAATTTAATTAAGGATAGAATAAGCAAAAATACCACTACTTTATTAAATCCTGATATTGATGATTTCATAAAAAGTTTACAAATATTAAAGGATGCCGACGTGGATGCGGGAGATGCAATAATTACGACTATTGCTGCAAAATTACAATACAAGGTTATTACGGGTGATAGAGATTGGGAAAGGCTCAAGGATTACGTAGATTATGAGATTCACTGATGAAGCTTCCAGGAAGTTCTCTTCGATTCTTGGTTTAACCATCTCGACTACGGGTTTGAGGAGGAAAAGTGTTCTTTGGATAGCATATCTTCTATTGGGGGAACGGGCATCATCACGTATTGAGGTTGTTGGATGGTTTCTGTATTCGTAGTATGATGCCCGCTTTCCTCAACTTAAGTATTACTCATGTTTTTCATTAATGAGATAGATTTCAAATAATTATTCACTGAATTTTTCTCACTCCGGGCACTCTCTCGTGGCTTAGTAGTTAGTGTAATTGTAATAGAAGCCATTTTATAACTTAATTATAATATTAAATTAAAATTTATAATAGATTTCCTTTAAACCGTGTTAATCAACTATACCCCTAATTATTTAGGGATTTAAATTTAAGACACGCATCTAATCTATCATTATGATTCCAATTAGTGTCATGATAACAAATATGGGAACCGTTTCCTTTCAAGTTAAGGGGGAGTATAGCCCAAGGAATCCTAGCAGGTTCAGTCAGGTTTTTAGACCAGTTATAACATGGAATATGACATATAAATGTAATCTCAATTGTATACATTGCTATATAAACGCCTCTCCCACTAGAGAAGACGGCCTTACGACTGAGGAAGCCATTAATCTAATTGATCAAATGGCAGAGATAAAGATACCATTACTTATTATGAGTGGTGGAGAGCCATTAATGAGAAGAGACTTTCTGAATTTATCAAAATATGCGTCAGAAAAAGGAATCAAATTAGCTCTCTCTACTAATGGAACTCTAATAAGCGAGAAAATGGCTCAAATGTTGAAAGAGATAGGATTTGTGTATGTAGGAATTAGTTTAGACAGCCCTAGTCCAGAATTTCATGATAAATTTAGGGGGCTAAATGGAGCATTTGAAATGACTATTAAAGGAATTAAGAATGCCATTAACGCCGGTTTAAATGTAGGGTTAAGATTTACCATAACGTCAAAAAATATTGATGATTTAGACTCATATGTCAACCTTGCATTAAAATTGGGAGTGAAGAGGATTACATTTTATCATATATCGGCAAGCGGAAGAGGAAAGGAGTTGAGAGATTGGATGTACACCCCAGAACAATATACTAGATTCATGGATAGGCTAATAGAGTATGCTAGAAAACTTAAGGGGATAATTGAAATTGAAACAACGTTAGCTCCATATGATGGTATTTACATTGCTAAAAAATTGGCAAGAGATGAGAACGAATTAAATGAGTATTTACGCTTTGTTGAAAACAGCGGAGGCTGTGGAAGGAAAATGATCTCAATATATCCTAATGGTGATGTTTACCCTTGTCAGTTTATAGATTTTCATAAGTTGGGTAATGTGAAAGAGAAACCACTCAAGGACATTATACAAAATATTCCAGATATTTTCATAAATACTCACAAATATTTAACTGGAAAATGTGCGTCATGTGAGTATAAAGCGTACTGTAAAGGAGGAGATAGAGCAAGAGCATATTATTGGTATGGTAACCTATATGGAGATGACCCACTATGCCCTTTGAGGAATCTCCACATTTAGTGTTCTGGGAAGTAACGAAATCTTGCCCTTTAACATGTAAACATTGTAGGGCTAACGCAATAGATAGACCTCTGCCGGGAGAACTAAATACTGAAGAAGGAAAAAGGCTATTAGAGGATATAGCAGGATTTGGAAGAGTTGTAGTAGTTTTCACGGGTGGAGATCCCTTATCTAGGCAAGACATATTTGAATTGATGGATTACGCTAAGTCATTAGGGCTGGTAGTTTCAATTGCCCCAGCTCCATCTCATAGATTAAATGAGGATACTATAAGAAAAATAAGAGAGACTGCACTTTATATGTCAATAAGCCTTGATGGTTATAAACCAGAAACTCATGATTGGTTAAGAGGCTTTGGAAATTATAAATACACTATAGAGGGAATAAGACTCGGCTTAAAATATGGCTTGCAAGTGCAAGTTAACACTGTAGTTTGGAGAAAGAGTTATCCGGAATTACCGTATATCGCTAAAACTCTTAAGGATTTAGGAGTAAAAGTGTGGGAAGTATTCTTCTTAATTCCAGTGGGAAGGGGAACATTAGAATTAGATATTCCTAAAGAGAAATACCAAGATGTAATTGATTTTCTAATTGAGACTAGTAGATACGATCTAATTGTGAGAACAGTTGAGGCACCCTTCTTTAGGAGGGCAAAGTTTGAGTATAAAGAAGGAAAAGTGAACGAGCTAATTAAGAAATTAAGGGAATTATTAGGGAAGCCTATAAAACCAGTTGATAAGAACGTCATGCCTACTAGAGATGGTTCTGGCGTTATTTTTATTTCATACAATGGTGATGTCTATCCTAGCGGCTTCCTTCCATTGACTCTAGGAAATGTGAAAAAGGAAAGTATAGTGAAAATTTATAAGGAGTCTGAATTATTGAGATTGATAAGAGCAGGTAAACTAAAGGGAAAATGTGGAATTTGCGAATATAATAATATATGTGGTGGAAGTAGGGCTAGGGCATTTGCAGTTTATAATGATCCGTTAGCTGAAGATCCTGCGTGTCCTTTTTAAAGCCCTTCTAATATAATTAACAAATCATTTTTCCTTTAGATAAATTTAAGGCTTAATAACTAATTGACAGAGTTTATTTATTTTTGTATTTTAGTAATGGTATAATTCACTTCTCACCTCAAAAAGCTTCTCTCTTATATCGCATTGCAGGAAGGTATACCAGATGTGACTTTAAATGCTTTATATTGGTTCTCAAAGCTTAGTATTACTCGTTGATATTGTAAAATATTTTTGAGATAAAAATAGCTAGTTAAACCACTTTGGGAACAAAAGTAAAACAAGATAATGAGTCCAACGCTTAAGATTTTTGGACCCTACTGGATATTTATTTATTGTGACTAAGCCAATGAGTATAAAGTCCTCTTCCAAGGTAACGTTAGGAATAATATTAGGAATAATTCTTTTAGGAGTATTATTAGCAATAGCAAACATTCCTATGGCTCAAACATCACCTCAAATTCCCGTTTACAAAGTAGTTGGTACAGCAGATCTTTCTAATCCGGGATCTGCTCCTTTTTGGTCCAACATGTCATGGATTAATATTTCACTAACAGCAAATATACCTCAAGCCCCAACTTCTGGTTTAACGCACGAAATCTACGTTAAGGCAGCATGGAACGGTTCATGGATATTTGTGCTGGTCAGATGGAATGCGTCAAATCCTGCTTTTGGTGCATGGTCTGCAGCTGCTGCAGCGTTATATCCACAAGCCTCTGGACCAGGATTATTTAGACAAATCATGTTAACTCCGGGAACAACTTATTCGATAGAAAAGAATTACACTAATTATATATCTATTGTTAATGGAAAAACTCTTCAAGGAAGGCTTATATTAAATTACTCTGGCATTTTATTACCTGCACCAAACAATACCCAAATAACTGTAATGCCTAATGGGACCATAATATTATGGCATTCATTAAGACCTATGGAAGATCTTTTGTACTCAGATGGCATGTTTTATGGATACTACACTAATTCAACATGGTACTATCCAGATAGAGTAGCGATGATGTGGTATATGGGAAGTGTGATACCACCAAGTAAAGATGGAATGAATATTGGTGGAAAATATCCTGGTCAAACATTTGACGGGGTAACATTTAAAGATGCAGGCGGATCTTTAGCACAAACAGGAGGAGCTGCGAATATTTGGATGTGGGTATCTGGCGCGACCTGGAACAATTCAACCTATGATCCTGCATTTCAAGCTAATCTATGGCAAAACGAATCATTAACTGGCTTGCCCTATGTTGACGTTGGCAATCATGGATTCGCAGTTCCCCTTTACTCTAACAATACGAATATGTACGAAGTGGATTGTGCAGGAATATGGTATACTCCAGTAGCTTCCAAAGGACTAAATGGTTCATTGTTCTTCATATGGACTGGAGCTAAATACAGTAATGGGACATGGACTGTAGAGTTTGCAAGACCTTTAGCTGTACCCTCAAATTACTCCAAATGGATGCCTAATATTACTGTGGGTCAAACTTACTATGTTGCATTTGCAGTATGGCAAGGTAAGCTTGGAGAAACGCTATTTGATAAATCAATAACCCCCTCATTCTTAACATTAGAGTTAGTTACTACGCCACCAACTACTACCACTACAACTACTACATCTACTTCAGTGACATCAGTATCTACAGTAGTGCCTGCTGCCACTATTGATGTTACAATAGCCGGAGTGGTAGTTGCTCTTATAGCTCTTATAGTATTATACGCGGTGTATAGAAGATGAAAATTCTTTCTTTTGTGGAAAAAGATATTAAATATTTTTTAATAATTCTAGGTGTCACTGGCTTTTTTCAGTTTATGTTCTCTGAAGCTTTTATTTTTCCTTCTGCCCTTCCCATAAATATACCAGCTGAACCTTATCTTTTAGCACTTGGAGCAGTATCGTTTTACATCTTTTTCGTATCTTTAATAGTTGTCTCGCTTATACTATCAAACAAAATAAAGGGATTGTTACCCATAGCAATAGTGCTTGTCGCTTCTCCATTTTTACCTATTCTTCATCTCTCCTATCTCGTCTACTATGGTATTGAGGTGTTCATTATAATTATTTCGTTTGCAACTCTTGTAGAGACCTTTATGAAAAGCGATATAAGATCATTTCTCTTTCTTCCCACACTTGCTTTAGTATGTTTAGGATTAATCGCATCATTTAGTATTGACTTTTATCATGATACACTAACAACTAATTACTTGGATTTCTTCGCGGCTTCCGCTATCAGCTTCACAGTCTATTCAATTTTATGGAAGAACATCTTAAACAAAAGAAGCTTAATAGCATATATATTAGGGATAGTATGTACAGTTCCCTTTATTCAATTTGCTCATCAAATGCTGACTAATAGGTATATTGAAATTTTGATGGAGATGATTTTACCATCGGCACTAGGAATAACGATTTACAATCCATCCCATATAATTTACTTAGTCTATATATTGGCTCTTACTACGTTCTCCATAGTTTCGATAATAATAAAGGGAAATGGATCAGCTGGAATAGGATACTTCTTAATCATATCTAATGTATTCTTCGGCACTTATGGATATCTTTTACTATTTTACATGATGTTACCCACGATTGGTTATGTTATTATGAATTATAATGAGATTAAAGAAAGAAATTTGCTATCACTATTAAGCAGTTTAAGGACGATAAGAACAAGTCATAAGTCCAACGCATAAAGATTAAATGCAAGGGAATGAAATATATTTTTTGTGATATAATGATAAAAATAAGACTAGGTAAGGAGGAAAAGGGCGTATTAAATTATTCTGATTTGCAGTTTATAAGGAAGCTTTTAGCTAAGATGAGAGATCCAAAGACTAGATTTGATACGGTTCAATTTATAGAAAAAGGTAGCGATTATTTATTTAATTATGTAAATAAGAACGTTGGAAGCGTTGATGAAAAGAGAAGAAGATTTCTTAAAGGGTTAATATTTGGAATAGCCGCAGCTGCAATAGCCGGGATAATCCCTGGAGTTGAGGTAGTAGTGCCTCCCAATGTTACTGCCGTATCTGGATTTCCTAAATCACTTCTAGTAGATGCTTCTGGTAATCCGATAAAGGCTTCAAGTCTTCCAGTTAATAGTCCATACATTGTTTTATTTGAATATCCTATGACAGGAGAACCTAACTTTTTACTAAACCTTGGAGATTCTTCTGGTAAACCAGTAGAAATACCACCTAGCAAGGTAGTTATACCACAAACTGGAGACACATACGATTTTCCTGGTGGAGTTGGACCTAATAAATCAATTGTAGCATATAGTGCGATTTGTCAACACTTAGGTTGTACGCCACCTTACATTCATTTCTATCCACCACAATATGTTAATCCTTCACAATTATCAGCCTCTGAACCAGATCAATTAACTGCACAAGCGCTATTGGCAGCAAAGCAAGCTAAAGTACCGGCATTAATTCATTGTGATTGTCACGGTTCTACGTATGATCCTTATCATGGAGCTGCAGTATTAACTGGACCCACGTTAAGACCATTGCCAGCAGTAATCTTAGAGTGGGATTCTAGTACTGACTACTTATATGCAACTGGTTCTGTAGGTGTTGGCGTATATCCGACGGGTTCTAATGGAACTCCGTCACAAAATCCAAAAAGTGATCTAGATAGTAGTTTTGGCTCTCCAGTTGGAAATAAAACTACAGTAAGTGAAGTGGAAGATCCATTCAGTGGAGGTTAAATTTTTGTTTTTATCTAACCTATTTTTATTACATTTTATAAATAACGAGACAAATACCTTATACTCTTTCCGTTTTCTTTAATATCAGTCCAACGCTAAATCCTTTTCTAATAAATTTCCAATTTAATTTTATGAGCGATAAGGTTTCAAGTTGGTTTAGAGAAAGACTGGGATTAGATGATTTACCATTCTTTAGAACGCCAGACTATATGTACAAGGTAAATTATTGGTTAGGAGCACTAGTAGCATCGGCATTCATATATACCGTTATATCTGGATTGATCCTATTATTATACTATAATCCAGATCAAGGCTATGAATCAACTATGTTTATCATACAAAGCGTACCTTATGGCTCAGTAGTATTGTATAGCCACCTCTATGGTGCTTATGCAATGATTATTTTAGCGTATGTTCACATGTTTAGGAACTATTTCGCTGGAGCTTATAAAAAACCCAGAGAGCTGTTATGGATTATTGGCGTGATAATGCTAGTGTTAACGTTAGGTACAGCTTTCTTAGGATATAGCTTAATAGGAGACGCATTGGCCACGAGTGCTGTAGATGTGGGCTCTGGTATAGTATCATCAATTCCAGGATTATCTGGATTCGTTCCTATTCTCTTCGGTAATTATGATGCTGGACAATATGGTAGAGTCCTAGCACTTCATATAATATTCGCTGCGTTGATAGGAGTGTTATTCGTCTTTCATTTCTTCTTAGCAGAACACTATGGAATGATGCCCTCAAGAAAGGAGAAATCAAAGGCTCCAGCAATTTATACAAAAGAGGAATGGATGAGATTTAATCCATGGTGGCCTAGAAACTTCGTTTATATGATATCTTTGGTGTTTTTAACTTGGGGCTTCATACTCTTAATACCAGATGCTCTAGCCTATCTACCTAGTTTGCCCCAGCAGTTGAATCCATTCCTAAATCCAAAACCTGCTCCTCCACCAAATTCTCCAGCAGCGGCTCATATAACGACTTATCCTCCATGGTTCTTCTTATTTCTATATAAGATAGCTGACTTTACGTCGAACGTACTGATATTTCTATTAATATCTTCAATAATTCCGTTGTTATATCTTATCCTAGTACCATTTCTAGATAGAAGCCCAGAGTTACATCCATTAAAGAGGAAAGTATTTACGGGAATTGGCATATTAATGCTGACATATTTAATTCAAAATACCATATGGGGAGATTTAACTCCAGGTGTTCCAATACCATTCAACCAACAAGTAATGGCGTTTTTACCTCCTGCTATTCTTATAGCGATAGGTATGTATGCATTACCATCACCTAAAGAAGATAAGAGTATGTCATCGAGCATACAGATTACGCAACAGGATAACACTGTAAAGATACTGGCTAATAATCCATCCAACATTCCATTTGCAAATGCTTCTGGTAAGGTTGAGGTAAAAAGTGAAGCTAAAAAAACGTTTGCCGAAATATTAATTTCAATACTTTTCATACTGTCAGTAGTTTTGGCTGCTCAATTATGGGTGATACCATCAACTGGTTTTGCTTCTAACCTATTCGGCATTGATTTAGGATTAATATTTATAATGTTGGGAGAGGCAATATCATTATATCACTATGTGGTGTACAAGAAATGATTAACGTCGGCTTTTATTATAAAGTCAAGAAGGGTTATGAGGAGGAATTTGAAAAGAAGTTTAAAGATGTAGTTGAGTATTTAAAGACATTCCCTGGCTTTAAGGATGCTAAACTATATAAGAATGTGGATAATCCCTCAGAATACTTAATTTATAGCGAATGGGAAGACTTGGACTCCTTTAGAAGGTTCACGGCAAGTATGGCTTATAAAGAGACCATTAAATACGGTAAGTCAATAATTGAAGATAGGCCTAAACATAAAATTTTCCAAGAAGTAAACATGTAGTCTCGGAATTTTTAAATTTTTAAGTTATATATTTATGTTAATATCGGTTTCTAATATAAAACTTAATTTTAAAGAATACGATTATCCTGGAATCTTTCATCCTCCTTATATAAATCAAATCTTGATATCGTGATTTTTCTGTACTGTTAAGTTATGAGTTTAAGTTTGCAATCTCACACTCTCACTATTTTGATTTTAACACCATTAAGGAACAGTCTTTCTTCATAGTTCCTACATTAATCAGCTTTCTTCATTTTCTTTAACTTTATTGTATATAGAAGGGGGTTTATTTGCAAGAATGATTAAAGAGAAAATTCTTAGCAGAGGATATAGAAATGGAGGAATATATAAAGTTTGTAAAATATATGGAAGCATAAATGAATTGAATGCAGAGAATTGCGATATCTGTGGTTCTAAAAATTTGTCAATTTGTAATTTATTTTGGCTGGATTAGAAGAGTTTTAAGTTAAAGCTATTATCTGTTTCCGTTATAAACCGTGATTTTTAACATACTTTATAAGAACGTAAATACAACTTATTGTTCAAAGATTAATGATTAAACTATTCTTATTTTTTATATATTATATTATTACTTAGTTAGCATATAAGCTGAAACAAATTAGGAGATTTTTATTTATATAGAGTAAGTTAAAAATTCTTAATTAATTTTGAAAACTCATATAGGCTATTTTTCATTGATAAATAAACCTCTAAAACAAAATAACTATGAATGCTTAATCGTTAAAACCGAAGTCTACTTATATAGAATATAATTTAAAAATCTCTATTTTTATGTGAAAGAAGAAGGCTATAGGGGTTCACAGCAAAGTTTATAAGTATATATTATAAAAATAAATTTGATGATATATGAAAGTAACCATTGGTGAAGTAATTGCACTAGTAATAATTTTAACTGCACTATCAGCAGGATTTCTATCAGCAACACCTACAACTTCCTCACATACCTTAACTATTATCCCTACATCAGCTATTACTAAGTTTCTTGGAGGATCGTGGAGTCTAAATTATTCTTATGTAGGTACTGGATACAATGCTAAGCTAATATTTCTACAAAGTTATAAGAATTCACAAGTAGTATACGAAACTCTTACTGATCCAGCTGGAGACGAATTAATAATATTATACGTATACCCTTCATCACATGGTGTAACTAGTGTTTACTCTACTGGGTATGTTGTCCTTTATAGTGCGTATAAAGGAAATGCTTATGTAATGATAAACTATGTAGGCAATACAACTGCTGTAAGTGTGTCTCAAATAGAAAGTCTAGCTAACTATATAATATCAACTGAATAACTTTAGGAGTTAGGGGGCGGAAGTCCTCATCCGTAGAGGCAGAGTAGTTCGCTATGTCAAATTATTTTTGCGAGGGGTAAATAAGTGGTTTAAGTTTTAGGAGGGGGATTTCATAAAAGTTAGAATTGAGGCTATCATGTAAAATATATCTCCTATTCTATGTAGAGGAAAAGATAAGATTAGACCAAAGAGAAAAATTACTGAAATTATGACAAGCCATTTATTTTTCCAAAGGGAATATAACCTGATTCCACCTACTACTAAGGCAGTTAAGATTCCTATATCAACAAATAATGCCCCAATTAGAACTAACGTTATTCCCAATAAATGAACGGCGGAAATAGATGATGTAGGTATCCCTATTATTATCCCCATATATCCAAGTAACATTAAATATGAGCCTGCATAAGGTATTTTAAACTCAATTCGTGATGTAAAGTTCTTAAACTCTTTTCTCAAGAAGAACGATGCTATTAACCCTAGAATAATGGAAAAAATAGAAACTAACATGTTCGAGATTAGTGTTAAATTTATGATAGAGAGTAAAGAATAAAATGAGAAAAGAATTGAAAAAATCTTTAATGGTCTCATGTCTTTTACCTTTGACAAACTCTCATAAAGCAATATAAATAGCCTACTAACATTGATGTTAAGGCTAAGGAAACTTCAAAACCGTAGAGCATTATCCTGGTGAAGTTATCGTTACTGGTAAGTAAATAACTAAGGCCAGAAAGTCCAGCTACTGCAATAGCAGATATGTTGCCCAGAGCGACAAACTTCGGAAAAATCAATCCAGTATTTTTAGCTAAGTAATAAAGGTAAACCCCAAATCCCCCTGTTATTATAGCGAAAATTATATGAAGTACTAGTACTTCTTCTGACATTGAAGCTCTAATCAGGCTGTTATCTATTAGCGCTCTGATCAAGCCTAAGGAGAACGTGATGAACATTACAATTAGTCCGTAGATTGAATATTTGTAGATCTGCTGGGGATTCGTACTTTTTTCACCTCTTCTTCCTTATAATTTACCTTATTTGAGATTGGGATTTCTCCTAGTTTAAGTTTCAATGAAACAGAATACTGAATAATAATCTCTTTAATACTTTCCAGAATCCTATACCAAGCTATATTTGGAATATCACTTCTTATTTGAATCCCTAATTCATATGCTATTTGCTTCAGAGCAGGTACACATGATGAAAGAAGCGTACAGCTATTACATATGTATGTTGATTGGTCATCTGCGTCGAAAAATATCATCTGTTTTTTACTTGATATGTAGAGAATTCCATCTTCTAAAAGTACTGTATTATTTTTAGTCTCATAAGGTAAAACAGCTTTAAAGGAAACAGCGTTATCTAAGAGTAGATTCATTTTCCTTAACTTATCTACAATAAAATAAAAATAGCTCTTGCTTATTTCTTCTCCCCTTTTATCAGTACTAAGAACTCTTAAGTAAATATCATCTTTAAGTTTCCTAAAGATGTCACGTCTTAATAGTACAATATCATTAGATATGATAGGTCTTGTAACCTCAATAATCCTCAAAAAACACATAAATATAAATTCTGAACGTTAAGTAATAAAGTCTTTTCATGCGTTTTCGTAAACTTAGTATTGATGAATATTATTTAATTGGTCAATGTTTAACACAGAAGCTCTATATAAAATTAGTGAGTATCCTGTCTAATTACTTTTTACTTTCTCATTACATATTTTACCTAGTTGTTTATGACTCAAACTATCGATAATATGAATTATTTTGGTATTATGAATACCAAAAGACGTAAAAATAGTGACAAGTTGGAAACTTTAATAATAAGTATTTAACATAATGGATGGGTTGATTATTTAGCTAATTAACTACTAAAGAAAAATATCTAGTAAATAATATATATATATATCATTAAAAATCTTTGGAGAGAAGAATTAAAGATCTATGTTTCAGTATTAAAGAATTTAACATTAATGGGGGGTTAAGGGGGTGGAAGTCCCCATCCGTTGAATAGCCCCCTTATAGAAAAAGTTTTCATATGTAAGGAAAATATTTTTATTAAGCCCTATAAGGCTGTAAGAGCTGGTAGGGCTGATGAGGGTTGGGACTGCCTGCTGAGGGGGAACCTCTGCTATACGTTTATGCGTATAGTATTTTTCCCAGAGAAGCAGGAAATCCTCATCGCGAAGTGGGGATGCTTCGTCCGTAAGGCCAGAGTAGTTCACTCCCAAATATCCCCTATCTTTAGAGACGTTAAGTGATTATAACACTGAATGAATAATTATAGACATAAAACACGTTTTTAATCTAATAAGTTCTTATTTCTCACTCTCACTTATTATCTTAAACGCTTAAATGTCTCTAAAGCTTCTAATAATGCTTCTTTAGGATCTTTTCTTTTTTCTATTATTACTTTAAGAATCTCATTTTTGAAATGTTTGGGTAATAATTCAATAGAGTTAGTAGTAGACGTATCTACTTTTACATTGGGGAACAACTTCACAATTTCATTTACAGTATTTTCCTCAACCTCTATCTCTATCCTTTTCATTCCTCCAAGAACATCTTTAGCGTAATTGAGACCTAATTCCTCTAATTTCTTACTTATTTCTTCACTAAGCCAAATATATATCTTCATATCCTTTCCTCACCCAATTCAAATATTTTCTGTCTTTTCTCTAAGTACTCCTCAGTAACAAAGGGACTTCCGAACCCATATTCCTTAGCTGTCTTCATTAAAACGTCATATACTTCTGGTCTCATCACCATCTTAGTGGGTTTTACCTCATCTAATATAACGCTTCTCAATAAACTTCCGCTGAACTCTTGTTTTTCATCCTTATGATCACAGAGGATTTCGTTTTCTATACTTCCACATTTAGGACAATAATAGTTTTCTCTCAAAAAAATAGGTTTAATTAGAAGATCTTTTTCATCTATATTATCGAATATCTTATGTGCTTCATATGGAGAATAATAGTTTCCAACTCCAGCATGATCCCTACCAAAGACGTGATGTGTACAGCCTAAATTACTTCTAATTATTGCGTGAAGAACAGCTTCTCTAGGTCCAGCATACCTCATATCCCATAAGGTAAATGAAAGGAGATGTACTTTTTTACTTATATAACCATATCTGGATAAGGCGTCATGAGTTAAGAGTATAGCCTCATCAATATAATCGCCTACTCTTTTCTCACCTATTACCACATTGACTAAGATTCCAGTTCTAGGTTCGTCGACTTTTTCATTTTCGTTTGCAGCAAACCACGCGTATTTCATCAAATATTCATGACCAGTATGAGGCACATTTCTGGTTTGGAATGCCACTATTTTCTTCCAACCCTTCTTTTCGAAAACCTCTCTATGCATTCTTGGAGTTAACCAAAAATCAGAATATGGGATATTGAACCTAAGTTTATTAACTAGCCAAATATCTCCAGCTAAGAATCTATCTGCGTAATTTAACGTTCTCTTCACCCCTGGGTGCTTAATGTCTTTCGTCTTATACACTTTTTCAGCAATTTTTACCTTGTCGTAGGTGAAGATTTCTTTAATCTCCATAACTGCTAAAGGCTTTCCCAAATAAGTTATTCCTATTATGTCACCTTCTTTAACATCTATTTTGTGAGCTAAGTCAAATACGATAGGAATTGGCCACAGTATATCATTTGGTAACCTCATTTCATTTACAACTGAGTCAACCTCATTATAGGTCATAAAACCCTTTAACGGTGAGAGAAAGCCATAGGCTATACTTATTATTTCATGTGCTAATTGTCTCTTTACCTCAATTTTTTGTAACTCTCTAAATTCCTTAAATTCCTTAACTCTTTCAATTATTTCAACTCTTCCATGACCTAATAGGTTCACAGGTTACTTTCATTAAGGGGAAGCTTATATATTTAGCTATTTGTGCAAATTTTGCACATATCGAAACACTAAAGTATTAATCTTTATACAGTTATTCTGATGCTAGGCAAAGAGGAGCTAAAGGCTCTAAATGATTATTTTGAGGAGAAGGAGCCATTAGAAGTATTAAAGTGGGGAGTTGAGAAGTTTTATCCTAAAATAGTTCTAGCTTGTAGCTTACAAGCAGAGGATATAGTGATATTGGATATGCTAAGTAGGGTAGTGGAAAAACCAAAGGTTTTCATAATAGATACCGGTAGGCTACATCAAGAAAGTTATGATCTTATAGAAGAAATAACCAAGAAATATAATGCGGATGTTAGGTTATATTTCCCAGATTATAAGGACGTCGAAGATATGGTTAATAAATACGGAATTAATCTATTTTATAAAAGTGTAGAATTTAGGAAAATGTGTTGCGAAATAAGGAAAGTTAGACCTCTTAAGAGAGCATTGGAAGGGATGGAAGCTTGGATAACCGGATTAAGAAGGGAGCAAAACTTTACAAGAGGAGGTATTAAGAAAATTGAGCTAGATGAGGTAAATGGTGGAATAATAAAACTAAACCCATTAGCAGATTGGACATGGGAGCAAGTTTGGGATTACATAAAGAAGAATAATGTGCCTTACAATAAACTTTACGATAAGGGATATAAGAGCATAGGCTGTGTACCTTGTACTAGACCCGTTAAACCGTGGGAACATCCACGAGCAGGTAGATGGTGGTGGGAACAAAATAGCGATAAGGAGTGTGGTCTCCATTACAGAAAAGAGGTGAAGTAGGCATTCCAATAGAGCCGATTTTTAGGACGGATCCAAAAGATTATAGTGAGGAAGAGAAAGCAAAGCTAAAAGTTAAAGGTCTAAAAGAAGACTCCATAGGCATTTATACTTCTTTTCGCGATTTATCCCATGACGATTTAGAAAAAGAAGTATCATTAATAGCTAAAAGTTTCGGTATATATTTAGAATTTAATAGAGATAAAATGAAATTAACCAACGTTAAAGATTGGATCTACATGATTAGAGTTCCAATTCCTGGAGGTGGGCCAATAAGACCGAATCAATGGAGAATATTAGACGACATTTCTAATAAGTACACAATCTCAGATGCTTATACTGGTTATCCTTTGCCCTCTCTAAAACTGACTACTAGGCAGGCAGTTCAATTTCATCATGTAAAGAAGAAGGATCTAGTTAACGTTATTAGGGAAATAGCTCAATCTGGTTTTTTGACTCTTAATGGGTGTGGAGATAACGTAAGGAACACGATAGCGTGCCCACTCTCTAAGTACTACATATTCGATTCCAACAGCTTAGCGATAAAAATAGCTAATTACTTTAGGTTGCCCACAGAACTTTTCATTCAAGTTTTTGAAATTCCAGTAACTGAAAATATACCAAGTGAGAAGTCTTTTGAATATGCTGATAATTTGCTACCTAGGAAGTTTAAAATAGGAATAGCAGGTGTAGTAAGAACTACTGATGGGAAGTATGTTATTGATAATTGTGTTGAGATACGCGCAAATGATATAGGTGTAGTTCCAATAATAGAGGAAGACAAGGTAGTAGGCTACCAAATATACGTTGGTGGATCAATGGGTGAGAATAATTCCTACCCTACGTTTTCAGCCTTTGGACTCCCGCTTGGAACTGTGGGCAGTGAAGATGAGTTAATTAAGGTATTAGATTCTCTAGTTAAAATACAACAAGAATGGGGAGATAGGAGAAATAGACATTGGGCTAGATTTAAATACGTAGTTTATAAGATGGGGTTGAATTGGCTTAGGGAAAGAGTA
The DNA here is from genome assembly GCF_036967215.1 of Sulfolobus tengchongensis. Classification (NCBI taxonomy): domain Archaea; kingdom Thermoproteati; phylum Thermoproteota; class Thermoprotei; order Sulfolobales; family Sulfolobaceae; genus Sulfolobus; species Sulfolobus tengchongensis. The sequence continues at coordinate 1,750,511 of NZ_CP146016.1, forward strand.
AAAGAATACTCTGGGATCTCATTGGGGAAAGTAAGGGAAGTTGATCTAGGATGGAGAGATCTACACTTAGGATGGATAGAATTAGGTAGTAAATGGGCTTATGGAATTTTTGTTGAAAACGGGAGATTAATTGATGGTAAGAACGGTAAGATAAAGAGCATGATAAGGTACATAGTCGACAACTTCGATAATGTGAGGCTATATATAACTCCAAATCAACATTTACTGATCACTGAAATAGAAGAAGAACAAAAGGAGCAAATAGAGAAGATATTAAGGGAGTTTAACTATGGAGTCAGGGATGGTAAACCGTACACTAGGTTAAGAGTTAATTCCACAGCGTGTGTAGGTTTTCCAACATGTAAGTTGTCATTTACGGATTCTGAAAGATTTCTACCGAAATTAATTGATGAACTTGAAAGAAGGGGATGGAGTGATATTCCAGTATCAATAGGTATCTCTGGATGCGTTGCACAGTGCTCGAGGCCAGCTACTCATCCAATAAGTTGGGTGGGTAGTGGATATGAACTTTACATGTTAAAGATTGGTGGAGGTAAGGATTCTCTAGGAGAGCCATTGATAGATTGGGAAGAGAACGTCATTTATCTCTATCAAGTACCCGCAAACAGATTAGTAGATGTGACTGAAGCGTTATTTGAGTTGTATGAGAAAAATAAGAATTTGGGCGAAAGTGCAGAATATGTATTTAGGAAACTTGGAAATAAGAAAATAATTGAGTGGTTAAAGAGTAACGAGAAAACCAAAGATCTAATGAAGCCACATAAGTTCGATAAGAAAATAGAGGGATATAGGGAATATCATGAATTGTTAAGTAAACGATTAGAGGAGGTGGCTTAGTATAGGTAAAGTGGTATTAGTAGGAGCTGGTCCGGGTGATCCAGAGCTAATAACGTTAAAGGGGATCAAATATTTGCAAGGTGCTGATGTTATAATATATGATAAGCTAGTACCTAGGGAGTTAATTAATTACGCTAAACCATCATGCATTGTGAGATATCTCATAAGTGATGATATGGAGATTGATCTACTAAGGAAATACGCGTCAGAATATAAACTGGTAGTTAGGCTAAAAAACGGAGATCCTTATGTTTTTGGTCGAGGAGGCAACATTTGTTACGAGTTATCTAAGGATGGCATAGAATGTGAAATAGTACCGGGCGTTTCGTCTGTTAACTCAGTTCCAGCTTACTCTGGTATACCGCTAACCTTCAGCGGAATTTCGGATATGATAACAGTTGTAAGTGGAGTTACACAAGGAGGAAAACTCTTTGATTTTCAAAAAATTCCAGATTATGGGACGTTAGTAGTTTTAATGGGCAGTAAAAGAATGGAAGAGATAAGCAAAGGATTGATGATTAGGAGAGACCCCTCAGAGGAAGTTGCAATAATAGAGAGGGGTACATATCCAGATCAAAAGGTTCACATAACTAGCTTAAAGGAATTACACAAATTTAATCTGACTTCCCCTTCAATGCTAGTCGTAGGAAAGGTGGTTAGGTTAAGAGAGTTATTATGGAAATTATCCTAAAAAATAGGTATAGAAAACATCCTATTCTTATTTTTAAACTTTTCGTTTAGTGCCAATTTTGCACAATTCAATAGATATATAAATCTCGTTAAAGAAGAAATATATTAGGGGTTGTAAAAATGAGCCAACAACAACAAGTTGTGGTAGATAATAAGTGGTTAATAAACCACTTAAAGGATCCGAACATAAGGATTGTTGAAGTAGATTACGATCCAAACACCGCGTACAATGTGTGGCATATTCCGGGAGCAGTCTTAATAAGATGGAGGGAAGATCTAAGGCATCCTGTACTGAGAGATTTCATAGAGCCTAATCAGTTCGAAAAGTTAATGGAGAATAAGGGGATAAATAATAATACGATAGTGGTATTATATGGGGATTACAATAATTGGTTTGCAGTTTATGCTTTCTGGCTGTTTAAGGCTTATGGTCATGATGATGTAAGAATATTAAATGGTGGAAGAACAAAATGGGCGAAGGAAAATTTACCTACAGAACAAGGACCTACAGAGCCACAATATCCTAAAGGCAATTATAAGGTTAAGAAGGTTGATTGGGGAAGCCATAGAGCTTTCTTCTGGGAACTTCTTCAAAAAGTGACTAAAGGCGAAGTTGGAAAAACTACAATATTAGTCGATGTCAGATCACCTAAGGAATACACTGGTGAGATAAGGGCTCCGCCAGAGTACGCAGATGAACAAACGCAAGTAGGAGGACATATACCTGGAGCAATTAGTTTTCCATGGTCACAAGCAGTTAATCCAGAGACTGGAGAGTTTAGATCCATAGAAGAGTTGAGGAGGATAGTTGAGAGTGCTGGTATATCTCCAGATAAGGAAGTGATAACGTATTGCAGAATCGGTGAGAGAGCCTCGCATACATGGTTCGTATTAAAGTACTTACTGGGATACCCTGCAGTCAGAGTTTACGACGGCTCTTGGGCAGAATGGGGAAATATTGTTGGAGCTCCAGTTAAGAAAGGATCTGAGCCATGAAAATCATAGAGAGGGTAAAACTCGATAGAGTAGAATCTTGTGGTTCGAGGAGTCCGTTAACCATAATGTTAAGTGCAATTAAGAAGATTAAGGATTGCGATGAAGGTGTGGAAATTCTAATGAATGACTACGATTGGCTATTAAGTCTAAGATATATTCTTCAAATGAATGACGTAAAGATGAAGATTGAAGAAAAGGGTAAGGAGGAAGACTTTTTAAAAATAGAAGTATCGAGGGATTGTTCATAAATTTAATATTTTTTATATAAATTTTATCTTCCACTAAGTTTAAATTCTACTATTAACAGTATTTACTTATGAAACGCTTAGTGATTGTAGGAGGAGGGAACGCTGGTACTTTAATTTCAAATTTACTGGCTGGAAAATTAGATATCACAGTGATTGAGCCAAACGAGTATCATATCTATCAACCTGGCTTAGTTGATTACATAATAGGTGATGTGGGAGAAGATAAGATAAAAATGCCCACCAGATCAGTGCTAAAACAGTCTATAAAGTGGGTTAAATCAAAGGCAACTAAAATAATCCCGGAAGATAGGGCAGTGATAACTGAAGATGGACAGAGGTATGAAGGTGACTACTTAATAATAGCCACAGGTGGTCAAAACAAGTCAATATTTAACTTGAGGGGTTACCATACTTTAGATGAGGTAAGGGCTATAAGAGAAGAAGTCCTAAATCCTAAAGGGAAGAATTTCGTAATTGGGTCTCTTCCTGGTATAATAAAATGTCCTGCCGCGCCTTGGGAATTGTCTTTCTTGATAAAGAGGAAATACCCAGATGCTAACGTTAATGTAATAATTCCAGCTAAGCAACCGCCACCACTTCAAGTTCCCATGTCAAACATGTTTAATAAAAAAGCCAGTGAGCTAGGTATAAAGGTTTATAAGGGCTTTGTGATAAATGAGGTAAATCATAATGAGAGGTATATAGTATCGACAGAAGGGGAGAAGGTGAAATTTGATCACTTAATAATAGATACACCGATATTCACTAGCTTTACGGAATTGGCTGACAAATCTGGGTTAATACCAGTTGATAAAGATACGTTAATACATAAAGATGGCGTATTCGTAGTTGGCGATGTAAACAATACTCCGACACCTAAAACTGGTGCAGCAGCTCACTTTCAAGCAGAAGTTGTTGTAAATAATATTTTATATGAGATAGAGGGAAACAGAAGCAAAGAGAAATATGACGGTACTGCGATGTGTGCAGTATATTCTGGTATAGGCGAAGGAATGCTAGTCTGGTTAAATTACGAGAAGAGCAAAGCATTAGGCCCCATATCGCTTTATTATCATATGAAAAAAATGTTTACTAATTTGTATTGGGCTAGCCTAAACGGTTCCATAGATGTTGTACTAAGGCCAATGGTTGCGTCTATAAGAAAAATAGTTTAGACGTCTACTTCTATCCACCCGTTATTGTCCCTTATTTGATAAGTCTTTAGCCCCAGTTTCTCCTTTGGTGCATCTGGCGCGACATAAGGTGGTTCTAACATTTGACCCGTCTTTAAGTCAAATAGAGCTAAATGACAATAACATCTTACGGTTAGTTTTTCTTCATCCAATTTTCCTAATATACATCTAGCATGCGTGCACACAGCATCCATAGCGTAAAGGGTTCCATTAATGTTTGCAATGAATATTACTTTATCATCTACCTTAACTGCCGCACTTTTAGCTTTTTCCAAGGCTTTTGCGGAAATGGTTCTCTTCCAGACCATATCTATATAAGAGAAGTTGATCTTATATTCCTTAATTTGATAAGGTTTAAAATTACTTTACCAGTTAATGATAGAGCTTAAACCTTAACAATAAATGTATATTTTTATAATATGAGATTAAATATAAATAACAAATAATTGTAAAACTAAATTTGTTTCATTCTTAAACATTAACTTAACCTTATTATAGCTCTCATGAGAACTCGTTTTGATGAATTAGTTAAATTTATCAGAGTAGATTCTCACCGAAAACGCATTCATTCGATTTTAATGAGTAATGATTTAGGCGTAATAGAATTATATAAGAAGGTAGGGTAAAAGTAATCTAGAAATTTCATAAAAAGAGTGTGTACCCTTAAAGATAATAAGATTCCTTATATCAGAACTTACTCGGCACTTAACTGATTACTAAGAATTTAATAATTCGTCTTAGTAGTTTTCACTGGATTAGTTAACGTATCAACTCAATTGAAACCTATTCCGATTGAATAAAGCTTTTTAGAACTTACAACAAGTAATATTCCATGAAGACATCAAAGCTCCTATTATCTTTCTTAAAGGAGTATGAGGTAAAACATGTTTTCGGCTTGCCAGGAGAAACTTCGTTATCACTATATGAAGAGTTTAAAGGTGAAATTCAACATATATTAACTAGAGACGAGAGAAATGCCGTTTACATGGCAGATGCCTATGCTAAACTAACCTTTAAACCCGGAGTAGTTGAAGGACCCAGCGTTGGTTCTGTATACATGATACCTGGAGTAGTTGAGGCCCATAAGTCCTCAACGCCTTTAATAATCATAACAACAGATACTATGCTATATGGAGAGAAATTAAATTACTTAACGGCATTGGATCAAACTTCCATATTTAAACCAATAACTAAGGAGTCGATAACTGTAACTAAGCCAGAGGAATTAGCTCATGCTATTAGGAGAGCATTTAGACTAGCTACAACCGGAAAGCCGGGACCAGTTCACGTAAGAATTCCCTCTGACGTTTTAGAAGGTGAAATAGAGAAAGACAAAATAACAATGTTAAAAGCACAAAAGGAGTTTTCCAGATATCCCGCCTATAGACCTATCCCAGATAGTCAAACTATAGATATGGTTACAGATCTCATTTTGAAGAGTGATTTCCCGGTACTAATTTGCGGTCAAGGAGCATTATATTCAATGGCGTGGGATGAAGTTTTAGAATTGGCTGAACTTTTAGGAATACCAGTTGGTACTACTATAACTGGAAAGGGATGTATCCCAGAAACAAATCCTCTTTCAATAGGTGTTATAGGTGGGAGAGGGGGAACTAGTTTTTCTAATGGCATAGTGGAAAATGCGGATTTGGTGATATTAGTAGGGAGTAATACCGACTCAGCTAACACTGATAAGTGGAATATACCACCTAGGAATAAAAAGATAATTCACATTGATATAAGCGAAGCTGAAATTGGAAATAACTATGATAGTGTGAATGTATTGGGCGATGCTAAAGCGACGTTGAGGTTAATTATCGATAATATAAGGAGAAGGGGATTACCAGCGAGAAAGAACATCTTCTTAGATAGAAGTAAATTTGAGGAAAAAATTAGAGAAATCAGCGAGGAGAAAAGAGAGGTAGTTAATCCTCTAAAATTCATTAGAGAACTTTGGAGCTTAACTCCAGACGATTCGGTATTAATAGCGGATCCTGGAATAGGTGCAATTTACACTTCAGCCTTCTATAAGGCCAAGAGAGCTGGAAGGTACTTCATCTTCAATTACGGTTTAGGTGGATTAGGATATGCTATCCCAGCTTCAGTAGGGGCCTACTTCGCTAGGCCTAATAGTTTGATAGTCTCCTTAACTGGCGATGGTAGTTTTGGATTTTCAGCAGGAGAGTTGGAAACAATAAAAAGAGTTAACGCAAACGTGGTTATAATACTATTCAATAACGGCGGGTACGGCTGGATAAGAGCGGAAATGAGTATAAATTACGGAGATGTAGTAGGGACTAATTTCTCCAGTCCAGATTATGTTAAAATAGCAGAGGGATTTGGATTGTCAGCGTATAGAATAGCTAAAGATGAGGAAATAGTAGAAACGTTAAGGAGTGCAATTAAAAATACTCCGTCACTGGTAGAAGTGATTGTGGAACCAGAGGACAAATTCGTTCCACCAGTTACTCACTGGGTTAGGTCCATAAAGACAAAAGATACTAAAGTAGTATACTAACCGGGGAGGGTGTTTGTAAACTATCTTAAGTAAATTTATGTAGTTCTCTATATATCAAAGTATTCTGTGAAAGCGATATTGATTACAAAGGATAGACAAACCCTCGCACTATGCTTCAATTCACTTATTTATTTAGATACGATTCCACTATTCTTCCTATGCGTATAAAGTCCTCATAGTTTCCTAAGTTCTTATATTGTAAATACTCTTCTTTAAATGGTATCAATAACACCTCACAATCTATTTCTCCCCTCAATTTAGAAGCTATCTCGCCTAACTTTTTCTGAGCCTCAGGCTCTTGTGGTACCATATTAATTACAAAAGCCAACGGCTTAAACGCAATTTCAGTTCTTAACCTAGTAAAATAGCTAATAGCTGAAGTTATATTTTCCATTTCAGCACTAGTAACCCCTATTCCACTTATGACATATTCACTAAAGTTATTCACAAACAATTCATATTCATCATACACAATGGGATCCTTTAAACTAAATACTACTCCATAATCCACTATAATTACGTCGTAATTTCTTCTTACCACGTCAAGATATGCTGACCTTATCTTCTCTTCACCTTTGAATTTAGCAATATCGTAAAATGTCTTTTCAGTATTAGGCTCTCCATATATCTTGAAAATAGTTAAATTGTCATTTACCTTATACTCATACTCCTCTTTACCTAAATCATCCGCTATAGCCTTGTGAAATCCCTTTCCATTAAAACCTAAAATTAGGGAACCCATTGACAGAAAATCCTTGTCAATGTAAAGAACTTTATACTTCTTTGAAAGGTAAAATGCCGTATGCAACGCTATGGTTGTTTTTCCAATACCTCCTTTAAGACCTATAATCCCTATCCTTAGTTTCATAATAATGATTTATCTTACTCAACAATATAAGCTTATTTTCAGTAAGTTATATATAAATTTACCATATAACTACAAACCTTTAGTATATACCTAGCTCAATGTTAATTATATGCGTAATATCTGAATAAACACCTATCAACATAGCTTAAAGCGGTTATTTAAGAAAACAGTTGTATTTTACTATCTCAGACAACAGTCTCAAATTCCCCCAAAACAGTGAGTCAAGCTTACGTAAGCCTCTTCTACCTTCCTCTTTATATTGTAGCTATTGGCTTTCCTTCAACCCTAGCAATCACGCTCATCCCATTTGTGCATTCCTTTAATACTCTTTCCTTTTCCTCCTTACCCGTTTGCATTTGCCATAAAATGTTGAGTTTTACGTTTAGTTTTCATGCTATAAGAACATTATTTAGAATTTCATTATTCACTCATTTTTTTACTCTAAAGCATATCTAATAAGAACAATACTTAATGACACTCACCTTAGATAGATTTTCTATATCATAATCTGTTCTTTACGAAATTACTTTTAAAAATCTCTCTTACATTCTCCACTCTTATTTGAGAGTATCGTAACATATGATTCCTCAAATCTTCCTCTTTATTCTCTCTAGCCTTATTAGCTCATTTGCATTGCTTTTAAACTCTTTTACTTTCCCCTTTATTATCCTTCCGTTCAGAGTTTCTGCTGGAATGTTTAGGGAAATGTCTATCTTTATAACATTCTTGTTAAAGTCTATTCTGATTTTCCCACCTTTATCTGGTCCATATCCTGCAACATTAATGACATATGTTATAGAATTCAAAGAGGTAAATATTTTTCCATGTATCAAGAAAGTCCCTCTTCCAAAAAGTATTGACATTGGAATTTCAGCTTTAAAGTCGTTCCCATTAACTTCAACGTTTAAAGCACCCAATAAATTAGGTAAGAGAAATTGTGGATCAGCAAATATCACAGATAGTCTCTCATCATAATCTTCGCCATATATTTCTATCTTATCTTGCATATTCTTCTATATATAACTGTCTATATAAACTTTTTTGCTAACTTAACACAAATTGACAATACTCTAATTATTCCTGCTTTGTGGGGCATCTGTGAACTATCTCTAGATTGGTACGTTCTTTTTTAACTGTGAAGAGAATATGAAAGAGTAACGTAGAGCTTGAAAACCCCACAAAGCACTTTTAAATAGAAAGAAAATGTAAGTAAGAAAAGAAGTCCGTAAGGTAGAAAATATAATCTGAGACACTACATATTTCTCTGTGAGTGGTTATAAAGTACGAATAATGAAAAAGACTGCTTTACAATTTTTAAGGGATGGAAAAAGGGACTTAGAAGAAGGAGCATATAACAATGCAATTTTCTATGCTGAGGAAGCTGTTCAACTTTATATTAAGACTGTGCTACTAGAGCTCTTTGCTACTGAAATTAGGTCTCATGACATACGCTCCCTACTTTCTTCCCTTTCATTAAACCTAGAGGAAAGTGGCTATTCAAGATTTTCCCAAGAGATTAGGGATTTAGCAAGAAGTTATAGGGATGCGTTGACTGACCTTGAAAATGCATATATTAATAGTAGATGCGGCGGGATAGAATACAATAAGGAACAAGTAGAAGAGTTAATTAAAATTGCTGAAAAGGTTATTAATAAACTAGAGGAGATAAGCAAAAATGTCAAACTGGGTAAAGAATAAATTCAAGCACTTATCTAGATGGAGAGAATACGCTGAAATAATACTACGCTCAGCTAAGGAATTCAATAATCACGTTAAGGTTTACGTTTTTGGAGGAGTTGCCGAAGATAGAATAACAGTTCTAAGTGACATCGATATATTAATACTTTTCCCAGGGAAGTTAACAGATAAGGAAATAATAGAACTTAGAAGAAAAATATTTTTGAATGCTGTAGATAAATACGGTTTACCTTTCGATGCCCCAGTTGAACTTCACGTTGTTGATGATGAAAGGGCTAAGGAATATTTTAGAATAGCTAAAAAGATGATTTTAATTGCAAATAATCTAGACTTATGACTGGATTGTGGGATAATTTTTTAGCGTTCATCTCTATCTTGATGAAGAGAAACTTTCTCCCCACTATTTTACAATGTCTAAAGGCTGACTTCCTCCCCGCCATCAAATGGCGAGAGTTCCCCCCATCGATTCGGAATTACATCTCTCATATAGGGGGCAGTCGCGAGGCTCAGAGAACCCCGCCCATACAAATTACACACAGCAATATAATCACGATGATCCTCAAAACCGCACTTCTCACACTTAAACGTCCTATATCCATTTCCTTTCAGCTTATTACCGCACTTGGGGCAAGTAGTTGAACTATACGCTGGCTTAACGTATATCACGTTCAATCCATGTTTCTTAGCCTGCCACTCAATCCAGTACTGCACGCGTCTGTACTGCATTAAATATAACCTATCTCTGTAGTCTTTCCTCAACCCTTTCACATGAGAAATCATATCTTGTTCAAGTCTTCCAACACGATGTAGTTAGCACCCAGTCTCTTTGCTTCCTCAACCACCCACTTACCAACCTTTTTGGCAAAGTCCTGCACAATATTCCTTGCCTTCATATGAAAGCTCCTAATCCTATTGAGAATCCTCTTATTCTCCCTCCACCTTCTTTGATATTTCTTCTGCAATTGCTCTCCTAATTTCTTAAAATGAAAAGCGTCATGGAGACGTGTTGGAATTTCTATAACCTGTTTATCATTACCTAACGTGATGAAGTCCATGTTTATGTCAACAGCCATAAGCCCCTTAACTTGCTTCTCTACTTGTACTTTCTTTTTCATAGTGATGTTGAGATACCAATCATCTCCTCTCTTGACTAGTCTTGCTTCTTTCACTTTGAAGTCCTTGTACTGTGAAAGATTGTGAGGATAACCAATGATTTTCACTTCTTCCCCCAGTATCTTAGCTGTCATCGTGTTGAAATCAAGAGTATAACTAGCTTTTGGCGTTAACCATAAGGAAACGTTTCTTAAGATTGGAAATCTCCCTTTTTTGGGATTCTTTAACCAACTTTTGTATGTAGCTGTGGCATCACGATAGCAATCTTGAGCAAGTTTTGATTTCAAACCAAATTTCTCCCTGAGGAGTTCATATAATGCATTATGTACTTCTTTTAGAGAGGTGGTTTTGTGTTCATATAACCATTGTAGAACGAACCTTTTAGCTTGCATATATTTCTCGGCTATGGGCTCCAGAGCCGAGGAGGAGATCTTCATTTTGATTGTCACGATCTCCTCCTCGATGGAGCTGTCCTCGCGGACAGTTCGCTCTGGAGCTTGTAGCATGAGTGTTTTTCTGTTTTTGCTTTTATTTTAACTTTTCGCGGGCATTCATCTCCGTCTTAAAAAGGCGAAGCTTTCTGCCCGCAATTTTTGTAAAATCTTCGAAATTCATTGACAAGGAGAACAAAAACCCAAATTTGCAAATCTTTCAAATCAAACTTGAATCGGTGAATTGACAAGCATTGAGAATTTTTTGAATTTCTCGTTAAGCGTAAAGATTATGTAGGAAATGTCTGAAAATCTACTTTGTAGAGTTTTCAGAAACTTACATTGATATTCTCTCCATAGTAAAAAGAGCGTTCCAAACCAGATAGTTTATAAACACCTCTACAAAGCACTGAAAGATCCATCATCTGACAGCGATTTTCTAAACTTCTAAGAAGTGCAATCTGTCCGTTTTGTGCTAAACTTGCAGTTTTATGTGAGTGAAACCTATAACTCGTCTAGACTTCGATCTGTTCACGTTTGGTTTATATACCTTTCGATAATTTTTCCTACTTGTATTAAATCCTCGTGTCTTCCTAGGTTATTATATTGTAGGAATTCTTGTTTAAACGGAATAGTCACGACCTCACAGTTTAATATATCTCTTATTTTCTTAATTTCTTCATTAATTTCCCTTTGTATATCTCCTATTTGAGGTACCATATTAATCACAAAAGCTAAAGGCTTGAAGTTTATTCGCATTCTTAAATCTATGTAATATCTTACATCTTTAATTACATCTTCTATCAAAGCATTAGTAATTCCCACTCCTCCAATAAGATAGTCATGAAAGTGTTTTCTAAATAAGTCAAATTCCGTGTATACTAATGGATCATTTGTTTTAAATATTCTCCCATAATCTACAATTATCACATCATAACCTTTAGAGATCACGTCCAAATAGGCTTTTATTAGCTTATCACTTTTAGTTTTAGCCCTTTCTTGTAGAATCTCTTCATTTACTGGATCACTATAGAATTTGAAAATAGTTAAATTGTCATTTACCTTATACTCATACTCCTCTTTACCTAAATCATCCGTTATAGCCTTGTGAAATCCCTTTCCATTAAAACCTAAAATTAGGGAACCCATTGACAGAAAATCCTTGTCAATGTAAAGAACTTTATATTTTTTATTAGAGAGATAAAAAGCAGTGTTCAGAGCCAATGTTGTCTTTCCTACACCCCCTTTAATACCTATGAAGCCAACTCTAAGCTTCATTATATTATAATGACAATTAATGGTTAAAAACTTTGGGCTTAAATTCTGAATTAATATTGCGTTTTCTAGATATATATAAACTTATGATATTCTTTTTTTAACCATAAAAATATTTGTCATGAGTATACCTAAATTTGCATGCCATTAACAGTAATCATGGAATTTACGTTATGTCTAAGAATTGAAATTGTTATAATTAACTTCTCTAAGTAAATCATGAGGGGAATTTATATGAGCGCTATTTCGGCTCATTAAATTTAATCAAGCTAATCCAAACTGAAAGCTAGAGTTGAAGTTTGTTTTGATCTAAAATATAATAGAACTCGTTGAATAGGAATCCATCTTAAGAATAATCTAAGTTAAATTTCAGATCTTACTCTCGCATGACTCTTTTAACTCCAAAATTGTAAATTACTAAAATTCCTTCACTACTCTGATAGTTCATATATTTCTTCAGATTAACATTAATTCTGATATCCCTTTATTGATGAAACTTAAGTATGACTAAGAATAAATAGCTAAAAATTGGAAATTAGGATATGAATGAGAAGCTCTTTAAGGAATATGAGAGGTTGAGAAATATCCTTAAAGACAATTTAGTAGGAATTGATATTATAAATAACGAGGTTATAGTATATGTTAAAAATAAGGTAAGTATACAAGGGTATAAAGTACTTGATCCCATAGATTATATAAAAGATCAAATTACTTCGGCAATAGGCAACTTAGTCAGAAATATAGAGGTAAAAGATGATGTTATAGAAGTTCACGTCAAGGATTACACACCTCAGATGTTTGAATTGATTTCTGTAATAGAGTATGAAACAAACAAAAAATTTAACACTCGTTTAACAGTAAGAGTTTTATCGTAGTTAAAAGTATTGCAATTAGTACCCTATATGTCCTTTTAAAGTGTGAGTCCATATGCATTTAACAGTAATTTAGGCATGGTCACAATTTAGATATCCCATTAATCAGATCCGCCATTAGTTGGTTAATCTCTGCTTAAATATTATTAGAATGAGTCTCGAATGATCTCAGCTTACATAACTTTTTGTCACAATTAATCAATTTCTTAGCTATTAGTGTTTGCTCTGTTCAAATGCATATGCAAGTTTAAGGACCTTATCCTCTTCAAAATGTCTTCCTATCAACATTAAACCTACCGGCAAGCCGTTTGAATACCCTACTGGGATATTTATTGCTGGATGTCCCGTAACGTCGAATGGTGCTGTATTGTTTATCATCCCTAGTGACATCATGAAATACTCCTCGAAGCTAGGTTCACTTTTGTATTTCATAGCTTTCATGGGTGTTGTGGGCATTGCTAGTGCATCATATCTCCTTAAGGCTTCATCGTAAGCTTGCTTTAACAATAACGCTAAATTTCTCGCTTTTGCATAATATTTATTGTTATATCTCGTTATCATGAAGTATCCCAATAGAAGTACTCCCTTAACGGTGTTTGGCAAATCTCTTGCTCTAGACTTTAATGAGTTACCAAAGAACTCAGCTATTTGGGTTTCAAATAACCCTTTTCTTCCCCATCCTAATCCACTTCCCAATATCATAGTCGCAGTTGCTCCTTCAATACCTATTGGAGTCCATATATCTAATCCTAACCTATGTAAAGGGATAGAAACTTCTTCAACCTTCACTCCAAGTTCTTCGAATTTTTTAATTGAACTTAATACTACCTCATCAACATCCTTTTCCGAATTGGGCCATCCAAATCCTTCCTTAACTATGCCTATACTCATTCCTTTAACCTCTCCTTCAATCAGTTTAGAGTAAGGCTTTACCGGAGGAGGAGGTAAAGTATCTGGTTGCCTAGGATCTAAACCATCTCTTCCTGCAATGACCTCTAAAAGTAATGCTAAATCCTTAACTGTATTAGCCATAGGTCCTAAATGGTCTAACGTAGGTTCTATAGAAAATGCACCAGTATAAGGAACTAGTCCATAAGTGGGTTTAAGGCCAAATATTCCAACCCATGAACTAGGAATCCTTATGGAACCACCTTGATCTCCACCTACTGCCATGTCGCAGTACCCAGATGCTACAGCTGCAGCACTACCACTAGACGAACCTCCAGCCATGTATTCTGGATTTCTTGGATTTAAGACTGGCCAAGGATAAGACGTATGACTACCACCGGAAAAGCATAAATCTTCACATGTCGTTTTAGCGACGATTTCTCCACCCTCATCTAAAATTCTGGAGACCACAGTTGCATCCATATTGGGTACGAAACCTTCTAACATTCTCGAACCGTTAAGCATTGGTATTCCCGCAACCATTATATTGTCCTTAATGCAAATTCGTTTTCCTTTCAACTTACCTTCATCTCTACCTTTAATTGAGGTTATCCAGGCTAATGCGCCATAAGGATTCTCTTCTCTTGTAGGAGGTCTACCTTGAGTTCTCTGATATTTACTCCCTAAATTATAATCTGGTAAGGAGTCTAATCGTTCATACGACTTAAGCTGAACTATAGCTAAGGATAAAAACTTCTTTAATTCTTCATCATCTAGATCTAGATTGAAATATTTTGATATTTGCCTAAGTTCATCTAAGGTGGGTAATTTTATATTCATAAAATCTTTATCACAATTATCACTAATAACTTTTTATGGTATTTTTAAGTTCAACAGCTTAATTATCATAACGTTTTCTTTAAGCTTAATCAGAGCATTAATAGACAACATAGCGATTAGAACGTAAATGTCAGATCTAGCTAGCTACTATAATATCTAATTCATTTCATTGTCACATGAAGACTTGAATACTCTACATTTGACTGTTAACGATAGTCATGAACGTTAGTAATTATTAGACCAGTTTTACATGAAAGTATTAGATGAAATATCCATATCATATAAGGAATTTGCAGGAGGCATGAAAGGGTCTTCCGCGATCCATTAAAACTATCTATTTAACATTTAATATCTCCGTCAGCACTCTTTGTCTCGTAATTATTTTCATATAGAATGACATATATTACATCATTCTCTTTATACATATCCCCTGCATCTATGTTATGACGTATTTATTGCGTCGATACTTTAAGTTGAAATTATGATTACAGAATCTTGATTGAATTGAAAAGGAAGTTCTATTTTCTTCTTAAGTAATACTGGATGAAAAGTAAAGTTATCAGCTTAATTATAAGCTAAGGTATTGATTATCCTAAAAGACGTTACATACTATCGCCCGATAATTCAGTTATTTTACGTTGTGAATTAGTGGGAGTCTTTAGACTAGTTCTTACGTGAAAGTACTAGTTTGAATGTCCATATCCTACTAAGACTTTCGGAAATAGTAATACTTGAAGATAATTCGTATGAACATGAATTTATACTAATCTAGATGATCAGAGTTTTGTAAACTAATTCATAATATAAAAATAAGTTAATCATTGTATATTATTATTATGTGAATATGACTAATTATGTTAAATAAAATCTGATTTTTAGGTAGAGAAACGGTCTTACCAATAATTGTTAGGTTGTACATTGTCCAAAACTCACGTGGGTAAATCATGAATTCATCTAATCCTGTATATATAAAATATAAAGGAAAGCTCAAATAAATAAAGAAAGAATGTTATGAAGGAAGAAACAAAAGTTTCAATAGCTGCTATGATAGGAATAGCTTTTGAGTTTTATGACTTCCTAATCTTTGGTTTTGTGTCCAGTACTTTGGCTGCACTTTTCTTCCCTTCCCACAATAAATTGGTTTCCCTATTGGACACATTAGCAGTATTCGCTACTGGTTTCGCTGGAAGACCTTTAGGAGCTATAGTTTTCGGTCATCTAGGAGATAAGATAGGTAGAAAATACACGTTAATAATAACCATGACGTTAATGGGACTGTCATCTTTGTTTACGGGTCTATTGCCTGGTTACGCTGTATTAGGTATTTTAGCTCCTGCGTTATTAACTACGCTAAGACTTCTTCAAGGTTTTTCATTAGGAGGAGAATTTGGTGGAGGAATAACGTTAACTGCAGAGTTTGCTAAGCCAACTAATAGGGCTTTATATGTAGGAGTTGCTCAAATGGCACAGGGAATTGGTCCATTAATGGCTACTGGGCTAATATTCATCTTTAGTAATATAATGACACCTCACGCATTTTCCTCAATAGGATGGAGGCTTCTCTTCGTTATAGGTGCCTTTATAGCTGTAATTGGAGTAATAATCAGACTTAAGATAACAGAGTCTCCAGTATTTAAGAGAGTTAAAGACAAAGGCGAGATCTCCAGAGTTCCATTAGTTGAGGCATTTAAAACTCATTGGAAGAAAATACTGTTAGGTTTAGGATTTATAGTTGGAGGAACTACACTAACATATGCTACTAGTGTTTTCGCTACTTCATATCTAGAGACAATCATTGGCGTTCCGGCTAAGGAGGTATCCTTAGCGTTAACAATAGGTTATGTAGTTGAGGCAATATCTATATTTATTTTCGCCATGGTTGCTGATAAGGTAGGGAGAAAGCCAATGATGATTGCTACCGCAGTGGGTCTATTAATTCTCGTTTATCCATATTTCTATCTAATATCCACTGGTCAATTCCCGTTAATAGTATTAGCACAGACATTAATTGCTATAGTTGGTTCATTTGGAACTGGAGCATACGCTGCTGCATTAACTGAGCTATTTCCCACAAAGGTGAGGTACACCGCTCTGTCATTTGATTACCATGTAGGCGTTGCAGTATTTGGAGGCACTACGCCGTTTATTGCAACTTACTTAATTTATGCAACTGGTTATAGATTGGCTCCAGTGTTTTGGGGAATTGCAGGAATGATTGTGACTCTGATTGCATATTCACTTTACAAGGAAACTAAAGGAGTAACCTTTGAAGGACAAGAAAGAGTAGCTTAAATATGTAATAGTTTCTATATTTTATTTTTTATCTAAGATATTAATTTTTATTTTTAAAATTAATTTAACGCAACAACTTGATAGAAGAAATTACTAGATGTATTGTCATATCTCTTCCTACTTTGTGTGTTTTCAAACCTTACTTTACTTTTTCATATTCTCCTCATAGTAAAAATAACGTACTAAACCAGATAGTTTACAATACCCCACAAAGCGTCTCTTCCTAAAAATTTTCAATTCTTGAAATTCTGAGGCTAAGCAGTAAAAACTTTAGCAAGTTAGAGGTCAATAGTTACTATGACGATAAGATGAGAATAAAATTGATTTTCAAGTTTCTCCGATAAATTTTTCATTATAAAAGGAACCTGATATTGTGTGTATCATTTGAAAACTAGACGATAATTCTATGAATAATCTTGATATAGAGAATAGCCTCAATTTTCAGAAAATCCACAAACTAGGAACCTGAACTTAATTTTGCTTTTCTCTATATTTGCTCCATTATAATGAAAAATTAGCAATTCTTTTTTTAAAAATGCAATAAATTAGACTATCATATTGTTTTGCGGAATATTTATAAACTATCGTATTTTAACATATTATGCTGTATATAGACAATTTAAAAAGTAATTGAGAATTTGAAAACTTCACAAACTGTTACCATATAACCAAATTTGGAGACTCCTTAATTATCTTTACTACAACTTGAGTGCTAGATCTTTCAATTTCTGGCATGCTCATTAATTTTTCTAGGAAATTTTCCATAAACTCTTCCCTATTCTTATATCTTGCCATAACTATGAAATCAATTTCACCTAAAACGAAGTATACTCCCCAAACACCTGGTAATTCACCTAGCTTTGATCCCAATCTGATATGATAATCTTTCCCGTATTTAGCCTTTATTAGACTAATCACTACATAATCAAGGTTTAACGCCGTGGGATCTATTTGCGTGTAATAACCCTTTATAATCCCTAGATTTTCTAATCTTTTTATTCTATAGGCCAGAGTAGATTTTGGAATTTTTAACTCCTTAGCCATATCGTTTAGAGAATATTTAGCATTTTTCTGTAACAATTTAAGAATTCTTAGATCCACGTTATCTATTATCTCACTCATATATATCGGATATTGTATGATTTACAACAATATAAGGCTGACTTTAGAATGTTGTATAAGATATGGCGATAAAGAAGCGTATTAATGTATAGGAAAGATAGAGAGACAAGTGCTAGCGTTAGATTTAACCCTATCTTCAGCTTCTGAGCAAGTTGTAAAAATAGTTGAATTTCTAGAGGCGATAGTGTGTAGCACCTAACAATTGAACTGATTTACGTTGTAAATTCGTATAACTGAAAATTATGAATTGAGGTTAATCGCCTCATCGCGGTTAACTGATTACAATTAGCAACAGAGGGTTGGTTCTCATTGAATCTCGTATACTTTGTATTCAACTTGAAGTTCATCGAAGTCATATTACCCATCATAACATTAGCGGGAAACCCACTCATGGTGAGGAAACTGAATATTTTTGACTTTCTTTCCACACTACCGTTCAAGAATTTATTATCTACATCTAGGGTGGTACCTAAAAATAAATTGTACTCGGAGTATTCAAATTCCACGCCTTTACGTAAATTATTTTCAACCACTCATAATTAGAAGACTTTATTTAGACCCAAATTACCTTTATCTTATGCGGGAAGATTTTTTCTCGTTATCTCCTCTTCATTGCCCGGTGTAATATGGGGAGCTAATACCATTATAATTCCTTTATATTTCAAATCTCTTGGTTTATCAACACTTCTTATAGGAGAGATTTTGGGTAGTGCTATTGTACTTAATACTCTTCTTTCATTATTTTTCGCCACATTAGGTGACGCATTTGGTAGGAAAAGATATATTATAATATCTCGAAGTGTATCTATTCTCTCATATTTTCTAATTCTATTTACTCCTTTTGCTTATCTTTTTGCTAACCAAGGTTACGGTCTCATTTCTTCTCTCATTGCTGAAAAGACCCAGGACTTGGACAAGATATTTGCATATAGAACGTCATTGAATATCATTTTCTCAATTATGGGTTCTCTACTACCTCTCTTCCTTTCATATATAGAGATTATTGTAATGGATGCTGGGATATTGATAGTATCACTGCTTCTTATCCTTCCAGTTAAAGAAAAATATAAGGGAACGAAGAAACTTTCATTACATCTCTCATCATTTAGGATAATAGGGAAACTTTCCACAGAAGCAATAATAGGTCTAGGTGCAGGATTCCTATTACCTATGTTATCACTATGGTTTAACTTGAAGTTTGGTGTTACTGCATCTTCTCTTTCTCCCATATATGCGATTTCAGAGGCTACTTTAGCATTGGGCACTCTTTTCTCACCTTATTTAGGGAGGAGACTTGGAAGAATAAGAACTATCTTCTTTACTCATTTATTAGCTATAATCATACTTTTCTTCATGCCATTTTCGCCTTCTCTTTTTATTGCGGGTGTTTTGTACGTTAGCAGAAATACTTTAATGAACATTAGTGGTCCTTTGATGAATTCCTTCGTAATGAAAATTGTCAAAGAAGAGGAAAGAGGAAGAGCTAACAGCATGTTACAATTACTTGATGCTATACCTAGATCTATTGGACCAACAATAACAGGATATCTATTCTCTTTCAATAATCTTTCCTTTCCATTTTTCATCACGGCTACACTATATTTGACGGCAACTATTCTCTTTTACTTCTTCTTCAAGGACGTAAATGTATGAATTTAATAATATGTGTTACAAGACACGACTATATTATTCGATCTCCTTTACTATTAGGGTATATTATTTATCAGCTAAAATAAATCTAAACTCAACCGAGAATTCCTCACTAATCTCATAAGCAGATTGATAGAACTTGATTAATGCTTTATCTTCAGCTCTAGAATGTGCTGAATATTAGCAATGCCTAATGAAACTCTTCGAAAACAATTATTTAAATTTCTGTAACTCTTTCCTCACTCTTTTTTAATGAGTCTTTTTTCTGAATCTTTAACCTCCAGGACATGATTAATGATCACTCCTTATTGTTCTCTTAAGACTTTCTTGTAGTTCCTTAATTGTCTTCATAGTCACTTTCAAAATTTCACTTCTCACTGGCTCTTCATATATAGTTTTACAAACGGTGTCTATAGCTAATATGTACGTATTGAATGTGGTTTCTAGCACCTTAATCGAAGGCTCTTCCAGTACGAATTCTAATTCCCTTATCCTCTCCTTTAATGTATTTATAACTATATCCGGATCCATATCCTTAGATACTTCGTATTTAGTCCTTACCTTTCTTCTCTCCTCTCGATTATGTATGAAAATAGCTGCTTGTATCATAATACTATTAGGTATCTTGACTGGAACTTGATCATCAGTATAGATAGTCGTATAAAGTAGTGATATATCAGTTACAACCCCAGTATATCCCGGAATAAGGAAATCGTTAGAGAAAAACTTAGGCGGATAAGTAGGGGCAATAAGACCGTATTGCCATGTGGATACAGTTATTCTGTCGCCAACTTTATAAGGTCTTGAAAAGACTAACATTATCCCACCGAAAATATTAGAAAGAACGTCTTGAGAGGCTAATCCTAGAACTAATCCAGCAAATCCACCTGCTGCTAATGCAGCACCTATACTCACTCTTAGCAGGATGAAGAATCCCACAAATCCTATGATATAACCTAACAATCTGGCTATGAAGGACACACTGGAGGCATTATCATAACCTATAATGTTACTGAGCCTATATTTTATAATGGATGAGACGAAATAGGAAACAATTATTGCTGCTATGAACCATATGGCAGCATAAACGTAAAGTAAGTAATCAGCTGGAAACAATTTAAATACGTTAGAAAGTACGAATACTGCAGCTCCAACTAATATCGCAGCTATTATCGAAGTAAGAACAAGTGCTATTAATCTTCTTTCGCTCATCTTGCCGGTCATAACAAACATATTACATTCATCAGTTATATACGTTTCTATTGAAATTAAGTAAGAAAGTTCTCTATATTTGAATTTATACGAGGAACAACATTCCCTAAGATTTTAATCCCTTTCACGAATTCATTTGATGAGCTCATTATAGACGTTAAAGTAAACACCCCACAGTCGTAATTTAAACAAAATCTCATGATTTTTTATAAGTAGAAAAGAGTAGATTCATAAAAACAGAGATCTACGTATTAGTGATTTCCCATGGGTAGATTGGTGTCTTATTGAATTTCCTTTTAAGTAATTTTTCTAACCCTATAAACACTGCAGGCAAAGCACCAGTAGTGCCAGCCTCACCGACTCCTCTACTCTTAGCTGGTAAAGATGACGGAAATTCAACTTCATTAACGTAAACCTTATAATTAGCCTCTACAGAGGTGGGAACGCCACAATCCGCTATTGAGGAGAATAACGGATTTCCATTGTCATCATAGGGTGCGTGCTCCCATAATACTTGCGAGATTCCTTGAAGGACTCCACCAATTATTTGACCTTCTATCTCTTCCTTAATTAAAGTTCTGCCTACATCGTCTACTGCATAATACTCAAGAACCTTAACGAAACCAGTCTCCTTATCAACATCTACAACTGCCACATGAGCGCCTGGTGAGAATATATCATTAGCCTTATAAAATACTTCTGCCTCTACACCTTCTAATTCCTTTAACGCTTTTTCTATAGGCATATTTACCTTATTGAGCAATTGCCTGCAAGCCTCAATAACTGCTGAGCCTCCAACAGTTGCAGTTCTTGATCCGAAGCTTCCAATTCCTTCCTTTACACCTTCTGTGGTATTAGTAACGACTTCAATTAGATCCGGAGAAATCCCCAGAACTTCAGACGCTAACTTTGAGAACGTATCACTATGAGCTTGTCCATGAGGACCTGCTCCAACATATATTTTTATCTTACCATTTTCTATTCTGGCTCTAGCGCCTTCACCAGGAGATAATCTTACAAAATCAGTAAATATTACTATTGATATTCCTTTGTCTTTGTGGGTTTCTTTCGCTTTTCTGTAGTATTTTTCTGCTTCGTTAAGCACTTCATTGTATCCCGCTGGATCTATTTTCACTCCCAATGGCGTCACATAGCCGTTATCTCCTATTAGGTTCTTCCTCCTTATCTCAACTGGATCCATTCCCAATTCCTCAGCCAAATCCTCTATCAACGTCTCGTGAATTAGGGCTGCCTCGGGCCTACCAGCACCCCTATAAGGACCAGTGGGAGGTAAATTAGTAAATACTCCATACGCTCTTATTGAAGCAAACTTAACCTTGTAAGGACCAGTTATTAACTGGGCTATAAACCCTGGAGTAGTAGGGTTTAGCGTATAATTATACGCTCCAAAGTCCACAATTACATTACCCTCTACTCCTAAAATTTCTCCTTGCTTAGTAGCGTACATTTTTATATCTGAGAGGACTCCTCTACCTATAATTGGATTCTTTAGATGTTCGTATCTAGTTTCTATCCACTTAACGGGTCTGCCTAATTTCATTGAAGCTATTACTGCAAGTACGTATTCTGGATGTGATGGTACCTTATTTCCGAAACCTCCTCCTACATTTGGTGCTGAGTAAACTCTGATTTTCTCTGGTGGTATGTTTAGCGCTTCTCTTAAATCATCCTTGACTCTAAAAGAAGATTGAAATGAGCCATATAGGTTAATATGCTCTCCATCCCAGTAAGCTATTACTCCTTTTGGTTCCATGGGATTCGCTACTACTCTAGTCTGATTAAGTTTCCTTCTTACAACAACATCAGCTTTGCTTTTAGCGGATAATTCACCCCCTTCAAGCAATTTATCAACGGAAATGTTTTTCTTTACCCCCGGATGTATTTCATCATCGCTATTCATGGCTTTTTCTACATCAACTATTGGTTTTAATTCCTCGTAATCTATGGATACCTCCTCAGCTACGTCTTCAGTCTTATACCTATCCTCTACAACAAAGGCTAAAATTGGCTGACCAACAAAGTTAACCCTTCCATCAGCCAAAACCGGCATTTTGACTATCTTTGACTGCTTCATGGTTTCTGGATCTGCTCTAACTGGCATGTAAGCTTTTACGTCATCCCATGTCAAAGAAAGTAATGCGCTTTCTGGCCTACTTATGCTCTTTATTATACCTCTTGCTATCGGAGATCTAACTACGTGAAGGTAAACCACATTTTTAGGAGATATATCATCTATGTAAGTACCCTTTCCCGTAATTTTTGGAAGATCTTCCTTTATCATCGTTATACATTTCTGTTCATAACTTAATAGTTTTTCTTAAAACTAGTGCGATGAAACTAGTTTGAGTGAATATATTTTTACCTTAACTGAAAGTAACAAACATGGTTAAGTATATTTCATTTTACGTAGGAAATGCTAGAAAGCTTGGAGTTGTAGAGGGAAACTACGTATATGAGATAACTGATTTCGGGAAGGAAGAGAAAAGAGGCAATGCGTACAAATTAGATGACATAACAACCTTTGACCTTCCAATACAGCCCTCAGCCATAATATGTACATTAGTTAACACGCCTAGGATGATTGGGGTTAATAGTAAGGAGGAAGCTAAGGAGATGGTGAGAAGCCCAAAGTTCTTTCTAAAGTTGCCGACTATCGCAATAGCTCATAAACAGGCAATTATATCTCCTAGCGATGCCATAAGACCAGAAGTGGAAATTGGAATAATTATCAAATCAAAGATGAAAGATATAAAAAAGAGCGAAGTTAAGAATTACATCTTAGGATATACAGTATTTAATGACATAACCTATCCCCCTGGATTAAAAGAGGATTCTTACTACGCGATGAGAAGGGATCCTGCAGATGGAAAGGTTAAAAAGTTGTTAATGAGAGGAACGCATTTCAGAAATAAAGTTAGAGACACATTTGCACCCATGGGACCTTATTTAGTTACTGAAGACGAAATTGGAGACGTTAACTCGCTGAGAATGAGAAGCTATTATAATGGAGAAATAGTACAGGATGGGTATTCGAGTGAATTCATTTTCTCTATAGAGGAGATCTTAACTGAGTTATCTAGAATAGTAACCATTCCACCATTTAGCGTTGTCACTACGGGAAGTATAGGATATATTAAGGCTGAGGAAGCTTCAGAGTTCTTCTTAAAGCCAATTGATAATGCGTTAATGGTTGCTGAGATTGAGAAAATAGGTAAGCTGGAGAATCCACTATTAGTTAAGAATTTATAACTTGATTATCATTCTAATAGACGTGGTAAGAGTTAAGGAGGAAGTCGTTTTAGGTTCTTTGCTTTTCCTATCATCCTTCTTTCCTTATTTTTACCTATCATTACCTTTAATTTACGCTTTAGGCATTTATTTAAGGCTGAAATACTTCCCAGCATTCGTATCAGCAATATTACTTTTGTTCTCTCCTCTTCACTCTGCCATTATACTTATCGCGTATGTGCTATTCTTTATAGATAGGCGTTTCTCAATATCATTTCTCTTAACTACTTTCTTCTCCATCCTCACAGAGAATTATCTCACACTTCTTTTAGGATTCGCAATAGATAGAAGAGGACTAATAGCTTCTGGGATATTCTTTCTAATCCTTGCTGGGGTAACGTTTAATACTACTTACGGTAATTTAGCGTTTTTCTTATTCGTTGCAGGTGTAATCTCCACGTTAATTGAAAATAAGGTTAAAATTGACGCTAAGACTTCAGCTATAGTTTATCTCTCATCCTTGTTAGTGTATTTCCACTTACCCTATCTAATACCAATTTTAGTTTCCTTCTCTCCATTAACCTCCTTACTATTTTCACCATTTCAGCCATATCTCGCTATAATAGCTCTAAAGAAACTAGGAGACTTTAAAAAGATAAAGTGGGGAGGTAAAGTATTTAACTTACTTCCCTCACTCGTATCATTTCTTTACCCACCTTTAGCCTTATCCTCAATAAGTGACGTATTGAGAAAACGCGAGTTCGTATTCTATCTTATTCCCTTCCTAATATCAATTGTATTTTTTGGCTTAGGGGATTACAGTAACTTTCAGCTTCTCGCTATAATCTCACTAGTTCTCCTTGCATCCAGATATATTAACATTTCCAAAGTAATCAGTAGTATAATGATTTTGAAGAATTTCTACCCCTATATAATTTCAGTGGTATTAGAGTTTCTGGCCTTTTACTTTTTTTATCTAAATATACCCAACTTTATCCTTCTCTCTATAGTTGCGATAGCGATATCATTTCCAATCATTTTCAACCCCTATCCCCTATTCCTTTCCTTTTTATCCCTAGTCAACCCTTATGTTGGTCTCTCTTCCATGAGATGGTTCTCTTCAATATTCCTTATTATTCCTTTAATAGCTTATCTTTACTTCAAATTTCCAATATATCCCTATGTGTTCTATGTTGTAGGAGTTTGTTTAAGTATTGTGGGAATTAGAAAATTAGTCAACTTGAATTGTCCTTTATCTTAAATTCATTAATATACTTTTCGTATTCAATATATCTATTTGTTATTGGCGAAGTTATACAAGTTACACTATTTACTTCAATTTCATTGGCGATAGCGGTACTATATTTGCTTCTGAAACTAGATAAAATCAAGATTGACATTTATGAACTGTTATCGTATATTTTAGTGTCATTTCCCGTACCATTCATTTCATTACCGTTCATAGTAGCAAGAAGAAAGCTAAGTGATAGCGATAGCAATCTGTTAATGTTAATTGAAGCTATTGTCGTCATTCTTCTAGTTAAATATATTACTCTTTTACCATCATTAACGTTACCCATTCATGTATAGAGCTAAGTACAAGATTATTTATTACATTATAGAACTAGTGTGTATCATTTGAAAACTGGACAATAATTCTATGAATAGTCCTGATAGAGAGAATAGCCTCAATTTTCAGAAAATCCACAAACTATTACAGAACAGAGATTAGCAGAAATTAGGAGAAAAATAATTATGAATATTTCTATAAGACTATTTCCAGAAGTTTTCTCTTATCATCCCCCATTAGCCACTCTACGTCTCTTTTAGGATCTTTTAACTCTTTAGCCTCAAATCCGTAACCTAAGGCTATTTTCCATGGAGAAGTATGGGGAGAAAGCCAATCCGCCTCAATACCACGTTTAGCTAAAGACCTATAACCCTTATTGTTAATTACAATTACTTTTACTTTACCTTCATATTTTACAGCGCTCCATAATGCTTGAGGAGAATAATTAAAGCTTCCATCTCCTATGATCGCTATAACGTTATTGCCATATAAACTATATCCCACTCCTGCTGATAATCCCCATCCCAATAGGCCAGATCTCGTATTATAGAAAGAGGACGCCTTTAGCTTAACGTTATTAATTAGCAGATCTCTATGTGTTGGTGCCTCAGAGAATATTACATACTTCTCCATGTAACGATTTAACTCTCTGAATATCTCAGCCAGAAAATTATCTTGGTCCTTTTCTCTCTCGCTAAGAATAGTGCTAGTAAAACTAAACTTCTTATTAACCTTTTCAGTAAGTTTAATGATGAAATCCTTAGGACTACATACTATCGTATCCCATTGACGTCTAGTCGCTTCTTTATAATCATAAGTCACCTCTATCACGTTTAGTTTAGCTAAATCTACATCAGGAAATACGACATAATTTAACCATCCACCTAGAACTAAAATTAACTCGTACTTCTCCAATTCTTTCATCACATCAGAAGCGTGATACCTAGATAAAGACCCTTTAAACAATGGATGAGTTGAATCGAAGGGCGATATGCTCATATAAGGTTCGTTATAGACGGGAACGTTTAACTTTTCAGCTAACTTACGTAATTCCTCATTAGCATCGAATAAGGCGATTTCGTAACCTGCAACTATAGCCAAGGAGTTTACACTATTGATCTCATTTATGACGTAATTAATTGTAGCTTCATCGCATAGATTCCCTACAAAATGTTTAGGGATCGTTATTTGATCGCCAGCATCCTTCTCTGCTACGTCTTGGGGTAAAGATATTAGAACTGGACCATATGGTGGCGTGATACTCTCCTTATAAGCTCTGATGAATACTTTGACTGCCTCACTTTCACTTCTGATTTCAAATGCAGACTTAACTACTCCGGCTGAAATTTTTATAAAATCCCCGTAAAGTATTGGCTCATCCACTAATTTGTTAGAATATTGTTGACCAACCAATACGATTAATGGAATTCTACTAACGTAGGCCTCATTGATAAAAGATAACGCATTGGTTAAGCCTGGAGTGGAGTGCAAATTAACAATCTGTGGCTTTTTAGTGGCAAGATAATAGCCTTCAGCCATTCCTACTGCTACTCCGTCGTGAAGAGCTAAGTAATAGGTAAAATCACCTGGCATTTGTCGAAGAAAAGAAAGCTCCGTAGTTCCAGGATTTCCAAATATTTGTCTTATTCCCAAATTTTTCATAATATAAAATATTGTCTCTCCAACTCTCACTAATATAAATAGTTGGCTAACCTTATTAATTTTTATGTTGTATAAATCTATTCCCACGTTAAGTATATGGAAGTCTTAAACGTAGCTTCCTCTCCAGTTTTAAGTTTTCTTGCTACACTTTGAAACTACAACGATAGTAGGTCTCATGTGAATAATTGTAAACGATGTTACATTTACTATGAAATGCACTATAACGTAAGTTTTGAAAATACAAAAAACATTTGGTGCAGAAATTTTATAAATAGAAAGTTAAACGATTCACTTTATTAAAATAAACCATAGTATATGCATAATTATAATCATTCTTTCCTATTTCAATTCTGACTCATTAAACAAATTTTTACCTAGGAAATCCAACTTAATTTAGGTCTAAGTAGACTTGTCCGATTGAGAACCATTTTTCGATTAACCTTTCAAAACTGAACAGCCGTCTACAGATTGTTATTATTTGCATTTTTCAAAGAAGTTCCAATAAGACAAATCTCTTTTAAGGTTCTTTCTGTTAGTCTAATTTTATGATACTCTCTCATCAATCGATAAGACAATTACTAGGAAAAGTAATTTTTAATTACGTTGAAGATAACGTGAGAGAAAACGGATATGACCTAAGAATCTGCGGTGAGAGATATTTCGTGGTAGAAGAGGGAGCAAGTCTACCCAACAAGAAAGCTAGGTTAAGGGAAATAGTCTTTAAAGACTTAGCTGAACTAGAACCGCTCAAAACTTATCTTTTCGAATCTTGTGAAGAGTTTAACACTCCAGACGATTTAGCGATACTAATAACCTTAAAGAGTACCATGGCTAGGAACGGATTCTTGGCCCCTCCCACTGTTATAGATGCTGGATATAAGGGTAAGGTATTTGTCGCAATAACTCCAGTTTATCGCTCATCATTAGCCAAAGGTGTTGGCACACATCATCTCATATTTCTCAAACTAGATCAGAAAACCGAAAGACCTTATAGTGGAAGATACCAAGGAGGAATAGTAATCTAGAGCGAAAGAACTTCAAATCTAATACCTTGTGAGGCTATCTAGTTTGGAACGTTCTTTTACTATGAAGAGAATGTAAAAATTGATGTAAGTTTTGAAAACTCTCACAAAATACAAATCTAAAAAGTTATGGACTTATTTTCACTATTTTAGAATATAATACATATCTTTGCTGAAATATTGGGGAGTATCTTTCTGAAACGTTTATAGGATTAGGGGAAAATATGCAAAACTCACTTAATGGACCCATTGCAAGTTGCTTTCTCCATAGGTTTTGCGAAAAAGGTTCTATTTCCTTATAAAAGTCATCATATTTCATCCCTATGGGCTTTGATATCCAATATGCATATTTATATGAAGGGGATAAGGGATCCCCTTTAATTAGCTTATACAGACCTCCTTTACCGTTTCTTGCCATCTTCGCAACCTCATCATGAAGGGATTTAACATCACTTAGTTCTAGTACAGCGTTGTTAAGTAAATCTAGAGTTTTAGAACTCTCCATGAGATACCAATCCTCATACACATCACCCTCCGTCCAAGGGACATAGCTGACCTTTATGACTAAGGACCCTAAATATCCCTCAATTTTAGCCATTTCATTAAAATATTTATGAAAATTAATTAAAGATTTCTCATATTCTTCTTTAACAAACTCCTTAGCCCTTTGGTGCCAAAACACATATGCTAACATACAATATTTAGTATATAACAGAAGTATTTAAATTAACTTTATATAGATAGTATTGTTACGAAATCCTCTTCGGTTGCCTGGTAACCTTAACTTATCGGAATTGGAAGCTAAGGTATTCGATAAATGAAACGTAAGGCTATCTTATTATTTATTGTTTAAACTCTTATATTTGCAAAAACAGATAGTAAAATGTGGCATGGAGGAACTTATTAAGAAAGCAGAGGAAAAAGGAATTAATGTGGAAGATTTGATACTGCGTGAGATAAATAAGATTGATCCTAAAGAGTCAATTAAAATTAGGATAACCTTAGCAGAAAAATTCTTTGAAGAAGCGGAAAGGTTCATTGAGAAAAACGACCCTATTCAATCATCAGAGAAATTGTATAAAGTTGCTGAAGAGATCGTTAAAGGTTTAGCGGAAAAGTTTAACACAAAAGAATATCAAGAAGCTGAAAGAGATGGAAGATGGTATGCGTTCTTATTACAAAAAGCTTCAATTTCATTAGCTAACATTATAGGAGAATGGATAGAGAACGGATGGAAAACAGCTTACTTATTACATGTGTGGGGGTTTCATGAGCGTAGGTTAGACATCAATGAAGTTAAACAAGATATAAAATATATCAAGGAAATGTTAGATAAGGCTAAACAATATATAAATTGAGAGGAATTGAGTGATTTTCTCTCCTTTCCTTTATATATTATTTATGAGTTGAACTCCATGAAATATCCTTGAACCTTATATCAAGACGCTGAAATTCTTCCATCATCTAAAGCGCTAATTTCCATCATAAAAAATTAGTAACTGATGACTTCTTAGTCAGACTGACATCATTAGCAATGCAATTGGCTTAAAGTTTCCAGACCATTAACGTATTTTTCACTTTACCCTTTTATAAAGGAAAAACGAAAAACCATTTTCTTCTCCGTACCATTCTAAATTAAATAGTGAGGCAAGTTCTTTCTTTATCTTACCTCTAAATACTAGAGTATCAACTATCACAAACCTGCCATCATTCCTTAAGACTCTCTTAACTTCATTACCTATCTTAGTTCTGCCTTCCTTTCCTATATTAGATAAAAACATTACACTATATACTACGTCAAAATATTCATCCCGGTATGGTAATTCGTACCCGTTCCTAAAATCGCTCAAGTTAATTTTAGCGTTATCAATTTCTATATTTCTCATTACTTCATGTTTTGCTACTTTCTCCCAGTCATCGATCGCGTGAAATTCACTACCCTGCATTAGCTTAGATAAAATTACAGTAATTAGTCCATTTCCGCAAGCTAAATCTAGAACATTTCGACCATCTTTTATCAAAGGATATAACCTTCTAGCGATGTAAATCATTTCGTCAATAGATATTCCCATTCTCCATACTGGCTTATATCTGGAATCTACGTTATCTAATTTAATTCCTAACCTAGTGAGTTCTGGATGTGTATCGTTAAAGATACTCATGATGTATAATAAGTTCTTTTGAAAATATAAAAAATAATATACTGATAGATTAGGGTTAGGATCTTAATTGAGCTAATTCACTCCGCAAATTCCTATAAGCTGACTTCCTCCACGCCCTTAAAAGGGCGAGGGTTCCCCCTATCGATTCGGAGTTACATCTCTCATATAGGGGGCAGTCGCGAGGCTCAGAGAACCCCGCCCATACAAATTACACACAGCTACATAATCACGATGATCCTCAAAACCACACTTCTCACACCTAAGCATCCTATATCCATTCCCTTTCAGCTCATATCCACATCTTGGGCAAGTAGTTGAACTATACGCTGGCTTAACGTATATCACGTTCAACCCATGCTTCTTTGCTTCCCACTCAACCCACTCTTGAACGCGTCTGTATTGCATTAAATATAACCTATCTCTGTAGTCTTTCCTCAACCCTTTCACGTGAGAAATCATCTTGTTCAAGTCTTCCAACACGATGTAGTTAGCGTTTAGCCTCTTTGCTTCCTCAACAACCCATTTTCCAACTTTCCTAGCGAAGTCTTGCATGACGTTTCTTGCCTTTATGTGAAAGCTCCTAATCCTATTGAGAATCCTCTTATTCTCTCTCCACCTTCTTTGATACCTCTTCTGCAGTTGCTCTCCTAATCTCTTAAAATGAACAGCATCATCTAGACGTGTTGGAATTTCTATAACTTGTTTATCATTACCTAACGTGATG
This sequence comes from Sulfolobus tengchongensis, assembly GCF_036967215.1. Lineage (NCBI taxonomy): Archaea > Thermoproteati > Thermoproteota > Thermoprotei > Sulfolobales > Sulfolobaceae > Sulfolobus > Sulfolobus tengchongensis. The sequence continues at coordinate 1,781,664 of NZ_CP146016.1, forward strand.
AAGTCCATGTTTATGTCAACAGCTATAAGCCCCTTAACTTGCTTCTCTACTTGTACTTTCTTTTTCATTGTCACGTTAAGATACCAATTATCTCCTCTCTTAACTAGTCTTGCTTCTTTCACTTTGAAGTCCTTGTACTGTGAAAGATTGTGAGGATAACCCACTATTTTCACTTCTTCCCCCAGTATCTTAGCTGTCATCGTGTTGAAATCAAGAGTATAACTAGCTTTTGGAGTTAACCATAAGGAAACGTTTCTTAGGACTGGAAATCTCCCTTTTTTGGGATTCTTTGACCAACTTTTATACACGGCAATGGCATCACGATAGCAGTCTTGAGCAAGTTTTGATTTTAAACCAAATTTCTCCCTGAGGAGTTCATATAATGCTTTGTGGACTTCTTTTAGAGAAGTGGTTTTGTGTTCATATAACCACTGAAGAACGAACCTCTTGGCACGCATATACTTTTCAGCTAAGGGCTCCAGAGCCGAGGAGTAGATCTTCATTTTAATTGTCACGATCTCCTCCTCGATGGAACTGTCCTCGCGGACAGCTCGCTCTGGAGCTTGTAGCATGAGTGTTTTTCTGTTTTTGTTTTTATTTTAACTTTTCGCGGGCATTCATCTCCGCCTTAAAAAGGCGAAGCTTTCTGCCCGCAATTTTTGTAAAAACATAGGCATACTTATATAACAATCCTTCACATAACTAGACCTGTTTATACATTCTAGCCTTTAATTAGCCATGTTATTATGCTTGTAGCTCGCAAATGTTAAGTTAAATAATTTTTTTATATATTTACTCAAAATTACTTAATCCGCTGAATTAAGGAAAAAGTTTATATTGTGAGGTAATTGGAATAAAGATAATGGATAGAAGAAGTGTAATTATAGCCATTGTTGGAATAATCATCATCATAATCGGTGTAGTAGTATATGTAACACATTTCGTTGCATCGGCTCAATCAATTCCCGCTGGAAAATTCATAAAGATAAGTAATGAAGATTTGGCTCCGAAAGGCAAAGTAATAGTGGTTGTACAATCCTGGTATGGCTGTCCAGTAGGTGCAGCAGCGTCATGGGCAATATATGACGTTTTACAACATTACGGTAATTTAAGCTATGAGTTGCACTACTCTGATCCAGATCACAGCCCTGCTAACATTCCAGGGTTAATATTCACGAATTTCACCAGTAATTCAGTTGTAGAATTCTACGTAGCTTATGTTTATAATGAATACCTAAATGGTTCTTATAACAATACGCCAATTCCACAAGATCAACTAATCCCCGTAGGTGAGCAAATATTGAAAGAAGAATACGCTCAAATGGGATTGCCACCACAAGTTGCGCAGTTAATAATACAATATGAGACGCAAGTGCCAATCTCACAGTATGGAAAACCTGCTGCTATATATGTTAAACCGCCTCATTTAAACTTTGCAATATTAATCTCTGGACCAAACGGTACCTATATAGTAACTACACCAATAGTCAATCCTACAATCCTAGAAGGCTACACACCGCAGTATGTTTTATCTAATATAGGCCAATTCCCCCAAATTATACAGGCTGCACAAATGATACAAAACACCATACTAGAGGCTGCAGGTCCTCTAGCAGGGGAATGTCCAACAATATAAACTAATTATAAGGCATTTTTAATTTTTAGTATTTTTCAAAATTACTTATAATTTTTAGGTTAGATCACTTTTTCCAAATTGATGTTGTTTTTACACAAACTCTTACGAGCACCTATTTCATGTGTTCTCCTTCAAATCTTAGGATTGAAAATCCTATCTACTGTTTTGCCTATTTTTCTTGATATGTTAAGACCATTTTTTGAATGGAGTATTTTTATCGTGAAATTGCCTAAGATCTTATCCACACTTATGTTTTTCTCTTAATTTCAAACTTGACCAGCAATATATGAATTTTGTAAAATGTTAATAATCCACCCACACTACATAATGCTTTTATAACTAGAAGAAAGTTAAAAAATAAAATAAATAAAAAATGTTTAATGAGCATATTCACTTTTTATATTTTCCTCTATTTTAATAATTCTTTACGAATCAGAAAGATATTGTTCAATATCTCCCTAAATTCTTCTCTTTCCTTAATATCATTAAACGAAACGTTATCTATATTTTCAACTAGAATATCTAGAAGTTCCTCCGCCTTATCACAAGCTTCACAATCCACACATTTTTTACACTCTCGACTGAGAAATAATGCCTCAGAATATATTTTCTTCACATCGAGTAGATTCATCAAATATATATTATTATCTAGGAAGCAAATAAACTTTTAATTTCACTATAAGGAATGAGAGTTTGATGAACTATGCTATATTGAGCTTATTGTTACTTTTAACCTTATTGATTTCCTTTATCCTAACTAGGTTTAAAATCTCTCCAGTAATTGCTTACCTTTTAGGCGGTTTGATCGCATATACGTATTTTAATTTTGATTTCAATTCCTCGTATTTCAGCATACTTAATTTCTTAGCCTTGAACTTGTTAGCATTCGAAATAGGAACTTCGTTTGATATCTCTAGGGCTAAGGAATTGTTCAGAAGAGCATTAGGAGTAGCGTTAGTGGAATTAGTCCTAATCTTGTTAATTTCATATTATATAGGTTTATATTTGCTTCATTTAGATCCTCTCGCCTCACTATTTTTAGTAATGGCTTCGATAGACACTAGTACATCTGTTTTATATAAAATAGCCGGAGATAAGTTACAAAAGAGTGATAAGGATCTATTGGTAGCTGTAGCTTCAATTGAAGATGTTGAGGTATTTTTCCTATACTCAATTGCAACAGCGTTAAATGGTTATTTTAATTTTATTAGAGTCTCTTTCGTAGTTATAGAGGTTGTCATAGCATCACTTATAATCTATATTTTCGCTAGGTACTTCCTAACTGGATTATCCATATTCACATCAACTAGGTTAGAAGACGAAAGTATATTGATCCTAATACCCATTGTATTAGTGTTTGTATTCGAATATATATCTGAAGTTACTCAAGTCCCTGTTACCTTAAGTATGATTTTAGCCGGACTAGCATTCTCTTCCATAGGTGGTAATGAAAAGGTAATTAAATATACCGCACCTATTAGGGAGTTTGCGCTTATCTTCTTCTTCTTGTCTGTGGGAAGTTATTTGAGGATAACTCCAGCCATAACTACTTTCGTCATGATATCTTTAATAATACTTGTCATAAAGTACTTCTCATTTAGCATAGCCTCTTGGTTGACCGGTACTACTTTCGTTAAGGCATTTACGAATGGATTGTACATGTTACCAATAAGTGAGTTCGGAATAATAGTTTCATTAGAAGCTATACAACAAGGTATTAACGTTAACGTAATTTATTACATATCAGTTGTTGTCGTGTTAATCTCATCCATAATAGCTTCAATTTTGGCTACAAGAGTAAACGTGTTTCAGAGAGTCATAAATTTCACATATTCTAATTCATATTTTTTAAGACAATTAGACTCTGCAATAATATGGCTCAATAAGACTTTTAGTTCTAGCATTTCCCCAATTTCAAAATCAACTATCTTCAGGGGGTTCATAAAAATGATATTTTACTTAATAATACCTTACGTATTATTTCCACTACTGAACAGCCTAATTAAGAGTATTATTGACCCATTAAATAATAGCGTATTGGATAATTCCCTATACGCTGGAGAAACATTGGTAGCGTTATTTCTTTTATATTTATTCTTAACTGAGGGATCTAAGTTATATTCAACCATCAATAATGAAATAATGATCCGTATTGTAAAGGTGAAAAGTAAATTGTTTAAACAATTTTGGCTAGATTTGACCGCATTTTCTTCTACATTTTACATCGTTGCCATCACCGGAATATACATAATTTTTGAAATAATCCCTTTATTATACAACTTCCCAGTACAACTGGTTTTAATTCTCCTTTTGATAAGTTTATATTTTATCTATAGAAATAGAATTCCTCTAATAACCTTCACAAAGATAGGTGACGAAATTAGTAAAGACATAATAGTAAAATTAACTATAAAGTCTATAAGAAAAATGAAAAAGAGAGAAAGAAATAACGGAAAGAGATTAAGAATTGTAAGAGGAGAAAGAGTTATATCATAATAACTGATTGACTAAGTTTTTACTTAATCATAAATTAAGTAGAGACTATCATCATATTATCTAGAAGGATAAATAGATTTGTTATTAACTTTATTTTATTTAAGAATTAAATACTAAACTTAAAGAAATTCAGCAAGATATCACACATCTTCTACCATTAGCAATTTGTGATAAATACCTACTTTTGGTTTAATAGTATCTACACCTCCTGCAATTTTTCACACGATCAGATCATGAAGGACAAGAGAGAGGGGTAAGTGCTGATGAAGATTCGATCTTGTCTTCAGCCTTAGACAGGTTATGAAAAATAGTCGGATTATAAGAGGCAAAGTATGTAACGCCTAGACGCGGAAAAATTTTCACATAAGATATCTATAAATAAAATGATATTTGATATGAATCATTAATATGGTCTCGTAAAATAAAGAAAAACTATTTATTATAATTAGCCTTTAAGCTAAATTATACTTAGATATTTCCTTTTATTAGTTTCCATAAATTGGGGCTCTTCTTCTCTAAATAATCTTATCTCTATATCTAGATTCTAATCTTAATGTGATTAATAAGAAGTGTAAGAAAGACATATATTGCATAAAAAGTTTCGCTTCAGTCACATAAGACCGATTTAATAAAAAAGTTCTTCAGAGTCACCTTCTATCTTACTAGTTTAGATCTCACTTTCAGAAGCGAGCTCGAGAGATGTTTTAAAAATGCAACAGTTAGGATGGGAAGGGAAACGTATGCTATAAATATAGCTTGCCATGCTGTTGTGGATAAAAATACGATGTTACTCAGCTCCAAAGACTCTGCTAAAAGAACTGGTATTGATACGCAACAACTAGCCCCAGCTATTATCCCTATTAAAGGTATAAATGCAAAATATTTAAATTTCTTATTTATAGATATTATCGTAATTAAACTTGAAGTAACTAAGATGGCTATGTAAAGTCCCATCGCAATACTATAAAGTGATAACTCAATTACTATATTAGGTGGAATGAAAGCAGTTACAGTTGGATTAAACAGTAAAGATAAACCAAAATTAGGTAAGCTAGGAGTGCTTCCAAAAGGTGTACTGAAAACTGAGATGAATGGTGTTTGTGAGTTGACCGTTATTGGTTTGTATATATAAGTTAGTAGTTCAATTATTGCTACACTATAAACTAAATAGTGAACCAATAGGTATGAAGAGAATATACCCCACTTACTTCCCTTTTTATAATCCATCATCACTTGAATTTCCCCTTTAAATACGGTTCTCAAGAACAAATACGATAAGAAGAACCAAAATATGATAATGGGTAATAGGTTATCCAATGGAAATAAATATATTAATAGTAGACTCATGACTATCGGAACTATGGAAAGAAAGTATAACTTCATAAATAAAAATAAGTGGGAAGAGATTTTAAATTATTTTATAAGATTTACCAGCTGACTTATAGATGGAAGGGACAGTGATGTGGTTGCAACATAGCTGACATAATACACCTTACTCCCACTAAGAATATACACTGACTCTGAAAGACCATGAGCGTAATATGATATCATGTAGTTGCCATATTGTTCAGGTGAACTAAGTTGATTTGAATAGAAGAAGCTTTGAGCTTGGCTAGCTGAAGAGAAAGAGTATTGAGTTACAACTAATACATCTCCTTGAGAATCCGATAAAATTTCAGTAATGCTATTATTTCCGGTATAGTAGTTCTGGATATTCCACTTTCCTCCAAGTTGAGCATTTACCGAGCTAGTTGAAATAAAGGGATTTTTGACTGTTAGTACTCCAGACGTTAATCCTACCAATACTATTACCGCTATTATAACTAATGGTAAAATTACTTTCTCTTCTTTCATTACTCTCACTTAATAATATACTATCTAAAAGGTATTTAATAAGCTTTTCTCTCTAATCATTAAATTTAGTATAATTTTCATAATTATTTATGTTTAACAACTTTGATAGAGCTTAAATGGAGTGGGTCATACTTGATAACCCATATTTATTAAAATAATTATATTAAATAGAAATAAAAAAGTGATTATCTTAAGTTTATTCAGTATAGTACAATTTATATACAAGGTAAATAATTGACGCAAATAATAATATCTCCGCAGATGCTAACAAACCAGTGACGAATTGAGAAATAGAAATGTTGAATATCTCATACGTTACCGCAATGGCAGCTATTAGGTCTATTATGAGAGCAGTATAGTAATAAGTAGTTACATTTATTCTCCTAACTTGTGTAACCTCTGATGGGGCTCTAAATTTAACTGATAGAAATACTATACTACCCATGAAAACACCAAAAACTCCTCCAGCTGCTATGTAAGTGACACTCCACAGCCTTTCCACATAACTCGTTATGGGGCTCTGCGTTAAATATCCTAAGTTTCCGAAATTCCCTACCCATAAGAAAAAGAAGAAAAAGGCCAATACACTAATTACCCACCATGCGTAATCCTTACCGGTTAGCCTTTTGCTAGTGCTCATTTAACTCACCACTATGAGAGTACCTTTCATCAAATAATGTCCAGGTCCACAAAATTCAGCACACCATATATCATATACTCCAGGTTTATTAACAACTATATAGAAGTCGTATACATAACCAGGAATTGCCTCAAATTTGAAGCCTAATTGTGGTATGTAGAATGCGTGAATTACATCCTTGGAGGTTATCTCTAAGAGATATGTCTGATTAGCCTTTAACACTAACTTATCAATAGATACAGTTCCATTAGGGTATACGAATTCCCACGCATATTGCATGCCTATAACCTTAATTGGAATAGCATCTTGTTTAGCCGTTGTAGATAAATAAGCGCCAGTGTTTATTGAATTTAGGTAGATATCAGAAAAAACACCTAAAACAGTTAAGATTACTATTGCAAATACTATTGTTGATAATTCGAAAATCCTAGCTTTTTCCATTTCCAATCACCACATTTAAGAAAATTGAAGCAGAAAATAAAAGTAATGAAATACCTAAAAATTGACCAATTATAAATTGGTTAATTATCGCATTGCTAGAAAGTATAAATACTTCATAAAGAGAATATATTAGACCAGCTAATATACCACTGTTTATGAATAATACCGTTAACCCGCTTAGTATCCTTCTCTCCTTATATTCTATTACCACACCACCATCAGTCAATGGTGAGGTTTGCCATCTTGCCAAGACCCTAGGCTGAGCCACATATCTTAATAAGGGCCATATTATCGCAAAACATATTACAAAAATTAGAGCGTCAACTTCTACACCTATCGGTCCTATATCTCTCCCCGGTGTTAGACCAGCCCATACACTATTAACTATAAAGCTCACTATAAAGCCCGTACCTATTGCAATAGAAGCTGGCCTTAATGCAGGATGTGGAGCTTTATGTCTAAATATCCATTCTTCTATAAATGGGAAAAGAACAGTAACTGTTATCCAACCTAAGAATATTAGCGAAGCATTATAGGGACTTACCGACTTATAGAAGAAGTAAATGAATAGGAAATACCAGTCGGGAACTGGTGGAGTTTGTGCTGCTTCTACTGGATTGAATGCGGGCATTGAGTATTTAGGAACTCCACCGCTTATGGTTATATTAAATGGTATAGCTGACGCGATTAGAAATATTGCACCAAACGTTAACAGCATTATCATTACTACCATTCCAATAGATCTCATTAATGGCTGAATTTCCCATTTTGGATCAGATTTTATCTTATCCTGGTATTCATCTATCAACTCAGGATCTCCAGGTTTTACTTGAGATATTGGAGGAGTTATACCATGCTTTTCAAATATATATAAATGTAAACCTATGAAGACTAGAATTAGGCCTCCTACTATCCAATGAAATACGAAAAACCTCTGGACTAAAGGATCTACACCAGACATTATACCGGGCTGGTTAGGATTTACTACTGTCATTAATGAGATCAAATAACCTAGGTTCGCAGGCATATATGAGAATAGATTTAATCCAGTCGTAGTAGCGACCCATGAGATTAAGTTATATGGCAAAGAGTATCCTAAATAAGCCTCAGTTAAAGTTAGTCCAGCTAAGGCACATCCTACTATCCACATAATCTCTCTTGGAGGTCTATAAGCACCTACAAGGAAGTTTCTGGTCATGTGAATCAATAACAGAAAGACCATCGCATAAGCACCCCAACTATGAAGACTAAAGAGCAATGCACCATAGGGAACTTTACTTATCAAATATGTCGTAGCAGTATATGGATCGCTAGGAGTGTAATAAAGTGCTATTAACGCACCAGTAATAACTTCAAAAATAAATGCTGAGAGAACTAGCCCTCCAAGCCAATAATCTATGGAGTAAGCGTATCTCGGTGCAGGTCTTAATGTATGTCCATAAATTCCTAATCTTTCATCTAACCATCTCATAAACCTATCAAATAATCCACTCCTCTCCTCATTTACCATTTCCTAACCACCTTTACTACATGATGGATTAGAAGGCACACTATAATCGTATCTAGGATCATAAAGCAGGTTATCTGATGGAGTAGTTCTAGGTATTGATGCACTGAAATAGGGAGCATTAGTTCCAACGGCATATATGTCTCCGGTATTTTGGTCATATTCTAAAAATACTATAGGTAAGGGTCTAGGAGCAGGTCCTCCGACCACTATACCTCCCTTGGCTAATAAATACATAGATCCGTGGCAAGGACAATGAAGAACTGAATTTTGAATGTCTAATCCTGGGTTATTATCAGAAGTTACTAGAACTTGTGCGGGCAATTGGCAACCTAGATGGACACAGACATCAGAGAAAGCATAAATGGAATTATTAGGACCTACACCATTTATAGTCTTTATTTGGCCTAATGGTCCAGCGTATTGGCCGTAGTATGGATTAGGTATTTGCGGTACAGGTTTACCCAATAATGCTTCTAAATCCACTAAGAAACACGGCTCATTAGTAAGTGGATATGAAAAGAAGTAAACTGGACATCCTGAACTTTTTACTTGTTGCTGGAAATCACTAACGTTCACTATTTTATATTTTGGAAACCCGCCTATACCATCATTATTGTTAGCAACTAGATACTGTTTTGAAATAGAACCTAACTCGTTGTAGAAATATCCCACATAATCAGCTAAGGGTTTTATCATTGGGGCTATAGCTATTGCGGCTCCTACTACTAAATATAGTCTTAAAAATGTCCTTCTGTTCATCATTTTAATATGACTTTATAAGATATTTAAGTTTTGTCGTATAACATTATTAACTTATATTTACATCCTTTAATATAGAACATGATTATGATACTCTATATAAGGTAATAAATTTATAAATTTAAGTTATGGTATTTTAGCATATGAAAGCACAATCCTCCATTCTACCCGTTATTGTGGGAATATTAGTAGCTATAATAGCAGTGGGAGTATCAGTATATGCATATTATGAATATCAGATACTTTCAGCTCCAACTACCACTTCAACTAGTACCTCCACTTCTACATCTAGCCAGATACCATTAAAATACGACTCAACAAATAAGACAGTATTTTTAACCATAGCTGTTCTGACTACTGGTCCATCTTTCAACTTTAATGGGACTAGTAATGGACAGCTTGTAATTTACATTCCTGCTGGATGGTCAATATATGTTACCTATATAAATGAACAATCCCTTCCCCACAATTTAATATTACTTGAGAACGATACTGCAACTCCTAATAATGCAGATGTGGGACAGTTCGGTAAGATATTATATATCGTTGGGGCTACTACTAGTAATTACCAGACTACTGGCATCTCAAGTGGTCAGTCAGTTAGTGGATTATGGGGACCTATAAATGCGGGTACCTATATGCTAGTTTGTGGCATTTTAGGTCATGCTGAAAGTGGAATGTGGGCAGTAGTTGTAGCCTCTCCCAACGTAACTACTCCTTATGCTACTACTGCGGGTTAAGTAGATAAGAAATATATGTTTTTTTATTTAATAATCTAAGTAACTCTAATTTGCTTAGGTTTATTGGCTTTTAATAGAAAGATTTAAAAAATAAAATTTAAACAACTATATGTGATGAACATAAAAAGAATATTAAAGGTCGCATTATACACAACTAACGCAAGCGATATTGGACAAATGTATATAACTATAGGTATAATTTCATTAATAGCAGGAGCGATAAACGCAGCTCTAATAAGATATCAATTAACATATCAATCATTAAGTGCTGTCGAATACTATAATGCAGTATCATTACATGGAATCTTCATGATATTTTTCATGGTAATGCCAATATCAGTAGGTTTTGCAAACTACCTAATTCCCAGAATGATAGGCGCGCATGATCTATATTGGCCTAGGATCAATGCACTTTCATTCTGGATTCTTGTACCAGCAGTTTTCTTAACCATAATCGCTCCTTGGTTTGGACCTATAAATACAGGCTGGTACATGTACGCGCCTCTTTCAGTTGAGCTTTCCGTAAATGGAGGACTAGGAGTCACACTGGTTGAGACTGCACTCATCTTATCTGGAATTTCATCAACTTTAACTGGTGTTAATTTTCTAATGACTATAATAAAGCTAAAGAAAGTACCTTATTTCAAAATGTCCTTATTTACTTGGTCCTTCTTTGCAACTGCAATTCTATTAGTAGTAGCAATGCCCCCACTAACTGCGGGTTTAGTGTTTGCTTATTTAGAAAGGATGTGGAATCTCCCATTTTTCGATGCAACGTTAGGAGGTAGTCCAGTGTTATGGCAAAACCTATTCTGGTTCTTCGGACATCCAGAGGTTTATATACTAATGTTACCTGCTATGGGATTAGTCGGAGAAATATTACCTAGAATGGTGGGGAGACAAATCTACGGTTATAAGGCATTAGCACTATCTTCCATGGCTATAGCGTTTTTAAGTGTTTTAGGAGTATGGATGCATCACATGTTCACTGCAATAGATAACACAATAGCTCAAATGGTAGCTTCAGCTACTACTATGGCAATAGCAGTACCATCTGGTGTAAAAGTATTTAATTGGACTGCAACATTGTATGGAGGAGAAATAAGATTTAAAGCACCGGCGGTATTAGTAATCTCGTTTATTGCCCTATTTCTAGTTGGAGGAATTACCGGAGTATTTTTCCCCTTAGTACCTCTAGATTACGCATTCAATGGTACGTACTTAGTAGTTGGACATTTCCATTATATGGTGTTTGCTATATTAGTAGCATTACTAGCTGGTTTAATTTATTACTTCCCATATTTCAGTGGAAAGTGGTATCATGAAGATATAGTGAAAAGTGGAACCATACTAATAGTAGCTGGTACATTTCTGATAGCGACCGGAATGACAATTGATGGAGTTTTAGGCATGCCAAGGAGATATGCTGAAGTACCTTCTCCAATATACGTACCCTTCCAACAAATGATAGATGTAGGAGGAATATTAATGGGAATAGGATTAGTTATGGCATTTGTAGATTTAGTCTACTGCTGGATAAGAGGAAAAACTGTTGAGACCATAGATCCATGGAATGCGATATCAATTGGCCTAGCTGATTTCTATATCAAACCAGTAAAATTGCCTCTAAGTTTTGGAAAATCACTGGATGGTGCTTTTGATGAAGAATACCACGGAATAAGTTTTCCATATTATAGCATATTGGGAATAATGCTCTCATTTATACCACTGGGCTTCATATTCATGTTCATAAATCTAATACCAATAGGTATACTGCTTCTGGCTATATTCATGGCTACTGGAATATATTGGGCTTACGATCAATGGTTTAAGTCAATTCCGCCACCTATGCAATTAGATGGTGGTTCTCCTTCCACACATGGAAGCATGGCCAATGGGGCTGGTGTCACACCTGCATTAGGAACTATAATAATGAGAGATGCTAGAAGTGCGGTATTGTGGTTTATATTAGCGGAGATATGTCTGTTCGGTTCCTTTATTGGGGGATATATGTTTGTAGCAAGTCCAATAACTAATCCAATAGCTTACGCTAATGTGCCTCCATTACGAGTAGAATACTTCCCATTGCCCACAGTAATGACTATAATACTACTTTCAAGTTCTATACCAGCACACTTAGCATATGAGGAGTTTAAGAAGGGAAATATAAAGATGTTCAAAACTCTAGGAATACTTACGGCTGTAATGGGCTTTACATTCTTAATGGGGCAAGTATACGAATTCACACATGTAATTCACTTCACTCCTCAGCAGTCAGCCTTTACTGCGTTCTTCTTCAGCACAGTGAGCTTACACGGATTTCACGTTATTATGGGACTAGTAGTATGGACATTTGTTCTATTGAGAACGTTTAAAGGAGTAACACCTTATGGTGGTGCAGTAGCAGCAACCTATTACTGGCACTTCGTAGATGCCATATGGGTTGTGGTATTTAGTACATTCTATCTGCATTTGTTCGTATAAAGGTGAAAAAGTGAAATATTATTATTTTTTTATTCTAACTTTATCTCTTTTTCTTATCGCAATTACTGTGAACCCTTTCACTGAGGAGTATATGTTTGTCAATCCAATTCCTTACATGTTAGCCCACTATTCCCTTTTCGGAGCAGGAATACTAATATCATATTATACTCTTAGTAAGAAAAATTTTCCCCTTAACAAGAACATATCCCTAACAATAGGTGTTCTAATTGCTTTTATCTGGCATTACCCTCTCTTCTTTAATCTGGGAGCAGAGAGTTTATTTATACGAATTATTGAGGAAATTACTTTATTTATTGGAGGGATTCTAATAGGTTTCTCCCTTAAAGAAATCACTAGAAATATGAAAGTTCTTCTTCTCGCATTGTGGATGATAGGAGATTCAATTTTATCTCTAATATTGATGGTAAGTCCAAATCTTTACACCACTGTGTATAGTGTTAAGGAGTTAGAATACTTGGGAATTATAATGTTTCTTATGATGAATTTAATAGCCGTTTATATTCTGCTAAACTATATAAATAAAATGTTAAGCGAGGAGAAGGATATTGTTAATGAAGACTATCAGAGAAATCCCTATTCCAAGAATAAGAACTATGTCTAGCTTGGTGTATTTATAAAGGAAGTATATAACGCCTAGTACACCAACCTTTATGAGAAGGAAAGACAGGATAAATAGGGGAAATGGTAAAGAGGAGTACAAGGCATTTATTATTGGGTTACTTTCTGTAAGTCCTTTAGATAATCCCAAAGCAGTTGTTATAACGTCAAGCGTCATGAAAGTAGTTAACGGAACTAATAGGGTTTTCATAAGATAATATTTTAATTTTTACTTAAAAAGATGATATGTAATCTTTCCCACATCTATGTACAAGTGTATGCAACTGTGTTTTTGAAATTATTTTTAATAAGGAGAGTATCAATAATATATTATGAGTCTTGAAGATCAAGTATTAAAATTTCTCACTGACATGTCAAGAAAGGAAGAAGAGATTGAATACTTAATAATAAATATGTTTAAACAACAATTAGAAAATAAGGGAGTTAAGTTAGGTAAAATAAGGAGAGAATATTTAGTGGATGATTTGGGAATCTTGCGAGTAGGATATGCTATTCCGATAATGTATTATGAAGATAATAACGAAATTTATTTGTTTTTAGCAAAAAATTATGCTGACTATTCAAGTATAGAACAGCTACTGATAAGAGAAAAAATTTTGAAGAACAAGTTCTCAAAAGATGTAAGATCTTTTTTAGTGGCGTACACAATACCTAAAAAGTATTATGAGATTGCTGTGAAAATGGGTATAGAGGTAATAAGTCAGAATGTAATAAGCTAGATCATGTTTAGATATCTAGCTAATTCAAACAAGTAGCTCTTAAATATAGCGAAATCGCTTAACCTATTTTCAACTCTAATTTTAAATGCTTCATTATATATATCATACAATTGGGGATTTCCCACTCTATTAGCTACTGCTCTAATTATGTTATCATAATCCTCCTTAGAATATGTAGGCATATTTAGTTTAACTCCGACTGCAGCTATTAGATAAAATATCGCCTCCCAGTAATATCTCATTGCTTCAACTAAATTTCCTTGACTTTCGAAGTAACTTGCAGTGTTCCAATTTTGGTTATACTTAGAGATATAATCCGCATATGAGGGTTGTAGTTGGATAGGTTGTTGTTGAGTAGATTGCATCGCTATCTGCTGACTAGGCACTTTAATGTAACCGTCTGCCTTTTTCTGCAAAAATTCATAAAGAAAGTATAAGAATACAAATGCAGGTAATGAGTATAACCAGAACAGATAGGGATTACTAACGTAAAATTCTCCAGATTCCACTAAAGCTGCTAGAAAGAGTTCTATGGGTACAATTATGAGAGTTAAGAGCCCCCTAATCCATTCTCTAGGCTTAATTATTATGTACAACCCACTTGAAGCAGCTACTGCATAAGAAGGTAATTCTAGCCAAGAATGAGGTAATGTCATTAAACTTAAGGCTGCTAATATACCAGGGACGTTAACACTAGCCGAAAATGCACTTAGTACCATTCCAGTAGAATAGATACTTATCGCTAAAACTGCTAATCCAGCTGCTGGAATGAAGTCCAACATTGCTACTCCTAAATTATGAGTGAATATCTGAAATACTTTACCTAAATACGACTCGTTTAAGACCTGACTCTCAGTGTTATTAAATTCTGAAACCAATGAAGGATTGTTCTGCGGTATGGCTGACGCTATTAGGAACAATACTACCTCGACCACAAATACGATTAAAATAATTTTTGTTAGCTCTCTCATTAAGGTTAATTCGGATTCGGCATTTAAATTCCTTTTCCTAACTTTACCTTTCAACAATTTTTTTGACATTTTCATTAAATGGCGGATAAATTATTCCCTTCTCAGTTATTATTGCAGTAATGTATTTTGGAGGTGTAACATCGAATACAGGATTATAAACGTTAACGTTTTCTGGAGCTATTGGGATTCCCTTAATTGTTCTAACCTCATTGGGGTCTCTTTCTTCAATTTTTATATCAGTAACGTCACTCTTAAGATCGAAACTTGAAGTTGGTGCTAGTACGTAAAATGGTACTCCTAGCTCATGAGCTATTACTGCTTCCTTAAAAGTACCTATTTTATTGAATACATGCCCATCCCTCAATATTCTATCAGCTCCTACCATAACCCCATTTACCATGCCCTTATACATTACTAATCCTACAGCGGTATCAGTTATCAAAGTAACCTTTATTCCCTCTGCCATTAACTCGTAAACTGTAAGCCTACTACCTTGTAGCCAAGGTCTAGTTTCAGGTGCTATTACTGACACATCAATTCCTAAGGCCTTTGCTAACTTAACTGGAGCCAATGCAGTACCTAAACCAGTTCCCGTAGCTAAACCTCCAGCGTTGCATTGAGTTAATATTGTATCACCGTTATTGATTTTCTCCAAGCCATAAAGCCCCATTAGTATTTCAGCTTCATATTCCTCATCGAAGATTCTCTTAGCCTCGATCTTCATTAGGTGAATTAATTCATTTAGACTTTTTGCCTCGCCATTTTCTATTGCGTTTTTAGCAAAGTTTAACATTCTAGAAGTAGCCCATGCTAAGTTAATTGCTGTGGGTCTAGCTGAATCTAAAATGCTCTTAGCCCTAGTTAACTCTTTTAACGCGTCATTTAAATTCTGTATTCTGTCATTTCTCAGTGCTAGCACCATTCCATAGCCCGCAGTTATACCTATTGCTGGAGCGCCTCTAACTTGCATGTTTTTTATAGCTGATGCAGTAGTTTCAACGTCTTTTAAATCAACGTAAACTGTCTGAAATGGTAATAAGGATTGATCTAAAATTGTTAGAGTATTAGTTTCATCCCTCCAAATTATTGGTAATAATTTAGGTTTGAAAATTTCCTTTACTTCCTTTACTGTTAATTTCATATGATATAATGAAGGAAAGAAGATTTAAAGCTTAAGTAAGGTAAAGAATATCGTGAAATTATCAGTTATCGAATTTGAAAGTGATCTGCTAAGGGATAATCCATTAAGGGATCCTTACAAGAGAAAAGTAGGAATAATTTCTCCCGATAATCCTGAAGGAAGACCAATCTTAATACACCTCAGTGGCTATCTCTCATCTTCTCTTACACAACTAAATTATAACCCATTTGGAGAGGATATGAAAAGTAGGCTTGAGAGATTAGAACGTGAGGGAAAAATTAAAGGTTCAATAATAGTTCTTCCTGACATGTTCACTAAAGTTGGTGGAAATCAATACATAAATTCCACAGCAGTAGGTATGTATGAGGATTTCCTTATAAAGGAACTAATACCGTATTTAGTGGACGAGTTTAAGAGTGATAATATAGGAATCTTTGGTCACTCTTCTGGAGGATATGGTGCATTATATCTAGGCATGAAATATCCCAATTTGATTAAAGCCATAGCTGATCACGCAGGGGATGCCTATTTCGAGTATGTATACTTGCCTACATTTCCTAAAGCTATTGAACAACTTAGGAAATTCAAAAATCACAGAGAGTGGTTAGAGAATTATTGGAAAAAGGAGAATAAGCATCACAGAGAGGATCTAATAACGCTAAACGTAATTGGCATGTCCGCTTTTTATTCTCCCAATGGAGAGGACTTTGAATTGCCCTTTGACGTAGAAACGGGGGAAATTAATGAAAGCGTGTGGAAGAAGTGGATAGAGAAAGATCCGGTAAGAATGATTGATAATTACGTAGATAATTTGAGAAAACTAAAACTAATTTTTATTGATGTTGGAAAGAAAGATGAGTTCAATATACAATACGGTAGTAGAATTTTACATAAGAAAATGGAAAAATATGGTATACCCCATTATTATGAGGAATTTAACGATGGTCACCTTAATACATCGTATAGATACGATATATCGGTAAGTTTGTTAGAAAAGACTTTTCAGTATCAATAACTCACATGAAAAAGATATACTCTTAACCTCGTAATCTGTACAACTGCGACGCATTAAGCATTAACACTAATATAATTTATGATGAATTGTGGAGAGAAAGAGAGTCAAAATTCTTTGTAAAGAGGTCTCTTTAATTTAACCTCTCGTTAAAAATCTAAGATTAATTACTTTTAACCTATAAAAAGGATAGATATATGATGA
The DNA here is from genome assembly GCF_036967215.1 of Sulfolobus tengchongensis. Taxonomy (NCBI): domain Archaea; kingdom Thermoproteati; phylum Thermoproteota; class Thermoprotei; order Sulfolobales; family Sulfolobaceae; genus Sulfolobus; species Sulfolobus tengchongensis. Next base: position 1,798,910 of record NZ_CP146016.1, read on the forward strand.
GAATTTTAACCTTAGGTGGTACAGGATTTGTAGGAAGCAACTTTGTAAGATATGCGATAAATAAGGGACACGAAGTTTTAGTCTATGCTAGAAGTATGAATCAATACGCAAAAGCTTTACAAGAAATTGGAGCAAACATAATTTTATCGTATGAAAATTATTTGAAGGATGTCGATTGCTTAGTTTACTTTATAGGCGCAATGTGGGCGAAAGATCCTAAGGAATTTGATTATTTACAGGTTAGATTGCCATATGAAATTGGTCAGAAATTTTTCAGAGTAAATTCTGGAAAGTTCATTTATATTAGTAGTATTGGAGTTTCTGAAAACATAGATGCAAAAGAGAGACCTATTGTTGAGGAATCCTCACATTGCCTAGGATTAAATCCAAACACTCTTCATGGCATTACCAAATGTGAAGGAGAGAAAAGAATTGCTACTTTTCCCAATTACGCAATACTTCGTTTCCCCATAATTTACGGTCCTTATAGTAGGATTATGATGTGGAGGATTTTCATGTGGTTAGTATCACATGGCGTGGGTATAAAAAATGATAATCTTTTCAGCGTTGTATCTACAATAAATACCTCAAAGGCTATAGAATTGAGTTGCAAATACAAGAGAAATGATTACTTTTATATAACTGATAGAGAGCCAAGTAGTCTAACAAGCCTCTTTTTAGATGCTTCTAAAGCCATAAATAGGGAGATAAAAGGCTGGATTCCATTCAACGTAAAAATCTTAGAACCTTTTAGATCTGCTCATGAAATCCTAAAGATGGCTTATGATGTTCTTTCAAGGCAGTTAATATACTCATATGCAAAGGCTGAAAGAGAATTAGGTTATACGCCAGAAGATGTTAGAATAGAGACTTTTAAAGAGATGGCTAAGTATTATGGGATAATTACATAGCATATTTTCATCTAAATATGATATAATCTTAATAATGTAGATAATGCCCAAATGGAAGCAGAAATTGGTTTGTAATAACTTCAATGAACTCCATGGATTAGGGCTTGCTGATTTGATATAAAATTTATAGGTAACAGTTTCTTGAATAAACTATAACACCAAATGTATTACCACTACTTTTTGACCAATATGAATCAATCTCAAGATATTTTCCTTGAGTTTACACTATTCCAAATTCAAAAGTTTGCTCTCTTACGACATTAGTCTTTAATTCATCAAATATGTAAACTTCTCCTCCTTTTTTAATGCTCCTATATTAGGAATAGGTTCTAAAGGTTCATAATCCACTTGAACCAATCCTGCTGGATCCATAGCCTCATAAGGATCAAGTTGAGTATGATGTATAAAAATTGCCTTAAAGGGATAATGAACGAACAATTCGGGAATAACTAGAACTTAGCTCCTAGTCTCATTAGTTTTTTATCATTACTAATTAATTCGCCAACCTTAGTAGAAAGATAATAATGAATAGAATCTTCAAAATCAAGTTTATTTTTCTCTGATATTTCAATAACCTTAGGAAGATCTTCAGCCTCTAGATGAATAAACTTAACCCTCAAATTATACAAAAAGTTTACGAGTTCTTTAAAGATCTCATCTTCTCTCTTTCCAGTTAATTTACTTAGAATAATTACAAGTTGAAAGATTGTAAGCTCACTTATATAAATTTCATCAGTTTCCATTAACCACCTTTTAGCTCGTTCAAAAAATTGAGGATGTGAAGTTAAGAAATATACAAAAACATTTACGTCAAAATATCTCTTATCCATTTTTTACTCCTCTCATCAACAGCCTCTTTATATACTTTTTCAAGATCAATATTATTCCAATTAATTTTAAACTTACCAGCAAATTCTTCAAGTATTTTTTCCTTATCAACCTTCTTTATGATAATCTTATCATCTTCGACAATTAACTTGACTTTTGAAGATAAATTCAGCTTATCTCTTACCTCCTTAGGAATTAATATTCTCCCTTTCTCATCAACTCTCACTTCATATTCCATAAGTGAACTTTATTTCCCACAGTTAAATACTTTACGTTAAATCATATCCTGTACTTTCAGCATTTTTATATAACACATTTTTACATCTATATAACAATATTATGAAAAGATTCAACATTTTTTCCTATAAGCTCAATTGGCTCAACTACCATTGCAAAAATCCTTAAAAATGTTTTGAATAACAGATAATTATTTATGAACTATGCTAAATTTTGGATAAGATTTAAAGAGTGGGCTTTAACCACAGACGAAGATAGTAATTTACCCTATAGGTTAAGAAATATTGTCAAAGTAATTAAACAAAATCCCGATATAACGTTAGTTAAGCTTGCAGGCTACTTAGATACAGATGCAATATACTTGGCTAAATATTTACGTGCCAATTATAAAAGTATTGCCGAAAACAACACCTAATCTATAAGCCTTACTCTTTTTAGTTATGGAATGAAATAAATACATATGAAGAAAAAAGATATAAAGGAAATAGAACCGTGGGGAGTTAACATACCTTTTATATTTCTAGCAGTTATATACTGGGCTTTAGGTGCTTTATCGATAATTCTCAATTTACCTTACCATCCGTACTTTATGCTAATTGGAGCCTATGCTCTATACTTCGGCATGATACAGAGACTTTTCTTCCCAGCTAAGAATTACTTGCCCTTACATATAGCGTCATTAATCTTCCTAGCAATTCCAATACATTATTCTCAGATAATCGCTTCGGTATGTTTGTCGGTAACTGAAATATGGGCTTTAAGAGATATGAAAAAATACGGTAGTAAATTTCCGGTTAATGCGTTAGTATTATCATCACCTTTCGCATCGATAATTGCGTGGATATTTTACCCTAACTTTTGGACCTTAATTGTACCTTTACTTCTTTACATTTTAGGAGTAAACGTTGGTGTTTTTTCAGCCAATCTGAGAACGAGACCTATATTCGGAGTTTATCAAATCCCAATCTTCCTTATAGTGCTACTATCATATTTCTTTCCCTTAATATTTCCCTTTATTGGGATAATTTATTTCCTAGTAATATATAGAAAAATAATGACAGTTAGAAATTTAAGTGCGTTTTCAACTCTCTTATCAATAATAATTGTCCCTCTACTTTCACTTTACTTTAAGGATTACATTCACGCTTTTACTTTAGGAATAATGTCCCCGCTATTCTTCTCATGTATTATTTACTCTACTAGTAGGTATAACTACAATAGAGTTGTAGCTCTAACTACCCTTTCTGCACTTTCATATATCTTACGTACTATAAATCTGGAAATGTCTGGAATCTTATGGATTATCGCTGTTCTCTATTTCCTCTATCTATTAAAGGACAACTTCTATTTAACTTCAATAAAATTGGGACTTTCAATGAAATTCATAAGAATTCAGAAAGAAAGTCGTGGGTCTCCTTAGCAACGTTAGCCCATGAAGAGTGTAGTTCTAAAAACTTCCTTACGTTATCTTCACTATGTTCACTTTCATACTCCTCATCTTTCATTTTTAGAATGGAGTTAGCCGTGTGCGCCATACTCTTTACATCGTATTCTTTCACTATTTTTACTGGTTTTAAATTAGAGAAGACAAACCTCATTGCGGGAATATCATAAGCGACTATTGAAGTACCTAAAGCTAACGTATCCAGTGCAACTAATGAAAAACCGTCTTGATGAGAAGGATAAATTAGTACTTTTGCTCTACCTACTGTATCGTAAACCTCCTCTATTGGCCTATATCCTCTATATTCGATTTTAGGATTTGAGGTTAAAAGACGCTTATCTCTTTCATTAAAAAATTTACCAAATACAATTATCTTCTCATCTAAGAGCCCTGCAATCTTTGGTAGTTCTCTAATACCTTTTTGTGGTACTAGTCTAGCGTAGAATACGGCGTAATTTTCTTTACCTTTAGTTCTTCTATATTTATATATAATCTCTTTATTAAATGCATTACCAACTTCATATACTCTTAACCTTAAACCTTTAGCTATCTCATCAATTCGCGAGAGATAAAATGGAGCCTTAGAAACGCCTGCAATTCCTTTCAATATACCATCGTTTATTGAGCGTATAAACGCCATTTTGTCAAATTTATAGAATACCCACATTAACGTATCGTAAGCTAAACCTTTAACACCTAGGAATTTCCTATAGCCTCTTCCAAAGGAATTCCTGAAAGGCTCATCATGTAGAAGCTTCACTAGGGGTCTTTCAATTTTTCTAGCTATATGATAAGATAATCTGAGTGTTATGGAATCTTCATGCATATCGTAAATAACGTCTGGTTTTATCTCTTTTAATCCATCAATATACTTTATATCCTCTCCTAAATCGTTCCATCGTAGATAAACAGTATGAGATTTAATAAAATACGATAAAGTACTTGTCTTCTCTCCTTCCTTAACCTCGTAGACTGAGTGATAAACATTAACGTGAGCTTTCTCCAAATCCTTTAATATTTCGTCATTATTTCTCACTAGAAATGAGGGAACGTAAAGCGTTACCTCATCTCCCATCTTTACTAATTCCTTTAACACGTTAATTATATGTACTGATACTCCAGATGGATTAAACACGTTGCCAATCGCTAATATCTTCATACTCTCCCCACTTTAATGAAAATTGCCTATTACCTACTAGGTATTTAATTAGTTCATGAGATATTAAAGGCATTCCGTTAACTATAGGATATGCGAAAGGTAGGACTATTTCCTCCTTTATACCTTTAAGTTCGGTAATTATTTTCAACCCAAATATGACTGGAATATCTTGAATTCTTTTACCTTTCATTACTTGAATCGCTACATATAACGCTCCATCTATGGTGAATTGCATCTTGCCAATATTTCTTTTTTTAGCCTCAGGAAATCTATCTGATAAAAGCGTTTTAGTTCTGCCTTTGGGCGGATGATCTCCTAAAATTCCTCCGATCACTATCACGTCTGTGTAATTAAAGTCCTCTGGAACAAGTTGCTCCTCTGCTTTTGGATCTAATATTATACTTTTTTTAACATCAACAATCTCATGAAATCTCTTCTCGCTTGAGGGTAATCCATCGATATTAACTCCAGTTATTAATAAATCAACACCCTCTCTTTTAGCTATTTCATAACAATGTTTGTACTCAGTTATTATCCACTTACTTAAATTGTCTAAATGTTCTATTATGAATTTCATCTTCTAAACCCTCATTTTTCTTCCACAAAAAAATTAATTTTACCACTGTTATAGAGCGTTGGTGTCAACAAGATATATAGTTAATCCTTCACATGAAATTGAATGTGGACGCATTACTGTTGTCACTATTACTGGGACTTTCACACGGAATTGAACCAGATCATGTAGCAACTGCTAGGCTCTTAAAGAGTAAACGGAAGATCGTTGAATTTGCGTTATCTCATTCTGCAGGATTTCTCATAATTGCGATACCTATAGTGATATTTATAGGTAGCAACAGAATTTTTGAATTTATAGCAGATATTATTGGTATAATATTCTCAATCCTACTACTCATTGAAGTGATTCTAGACAAAGAATTTGATATAGGTGCAAATAAGGCTGGTTTACTACAAGGAGCGTTTGTAATAACTCCAACTAAAGTTTTAGTTATAGTCTTAGCTTCAACGGATTACAATTTGATATACTCTGCGGAGATAATTTTAGCTTTCATATTAGCATCAATATTTTCAATATCAGCCTTAGCCATACTTAATCTCATACCTAAGAGAATATATAAGTTCGTTGACGGAATTATTGCCATAGTTACTATAACTTACTTGATTTCACTTCTCGTTATTAACTAATTCTTTTCTTATTTCATATATAACAGTAGCTAATTCTAATTGTAATTTTCTCAAATTTCTCATTTGTTGAAGAATTTTTCTTCCTTTATCCGTCAGCTTATATTCCCCATTTACATCTTGAATAAGCCCTTCACTCTCTAGCATTGATAAATATTTCTTTGCGAGAGAAGCACCAAGATTGACATTCTTCATAATACTTGATATTCTATTGATATTATTATCTATCGCTTCTAATATGTCCCCTATTATCTCGTCTCTACTTCTTCTCATTGCATCTATCATATACGTTTCATCATTTATATTTTTTATCGTAGTAATACACTTTGCTTTTATTGCTTGTTTTTCTCACTTAATTTCTGCAACGTAGTCTTGATTTCTTCGGCCTCTTTCTCTCCTCTATACTTACTTACTAATGATATAAAGGTATTAATCTCGTCCTCACTCATGGATTCTTGTATTAATGGAGTAAGCTTAGATAAAAATTCTTTATTTAAACCTTCCAGCACATCTAAATACTCTGGCAACGTTAAGGCTGGAAATTCGTCCATTAATGATAATATTGAAAATGAAATAGAGGAAAATAGATCCTTTAAAACGCCTTTAAACGCAACAGCTTGTTGTTGTTTTTCCATTTTACTTATCTCTTCGACTTTTTTCTTTAACTCATTAAGATTTTTAATTAGCTTATATTTATGAAATTCTAAATTAATAATTGAGTTCCTCACATTTTTTGTAGCTATGTATCTTACCTCGTCTCCATCTCTCAAAACGTTAATGTAACCTTTCAAATAAAGATCCTCAATAGTTTTCTGTATAGATTCTTTAGATAAAACGTAATTTAGCGTTGACATTTGCGAATAAGTTACTCCACTAGGACCCGCTTGAGCTATTGCCAGTAATACTAATCTCTCTCTCTTACTTAGAAAGTCCATTAACAACACTTTATAGTTAAAGATTAAAAAGCTAATAAGACAATATGGAATGTGATAAGGGTTAGTGCTCCAGGTAAGATACTTTGGATAGGGAGTTACAGTGTAGTCTTTGGCGGGATTTCCCACGTGATAGCGGTTAACAAGAGAGTAAATTGTTCTATTAAGGAAATAAATGATAAGAGAAGTCTAATATTTCATACTAGTTATGGTGATTTTAAAAATACTGGAAATGCGTTGATTAATTCCGTTCTTGATACTTTTAGGGAGAGATTGGAATTACCTCAAGGCTATGAAATTGAATTATATAATGATAAGGAATTCATTATAGATGGTAAAAAAACGGGCTTAGGCAGTTCTTCTGCTTCTACAGTTGCGTTAACTGCTTGCTTATATTATGTTCTCAAAGGTAAGTTAGACTTGTTCGAGATTCATAAATTAGCTCAAATAGCTAATTATAAAAGACAGAGAGGAATAGGTAGTGGGTTTGACATCGCGTCAGCGGTGTTTGGTAGTATAGTTTACAAAAGATTTACTGATATCGAGAAAATGGACTTCTATCATGAGAAATTGAATCTGGGTAACTATGATATGATACTGGGATTCACGGGAAGAAGTTCTGAGACTGTAGGTTTGGTTAGAAAATTCGTAGAAAAAAGTTATCTAGAAGATTTTAAAGAGATGATGAGGTTAATTGATGACGAAAATAACATGGCTATTAAGCTCATAAAGCTGAGCAAAATGGATGAGGCTGTTGAACATGTCAGATTAGGCAGGAAGTATCTGAACTACTTAGCTGAACGTATCATTGGAGTCAAATTAGTTAGTAAGGATGAAGAAGAGCTCATAAAGATAGCAGAAAATGAAGGAGCATTAATAGCGTTATCGCCTGGAGCTGGTGGAGGAGACTCTATTTTCGCGTTAGGAGAGAATTTAGATAAGGTCAGAGAAGCGTGGAGAAAAAAAGGGATTTACATAATAGACGTAAAAGAAGACGATGGTTTGAAATTACTATTCTCTACTTAATACTCTTGGACCTTCCCCAACTTTTGATACAATTATCCTTCTGATATTTAACGATTCTAAAAATTTTACAATATCATTAACGTATCTCTCAGTAGTTAAAATATGGGGGTTAGGCCCAGCATCAAACGTATATCCAGCGTTACCGTAATCTTGTATCCATTCCATTATCCTTATTGAAACCTCGCTAAGATAGAAATACGATGGCCAACTATCCAATATTATTGCGTGCATGCTATTGCTATGTCTCATTGTATAGTAGAAGAGCTTCTTCTCATCCTTACTTCTAATTGCATCTATCACTTCATTTAATGTTTTCTCTATGAATCTAAGTCTGCATTCCATTAATGTCGAAGTCTCTGCAGACCTTATCATACCTCTTCTTGAAGAAACTTTCTTTTCCTTTTCGCTCACTATGGCTATGATATCAACCAATTCTCTCCAGTGATTACTTGGAAATATTTGATAGCAATACGAATCGCTACCGTCATCCTTTTCGCCCTTATTCCACATTACAAACCCACCAAACATACTTCTGCAAGCACTTCCTGATCCTAATCTTGCTATTTTAGAGAGTTCCTCTGATGAGAGATTCAACTCTAATAGTTCATTTAGGCCAAACGTCAATGCTGCTATACCTGCTGCGGAAGACGCTAATCCTGCGTTAACTGGAAATTTTGCTTTCGATTCAACCTTAACATGAAAGTCCTTTCCTATAAGTTTTCTAAAGGTATCTATGACCCTTCCTCCATATTCTCTGACCTCTTCATCTGATAGAACCTTATCGTTCACAATTATAATGTCCTTATCATTTGGACTTATCTTAGTGATTACCGATAATTGATCATCAAGAGTTATGGATAATGAACTATTAAGGGGCAGATTTAGATTCTCGTCTCCTCTCTTTCCCCAATACTTTATTATGGCTATGTTAGATGGTGCGGAAACTGTTACCGAATTTAACACGATTTTAAACTATACTATTACTTATTAACTTTAACTAGATCGTATAAATCCCTTTTAGAACCTTTTCCTTCACCCTTAAATATACCTCTCTCGTCTACGATAACGTCTCCGACTATAATTTTATTATCTTGAACCTTACATCCCTTTTCAATTAACTTTTCTATAAGTTCTAAATCTCTTATACCATAATATTTAAGTAGCAATAAAGCGTGCATGTTATTGACTTTTCTTATTCTACCTATATTGAATGGCTTCAAATTTATCTTATCTAAAATTAGACTTAAATAGTAAGTAGCTTCCAGAGTGTGATCGTCTTCAAAGATAAAACCAGTTTCTGTCTTTATCTTGACCTTATCCTTAAATACGTGAACTTCTGAATAAGGAAGTTGTGTAATTTCTAATCTATCTAAAATATCTCTTCTGGATGGTAAATTATGAAACTCAATTTTAAACCTACTTGTATATAAATCCTCCGAATACTTTAGTATATTCTCTAATTCGTCTATACTTAAATTAGCTAGATTCAATATTGCATTTCCCTTCATAACTCTAATATTTATTTTATTTCGTATAAATTCAACTTTATAATTGTAAGCTTTGACGTCGTATTTTTTAAGTACTTGAACTAAGGCACTAAGGTCATTTTGGTTTTCTTTATCAGTTAATATAATATACTTATCAATGAATTCCTTTTTCACAAGTAATGATAGGTATTTGAAAATATAAAGTGGATTGTTTGTAATACATTAAAATTAGTTTTATATGCAATATAAGGATGCATAGAAAGTACATATTTATTTACTTGTCTTTCATATAAAATATAAGCAGTTAATAACATTGCAGAGACGTGATAAGTGAAGGAACATGATAGATGACAAAATAATATTTATGGAGGTAATTCTGACGTCGTCTTTTCTGTTAATTATCGCTACCATATTGCATTTTTACGTTCAATCTAAGTTGCCCAATCTTTTTAAAGATCTAGAAAAAGTTCTTTTTATAGCTAAGCTTGAAGCACTACTTTCACTAATTCAACTTTTATCTTCTGATAAAGTTTCCACACTTATCGAAGGTACGGTGATATCTAAGCCTCTTAATATAAAAGTAGAGGATATAGCAAATTACATTTCAACTAATTGGGATGGGTTGAAAGATCTTATAGATATGCTGAATAACAAAATTAGGAATGTAGATAGAATAATTTTCTTATCTCAAGAATTAAAGAATGCGACTATACAATCAAGTAATGAAAATAAATTATCTGTAATTCTTCTCTTTCTTTCTGCATTATTTTTATTACTGAACTTTATTAATATAGCGTTCATATTTTCGGGGTTGGCATTGGGGACACTAATAATATCAATAGTAACTAGCTTGAACAATATAAAGCATGCTAAAGAATTAGCATTAGTTTCGTTTAAATATTTAGAAAAGCCGTAAACATTTTTATATAACGTTTTAATACTTGATTTAGCTCTATTCTAAATGTGGTATATAGACAGTGTATAAAGTGGAAAAAGGGACTAGTAAATTCACAATGTGAAATTGAAGTTCAGATAAGTGATGATAATGAAGTTTACATCATAAAAAACGGTATCGTGAAGAGAGTGAAAAGAGAAAACGATATCATACCATATATAAATGCAATAACTCCATCTTTTAGGGCTTTAGTATTAAGTAAACTAGATTCAATGATGTCCGAAAATCTATACAAATTGGTTTATAAGGCACAACCATTTAAAGAAATTAGAAAAGTATCGGAAAAGACTTATTCCATCTGGACTGGTTCTTATCCAAGCTTCGTAACATTTCTCAATTTGCCTTCAGATGTTATAAAATATTTACCTCCATCTAGGGTGATTGAAATAGATCCTCAATATTATGTACATATAGAGCCATTATATAGATCGATAGAGAAGCATTCAGAATGGGCTAATGATACAGCATACTTTTACGGTCAACAAATATGCATAGCGCTTAGAGGTTGTACTTCTTTTGGAGATGAGGCTTATAGTGTGAAAAGCATAGATCAAACATTGAGTATAATAAAACTGTGGCTATTCTATATCGTATTGGGTTCAGGTAATATAGTAATTGATGGTAATGTTAAAACACTTGACAAGTTCTTAATGATAAGATATGACAAAGGATTTGAATTCTTAGAGAGCAAAGAAGAGGCGGGAAAATTAGAGATTGAGGTTGACAGTAAAAAGATTAGAATAGCGTTAAACGATGAAGAGATGCTCAGCTTAGACTACACCTCGTCTCAATACATTAAGTTTGTTTATCCATTAAGTTGGAAAAGCAGATACGCAATAAATGACTTCGTCTCCTCCTTGAAAATGTGGAAAGGTAGTTAGATTATAGCGATTACTCCTCCCATTATTATTAATACTAAGGTAATCCAATAGACTACCATTCTACCTTTTCCATATGCATAATCCATCATAATATTCCTATCTCTAACCAGTATCCCAACTAATATTGCGGGAATCGCAAGAACAAATGGCGATATGGACATCAAAGTAAGAGCAAAATTAACTACATTATCGTAATTATTGGTAAACAATAGAACAATTATCAATGCTGGAATTGACTCTGCAAGGTAAAGTGATAGGAAGCTTCTGAAATCCTTCTTGCCCAAGGATTCTAAAGTTCCCCATACACTTCCCAATGATTCCACTATTAACGCTAGGAAAGCTGAGCTTATGAGACCTATTCCGAAAATATAAGGGGAATATGGACCAGAAATTAAGGATAACGCATAGGACATCTCTTTATAATTCAGTGGATCAACAGAAGGAGATAACCCAGTTGTTGCCATTTCTATGGCTACCATTAAGAGCTCTGAAACTAAAGCTCCAATCAAGGTCTCTGCAGAGGACCATTTCACTTTATTCTCCAGTGACGAGTAAGAGTCTTGATATTTATAAGAAGTTGCTGAAGCTTGATAGAATATCATAAAGGGCATTATTACTGCTCCAATGTTGGCCGCAACGAGAAATGTGAAAGACTTTGATGTGGAAATGTAGAAGATGCTTTGGTTAGTTACTATTCCCCTCAAAATAGCTTGCACTATGAACGCAAAAATCATTACCAGTGATACCGATATAAGAAATTTTTCAATTTTTTCATATCTTTTTGTAGATATTACGGTTACGTGGAGTATAAAGAAAATTGGAAGGCTAATATATGGTGGTATTCCCAACACTAATCCACCTACTGCAATCCCAACATATTCAACAACATAAGTAAATAGATCTACGACAAACATTGAAAGTGAAGCTAATAACGCAGTTTTACCGGAAAATTTTTCTCTGATTATCTCCCCTAGTCCTTTGCCGTTATTTACTGCACCTAATCTTCCGGCCGCCTCTTGAATAACGTAAAGTGGAATTATTAAAAGTAATAGTAACCATATTAACTTGTATCCGTATTCTTGCCCATTAGCCACACCAGTTAAAACGCTTGCGGCATCAACGTCAGCCATCATTACTATCCATGCAGGGCCGAATAATTTTACAATCTCTTTTATACTCACATGGTATTATCGATTTTTTCATTATATATACTTTACGCCTAATCGTAAATGCATATATTTTATTTATTGCGTTTTTACGATAGTATTATGCAAATTTAGTCGTTCACGTAAATATTGCATTTTAGGATCATCATCTTACTAATTAGATGCGCATGGTTAAACAATCAATATGTTAAGGATAAGCTCATACTAACTTCCTCACCGCTGAAGAGTAAATCCCCATCATCGATTCCGAATTACAAATAGAACATCACTTGAATGTAAGCCAATAACAATTATCAAGCTTGTCTTGAAGGTAACTTCACTCTATTTGCGTTTTTGATTACTGAATTTTCTAATGGAATTTCGAGAACCTTTATGATAGGATACGAACTAAACATGCCTTTAGTTGATCCTAAAAAGATATAGGTATTTCTTTAATTTCTTGATGAGTGTATATACTATGATGATAAAAAAGATAGGCGTAGTTGGAGCAGGAACTATGGGTCATGGTATAGCTGAAGTTTCGGCTATTGCTGGATTCAGAGTAAGTATAGTAGACATTTCGTGGGATTTTTTAAATCGAGCAAAGGATAAGATAATCGATTCTTTAAATAAACTATATGAAAAGAAGCAAATAAGTGAGAAACCGGAAGAAATTATGAACAGAATTGAATTCTCAGTATCCTATGAAACAATGAAGGATGCTGATTTTGTTATAGAAGCTGTACCAGAAATAATAGAGCTTAAGAAAAAGGTATTCGAGGAGTTAGATAATATAACTCCTAGTCACGCAATATTAGCATCTAATACTTCGTCTATTCCTATTTCAACGATAGCTGAAGCTACAAAGAGAAAGGACAAGGTAATTGGAATGCATTTCTTCAATCCTCCACCAATCATGAAACTGGTGGAGATAGTTCCGAGTAAATATACATCAGATGAAACCATTAGTATGACACTAGACCTAGCGAAAAAGATGAACAAAATCCCAGTAAGGCTAAAAGTCGAAGTGCCAGGTTTTGTGAGTAATAGAATATTCTTAAGGCTTATGCAAGAGGCTTGCAGAGAAGTGGAGAGCAAAGAGGCTACCATAGAGGAAGTGGACAGTTGCGCAAGATATAAACTGAAGTTGCCTATGGGTATTTTCGAGTTATCTGATTATGTTGGTTTAGACGTTGCTGTGGACTTATGGAAAGTAATAATTAGTAGTGGTACTGCAGAAGATGTGAAATGTACCTTGTATCAAAAGAAAGTTGAAATGAAAGAGTTGGGAGTTAAGAGTGGAAAGGGGTTCTACACTTATCCCTCTCCAGGAAAATATAAGAAAGTAGAATTACCAACTGATAGTAAAGTTGATCCAGCTAGGCTTATATCATTAGCAGTAAATGAGGGAGCTTGGTTAATACAGAACGGAATAGTAAATGCCAAGGATATAGATACAGTAATGATTTATGGGTTTAACTTTCCTAAAGGATTGATGGAAATGGCAGATGAATTGGGTATTAAGAATATTTATGAGCATTTAGTAGACATATACTCTAAGGGATATAAGGCATATAAACCAAATAATTTAATAGAGGAACTAGTAAAAAATAATGGTAAGTTTTATAAATCATAATCAGACCAATACTTTTTCATTACCTCGTCATCTAAGTCTACTCCCAATCCCGGATCGTCAGTTAGCTTAATCACACCATCTTCTATAATTTTTCTCTTAGGTTTGACTATCTCATTCCAGAACGGCACATCATGACCATGAAATTCAACAAAACCGAAAGTATTTGCAATGGAACCAACATGAGCATGAGCCATTGTACCTATAGGAGATGCAATATTGTGGGGAGAAAACTCTATGTCATACATTGATGCCAATTCAGCAATTTTTCTTCCCTCAGTTATTCCTCCGGTTTTAGCTATATCTGGAGCCCAAACTCTAACTCCAGTATTTAATAAATCCTTAAACTGATATACAGTGTAGAGATTTTCTCCAGTCTCTATCGGTACTGAACACTGTGAGGTCAATAGTTTTAGCTCATCGTAATTTGAAACTGCCATAATTGCTGGTGTAGGATCTTCTAACCATCTTAACCTATATGGCTCTAGGGATTTGCAAATCCTAATGGCTGTATTTAAATTATATCTCCAGTGTAAATCAAACATGATGTCAACCTCATCACCTACTGCTTCCCTAACAGCCTTGACGATATCAGCCATGTAATTAATATCTTTAAGTGATAAGTCACCACTCCTAATCCTCCTTAAATCTATATAAGGAGTAGGAACATCTAAATCAAATTTCATAGCTCTATAACCTTCATTCTTCATTTTCATAGCTCTTTTAGCGTATGATTCTGGAGAGTAATCTTCATTCCACTTCTCCATTGATAGCCTACCGTGTATAGGATTATTAACCGTAATTAGCCTATTTCTTTCCATTTCCGCATCCTTAATCCAAGGTAAGTTGACTGGCAGATGCAAAGCGTTCATAGCTTCTAATCCTTTTCCACCATGGGCATCAACATAAACCGGTATTTCTGTTCTGTCTCCACCTAGTAATTTATAAATTGGAAGATTCAGATATTTTCCTATCAAGTCATATAGTGCTATGTTAATGGCTGAAATTAGATGGTAAACTGTGGTTCCAGAATACAATGTAGCATATCTGAGTTTCTCCATTATTCTATTTATTTTGAACGCATCTTCACCAATAAGCAACTGTCTGAATTCGCTTTCCATACCTTTTAATCCTGGTGCAGGACCACCTTCGCCAGTACCATACAAATCCTTAGAGTATATTCTAACGAAAACCCATTCAAAATTTGCTTGTGCAACGAAAACTTTGAAATCCGTAATTTTTAACTCCATAAATGAATATAGGAGATCGAAAATAAAATAGTCATATCTTAACCTTTTAACCTAAATACGGATTAGGTGGTTGTTGTTCTTGAGGCTGTTGCTTAGCAGGAGCAGCTGCAATCATATCATCAATTTTCAAAATTGCCGTGGCAGCCTCTGTGGCGCTCTTTAATACTTGCTCCTTGACCTTTAATGAGTCAATAACTTTAAGGTCTAACATGTTATCAAATACCCTAGCATTTATAATATCTATACCAGCGTTCTTTAACCCATTAGCGTGTTTATGCTTTATCTCTGTTAGAGTGCTTATGGGGTCCATTCCAGCAGTCTCAGATAATATTGAAACATATTCCTCTAGAGCGTCCGCAAATGCGTTAAAAGCTAATTGCTCTTTCCCCGTAATCTTCCCAGCGTTTTCTCTTAATCTCTTAGCTAACTCTTCCTCTACTGCTCCACCACCTGCTACAACATATGGTTCCAATAATACGTTTCTAACGGAATTAAAGGCGTCATTTAAGCTCCTCTCTGCTTCATCAGTTACCATATTATTAGAACCCTTTATTATCACAGTTACTGCTTTAGCTTTATCCGACTGGATGAACAAGTACTTATTCTTGCCCATGTTTCTGACCTCAACTAATTTAGCCTCTCCTAGATCTCCCTCATTTACGTCTTTCATACTGCTCTCAATTTTGGCTCCCGTTGCTCTACTTAGTAGCTCTATATCACTCCTCTTCACGTTCTTTAGCGCAATTATTCCACTTTTTGCTAATAAATATGAAGCTATCTCATCAATGTCCTTTTGACTAACAAATAGTTTAACACCTAGTGCCTTTATTTTATCCACCATTTGTTTGACATATGCTGTTTGCTCGTCTAGATACCCCTTTATTTGTGTGGGGTCAGTTATTCCCAATTTCATGCTAATTTCAGTCTTTTCTAGCTTTAACGGAAAGTCGGCTAGCATTACCTTTATGTTCTCTAATCTTTTCGGCATGTTGTCATTAGTGGGCTCTTTATCGAGCACGATACCATTAACTAACTCACTGTCATCGAATTCTCCTCCATTAACTTTCACTATTTTTATATTCTTGATATCTAAATCATAATTTCCATTTCTCTTATCTAATACAGCCAATGATGCATCTATTACTAACGATATTATCTTTTCTAGTGTTTTCTCAGTAGAGAAGAACTTACTTGAAAGTGTGGTATATACCAAGTCGTGAATTATTTTCTTATCTTCTGGGCTAATTTTGTCAGAGATATCCTTCAATAATTCTAAGGATTTGTTCAACGCTTTTCTATACCCTTCAATTATTATCGTTGGGTGAATCTTTTGATTTAGTAAGTCCTCTGCTTTTTCAAGTAATAATCCGGCTAGCACTACTACGGATGTAGTTCCGTCTCCTACTTCAGTGTCAACAGTCTTTGCGGTTTCTATGAGCAATTTAGCAGTTGGATGCTGTACTTCCATGTTTTTAACTATTGTTGCGCCGTCATTAGTTATTGTTATATCCTGCCCTTCTACTAGCATTTTATCTAAGCCCTTAGGACCAAGACTTGATTTTAACATTTCTAGCAATATTTTAGCTACTGCTATATTGTTTAGTATTACCTCATTTCCAGTAGATCTTTGAGTTCCTTCTCTTAGTAAATACGCCATATTTTCTTTCACTCCAACTCTACTACATTCAGAACAGTATAAAGTTTTTGTTTATCCAAAAGGCAATTTTTATTAAGGAAAGCTATATTTTATTACACCGTGGAGGAAGCCCTCATAGCACTATTTGATATATCCCTTTTTATATTGGTAGCTGAGACCATTAGGTCATTACTTAGCAAATATAATCTGCCTGGACTTGTAGGTGAAATATTAACTGGAATTGCAATAGGTCCTTATGCTCTAGGCTATGTGATTAATGAATTAGTTGGATTTCCCTTAATAAGCATAGATGTTTACGTTCAATTTCTTGCTGAATTTTCTGTAATATTACTTATATTTGCTTCGGGTTTAGAGCATGGTCTTGCACCGATAAAGTCTGCAGGCATATTGGGATTTTTAGGCGCAACTTTTGGAGCTTTATTACCTTTCCTTGTTTCGTTCTATATTTACTCTCCAAAATTCGGCGATGATTCCGCATTAATGTTAGGTGCCTCAATGGGAGCCACAAGTTTGGCAGCGGTAGTGGCAATAATAGAGGAAGAGCAACTTAAGGGAAAGGATATCAATTTTCTTGTTTCCGCGTCAGCAGTTGACGATGTAGTAGATTTAATACTGTTGTCAATAGTACTTGTCCTTCTACAAGGCAATTCAGTGAGCTTTGAATCACTAGGCTTGAAAGTAATCAGTTTAATTGTAATTTGGGCTGTGATTTTGATAATATCGGTTATTGTTATACCTAAAGTAGCTAACCGATTAAGTGACAAATATATAGAAGAATTTCCATTTGTGGTTCTTTTTGGTCTAACCCTAATTATGGTCTCATTGGGGTATTCTCCAATAATTTCTGCATTTATTGCGGGAGTCTCCTTGGCTAATAGTTCAAAGAGTCCTAAAATAATACAGATTAGCAACACATTATTAAGTATCTTTGGATCGTTATTTTTCGTTACAGTAGGTGCTCAAGTTAATGTATTAGAGTTAAATATTAATACGCTGATATTATCTTTAGAACTTACTGGAATTGCATCATTACTAAAATGGATAGGTGTGTTTCCATTCGCTTTAATTTATCTCAGAGACATAAGGTCTGCGAATGCTATAGCTATAGGAATGATACCTAGGGGTGAGACGGGATTAGTTATAGCGTCTTTAGGTATGTCGATAGGTGTACTAAACCAAATTGAATTCCAAGGTATAGTATTTATGTCATTACTCACAACGTTAATGGGTAGTATATTGTTTAAAGTTTTGGCAAAAAGGACTAACCATCCATAATTTATTTTCAGTTAAAATTGATCTTGGTCTCATTGAATTTCATATGCGTCATTTATGAATTAATTATATATAATAATACTTTCGAAATTTAAAAAGGAACGACATTCTTTAAAGGGAAGTAATAAGGTTTCTAAATGGGATTAAAACAAAATGTGGGGTTTTCTCAAAGGGTGAGTGGGATTATCCTACTAATGGGATTGGAAAGGATAAGCGGAAAAATCCGCGTCTTCGGTGAGGTCCACGAGTCGAGAGTTGGATGCAAAGCAATTATTCTTAACTACGTCCACTCCATTTCTTCTGTCTCCACAGCGTCATTACCGCAAATATATCCGCCATGAACATCAGCGGAAACGCTAATAAACCTAAAGCAAATCCTCTTACTTTTCTGGTATATACCAAGATGGTTAATATCATTATAGCACTGGCTATTGTTGAAACCTCGCCCACTAGTGTGTGAAAGACGTAAAAGTAATGGAATACTATAATATCGACACTCAATTTATTACTTTTAAATAACATGATTCCGATAGGATCTATACTATGAAGAATGTAATGATGGAAGTGATGCGCCATACTATTGACTGGTGAAGATTGAATGTCAAACGTACTATCGATTTTAGATATTATCATATATTGAAAGAATCTTATTGGATTCGTAGTTATGGCTTTAACGAAAAATCTCCAGTGCATCATTATGTGCCTCATTGTTATTTCAGTATATAGACCATAGTTAGCTAGTGTAATTAATGGTAAAGTATACCAATACAAGACCGTAAACATATAGAAGACACCTTTTCTGAATAAGGTACCATCGCTTATTTCCTTTATTAAGAAGAAGTTATTGGATCTATACCATCTCACCATTTGCTTTAATAAGCCCGAAATACTATCTGGAGCTTTAGTTTTAACTACCACATCTTTAGTTACTGTTGCCTTGTAACCCCTTGAGTAGATGTAATTAGTTATTTGCCTATCATCTCCTAAGATAGTGGAAAATCTCCAAAGCTTGACACTATTAAATTCCTCAGACTCAATTAAAGGTCTAATGACATCAGTTTTAACCAATATGCACTGTCCATTTAAGGATACTATACTTTTGAATTTACCTAATGCTCTATAGCTTATTTCCCTCAGTCTCTGCATCATTTCTGAAACGTGATAAGCTATTTTACTCTTACCCGGTAATACAGATATTTCAGGGCTTACCGCAACCACATCGTCAGATAGTTTAGAAGCCAATTTTTCAACAGAATTCTCAGGAAGTATTGTATCACTATCAAGCAACAAAACATAAGGTGTCTTAACGTATTTGAACCCTTCTCTTATTGCATTTCTTTTTCCACCATTCTTAGGTAATTTAATGAATAACCCTCCAGCTGATTCAACTATTTTCCTATAAGGATCATCACAACCATCACCAACTACAACAAATTTCAAATCTTCTCTCTTTACGGAATTTATGACTTCTTTAAAGACGCTCACGTCTTCATTATAAACCGGGATTAAAACGGTAATGTCACTTCTTTTTATATCAGATTGAGAACTCTTAGGTTTATACGTAAAGGCTAAAGGTAATGTGAACAAGATATACATAATAGTTGAAATCGATATAATAGTTGAAAGCAATAAATAAAGAGCGATATCAAGCATCATATTAATTCGGTTATTAACTATTTAGGCCTCGATATAAAAGATTTCTTATTATGACTACCATTTTTAGACTATGTAGAATTTTATAATAGCGTAGATTTTTCCAATTTTACCACTGAATTATTCTCGAGCTAAATTAGCTCAGTATGACAAATATATATCACATATAATTAGTGATATGGATTACGTGGAATAGTATAATATACTCGCTAGATTAGTACAATAAAAAATTTGAGATTTAATTTGAATTATTACCAAATTATCCTTATTTTAATTTCTCCGTGTTCTTTTTCCTTAAGTACCTTAAGTACTTCTCTCTCATTCTCAATGCTTATAGTTCTCGTAATTAAGTTCTTAGCAGTTTTTGGATATAGAGTTTTCCAAGAAGCCAAATGAATTACTGCTTGCTGAAAGTGTGGTTTTTGACCATTTACCAATCCTATCAAAACCTTATTCGCATGTACTATTTCTTGTAACGCTTTGAAATCCATTGATGCGGAACCAGATACTGAGAAGCCGAAAAGTCCTAAGATACCATTTCTAGCTAACAACGGAAGAACGTTAGTAAGTAACCCAGCATCTGCACCAGTAGCATCTATGATCACGTCAAATTTACCAGCACTATCCTTCAATTTCTCATATCCATTTGCAGAATTAAAATAATTAGTGTGAGTCTCCTCTAATACTGTTTGCTCTACTTCAGTGGGTTCTCTTCTATTAGCCATCCATACTTCTAATCCATAAGTTCTGAAGAGTAACGTGAATAATATGCCAATGGGCCCAGTTCCTACAATTAACGCCTTTCTACAATTAAGTGTTCCATCTTCACAAGTCCAGACTGGTATCCTCTTCTGAACCTCAAATATCTCCTCTATCGATTTTTCAATATCTGCTAATGGTTGTGCTAAAATACCTATATCCTCTAACGCTTTTGGGATTCTGACCAAGTATTTCGGATCATCGTACCACTCTTCTCTCATGAATCCATCCATATTATGTATCCCAGCTTCACCAAAACCTCCTGTTTCACAGAAATCTGGCCTTCCAACTAGACAGTTTCTACAAACGCCACATCCTCTCCTATTTACTGGCATTACTAATTCACCTTGAGAGAAGCCACAACAAGGTTCTTCAACTACACCTATGGCTTCATGACCTAGAACCAGAAAGTTCTTTCCTTTTGGTAACGTTGACAACGTAAGTTTACCATTTACTATCTCTCTGTCTGTACCACAAATACCGTTGTATAGGGTTCTTATTTTCACTTTTCCATAGTTATCTACTTCCTTTTCATTGACGTCAGTTATTTGAACTCCTGCATTAGGTGGCTTCACTATTATGGCTTTCATTATAGGGTATGTTGATGTAAGAAAAATATAAGCCTTATGCTCTATACAACTTAAAAAATTTTAAGTTTTGACATGATTTCTAGACATTATAAAATAACATGTTTTTTAAGTTCAGTTATAAACCATTAATTAATATAAAAACAGAGGTAATAGATAATTCTTAGGAATACTCAGCTAAAGTTTACTTTGCGAGTTATTTGTATTGAAAACTATGTACCTTAGCACGTTATCGTTACTATGGCGTTCAGCTATTGAGGAGAATGTAAAAAAGTAACGTAAGTTTTAAAAACATCACACAAATTATAGCATTTGATACTTCTATAAAATCTCTTCCAATTTCTTCTTTATATCCTCTTTATTTTCTTTCGCTTTATCTATTAACTTTCTTATTAGAGTAGAGAGATAACTATCATTAAACAGAAGAGTTAGGGAATCTTGTATTACGTTCTCATCAATATATATCATTTTCACTGTCATACCCCCATCAACAGTGAAATTAACACCGCTTATCCACGAGGCATCTTCAGAGACTAAGAAGGATACTAAAGACGCTATATCTTCTGGTTTACCTACTCTTTTAGTTAAATGTTGACCATGATCTAAACCAGATAGATAGGACTCTTTAGGAGGAACTTGCCATTTACTAGTATCAATCCATCCTGGGCTTATTGATATTACCCTAATATTATATTTACTTAAACTAACTGCTAGTGAGTGAGTGAGAGCGATTACACCTCCCTTAGATGCAGAATATGGCTCAGTATTGGGTTCAGACTGGAATGCCCTAGTAGAAGCTATATTAATTATAACACCCCCACTATTTTTCATGTACTTAACAACATATTTAGAGCAAAGCCAGACGCCAGTTAGATTAGTATCAATAATTCTCTTCCATTCTTCTAATGTTTGCTCTTCGATACTTTTACCACTAAATCCTATTCCAGCGTTATTTATAAGAACGTCAATTCTGCCATATTTCTCATAAACTCTCTCAACTAGATTAGATACGTCATTTTCTGAAGATACGTCAGTCCTTATAAAAATACTATCTATACCCTCATTTCTGAACTGATTTTCCCTATACTTACCCGCATTCTCATCTATATCTGCAATGGCTATAGAATAACCTTGCTTTCCTAATTTATAACCTATAGCAGCTCCTATCCCTTTAGCCCCACCAGTAATAATACTTACCTTCTTCATCTAAACTCTCACACTTAATGTAATGATATCCCTATTCTTATACCTTAATTTTATCTTATTCCCCTCAACTTCAATCTCCTTGGGAATTTCATTTAATTCTAATAAATCTAAACTTTTTGCTTGTTTAACCTCAAATGGTAACTCTATAACAGCCTCTCCTCTAACGTTCTCGTAATCGTAAAACCGTAATATTACAGTGTTATTATCATCTTCACTTAATTTGACTGTTTCCAATATCAAGTTAGTAACCTTTATGAAGCTCTTACTTTTCAATTCACTGGAACCCTTAACTATCCTTAATGGAACATTCAACTCGTAAGCTCTCTTAATCACTTCACTCTTCCTCCAATCGCCCACATGAGGGAAAAGGGAATAGGTAAAGGTTATTTCCTCTAAATCAGTTGTAGGGTCTGGATATATGGGAGTTTTAGTCAAACTTAAACCAATTGAACTTCCACGTAATGTAGCACCATATTTTCCGTTATTAAGTATCGCAACTCCATATTCACTTTCGGATAAGTCTACGAATTTTTGAATCGGAACCTCAAATCTAGCCTTATCCCAACTGGTGTTATTCCAGGTAAATCGTTCCACAATTCCAAAAGGCACATCAGATACTGCCCTCTCAACGTTCAAGTCTAAATTAAACCAAGCTTTAATTAGCAATTCTCTATCCCTCATTTTTAACGTAGTTATGAAATCTATTCTCCTTGAATCAGCGTAAACTCTCATTACTTGAATAATCTCTGATCTTCTGAATTTATAGTAAAATCTAATAGCTACCGTATTCTGATTATTGTCTATAATTTCAGATGAGGAAGAGGAAAGTTCGAAACTAGTTTCGTCTATACCCTTTTCTATATCCCAAGCATCAGCCCAACCGGGAATATTCTCATAGGCAACTATTAAGTTACCTTTACCCCTTAAGACTTCCCTGTTTGCCTCCTTATCGAATAATGAAACTATATTCCCACTCTTGTTTACTCTTATCTTGAAGTACTTATTCTCAATAAGATACTCATCACCATTCTCTGTGACCATCACTTTATCACTAACTTCTATGGGCTCCAATAGTGAAAAACCTACTGAAGGGACCTTAACCTTAACGAATTTACCGTTAACATTTACATATTCTTCTCTGTCCCAAGATAACGAGTTAAACACGAACGTTTTTTCGCCATTACTGCCCAATATCTTCTGCATCGCATTATAGGCTATATCATTTGCCTTAGCTATAACTTCTTCTAACTCTTCATATGCCACCTTATACACATCTTTTATTGCGGAACCAGGTAAAACGTCGTGAAACTGATTCTTTAGTACGACTTTCCATAAACTCTTAAATAATTCTCTATCATAAGAATTAGCTAATGTAGACCATAGTTCAGCCTCTCTCAATGATAACTCAGCCATTCTATTAAGTAATTTCATCTTAGAATGTGATGTCAAAACTCCCCTATGCGTTTCTAAATACAATTCACCCCTCCACTCTTCTATAGGAGTTATCTTTCGCAATACGTCACTTACTCCAGTTAATTTAACTCTTGGTAAGATGGGAAGCATGTTAACCGCTTCAGCTCTGATTAGCATTTCCTCATTTGGCCCTCCTCCACCGTCACCATAACCAAAAGAATATAATATTGGTTGGTCTTTCTGTACCCAATTGTTATATTGTTCTAAAACACTGGACGCTGAGAAATCCGAATTATATCCCCCCTTACCATTTCCAAAAGCTACTGCAGGCAAATAGTCACTGTTTGGAGCTATCCATTTAAATACGTTATAAGGAAACTTATTAGTATCGTTCCAAAAGACCTTGTGAGTAGCAAATGCCTTAACTCCGCCTAATTTAGCTATCTGAGGTAAAGAAGCTGTAAATCCGAAAGTATCTGGTAACCATAAAATCTCTGCCATTTTTCCAAAATTTTCCAAGTAAAATCTCTGAGAGTATAAAAACTGTCTGGCTAATGATTCTCCGGACACCATGTTGGTATCAGATTCTACAAATAACGCACCTAATTCCCATTTCCCTTCTCTAACCTTTTCTTTAATTCTCTCAAATAATTCCGGTGAATCACTTTTAATCCATTCGTAATATATGGATGCACTTTGAATGAAATGAAAATCGTATTTATCGAGAAGGGTTAACACAGTAGCGAAGGTCCTTAAAACTTTCCTTCTAGTCTCATCAAATGGCCATAACCACGCAGTGTCTATATGAGCGTGTCCCGTACCTATCAGCTCACCTCTCTTACCATATTTTTCAACGAGTCTCGTTAACTCCTCTTTTAATACATTTAATGCTTTCTCGTATTTGCCTCTATTTTGATCCTCAGCGAATATATTTACAGAAGAATCGTCTATTTCTTGAACCATTCTACTTACGTCTATGGTACTTCTCACTAGCTTAGATAAGATGAAGAGCTGATCTTTAGAAATAGTTTCAAAATAAGCTTCACGTAATGCCTTGGCTAAAGCGTTAATCAAATCGTTTTTGACATCTTCATCCTTTATATTCCTTATTAGATCTATAATTTGAGAACCATAAATGTATAATTTGAAAGCGTTGAAGTCTATTTCAGTATAAAATGGAACTCCTGGTACTGCATCAACTCTGTCCCCAAAATCCATGTAATTAGAGAGCTCAACGCTAATATTGTGTCGACCGAAGGGTATGGGTATTAAAGTGTGAAATCGATCTAACTCAAAATACGGTTTCCCATCAACTCTAATTAGCCCACTTCCCTTATGGTCCACAATTAACAAGTAAGAGTTTCCATTACCCTCAATTTCAAGAAAGGCCCTATTTTGATTATCGAAATTCCATCTTAACTGTTTTAGATTTCTGAAAGAATTACCTAAGACGAATATTATTCTGGCTTCAAGCTCATTGATACCTCTCATTATGTGTGTATTGTTACTACAAATATATAAGTAATTATGAAAAAGTAAGTAAGAAGAAATTATGAAAAAGTTTATCATAGGCGTAAACTACTGGCCTAGAATTTCAAATATAAAGATGTGGAGTAGATTTAATCTCAACGAAATCGCTGAAGATTTTAAGGTAATGAGCGAGATAGGCATAAATACTATAAGAGCGTTCTTACTTGATCAAGATTGCTCTGATTTCCAAGGAAATTTAAGCCAAGATTGTAAAGGTAAAATTACTGAGTTTTTAGATGAGGCTGAAAGGCATTCGATAAAGGTTTTGCTAACACTAATTGTAGGGCATATGAGTGGGAAGAATTGGAAGATTCCTTGGGATGAGGAAAATGTGATTTATAATAAAATTGAGCTAACAAAGAGATTTGTAGGAGACGTTGTAAATAGCTTTAAACATCATAAGGCTATACTGGGATGGATACTTACTAATGAAATATCACTAGTTAGAGTACCTCAAAATGACGAGGACTTTTATAAGTGGCTTAGGGAACTATATAATTACATTAAAAGAATTGACAATCAACATTTGGTCTCAGTTGGAGATAATGTATCGCCATTCTCTCATACGTTCCTTAGACCAGAAAACGTTAAAGGAATTGTTGATTATGCATCTCCGCACATATATCTGTATGACCAAGATCCGGTTAGACACTCTTTTCAATACTTAATGGTACTGGAGTACGATAGGAGTGCTGGACTCCCCACAATTTTAGAGGAATTCGGATTTCCTACAGCAGTGTACTCTGAGGAATCTCATGCTAAATTTATAGGGTTAATATTGAGAGGTGCACTAGTTTACGGTAGCGAAGGTGCATTAGTTTGGTGCTATTCAGACTTCCCCAAAGAGGAAGATGAGCCATATCTATGGGAGCCTCATGAATTGACTTTTGGCATTGTAAGACAAGATGGTAGCAAGAAAATTGCTTCAGAAATAATTAATGATTTTAGTAAAAAAATAAGGGAAATCGATATTTCCTCTTATAAGGTTAGTAATAGAGACTCTGCAATATTAGTTCCAACGTGGTTCTACAGAGAGTTTCAATTCGTACCAGAGCAGAGTAGAAGGTGGGATTTCGCTAGAGTGTTAAATCAGGCATTTACGTTAGCCAGATTATCTAATATTCAAGTCACATTTGCCAGAGAAGAAGATAGTTTATCCAATTATAAGCTGATATTAGTACCATCCACCACCAGATTACTTACTACTACTTGGAGAAAGTTATTAGATGTAATTGAAAATTATGGAGTTACATTGTACTTTTCAACATATACCCTAACGCATATGTCTGCAACTCATTTATGGGAGGAACTCTTTGGAGTTATACCGAATAATTACGCTGGGAGCAAGGGAGTTAAAGTACCAGATAGCATTACGTTTAATGGATCTCGAATTGAAATTGGACAGAACAACCTGTACACTTATTCATTTAGAGAGAAAGACGCTAAGGTTATAGGTGAAGATAGTAGAGGTAATGGAGTTATTTTCTTAGCTAAAAGAGGTAAAGGTAACGTAATCCTATCAACGATACCCTTTGAATTAATTTCAGCAAGTTCTGATACTATGAATACCTCTTATCTATCATTTTACCAGTATTTGACTAGTCTATCCAACGCTAATCAGAAATTTATCTCATCAGAATTTGGTGTTGAAGTGCAATATCTAGAAGGTGAAAAAGACTACTTAATCGGTATCATTAACCATACTTTACAAGATAAGGAAGTGAGATTAAACGCTAAAGTGAAGGATTACATAGATGAGTGCGGAGGAGAAGTAGGAATAAGAGTAAAATCTAAATCTGCTTGCTTACTAAGGGTAGCCAAATAGTCTGTACTAAGGAGAATGTATGACTCTAACCCTAATCTTTTTCGTAATAAATAATTGTATCTTTATTAACTAGCAGTACAAAATTATTTTCATGAGTTTAGGTATTGCCTTTATTGGTAGCGGGTTTTCAGCTAGGTTTCATTTAAGAGGACTTGTTGGAGTTAGAAACGCAGAAGTAAAAGCGGTATATTCCAGAAATTTAAGTTCGGCTAAGGAGTTTTCAGCGCTTGCTGAGCAATTAGGATTGGGGAAACCTAAAGTCTATGATGATGTTACCAAGATGCTTTCTGACAAGGAAGTTAACGCAGTTTGGCTAACTGTTCCGAATGACGTTCATTTAGAATATACGAGACTAGTTAGTGAAGAAGTATTACAAGGAAAAACGAACATAGTAGGGATAGCAATAGAGAAGCCATTAGCAAGAAACGTAAAGGAAGCTAAGGAAATGATAAGACTTGTTGAGAAGGCTGGTTTACTTCATGGATATATGGAAAATCAAATCTTTATGCCATCTGTAGTAAGGGCAAAAGAAACGATCTGGAATTTTGGAGCTAAGAGTTCTGGAAGACCTTACTTAGCAAGAGCATCTGAGGAACATTCTGGTCCTCATAATAGTTGGTTCTGGAGACCAACTATATCTGGAGGAGGAGCTTTATTGGATATGACTTGCCATAGTTTAGAAGCTACCAGATTTTTATTATCTGATCCTTCCAAGGATAAGTCTTCACTAAAACCTAAGTATGTTTATAGTGAAATTGCTACTTTAAAATGGAATAAAAGAGAATATGCGAGTTATTTAAAGGAGAGGTACAATGTGGATTTCCTAAAGGAACCTGCTGAAGATTACGCATTAACTATAGTGACCTATGAGGATGACTTAGGAAATTCTGTAATAGCTGAAACTAGAACGTCGTGGAATTTTGTGGGAGCTGGGCTTAGATTATCTGTAGAGGTATTGGGACCAGAGTATAGCATTAACATTAACACATTACAACCAGAATTGTTCACATTCTTTAGCAGAAACGTTAAGATACCTCCATCTGAGGCTTTTGTGGAAAAACAGAATGCAGATCAAGGACTAATGCCTATTATCCCAGACGAGGCTGTGACATATGGATATCAAGGAGAAGATAGACATCTAGTGGAATCTTTCCTTTCGCGTAAAATGCCTAATGAAAACTGGTATGATGGATTGTTAATAGTCCAAATTATGATGCACGCTTATCTCTCCGCAGAGATTGGAAAGAAGATAAGCTTCAATCCAGAGCAGGTGGAAGATTTCATTCCTAAAGTAGCTAAGGGTTTATACTCTGCTAGCTGAAAAATATTTTAGGATGGTAAAAAGTGATAAGTTTAGACATTATATACTATAATTATAGAATATAGTCTTTTTGCTTAGCATACCGAAAGTAAAATTTTTAAGCATAATTTTCTAACATATACTTAAGGGAAAGAGCCAGGGCAAGTGGGGTATTAAAGGGGTTTAATGGGGAGTTAATGGGGAATTGCCCTGGCTTTCCCATTACCTAAAAAATTATTTTAATTAAATCGTGAAAAATCAATATAACTAGTTTACAAATCTTCCTTATTTCTTATAATATTAATAAGATAAAAAGAAGTACAAAGATAGGGACATCACGAGGTAACTTGATTATTAGGATATACAAAACCGAAAAGCCTAAATCTGAAAAATGAGATTCAATGAAAAGCTGAAGGAGCGGCTAGGGAAAGATTATAATTTACGTACTTTGTAGGGTTCTTGAAACTTACGTTACAATTCTCCTTATAGTAAAAATAACGTGCAAAATAAGAGAGTTTACAAGTGTTTCACAAAACACAATTTACGCCAAAATATTAGCCTTTGCTGAATAATAAAACAATTTTAAGAGGAAAATTCGAAAGCAGTTCTCAACGGCTTCTAGATACTTACTATTTACTAAGTATATTATTTTTAAAGATTTATAAGACAAATAAATTAAATATAGACTCTATCGGATATTCTAGACATAAAGTTTTAATTATAAGACAAATGAATATAATGTAGGTATGAAATGTCAAATACCTTAAGTGGATTT
The DNA here is from genome assembly GCF_036967215.1 of Sulfolobus tengchongensis. Lineage (NCBI taxonomy): Archaea > Thermoproteati > Thermoproteota > Thermoprotei > Sulfolobales > Sulfolobaceae > Sulfolobus > Sulfolobus tengchongensis. Next base: position 1,827,975 of record NZ_CP146016.1, read on the forward strand.
ACCTCCAGATTTTCCTAAATCTGAAGTGGACGTCTACAGAGTAATTGAAGATTCTGGAACATACTATGTTAGGTTAGACTTAGATAGAAAGCCACATTATTTTACCTTAACAGAGAAGGAGATAATTTTACATTCTAAGGAGTTGCATGATTTAGTTTTAAGAGACGAAATTACAGATTGTTCTCCTTTAAGTATTTTAGATGAGATCTTTTATTTAATCTTATACGAATTAGGTGTAAAAAGGACTCAGCTATTTATAGAATTTGATAACTTTTTTGATCTCATAACATCTGGAGAAGTAAAGGATTCAAAAAAGATAATAGAGCTAAGGAAAAAGGTACTTGTAAATTATTCTGATTCGATAGTATTGTATTATGTCTCTAGAAGACTGAATAAACTCATTCCAAATGAGACCATAGAAGACATAAGATTCAACTATGAAAGAGCAGAGCTATTAGTAACTAGATCAAGTGATTTATGCAATATATACCTTACTGAAGTTCAAAACAATTTAAATGAGATAATAAAGAAATTAACTTCAATTAATACACAAAATGAAAGGTGAAAAATTATCAGTAAAAAGTGTTTTGTGGGATATTCATAAACTACATACTTCAGAGAATTATTGTCAACATAGCGGAACATAACTATATAAGGGAAATATTATATTAATTTCGATTTAATTTCAAAGAAACATTAAAAGTCTCTTTCAAAAGTTAAGGTGTGTACTCTTTAAGTTAATATAGTTATCCTTAACTTGTTAATCAAACTACGATTTGTATTACGGAAACACTATCCTAATAAAGTTTTTATAAACAAAAAACACACATAATTTGATGCCAAGAGTTATAGGCAAACCATTGAAGAGGATAATTGAAGATCCACCATTAATTACCGGAAAAGGAAGATTTGTGTACGATATTGATTTCAGAGGAACACTTTATGCTGTATTCGTAAGAAGCCAATATCCGCATGCAAGGATAAAGAGTGTTAAATGTCCAGAAAAAGCCTTGTGCTACACTGCAAAAGACTTACCTGATATTATAGGATTGGCTAAAGAGGAAGTTATATATCAAGGACAACCGATAGCTGTAATTCTAGCAGAAGACGAATATAAAGCAAGGGATTTAGCTGAACAAGTAGAGGTAGAATATGAACCATTACCTGCAGTTATAAATGTCGAAGATGCTTTGAAAGGAAATTATAAAGCTAAAAGTGATCTAAATTCAAATATAGTATTGGAGGATAATGTAGAGGTAGGAGATATAAATTCAGCCTTTAAAAGAGCATATAAAATAATTGAAGCTGAGGTAGTTAATCAAAGAGTTATACCATCAGCGATGGAACCTAGGGGTGCAGTTGCCTACTTTGATGGAAGAAGATTAACCGTTTGGAGCAGTACACAGACGCCCTTTGATTTGAAGAAATCCTTATCGGAGCTTTTAGGAAAATATGGTGTATATGACATTAGGGTAATTCAGCCATTCGTCGGTGGAGCCTTCGGAAGTAAAATAATTAACTATCCAGAGGAATTTATTGTAGCCTACTTAGCAGTCGTAACTGGAAGACCAGTAAAGTGGTTTAATACGAGATCTGAGGACATGATGACTACAAATCACGGAAGGGATATGAGGCTAAGGTTTAAAGCAGCCTTTGACTCTGAAGGTAAGTTATTGGGAATAGAAGGTACATTAATAATGGACCTTGGAGCTCCAATCATGGAAATAGTTAGGGATTCCTTTGGAATGGCTACAACAGCAGCTCGTTTACTAATTGGAAGATATAAGGTTGAGGCTCTAAAGGTTAAGGTTCTTGGTGTTGCTACTAATAAAACGTTTATAGGTGCTTACAGAGGAGCTGGGAGGCCAGAGGCTACGTACTTCATAGAGAGAATATTAAACTTAGGTGCAAGAGCTTTAGGCATTGACCAATTTGAAATAAGGGAAAGGAATATAATGGATGATGTAAACTACTATAAATTACCTACTGGAATAGTTTACGATAGCGGAAGATATAGGGAGATGTTAAGAATAGCTAAACCCTACTACCAAGAGTTAATAAAGAAACGCGATGAGTTAAGAGCTAAGGGAAAATTAGCAGGCGTTGGAGTGGCAATAGTAAGTGAAATAGCCTCATTTGGTCCATGGTCCACATCTAAAGTTAAAGTCTTACCTAATGGTAGGATTCAGGTAATTACTGGAACTACTCCGCATGGTCAAGGAGATGCGACTGCTTTCGCTCAAATAGCAGCTGAAGTTTTTGAAGTCGATGTTGATAAAGTTGACGTCTTGTGGGGAGATACCGATTTGATAGCAGATGGAGATTTGACTGCAGGAAGTAGAAGTATAACTGTAGGAGGTTCAGCTGTATATGAAGCTTCGAGAAGGCTAAAGGAGAAGTTATTAAGAGTTGTGTCAGAGAAATTGGGTGTTAAACCAGAAGAAATAGAGTATAGAGATGGAAAGTTTACACATAAGCAAAGCCAAATGAGTTTGGCAGATGTAGCTAAGGAAGCAATTAATATGGGAATGTTACCAGAAGAAGAATATTCCTACGTAATGAACTTATATACTTCACCTTATGGCATTCACATGGCATTAGTCGAAGTCGATAGAGAAACTGGATTTGTGAAAATATTAGATTATAAGGGATTTGATGACGTAGGAGTTGTGGTTAATCCAATTTTAGCTGAGGGGCAAGTTCACGGTGGTGCTCTTCAAGGAATTTCACAAGCGTTATATGAGGAAACCGTATATTCTCCAGAGGGTAATTTAATAACTTCTAACTTCTCAGATTATGTAATTCCCACTGCTGTGGAAGGAGTTAAGGTAGAATGGAAATCTTTAGCACTAGCAAAATCTGACACGCCAATAGGATCTAAGGGAATAGGAGAATTACCCACTATTGCTGCTACTCCTACAATTCTTCATGCTGTTGAAGATGCCATAGGTAAAAATATTTACACTATGCCTATTAAGCCAGAAATTGTTTTAAAACTTTTAACAGAATGAATGCTTTTTATTCGAAAACTCTTTAAGTTACAAGAAGTTAATGTATTTATTTTTAAAGCAGATAACTTTAAAACACTAACCTAATAACTAGTTCTATGACCGTGATTGCCACCGTTAAGACTCTACTCTTTACTGAATAATTTGGCAAATAGTATCGTAAATCCCTTTGTATCTTTCTTCACAGCCTCGAATGGGATAACTGGAGTGTTACTAGCTATTGCATCTTCCGCAAATACTGCCTTTCCTGGAATAATACAATATGTATTAGCAAACATTTATGTTAGGGCTAGAGTCTTAATCAGTATTGGAACACTATTTGGTGGTATTTTATGGATCTTTATAGGAATATTTGCTATATATAATTACTACTTCGTCCTTATCTATACAATCATAACAGTTTGTCTAGGTGCAGCAAATTTTGGCTGGCTATTAATCTTAGATAAGATAAGCTCGACACAAAGAGGAAGAACATTAGCTATATATAATTTTTACGCTTCTATAGGTGGTCTAGTTGCGACACTAATAACTGGTTTTCTTGTGGGTAATAATCTAGAATTGATGAGATATTTCTTTATAATAGCTGGAATAATATATTGTTTTAACTCATATGTCATTTACAAGTCTGATGTGGATGTGAGTTTCATTAATGAAAATGGTAAAAGGCTATTCTCATCTAATCCAGAAATTAGGAAATTCATTCTAATTAGCTTCTTTTTCACTTTGGTATGGTCAATGGCATGGCCGATTTTCCCATTAGCACAAGTTTATAAATTCCATATGGATGAATTTGAGGTAGGAATTGTTAATGTCACTGGTGGAATATCGACTCTTGCACTGCAGAGATATGTGGGAAAACTTGTTGATAGGCACAGAAAGTATGTGATGTTTTTTGGTAGGTTTGCATTAGCGACATTCCCTTTAGCGTATGCCCTCTCAACTTCTGTATATGAGATTTACATTGCAAATTTAGTTTCAGGTTTCACAAATTCTGCCTCAATATCATACACTGCATATCTGTTTGACACCTCAAAATACTATGAGAAGAGAGTTAATATTGCCTTATATAATATGTTTAATGGGTTCGCTGCATTAGTAGGTTCTACTATTTCTAGTCTAATATTCGATTTTATTTCTAATATTTTTAATATTGTACTTTCCATAGATATCATGCTATTCACAATAGGAATACTGAGAATATTAATGTCACTACTATATTTAAAAGTCAAAATGACCTTCTAGCTATTTCTTGATGATTAGCGTCAATATCCAGAATTTTACAAAAATGCGGGCAGAAAGCTTCGCCTTTTTAAGACGGAGATGAATGCCCACACAAAAATTTAAATCATTAAGTAGTTTGTGGATTTTCTGAAAATTGAGGCTATTCTCTCTATCAGGACTATTCATAGAATTATCGTCTAGTTTTCAAATGATACACACACTATGATAAACCAAGCTAATTTGGAAAAGAAAAATTCATGAAGTATTTAGCTAGTATTTATAAATAATTAAAAATATTAAGGGTATGATTATAAATTTAATCTAGATAGCTAAAATTCTCAAATATACGACAAAAATAGCTTCATGAGTCCTAAAATTAATCAGTCCACAATTAAATCTCATCTTATAAATTTACATTTCTTCTCTCATAATCTAGTCCATAAAGCAAACAATAATCTTGAAATTTAATAAAAAATAGAATTATAGCATAAAATATAAAATTCTGTTAATTCTCCATTATTTTTCCTTAGCAAATCAAAGTTTATAATGATGTATGATAGGAGAATACATGATATGAAATTTGGAATAATAGGATTAGGTGGATGGGTAGTTGGTGGTCATCTGCCAGCACTAACTGAGCTGGGAATAAAGGTAGACTATTGCGTGGATATAGACGAGAAACGAGTAAAGGATTTCTCACAAAAAACCGGTTGTAAAGGTTATACTGATTATAAGGAAATGCTAAGGAACGAAAATCCAGATTTAGTCCTAATAGCGGTACCTCACAGTCTTCACGCAAGCATAGCGCTCGACGCCATAAATAATGATGCTAATGTATATGTAGAAAAACCAATGGCGACATCTTTTTCAGAAGCACTAAACCTAGCAGAGGCTTCAAGGAAGAGAAATAAATTATTGATAGTAGGGCATGAATACAGATTTGACCAACCTGTATTAATTGCTAAAAAATTAATAATGAGTGGGGAAGTAGGTAAAATTTACCACATGAGAGGATTTTATATAAGACAAAGGGGAATCCCAACTTCACCAACTTTTCTCAAAAAGGACTTAGCTAAGGGTGGAGTAGTATTCGATATAGGATCTCACATAGTTGATTTATTGTTATTCCTTTCAGGATTTCCAATTCCAAGGAGCGTTACAGCTAAAACGCATAACATTTTCTCTGAAGATAAAACTAAGTTCTCAGTGTATCCTTCTCCCACTTTACCCAATTTCAAAATTGAGGTTGAGGATTTCGGTTCTGCATATCTAAATTTTGACGATATTTCAGCTTACATAGAAGTGAGTTGGGCTTCATATATAAAGGAGAATAGGAGGGAAATGGTAATTTTAGGAAATAAAGGAGGCATTCATATAGAAAATGCGACATTAAATTTTATAAAGAATATTACAGATGAACTGTTTATTTCAAGTCCATTAATCTCTCAGCAGAGAGGAAGTTTATATAGGGAAGTTTGGAAGACCGTGATGGATTCGCTCTCTAAGGGAACAGTTACATATCCGCTATGTACAGTAGAGCAAGGAGCAATAGATATAGCAATCTTAGAAGGTATATACAAATCGGCTTCAGAAAATAGGGAAGTTAAGTTGGATATACCGGAATGGCTTATCAGACAGTCTCAACAAGCAACTTAAAGCTCTTTTTATCTAATTTATCCAAATCAATTTCATATAAGTTATCATTTTTATCTATTAGAACTACTTTTGTATCCAAGACTACAACATTTCTCCTTCCAATAGTGTAAGCCTTTATTTTACCCTTGTTAGTTTCAATATCCCATTCTAATTGATCCCCTTTGATATTAATTTCATTTATCTTCTTTACTTGAAATATTAAATTATTATAGGCCAATCCAGCTTCTAAAACCTTTTTGGATTCCTCATCAAGCTTAGTGTAATCCTCTAGAAGCAGTACCTCATTACCATTTTCATCATAAAATCCTATGAATGTAGGTTTCGTAATAGGAAATAGCATTTTTGGAACTAAATTTCTATATGTAAAACCATTATATGTGACGTCTACGACACTTCTTCTAGTAGAGGGTTTGATTCTAACGCTCTCAATATTATCTACTATTATATTTAATTTGGCCTCTGTTTCATGATTCATCTTTCTAGAGAATACATTCTCCTCATTAATCTGTTCCTCAAACATCTTATAAAATGCGCCTTTTTTATTCAGTAACTCCTCTGGTTTTCCCTCTTCCACTACCTTACCATTACTTAATACTATTACCTTATCTGAGTTCATAACTTCATGTACATTATGGGTTATCATTATCACAGTCTTACCCTTAGAAACACTCATCATAGCCTCATATACCTCCCTTTCGCTCATCACATCTAAGTTTGAGGTAGCTTCATCAAATATTAAAACATCAGGATTCTTTATAATAGCTCTAGCGATACTTAACCTTTGCCTCTGGCCTCCAGATAAATAAGTACCTCTTTCCCCCAAAATAGTATCATAAGCGAAGGGCAATTTAATTATCTCATCGTGAATTTTAGCAATCTTACACGCCCTTATTATATCTTTTTCATTGACATTATCTGCACCATATGCCACATTATAACCCACTGTGGTATCAAATAACACTACGTCTTGAGGAACGTAAGCTATTTTTCTTCTCAAGTAATTCAAATCTATCTCTCTAATATCTATACCATCAATTAGAATTCTTCCTTCATTTACATCGTAAAATCTCAATAACAGTTTAGCTATAGTACTTTTACCAGAACCGCTCTTCCCGACAATGGCAACTTTCTCCCCCGGCTTTATAGTTATATTTACATCCTTTATAACGGGGAAATGTGGATCATACCCAAAATATACATGATCAAAGCGTATCTCTGCTGGCATTTTAGGCCTTTTAGGATTAGGGGGATTTGCAATCTGGGGTTTTACTTCTAATACTTCCCTAATTCTCTCTGCAGAGGTTAGAGATTGTTGTATAAAGGGTAGGACGTTGCTGAGATTATTTATTGGGCCGTAAAACTGAGAGACGTAAGCTATGAAAGCTGTTATTACGCCTATTTCAATAACTCCAGAAATTACCTCATGTCCTCCTATCCACCATATTAGTATCGTGGAAAGGTTTACTATAAAGCCCATTAAAGGCCAATATGTGGCATTCATTCTATTTATGGTAACACTTGACTCATATAGTCTGTTCAACATTTCCCTTAACCTCTTAGACTCATATTCCTCTCTAGAAAACGACCTAACAACGAGAAAATTGGGTATCGTATCGTTTATCCTTGAGGTTATGTCTGCGCTTCTCCTCCAATTTCTGTGATAAAGCCTATGTGATCTCCTCCTATAGGAAATAATCAAATAGACTATCGCGGGAACTGGAATTAGTATAAATATTGCTAATGTGGGATTTAACGTAAATAGAATTACACCAATACCGATTATAGTGAACAAGTTAGTTACAAGTGTTGGTAAACCCCAAACCAATAGCCAGTTAGTGTTTCCTGCGTCAGTGGTTAGCCTAGATAATATTCTACTTGGAGATATCCTCTCAATAAACGAATAGTCGTGATTAATCGCATGAGTGTATAGTATCTCTCTTAAATCATTTATTATTCTTGAGCCTAAATTATTTAATATCCTATTCTGAATTGAGGATAATAGCGCAAGAGCTGAATAAGATGCAAATAAATACGTTATTATACTTACAAATAGCGAATTGGAATGAGATGGAGATAATAGTACACTATCTATTAATATCTTGAGTAAATAGGGTGGAACCAAATTAAGGCCAGTGGTTATCAGTGAGAGAATAGCCCCTATTACTAGTGTCTTTCTATACTTAGAAGCAATGTTCCAAAGCCATCTTAAAGTGCTCATGGTAACCCTTACGTTTTCCTCCTTCTCTTCGTCTTTTACTTCTATTTGTTCATTTTTATTAAATGCATCAATTATTTTCTTGAATACCTCTTCCTTTTTCTTAGTAAAGTACGCTATTTCAATACTCTTACCATCTGAGGTGAATCCTATCAGCTTATCTATGGTTATTCCGGTTTCCAATGAGAGTCTTACTACATTATCTACATTAAGTACCTCCTTATCACCATCGTAAACTCTTATTTTGTTACCCTCAATTTTAACTAATTCTTCCCTCAAATTTAGATCTCTATCTAGATCAGTTCTCACTTCAGCCTTAAACTTAGCCGTTACTATTGACGCTCTCTTCACGAATATCTTTCTTTTTTGAATATAGTTAAAAACATTTCTATTTCCAAGCGGTAAAAAGTAATGCTTAAATATTTTGAAAACGTAAATAAATGGCTATGAAAATAGCTGTAGTCGGATGTGATGGATTCGGTAAGGTCCACTTAAGGGCAATGAAAAATATACCAGATATAGAATATTACGTTTTTAGTAGAAATGAGGAAAAGGCAAAAGAATGCATGAAGGAATTTAACGCAAAAGGGTATTTCACCAATTACGATGACATATTAAATTCAGATGTTGATATAGTGGACCTTTTAGTGAGTCATGATCAACACTATCCCATGGGAATTAGAGCATTGAAATCGGGGAAGCATTTAATGTTAGAAAAACCAATAGCGAGAACGATAGAGGAAGCAGAAGGATTAATAAAAACTGCGAAGGAGACCAATCGAAAATTCATGGTTTTAGAGCAATTTTACTTCGACTCGTCTGTTAGAAAAGCTAAGGAACTACTATCAAAACTTGGAAGCTTGTCTCTGATAATTGTGAGGTCTACGCACTTATACCAACCTAAGGGATGGAGAAGAGAAAAGGAAAAAATGGGAGGAGGTGCGTTAATTGATGGTGGTGTTCACTTCATCGATACGTTACTTAATCTCGGAGGAGAATATGAATACGTTAAGGCGAGCTGTGGGAGATATTTTTCTGGAATAGAAGGAGAAGATACCACACTAGCTACCTTTAAGTTCAAAAATGGAGCATTGGGACTACTCATGTACAGTTGGTCAATCATAAATCCACCTAAAGTACCTGCCTTTGAGATATATGGAGAAAGAGGAAGTTTGGTAGAGGATCCAAATAGTAGAGTTATGGGAAAACCTTATGGTGACTTGATACTAAGCATAGGTGAGAAAGGGGAAAGAATAGAAGTCGAAAAGGTAAGCCCTATAGAAACTGAGATAAGAGAGTTTGTTAATGCTGTAAAAAATGATTCTAATGTTCCAATGCCTCCAGAAATTGCATTGAGAGATTTAAGAGCTGTTTTAGATATTTATCACTCATGTGGTTATTCCTAATATCTCCTCTATTCTCTTTAAATCATCATTTTTCAAATTTACATTTAAGGCGTTTAAGTTATCCTCAAGATGGCTCATTTTACTTACTCCAATAAGTGGAATAATTGTGACTCCTAATTGTTCACCTCTTTTTATAAGCCAAGCAATAGCAAGCTGGGAAAGAGTTATTCCTAACTGTGAGGCAAGCTCTTTAAGTTCCATGAGAATTTTGAGATTGTTCTCAGAAAAGTACCTTCCCTTTAAATCATTATACATAGAAACTCTACTAAGTTCCTCTATCTTCCAACCTTTATCACTTATATATTTTCCCGTTAAAAATCCATGAGCTAATGGAGCATATGCCATTATGCTTAATCCATATCTCTTAGCTATGTTTATCTTATCCTTCTCTACATATCTTTCTAGCATGTTATATAGATCTTGCATGACTACAAATTTTTCAAGGCAATATCTCTCACTTAACTGAAGGAATTCGATAACATCTGTTGCTGGATGATTACTAATACCTAGATAGTGGACTATCCCGTTACTCACTAAACTGTTTAGGACTTTCAAGGTTTCTAATTTAGGAGTATCAGGATCTGGCCAATGAATAAAATACACATCAACGTAATCGGTATTTAATCTCTTTAAACTCTCCTTAATTTGCCACATTATGTGTTTTCTGGATAATCCCTCTCCGTTAACGAAATTACTAACCTTACCTCTTACCTTAGTTGATATCACCACAGATTCTCTATCAATCAACCTTAGGAACTCTCCAACGATTCTTTCCGAATTTCCAATATGCGGGGGATCAGTTACCCATAGTGCACCATGATAAACGTTTGCAGTATCGATAAAGTTAACTCCTTCATCATACGCTTTTTTGAGTATTTTCAATGTGGTCTCTTTGTCTACTTTGAAGACTCCTAGGTCATCTTTTTCTGGCAAAAGAGGAAGAAACCATGTACCTAAGGCTATTTGAGAAACCTTAATTCCAGTATCTCCTAACTTAACATATCTCATGCGTATAAAATAGAATCACGAAGTATATATTTTTATGACGAGAACAAGAAAGATGTTTCTCTATTTACTCAAAAAACAGTAGTTCTTACTCTTACTTTTTGTAGATACTTCCAGTCGTTTGGATACTCTAGCTTTAAATATTCTTCTGGTAACTGATCAATTGATACTATTTCTTCTCTTCTCTCTTCCTCTACTTTGTTTGGTTGTTCTTGTTTCTTCCTCAATTGTAGCAAGACCATTTTTCACTCACTAATATATAATCATCTATAGTAATTTTTAAATCTTTCTGCCCTTAGATTTAGATAGAGATAGTAAACTTTAAACTCCATTTCAAATGACTGGAATCTCCCATAATGTAAACTATTTTTTAACTAAATTAACACAAATGATAACTCGACTAGTCTTTAAATAATCTCAATATATTATACTAAACTTTTGCACATGTTTTCTTAATCCCCATCTATTACTGAAAAGTTTACAAGAGTAACTTCCATCTTATATTGTTTTCAGAATATACCCTTATTTATCTAAAAGATCATATATGATGACATCACTAAAATTAGAACTTCCTATCGACTTCCATTGTATCTATAGATACTTTCTAAGTATTATAAATATTAAGAGAATTACCACTTGTTTATTTTAATATTTTCAGCTTAAGATGTGTATTTATAGGTAAAAATTACAAATATTATATATGAGAATCAGATACGGTATAATAGGTGTAGGTGGCCATGGAAGAAATAGGCACCTCCTTCCATTAACTAAATTACGAGATAAAGTCGAAATTATAGCCGTGGCTGACATAAATAAGGAAAGATGCGAGGAAGTAGCATATCAATTCAAGATTAAATGTTATACCGATTACATGGACATGATAGAAAAGGAATCTCTAGATGCAGTGAGCATAGTTACTCCTACTGGATTACATTCTAAAATTGCAATGGATGTGTTAAATAAAAAAGTAAACGTATTGGTAGACAAACCATTAGGCTCTAATTTAGATGAAGTATTGAATGTAGTAAGAACAGCTAAACACAAAGGTCTAAAATTAATGGTAGGATACTGGAGCAGATTCTCTTCAGCATTGCAATTTGGCAAAGAGATCGTTGACAAGGATTTATTGGGAGAGCCCTATATGGCTTATGGTTATCTTGTAAGAAGACGAGGTATCCCAGGTATACCCACGTTTATTGATAAAAGGCTATCTGGTGGAAGGGGTGCACTATTAGATATAGGATGTTACATAATAGACAACTTACTTACATTACTTAAATTCAGGAAACCTATAAGTGTAATAGGTAAGACTTATACTAAATTCGGAAATAAAAAAGACGAAATAAAGTTCAACTGGGGAAATTGGGATATAGAGAATTTTAGCCTTGAGGATTACGCTACTGGATTCGTAAAACTTGAAAAAGACATAAGTATGATTTTAGAAGTGGGATGGGCAGCTAACGTATCTCATGCAGAAGAGAGAAGTTACATCAGAGTGCTAGGTGATAAAGGTGGAATTGAAGGAAATGGAAATGAGGCAATTTTAGATATTTCATTTCATGGGAGAACAGACAATTTCCTTGTAGATATGAAACCGGTTATAAAGAAAAAAGAGGATATGTCATATGAAATGGTTAAGTCGTTTGTGGAAAGCGTATTGGAAAATAAAGAACCACCTATTACAGGATATGAAAGCGTTATACTGCATTCGATTATTGATGGCATATATAAATCCTCAGAGGAAGATAGGGAGATCAGAATAGTAATACCAGAGATTTAATTTGTATTTGTAATATTAAATTCCACTCTAAGGAATCTGTCTTGCTATATCATTTTAAGTTTAACTTAGAGTGGTTTAGTAGACTTTAATTACTCTCTTTATCAAGATATTCTAGAAAAATACCTCTAGTTCCCGAACAATATACAAAGCAATTATCTTACCTTAACATATTCTCCCACTTTTATTATTATTTAATTTACCCATTATCTACTCATTTATCGTAATTCACTTAATGGTTTATATAATGATTTTGGATTGTTACTGGCTATATCGACTTTAGCTTTTTCACTAATATTAATCGAGAGAAACTCCTTCAAGTTTTGTGAAATACCCTTGACTCCGGGACCACCGTAATCACTACCATAAATTGTCTTATAACTTATTTCCTCAAGTCTTGGTAGATATTCTAGCAATTTCTTAGGTGGAATAGAAGAGATTTCAGCGTATATATTTCTCCTTATTCTGACTAATTGGAAAGCCGTAGGAACGTAGTTTGGTCTACCCATATGAGCCATAACTATCTTTAATTTTGGAAAGTCCACCGAAACGTCGTCGACAAAAATTGGATCAGCATATTTATTCCTAGCTTTTAAGAATACGCTAGTCCCCGTATGGATAATAACTGGTAATTCGTGATCTTGTGCAAATTGGTAAAGTAATTCCAGTTGCTTTAGACCTCCTTCCTCTTCTCTATACGCATTCGGCTTAACGTGAGAATGTACTGGATGGAGCTTAAATCCTGAAACACCTGCCTCATATTGCTTTTCTAACCAGTATTTTGTTTCTTGCAAACTTAATTTATTTGGCTCTATACCTCCTACTATTGAAAATCTGTTTGCGTAATCCTTAACAACGTTTATCATATTAATAGGAAAATCTTCTTTAATATGCCAAATTTCCCTACTAGGATATGCAATTATTACAATATAATCTATATTTACACTATCCATTTCCTTTATAATATCATTTATACTAGGTGGGGTATATTCGTAACCAGAATCATTATTGAAGAAATCTTTAGGTAAAGCCTCTTTAAACCAGACGTGAGTATGAGCGTCTACATACCCCATGTAAGATAATTAGATATAAGGACTTTTAAACTGATTTGTTACCCCCTTCAAATGTTTATTGTTCTTACTCCCTACTGTGCATCGTATTTTTTATTGTTATATTATCTTTTATTTTATGAATATTTTTATAATTAGCAAATGCCAACGTCAATTCTCGTTCTTCTTGTGAACTACTCCGCCCTTACGACGGAGCATCCCCACCTCGCGATGAGGATTTCCTGCTTCTCTGGGGAAACTTGCTGTACACCACCTCATAAAAGGTGACGTACAGTAGAGGTTTCCCCTCCACAGGCAGAGGGGCAGTCCCAACCCCATTCCTCAAAATATTTAGAGAAGCATTATAATCACGGTCTATTACAAGACCGCAATTAGGACAACGAAATATTCTGTCAGACAAACTAAGTTTTACCCTGTACCCACACCTTGAACATGTTTGTGATGTATATGCTGGGTTTACCTCCACCACCTTCCTACCAGCTCTTTCAGCCTTGTAGAAAAGGTGGTGGAGAAAAGTTGAAAACTTTGAATAAAGAATATGCTTCCTCAACTTGCTATTCGAGTCATGTATCATTTTTAGCATGTTTAATTTCTCAACTACTATCACATCATAATTTTTCACTAACCACGTTGTTATCTTGTGTATGTAATCGTTCAACGTGTTTTCAAGTTTCTCATAAGCCTTAGCTAGCTTAACTCTAGCTTTCTCATAATTTCTTGAACCCTTCTTCTTTCTTGATAATCTCCTTTGCAGTAATTTGATTCTTTTCTCTATCTTATCGAAAAGTTTAGGATTTTCAATCGCAATACCGTCACTTGTAGTAGCAAATTTCTCTATGCCAAGGTCAACACTAGCTACTTTGCCAATCTTCTCTAGTTGTTGCTTTTCTTGTTCTACTTGGAATATCGCGTACCATTTGTTTGTTTTGCTTCTCTTTATGATTACACCTTTTATCCTCCCTTGTATTGGTCTGTGTAAGAGGACTTTTATTTCGCCTATTTTCGAGAGATAGAGTTTGTTTCCTTGTAGTTTGAATCCGGATTGGTTGTACCAGATTATTCTGAATATCTTTTTGTGTCTTAGTTTTCCTACTTTCTTTCCATTCTTTTTTAGTTCTGATAAAGCGTGAATGTTGTACCAGAGTATATTATTTATCATTTGTAGGGTTTTTGAGTATACCTCATGTTTTTCTTTCATGTTTTTGAGTAGTTTTTGTGTGTCTAGTTGTGTTACTTTTATTCCTTGTTTTTTCTTTTCTGTTATGTAATCTAACAAGGTGTTGTATACTTTAGCTTCACTTTGCATTGTTTTAATGAGTTTTTGTTCTATTTCTAGTGTTGGGTATATTCTGTATTTATAAGATAAACGTATGATATCTTTTTTATTCTTTTCCTTCAACATGTTGTTTTAGCACCTTGAGTGTTACTTGTTTAGTTGTTATAAGAGGGTGTGGTGTCCGTAAGTGATCTTTTCATCTTTTACTTCTGGTGGGAAGTTTCTTCCTTTCCTTGTTATATTTCTCTTGATGTTATTGTTTTTACGTACCTTCGTATGTTTAGTGTTGGTTTTGTTTTGAATAGGGTGTGGAAGTGGTCTTTATCTACACTGATTTCAACAATGTGAACTTAAAATGTTTCACTAATTTCGTAAATTAGTTTCTTTAGGAGGTCTATTATTTTTATTCTCGTTGTGAAATATTTTTCTCCTATACTTGTTCATAGTGATAGTAAAGTGAATGGATTGAATGTGAACTTCTATGGAGTTTATAACGCATAGTTCACTAAGTTTTTTGATAACTATAATAAGTAAAAACTTTTCTATAAGGGAGCTAATCCATCCCCAACCTTACGGATGGGGACTTTAATCCCTTAACCCCCATTAATGTTAAAATGGACTCTTAGTGTTAGGAATTGGTATTTTCAACGTTTATCTCCTATAAGATTCGTAAGTTAACTTTTAATTTTCTAGTCCTAAATTATTCATGAACATGCTTGAAATATCTTAAATTTTTTGCAATTTTGTCAAATCTTTCCAATAACCTAGTTAATCCCTTTATATCCTTTGTCTCAGCCTATTTTGGAATGAATTCAGAAGAGTTGGCACTAGTTACTTCTGCGACAAATGCAATCCCTAATATATCTCAGTATTTCTTAAATTTCATCAAATCTAGAGCTAGACTCCTCTTGTTTTTAGGTACTTTTATAAACGGTATACTGTGGATAGTAAGTGCCTTTATCCCATTTAACTGGATATTCCTATTAATCTATTTCATCATAACAACAAGCATAGGAGTAGCGAATTTTGGATGGAATTTAATAATGGATAAAGTAAGTAGAAACAACAGAGGATCAACTCTTTCTCTTTATATGGTTTACGCCACAATCGGATCCTTAATAGCCACGTTAATAACTGGTTTAATAACTGGAAACAACATAGAACTTATTCGACGTTTCTTTATTATTTCTGGAATTATGCTTATTAGCTCAGCGTATTTGTCAAGAAAAGTAGAGACTGATGCAGATTATGATAAACATAAAATAATGGGAAGTAGTAACGTTATGAGAACTACTTCTTCAACAACAATAAATAGATTCCTAGGAATTACATTTCTCTTTAATTTGGTGTTAGCAATAGCATGGCCAATCTTTCCTTTAGCACAAGTATATAAATTTCATATGAATGATGAAAATATAGCTATATTAAGTATAGAAACTAGTATAATAACAATATTATTTAGAAAAATTGTAGCAAAATTAACAGATACAAGAAGGAAACTTACTATGTTCATAGGAAGTGCAATTTATTCCATATTTCCCCTATCCTATGCCTTATCTGATTCCATTAATGATATTTATATAGCGAATCTGGCTAGCGGGTTTACCAACGCTGTAGGTTCAGTCACTTATATAGCGTATTTATTTGACAATTCTGACGAAACTACGGTAAAAAGAAATCTAGCAATTTACAACTTAACTGTAGGATGTGGAGTAATGACCGGCTCTATTATAGGTGGTGTGTTATATAACTACGTCTCCCAGTTTTGCAATCCAATTTACGCTATTAACTTACTTCTCCTTATCACATCTATTTTGAGACTCTCGGTATCTTCCTTGTTCTTAACAATTAAGGATGCAGTAAAACGAAACTAATCTCAATTAAAAATACATGAATCTATTTTTTTTTAAAAATTGTTTTTATAAGATGGAGAAGATGGAGACATGAAAGTAGAAGTTAATATTCAGTGACCTTTTTGCAGAGCGGAAAACGCGTTAGTTAGGACTCTTTATTACAATCTTTAGAAAGATACTCATAAAAATAATATCGTATATTTCA
Organism: Sulfolobus tengchongensis; assembly: GCF_036967215.1. Taxonomy (NCBI): domain Archaea; kingdom Thermoproteati; phylum Thermoproteota; class Thermoprotei; order Sulfolobales; family Sulfolobaceae; genus Sulfolobus; species Sulfolobus tengchongensis. The sequence continues at coordinate 1,844,667 of NZ_CP146016.1, forward strand.
TGTTTAGCAATATAATCTGTTTCTAAGTATAATTTTTGTTTTCAGAGTACAACTGAAAATACAAGTAAACTTAAACTTTCATACCATAATGCTTAAAAATGTATTAAGAAGAAGAGTAGTATGCATATATTCCCAAAGAGCTTTAGGTTTGGTTGGTCTCAAGCAGGATTTCAATCGGAAATGGGAACACCAGGGTCAGAAGATCCAAACACTGACTGGTATGTATGGGTCCATGATAAAGAAAATATAGCTTCTGGATTAGTTAGTGGAGACTTGCCAGAGAACGGTCCAGGGTACTGGGGGAACTATAAGACATTTCACGATAATGCACAAAAAATGGGACTTAAAATAGCTAGATTAAATGTAGAATGGTCCCGAATATTCCCAAAACCATTACCAAAACCACAAAACTTTGATGAGAGCAAAACAGATGTAACAGAAGTTGAAATTAATGAAAATGAATTAAGAAAAATGGACGAATATGCAAACAAAGACGCACTAAATCACTATAGGGAAATTTTCAAAGACCTCAAAAGCAGAGGAATTTACTTTATATTAAACATGTATCATTGGCCTTTACCTTTGTGGATACACGATCCTATAAGGGTAAGAAAAGGAGACCTTAGTGGTCCAATAGGCTGGCTAAGTACCAGAACAGTTTACGAATTTGCAAGATTCTCAGCATATATTGCGTGGAAATTCGATGATCTTGCAGATGAATATTCTACCATGAATGAGCCTAATGTAGTTTGGGGATTAGGATATGTAGGTGTTAAATCCGGATTTCCACCAGGACATCTTAGCTTTGAATTGTCAGGTAGGGCAATGTATAATATAATTCAAGCTCATGCAAGAGCATATGATGCAATAAAGAGTGTCTCTAAGAAACCAGTAGGAATAATCTACGCCAATTCGTCTTTCCAACCATTAACTGAAAATGATAAGGAAGCTGTAGAAATGGCAGAATATGATAATAGGTGGGTATTCTTCGATGCTATAATTAGGGGTGAAGTCAATAAGGGAAAAGAAAAGGTTGTAAGAGAGGATCTAAGAAATAGACTAGATTGGATAGGAGTTAATTATTACACTAGAACGGTAGTTAAAAAAACTGAAAGAGGATATACCAGCTTAGGCGGATATGGACATGGATGCGAGAGAAACTCAGTTAGTTTAGCTGGCTTACCAACAAGTGATTTTGGTTGGGAATTCTACCCTGAAGGATTATATGATGTTTTGACTAAGTACTGGAATAGATATCATTTATATATGTATGTTACTGAAAATGGTATAGCTGATGATGCTGATTATCAAAGACCATATTATCTCGTATCTCACATTTATCAAGTACACAGAGCTATAAACAGTGGAGCAGATGTGAGAGGTTACTTACACTGGTCTTTAGCAGATAATTATGAATGGGCATCCGGATTTTCAATGAGATTTGGTTTGCTAAAAGTTGATTATGCAACAAAGAAGTTATACTGGAGACCATCAGCACTGGTTTACAGAGAGATAGCAACTAACGGAGGAATAATTGATGAAATAGAGCATCTAAACAGTGTCCCACCCATAAAACCACTTAGACATTAGACTTTCAACACAGATGACCTTGAGATTTATGAACTATTTTTCATACTTTGATCCTACTGCATAGAGCCTAATAATAAGGGACTTTTCCTATAACTCAGAAAGTATTCGTCTCTTTTCTTTTCTTTAAATAAACTTTTCCTATTAGGATAATTAATCGCTCATAACCGCATTTCTTTTAATTCTTTATTTAGATAATAAGCCCCCAACTCAAAACTATGCCTGCAGTATTGTATGATTTAATTTTAAAAATTATCCTTACAAAAAATTTAGATCTTATAATTCATTATTTCTATGTGTTGCTAATTCTATCTAACCTTAGTCCGTCAAAGGAATTTTCCTTAAGCCTTATCTTTATTTCATTCTCAGTAACTTCTAGGACTTTCATATCATTAGTTAATGGTTCATTTGAAGATATTCTAAACTTATTGTTATCTATTGCTAGTCTCAGTCTAATTGGGAAATCATTTAAATTAACTAATGTTATTAACCCTTCTTTAACTATAAGGGAAACATTTAACAACAAAGAGGATTCTGGCTTGACTCTTACTCCTACATGATCCCCAATTATGTCTCGTAATACCTGCCTAGAAATCTCTGGATAAAATTCAGAAAGTAAATAAGGCATATAAGTAGTAAGCGAACTTACATAAACGGTAGCTTTATTATTATACGTATTTTTAAATACAATTGGATAATACTGAGTTCCATCATATGCGTAAAGAATTGGCGTAGCACTAGTCAGATTAAATATTGGACCTACTGGAAATATGGCTTGTCTCTTATAATGCGAACCGTAAAACGATTTACCATCTTTAGTCATTGCAATTACGTTAATGGAATCATAAATAACGTCGCTTATGCCAAAAATTTCCAAGGCTAAACTTCCCAGCACCTGGATAGCCTTCTTAACAGCTGAAGCGGTGAACAGTAAGTCTACTTCTTTATTGTTAAGCAAATCCACTATATCTATATGGTAGAGGTCTGATTCAGTTATAAGAACTAAATCACCCTTCTTTATCTCTTTAGAAACTTCTAAAGGAATGCCTATTATTCCTAAATGATCCTCTATGTATTTATCACTGTTTTGAGGAGAAAAGTGCTGTATAGGTATTCTCTTCAAACCTATCGTACGATATTTTTTATTAACAATATTTCTCCAGTTTCCCACTTTTTCTCTATTCATCTTTACACTATCAAATAGCGGAGCCCTTTCAAAATCTAACATGTCACCAGCGTGAAATAGCGTTATTTCCTCTGTGAGTCCAAAAGCGCTTAAGAGGAACTGTTGTAAATACGTTTTAACACTTCCATAGTCTCCACCTTCTCCTCCTATAAACGTATCAAACCAGACACCCTTCAATTTATCTCCGACAAGACTTCTGACGAAATCCACGATATAGAGAGAACCATATCTGGCGTTAAATTCCCTAGCTTCAGTTCCTACGTAAATATTATCAAATATTTCCGCTAATCTCTCCAATTTAAGCCCTCTATGGTAGAAGTTCTCTCTCCATTCTGCAACCTTTAATGTTATTTTAACTTTATTATTTATCATTTTTGCGGGTTTTACAACATATTCTTTAGATGTATCGTAGACTAGTGAGGACGAGTATTCACACCATAAGCGAGAGATTACAGGGTCATTTAGCATTTTAACTAACGTATCCCTAGTAAAATTTAATCCGTACATAGAATTGAATAATTGAATATCTTTCTCTGAATGACACCAATTAGCCCAAAAGTCATCAATAATTATTTCATCAAACACTTTAGCCTGTTCCTCTACAACTGTTTTTACTAATTCTCTATTTTTCTCATCAGCAATACAGGCAACATTAAAGCCAAAACTTTCTTTCTCACCCCACCCTATACCCCATGTCCCTATTGCCATTCCTCCCGCTACTTCAAAATCTTTTTCGAAAATTTCCTTAAATTTTAACATAAGGTCACTACTCAGAAAAAGCCCATCCCTATAATTTTCCAGATAGACTTTTGATATTTTAAGTTCCTTAAATTTTTCTTTTAATTTATTAATTTTCTCGTCGTTAGCATTCTTTAAAGTATGTGCAATCACATAAACTGCTAACTTTAGATCCGACATTTAGTACCCTAAATATTTACCCAATTAAAAACTTTTAACAACAAATAGATAATGATGTATCGAAGAATGATTTTATAATATAACAAAAACGTTAATTTGAAATACCAAGAGAGGAGATAGAGAAAATAGGAACTATTTCCTTTTTATCACAATGCTCTCGTTACCGTCATATTCCAATTCCTCGTCTACTTTTGAAATGTCAATACCCACTCCCTTATCCTTTTCCACCCAAACTACCTTAATTATCTTCTTTTTCATATCCAAGTTACCTACCTTTTTGCCTATTACTAACTCCTCTTTATCCTCATTCCACTTAACTGGAATTATATAATATCTACCGTTTTCGTAGTCATATGTAATGCCATCATCATCATAAATCTCAAACTTTCCATCTCTACCTGGGTAAACTCTTAATTCAATTTCATCCCATTCTTCTTCTGTGCTTTCAACGGGCTTTGCTAATAGTGGTAAAATTGCCCCAGCCCTTACATGAAGAGGAATCATGTCTAAACTAACCTTACCCTTAATCCATTTTCCGCCTATTAATTTCTCGCCAGACCAGAAATCATACCAGCTTCCTAAGGGTAAGTAAACATCTCTTTCCTCTATACTTGGCAATGTAACTGGACTAACCATGATGTAAGGACCAAACATGTATTGATCATCAATTTGATAAACATTATAGTCCTCTTTAAAATCCATGAAAAGTGGTCTCATAATCGTATACCCACCATTATAAACATTCCATGCCAAAGAATATATGTAGGGTAATAGTCTATATCTAAATCTTATGAATTTTACAATCACATCTTGATACTCTTTAGGAAATCTCCATGGCTCTTTAGGAAATATTGTACCATGAACTCTGAATATTGGACAAAAAGATCCCCATTGGAACCATCTAACAAAAATCTCAGCATAAGATTTAGATTCCGGATTTCCAGAGAAAAATCCGCCAATATCAGTTGTCCAGTAGGGGATTCCAGAGACTGAGAAATTTAGACCAGCAGGTATTTGAGCCCTAAGAGTTGCCCAATCACCTAATATATCGCCAGACCAACTAATCGCTGAATGTCTCTGTTGACCTGCGAAAGCCGATCTAGTTAAAATGACAACTCTCTTATTAGTAATCTTCCTTTGCCCTTCATAAACTGCTTTAGTCTCCATTAACGGATAAGTATTCAAATACTCATACCCTTTCCCTATACCTAAATCCGCGTCGTGAATTGGCGAGAAGAAAACCAAACCAAAACCAGTCTCTGGCTCTGAAGCGTCCAACCAATACCCATCTACACCAATTTCAAAGAATCTCTTTACGTAGCTCCAAAATAACTCCCTGCATTCATCCTTATAGGGATTAAAGGCAATAGTACCTGGAATTATACATCCCCTATTTTCCATATCCTTATAAACTTCAGTCTCCTTACCAAACGTTGGCCAAATGGAAATTGCCAATTTTGTCTTCATTTCATGAATTTGTTTTACCATTTCTTTAGGATTTGGAAAATCAGTTTCATCGAATTTAAACGCATTCCACCCATATTTCCCCCAATATCTCCAATCTTGTACTATTACATCTATCGGTATTTTTCTCTCCCTAAACTCCTTGACTGTTGATAACAATTCCTCTTGAGATTTATATCGTTCCTTAGATTGCCAATAACCGTATGCCCATTTGGGTAATAGTGGAGCATCACCAGTTAACTTCCTATATCCCCTTATGACCTCATCTATTGATTGTCCATAGATTACGTAATAATCCAATTTCTTCCCAGCCTCAAACCAAACCCTTAACCTATTTCCCTTAAGGCTTATGGAACCAAGAGAATAGAGATCCCACAGGATACCATATCCTTTACTAGATACGATAAAAGGTATGTTAATATCTGTATTTCTTTGAGACAAAGTTATTGTGGAACCTCTATAACCTAATCTATATGAAGAAGATTCGCCAAGTCCATTCCCACCTGCATGCTGTCCCAATCCATAAAGGTTTTCATTATCCTCTAACGTAAACTCTTGTTCAACAGTGTACGTCATCAGTGAAGTGTTATACCTTAGCCTTCTGTCAACCTCTTTAATAATTACCTTTCCTTTTTCATTATCACTGATTACCAGTTCCCCTCTAAGTAAATCAACATTAACTTTCAAGATATCAGTATAAAAGGAAACCGTTGATACATCATTTTCACTTCTAGCGTTAATCTTCTTTAAATTAGGTAATATTACTAAACTACTGTCTTGATAGTTTTCCTTATAATACACTATTCTTACTATATTATCTGCATAAAATTCTACACGTAGGTTAAGATCTTTAATTTGCATCCTAATTCATATGTTAACTTCCTAAAATAAAGGGTTTGATGTAATATCAAATTAAGACAAGCGAAAGCAATTGATTAAGGAAACACACTACAAAAAGACCGTAAAAGGTATATTCGGAATTAAGTGGTACAACTAGTAAGTTATGCTATTTACCTTCCTAACAACAAAAATTAATTCATGGTATGAGCCAAGGAGTTTTTAATGGATCCTAATGTTGACCTTCGTATAAAGACATTCCTCGTATAAGATGTTACTAAACTTCCTTTATCGATATAAAGAAAAGGGAAGGTTTATCGTTATTCATAATCCAAATGTAAAAATGTAAGCGTATACGTTTTAATACCATATGACCTAAAAGTAAAGTAAGGTGAGTGCAATTAAAATCAAAGATATTATTGCAAGAAGCATAGCTATCCCAATAAGAGGAAAACTCCTAAGAGTAGCAGGGGAACACCCTGGAAGAAACGTGTTCACATTAGTTGAAATAATTACAGATGAGGGAATAGTGGGATATGGAGAGACTGGAGGTGGAGGGTTTTCTCTCGCTCCATTTATCGAGAAGTTGAAAAGGCAATTAATAGGCGAAGATCCGTTCAACATTAGAAGACTTAAGTGGAAAATAGCATCACCAATAACGGCTACATACTATAATCAACTTTTACCTCAGATTTGGTTCCCCATAGAAAGTGCTCTTCTAGATATAAAGGGAAAAGCATTAGGAATTTCTGTCTCTAATCTGATAGGTGGTCAAATAAGGGATAGTATAGAAGTATCAGCTTACATTTTCCCTACAGAAGATACAGAAACAGTTGATGACTTAGTGAAGAGCGCGGAGGCAATAGTAAGAAAATACGGTTTCAAATCAATTAAACTAAAGGCAGGCGTTTTCAACCCAGAACATGAAGTTGATGTTATCAAGGCCTTAGCTGATAAATTTCCTCATGCTAGATTTAGAATTGACCCGAATGGAGGATGGAACTTATCCCAAGCGGTTAATGTGGCTAAAAGTCTCAAGGGAATAAAAATAGAGTATTTTGAAGATCCGGTCTGGACGATGGAAGGTTTAAGAGCATTTAAACAAGCTACAGGTTATACGGTAGCTACGAATACAGTTGCGACCAGATTTGAGGACATTCCTAACGTCTTCCTTCGAAATGCTGTAGATGTAATTTTAGGAGATCCGCATTGGTGGTATGGCATATATGGTTATCTTGAATTATCCGCAACACTTTGGAGTTTAGGCTTAGAATTAGGCATGCATAGTCCAAGCGAAACTGGAATAGCCTTATCCGCCATGATCCACGCTGCATCAACATCTCAAAACTTAGGTTATGCCATAGATACTCATTACATATATTTAGAAGATGACATTATTAAAAGACAATTTTATATAGAAAATGGAAAAATTCAAGTACCAAAAGAGGCTGGATTAGGTATAGAAATTGATGAATCTAAAGTTCAGAAATATGAGGAAATGTACAACGATACCGGAGATTACATATACCATGGGGATAAAGATATAACAACGATACCAAAACTGAAGTTCAGAAGTTGCAAATGCCATATCGATTAACATTCTTTTTATTATATTGATTGTTTGAGATATATGGTAATCCCAAAGAAAACCACTTCACATAAAAACATACATAGAAATACCTTAATAAATAGCTATAAGCATCCATAATTAGACTCAAAGATTTTTATAATCACTTAAAAGGAAAACTATCCAAAAATCATTTTAAGAACCTAACCCCTAAAATACTAAACTGTCACTACCCTCGGCACTAGTGGTTAATTAAAAAATAAAGCTAATTAGTTACGCTATAACGTTTTATAACTAAATAATTATTACAAACGTAATGATGAGTTGCAATAGTCAAGATGAAGAAATAAACGAGCTCAACGTTACCCTTAATTTGTCCTTAAAAGGTGATAAATTTTTCATTTTCTTTCACGGATTTACTGGGAGTAGATTTCAGTCACCTTTCAACGAACTTGCAAAAGCCTTATGCGAAATGGGAATAAATGTAGTACGATTAGAGTTTAGAGGTCATGATAAAAGTAGATTTCCTTTTGAAAATTTTACGATTAATCATGCGTATGAAGATGCAGAAACCATTATCAGATATGTTATGAGAAAATACGCTCCAAAGCGGCTTGGTTTGGTTGGAGTAAGTATGGGAGGACATGTAGCAATCTATTCAGCCGGGAAATTCAGCGAAATAGACACCTTAGTATTATTAGCTCCTGCGATTGATTTCAGTGAAGTCTTTAAAAACCCACCAAAAAGAGTAGATAATTATTATTTAGTTGGAAGATATGGAAACTTGAAATTAAAAGAACAAGGTTATATGAGTGTAGCTAAAGCAAACGTTATGAATTTAGCAGAAAAAGTTACATCTCCCACTTTGATTATACATTGCAAAGACGATACTGTCGTTCCTTATACACAATCACTAAAATTCTTTGAAAAATTAAAGGCTAATAAAAAGAGAATCGTACTATTAGATAAAGGAGATCATTTCTTTGAATCAGAAGAAGTAAAGAAAAAAGTACTTGAAGAGACAGCTAATTGGTTACGTTCTATCGAATTCTGACCCGACTAATTTTTATTTATATTTTATTTATAAATTTTTAAAAAAAAAATAAACTTATTTTTTATCTTCTTCTTAGTGCTAGTACTACTCCTATGATTACTATGATTATGACTACTACGGCTATTGCTATGTATAATCCCATGTTTGATGATGAGCTAGTTACTGTTTGGGTTACGGTTGTTGTACTAGTTGAAACTGTTGTAGTAGTTGAAACTTGTGTTGTTGTGCTCGTTAGTGTTGTGCTCGTTGTGGAAACACTGGTCACTGTTGATGTAGTTGTGGTAGTTGAAGTAGTGGTACTTGTGCTAGTTGTTGTTGGTTGATAGACGAATGGATCATTTGATGTGTACCAACTCTGAGGAACTTGTGAAGTATAATACCACCACGGCTCTGGAACAGACTGATTAACCAAATGTAAAGCCAAAACAACAGGCAAAGGCGTTGTGGGAAGATTTTCCCATGGTGCACCCAGCCAATAAGGATTCTGTGGAGTTGGCCATCCGGTAACAGTATTATTTACATATTCATACCATTCAGCATTCCAGACTACAGCCATTGCTGGCATGTACTTAATCCATAAAACAGCTAGCTGGTTTATTATATTATTGTACACAGCGTCATTTACGCTAAAGTTACCCCACGCCCATTGAATTAATTGTTCAAATGTTGGATGTATTATCGATAAATTAAACCTCTCTAGGTCATAGTATGTTGTATTTCCTATTGGTGTAACATTACCAGGGGAATTCCAATAGTTATAGAGATATCCTTGGAAGTAGAAAATTGGTGAAGGCCCAGTAATTAAATCCCATATCATTGCCATCCAATAATTCCCGGATTCCACATCACTGTACCAAGTAGAGAATGGTGGTGTTTCTACTTGGACATTTAATCCAATCTGTTTCAATTGTTGTGCTATTAATGCTAAGTCTGCATCCCAATCTGTCCATCCTGCAGGAGCCATTATTGTCATCGTAGGAACTGGAGTACCATTTGGCGCAATCAACTGACCATTAACTAATTTGTAACCATGTGATTCAAGTAATTGTAAAGCAGCAGTAACATTACCTTGTGGAGGAGCATATTTCTCAGCAAGTTGCAAAACTGAAGAGTTTAATACACTTAACATCGGTGATGCTAAAGGTAGAGGAGTCGGAGTTGGAGGTTCAAGTCCATATTCACCTAAATAACAAATTGCAGTCCTATTAATTGCAAGACTTATAGCTTGTCTTAATACTGGATCAGATAAAGGCCATCTTAAATCATTAAATACTACCATCTGCGGTCTTATGCCAGGAGAGAAAAAGTGATAGTATTGTGGATTCTTAGCCACAAAGTTTTGCTGTATTCCAGGTTCAAATAGTCCAGCCCAGGTTACTTGACCATTATTTAGTGCAGTATCCGCTTGTACATTACTTGCATATGCGGGGAACAATATGTACTTTATTCTTGGTTCTCCTGGCATCCAGTAGTGTGGATTAGCTACTAGTACTATCTCTTGTGGACTATAACTGTACAACATGTATGGTCCAGTGCCTATTGGATCTGGATCTTGCCAAGTATATGGATTCCCAGTCTTGTTTAGGCCTACGTATGTGCCATTAGGTAATTGTTCAACTGGGAAGTACTTACCCCATTGAGCAGGATCAACAATAAACTGTTCTAGTACCGTATACAGAATCATGTGGGTTGTCCCTGGTTTGAATACTATTTCTATTTCGTATGGGTTTATTATTGTCATGTTGGCGACGTAGTTAGCCAAGTATCCTAGTTGTGGGTATGCTTGTTCTAGTGCTATTGTGTACCATACTGCTGTTGCGTTAAATGGTGTACCATCAGTGAAGTACACGTCATGCCTCAAATACAGTATTAGTGCTAGTGTTTGTATTTTAGTACCATTAGCAGTTGTGACGTAACCAGTGGTCCAAGTCCAATTAGTAGCTAGCCAAGGAATAATCTGACCAGTACCATAGTTTACTTGCGCTAAGAGCTCATATATGAGCCATTCTCCATCATCTGCCGGTGTGGGTGCATTCCATGGATTAAAATTATCTTGCCATGTGCCTACAGGAGAAGCCAAAACTACAATACTACCTTCAGGTTGAACTGTTGATGATGATTGTGATGTTACTATGAAGAAACTTCCTATACTTAGTAAGATTAACACACTAATCAAACTAGATATTACTAACCTTTTCCACATTGTATTACTCGCCATCATTTATTTTCGGTTTATAAATTGAATATTAAACTTTATGCGTTACAAGTTAGATTAAAAATCTTAAAAAAGAATTCTAGATATTTTATATGGAGTATCTAGTAACATGCTAAATTATAAAAATGATATATTAAGTTTTATATTATGTAATCATTATTTATCATTTGTAATACACATAAGATATATATTATCTAATCCCTATATGCAACTATGTGCTATTGTATAAAACTCTTTTACCCATAAAGGTTTTATATCCGCCGCTAGAGGCAAATATGAAATGAAGGCTATAGTAGTAAAACCCCCAAAACCAGGTGTTGAGATTAAGGATGTTGAGTTTAAAGAAGATAAGTTAAGTACAGTTGGGCTAGTTAAAATTAGAATCCTAGAGAATGGAATTTGTGGCACTGACAGGGAAATAGTTAATGGTAAGAGAACTAGTGTTAAACCTCCGGCTGGTAAGGATGAATTAATTTTAGGTCATGAGGCAATTGGTGTAGTAGAATCCGGAGGTTATGGTTTAAAGGAAGGAGAATTGGTTATGCCTATAAATAAAAGGGGATGTGGAAAATGCCTCAACTGTTTAATAGGACGTCCGGATTTCTGTGAGACTGGTGAAGGATTAGTAGCAGGAACAAGAGGACTTGATGGATTTATGAGGGAGTATTTATATGATGATCCTCGGTACTTGGTCAAGATACCGCCTTCAATTAGAGATATAGCAATCTTAGCTCAGCCTCTGGCAGATTTGGAAAAGTCTATTGAATCAATACTCATAACTCAAAGGAGAATACCAATATGGACTTGTGAGGATGGAACCTATAATTGTAGGAATGCATTAGTTATAGGGACTGGACCTACTGGTATATTATTCTCATTGCTTTTGAGGTCATATGGTTTTCAAGTGTGGATTTCAAATCGAAGAGAGCTATTAGATAATGAAAAAGCGATCTTAGACGAGCCTGGGATTAACTTCTATAATTCAGCTAATGGATATGAAAAATTAGTTACCGCTGAAGGTAAATTTGATTTAATAATAGATACTAGCGGATCTTCAGCGTCGATAATACAACAATTAGTGCCACTATTAAAGAATAATGGAATACTAGGATTATTTGGATTCCCAAGATATGATAGTTTTTCGTTGGACTATAAAACTATACAAGATTTTGTAATAAATAATAGAGTTATTCTAGGTTTGGATAACGGCCAAAAACCTCATTTTCAACAGGCGCTTATCCATCTGGCATCATGGAAATCGTTATGGCCTAAAACTGCAAGTATGTTAATAACGAAGACTGTAAGTATAAATAATGCAGAAGAGGTAATAAGAAGTCTAAAGGAGAAAGCGCCAGGGGAGATAAAAGTGAAGATTGTATGGGATTAATTAACTTCTTAACACGAGAAGATTTAGAGAGCTTTCATCGCATAAGGATTCCTTATTGTTTTTACGCTTATGTACATTCACCAGATGACTCTTGCATATTTCAAATAAGCTGACTGATAGTCTCAGCCAAAGCATTACTTATCAAAATTACCTCTTAAAAATAAATGAAAATTAAGGAAAGAATTGTTACATAATTTTAATGAATAGTGATAAAACTTAATTTTTAAAAGCAGAGAAGGAAGTTGTCATATATCCTTTTCGTTTTATGTTGTAATAGGGTAGGATTTGACAAGTGCTAATATTGACTCTATTATTGTTTGCTTCCTCACAAACGCTTTTCTCCTCGTAGAATTCAATTTATTTCTAAATTTCAATTCATTTTTAACGTTGATTTAAAATAAAGTTTTAGTAACTTTTCATAAATTGATTTTAGGGACTACTGTGAGGTGGGAGAAAGTCAGTAGATGAACTTGGTAACTTTTTTCTAAGGTTTACTTTTCAATCATTAACAAGAAGCTAGGTATATCTTCCTCGTTTAGAATTCTCACGCCTTTAGAATATCCTCTTCTGCTTCTACTTTTCTTTATTTCTATCTTGTATTCACCAGCTACAACGTCAATTTCAGTATTATTCTTAAAGTAGTAAACTTCTCCAAAATTTCTAAATATATGTTCTTGCACTATATTTTCTAGTAAAGCACTTTCATTAACCTTTTTGTTTACCCATGATGAAAGAGAGTGGGAAATAAAAGGATCTCTAAAGAACACTTTCTTCTCTTTTTTCTTATCTACCTTTCCTTCACTTCTCCAATAAGCTATTCCAATAAGAAGTAAATCTGAAAGAAAATCTAAGTATTCGGCCACAGTATTGTGAGAAATTCCAATATCGTTAGCTATGGAATTAAAAGATAAAGCTGAAGGAATTTTTTCAACAAGGGATGAGATAATATCTTGTACAATTCTAGGATTTTTTGAATGTTTATGTGTTTCTGAAATAACTCCATCAACTAGTGCAGTTATAGCATCTGGATTATCATTAATGGATTTTGGGAATCCTCCTTTCTCCTTATATTCATCAAAAAGTCTCTGAGCTAGAGTTAGATCATATGAAACTTCCTCTTTGCTGTAACCCTTTACTTTAACGAAATCAGGAAAAGAAAGAGGAAGGGCTAAAACTTCTTTGCCATAACCTTTCCTACCCGGGAATTTCTCTGGTGATTTGCTAATCCCTATAGTTGATGATCCAGAAACTGTTATTACATCGTTTTTAAACTCACCGTGGTCAATGTAAAACTTTAGAACCCTCCACCAATCTTCTATTGAACTTACTTCATCAAGGAAAATGTAGTAGGTTTCATTCCTATTTTCCTTTTTCGAGATTATTCCCACTACAATTCTCCTAAATTCTTGAAGTGAAACAATGTAATCTAAGTCTAGGTAGATTACATTTTCTGGCTTAATACCTTTCTCAAGGAGAGATTTTATTAACAATTTTAATCCGGTTGTCTTTCCGACTTATCTTGGACCATAGACAAAATTTAAGCTGTAAGGAGTTATGGAAATTAAAGATAACCATGAAGGATACCATTTATATTTTTGTGAATTCCATTGAATTAAATTATTATCTTTGGACTCCCAATTGCTAAAAAACCACCACGGATTCATTTTATTTAAACTTTCCATCTTGATATTGTACTGACAATCCTTTTATAAGCTTTTGTCTCTTCACTATCAACATAGTATTGAAAAATTATTCCTTTAACTCTATATTTAAGAAAAATTATATGTAATTAGTTACTAGCATGATCTTTTTCTCAAAGCTTTAATGATTTTCTTATTTCTTCGCTCTTATAAGGATACTATATGAATAAATAAAGAATAGCAGTTGCAGATTCTCTGGGTAATTCAGGGCTCCATTGCGAATTGTATTAATCTCGTTCAGTTATCATAATACAATAAAGGAATAAGTGAAAAAGTATATTAAAAATGAAAATAATACCGGTGGCTATAATAAAAATGGAAAATAGAGAAAAATTTATCAAACCCCTAAACCAAAAACCAATAGCCCACAAAATTTGAAACAATCTGTGAGGAGAATGAAAACGACCAAACAAACGCCTCTCTAGAAGAGAATTAAAACACTCAACCAAATTATTACTCCTTAACAACCATTAAAGTGAAATTAAGAACACCTTGGGAAACCTATTGTAGACCCCTACTAAGTACTCTCTAACTTAATTAGTTAGTTAGAAAGAAAAATTTTAATATTACAATCAACGCTATCTACTAATGGAGTGGAAACTAAGTATAATATCTGATGAAATTTCTCAAGATTTTGAACACTCTGTTAAAGTTATAAAGGAGTTAGGTGCGAATTACGTGGAAGTGAGAAACTTATGGAACAAAAACGTAACTCAGTTAAGTGATTCGGAATTTGTAGAAATGAAGAAGATAGTTGAAAAGTATGGAATGATGATATCAAATCTTGACTCACCTACGTTCAAGATATATATAAATGACGAAAAGGGATATAGAGAACATTTACAGATTTTAAGAAAAGTAGTAGAACTAAGCAAAAAACTGGATATTGATTACACTAGAATTTTTACTTTCTGGTATGAAGGTGAACTAAAGTATTATATAGATAAACTAGCTGAGAAATTTGGAAATGCTATTGATATAGCTAGTAGTGAGGGAATAACATTAGTAATTGAAAATGAGTATAGTTGTCTGGTAGGTACTGGAAAAGATCTTAGAGCGTTCCTAGATAAAATCAAATCTAAATGGGTTAAGGTATTGTGGGATCCGGGAAATGCGTTCTTTGCTAGGGAAACACCATATCCTGATGGTTATGAACTAATTAAGAATGACATATTGCATGTGCATGTGAAGGACGCAATTGTAAGAGATGGGCATTTTGTTTGGATGCCAGTAGGAAAGGGTATGATCAATTATAGGGAACAGTTTAAAGCAATGAAAGGGAGACCATATGTAATATCCTTGGAAACGCATTATAGAAATTCAGCAAACGATCCAGAAGCCAGTACTAAAGAATCTTTTGAAGGAATACTAAAGATATTGAATCAGATAGATTGAAATTTATTAGAAAATGAAAATACACTTAAAGATATTCCAATACTAAAATAATATTATTCTAAATTATTAGTTAAGTTAGTCTTTTTCTTAACCACTCTGTTACCTCTTTATACAATTTCTGCCTTATCCCATACTCATTGAATGTATGACCACCCTTTTCTAATAGGATTAATTGCTTATCTTCAAACTTCATCCTATTAAAAAATTCCACTGAGATAGAGTAATTAATTGCTTCATCATCTTTGGAGTGAACAATGAGTGTCGGTACGTTTATTTTTTCTGCAATACCCATTACGTTATGAGTCATTTCTTTAACAACTTCTGATTTGATTCTAAATGGTCCAAATGTGAGCGGAGTGTATGCGTATTTATCAAAATGAGTTTCCCATTTAGGCTCAGAGACTAAAATCGCTGGTGCGAATAATACTAAAGCCTTTATGGCCTCATTGAATTTTTCAAACATTTTTAAAGCTATATAACCCCCTAAACTGAAGCCAAGAAATGCAATCTCTTTATAACCCATCTTAAGTGCGTGATTAACAATGGTTTCCGCATCATCTAAAGCGTTTTTTGGTGAAAAAGCATCCTCAAAAAACCCAGAACTATCACCATGACCTCTATAGTCAAATCTGAGAGTTGAAATTCCCTCATTGCATAAGTGCATAGCCAAATCAGTATATAGTCTTCCAGCCTCAATGTGATTCCCTGTAAAACCATGAAACATAATCAACAGTGAACTCTTACCCTTTAGACGTGGTTTATATATTATATGAAAAAGCCAATCTGTTTCTGAAATATAAATGAAACCGGAAAATGGTATACAAGACATTATATGCGCCCTATTATTTATCGCCAAATTAGGTTATAAACAACAATTAAAACATTTTCGTTTTTAAGCGTTACATTTGTTTAAAGCCTAGTCCTATCAGGAACTAACTTCTCACATACTATAGAAAGAGAAAACTACTTACTTTCGGAAATTTTCATAACTGCATTCCGCATTATATGCGAATATATCTAACATTTTAGGGTTTATTATTTTCTAACTAATAAAATTGCATTGTTTTCAAAATAAATGGAAACAACTAGTTTTGATACAAGGTAAAATTAACGTATCATCCAAATTATACTTAACGTCTAAAAAACTTATACCATATAAATTGTGTGATATTTTATATAGAAGTTTATTAGAATATAATAAACTAACATGTAACATATTAAGGATAAATATTCTTAAAAAGATACCTAATTTGTGAGCTAAATGTGGAAAAAGGATATTCCATTATTAGTTGCCATATTAATTATATTAAGTATAGGACTACCCTTTAAGTTAGCAGTATCACAGTCTTCATCAGTACAACCAGAAGGTAGTATTGTTGTAGTAGCAAATCCTGTTGGTACATGGCAAGATGTATTTAATCCATGGAATTCTCCTACTGCTAGTTATGATGGTGAGTGGTTTATTTATGAGCCATTAGCATTAGTTAATTATGGTACTGGTCAGATTATTCCTTGGCTAGCTACTAATTGGACTTGGACCACTGGTTACGTCACAACTGCTAATGGTACTAAAATACAAACACTAGCACTAATACTGTATTTGAGGCATGACGTGTACTTCACTGATGGTACACCATTTAACGCAACAGCAGTATGGTACACAATAGCACTAGAACAAGCATACCCACAACTAGGATACTTGGCTAACTACGTCGCCAACATGACAATAATAAACCCATACGAAATAGAAATAGTATTCAAACCAGGGACAACCCACATGATTCTGTATACGGTACTAGAACAGTTTATTGTTGATCCTGCTCAATGGGGTAAGTACTTCCCAGTTGAACAATTACCTAATGGCACATACGTAGGCCTAAACAAGACTGGGAATCCATATACTTGGCAAGATCCAGATCCAATAGGCACTGGACCATACATGTTATACAGCTTCTCACCACAAGAGATAGTACTAGTAGCTAATCCACACTACTGGATGCCGGGAGAACCAAGAATAAAGTACTTGCTATTCCCAGCGTATGCTAGTAGTACTCAAGCAGCAACTGATTTATCACTAGATAAGATACAATGGGCAGGTCTTTCAATTCAAGATATTCAGCAAGTTTTCGTCTCTAAAAACCCAGAATACAATCATTACTTTTTCCAACATGTTACATCACCAGGCGTACTATATCTTAATGATTTAAGATGGCCTCTTTCTGACCCAATATTAAGACAAGCAATAAGTTTAGCTATAAATAGAACTGCAATAACTTACTTAGTTTACTATAACTATACTACTCCAGCTATAGCTTTACCAGTAGCAACAGGTCAACTAAGCTACTTTAATTCTACTGTACTACAATTAGCTCAAGAATTAGCTCCTCCACAAGGTAATGCTACTGCTGCTTTACAATTGCTTGAATCGAATGGTTATAAATTAGTTAATGGTCAGTTAATTGCGCCAAATGGTACTCCAGTTCCTACGATGACGATAGAAGCACCCGCTGGATCAACTGCTTGGGACGCTGAAATAAATCTCATAGCGCAAGATTTAAAGCAAATAGGTATAAATGTACAAGTGATAACGCCTCCATTTACTACGGCATTGAATGATCTACTAACTGGTAACTTTTGGATGGAACGAATATATCTATTATCAACTGGACCAACCCCAATAATGTTCTTCCAGGCCTTTCTATATAATACTGTAAATACACCGGGTAATATTACTCCAATAGGTAATAGTACTACAAACGATGTAGTAAGGTTAAATTTATCATTAAGGTTAACTCCTAATTCTCCACCTATAATTAAGCTATATCAATATGCAATGGGGAACTATACCAATTTAACTGCATATGAAAATCTGCTGAACGAGATTGGAATGTTCTGGCTAAAGTACATGCCAGCAATTGTTCTGATTAATGGTTGGGTGAATTATGAATACGTTAATAGCAGTGTTGCGGGCTGGGTTACGCCACAGCACAACTATTGGATAGGTGCCCCGTGGTACAATCCACCTTTGCCTGTTGTTTTGGCTTTACATTTGGTTAATCAGTCTGTTCCAGAGCCGTGGTGGTATTATACTTCACAAGTTCCTCAGAGTTGGTACACATCAAATGATCCATTCGTCTATCAACCAACAACAACTAGCACAAGTACCACTACTTCAACTACCACAACTACATCAACAGTGACCAGTGTTTCCACAACAAGCACAACACTAACGAGCACAACAACACAAGTTTCAACTAGTACAACAACCGTAACCCAAACAGTAACTAGCTCATCATCAAACATGGGATTATACATAGCAATAGCCGTAGTAGTCATAATCATAGTAATCATAGGAGTAGTACTAGCACTAAGAAGAAGATAAGAACATTAGACTATAAATAAAAATCAAATCCTTCAAAAAGTAAAAAGCTTTTTTATTTTATTCATTCTATTTTTACTTCTGATAAGAACATCCGTCTATCGCTTAGCGGTCTTGTGTCTTTAACCTTAAAACTATCCTTTAGAACTATATCTTCAGATGATCTTCCTATTAACACATCGTAGTCTCCCTTTTCTACTACTAATCTCATATAGCGATCATAAAATGAAAGAGTCTCTACTGGTAAGTTAAACACTACTCTCCTCTTTTCACCTGGTTTTAGGTATACTTTAGCGAATCCCTTTAATTCTTTAACTGGTCTAGCTACGTTAGAATAAGGCTTGGATATATATAGCTGTACAGTTTCTTCTCCTTCCATTTTCCCTACATTTTCAACAGTTACCGAAATCTTAACATAACCTTGAGGGCCTACCTCTTTAGGCATTACCTCTAGATTAGAGTAGGCGAATTCGGTATAACTTAGACCGTATCCGAAGGGGAATAATGGCGCTGAACGCATCATGACATATGGTCTAAATGATGAAGGTTTCCTATTATAGTAAAGGGGGAGTTGTCCAGTATCCATAGGAAATGATATAGGCAATCTACCACTAGGATTATAATCCCCGAAAAGAACATCGGCTATGGCATTACCTCCTTCCTCACCTGGGAACCATGCTTCTATCACAGCTTTAACATAATCAATTATTGGTGTTAGCACTAAAGGTCTTCCATTTGTTAGAACTAATATTATAGGTTTTCCGGTTTTATACAGTTCTTTAATTAGTTCTTCTTGTACTCCGGGTAATCTTAAACTGGTTCTATCATTACCTTCTCCGGTTACTGCTTGATATTTTTCAAATTGTTCTTTACTTGGAACATCTGTCCATGATAGAGGTAAACCGGATTTTTCTCCCATTACAGCAACTATCACATCAGATTTATTGGCTATTTCAATTGCCTCTGCAAATCCATCTCTGGACTCAGTTGCGATATCACAACCTTTAGCGTAAAGTACTTTTCCATTTACTTTTCTCATTATTCCCTGCAATACTGTAACTACCTCTATACCTCCTTCAAGATTTAAATGCCCCATATATGTGTAATCTCCCAATAGATTTCTAGCCTCATTAGCATTGGGACCTATTACGGCTATATTTACATTTTTACTTAATGGTAGTATACCATCATTTTTAAGGAGAACTATTGATTTTCTAGCTGCCTCTAAGGCTAATTCCCTAGATTTTTGGTCGTCTAGTTTTTCAGGAACGTTATTCTCATTGACAAAGGGATTATTAAATAAGCCAAGTCTTTCCTTTATCCTCAATACCCTTTCTACCGCCCTATCTATCATTGCCTCTGAAATAAGGCCTTCTTTAACTGCATTCATTAATGGCTCCCCATAACAATCTACGTTGGGAAATTCCATATCGACACCTGCCTCTAAAGCCAGTATTCCAGCCTCCATTTTGTTTGATGCCACTCTGTGTATTGTTTCTAGCTGTCTTATACCATCATAGTCAGATACTACTATTCCATCAAATCCCCACTCTTGTCTCAGAGTTTTAGTTAGTAACTCCATATTGCTGTGAGATGGAATTCCATCAATTTCATGATAAGCTGGCATTATAGACATTACTTTTCCTAATTTGACTGCAACTTCAAAGGGGAAGAGAAATACTTCTCTCAATTCTCTATTACCCACATGAACTGGAGCAATGTTTCTTCCACCTTCGGGAAAACCATGGCCTGCGAAGTGTTTAGCTGTGGCTACGAGTTCATTCTCACCTTGTAAGCCATTAATATATGATAAACCGATTGACGCTACGAGATAGGGATCCTCTCCAAACGTCTCTTCACATCTTCCCCATCTGGGATCTCTACACACATCTAAAACTGGAGAAAGACATTGATGGATTCCAACTAATCTTCCTTGATATCTTATTGTGGAAGCTACGCTTTTAACTAATTCCATATCCCATGTACTAGCTAAGTTAATTGCTTGAGGAAAAGAAGTACCAGTATATCCCATTAAACCAGAAAGACATTCTTCATGTATTATTGCGGGTATTTTTAATCTAGTATTTTCCATAAGGAACTTCTGAACCTTATTTATAATACTTGCGACTTCTTTAGGTTTTAAACCCAATCTGCTTCCAGCTACCCTAGTAATTTGCCCTATTCCAAAACGTAATATTTTTCTAGCCTTCTCTTCTGAGAATTCCTTGCCTTCGAGTAAATTATCTATTGGAGTAGCTTGTAGTTGTGCAATCTTTTCCTCTAAACTCATGTGGCTTAATATTTTCCTTACACTTGTCACGTTAATAGAACAACCTATAGAATATTTAAGAGTTTGGGCTTACATGTTACAATACCCCTTTAGTTACCTAAGTAGTTATGATATTCATTATAATAAATAATAATTTATTTCCCTCTTTTCTTATTTAACTTAAAATCCAGTTGTTCCCTCTCAATTGAGGATATGTAGTTTAAAATAGCCTTCCGACTTCCCTTCTCTATTCTCTTCATTGTTTTCTCGAAATTAATTAGTTCTTCTCTAGCGTAATCTACTCCTAATGAGCTTAAAATTTCTAGATCCTCTTTTGAAATTGCAAATCTTAACACTAGGCCGTGTAAAGCCCTTTTTTGACTTAAATATGTTGCTGACCCTAAGGGAGTGTGTATTTCCCACTTCGCTTCACCGTAACCGAAGCGTAAATGTACCTCAACATTGCCTCTTCGTAATGTCCTAGGAGCTACCTTTTCAAATCCTATCATCATCAACGCTTTATAAAGGCTTACCATATTAATTACCTATTTTCCTTCATACGTATTTTGCCTATAATTTCACAACTCATTTATAATCTTTCTCAAGTATGAAAGGTACTTCGGCAATATTACATCACTATCTTCTATTTCAGGGTGCCACAATTTCTCCCACTCAACTGATACGTAATACTTATAGTTATCGACTTTAAGATCTTTTATAATCTTCGATAAGGGAACTACACCTTTACCGGGTTCAACGAATATTCTCTTGTTATCTCTTATTACGAAATCCTTAATGTGGACTTGAAATATCCTTTTAGCTATGAGTGGATAAACTTCATCATGTGAATCTCCAGCGAAAATTACATTTGCAGGATCATATACAAAACCGATTTCATAATCTAAATTTTCTATCAACTTAACCAAGTTATCCTTTCTCGCTAAACTATCATGAGTTTCTACCAATATTTTGACGGAATAGTCACGTGCTATTTTACTCATTCTATTTAACGAATCCGCTATTTTATGTATAACATTTTCTTCAGAGAACTCTCCACCATATATTCTCACACCTAATGCGTTTAGGATATTAGCTATCTTAATTAAAGTTTCCAATATTCTCTCATTTCTCCTTCTTTCGTTCTCATCTTCTGAGGAAAATCTAGCGTATCCTGCTAAATCCGATATTTTAATAGAAGAGAGAATTTCTAAGATCTCTCTACTTATTGGAAATTCTGGTTTTAAGTGCCTCCCATCATCTGCAACCCTTAACTCTAATCCGTCAAATCCAAACCTATTTACTCTCTCCACGACCTCTTTTAGACCTAACTCGGGATAAGCTAAGCTTGAAAATACAATTTTCATTAAATGACATGTTAGCAGTATTCTTAAAAATCTTTATACGAGTGTATAGTTATGGAAGGAGTATTCTTAACTAACGTAACACCATTTACTAAATCATTGGACTTAGATTTGGAGGGTTTAAGGAAGATGATTGAATTTGCGGAAAATGTTGGCTATAAGTATATAGTACCTTTAGGTACTGCAGGTGAGTTCTCGTCTCTGACATTTGAGGAGAAAGTAATAGTAGTGGATACGGTAAGGAAAGCATTAAATAAGGGAGAGATCATAGCTGGAGCATCATCAACTTCGTTCTTAGAGACCAGTGAACTTTGTAGAAGGTATAAGGAAATAGGTGTGGATAAGATAATGATTACACCGCCATATTACTTGAAGGGTAATGACAAAGGTCTTTTAGACTATTTCACAAAGGTAAGTCAGTCATGCGATTCCACTATTGTAATATATAACAATCCATCTACAGTTGGAGTAGATCTTTCACCTCAGCTTTTAAAGAAGTTAAGCGATTCTATACCGAATTTTAAAGCATTAAAGGAAGCTAGATATAACGTAGTGGAATTTAAGGAGGTGGAGAGATTAATAGGGAATAAGGTAGACGTTATAGATGGACTAGAGGAGAGGGCACTATTAGGACTTGTATTAGGTGCTAAAGGGTTTACAACGTCAATGGGATCGTTTTCTGCATTACCACTTAAGATTTTTGAAAGCTATAGGGCACGTAATTTAGAGAATTCTATACGGCTATATAATACACTTTTAGAGTATAGGGCCTTTATCAAAACTCCATTAACGATGTCGCATTTAGCCAAGTTAGGTGCTTGGTTAAGAGGATTAATATCAAGTTATGTTGTTAGACCACCATTGCCAAATCTGGATGATGTGGTAAGTGATGATATTAAGAAGAAAATGATAGAAAAAATAAACGACATAATTTCTGTTGAAAAATTATAGACTTACTGTTTTTTATTCGATTCTCTAGTCTAAATTAACTGTTTGCCTACACGATTTGCTTTTCTTTTTTAGAATGCGATAAGTGCCTAACCCACTTTAACCTATCTTACTATACAATACTTGATATTTTGATAATTTTTCCCAGTCAAATTCTATTCCATGTCCAGCCTTATCTGGAGGAATCGCGTAGCCATCTTCAAATTTTAACGAAGACTTCAGAACTCCACTATCATTTAAATTACTTCCCGGTAAGTGTTCTAGGAACAAAGCATTCTTTATTGCGGATAAAACTTGTACTGAAATCTCCTCACCGAAATGTGGTGCCATTGGTAAACCTAAGGATTCTGCAAGCTTAGCGTATTTCATCCACTCTGTTATACCTCCACTTCGCAATACATCTAATTGAACAATATCTACGCATTTCTCAATTATTAGTCTAGTTTGCTCAAAACCGTTGTATAAGCTTTCTCCAGCAGCTATGGGAATGTCAAGCTTCTCCCTTAGCATCTTATATTGATCTAATAAATCGGCTTCTATGGGCTCTTCTAACCAGTAAACGCCTAAGTCATACAATACCTTACCTCTTCTTATGGTATCTTGGAAATTCCATCCCCTATTAACGTCAACCATCAAGGGATAACTACCTATTACCTCCTTCACAGCTTTTATCCTCTCTATATCCTCCTCAAAATTTGGCTTTCCAACCTTTATTTTAAACGCCTTAAACCCCATATTCTTAAACTTCTTTACATCATCAACTAATTCTTCAATAGAGAAATTAAGATCTATTGCACTTCTATAAGCTTTTACCTTTGGAGACTTTGGACCTCCTAACATCTCGTATAATGGCAAATCATGAGATTTAGCTAAACCATCCCATAACGCAATATCTATAGCGGAGTAAGCTAGCCTACTTAAGCCTTCTAAGCCATAGGAATAAGTTAATGACCACACTTTCTTGTTAAGCGTTAAAGGGTCCAAATCCCCTTCAGAAAGAAGTTCCTTTGCCCAATAATCAGTTATTAAGTGGAAAATTGAACTACCCCCTCTACCTTGAGTGTAAGTCCAACCAATACCCTCTATATTATTAGAGAATTTTAGCCTGACTATAGTCCATTCATAAGCAGTAAATCTAGCTATGGAATTCTCTTGAATATGTCTTGATGGAATTTTATACAATCCCACTTCTACGCTTGTTATCCGCATATTAATATCAAAAGATCTTAAAAATAAAAACTTTATTTCGAAAATTGAACATTAATCAATATATTAGGCATTACATGCTTTGCCTCTAACCATTCAACTAATTCACGTTACGAATTCGTAGGACTGTCATTCTAGACCTTAAAAGCAAGTTAGGACAAAAAAGTTTTGATCTTACTATATAACTCCTTAACTGTTTTAGCTGATAACTTGGGTTGTCTATCTCTAGTAAATATACCCTTTCTATTGAGTATTGACCTCATGGGACTTTGTGTACTTCTAAAATCTGCAAAATTCCATATGTGTAATCCTACAATGTAGTCTCTTCTCATTAAAGTCTCGACGTAGCTTCTTATCATTTCTTCTTGATATTCTTCAGACCACATCTGCGGTGGATCACTGTGAAGACCTAGAATTGCATCAGCACCGAACTCAGTTATCATTATGGGCTTATCTGGAAACCTTTTATGTATTTCCTCAATTTCTCTTAACATTATGCTAACTCCTTTAGATATCTCACCCCATTCCGTGTACCAACCATGATAATAATTAAGGGAAATGACGTCAACACAACCTAAAGCTAAATCGTTTATAGACCTATGAGATGCAAATGTCGTTCCTCGCGTAGGATCAAGAACCTTAAAGTATTCAGCTATCTTTCTAATGAACTCCGCCACTTCTGGGATATCACTTGGTGGTTCATTAGTTACACTATACATTATAACCGAAGGTCTGTTTTTATGTTGCTTTATCATCTCGTTTATTACACTCTTAGCTTTCTCTAAATACCTCTCATCACTAAATAATTTAGCGATTTCCTCCTTGTTTAATATCCTATTAATATTTGAGTAACATAATGGTGGTTCCAGTATAACTAAAAAGCCTAGTTCATCCGCAAGATCTAAATGTTCATCAGAATAGGGATAATGAGAGGTCCTAAAGGAATTTGCCCCTATTTTCTTCATAAGGTAAAAGTCTCTGATTAGCACAGCACCATACATATACTTTCCTAACACTGGAAAGTCTTCATGCCTTCCGAACCCTTTAAGGAATATGGGTCTATTATTTAAATATATTCTACCGTTTCTGATTTCAACATCTCTAAAACCTATTCTCTCATACACCGAGTCTCTTAATTTATGATTTACGTAAACGTCTAGTATGAGTATATAAAGATTAGGACTTTCTGGATCCCATGGTTTAACGTTATTAACGCTTCTCTCGTATTCTACTATTCTAGATTTAGCTCCCTTAATTTCGTCCTCCAATATTAAATTATTCATTTCCTTATCCATTAGTCTAATTTTCAAATCATATTCGTTACAGTTAACTTCTGCCTTTAATCTTAATTTCCCATTAGCTTTAGTGTGTATAGTTAAATCCTCTACATGACATTCATCGGCTAACTCGATATATACAGGCCTATGAATTCCACCATAGTTGAAGAAATCAAAGGCAGTTACGTTTAATTCTTTAGCCGGAGGGAGGTTATGTACATCTGGCTTATTGTCTATTCTCACAATAATATTGTTAAAATCTCCAAACGTTAACTTGTCTTTGATTGAAAATTTAAATTTGGTAAAAGATCCCTCATGTGACCCAATATAAGACCCATTAATCCAAACTTTAGTAAAATAACCAGCTCCATCAAATATAATCCAGGCTTCCTTATTGTTATGCTCTTCATTTATGAAGACTTTCTTCTCATACCATGCAATACTGGAAAATTGGTCCCAATCCGGATTTTGCTCGTTCCAAGAAGCAGGTACATAAATGACGTCATCTGACTCAAAGCCTCCATACCAATTTTCTTTCTCTCCGAGATCTCTCTCATCTAATCTGAACTTCCAGAAACCTTCAAGGGATATTCTTTGCCTATACCAAGACCGCATAAGAGGATTAAAAATAGAGTTACGTTTTAAAGATTTTCTTTAATGCAAAAATGTAGTTACTAGTTATAAATGCCGTGGAAGACAGTTCCCATAAAAGCGTGAAATTTTGAATACTACAATTACAATTTGCTTTTCAGATCTCACCCTAGATGTGGATGATAAATTCCCGAGTAGTGATAGGGTTAAATCAAGATGTGGGGGTTTTCTCAAAGGGTTAGTGGGGTTCCCCGCGAAGGGAATTGAGAAGGATGAACAAGTTATCCACGACTTCTGTGAAATCCAGGGATCGAGAGTTGAATACAGGAGACCCAAACCAAAAAACCTCAATTATTGTTTTATATAATTTCTTTTTTTAAAGATATATTATCTTTAACAATTCTCACATTGCTGACTTCCTTTTATAATGCAAAGAAACAAAGTTAATAGATAAATGTTAATCCTCTTGAGTCTATAAAAACAGTAACGCTAAATGCTTAAATAGTGAAGCGAACCATTACGATTGTGGATAGAAGTTGGAAAAACCTAAACTAGTTTTAAAAGAATTCGTTCAACATAATGAAGTAGCGTTAGGTCACCATCAATTTAGGTCGTTATATATTGGTTTTCACCCCATGTCAAAGAATATGATAGTCCATGATGGTCATGCAGCGAAAGTTTACTCTAATGGCGAGGTCATATATAGATATGAAAAATTAGGAAGAGCACCAAGAGTTGCAGGTGACACACACGCTGCATTAACATGGTCTAAAGATTTATTGTTTATAGGAGGTTGGTTAAAAGCCCCACCAGGGATGATAGAGGTCGCTCAATACGAAAGAATTCTAAAGTATCAGGATATGAGAAATAAATACAGTCACATACATGCGATTTACGATAATGATAAGGTAGAGGTATTATGGAGTAGAAAATGGGACGATAAAATACCTCCAAACAACTGGTATGGAGAGGTCACCGATTTATTATATGATGAGCATGAGGATTCAGTATATTTCAGTAGAGCTGATGGACATGCAGAATTGGGCTTATGGAAAGTTGGTGTATCTACTAGGGATGCAGAGTTCATAGTAAAAAATCGAACTGTTTATAAAATGGAAATGAAAGATGATAAAATATTTGCTACAATATTTAATCCAATTCACACAGATATTTCATCAATACTCGTTTATAATACACTTAACGGTGAACACAAATTTGTGGAGTCTTTTGATTTCCCTCTAGATAACAACAAGAAAATACAGATAAGACGAGTAGGAGGGCAAATAGTACAAATACAGAATAAGTTAATAGCGTTCTATGGTGGAGCCCTCATTCATATTGACCCTCAAAAAGATATATACAAGCTATATCCTTTCCTAGAAATACGTAATCCAGAGTCGGAAAGACCATCATACATCCCCGGTTTCAGAGCTCAAAAAGTCTACATAATGGGAATACCAATCATACCTGCTAATCCAGCTGAGGATCTAAGAGATATGTCAGCTAGAACTACATTTGGATTACTACTCAGAATTGACCCTGTAGTACCTCAGATAATTTCAGAGAGTGGCGCTGTTTTTGGAATGGCACATGATGGAGAAAATCTTTATGTTGGTGCCTCATATGCAAACCATACTGGGGTATATACTTATAGATCAGGTGATGGAGGAATATTTGCTATTCCAGTAAAAGAGCTATTCAAGAAACCGTGGAATCCAATAAGAATGTGGATTCACGACGGCGCTTATTCGCCTACTGCGGGAATAGACGGATGGTTTGGTGGTATACCTCTAAAAGGATTTTCAGAAAAGAAACTGAGAGTTTATTCACCAAAGTCTACTAAAATAAGAGTAGCTGAATATTCATTATTCTCTAAGGTGAGAGAGGATAGTCTAACGCTAAATACTGGATGGAACATGATAAACCTAAATGATTATTATGACATGGTAGCATTCAAGCTAGATGAAAACCTGGATCTGCTTCAAGCTGAAATAATACTAGAGTGAAGTAATTCATTACCTGAATTTTTCTAGGTCTCTATTTCATTACCTTCTTTTACATTAACTTCAATACCGTTTATTTTGCATTTAAGCTCACCGTGATACACTTTAATCTTAATTTTACCTTCATTTATCTCTATTGAACCCCACGCTGTTGGAAGGAGGAGGATCCAACTTATATTTCTTTTCTTATCAATACTCACATCCCTATCTAACCAATTTACTCTTAAGCCTTCAATTGAATGTATCATTGACAACGCAACTAATGGCCTCATATATCTAGCTCCCCACTCAATATGATTCCAAAAGTTGCCAGCTAATTCATACCTTTCATAAACGTTCCTAAGAATCTTCTTGGCATACTCATCGAAACCATTATATAACATATGTGATGCTAGATAGAACTCTACTCCACTCCACGGAGTCTTAGACTGTATAGATAGAGGGACTCCTAATGGTGTTATCTCTTCACTTGAAGATCCGTTTATTAATCCCTCCTCTTCTCTGTAATTATACTTCATTATTGAAGAGAACACAGACTTCCTTGTCTCGTAATCTAAAAATTCCGATAATCCTAACAGCTGAACATACCAGTCTCCTATTATTTGCGAAGCGTTAGAAGAACTATCTCTTAATCGTGACACTGGATCATACCAGTTTATGAGATACTCACCATTCCACAGATATTTTACTATCTTATCAAATAGTTCCTTTACCTCAAAATTCCCCTCCCTACCAAGCCTTTTTGAGGCATCGTTTAAAGCCTCTAGTGAGGCTAACCATAGGAAGGAGACAAATGAGGAGTAACCTAGCCAAGACCAATCATCTAAAGTTTGCATTGATAAAGAGAGAGAGTGATAGCCAAGAATCTTATGAGCGTCATTAACATTTAACATATTGTTAACGTGGCGAATCCATTCTATTCCAGACGGTAGAGTGAGGTAAGGTAAACCCTCAAGAGTCTGAGTCCTCATTATACTTTCTATTGCTCCCTTTGCAATATCATAAACTTCTTTTAATAATTTCTCATCGCCAGTATATTTTGATACTAAATAATATAATAATACAAATTCTGGATTAATATCTATTCTCTCATAAGTATCTACGTTCAAAGAGTGGCGAATGTAATGAGGCATTCTACCTTTAGGATCTTTACCCGTTTCTTTTACAATCCTCTTTATTGTCTCGTATAGTTTATTAACATCAGTACTTATAGTTGGATCTTTTCTCACTTCTTCCTTATATTTAATTAAATTCTCTGGAAATGAGAGTGCTAATATCACATATTCTGGAGTATTCTCCTTAAGACTTCTACTTGAAAGATCTCTAACAACGTTTTTAGCTAATTCTGGAAATAATAACATTACACCCGGCAGTGCGTACAGTAAAACGTCTATTGTGTTCAAGGCAGTATTTTCCGGGCCATCAGTATAGGGATACTTACCTATCTTCCTCTGATCTGATGTGTCAAAATAACCTTCCCATAATCCGAAGAATCCGTCCTTAGATAACCAACTGCTTTTCACTAAAGTAGCTATCTGGGCACCAATGAGATCAGCTATCCATTCTTCTACTCCCTTAGGTTTATATAGCAAATCATGAAATTGCGTAGTCTTATCCTCAAGATAATTGAGATTCTTAACAACATAGTCCACTATCTCATTACAATTATTGAAGAAGTTCTCATAATAATGGCCAATCCTTCTACCATCCTTTAGGACGAAATTTGGAAAATACCAAGATAATATAAACGTTACTTCTCTTCCCTTACCACTTACTATTCCTAGTCTATCTCCCTTCTTTTCCTTTAACCTTTTACCCCTATAATCATCCCAGAAATCGAAAATTTGATTATAACCAACAACACTAGTTTCTTTTCCTATCACTTTAATACAGATATTACCTCGATATCTAGGATCTTCAGACTCGGTCTCACCTCTAAAGGTGATAACATCGCCGCCTATCAGATCTATTTGACCCTTTTCAAATGGATTATTTACTCCAAAGAAAAATCTAGCATTATCATCGCCATCACTATTGAATTTAAAAATAGCGACCGGTAAAGCTGAATTTTTAACGTCTAATGGTATCAATGGTGAAAACGATTTTAATGAAACTGGTATATCATATCTTAAATACGCTATGGGAGGTTCTCCGACAAACTCCACTTCCTTAACTGGTCTTATCCAAGGCCTTGTATAAGGATTTGCACCAAAATAGTAATCATATGATTGCAATATTCTAACTTTCCCTTTATAATCTACAGCGAAAAAAGAGTCAAATTCATTTAAAAAATATTTATATCTATCCTCGTTTCTCTCAGCAATCCCACCGTTATTAAATATTGTCCATGAGTATAATCTGCCATCAGCTCTTATCTCCACTGACCCAGTACCAATACCACCTAATGGTACCCCAGAATCTAGTGTATAAGCGTATTTATATTTCATGAGTTTCCCCTATACAGAAGGTAATAAATAAGCTTTAAGCTCTCTATTCTTCTACATGTCACATGGAATTAAAACCATTTGGAAGTTACAAGGCAATTTTAGGAGAAAGTCCGGTGTACGATAAAGCCCTGAATACTTTATTCTGGGTAGATATAGAAGGGAAAAAGATAATTCTATATAATCTGGAGACAAATGAAGAAAAGTATC
This sequence comes from Sulfolobus tengchongensis, assembly GCF_036967215.1. Classification (NCBI taxonomy): domain Archaea; kingdom Thermoproteati; phylum Thermoproteota; class Thermoprotei; order Sulfolobales; family Sulfolobaceae; genus Sulfolobus; species Sulfolobus tengchongensis. Next base: position 1,875,665 of record NZ_CP146016.1, read on the forward strand.
TTAGTACACCAGATTTGGTTACTTCTCTTTGTGTCATTGATAATGAGAGAATCATAGTTACATTAAGGCATGGCTTCTATACTGTCAGTTTAAATGATAACGAGATAGCCCCGATTTATGAGTTAAAAAATGATAAAGAAAATAGATTTAACGATGGCAAGTGCGATACAAATGGTAGATATTGGGCAGGCACCATGAACTTAGACATTGAAAATCCTAAACCCACAGCAAGTTTATATAAATTAAGCGGAAAGAACTTATTTAAAGTACTAGATGGCCTTTATAGATCTAATGGTTTAGGTTGGGATCCAGAAAACGAAATTTTTTACCTTATAGATACCCCATTACGAAAAGTATTTGCGTTTGACTTCGATAAGAATAGTGGAGATATTCATAATAGGAGAACAGTTATAGATTTTGGAGAAGAACCAGGTAGGCCAGATGGAATGACTGTTGATGAGGAAGGGTATTTATGGATAGCTCATTCCGGAGGCAGTAAGGTTAGTAGATGGAATCCAAAGAATGGAGAGAAAATATATGAAATAAAATTACCAGTCAAATACGTTTCCTCAGTAACTTTTGGAGGCCCAGAAATGAACCAATTGTTTATAACTACCATGAGTCGAGGAGGAGAGCCCTTAGCCGGAAAATTATTTACAATAAAATTAAATATTAAAGGTTTGCCAGCTTACAGATTTCTCCCTTATCACTAAAGATTAGCAAAAAACTAGTTTTGCTTTAAAAAAGAAAAAGAAAAAATATTTCATTTTATTAATAGTTATTTTTTACCTTCTTCTTAGTGCTAGCACTACTCCTACGATTACTATCACGATTACTACTACTGCTATTGCAATGTATAATCCAGTATTAGATGATGAAGAAGTAACAGTCTGAGTAACAGTACTTGTAGTTGTCGATACTTGAGTAGTAGTTGAAGTAACTGTACTCGTGGAAACTTGAGTAGTAGTACTTGTAGTTGTCGTCGTAGTAGTACTCGTGCTTGTAGTGGTTGAAGTTGAAGTAGTTGTCGTACTTGTTGGTTGATAGACGAATGGATCATTTGAAGTGTACCAGCTTTGAGGAACTTGTGAAGTGTAATACCACCACGGCTCTGGAACAGACTGATTAACCAAATGCAAGGCTAAAACAACTGGTAAAGGCGTAATTCCAGTAGATTCCCATGGTGGGGCTGGCCAATAATAGTTCTGTGGTGTAGGCCAACCAGTAACAGTATTATTGACATATTCATACCAATTTGCACCATAAACTACACCAAATGCTGGCATATACTTTAACCAAGCTAATGCTAGCTCATTTATCAATTGATTCTCGACAGTGGGATTAGTAATATTTCCCCAAGCGTAGTAGACTAATTGATTAACTAGAGGAGAGTTTGGGGATAACCTCGCAGATAAGTTGAACCTCTCCATGTTATAATACGTTGTGTTTCCTATTGGTGTAACATTACCAGGAGAATTCCACCAGTTCCACATATATCCTTGGAAGTAGAAAATGGGCGCTGGACCAGTAATTAAATCCCATATCATTCCCATCCAGAAGTTTCCTGTTTGCATGTAGTTGTACCAAGTGGAGAATGGGGGTGTTTGTACTTGTACGTTTATTCCTATTTGTTTCAAGTCTTGTGCTATTAGTGCTAGGTCTGCATCCCAGTCTGTCCATCCTGCTGGAGCCATTATTGTCATTGTAGGAACTGGAGTACCATTTGGAGCTATTAATTGTCCGTTAACCAACTTGTAACCGTGGGATTCTAGTAGTTGCAAAGCTCCAGTCACATTACCTTGTGGAGGAGCTATTTGCTCAGCCATTTGTAAGACAGAAGAGTTTAACACGTTTAACATTTGTAGTGGTAAGGGTAAGGGAGTAGTCGTAGGTGGCTCATACCCATACTCACCTAGGTAGTAAATTGCAGTTCTATTGATGGCCATGTAAATTGCTTCCCTCAACACTGGGTCAGTCAAGGGCCATCTCATATCATTAAACAAAACCATCTGTGGTGAACTTGGGGCAAAATAATAGTGATAGTACGCTGGATTCTTAGCTACGAAATTCTGTTGAATATCAGGTTCAAATAGTCCAGCCCAAGTTATTTGACCGTTATTTAATGCTGTATCTGCTGGTACGTTACTTGCTTCCGCAGGGAACAATATGTATTTTATTCTAGGCTCTCCGGGCATCCAGTAGTGTGGATTAGCTACTAATACTATCTGTTGTGGGCTGTAACTGTACAGCATGTATGGTCCAGTTCCTATTGGGTTTGGGTTGGCGTATGTAAATGGATTGCCGGTCTTGTTTAGTGCGACAAAAGTACCATTGGGCAATTGTTCCACTGGGAATAATTTACCCCATTGAGCGGGGTCAACGATCCATTGTTCCAATACAGTATATAAGATGATTGGAGTTTGTCCGGGTTTGAATACTATCTCTAACTCGTATGGGTTTATTATTGTCATGTTTGCAACATCTCCTGCCAATTGCCCTAGTTGTGGGTATGCTTGTTCTAGTGCTATTGTGTACCATACTGCTGTTGCGTTAAATGGTGTACCATCAGTGAAGTACACGTCATGCCTCAAATACAGTATTAGTGCTAGTGTTTGTATTTTAGTACCATTAGAAGTGGTAACGTAACCAGTGGTCCAAGTCCAATTAGTAGCCAACCAAGGAATAATCTCACCATTTAAGGGGTTTGCTAAAGCTAATGGTTCGTAAATAAGCCATAATCCCATGTATGCTGGATTATTAGGATCATTCCATGGGTTGAAATTATCTTGCCACGTACCTACTGGTGAAGCTACAACAACCATACTTCCTTCTGGCTGTACTGAGGATGATGTTTGTGAGAGTATTGGTATTGCAAAAACTCCTATACTGATTAACATTAGAGCTGTAACTATTGTGGATACAATTTTGTATTTATTCATTACATTTCGCCTATTTATACGTGCTCTTAATACTATTTAAACTTTTTCATAGAATTTTAGATATTAGAATCCTTTCAATAGACGTAGTGATATAATCCCTATCTCTAAACTAAGCTTATTCACAACATTTTAGAAAGAAAAGATTAAAAACAGTTACGTAAAAATTATTCTACTCGTTTATAAGGATCAGGGACAGCTTCTATCAATAATCTAGTGTATTCATGTTTTGGATGTGAAATTATAGTTTCCACGTCTCCTTCTTCCACTATTTTGCCATTTTTGACTACATAAACTCTATCAGCGACATAACCAATAGTTGCGATATCATGGGTAATGTACATGATGGATATTCCTTTTTCGTCTCTTAATCTCTTAAACAAATCCAATAATGAAGCTCGTATTGATGCGTCAACATTTGATACTGGCTCATCAGCTATTAATACCTTAGGATTTAACGCCAATACTCTAGCTAAGTAAACTCTCTGTCTTTGTCCCCCGGATAACTGGAAAGGATATTTATTTAGGAAGTCTTCTGGTGGAGTTAATGCAACGTCTCTTAATAATTCCTTTACTCTTTCCTCTATATCTCCCTTATATTTATGTACTTTTAGAGGTCTCTCTAAATGCCATTTAACAGTATGAGCAGGATCTAGCGACGAATAAGGATCTTGGAAAACCAATTGCACATCAGCCCTATATTCCTTTAATTGTTTTTTATTTGCCTTAGTAACATCTAAGTTCATGGGGTAATACATAATTGATCCTTTTGTAGGTTTTAATAGTCCAACTATCATCCAAGCAATTACTGTCTTACCTCCACCACTTCCACCTACCATTCCGACTATTTCATTTTTCCTTATATCCATATTAACGTCCCATATCCCTGGTCTGTGTTCTTTTCCAAATACCCCTTTTCTTACTATAAAATCTTTATATACATGTATTAATTCAATTAGCTTGCTACTCATAAGCTTTTTTCACCTCATTTCTCCACTCTGGATATCTACTACATTTATAAAATCCAAATTTATCATATACTACAGTTTCAGGCGGAGTTTCCTTACATGTACTAGTTGCAAAAGGACACCTTGATGAGAAGACACACCCTTTTGGATATCTTATAAAGCCTTCGAAATCACCAGGTATTCTGGGTAGTTTTTTACCTCTAGATCTAACAGTAGGTACACTACTTAGTAGAAGATATGTGTAAGGATGATATGCAGCTTCCAATAATGTATGATACTTACCATATTCTACAACTTGCCCACCATACATTACAGCAACGTAGTCTGATATCTGGAATAACATGGCTATATCATGGCTAATGATGACTAATGTTAGATCCTTCTCTTTTTGTATCTTCTTTAACAATTTCAAGATTTCATATTGAACTACTACATCCAATCCCGTAGTAGGCTCGTCCATTATTATTATCTTAGGACTTAAGAGAAGGGATATTGCAATTACAACTCTTTGTTTCATACCACCGGAAAGTTGAAATGGGTACATATCCAATACTTGCCTATCAGTTAATCCTACATCCTCCAATGCTCTATGAACAACGTCAATATTAGTATAGTAGTCCATTCCTTTTGCCTTTAAAATATCCATGAAGGTCTCTTTTACCTTTCTGATTGGATTTAAGGAATTTTGCGCAGCTTGTGGAACATAAGATATTATCTTACCTCTAATCTTATTTAATTCTTCTTTGGACATCGAGAGAATATCATACCTACCATCTACAATTATACTTCCACCTTGTACAAACATAGGTGGATTTACAAATCCCATTATAGTTGTAGCAAGAGTTGATTTCCCAGAACCAGATTCACCAGCGATACCAGTTATTTTCCCCTCTGGTATATCTATGCTAACATCTCTCAATACTTTTATTAGTCCATAATCTGATAGATAACCTACATTTAGGTTTTTAACAGATATGGAAACTTCACTCATTTCACAACTACCTCATTCTTTTCCTTTGCTTTTTCTAATTGCTTCATGTACTTCTTAACATCCCACACTCTGAGTCTTGGATTTGCTACTCTATCGATTCCTATGTTTATTAAGGCAAAGGAGAATGCTACTAAACCTATCATAAGTCCCGGTGGAATATACCACCACCACAGTCCTCTTAAATACGCTTCTCCACCTAAAGACCAATACAGCATGGTTCCCCAGTTAACTTGTGTTAGACTACCTAATCCAAAGTAGTAAATGAATGTGAATCCAGTTATACCATAAATGGCAGTGAAGAAGAAGTTAGATGCAATAAATGGTAAATTATTTGGTATTATTTGACGGAATATGGTGCTTAATTTAGATTCTCCAATTAGTTCAGATGATAGTATATATTCTCTTCGCCTTAATGCTAATACTAGAGATCTTAACACCCTAGATCCCCATGCCCACCCTGTTGATGAGAGTGCAAAGAGAATAGTTAGATAACCTAGTTTAAATTGAACTGCCCCCAAATATGCTCCTATTAGCTCTATAATTAAAATTCCAGGTATTATAAGAAATATTTGAGTTATTGCGCTTAATACACGATCAATCATCGTTTCGGCATATAAACCGGCTGTAATACCTACTAGAATGGATATAAAAGTGCCTATTAGACCTACTGCAAAACCAACACCTATTACTGGAAATCCACCTACTAACAATTGGGAGAAAACATCGTGTCCATAATCATCAGTACCTAGTAAATGTTGAGGTGAAGGAGGCAAATCTCTTGGGAATCCTGTATAATTAGGATTATATGGAGTATAGAAGACCCCAATTAGAGAGAATATTATTATCGCTAAGAGTATGTAGAAACCTACCCTAGCTACTCTCTGTTCCCATACGCCCCTTATAAGGTTATAGACGGGGCTGTACTTGTCTATTTTGAAGTTAAATATACCAAATCTACTTTGGGCCATTTCATACGCCCTCCGTTTCCTCCTGGCTTGTTCTAGGATCTATTATACTGTATATTATATCAGCTACGAAATTACTAAGAACCATTGCTGTAACTAACATGAAGAATATTCCGCTTAACAAGGGATAATCTAAACCGGTGATAGCTTGATTGAAATAATAACCTAATCCTGCGTAATTGAATAAATATTCTATCACCACAGCTCCTAATACGGAATAACCTATAGATATGGAAAAGCTAGTAAAATTCGGAAGTAAAGCTAACCTATAAGCTTTGCTAGCGACCATTCTTTCAGAAACACCCATTAACCTATAATAGTTCATGTAATCTTCTTGTAAAATAGGTATCATGTTATTTCTCATACCCATTATCCATCCTGCAAGAGAGAATAAAGTTAACGTTAATACGGGCAGGATCGCATGATATATAACTGACCATACGAAAGGTAAACTTAAGGTAGGTTTAAGGAACTGTAGGGTATTGTATTGCCCGCCAGTAGGAAAGATGTGAAGATTAACCGCTAAGACCTCTATAAGAATCTCACCAGTTACGAAAACTGGAAAAGTGTATAAAAACATAGTTATTCCTAACACAACGTAGTCTATTATCTTTCCTCTAGATAAAGCAGCAGCTCTACCCAGCAAATTACCAATAAAGAACGATGCAACTATTGCAGGTATAACAATCCCAAAAGTCCAAGGAGCAGCTTCTTTTAATATTGTGCCCACAGATACAGGGAACTCAGAAAGAGAAGGACCAAAGTTTAACGTTACTACCTCTTTCAAGTAATTAAAATACTGTATATAAAGAGGTTGCTGATATTGTGACAAACCTAATTGTTGAACTAGAATTTGTATTTCCTGCTGGATGTCTTGTCCGTAGTTTGCTCCAGCCCCACCAATTCTCCCGTAAATTATACTTGCTAATGCACTGCCCGGTATTAGTCTAGGAAGTACAAAATCAATTGTAATCCCGACGAACCAGACTATAATATAGTATATGCCTCTTTTAATAATGAAATCCTTCCTCATTAAATAGGCACCTAATTTAAACTTTTTAGATGACATATATAAATATTATGCGTAAGAGTTTAGATTAATATTTACACATGCTTAGTTTGTTGGGTATCTGAAGATTAAGGTTATTCTCTTAATCAGAACCGTTCGTAAAATTAGCGTTAAGTATTCAAATGGTACACACACTAATGATAATATAAACAATACTGCATGCATATTGTTGTCGCTATACCTAACAGAATTTAAGGAGAGATTCCTTTAAATAACATTAATCGTTAAAAGATATATAAATTCTCGCTTTGAAAAATATATAGTTATATCAATATTTATATCAAATAAGTAAATAATATTAATGAAACACTTTAGCACTTGCCTATATCATAGTAAAGATAAAAAATAACACAATCTTGAAAATTCATTCTTAAAGATTTTGACAGAGTATTACACGTAGGCTATCGTAGATTTTTATTTAAGTTGTTTTTACTTTATTACTTATGACGAAAAGAATTGGTGTAGCCGTAATAGGTTTAGGTTCTGTGGGAAAGACGCATGTAAAGGTCTTAAAGGAGATAGAAAAGGAAGTCGAATTTGTGAAATTAATAGCAGTAGTGGATCAAGTTAGAGCTACAGCAGAAAGCATTGGCAAACAATATGGCATATCATATTACTCCACTATTGATGACGCTCTAAAAAATCCAGAAATCGATGTGATCACTATTGCGACTCCTACATATTTACACGCACCTCAAGCCATCTTGGCGATGGAGTATGGTAAGAACGTAATTGTAGAAAAACCAATGGCAACCACTTTAGCTGGGGCTAAGGAAATGATAAGTAGAGCTGAAAAAAATAACGTAAAATTAGGTGTAATATTCCAAGAAAGATATGCCCCCGATATTAAAAGGCTTAAAAATGAAATAATAGATAATTTGGGTAAGGTGTATTTAATCGAATCCGAATTAAAATGGTACCGTGACGTAAAAGACTATTACAAGAGAGATGAGATAGCTAGAAGCTGGAGGGGTATGTGGAACACTGAAGGGGGTGGAGTTATGACAAATCAAGGAATTCATACAATAGATCTCATGATATGGCTTAACGGTGATGTGGTAGAGGTGTCTGGATTCATCGATAACTTAACTCATGAGTCTATAGAAGTGGAAGACACTGCGGTTGCAGTTATAAGGTATAAGAATGGAGCTTTAGGAACCATATCCCAAACTGTCTCCATGAAGCCTATAAACTATCAGTATAGAAAGATAAGAGTTCATGGGAGTAACGGATTCGCCGAAATTGTAGATAACAAACTAGCGACAGTAGCTGTTGAGGGAAAAATGGAGTCTAAAGAAAAGGTAGAGTATAGAGAAGAAACTATTATTCAGTGGGGGGACCTTCATAAGGCATTATTTAAGGATTTCCTAAAAGCCCTATCAGAGGATAGACGCTTCCCGATTGATGGAAAAGACGGTATGAAAAGCCTAGAATTAATTAAGGCCATATATCTATCCTCGGCCAGTAGACAGATTGTAAAGCTACCATTGGACATAAATATTGTTATTTAATTTGGAGTAATTTAATTTATTATTTCTAATTTAGCTACAAGAAGTATATTGTATGATGTTCGTAAACTATTTGTTTTGGCACGTTACCGTTACTTAAGAGAGTATGAAAAAAGTAACGCAATTTCTGGAAAAAGTCCCACAAAGTAGTAGCAAGAATGTAAAAATCGACATTGCTTTAATGCATCCAATTTAGATTCTTGATAATTTGTTTTCCATTTAATTAATAGAAATAAAACAGCTATATCAAGGTTTAACTTCTATCTTTCCCTTTAATTTCTTTTAAAACTAGTTTAGATCCCAAAACATAAGCAGTGACTACTACTTCTTAATAATTTTTTGGTTAACTTGTTAAAGCAAAGTTTAAATACCAAAATAGTTCACCTCTTCTTACCACAGCTTCATCTGGAACACAACATGAAGTAGTTAGTAAAGCAACTGCCATACTGCTATAATGAGCTAAAAGCAATATTTGTGTTCTTAGTTATTTTTACTCAAAATAAAACTAATATAATAGTTCTAGATGCAGTCTTCTAGCTGATAGAAAATGTTTAAAATTAGTCTCCTTATTTGGAAAATTCCGTCAAAGAGACTTCAGAGACGATCTGCATTATAAATAATCAATGCTTTTAATCTTAAAGCAAAATAACAATAACCATGAGGCTTGGAATTCAAAGCTATTCCCTTAGGAAATTAAGTTATGAAAACGCTTTGAAGGCAATATCTGATCTAGGAATCACGTATGTTGAAGCTTTTCCCAGACATCTACCTCCTTCCAATAACACTGAGGCTGTTATAGAGTTACATAAAAAATTTGGAACTAAGTTAGTTGCGCATGGGGTAAATCACTTAAAGAATGATGAGAAAGAGTTAAGAAGTCTCTTCGAATTTGCAAATAAAGTAGGAATTGAAGTTATAACCGCAGATCCAGACGAAGACGCCTTAAATTTAATTAACGATTTAGTTAAGGAATACAACATCAAAGTTGCGATACATAACCACGGCCCTAATCACAGATGGGGATCTTTTAAAAGAATCTACGAATACACTAAAAAACTAGATTACAGAATTGGAATGTGCCTTGATCTAGCTCACTTAGTTAGATACGGAGAAAATCCCATAGATGCAATAGAAACACTTTCCAATAGAATTCATGACATACACATAAAAGATGTGGATAGCAGAGGAAATGACGTAATAGTAGGAACGGGTACTATCAACGTTAAGGGAGTTGTAAATAAAGTTAAGGAGTTAGGATTGAATACACCTTTAATGATAGAATACGAACCAGATCCAGATAACCCCATTAATGGAATAATAAGATCTGTGGAGTTCGTAAAGAAAATCCTTCAATAAATGAGTCTAATTTTACCTTCTTTCACTACGGTATTCACGTCAACACTGAAAGTATTAGGTTTTCTCTTTTCCACAGTTAGCTCCTTCCCGTTTACTATCACTTTATTTAAGGTTCTTTCACTTTCCACTATTGTTAGTCTAGATATGTAAATCTCCTTAGAGAACCTTATTTCTTCACCATTAAAGACAATTTCTACATTATCATATCGCTTTAATGAGCCTTTACCGTAGATTACGAGTTCATCACCTTCTAATGGAATTATGGAGCCTTCTCTCAAATATATCGGTAAATCGTTACTCGATCTTATCACGGTTTTCCCTTTGTAGATCTGTCCAGACCAATAGTCATACCAATTGGAATTTGGCAAAATGACCAATCTGCTTTCCTCTCTAGATATCAGAGGTGCATATAATAAGTACTTACCAACAAGGTATTCATCTTCAATTTTATACGCGTCATCGTCGTCCTGAAATTCATAAAATAGCGGCCTAATTACTGGATGGCCCTTATTGCTAGCCTCTAGCGCTAAAGAGTATAAGTATGGCATGAACTTATATCTTAGCTCAATTATTTGTCTTATCTTTTCCTTGTAGTACTGCGGTAAAAATACTGGTTCAGTGTCTATTCCATCTGTAGCCTTATGAGATCTATAAAATGGAAAGAACAACGCTAAAGCATAATATCTAACTAACAATTCAAACGAATTATCAATTGCTGAGAATCCTCTACCTTGGAATCCTCCTATATCGCACCCAACAAAAGGAACACCAGATATTGACAAGCCGAGAACCAATTGCAATTGTAGTTTTAGGTCGTCCCATGAAGGGGTATTATCTCCAGTCCAGATAAATGCATATCTCTGTATCCCAGAATAACCCGCCCTACTCAATATGAAAACTTCATCTCTTTTGCTCTTTCTAAATCCCTCAAAGGTAGCCATTGCTTCATATAGAGGATAAGCATTTCTTACCTTTTCATGCCTTACTTTTCTACCCTTTAAATGGTGAATAACATCATCTGGAAATACGTGAAGTAATCTATCATCTCTGAACTCTACTGGTAAACTTGATAATACGTTTCTGATTTCAATAATTTTAGAGAAGTCCGTAGGCTCATTCATATCAAGCCAAATTCCATCTACACCTTGTGATAGCCATTCTGAGATTAGATTTGCCCACCATTCTCTAGTATCTTCTCTAAAGAAATCTGGATAAACTGTAGTTCCAGGCCACATCTTACCTACAAATAATTCTCCGCTCTCAAACTCACAATATTTTCCTATACCAGAAATAAAAGGAGAATAATTTTGATCAACCCTTATTCCGTGATCAACTATGGTGATTAGCTTAACGTTGCGTTTATGCAATTCATCAATCATCTTTTTGGGATCTGGGAATCTTTGAGGATGCCAAGTGAATAATTTATATTTATCCATGTAATGTATGTCAAGAAATACTCCAGATACTCTAAATCCCTCTTTTTGCATTAGGTCAACTAATTCCACCACTTTATCTTGAGGATAATAAGAATATCGAGATATCATGTAACCAAAAGCCCACATAGGAGGAAGGAATGGCTTACCAGTTAGCTCAACATACCTCTCTATAACCCTTTCTATAGTTGGTCCTTCAATGACGTATAGTTCAACTGATTCCTCTGGTATTATAATTTTTATCCTATCGTACTCCTCTAAGCCTATATCAAAGATAACCTTAGATGCTGAGTTAATGAAATACCCAGTTGCTGTGCCATTTTTTATTGAAATAAAAAAGGGTATGCTAACGTAAAGAGGATCTTGATACTTTTTATATGCTCCTGCGTCAACATTGTACATAACATATCTCTTCCTCTTTCTATCTAATTCATATGCCTTTTCTCCTAAACCCACTATATGTTCCTTTAGATCTAAGGATTTCTCTATGATCACTCTATCATGCTCTTGTCTAATTATTAAACCTATTTCAGAAACGGTCTTATTTGACTCCCTTAGTTTGTATTCAAATTCTAATGGCGGTAAAGGATCTCCTACTTCTATTTTATAGATACCATTTCCTTCATAAACCTTATGTTCTTGCATTTAGAAGCATATTCTAAGGCAGGTATATAAGCTTTTCCTGCAAAAAGACTCTGGCACAAATAGCTTACTTCTCCCCCAATCTACAACACTTTTAGACTATTTAACCTAACGCTTTAAACCGCAGCAAATTATGAATAACAACCCATGAAAGAATAGTCGTGTGAACTCTTTCCTCACAACTCACTCAGTCCCTTTTGAAATCAAACCCTCACACTTCACTCTCTTAAAATACCCTTGCAAGCCTTTCGTTTCCCTTCTCTCCTTTATCCTCATCCATTTATGTCCTAAGCTCACGATAAAGAACAAGGTAGTCCTCAAGGTTTTTTGAATTCATCAAGGTTCTTTGGGTTAATCTTTTAACCGTTTAAGCAAATGTACAAACGAAAGGGAATTAAAATTTTGTCCAAAAAAGCCCCAGATTCTACGCCCTTAGAGAAAGATCATTAATTTGAACCAACTACACCTAAAGACTCACCATATTTTTGTGAAATGATTTCCTTAAACAAAAACCCTTATTTGAAGAGCATAAATTGCGTATTACTCAAAAAAACAAGCTATATGTCGAAATTACCTTTGTTAATGAAGTAGAGCAAGAATTGATATAGAATTACAAATAAATTATTGTAATTATTTAGTATAATAATCAATTTTCCATATCCATCATAATAATTTGGCTAAAAATAAATCTAGAGAAGTTAATCAATGAATATTGTTAGGAAAAATTATGGGAAAAAAGAAAATATCTTATTTTATCTTCTTCTTAATGCTACAAACGCTACTACAACTATTACAACAATAACTACTACAACTATGCCTACAATAACACCTATGGATAATCCGCTTGATGAGGTAGTAGTGGAAGTTGAAGTAGATATGGGCGTAGTTGAAGTAGAAGTTGTGGTAGTTGTTAAGGGCGTAGTCGTGGAAGTTGAAGTAGTAGAAGTTGAAGTGTTAAGTGGAACTGTTGGTTGTAACATGTTTAGTAGAGATTGAGGGGTTGCAGTAGTTGCTTTTCCATTTATATAGTTCAATAAGTCTTGCCATGCGGTCTGAGTATATTGTATTTCTTGTTGCTGTGTCATACCTGGTGGTCTAGGGGCTATATTAAGTAACATTAACACATTTCCATATATCCAGGGCTCTACGTTCCAAGTGTAGAAGTATTGAGGGGTAGAAAATCCTATGTAATATTGATCCTCATACTCGTATCTAGGATATGCATCGAAGACAACGGGTATCGCAGGTAGATCCTTTATGAGAATAGCAGCCATCTTATTATATATTTGCTTCAAAAGCGTTACATTAGTAGTATCTCCAGCTTGTATCCATAAGTCTATAAATTCTTTAGGTGGAATCCATCTTCCCGGATCAGTATATATAGGCACTCCTATAGTTTGAAGAGCAGTTACGTTTGGCTGATCGGTACCCGGTATAAGAGGAGGAATGAAAGCATATTCCCAAACATAATACGGAGTATAAGCGTTAGTTAGCCAATAAATCAAATCATATTGACCATTATCTTCACTTGCGAACATGTTTGATGGTGTCTCAGATATAACAGAAATTTGTAGACCAATTTGCTGTAAATCTTGAGCAATTAACTCACTAGTAGCGAAAGTATCTGAGAAACCTTGATAATTAATTATAGTAACAGGTGGTAATGGTGTACCGTTGGGAAAACTTAGCTTACCATTAATTATCTTAAGACCATGCGACTCTAGAATTTGAATAGCTTCAGTTAAATTATATTGATCCACTTGATGAGCTTCTTGGATGATAGTTGAATTAAGCCAAATTTGTTCCATAGGTGATGGTAAAAAGTCAGCAGGTGTTGGGGGTGCTCCAGTTGTTATTCCAAACTGAGAACCAATACTGATTTGAGTCCTGTTTAAGGCTAATGATAAGGCATATCTGAACCATGTCTCGTTCCAAGGCCAGTAATTGAGCTTAGCAAAGTTAATCCATAAAAATGAGGGTTGACCTCCAGACCCATTACCTATACTTGCCATTCCGAAATAATATTGAGGATTTGCATAGGCGAATAGCTTGCTGAAAGGTGTAGAACCAGTGCTTCCAGTCCCTCCCCATTGAGCTACTCCCTTAGCTAAATAGCCATATGCTATAGAGTTTGAAACAGCTACATAATATGTGAGCGCAGGTATAAATGGCCTACCTGGTATCCAATAGTAAGGATTTCTATAAAGAACAGCCTCTGTAGCTGTTGCATGAGCTAAATAGTAAGGACCAGTGCCAACGGGTATAGGTATGACCGCAGAAGCGGGATTTGATAAATTAGCATACTGCTCCCAAGGCACTATAAATTGCTCTAGAAGATCATATAACGCATACTGCACATTAGGAGTACCAAAATGAAAATCTACTTCGTACGGATTAATTTCAGTTACTGTTACATTAAATGGATTACCATATACTTCAAAATAATCTTGAAAACTGACCAAAACATCTTTGGCTGTAAAAGGCCACAAAATCTGAACTTGTGAACCATTAGTCCATGTTCCATTGTAATAGAAGTAAACTCCATGCCTCAAATACACGATGAAGTTAGTGTTGTTATCAGTGAATGTCCAATTAGTAGCTAACCATGGATATAATTGACCCGTCATAAAATCAGCATACGCTAAGGGCTCAAATATGAACATGTAAGGTATGTCATCACTTTTCTCACCGATACCGAACACATTCCAATTATTAGGCACTATGGGACCTGATCCGGTAGTCACACCGAAGGGAGGATATGATGAAGCGTAAGAAAAAGTAGGTTGTGGATTAAGTTGTGGTGTCTGAGATTTTGCTACATGACCACTAATATATAGGAAACCAAATGCAGACATTACTAGGAATATTGCAATTATATATCCTATTATATCTTTATATTTATATTTCATCTTCAATTTTACTTCACCTTACTCATTCTGCTACTTACTTTAATAAACTTATATAAAAGGATTTCGCATAGAATTTTCACATTATAGATTCCTTGATTGGTATTATTATATCTTATTATTATTACCATATAGTATAAAGTATAACTCGTTTTCATCGTAAATATAATCGAAATCAATAATAACTCGAACATAGTTATAGTAGTAGTTTTCGTAACTTACTTTACACTTGAGAGTGTCCGAAATGAGAGAAATTCAGTGAATAATTATTTGAAATCTATACCATTAATGAAAAACTGAATAATACTTAAGTTGGGCAAATTGACATCTATGTTAGTCAATTTAACCTCAAATTAAGGTGATAACTCGGAACATAGAGTTAACTTCATATTTTATATTAAAATAAGCCGAATTTTATGCAATCCGGACACTCTCACTTAACAGTTTCTTAGCATCATGAGTAGTTTGTGGATTTTCTGAAAATTGAGGTTATTCTCTCCATCAGGACTACTCATAGAATTATCGTCTAGTTTTCAAATGATACACACACTACATCATGAGGTAAAGAATTCTAAGCAGGCAAGATAACCTCATAACATTAATACTCTCACCTTAACGCAAAAAGAAAGTTTAACAGAATTGGATCAGCCTAACGTAACCCACAATCTCAACACCCCCAACCAAGAGACGATTATCCCCAAATGATAACTTAGACTATATAATCTCCACCTATTTCCTTCACTATCCTCACCAATTCGCCTAGCTGGTCTTGATTACGGTCTCACAATCTAGCCTTGCGACTGGGATCTACCTTTTAAAATACCTTGCTTCACTATCATAGCAATCAGAAACTTTCTTAACACGCCAGCCCTAAATGTGTATCACTGTTTCCTCTAAGTGTTAACTACTACTTCAGCTTCCACAGTTAGCTTCTAACGCTCATTATCCAAATTACTAGTCTAAAAAGCCTTTAGCGGGAGAGAATTTCAACGTCGATTCCAAAAAAGCCCTATCATAGTTAGGCATATAGCATTTTGAAGTGAGAAATATGAAGGTTGATATTGCCTATAATTTAATTTAATATTATTATAATTCGCATGAATCATATATTAAAGTTTTGATTACAAATTATTGGAAGAGAAGTGAGAATATACTAAACTAATTTGTCCGAGGCTCAGTTTAATATAAAAATTTTTATTATAAAGAATATGTTATATGTTAGTGTGAATAAAGAATGGAAAGTGTTCTCGATGTTAGAGAATTAACAGCAGGATACTTCACTCAAAATGGGCTAGTTGTTGCAGTAACCAACGTTAATTTTAATGTAAAGCCTAACGAAATAGTAGCAATAGCCGGAGAATCTGGATGCGGAAAATCTACACTTGCTATGGCAATATATGGCCTATTGAAATATCCTGCTGTTATTTTAAAAGGCCATGTATATTTAAATGGTAAAGATATACTTTCCATGGATAAAGATAAGCTTAGAGAGCTTAGAATGAAGGAGTTTGCGTATATTCCTCAATTTGCTATGGACGCATTGGATCCAGTAACCAAAATAGGAGATCAGATGATAAGGGCAGCGTTAAGTCATGGTGTTAGTGAAAGTGAGGCTCATAAGCTAGTAAAGGAAAAACTAGAGATTGTAGACCTTCCTCCTAATGTTTTAAATATGTACCCTATGGAGCTATCTGGAGGTATGAGACAAAGAGTAGTTATTGCAACTTCAATACTCTTAAATCCCTCCTTGATAATATTAGATGAACCAACTACCGGATTGGATGTTCTCGTCCAATACGAGATATTAAAGGATCTTAAAAAAATACAAAGAAAGTTAGGTATATCACTGCTACTCATATCACATGATCTATCTATGTTGATGATGATAGCTGACAGAGTTGCAATAATGTATGCTGGTGAAATAGTGGAAATATCGCAAAGAGAAGAGCTCCTAAAAAGGCCTTCACATCCCTATACAATGTTACTGTTAAACAGCTTACCCTCTTTAATACAGAGGCGTAAAAGATTGCTGTCCATACCAGGAAATCCACCATTAATGCTATCTAAAGTTCCAATTTCATGTAGATTTTCTGATAGATGTCCATTCGTAATGGAAAGATGTAAAGATTCTCATCCCGCATTAGTAAGTATAGGAGAGGGACATAATGTTAGATGTCTCTTACACCAAGAACGTTATACCGATTTATCAAATCTTTCTCTGCCTCCAGATTACTATGTGGAAGAAGAATATATTGCTGATGATCATGAGCAAGGAAATATAGTAATGAAAATCGAGAATCTGAGTAAAACATATTTTGTTAGGAAAAAATTCGTTTTTACTGAGGCAATAGATGCTGTCAATAACGTTTCTTTTGACTTGAAGAAGTATACGATAACCGCTTTAATAGGTGGAAGTGGACATGGAAAGTCTACTATCGCTAGAATATTAGCTGGATTAGTTCAACAAACATCTGGTAAAATATATTTGCTAGGAGAAGATGTTAGTGAGTATAGGCTTAGGAATTCCATGTGGTATAAAGAAAATGTTCAAATGATATTTCAAGATCCCTACTCTTCACTTGACCCTCGACATAATGTCATGTGGCATATAGAAAGGCCTTTATTAATTCATAAAAAGGTTTCAGATGAAAAACATCTTCAAACTAAAATTAGTGAAATTCTTAAGAGTGTTGGACTGAAACCTCCCGAGAAATATCTATATAAATATCCTCATGAACTTTCTGGTGGAGAAAGACAAAGAGTAGCGATAGCTAGGGCAATAGCAGTTGAACCTAAAGTGTTAATTGCAGATGAGCCAGTATCTATGTTGGACGCGTCGCTACGAGCCGGTATATTAAATTTACTCAAAAGATTTAAGAGTAGCGGAATGAGCATATTGTACATTACACATGATATAGCTACTGTTTCCTATATTGCTGATGAAATAATGGTAATATATAGAGGTAAAATAGTAGAAAAAGGAAAAACTGATGAGGTAATATCAAATCCTTCACATGAATACACAAAACGCTTAATAGAGGCTATACCAGACCCATATAAGACTATATAGAATAGCATAGGAGTCTATAAATGTTAAACCTCTAGAACAACCCCAATGATTTTCACTATGAATTATAGAACACTTACAGCAAAATTTATCTTCTATAGATAATGCTTTTTCTTTTAACCTTATAATATTTTACAGTAATCAATGGATACAAATTACCTTACGTGGGGTTTTCCCAAAAACTTACGTTATTTTTTTACATCCTCTTTACAGTAATAAGAACGCGCTAAACTACGATAGTAGTTTACAAATACCCCACAAAGCAAAGCGGGATATAAATATAACTATTTTAGTTAATATTGGTTAAGAAAAATACTAACGGAAACTAAGAGGAAAATTTATAATAAAACAGGGACGTTATTATTTACTGATAGATATCGCTTAGGATTCTCTTCTTAAGATCTTATTATATCTAATCTCCCAGTTAACCTTGGATTTTTTAGAAATTTCATCCAATCTTCTATATACGTCCTCAGGTAATCTAATATTTACACTTTCAATATTATCTTCTAATTGGTTGAGTTTTGTGACACCTATTATGGGAACTATCGTTACCCCATTAACTTCTTGAACTTTAAAAATCCATGCTAAAGCTAATTGCGAATCCGTTACTCCTAACTCTGTAGCCACTTCATGAAACTCTTTTAAAACTTCAAAATTTTCCTTTGTAAAATATCTGTTTGATATCTCGGGTACATATGTAGCTCTGCTCATATCAGGTATATTAGAAAGGTATTTTCCCGTTAAAACGCCTTGCGCTAGCGGAATATAAGCCATTATTCCTAGGCCATATGTTTTAGCTAATAGGAACTTATCTTTCTCTATATCTCTTTCTAAGAAATTATATGGCTCCTGCATAGCTACAAAGGGTATTTTGAGGTCTCTAGCTAATTTAACCAAATATGGGATATCTTCAGGATCAAAATAACTCTCACCTACATAGTAGACCTTGCCTTGCCTTACTAGGTCATAAAAAGTTTCCATAGTCTCTTCTATTGGGGTTTCAGGATCAGGTCTATGCATTAAATAGATATCGATGTAATCTATGCCTAATCTTTTTAAAGATTCTTTAACCTGCCACATAACATGCTTTCTTGATAAGCCTTGCCCATTAGGATGTAAAGCCATTTTTCCGTAAACCTTAGTCGATATTACAAGAGACTCCCTATCATATCCTTTAATAGCCTCTCCTAGAATTTTCTCAGCTTTCCCAACATGATAAACGTCTGGACCTTGCATAACTCCATGGTAAACGTTAGCAGTGTCAAAGAAATTGATTCCATAATCTATTGCCTTTTTAATAATTTTCTTACTTTCCTCCTCATCCACTTTATATATTCCATAGCTATCTTTCTCATTAGAAGGAGGTAGATGCCAAGTACCTAAACAAAGTTTTGAGACTTTTAGTCCGGTCTTTCCAAATCTTATATATTCCATACATTTTCACCCTTTTTTTAAGTTTTAGTTGAACACTCATTATTCTATGCCTAATAATTTAAAAGCCTTGATGAGAATCCATTTTAGTAGCGTTGCGATTTATTCGGCTTATAATAGACTATTAATGTAAATCAAATTCGTTGTATCAATGCTTTCAAAGGTGACGAATTTCGCCAAGGGATTTGTAGTTACACAAGGCTTGTTATAGTCTATTGCTTTGCAAGATTTAATTAAATTAGGGCTAATTTATAGATTATCATCAATATTATTTACATGTATTATTAAATTATTTCAAAAGCCTCACAAAGCAAAACTCTGTTCCGAAAATACTAGCGAGAAACCTATGTAATTTTTTTATTTAAAATATTAATTGGGCATTACTTCACATATTAACGTCAAAATTTATATACTAAAAATTATATATTATTAGATAGGTTTTGCCATGAAATCAACTTATATCCTTTACAAAGTAGGGATATATATAGCTACTTTCTTCATAATAATAACGGTAAACTTCTTTCTTCCGAGATTAATGCCCGGAAGTGCCTTATCGGTTATAGTATCATTAATAGAAGGTCAAAATGGAGTTTCTGCCACAGCTGGGAATACCGCAGTAGCTCTTGAGGTAAAGCAACTAGAAGCAGCTTTCGGTCTTACGCCTGCGCCTTGGTATGTACAATATTGGCATTATATACAAGGAATCTTCTCATTAAATTTAGGAGCCTCAATAACCTATTATCCTACACCAGTATTGTCTATAATTTTAAGCGGTTTACCCTGGTCATTAGGACTAGTTATAGCTGCAGCAATAGTAGCGTTCTTTCTGGGAAGTTATCTTGGAAGCATAGGGGGTTTTAATAGAAGAACAAAGAAAGATGTAATAGTTGTAATTATCACATCAATTTTAGCTGCATTACCCTCTTTCGTAATTTTAATGTATTTAGAGATGTGGCTATCTGTAGATCATGGAATATTTGCTATAAATTTCCCTAATAATGTTGGCCCAAATCCTAGTTCAGTAGCCGCATTAGCGAGATTCTATACGTTACCTATAGTTGGGCTTATGTTTACTTTATTATCAGGATTTGTATTGGGAATGAGAAACAACATGCTCCATACACTCAGAGATAATTACGTAACCTATGCTGAAATACTCGGATTAGATTCAAGTAAAGTTAGAAAAATTATATACAAAAATTCGTTGCTACCTAACATTACAGCTTTTGCAATAATACTAGGCTTAGCTATAAGTCAAGCTTTAACCATAGAGGGTCTTCTATCTACACCGGGAGTAGGATTTTACTTCGGATTGGCTCTAACCTCTAAGGACCTACCCTTACTCCAAGGAATATTTCTATTTATTGCTATAATGTTAATACTTTCGATAGCCGTAGTAGAATTTGTTTATACCCTCCTAGATCCTAGAGCAAGGGTGAGCGAAAGTGAGTAGAATTAAGAATAGTAAGAATAAATTATTTAAAATAATATTTGGAAATAAATTTATTATAGCAGGTCTCATATTACTCGTAATAGACTTCATAATAGGAATCATAGGACAATTTTGGACTCCATACCCATTAACCGAAACGTTTGCAATCTCTGCTCCACCTTCATTAGCTCATATTTTAGGCACAGATGAATTTGGTCAAGATGTATTATCAGTCATGATGAAATCAACTCTTCCGTCATTGTTAGTAGGAGTGCTGAGTGGAGCTTTAATTGCAATAATTAGTACTTTAATTGGACTACTAGGAGGATATTATGGAGGAAAGATTAGTGGAGTAATAATAGATATTATAACTACCACAACGCTAACTATACCAGGTGTTGTACTATTAGTAGTAATCGAATCTTACTTTAGAGCAGGAAGTGTTAGTATAAATCTTACTTTAAGTTATATTATAGTAATTATAGGGCTAGCTATAACTAGTTGGGCCTTTGGCGCTAAGCAAATAAGAGCACAAGTTTTATCAATCTCTAAAAGGGATTATATAGTTGCATCAAGATTAATTGGCGAAAAAAGCTGGAGGATAATATTCGAGCAGATATTTCCATCAATTCTACCATTATCTATAGCTCAATTCTTGTTTGGCGTATTGTACGGAATCCTATCACTAATTACTGCTGAATATTGGGGAGTATTGCCTGCAAACATAAATAATTTAGGTACTATGCTATTCTACATTGCGTCAAATGCTGCCTACTTAAGCAATCAATGGTGGTGGATTTTAGGCGCAATAATTCCCATTATAATATTGGGTTCTGGTTTAGGATTAATAAACATAGGTATAGATGAGTTTATAGATCCTAGATTAAAAGAAGTTAGACCGACTGTAGTCCCAGAAAAAATAATTATTCCAATTGAACAAGGACTTACTGAAATACCAGTAATACAGGCTATAAGGCAAGGATACAAATAAACTCAAGAGATCTTTAACATAGTTTCTTAAATTACATTATTTTTAAATTATTCAAATATTTCTTATATAGCAATTTTCAATTGCTTAAGACTTAATGAATGAAAATTTGTATGATGAAAATTAATTCGTTGAGATTTCAGTGAAGAAATACAATATATAATCACGTCATAGGAAAAAGTTACTTATATAAATGTTTTTTATATATTGATAACTGAAGATAGTTGAGACTCAAGAATGGGGATATAATAGTTTTTGCAGGAGATAGTATAACGGATAGTGGAAAAACAAATAACGCTCCTTTAGGATATGGATACGTTAATCTATTCTATAACCTTTTACTGGTAAAATATCCAGAATTAAAAGTAAGCATAATAAATGCAGGTATAAGTGGAAATACGGTCGTTGACCTTTTAGATAGATGGGAGGATGATATCCTAAGTTATAAACCGAATTGGATATCAATCTTAATTGGCATAAATGACCTTTACAGAACTTTGGGTGGGGAGACCATTTTCAACCCTAACAATTACTACGTAAACTTAAAGCGTATATTATCCTACACTAGAGAAGTATTAGAGGATAACGTCAAATTCATCCTCATGACGCCATTTTACATTAGTAGAAGTAAACTAAAAGATACTTTTAGGGCTAAAGTTCTGGACTTATTGCCACAATACGTTGAAAAAGTTAAACTATTATCAAGTGAATTTTCAGCCATTTATATAGATCTTTATGAGACGTTCAAGAGGATAGCCGAAATGAGAGAACCGAATACTTACGCACCAGAACCAGTTCACCCTAATTTCACCGGTCATTTAGTAATAGCAATGAAATTAATTAATGCAATAGAATCTATTGATTAGAAGTCCCAAATTATGATAGGTATCATTAATAGTTTTTATTATAACATAAGCAAAGAATAATTTAACACTGAGTAATGATGAGGTGAGTTTAGATCGTTTCTGCTTCCAGAAAGTTATTGTCTAATATCTCTTGACGTCTAATAATCTAGATAAGGGCCTATGTAAAGATTTTTTCGTAGTTATTAGTTAGATCATTATGTAATCTCCTAGAACTTATTATGAAAATTGATATTATCCCTAAGGCTGATATAACTGTAAACTGGATCTAAACTTTACTATCTATCTCTATAGGTTTGAGCCTCTATTTAAATCCACAATTAACGTTAATCAAAGATTTATATATTAACGTAAGATTAGCCTAAAAATTTTATAATATATCGTTTAGTATATCAATTTATTTTCATTTACTTGTGGATTCATAGATAAGATTTTTAAAAATTATTCAGTTTTAGTAACTACATTATCGAGTCTTAACAACATATATCATTCCTTAACCACTTCTTTACTTTATGGAGTGCCTTCAAAACTTAAGTTAATTGTTACATTCTCTTTATAGTAACGACAACATGGCAACCTATGATGATTCGTAAATGCACCAAGACACCACTTTCTCTGAGAATTGAACCTTGTTACGTTGGCATCATTACACTCACTCACTTCCTTAGTAATTTAAAATCAATCACTATAACTATCCTAAGGAACCCAGTTAAGTTATTTAACTTAGCTGTAAATTAAACTTTATAAACTTTATAGTATAAGTGAAAAATGTGAGTTACAGTTATCTCAATGTAGTTGTAAGGCATGACGACTGTTGGTCAAAGTTTACTTCTTACAATTATATTGACACTCTTGTGAATGTGGAATATTCTAATTTTGATTTGCTTAAGGCAACTAGGGTAGCTATAGTAAGAGGTAGTAAAATTGATGGTAAATCTCAAATTAAAAGCGCATTAAATAAGGATAGGAGCATAGTAGATTTTGAAATTTCTCATCTATGGAGCAATAGTAAGTATTCTTTCTACCTAATATCAATGTTGCAAGAATCTGAAAAGACTATGATAAATAAATTCAAAAATAAAAATGTATTAATAGTTAATTCTAATATAAAAGATGGTAAAGAAGTTTATGATGTGATTATGCCCAGGGATTTCAAGCATATGATTTCGGAAACACTTAAAGATGATAATAAGATAAATGTAGTGGATTTTAACTTAGATGACAAGATAGATGAGGCAAGGATTTTCAGAATAATATCCAGAAATTCAATAAGCATGCTACTTACTGAAAAAGAACAATTGTTAATGAAAAAAGCGAGAGAGATAGGATACTTCAACACTCCTAGGGAGAAGAATTCGCAAGAACTTGCAGAAGAGCTTGGTGTTAGTAAGATGAACATTTCCCTTTCTCTAAGAAATATACTCAAAAAAATCTCTAACTTGATATAGTTTTTTAAAAAACAATATCCTCTAACTCAGCATTTGGTGGAGCATATTTGCCAAATATGGTTAGAATTGCACCTAAATATACTGGTATAGCCCCCAATAATATATAGGTTAATGAAAACCCTATACTTTCTATTACTGGACCGAAAATTAAACTACCTATTATCCACGCAAAGTCATTTAGACCTACCTGCCAGCTATCCGCCGTACCTCTAGCTCTAGTAGGATAAGTTTCTGCAATATATACCCACCAGGTTCCATTCCAAGATAATACTAGTGGAAAGTAAAGGATGGTAGCTATCATTGTTTCTAAGAATCCGTTCGATAATGCAAAAAAGATAACGGATGACCCACCTAATAACCCTATTATCACACTACCCCATTTTCTTGATATTCTCTGGCCTATATGCCCCATAATTCCATAGCCAAAATATGCTAGTGCAGTCGCTATGAGCAAAGTGGGGAATACGGCACTTACTGGGAAATGTTTATATTGTATTAACACCGTAGATGTAAAGAAAAATAATGCAGGCGTAGCAAGCTCATGAGCTATTTCAGCAAAGGTTGTAATTATAGTATGCTTTTTAAGCTTAGGATCAGTAAACATTTGTTTGTACGGAAACCTGGCTACCTGATTTAAGTCAACCTTATACTTTTTAATAATCTCTTCTGCTTCTTTGACCTTACCTTCTTTCATAAGTTTTCTAGCAAGTAAAGTATATTTAGACCTTTCTGGTTCTCTTACCCATATTCTCATAATCAATACTACAATAATTGGCACAATACCTACGAGAAATGCGTATCTCCATGCAACTAATGGATTTTTAATAAAGTTAAAAACTAGGGCAGTAACACCTATTGCAACAAAATAACCTAATGGAAAACCTCCTTGAACCCATCCATACATACTTCCCCTATGTTTAGCAGGAAATTCCTCGTTAGCTATCGTAATACCCGTAGGAAATTCGACATAAGAAAAACCATCTGCTAGAACCCTAACTATTAGCAGCTGAATGAAGTTCTGCACTAGTACAGTAAATCCGGTAAATAGGGCTGTAAGTAAAAGGCTTATCTGCCACACTGTTTTTCTCCCATACATATCTAGTATAGGCCCTATCAGCCACACTACTGCAGTTGCTCCGGCGAAAATTGCTGATGTTAGTATTGATACTTGAACTAGCGTAAGGTGTAGGGACTGCTCTATAAATGGCAAATTGAACGAATATAAATTTAGATCGAATGAGGCCATAGTCCAGCCCAGTAATGCCACCGCAAATATGAACCATTGATAACGCGTTATTTTTACTTTCTCATTTCGACTTCTATTATTTATATCATTATTTTTTTTAGTCTTCTCATTTTCATCATCCATTGCTATCACTTAATAAATTAATAAACTAAAAATCAGTTTTATTCCCTTTACTTTACTTGTATCAAAAATAACCAGCTCACTAAACTTTTAAATTAGGCTGACTATTAAACTATGTAAATAGATAATTGTTAATATTTTGTCCTTGTTAAAGATAAAGTAAGAGGTTGTGTGATGTGGATGACGGGTTTTCTCTTCTAGATTTAGGCTATAACTATCATTCTAAGTCAATACTTATTGCTGACGCAGGAAATGAGATGGTAAAAGTACCCATAGTCGGAGTAGTAATAAAGAAAAAAGATTTGAAGATACTATTTGATACTGGCCCTGATATCAGGAAAAAATATCCAATAATGACAAGGCTAAATACTACTCAAACAGAGAGAAATTTATTATATAATCAATTGAAATTAATTGGCCTTGAGATCAAAGATATAGATCTAGTTGTAGTCTCTCATCTCCATTACGACCATGCAGGCTTCCTAGCGGAGTTCAAAAGAACACCAATATTGGTACAAAAAGATGAATTAAGATATGCCTATTATCCTGATTGGTATTATAGAGAGGTATATAACAGGCAAGATTTCGATTATTATGACCTTGAGTATATAACAATAAACGGAGACTATAAAATAGAAGATGGGATAGAAATTATTAGTCTACCTGGTCATACACCGGGTACACAAGGTTTGATTGTTGCTGCATCAAATGGAGGTGCCATATTTACTAGCGATGCACTATACACATTAGAAAACTTAATCCCTGTTAAGAGAAAACAAGGTTTAGATTGGAGCACTGGTTTATGGGGAGAATCGGTAGATAGAATTAAGCTTACATCGAAACTGAAAAAACTGGAAATATTTCCCGGACATGATGAAAAATTTTATTCTACTAAAGAATTCGCGCCACGTATGTACCCATTAAACTGGTAATAGTACTGAGGGAGCTAGATGATAGTAATTGGAGAAAAAGCTTATTGGGAACCAAAGCCTCAGACATACATAATTTCTGAGTCAATCACTAAATATAAGGATAAAATAGCTATAGATTACTTTGGCAAAAAATTAACATATGACGAACTAGGAAGGATGATTAACTCAGTTGCCTACCAACTTTCACCCTTTATAAAGAAAGGAGATATTGTAGTCTTATCCACACAGAATATTCCTCAGTTCATAATAGCTGAATATGCAGTATGGAAATTAGGAGGAGTTATATTGCCAGTAAACCCTTCATACACTAAAAGAGAATTAGAATATCTAGTTAAGGATTCTAACGCAAGACTTATGATAGCATCTTGTGAGTCTAATGTAGCAGATAATCTCATGGTAATTAGAACTAATCCGAGGACCTTTCATGAAATACCCTCTGAGTACGCGGAAAAATGGAAGGTTATGGATTGTGAGGAAGAGTTAGATTTTAGAAATGGTAAGGATATTCAGACTGTTGACCTCTCCTCTAATGATCTAGCTTTATTAGTCTATACGTCTGGAACCACTGGGAATCCAAAGGGGGTTCCAATATCACACTCCAACATTTATGCTTCATCCTGGATTTATAGAAATTGGTTTAAATTTGATGAAAATGATAAAATTTTGGGCATAGCACCCTTCTTTCATATAACCGGACAAATATTTCACATAACTACTTCAATACTTTCTGGATCCTCAATACACATTTCTTTTAGATTTGATCCGGAGCTTTCTTTAGAAACAGTTGAAAAGAGTAAGACCACTCTCACTATGTCCGTGGCAACTACTTATAGGGCAATGTTAAATGCCCTAGATAAACAAGATTTATCGAGCATGAGGATGTGGTCTTCTGGGGGCATGCCAATGCCTAAGACAATAGAAGAGGAGTGGAAAAAGAGGGTGGGAGAATGGATTTATATGGCTTGGGGCTTAACAGAGACTACTTCACCAGCTACGTTATGGCCCTATCCCTATGAAGGGAAATTACCAGTGGATCCGGAATATAATATAGTAAGCTCTGGTATACCAGTATATAATACTGAAATAAAAATTGCTGAAGACGGTGAAGTTCTAGTGAGGGGTCCCCAAGTAGTTAAAGGATATTGGAAGATGGAAGAATTCAAGGATGGATGGTTACCAACTGGAGACATTGGCAAAATAATTAATGGCTGGATTTATATAATTGATAGAAAGAAGGATATCATAAACGCTTCTGGTTTTAAAGTAATGCCCAGAGAAGTCGAAGAAGTGATTTATCAACACCCAGCAGTAGATGAAGTAGCTGTAGTAGGAATGCCGGATCAATACAGAGGAGAAACAGTTATAGCTTATGTTAAGCTAAAAAATAATTATTCGCCATCAGAAGAGCTAGCTAAAGACATTATTGATTATTGCAGAAAGTTTTTAGCACCTTATAAAGTTCCTAGAGAAGTCAAGTTTGTAGAAGATATTCCAAAAACTCCTTCTGGTAAGATTATGAGAAGAATATTTAAAGAGAGAAGTTAGATTAGTATTTTTGATCATATCTTTTCTTTGAAAATAAAAAGATTCTCAACATAAACTTGAAAGAATAGACTATAAAGATAACGTGGTCATTTCTTAATATAATCTCTAGTGTTAAATAAAAGAGCAGAACCGGCAAGCCTAATGATTTATGATCTCATTATTTCAATGAAACCCCATTTTAGTAACTTTTACTTTACACTAAACTAGTTAGGTATGATACTTATTAAATAGCTTATTGAGAAAGAAGACAGGAGAAAGCTATGTCAAAGGGAAAATTATATAGAGCACTCTCTAAAACTGCAATAATAGTTATAGTGGTAGTAATAGTAATAGCTGCTATTGCAGGAGGATTAGCTGCATACTATACTTCTCATGCTCCTTCTACAACTAGTACTAGCACAAGTATATCGACTACCTCATCATCTTTGACGTCTGTAACTTCGACAACTGTTACTCCTACAACTACAACTACTTCATCAAATGTGGTAGATTTCATAAATCCATGGGGAGCAGAAGATCCAGTAGGTCTGAAATGGATTGGAGGAAACTTCTCAATATACTATCCCGGTTACTCTGTTCAATTCACATCTTTACCCGGTGCTAGTGGTGTAGAAGAAAGATATGTAGTAATTAATGATATTGAGGCTGGTAAACTACAAGGTGTTTTCTGGGCTCACGGTGGACCAGAGGTCCTATCTTATGTTGAATTATTGCCAAATCCTCATGATCTATACAATATGACACCGTTATTAGCTCAAGAAGGATTATTCCAAAAAGGTGCAACCCAGGCCCTTATAGCCATATCCTATAATGGCACAATATTTGGTGCACCTACTAACGTACATAGAGCAGAAGAATTATACTTCAACCCTCAAATATTAAGAAAATATAATTTACCAATACCTACTAATTTAAGTACACTAATTTACGATACACAACAATTAGAGGCACATGGAATAACTCCATGGGCTGTATCTGGAGCTGAAGGTGGGTATGAGCAATTGCATTTATGGTTTGCAATATTCCTTTCAGTTGCTGCTCAATACTATGGTGCAGCAGGGGCAGCTAAGTTATCAAATGAGTTAATGTACGGCGTCTTAAATCTAAATAACGCAACTGTACAGAAAATTATTAATGAGACAGATAACATATTTGTCCAATTTGTAAGTCCAGGTTCAGTAATTCCAAGCTGGCAAAGCCAATCCATATGGTCTGCATTGGCACTAGTTATTAAAGGACAAGCAGTGTTTGAAGCAGGAGGTAACTGGTTAGCGGAATATGCAGCAATATGGTATAATACGACTGCTTATCCTGCTACTGAGCCCTACTTAAACTGGACAAATATTACACTAATGGCATTGCCATTCCCGGGCACACAAGGTATTTACGTAATAGATGTTGACTCAATTGCTATACCTACTGTTAATAATCCACAAGAGCAAGCTGCGATAAACTTCGTTAAATTCTGGACATCATATGAAGGACAGAAAATATGGACGTATTATAAAGGAGTATCCATATGGGCAAATGCGACAGATTATTACGCTACTCCAATGCAGTGGTATGATTATCAAGCTCTATTAAATACGCCTCCTCAGAACTTCACGTGGGCTTTTGCTGATGGTACTCTATTCGATGATGTCTTCTATTTCCTCATAGCCCAGGAATTAAACCTACAGGAGCAAGGAGCGTCATACATTCCAACATTCAATGCTGCTCTATATAAGGCTGAAAATATGACATTCCATGAATGGCAGATAGCTGCAAAGGACGGGTTTGGATTTGTAGGTCAAAGAGGACATCCATTTGGTGACTATTTACCACCATGGATAAATCCAACTACATATACATATAATGCCAGCTATACTCCATCTTTCTTAATAACGCCACCTCACTATCTGTTACCATATCTAAAGGAGTTAAATCAACAACAAGGTGTGAGCAAGATAAATAGTATAAACTATGTTATAAGCGGTATTAATTTACTTCCTTTCCCAGCCTTGCTAATGCTAATGATTTACCTAGATCAAAGAAAGTATAGACGATATGCTAATACATTCCTAGATAAAGTATTAAACAAGATAAGCTTTTTTTCTAATGTATTTTTATCTAGTTTTTTAACTTGTGATTCTAACTTATATTTAGGTGTATAAGTTATGAGAATGCAAGCATTATTGATGGCTGTACCAGGTTTCATCTTTGCGGCTTTTTTAATCTACTTATTAGTATTGAACGTTTACTTCTCGTTTTTAAATTGGTCCTTATTTAATCTTCATCCTACATTTGCAGGTTTAAGTACGTTCCAATCACTTTTTTCTCAATATTTTTTTGGGTTGGCAGCGATTCACACTATAGTATATACTGTAGCAGCTGTAGCAATAGGTAACATATTGGGGATACTAGGCGCTGGAATACTCTATTTTATTAAGAGCAATACAAGAAGAGCTATTTATCTTTCCATATTTCTATATCCATTGGCAGTTCCATCATCAACGTATGCGATTACTTGGCAATGGTTATTCAATCCCCAAACTGGTGTCAATCTAATTCTAAGATATTTTGGTATTCCCAATATAATTTGGTTGACTACTCAGCCAACTGTTTATGCTGGAATGATTATAATAGAAACTTGGGCATATACTGGACTTGCAGTATTATTTTTCCTAGCATCGTTCATGAGTGTTGATAAATCCATTGTTGAGGCAGCAAGAATTGACGGTGCAAATAACCTTTATTTATTATTCAGAGTTATCTTACCAAACTCAATGAACGGATTAATTGTATCTACAGCACTGCTATTTTTATTCTCGTTCAGAATATTCACGGTACCATTTACCATAGGTGGTCCTACAAATCCAAATATGGTGAGCCTAGTAGAGTATATTTACATATTGTTCAGCACGGAGTATTTCTCTTTATCATCAGCATTATCATCGTTAGTTGCGTTAATTGCAGCAGTGGTTATAATTCCTTATGCATTACTTGGATTGAAAAGGTGGGTTTTTAGGAGGTGAAATAAAATGGAAAAAAGAATAAGTAGAGGTAATTATATAATTAGTTCAATAAAATATGCTTTATTAGAAGTAGTTGCAGCGATACTGATGATAATGTGGCTTGTCCCATTATACGCCATGATCTTAGGAGGATTAAAGTCTAATTTAGAAGCTGCAAGCACTCCTATACTCCTTCCTCCCAGTAAGCCTTCTCTCGATGCTTATGCTTTTGCGTGGTTTGGCTATGCCACTATTCCCGGGTTAGAACCGACAATGTTAAGATACCTTATAGTAGTAGTACCTTCAGTGTTATTATCAACAATAATAGGTACTATGACTGCTTACTTCTTCTTCATACTTAGTGAAAAACATGGAATATTAAGTAATAGCCTCTTCTCCATAATGGCTTTAGCTACGTTTCTACCAATAGAGACTGTCACATTTCCACTAATTGAGTTAGAAACCTCACTAAATTTGTACAATACCTACATAGGCCTTATTTTCGCTCTACTAATATTTTACGTACCCACTTCAGCGTTACTGATGTCAATATTCCTTCCAGTTGTCCCTAGATACTTGATGGAATCCGCTAGGATGGATGGAGCTGGGGATTGGACCATATTGTGGAGAATAGTATTCCCATTAATATTTCCGGGATTTTTGTCCACATTAATATTCGTGTTCTTGCAGATTTGGAACCAATTCTTCATACCCCTAATATTGACAAATACGCCAAATATGTTAATGCTGCCAGTCGCAGCTAGATTTTACACTGCGGCGTATGCCCTAATTTATAATAGATCTTTTGCTGCTGGTGTAATTTCTTCCTTAATACCCTTAATAATATTTATATTTCTTGGTAGATATTTTATACGTGGTTTAGCTGCATTAGGAGGAGGAGCTAAAGGGGTGTAATAAAATGACCACTATAAAAGTAGAAAACTTGTCTAAAATATTTAAAAAAGGTAAGACAGAAGTTAGGGCAGTTGATAACATATCCATAAAGATAGATTCGGGATTAGCCTTTGGAGTATTGGGACCAAGTGGGCATGGAAAGACTACGTTCCTAAGGTTGATAGCTGGGTTAGAAGAGCCTACAAGCGGTTACATATATTTCGATGACGAAGTTGTCTCAGAACCGCGTAGAGTAGTACTTGGCCCAGAGAAGAGAGGCATTGCTATGGTATTTCAAAATTGGGCTTTATACCCCAATATGTCAGTCTTCGATAATATAGCGTTTCCTTTAAAATTAGCTAAAGTACCTAAAGATAAGATAGAGAGCAAGGTTAAGGAAGTCGCGGAAGAGCTAGGCTTAGCTGGCGTTCTGAATAGGTATCCTAAAGAACTCTCGGGAGGTCAAATGCAGAGAACTGCAATAGCAAGGGCGTTAGTTAAGGATCCTAAGGTTCTGTTATTAGATGAACCCTTTAGTAATTTGGATGCACAGATTAGGGAAAGTGCAAGAGCTCTAGTGAGAAAAATTCAGAGAGAGAGGAAATTAACTACACTAATAGTATCTCATGACCCAGCAGATATATTTGCAATTGCAAATAAGGCCGGAGTTATAGTTCACGGCAAATTCGCTCAAATAGGAACACCTACAGAAATATATGAATACCCTGCAACTGATTTAATTGCTAGGTTAACAGGTGAAATAAATCTATTACAAGCTAAGGTTATAGAAAATAATGCCGTAATAAGTAACTTGAAAATTCCCCTTAAAAACGTGGAGTTAAAGGGACAGAATAACGTAGTAGTTGGAATAAGACCTGATGATTTGTCACTCTCTGATACTCCACTAGATAAGTATGTAGACGTAGGCACTGTGAAGATTAAGTTAGTAAGCTATGGAGCGGGTATATTTAAGATAGTTGTTTCACCAGTAGCAGATGAAAGTGTTGATATAATAGTTGATGCTGAAGAACCTTTAGAAGCTGGAGTCGAGACTCATTTGTTGGTTAAGATAGGTAAGATAAAGGTATTTGACCAGAGTGGGAATAATCTACTTGCAAGTAAGACTGAAATTGTTAAGTGATCTTACTTTTTATTCTCTAGATAAATCTTGATTTTATTTACATTAAGAGTAATTTCTTCCATGTAATGAAGAGCTACAACAATTCTATTCTTCGTTCTTTACCTATATGATTGAGTTAAAATTTAGATATGCCTATTATCGAGTTTCACATAAAAACAGCCATAAACAATATTATCAGTTGTTAATGACTTTTGAAGTTAAATTGAAAGTGAAGAGATCATTTCTCGTTACATTTTCTTATTTTCAATATCACTTGCACATTAATTTACGGTCTAGGAAAACTTTTCATAAATGCTTGGTGATAATGGTGAATCTTTATTAATCGTTCCGACGAAATTACCCTCATGAATAGCAAATTAAATGGTAGAGTTGCGATAGTTACGGGTTCAGCTAGGGGAATAGGAAAAGAAATTGCAAAAATCTTATCAAAGGAAGGAGCAAAGGTCGTATTGTTTGATGTATTAGACCTTGTGTATTCAACCGCAAAAGAAATTGGTGAAGATACATTGGCATTTAAAGGAGACATCACTAAGAAGACTGATATCGAAAATGCTGTGCAGGACGTTATAAGGAATTTTGGTAAAATCGATATCCTGGTTAATAATGCTGGAATTTATCCAGCTAAATCTTTCTTGGAAATGTCAGAAGAAGAGTGGGATAAGGTTATAAACATTAATCTAAAAGGAACCTTCCTATTCACTAAAGCTGTAGTACCTCATATGATAGAGCGAAAGTATGGTAGAATAATAAACATTGCAAGTATCGCAGGAACGATAGTGGGATTTCCAAATCTTTCTCATTATTGTGCCAGTAAAGCGGGAATTTTAGGTTTCACTAGGGGAATAGCCCTTGAACTAGCCAGATATAATATTACTGTAAATGCCATAGCGCCCGGACCTATTGACGTTCTTGATAGTAAAGAAACAGAACAAGAAGTCACTAAGGCTATTCCGGTAGGAAGAATCGGAAAACCGATAGATGTAGCAAATGCTGTATTGTTTCTATCACTAGAGGAGTCTAGTTTCATAACTGGGCAATTAATAGTAGTAGACGGTGGATATACAGTGCTATAATACAATCCTATTTGTTCATTTTAATTTTTTAATAAAGCTTGCTCTTTATTATTTGTGATAACATTAATGATTAAATTAAATTCATTTTTAATTAAAATATTAGATTAATCTAATAACGATATAGTTTGTGGATTTTCTGAAAATTGAGGCTATTTTCTATATCAGGACTATTCATAGAATTATCGTCTAGTTTCCAAATGATACACACACTAATAACGATAAAATATTATTCGAGATTCAAATACTCCATGATCAAATGATATTTTACCATCACAATACGCTTCTGGTTAGCGCAAAAAACGACGTGAAAATAAGTAGAGGTACGAAGATTAATTATGGACGGTCCCTAGAACACTCGTTTTATTTTTCCAAAAATTTGGTTGAGAGAAAATAGTAAGTAGTTTTATCCCCATCGGAGAAAATTAAATTCCTAATGACCAGATCTCCATAAACCTTTATTTAAAAAGTTAAGCGAAAACGTTATTATTATAATGGGATATTGCATCTCATGTTAGAGGATCTTTTTAATGAAATGATGAAAGGTAACTTACTATTGATTGATATGACATATGATATGTTTAATGGAATGCAGACGTACATTGGAGACCCACCATTTAAGCGCGAATATTTTAGAAAAGGCAATAAATATGGTGAAGTTACCTTATCAACAGTTTACATGGGACTTCACTCTGGTACTCATATAGATCTTCCTTTGCATTTCGTACCAAATGGAGATAGTGTAGAGAAATTCGATATACTAAAGTTTGTTGGATTTGGAACTGTACTTGATTTGAGTTTTAAAAAGTTAGGAGAGCCAATAACTGCTAATGATCTAAGAAAGTTCGATGATAAGATAAGAGAAAACATGGTAATAATGCTGTATACTGGATTTTCGTCAACTAGGGGTAAAGAGGATTTCCTATATAATTGGCCTTATCTAGATTCCAGTGGTGCAGATTATCTGACCTCTAAAAAGATAAGAGCAGTTGGAATAGAAAGTATGAGTATTGCTGGATGGGCTGGAAAAGAATATCCAGCCAAGACAACATGGGATGAAGTGGTATATGTGCATTACAAATTACTTAATAATGGTATAATAATAATGGAGAGCGTAAATAACATGAAGAGAGTTTTGGAGGAGTGTAAAAACTCTAACGCGTTGTTCTTCTATTTGCCTTTGAAAATTGTCGGAGCTGAAGGAGGACCTACGAGATTATTCGCTATTTGCGAGAGAAGATAAAAGAGATGTAATTCTCTTCCGTGCTAATTCCTCACTTTTCTGTTCACATATGGTTAATGGGGGCCTTACAACATTTTTTATTGGCATATTTAATATCTTAAATAATACCTTAACTGACGCTGTATATGAGTTACAATAATCGTAAATTTCGGTTAGATTTAAGAGATCAAGCCAATATTTATTAGCTCTCTCCATATCACCTTTTTTCCAACTATCATATACTCTTGTGTGAAATTTAGGAACAACATTTGCAAGTCCCATTACACCGCCATTGCCTCCCATAGATAAGAGGGGCAATAAATACTCATCAAATCCAGTGAGTATTGCAAAGTCTTTTCTCACTTCTCTTAGTTCTTTAATTAGTCTCTTAAAGTAAATCAGACTGTCAAAAGTTACTTTAGTTCCTATTATGTTCGAATATTGGGAAATTAATGTTTTATAAGTGGAAATTGATATATTCATTCCGGTATAGAGGGGTATATTGTAAATTATAATGGGTATGTCCACTTTCTCAGCTATTAAAGAGAAGTGATGAATTAATTCCTTCTCGCTAACTTTGAAGAAATAAGGAGGTAATATAACTATAGCGTCCACACCTAAATCTTTGAACTCCTTACCTAATTTTACGGATTCTTCAGTAAAGTTAGTTGAAATTCCGGAAAAAACTGGTACGCTGTCCTTTTTAGAATCCATAACAATTTTAGTGGTTAACCTCATCTCATCTATACTTAGGCTAGCGAATTCGCCAACACTGGAGTTTACAAATAGACCATTAACCTTATTTTCGATCAAATATGACACTAACCATTTAAGACTTTCTTTGTCTATTGAATAGTCCTCTAAAAATGGAGTGATAAGAGGTACTACTACTCCTTCTAATTTAAAGTTCATAAATAAACTACAACTAATTGGCTTTAATGCTTTCATGTAGAATCATTTAGATATAACAATTGCATTTCCTAATTTAAAATAATGAAAAATTGATCATAAAATATCTATAAAATAAATTCTGAGAAAAATTACTTTTTCTAAATATATTCTAACATGAAGTTAGTTCCTAAGAATTTAATTGAGTTAAAGATTTTTTTGGAGAATCTGTAGCCCATTTATGAGAGACATCACAGTGTAGTGCTTTACGGATTTTAACATGAGGAAACATCTATCAAGAAACTTCGTACCAAAGTGAAATAAGTGAGCGATACTATCCACGTTAATAGGGAATTTCAACCACAAACTTATATTAGCATGGAACTGAAAAAGTCTCAATAAAGATGGACTTGAAGGGATTTTCAGAGAACTAATACACAGTGATATAAATTCCCTTTAAAAAGTAGCTCCACCTAATATATCTAATAAGATCTCTAGTCCATATGTAGTTGCTATTCCTATGAACAACCATGTCCAGAACTTAGCTTTAAATCCGCCTAATAGTGAGGCTGCAGTTATATTAATCCTTATCATTACGAATACTAGAGAAGCAGAAGCGACTACATTAAGAAAAGCTAGGAATATTTGATTCGTAATTCCTAAATAATATATTGATGCTCCTAACGTAGTAGGCAAACCGGCAAGTAATGATAGTAAGATAAGGGTCTTTAATGCTATCATGCGTTTAGATACAACACTTGGTGACGAGATAGCAATACCCTCAGTGGCGTTATGAATGGCAAAGCCTATAGTAAAAGCCCAAGCAGAGGCCAACGATCCAGATAGTAGAGCTGCAGCTATCGCAAATCCTTCACCTACATTATGAACTCCTAAAGCGCTTGCTATCATTATTGGCAATGCTTGACCATTTGGGTTCTTTTCTAAGAGACTTAAAAGCACCCACGTTCCTATTAACCCTATGGATGTGATAATAAGCGCAATAGTGAAATCTGCAAATTGTTTTGACGATAAAAAGTCTGTAACTATTTCCTCAGCCTCTGATCCAGTATCTAATGCCAAATACGAAAGTATACCTCCCGTGAAGGCTCCTAAATAGCCCAAGGCGTTTTTGCTGAACTTACCTCTACTTACTGCAATGGAACCAATTGCTACTGTACATCCTGCAATTAAACCTAAGATGATTGGGAAATAGTTCATTTCTTTTCGCCATGTCGTAATTGTAAAAACAAGACTATAAACTTGTCTATCATAATTAATCATATAGGTTAAATGGGTATTAAATCTACTAAATATTCTATATTTGATTCGCAAAAAGGAAATAATGGTTAGACTACTATATCTAGATTATTTGAGATATATTACAAAGCTAGCTGTTCAGCTTTTTAGATTAAACGAATTGATTTCTCATCCTAATTTTAGACTAATATTACTCTAAGGATTTCTAGAGGTCTGATAACTTGGCCAAGGTTGTCTATAGGGATCCATACTTGCTGGAGTATTAAAAACTCGAACTTTATTCGATTATCTTCTTGAATCTTATGGATGCTAGTAAGTACATTGTAAAATTGAATATTACAATAGCTATGAGATCTACTATCACACTATCCATGTTACCAGTTATCATTAATCTTCTAGAAATGTCTATTATGTAAGTTAATGGGTTGCCTAAAGCAATATATTGAAGCGCTTTTGGCATTATGCTTATGGGATATAAACCACTGCTAGCAAAGAATAATGGCATTGTTATTGCTTGACCTATTCCCATGAATCTTTCTCTTGTTTTCATAAACGATGCTATGATAACTGAGAGAGAGGCAAAGCCACTGGATACAAAAAATATTATGAGCGAAGCTATAAGGAAGAAGATCACATTATAAAACCTAACACCAAGCAATAACGCAACTATCGTTATAATGAGTATTTGAAATAGACTCCTTATTCCCGATGCGAAAGATCTTCCTATCACTATGGAGTATCTCGGGAGTGGCGTAGTTATTAATTTTTTCAAGATTCCAGATTCCCTCTCCCAAACTAATGTCAATCCATAAAATATAGAGATAAAAGTTGAGGATTGGATAATTATTGCTGGAGTTATGTAATCTATATAAGGTATACCTCCAGTAGGTATTGCTCTAATTCTGCTAATTACAGTACCGTAAAGTACTAGCCATAATATTGGCTGTACAGCCCTAGTGTACAATTCTGTTCTATCGTTCTTTAACTTCCTTAACTCTAATTCAAGCATGGTAAATATATAACTTGCAATGTTAACCACTACTCAACCACCCTTAATTCTGCTTCTGACTTGTCTAACCTCAGTACTTCTTCCTCTAACCTCTATACTATTTCCAACATACTTTATGAAAACGTCGTCAAGAGTTATTTCCCTTACTTCCAATCTTTTGAATTTTATATTATTATTTCTCATAAAGTCTATTAAACTGGGTAGCACAATATCAGTATCCTTAACTATTACGCTAACTTGATTACTTTTTATGATAATATCTTCGACGCTATTAATTTCTTTGATTTTATATAGTAGCTCATTGTTACTATTATTTTCTGTCTCAAACGAAATTATTGTACTCCCTATGCTCCTTTTAAGTTCTTCAGAAGTTCCAACCCTAAGTATCTTCCCCTTATCAATAAGAGCTATCTT
The DNA here is from genome assembly GCF_036967215.1 of Sulfolobus tengchongensis. NCBI lineage: Archaea > Thermoproteati > Thermoproteota > Thermoprotei > Sulfolobales > Sulfolobaceae > Sulfolobus > Sulfolobus tengchongensis. The sequence continues at coordinate 1,914,402 of NZ_CP146016.1, forward strand.
ATCTGAATAGATATCCGCCTCATCCATATAATGAGTAGTGAAAAATATCGTTATCTCATGTTCCTCCTTGAACACTTTTAGTTCTTCCCATACTACCTTCCTAGCTACTGGATCTAATCCTATTGTAGGTTCATCTAAAAATAAGATTTTAGGCATTGTTAGAAGAGCACATGCTATCTCCAGCCTCCTGATCATCCCTCCAGAATAGGTCTTTACTAGATCATTCCTAACCTCATATAAACCAAATTTATCTAGAATATCTTCAATTCTTTCCTTTCTTTCGGACGAAGGTATACCATATATTTTAGCATAGATTAAAAGATTGTCGTACGCAGTAAGGTCTGTCCAGACACTTATCTCTTGCGGAACATAACCAATAACCTTTCTAACTTTATCAGGCTCATCTGTAACACTATAACCTCCCACAAACGCAGAACCATTAGTAGGGGGAATTTGAGTAGTCAATATTCTAATTAGTGTAGTCTTTCCTGCTCCATTAGGTCCCAGAAGAGCGAAAGCAGTACCCTTCTCGACCTCTAAGTTAACTCCATTTAGAGCTTTTACTTCACCGTTATATATTTTTACTAGATCTTTCACATAAATCGAAAGATTATTAAAAAACACGTGATATCGTAATCGAAATATATTTTAAAGTTATCTCTTATGATTTAGGATTTAAGACGGCTTGATAGATTAGAATAATATACCATCTTAAGAAGACAAAACTAGGGCTCGAAGTTAATATTGTATACATCTACGTTGCATTTAAATACGTTTATCACTATTTTTCCTTATTATGAAGGAAAAGGTAATCTTATTTTTAGGCGGTGTCGCTTTTGGAACTGCTGCAATATTTGTTAAATTTTGCACGATATCTCCGCCTTTGATCACCTTTTTAAGATTCGTAATAGCTGGGGCAATTCTCCTTACCTTTTCCCGAAAGAGAGAGTTTAAATTGAAATACTTTATCATCCCTTCATTATTCCTTTCACTTCATATGGTTCTTTTTGTAAGTAGTGTTTTCCTAACCACAATATCTGCCTCTACTATTTTAGTCTCTACAAGCCCTTTATTTGCGATGATCTTGAGGAAGAGAATTGACCTATTCGTGATTATAGCATTAGTGGGAATAATAATCATGAATTATAATGAAAATTTAGGATATCTTTTGGGGAATGTTTTTGCATTAATGTCTGCAGTTTCATTTTCTCTTTATACCTATTTCTTATCTAAGTTGGACTATGATTTCATTTCAACTGCGCCTCTCATCTACTTATTATCTTCAGTATTTATGATTCCAATTTTACCTATTTATGGTCTAGGTGAGTTTAATTTAACTTCTATATTGGCAATCTTTGGCCTTGTTCTAATTCCCACTTTGATTGGACATGGTTCAGTTATATATACCGCAAATAAACTACCAATTAGTCTTGTAACTTCTGCAGAGCTTATTGAGCCCGTAGTCGCAACGTTATTAGCAATACCAATTTTTCATCAAATTCCGAATATTCAAGAGATCATAGGGGGAACTATAACGTTAATTTCAATTTACTTTGCATTTAAAAAGTAAATGACAACTATATTAGTAAAATTTTGAAATCAATTAGTAGTAGTACCTACGATTCTTAATGGTCTTTTCTTAGCTTGTCAAGGTTTTTCTTAAATAATAAAAAATAAAAGGATATAGATTGATAGTTTGTAGTGCAAAGTACTTTGGGGGGCAAAGTAATATTTACAAAAAGACCGAGATATGATATAGAAGAGATTTTCGATAGAGAAGAAGAAATAAAACAATTAATATTCTTGTTGAAAAATAATGAATGGACCATAATCCTTGGTCCTAGAATGAGTGGGAAAACTAGTTTAGCGTTAGCTGTATCCAACAGTATACCGAATAAAAGGGTTGTATATGTAGACTTAGTTAAAGTTAAGGGACTTAAGGACTTCGTAAATAGATTATACTTTTCAATACCCAAAACGTTAACAGAAAAAGTTAAGGAATCACTAGACGTAATAGGAGTTAGAGTAGGACCAACCACCTTATCATTTAAGCTGAGATCCACATCTGTAATTGAGACAATTATAAAGAGCATTTGCCAGGATACAATTTTAATATTGGATGAGGCACAAGATCTAAAAGAAGGTATCAATCATTTAGTTCCGGTTCTACATAGATTGTTAAATACTTGTCCTTCACTTTCAGTGATATTCACTGGATCAGCAATTGGATTAATAAAAACTCTTTTGGAGCAGAAAGGCGAACAACCATTAGCTGGAAGGAAGCCAACAGAGATATTACTAAAACCTTGGAGTGAGGAAACTGCTATTGAATATTTAGAGGAAGGGCTACAAAATTGTAAGGTAAAATATACTAAAGAGGAAATAAGAGAAGTAATAAATGAACTTGGCACATTAGTAGGTTGGTTAAACATTTACGGAGTTAATAGATGTGTTAAGAAACATGAAGACGCTTTAAAATACGCAATAGAAGAAGCAATAGGAATAGCAATGGAGGAAATAAATAATATAATTGAAGATCAAGCATGGAGGAGAAAAGCGATAAAGCTATTAGCGATAGGTTCAACATGGAGTATTCTAGAGGATAATTTAAAGGTGTCCACGGAAACATTATCAAAATTCCTTGACAGACTAGAGAGGTTATATGTTGTGCAAAAAATTGGGAGAACCTACGTGATTTCAGATCCAGTATACAGAAAAGCTTCATTAAGAGCTTAAATAACATCTAGAAGTTTTTAATTACCTTAAGAATTTTTAAGAAATGTTTACGCAATTGTTAATGAGTACCAATAGTAGAAACGTTAGTGACTCTAGTACCACGGAATACTTGGTTCTATAATATCATGCGAACTACTTTATTCTCACTCATAGATCAAAAATATACCCTGCTGATCTTATATTTTTTATAATAAGAAATCTATTTAATAGAAAATTAAAAGCATAAAATACTCTTCATCTAAAGACATGAATAAATTATGAGTTAATTAGCCATACTGACTTCTCCTCGCCCTTAAAAAGGCGAAGCTTTCTGCCCGCAATTTTTGTAATTTTTAGCTTGGATACTGGATATTTTTAACTTATCTGAATATTTATGTAATATGAAGGAGAGTAACTTCTATATATGAAACACGTACTAAGTTCTAGATGAATTAACATAAATATTAAGTTTCTTAATACGAGTGGAACATGATACAATATGCATAATTTTTCGAAATTTACGATACAAATTGAAGCAAAAAGATATTTAACTGGAGAAGTTTAAAAATATAAGTGTGATAAAGAGTTATAGCGTTGTCTTAACGCACGATGACTGGACCTTACTCACTGATAAATATCCTGAAGAGGAATTAAGGGTATTAATGAAAGTACGTACTCCATCATTTGAGAGAATGGAAGAAAATATAATTGCGGAAGCTTACGTTAATGAACCAACAGTACTAACTGAGCTGATAAATAACATTAAGTCTAACAATAGAGTAACTAAAATTAAAATTATAGAAAATATTAGAACTAAAAATGAAATAAGGGCTTTAATCTTACTCTCAGCTAAATTAAGGGGAGGAATAAGTGAACTCTTAATGAATAAAGGAGCTTATTACATTTCTGAATACATTGCAAATGGTTTAGAGAGATGGAAAATAGTAATAGATGATCGAACTTTTAAGGAACTCATACTGCCAGACTTAAAAGAAATCACCTTTAGCTTAAAGATAGTGGAGAAAGAAAATAATGTACTGTCTGTTAAAAATTTACTTACAAGTAAAGAAACTGAAATTATATATAAAGCGTATAAACTAGGTTATTTCGATTGGCCTAAAAAAATAGATTTAAATGAGTTATCAGAGGAGTTGGGGATAAGTAAGGCTGCTACACTACAAGCATTGAGAAGGGCTATGAGTAAATTGATCAAGAACTACATAGATAGTATAGCTTGATGTAACTTTTACTGGAACGTAAAAGTTGCTTCTAATTCAATCTTGCGCACTTTTTACACTCAAATAAAGATTTTTTTAGACATTGACCATAGTGTTCTCGAGTAGGTATGAATTATGCCCGTACATCCTTTACGATTATTTTATCCTTTACCTCTTACTATATCTTATCTTTTTGGTCTCTATTTAGAGATAACAGATACCTTAAATTTTTAACTACTTGGCTACACCAAGAGATTAACTAACAAGAAATGATACTTTTTTACTTATTGATTTAGACTTGATAAATCGCTTTATTATTAACCTCACGATTTCCAATACTATACCAACTCCTGTAAATGACAGTCCAATTATTCTATAATTTGAGTTATAAAATATCTTATAATTTTCTAATATCACGATGGCGTTTCCTACTCCAAATACAATTGAATGTTGTTCTAGATTTTCCTCACCTTTATTTATTAAATTAAATGTATTATTACGATGAATTATGAGAAAGCTCCCATTATTAACAATTACTCTGCCTATCTCATACCATGACGGAACCATAACCATACCGTTTCCGTTGATATGTACCGTAGTGCTTAGAGGAAAAGTAACCTCTCCTAGAGCTACTATTAGGATTCCCAAAGAAATTAGGTATAATCCTAGTCTCATTATATTGACACCTTTTTGAAAAGGTAATACGCCAAGTAAATTAACACAATGTCAATTGGCAAAAGGTAATTAAATACGCCTATGTACCCAGTTAATTCTATTCCTAATAAGATCAAGATTATCACTATACCTGTAAAAAAGCTTCTAAAAGGTCTCTTAATTAATATTGTGAATATGTAAGAAGTGTTACAAATGAATAGATATTGCGAAAGGAAGCTGTTTATCCATATTAAAGGTGGATTAAATGAAGCTAAACTAAATACCAATTCGGAGGCTAAGATAAATATTATTCCAATCAGCAAAACGTCTACGAAGTAAGAGAGGAAGAATACTTCTCTTCTACTTCTCATCTGTAAAAAGGAGATTATAGTCCCATCATAAAGATCTTGTCCAATTCCTAAACTTATGTTCTTTATGACTAGTGTTGCCAATATGATTCCGATTGTCCATATGATTATGTTAAATATTTCTAGTTGGTCTCCATCTATTACGCTTCTAGTTTGAGGATGAAAGAAATTGTAAGAAGCAACTATACCTACGCCCAAAGCAAACTCTAACTCGACATAGGAAAGCAATCCGTACTGGCCATATCTATGCTTAATTAGAAGATTTATTATTCCCATCCTGTCTCGCCTTTTATACTTTTATCTATAATAGAATTTCTTATGTAGAATATTCTTACTCCAGCAGAAGTTAATTTTCTTATAATTTTTGGTAGATCTCCCCTAATTTTTATCTGATTTCCTATAACTTCTATGTATTTATCATCTAACACTTTAAGAGCTCTGCTTACATTATCAACAACTATGTAAAATTCTTCTAGAAAATCATTTCGTAATATTTTATTTACTTCACCAAAGAATTTGAGTACTCCGTTACTTATCGCGAGAACGTGAGTTGAGAAGCCTAGAAGTTCTGCAGGGATATGAGAAGCAATGAGTACAGTTAATCCCATCTTTTCCCTTAAGAGCGTGAAGATATTATAAACTTGATATCGCGAAGTGATATCCAAGTTTGCTGTAGGTTCATCAGCTACTATTACCTCAGGGTTTTTCATTAACGCGAAAACTATTTGTAACTTTTGCTTGGTCCCAGTTGATAATTCCCTTACCTTATTTTTCATGAAGTGAAGTAAGTTAAATTCCTCCAATAACCTTTTAGCATCGTCAACAGAATAATTGAACTCCTCAGAAACTTCTTTAATTATATCAGATACAGTTAAATATGGTGGGAGATACGGTTTATCCAAGATTACTGCTACTTTTCTTGGTAGCTTATTGCTATTCCAAGGATCTTCTCCTAAAACGCTTAAACTACCCGAGGTTCTATTTATAAGACCAGAAATTATTTTAAGGAGCGTGGATTTACCTGCACCGTTAGGACCCATAACTAAAGTTATACTTCTATCTTCTATTGAAAATGTAAGACCGTGAAGCACTTCAATGTCTCCATATCTCTTTGTAAGATTATTAGCTTCAATAACTGACATTCTTATGTGCTTATTTTCTTACGAGTTAAAAAACTTCTCAAAAGTAGTTGCTTTGGGGGTTTTCAGAAATCTACCCTACTTTTTGTATTCTCTCCATAGTAATGATGCTATATTAAACTACGATAGTTCAAGTATCCCCCACAAGAGCAAAAAATAGCCACTTAATTTTTACTTTAGCGTTATTCTCCAACATTAAGAAAAAATTGTACACCAACTAAACTACCAACATAGTAGCTTTAGATAAATAGTCGTTAATCTACTAATGATTCCTCAGCCAGAAATAGCCTAATAATAAAAGAAAAGTTGATATTAGGCAATAAATATATCTGTCATATACTATCAAGTTAGTTATATATAGGGCAAGAATTATAGAATAGTATATCATATTCTTACTACCTAAAGGAGAAAGTCCGTATATGCCTAAAGAGAAAGTAAAGGAACCTATGGAGTAGGGTATAATCAAATTGATTGTATAGTAGTTTACATTACCCATTACCGTTACTAGAAATAAATAAAATGGTAAAGTGGATAAGCCTATAATCAACGGGATCTCAGCTATAAGTTTAGCTAGATAAACCTTTGCTAATCCTACTAACCTTATAATTTCCTTTAACTCTCCTCTAGGAAAAGAGGATAGCAAGAAGTAGCTTACAAAATCGATTAAGGCAAAATTAGATGATAAAAGAAGAATGAGATACATCTTTAAGGAATCAATTAAGTTACTGTTATTATTATAATATTCTAATGTTAAAGGGTTAGGAGATGTAACGTTATCTGAATTCACCACGAAAATTGAGGTATTTGAGTCTATTTGCATTCCGTTAATGTAATTCCTTAGGGAATAGGGATTTAAGGCGACGAAAGTCTTTCCTTTAACACTTATAATTGAGAGATTTTGACTTGATAATAGTTTTAAATAAAGGGTTCCATAAGCGAATGTAGTAAATGGCCTCGATATTATGCTGAAATTTAGATTTCCCTCTGACGAATCTATTACAATGTTTATTTTGTTGATACTTTCATATGTGATAGGCAAGCATAATGAAAAGGAACCATTGTTCGTCTTTGTGGTTACTCGAGAATCTTCATAAATAGCCTTCACAGTAGAGCTTATTCCTTTGCCTTGAAAGTCAAAAACGTAACCCGTTACCTTTATTCCGTTTGTAGAATATTCTACGATACCAATAACATTAGCTGATCTAGTTGAAAATTGACCTATTACATATGCTGAAGCTAACGCTATTAGAATTACATACAAATATATTAATGTCCTTTTAAACTCCTGCGTAAAAGTATAGGAAAACTTCATCTGGCGTCACCCTTATAACTTCGTAATTGATACCTTTCTGATTCAAATCCTTCTCAACGCTATTTTCTTTCTCTTTCTCCCAAATTTCCTCATCCTTAAACCTTATTATTTTATATTCTAATTCCTCTTTAACACCGTCGAAGACTATTTTACCCCTTGAGATTATTATGACCCTATCAATTAAATCCCATATATCCTTAAGGTTATGATGTGCTAAGATAATACCCCCTTTAAAATTCTTTATCAAGTGCCTAGTTGAAGATGAAATAGGAGATAAGTCGTCAACTAAGAGATAGGTTGGAGAAAAGGGTAAAGAAAGCGCAAAGGACAATCTCTTTTTCTCGTCTAACGATAAGTCTTTAACTTTCTTATTGCCATCTAGTCCTACTAACTCTAGGTAATCGTAACGCCTTGTGATATAACTCATGACATCCTTTACCCTAATTGTTGGTATGAACCTAGGTACCTGAGGCATATATGCGATTTTTCGTTTATCGGCTAAGGATATCTCACCATAAGTTGGCTTCATTTTGCCAGCTAAAATCTCCATTAAGACGGTCTTTCCAGAATTATGAATACCTACAATTCCAACTCTCTCATTCCCCTTTATTTCAAAACTAACACTATTAATTATCACATTATCATGAATAACTTTAGTTACATTAACTACCCTAAGCACATAAATCACTCCTTTTAAAGGCATATATATTCGTATTCGAGAGAAATTGAAGAAAATCGTAGATTAGTTAATGTTAATATAGCCATAGAGCCATTATGACGAAAATTAATATAGCCCTATTATCTCTCGTGTACCTCAACATTCTGTTTGCAATTAAATTAAGAAAATATCTCTAGTTGATTCAGAAATAATTCTTACAAAAGTATTCAAAAATGCCATCTAATATTGCCATTTTATAATCTTTCCGTACTAATCAACATACAAAAGATAGAAATCTAAAGCAATACACAACTTTAATTCTTTTAAATTCAAATCCTACTATATTCTGTAATGATAAAAAGCTATACTATCCTGCTCTCACATGAGGATTGGAGTCTTTATACTGAGAGGTTTAATGAAGAAGAGTTATATGTAAAAGTAAATAAGAGGATTCCCTCACTTGATGGACTTACTGAAAACGTCATGGGAATAATTTACGCCAAGGATAAGGATCTCTTTAAACAAATAGTTAAGATACTAAGTAGAAATAAGATGATAGTTGACTTTAAACTAGTTGACGAATACAAAAACAAAACGGGTATTAGAGCAATTTATACTTCTGTGGAGAGCCTTAGGGGAAGAATTGCTGAAAAACTTCTGAAAAACTGTAAAATTTTTAGCATGTCAGAGACAATATATAATGGAATTGAAAGATGGAATATAATAGCCGAATCCGAAGATTTCACTAAAATAATACCGGAAATAAGGGAACTTACCTATGAATTTAAAGTCATTGAGGAATCTTCAGACCCTCTTCTGTCTGTTAGGGAGGAATTAACACCAAAAGAACTTGCAGTATTAAAACTAGCCGTAAGTAAGGGATATTTTGAAACTCCAAAAAGAATAGGTTTAGAGGAATTAGCAAAGGAATTAGGAGTCTCAAAACCAGCAATAATGCAGATCCTAAGAAAGGCAGTAGCAAAAATAGCAGAGAAAACTATGAAAGAAATCTAGAAAATTTAATCATAAACATTCTATGACTGAATATTTCTTAAAGAGAGCTCAAGATACCTAATCCTATCATGAATACCCCTAGAAATAGTAATGATAATCTTCCTGCTCTAGTTAAAACGCCAAAATCGCCGTGGAAAACTGTTTTCTTTTTACCATAAAGTTCTTATATGTTGTGAACAAAATCCCTTTACAATACTTACACCAAAATAAGAAAGACTAGAAATATCATACGAACAAAACCTTAACAAGAGTAATGGAAAAAAAGAAAAGGGGTATTAGTAGTAATAACACCAGTAAAAAGATTAGACAAAAACTAAATCTCACTAGCAATACTTTCATCCCACTCTCTGAGAATTATATAACACATGAGAAATCACAAGAACAAAAAGAAATAAAGTGAGAAGACATGCAAAAGAACTTAAGAATCAAAACATTCCAACCAGAAACACAATACCTACACCTAACATACACAATAAAAAACAGTGAGAGGAAGAAAAGCAAAGAGTTAATACAAGCATACAAAGAACTACTAAACAAAGGAATAAAATACGTGTTCTCAAGGATAGTAATAAGAAAGGAGAAAAAGAGGGTTAAAGTATCCCTACCAAAAAAGAAAGACGTGTATAAAGAACTAAGAGAACACTTGATGAAGCAAAATAAACACAACCTAGCAAAACACTACGTTGATCAAGCAATACACGACGTGTATTCAATCCTAGAATCATGGAGAAGAAGATTCGAAAAAGGAAAAGCTGAACTAAAACCACCACTAGTAAAGAAAGCCTACGTAAGAGTAAAAACAACACTAAGAAAAATTATAGGAAAAAGCGTAAGGATAACAGTCAAACCTCACGAATACATCACATACTCTTGGAATAAAACGTGGTTCTCAAAAAGAGTTAATGACTTTGAACTAACAGAACCAATAATAAAGGAGGATAAAGTGCATTTAGTCTTCAGAAAAGAATTACCAACTATTACACCCCTTGAGATTGTTGCCTTTGACTCAAACCTATTCTCTCTAGATGGTTATGATGGTGAGAAGTTCGTAACAATTTCATTGAAACAACTTTATTCCTTGAAGTATGGTATGCAAAGGAAGAGGAGTAAGGTTCAGTCTCTAGCTTCTAAGAAGTTTAGGGTTGGGAAGAGGTTGTTGGGTAAGTACTCTTATCGTGAGAGGAATAGGGTTAATGATTTGATTCACAAATTGGCTAATCTTATTCTTAGTCTTTACAATAATCACGTCCTAGTTTTTGAAAAGCTTAACAAACAAGAGATGTTTGAGGATGCTGGTGATTCTTTATCAAGGAAATTGTCAAGGACTGTTTGGGGTAGGTTGTTGAGTGTGTTGAAGTATAAGGCTTCGTTGTATAATTGTAGGGTTGTTGAGGTGAACCCACGTTTTACATCTAGGTCTTGCCCCAGATGTGGATGGGTTAATTCCCGAATGGTTGGCAAGACCTTTAAGTGTGTAAAGTGTGGGTTCACGCTTGATAGGCAATTTAATGCATCTCTTAACATTTTCAAGAAGTACTTGAGTAGGTTTAACTTCAAGATGTGGGGGTTTTCTCACCCTTTTAGGGTGAGTGGGGTTATCCCCCTAATGGGACGGAGAGGGATGAACATTCGTGACCTCGGTGAAATCCAAGGGTTGAAAATTGAATACAAAATATATGAAATTCAATGAGACCCAAACCCCTACTATAATATCAACTATAGGATCTAAACTATAATTTCTGAAATATGATAACAATTGGCCAGTTAAGGCACTTAAAATAGACCATACCAGTGTTAAAGCACCAGCAAATACAGTGGTTGAAATAAATGCTCCTTTAATGTTCTTTTGCATTATCCCATAAGATACAGTAATTGGCCAGGTGTGTTCATCAGGCTTAATTCCATGTATAGCACCTATTATAAATATAGCTAATGGCCAATAAATACCTAAAATTAGAAGAATTTCTCGAGCCACAGGTTCCAATATGTCTGGTAACGAGAGAATTGCAATGGCAATAGCACTTGACAACGAAAGGGCAATCATTAATTCTCTTTTTTCCATTGATATTAGGGTTACCCTAAAGTATTTAAATTTTATGCATATTCTGTAGCGTATGAGCAGTACGATTTTGTCTTTGTTCTTTTTATTCAATGCAGTGAATTTATCCCAACTTCATTTATAAATGCCTCAATATTGTCCCTTTTAAATGGGATAAACTACTCCTCTCTCTCATTTTCCTAATAGTCTTGAAGGATTTGCTTAAATCAATCGTAATTCTTCTGTATTAAACGTTTGAGCTATTTGTTGAGTCCATAAAAATTATTCTTCCTAAGTTATAACTCATAATCCATATCGGCTTAAAAATGAAAATAAGTTAAATTTTATTTAATACTTGATATATTCTGAGACTTGTAAAATATTATTGCATTTTAGCTAAAATGAAGTTTTAATTGTAATATATTTAAAAAATATTAAGTTTATAAATAAATAAAGATAGAAAGATTGCTTATCGCCTTCTTAAGAGAACCACCACAGCCACAATTATTATAACGATGACTATTACCGCAATTATTATGTATAGTAAGTTATTAGAAGAAGATGAGGAACTCGAAGTTGATAATGACGAACTGCTTAACAGCGAAGATGAAGAGGTTGATAATGTAGTAGAGGAAGATGTAGAAGTTGTAGTTGTGGGCTGTTGTGCTGAATACAAAATATAATATGTGGTAACGGGATCATCAAATATCACCAACTTTCCATTCAGTATGAAGTAATTTGAGGAGTTTAACTTAACTAGCGTTCCATTAATATCCTTATACACTCCAACTATGGAACCATTATTAATTACGCTAACGTTAAATACGATATAGGTTGAAGTGACATTTACCAATACTTCTTGGGCTACATGAATATTTCCATTAACGTTTAAATGTGTAATATTAACTAATGTAGGACGCTCAACTGCAACGTTATATGTCTCGTTATTATCTGTTAATAAAGCGAACCTAACAGTAGAATTTACGGATATCTCAACTAGTATACCTTTATGGGCGTGAACAAAAACCACATGAGACACGTTAACGATGCCCGTTGAAGATAGATTGCCTTCTTCGTTAGCTGTGAGTATGACTGGTACTCCGTTAATATAAACATATCCCATAAAATTAGAGTGAATTGGTTTCACACCATTAACTTCAACTATCTTAAGCTCTGTGAACGCTATATTGATATTTGAACTTAATTTACCTAGCCCATTATTAATAACTCCAAATATGCTTGACACATGTACATATCCTAAAACAGTTCCGTTTTCGCCATAGAACTCTATTGTCTCAAAATTAGCTCTAATATTGCCCTTCCCAGCCATTATTGGGATTAGACCTTCTCCTTTCCATACTAAGGCAGGCGTTAAGGTACCATTAAAGTAGGCTGTTGTAACTATATAGCCGTTTGCAGTTATGTTATTCTCTGATCCATTATAATTAATATTAACCAGTAGTGGAGAGTATCTTCTGGGCAATTGAGCTGTTACAGTTAATTCACCAATACTCTCTGTTTTTATATTGACTGAACTCACGCTAAGTAAGTATAGATTTATGTGCTCGCTTACAGTTGTATTCTGTCTAACATTAAATGTCTCATTAACTATCGTGGAACCGTTTGCAAATTGTAGTAAAACTTTACCACTACCGTTAATATATGCGTAGGAGTGAATTTCGGTAGTGTTAAAACCAGCCCAAATTAGCTCTGAGGTATTTGCAGTATTGACAATGACTCTTATCAAATTAGGTATATTACTTTTTATAAAAATGGTATTATTTAGATATGCTGAAATGTTTATATATCCTTCCTCATTTTTAGGTGTAGATGAAAATGTCAATATATAGGTTGTTTCATTATAATTATCAACTTTGAATTCCTTTCCTTGAGTAATCGTGGTATTATATATAGCTGAACTTACAGTGTAAATCACAGTATTTGTATTTAAAGGACCAACTCCAATACTATTTGATCTATATACGCTGTCATACCTAGCATAATACACATGAATTACCGGACTTGTATCCGCAGAAATTGAGATTACTGAGGAGATTGAGATTATTATTAGTAGTAGAGGCAAAATGTTGAGCCATCTCATGTGATATCATTGGCCGTTTCGACTATATAAGGGTTTGTAGTTTCACTTAGCTGAAACACTAGTTTTAAAGAAAATTATGTCATTTTTAATGTAAAATTTTAAAAACTACTTATATTTCAAAAATGTTGATATTCTAGCTATATCACTAAAGGAAACTAATATTAAATCATCCGTACTTCCATTATCTTCATGATGATCATTAGATTTAGCTATAAATTTAAAGTAAATACCGCTATCATTAAGTATTTGCTGAGGAGTTAGATTCTGATAACTCTTACCGTAAATATAAGCAATTATTTTAACGTTATCCTCATTTATTGTCACATTCGAATAAGTTTGATTAAGATTTAATGAAACAACTTGACCATCTTCGAAATATAGAATAACATATAATTGCGCAAATTCTACACTGGGCTTAATCCCAACAAGGTATATGCCATGTTCTTTAACATGAATTTTAAATTCAGCCTTAAATGAGAAAGAGTACGTTTTACTTGTCGTAGTAGTATTTAAAATAGTAGCATTCTTCGTACTTGCAGAAGTTGAAGATGGAGAAACGATTTGCACTGTAGAAACGTTTATCGGAACTCCTCCTATGGGTTGACTAGATCTATGTAGAGCATAGTATAATTCTATACCTAAAACTACATTTACAATAAGCGTAACTATTACTAACCCGGCTAAAAGCGTCAGCCTATTCACATCCTAATATTTGTTGATAATCTCATATAAACATTAGTTCCATGAAACAGTGAAACGGTAAGCTAATAAGTTAGTTAAAGTTAGATTAGTTTGATGAAACTTTTACTACTATTACTATTATTGCCCTTATTATTAGCCTTAATGCCCATTATCATACACGCTTCCACTTTGAATATTTATTATAATGGCACCGTTGAAGCCGAAATTAACAGCAACGATAGACAGTTCTTCTTAATAGGATATAACATAACTGATCTTAAGGTAATAGGTGCGAGATATAATATCACTGGTAACACGTTGTACCTAAATCCTATTAACAGTACAGTTTACATTTACTATAAAAGTGAATTGTCTAAGGGTGTTATTCAAGTAAACGAACCGTATAATTTAACTATTAACCTATATTTACCTCTTAACTCATCAATAAATTATATTTCTACTCAGCCGTATAGCTTTAGTACAGTTAATGGTCTATATAATATTACATTCGTAAATGTAAGTAAAGTTACATTACTTTACGCATCTTCACATGTTATCTTAGCTCAAAATGAATTTGGTCTTCCAGCAATAATAGGTGGATTAGTAGGAAGCGATGCTGTTTTAGCCACGTTAATCTTGCTTTTGTGGAAAAGAAGGAGAAAGGAGGAAGTGGAAATTATGAAGGATGAGGAAGGCGTAGATTTGGTAACTGACAAATTGGATGAAAGAGATGCAATAGTATTGGAAGCCATAAAGATGGGTACTAATACTTTAGCAGATATTGTAAGACAAACGGGATTGCCTAAATCAACTGCATATAGAAGAGTTAAGAAATTAGTGAAATTAGGGTATATAGAAGAGATAAGGGAAGAAGGTAAGGTAAGATATATTATCAAGAGCGATAACAAATAGTAGTTGTTTCACTGTTTCGGAACGTCTTCCTTAAAAGGAAGGAATTGCCAAAGAAAGTTTAGGTGAAAAGTTGAACAAGCTAATATTGCTAGGTATAGTGTTAAGTACATTAATGATAGGTGGGGTAGTTGTCGGTGAAGAGATAAGCGGAGCATTAGGAACAATAAGCTATAATGTTGTTTCACCATCAATACAGACGACCTTAGCGTCGTTTAATCTGGGAAATATTACAGCCGGTCAGAAGGGAACTTTAACTGAAAATTCTACACTAACCGTATCTACCAATGGAACCTATACTGTGGAATTGAAAGAAGATGTCTTGGAAGGAGTATTTTCAGAGTTCAACGTAACTATACATATGGCTAATTATACTTTCACACTGTCCCTTCATGGAAAAGATCAATATACCTTATATCTCAACAAAGGAACTTATGTGGTTAACATAAAAATATCTTACATAGTATCTCAGAACCCTGAGCCTAAATCGGTTAGTAACATTCCGTTCTTGATAGTGAAATATGGAGGAGAACAAGGCCAAGTCCAGGTTACGGACCATGGAAAGAAAAAACATCACAAGGATGATAACGAAGATAGTAATGAGAACGATGACTGATGTTAGTTTAAAGAAAGAAAAAATATTAAGTTAACAGAATTTTTTATTTATCATTATTTTAAATCACTTCTTCTTTTCGCTTCCTATGTTTGAAATCAGAAAGGACCCAGTTCTTCACCACTCAGAGAGAGAGACGTCACATCATACATTATATTTTTCTCTTAAATAGTCTAACAACCTAGAAGGATTGTAAACTTCTCCAAATGACCTCATCTGTAACTCCTTAGGTGAATATATAGCTCCATATTTATGAATTTTCTCCCTTAGCCAGTTCTTAATACCATCTATGTTATTCACGTTAAATGCCATATCCTTCTTTATATGATAGTATACCATACCAGCGATTATATTTCCTAAGGTATAACTAGGGAAGTAACCAAATGAGCCTTGACTCCAATGTACGTCTTGTAATACTCCTTCGCCATCGTTTCTAGGTCTTATATTAAGATATTTATCCATTAGATCATTAAAAATTGATGGAAATTCGCTTACATCCAGACTTCCCTCTATTACCCTTTTCTCAATTTCGTATCTTATTGCTATATGAAAGTTATATGTAACTTCATCCGCATCTACTCTTATTGGTTGTCTCTTAACCCCATTAACATAATAATAAACGTCGTCTACAGGGTCTTTAACGTTTAGATAAGGATATATAGCCTTAATGAAATCATAGCTTCTGCCTACGATGTTCTCCCAAAATCTAGATTGAGATTCATGGAAACCCATTGAAGGAGCTTTAGCTAATGGAGTATATTCTAAACTGGGATCAATTTGTAATTCATATATTGCATGACCGCTTTCATGAATTAGAGAATAAAGTACTCTCTTAAAATCGTAACCCTCATACCTAACTGTTATCCTCACGTCATCTCTACTCATTGAGGTAGTAAATGGGTGAGGAGACACATCTATCCTAAACCTATCCTTAGGCATGTTCAATACTTCATAAGCTATTTTCTCTACAACTTTACTCATTTGAGAAACATCGTACCTTTCATCTTCAAAGTGATATTTCCTAGTAAAGTTATCATTAACCTTTTCCAATACTTTAGATAAGCCGGGTAATAATTCATTAAATATTCTATCCGCATCTGTCACAGTAAATCCTTCTTCATATAAATCTAATAATGCACTATATGGATGATCCCTATAACCAAGTCTTTGAGCAATTTCCCTAGTAATATCAACTATCTGCTCTAAATAAGGCTTAAAAGCATTAAAATCCCCCTTAGCCTTGGCATTCCTCCAGACTACAGTAGCTTCAGACGATATTCTGTAAAGTTTCATATCTAATTCTTCTGGGACTGCATCATAATACTTATATTCTCTTTCTAATACTCTCTTTAGCCCTTTTTCTATCTCATTTTTAGGCTATAATTTTTCTATTTCGCTCCTTATGTCTAACAGTAATTTTCTCTTTAACTTACTTAATCTTGCTATTGCCTCACCTCTGGCTTTAATTCCTGCCTGAGGCATGTAAGTTTGAATATCCCAATCAAGTAGGCTTATTGCGTGCTCAATTGCTCTAATATCCTCATACATAAAAAGAAAAAGCAAACTAACAATAAAAAATTAAGCTGGTCTCGTTACTGCTCCCATAGAAGCTTGTGAGACTAAGGATGCATATTTAGCTAATAAGCCAGATTTATATCTAGGTGGTGGAGGAGACCATCTCTTTAACCTATTCTTTATTTCCTCTTCTGGCAGTTTTAAGTCAAGTCTCTCGTTTTCAACGTCAATAACTATGGTATCGCCATCTTCAACTACCGCAATAGGACCTCCTACCATCGCTTCTGGGGCAACGTGCCCAACCATGGGACCTCTGGTAGCGCCAGAAAATCTACCATCAGTAACTAAGGCAACATTGTTGAGGCCTGCCCCCATAATTGCGGCAGTAACTCTCAACATTTCTGGCATACCAGGAGCGCCTTTTGGACCTTCATATCTTATAATTACCACTTCTCCCTCTTTGACTTCGTTATTTTGAATGCCCTTAAATGCGTCATCCTCAGAGTTGTAGACTTTTGCTTTGCCTTCAAATTTAACTAAATTCGTGGCTGCTACTTTTATTACTGCACCTTCTGGTGCCAATGATCCTTTAAGTATAACTATTCCTCCTCTAGGTTTAATTGGATTTGACACATCTCTAACTATGTGGTTATGAGGGACGTTAGGATACTTATATTCCATAAGGTTCTGCTTCATGGTTTTTCCAGTTACTGTCAATACATCACCGTGAAGAAGCCCAGCATCTAACAATTTCTTTAATACTACTGGGACTCCACCGACTTCATCCAAATCAGCCATTACGTAATCTCCACCGGGCTTCATACTAGCGATATATGGTGTTCTTTTAGATATTCTGTTGAAGTCATCTAAAGTTAACTTAACTCCCGCTTCGTATGCTATCGCTAATAAATGTAGTACGACGTTAGTAGAACCACCCATTGCCATTAATGTTGTTATAGCGTTCTCAAATGCTTCATAGGTTAAAATATCCCTCGCTTTTATACCATTCTCAATTAAATTACCTAAGGCCTTTCCAGTCTCTCTCACATACATAACCCTTCTTGATGAAGTTGCAGTAGGTGAAGCGCTTCCAGGTAATGCAATTCCTAATGCTTCAGACATTGAGGCCATAGTGTTTGCTGTAAATAATCCGGAACATGTACCCAACGTAGGATGTGCTCTTTTCTCTATTTCATATAAGTCATTTTCACTAATTTTTTTGGCTAAATATGCGCCTATTGCTTCGTGTACGTCTTCGATGGTTAGTCTTCTTCCCATAAAGTAGCCTGGTTCAGCAGAACCACCATAAACGTAAATTGAGGGAACATTAAGTCTAGCCATTGCCATTAAAATGCCTGGAGTTGTCTTATCACAACCTCCTATGCCTACTAATCCATCAAATGCGTGAGCATTAAATTGAGCTTCAACCATATCAGCTATTAAATCTCTACTGACCAAACTGTATCTCATACCCTCAGATCCCATACCAATATTGTCATTTACTACCATTGTCGGAAACGCTAATGGAGATAATCCAGCTTCTTTTGCACCTTCCTTTGCAACTCTAGCTAGCGCTAATGTGTGAAAATTACAAGGTCCCGCCTCGCTCCAAGCAGTAGCTATAGCAACTAATGGTTTGTTTATTTCCTCATCTGTTAACCCAACTGATCTCAAAAACGCCCTGTGAGGAGCATTATATATTCCATGGTATCTTGATGGACTATTTAATTTAGCTGGCATATTAAGAAATAGGATAGCGAGATTAATAAGCAATATATCATACAAGTTAAGTATGATCTTATATTCTATGAATAAAAGGACGAGAGTTTTTAAATCCCTGTCTATGATAGGAATTACTCTGTATCGCTTAAGTATTTCTATCATGTAGCCAAGAAGTTAAAAAATTCCAAACCAATGCAATTTCTTTTTTATAAATATTCTGAGAGACTTCATATAGTATTAAGGTTATAATAGTTGTGAAAGTTATAGAAATAAATAACTTACATCCTAATGAAGACATTAAGAATGTGATCAGCAATTTTATTTTTTATAAAATTTATTAAATGAATGAACAAAAATTATATTTAATCATTATTCTCATTAAATATTAAATCTACTTCTAGTTTAATGTTTTATAAAGAGATCATAGATTTTCCAACTTTTTGTTTAATAAAAATTGTAGGATATGCATAAGGTATACTAAGGAAACTTCTTATACTTTCTATACTATAATTATCATATGGTAGAAGTGATCAAGGTTAGTAAGGAAATTAAAGAAGAATTAATGAAAATTGCTGGTAAGCTACAGATGGAAAGTGGAAAGAAAGTGAGTTTAAACGACGCAATTAACTTTCTTATACAATATTATAATAATAGGAGTGAAAACGGAACGTACAAAGTAGGTAAATCATTGTCAAGTCTAATCACCGATCTAGGTAAGCTTAATCCAGAGGATATTGATAAGGTTATCTATGGGTGAAAACACTGATCCTTTTGGATACTTCATTCCTTTTTTCTTACTTAAGTTCAACAGATCCAAACCACAGTAAAGCTTTAGAAATAATGAATGAAATTGATGAAGGAAAATATGGTAAGCCGTTCATTACAGATTACATTTTTGATGAGATTGTTACACTCTTAATGATAAGGAAAAATAAGGAGTACGCGATACAAGTCGGAGTTACGTTATTTAATCTTATTAAAGAGAACTCCCTAGCCCTTTACAAGATAGACGAGAAGAAATTTCAGACTGCGTGGGATTGTTTTACGAAATATAAGGCATTGAGTTTTACTGACTGTACATCATTTACGATTTTACGCTCATTAAATGAGAAATATATTGCGTCGTTTGATAGGGGTTTTGATCAATTAGGATTAATTAGAGTTAGTTAGTACAAAGACGTTACATGCTATTGCCTCTAACGACATAACTAATTCTCACTATGGATTAGTAGGAGACCTACTCGTTTTTATCCCCTATTTTGGCTATAAAGCGCTGATAGCTTTACAATTTTCATTTTTTGTGTTACTCTTCTGTTATACAGTATTCACATAGGTAAAAATTTAAGGGATCTTTAATATCTTCATAGAGTTTAAAAGGGAAAGGTTTACACAAGATAAGGGATGGAAGCAAATGTAAAAGTTGTATAAATAATTTGTATCTTCATGACAACGCTATGCTTTTAAACTCACAACAAAGAATAAAAATTTAGTGAAACAAATGTTTGAAAGCCCTAATGATTTGATTATTTTGCTTGTGGTTATTGCTGTACTTTTCTTTGGCTCATCTAAAATTCCAGAGCTTTTCAGATCTTTGGGGAGAGCTATGGGAGAATTCAAAAAGGGTAGAATGGAAGCTGAAATGGAAATGCAACAAATGATGCTTAGTCAAGAGCAGAAGAAAGGAGAAAATATTGAAGAGTTAGAAAAAAGAATAGCAGAGTTACAAAAACAACTAGAGGAACTTAAACAAACAAAGAAAGCTTGAGGTTACAATAGTCTGGCTGAGAGGAAAAAACAAACTGAGAGTAAGGAAACAGTTTTTGAGGAGAAACCTTTCTTAGAGCATTTAAGAGAATTAGCTCAAAGGCTGAGAAGAATTATTATAGCTCTGGGGATTTCGTTCTTATTTTATTTCATGATAGGATACGAATGGATTACTATAGATCCAGTAAAAATTCCATTAATTGGACTTAGTATTACAAAATTCCCATACCTTATCCTTCACTATATGATAGCATCGCGGTAAAAGTCACTCGATTTATGATTTATCATGAACTGCCTACCGATACCAAGATAATTATAATTAACTTGTTTGATCCACTATATGCTTCACTGTACGTTTCGTTTTATTTGTCTTTATTGACATCTCTTCCAATAATTATCAGAGAAACTTGGGCCTTTTTAGCACCAGGTTTATATGAAAACGAGAAAAAGGTATTTAAGCTAACCGTAATCCCAGCTTTCATGCTTTTTATAGCAGGATCTCTATTTGCATTCTTTGTCTTAATTCCCTTGATGTTTAGGATGATATCATTATATACACAAGCTTTAGGACCATCAGTGGAACCCACAATAAGTTTAAGTTCATTTATTTCAACAGTTTTCTTGCTGATGGGGTCATTAGGATTATCGTTTGAAATGCCATTAATAATGATCGGTTTGACTTATTTGGGAATAGTTAAGGCTAATACGTGGAGAATCTATTGGAGATGGGGAGTATTAGATTCATTTATTATAGCATGGATAATATCTCCGGGTACTACTGGAGGTGTAATGGAGACAATAATTGGTCTATCACTATCTAGTTTATATTTTCTAGGAATGGGAATCTCATATGCAATAGAAAATAGAAGAAATAAAAGTAAATGAGTATTTATATTAGATATCGTTACAGATAACGTTATTATCTAACGATACTTAATTTATTTATGGAAACGTTAAGAGAAATATTTAGTTCAGATCTTAGTGAATATTGGAACGAGGCTAAAGAAATAAACGATAGAATAAAGAGAACTTTAGGACCAAGTTTTCCATATGCATTAAGTGAAAGAAAGCGTTTCATACTCTACTCAGTAGTTAGGTATTATAATCCGGAAGTGGTAATTGAAACTGGTGTAGGACCAGGGGTTTCTTCTACCATTATTCTTTCCGCTTTAAATAAAGGTACCTTATATTCAATTGACGTAAGAGATACACTAGAAAACGGCAAGCCAGTTGGATTTCTGGTTCCTAATGAATTACGATCTAAGTGGAAATTATATATAGGAAAGAGCAAGGATGTATTACCTAATATTTTACGAGAAATCAAGAAGATAGATATATTCCTTCATGATAGTGAACATACGTTCGAAAATGTGATGTTTGAACTCAATATGGCATGGAATTATCTGAAAAGTGGAGGTATAATATTTATAGATAACATGGACTTCACGGAAGCACCCTATAAGTTTGTCAAAGAAAAAAACGTTAAATTATATAGATTATCCGATGAGGCCGGAGGATTTGGAATGATACTTAAAAAATAATTTTATTTTCTTCCCATTATAATTTTTCAAGATAATTATTTATCTATAATTTAGCAATGATAAAAATATGATCTTAAATAGACCTAAGATAGCAGGTTATATAGTACTGATAGGTGTATCACAATTTTTATTATTTATGGTAATTTCGGAAATTTTATATCCTAATTATTCAGTTAAGTATAATTATATAAGTGATCTAGGAGTTGGAAGAACTGCAATTATATTCAATACTTCTATTATCGTGATGGGAATCTTAGTAATAATAGCATCGCTAATGATAAGGGCATTTTACGCACCTCTAATTCTCCTAGTAGGGTTAGGTGCGTCATTAGTAGGTATATTTCCAGAGACCACTGGACTGCCACACTTAATTGCTTCTCTAATCGCTTTCCTATTTGGAGGTATAGGTGCAATTGTAACTTCAATAAGAAGAAATTATTTCTGGACGGTATTAGGAATTATAACGTTATCCGCTCTAATTTTGTTTATATCTAAGGAATATGGACCTCTAGGACCAGGTGGAATGGAAAGAATGATAGTATATCCGGAATTAATATGGGGGATAAGTTTCTCCACATACTTGATAAATAAGGTATAATGATATTAATATCGTATATTATTTTCATTTCTATGACATAAAACTCAATTATAAAACGTAGTAATTGATTTAATTTTTGTGTTGACTATTAAGTATCTTAAAGTAAAAATATAAACAAAGCAAGGTTTTTATTCTCTGAATAAGAGATGTAGAATTGAAATGAGTTTTAAACTTGAAGATATAAAAAGCATCCTAGAAAATCCATCAATGAAAGGATTCAGAGTCACTGTAAGAAAAGCCATCAATTTCTCTGAAAGTAACACCTTTCAATCAATATCTAAAACCACAGTAAAGGAAGGCATTAATTTCGAAGGAATGTGGATTAAGTGCTTCAAGGAAAGGCTGGAATGTGATGTAGTAACGGAAAAAGGAGAGCTATATATTATCAATTTGAAAGATAAGCTGATAGTAAAGTTGGAATATATTTAGATTTGAAGTTTACTTCCAATAATATGATATTTATTATCTGAAATTGAAATCTTAATCTTCACCTTATCCCCAATTTTCACATCGTCAGCAAAATTACAATATATTCTGAATCCCTCCTCTAGTTCAACAATCCCATATATGAAAGTCTCATTTTTTCTGAAAATCTTAGTCCATGAAAATACTTTCCCTACACCAGAGCTTTTTACTACCTCTAAATTCTTAGACCCACATTTAGGGCAAATATGCCTAATATAGAAGAATGCATAATTACAATTCCTGCATTTGAGATAGGGCAAATCCCCGCTCTGTACTATTTTATCGTAATTAGAGTAAATTTCCTCTAATCTCATTTTCTTTCACCTAATATCAATGACACAGAATGAGATCTGTTCCATCCTCCAATTCCATTTAGGAATATTACGTTTGCATCGCTAACCTGATGACCATTAGCCATGTTATTTAATTGAAGCAATGCCTCCTCCAAAATAACACCACCACTCATATAGGCAGGTTGACCAGTATTCAAACTACCACCACCAGTATTAATAGGAACATCACCCTTATATGTAGTATCATGTTTTTCGAAGAATAAACCGCCTTTGCCTTTTTCAGCGAGTCCTATATCTTCAACTTGTAACATAACTGTAATAGTAAATGAGTCGTACAACTCAAAAGCGTCTATTTTATTATTAACTAGACCTCTAGAACTTTCAATTGCAGGTGTGTATACAATATCATCCAACTCAGTAGGCATAAAGGGCCAATGAGCTTCACCATATCCCAAAATATCTATGTTCCTCAATGCTGACTTACTAGTTCTTTTACTCACTACGAAAACGTGAAATCCATCAATTGGGTAAACTATCTCCAATAACCTTAAAGGAGAAGAAACCATTGGCGAATTTAACACTTGTTCCACAGTTAACGGATCTTTAAAGATAGCTTTATCGTTCTGCATAGCATTAAATCTTTGCTTAACCGCTATTAAGGCCCTTTGTTCATCTGTACTACCAAAAAGATACTTATGCCTATTAGCAACCAAAGCGTAATCTGAAACTGGATTTAGATCATTAAGCCCCCTAAAAAGTTTATCATACGGCGTTAAATTAACGTCAGAGTACGCCCTATCTACAGAATCTACTGTCACTCCTTTACTTCTCAACTCTGAGGATTTGCCCCCTACAACACAGAGTACAGATTCTGCTTCACTCGCCTTAATTGCTTTATACGCCCTATATATCATACTTAAGGCTGACGCTCCCCCATAATCAAAGATTTGCGTAAATTTAGGTTTTATTCCAAGATACTGAGCTATTTGATTGGTAAAGAAATGGGAGTTTGCATACCCATCAAAGGTACCTGGTAAATAAGTTGCAAATAATCCATCTATTTCCTTCATTTCTAAACCTGCTATTTCCAATGCTTTGTTTGCGGTATCTCCTAGTAATTCAAATGTTGATCCATCATATTTTTTATAAAGATTACTGGCAAAACCGGTAATCATAATACCAAACCACCAGTAACTCCTATTACTTCGCCAGTTATGTATGATGCTTCTTCTGAAGCTAGGAATGCCACTAGATTAGCCACTTCCTC
Organism: Sulfolobus tengchongensis; assembly: GCF_036967215.1. Classification (NCBI taxonomy): domain Archaea; kingdom Thermoproteati; phylum Thermoproteota; class Thermoprotei; order Sulfolobales; family Sulfolobaceae; genus Sulfolobus; species Sulfolobus tengchongensis. Next base: position 1,938,986 of record NZ_CP146016.1, read on the forward strand.
TGGCTTACCAACTCTTCCCATTGGTATTCTTTCCATAATTTTTTGTCTAACCTTTTCTGGAACAGCCCTAGTCATAGGTGTATCAATAAATCCTGGAGTTATTGCATTTACAGTAATATTGTATTTAGCGAGTTCTCTTGCCAAAGTCTTAGTAAAGCCTATTACTCCAGCTTTAGCTGCAGAATAATTAGCTTGCCCAATATTCCCTAACCAGCTCATTGAGGACATATTTATTATCCTTCCGTAATTTCTCTTTATCATACCATCAACAACTTGTTTGGTCATATTGAACATACTATATAAATCGACTTTTATCACCTCATCCCATTGCTCATAACTCATTTTCACGAAGAAAGCATCCCTATTTATTCCTGCGTTATTAACTAAAATATCTACATAATCTACTCCTAAAACTTCCGTAGCCTTTTGATAGAATTCTCTAGTCGAATTAAAGTCTGCAACGTTTACGTATAACGGTATCACCTTTGATCCAGTCTGAGAAGATATCTCATTAGCAACTACTTTAAGATCCTCTATTTTCAAATCACCTAAAATTACCGTAGACCCTAAGCTTGATAATCTAAACGCTATAGCTCTTCCTATCCCACTAGCTGCTCCAGTAACAATAGCAATCCTTCCACTTAAGTCACAAAATCTGGGCATACATGATAATGAAATGAGAAAGCTATTAAACCTTAAACTTTACACATATCGTAAACCGAACTTTCCGCTAAACTATAGATTCAATTGCCCAAATCTGCGTAAAAGGGTTGATGAATTTCTAGATTGTTTCTTAAAAATATCCTTATAAATTACCATGCTTATCCATATTGTAATCATGTAGATAAAATTATCTCCAGCTAGAGTTAATAAAGCACATAGAAATTTGCCTTTTCTTAAAAGTATAAGGAATACAAAGGGTAAAATTTTTCTTAGTGACACTATGTATCTATCCCTCTATTCTATCACGAATTTATAAATAACTGACTTAAGATTTTTCTTAATCCATTTCTTATATGTCTATCTAATGTAACTTTAGTGACTCCAAACATTTCAGCTAATTCTTCTAACCTCACTTTCTTGGGGTATTCGAAAAATCCTAACTTAATGGCAGCACTAAGTATTTCTCTTTCAGTTGGAGTTAACGAATTAAGTATCATTAAGTCATTTTTTATCTCATTCACCTTACTTCTCTCCACGTCAATATTCTCTATTTTAACATCTATCTTTTTAAGATCATTAGACAAATTAGAAATCACTTCGTCCTCCTCACCAAAGAAATAAGCGTACCATTCCTCTATTCCATTTCCTATTAAAAGATTAGTTATTACTGCATTATTTTCTATCATTACTTTAGTTACTGAATTATCAAAATTCTTAAAATAATATAGAAGTGCAGCTTTACTAGATCTAGGTCTGTCTATGTTGACTACTCTTATATTGTTACCGAACTTTCTACTAACGGTTGCTATGAAATCGGAAAGATCGTTCTTATCATTTGAATAAATTTCGGCTATTTCGAAAATGGAATTTTTCGTAATTAAGGGAAAAAGATATTTAACTTCCGCATTAACGTTAAAGTCAGATGTTTTATAAGTCCAGCATGCATCATGTTTTAAACCAAGTTTCATTTTGAAAACATGCATCAAGTCTTATATCATCTATATCCTTAATATGTTTATATTATCATGACTTGTGTATAAACCAATTACTTGAATTGTAATAGCTGTTAAGAATTTATATTAAAGTAATAAGTAGAATAGGCTTTACAAATATTCATTAACTTCAAATAACCAATGGAAATATGTATTAAATGGATCTAATTCATTAATCTTAAACTGTATCAGCCAAAAATTTTGCATAAAAATGTACATCATTTTACCTCTCTACTCAATTTTGAAGTACTGTGAATGCCCTTATACGACCAGCTTCTGCACCAATCTACTATTCAGCTACGCTTAGTTAATCGCATCCTCCAACTCTGCAAACCTAAGGTGTAGAGTGAAAAATAAAGACGTGAAAGAGCGTTATAACGAATTTTTGGTTAATAGGAATATTATGATATTATTCATCATATGATATCAACATGAGATAAACGGATATACTCTTCATATCTCTCTATAAGGGGATTATTCATCCCGATGGGGGCTTTTACCCCCTTAACCCCAAGGGGATTAACGTGAAAGATAAACTTCATAGTGAAAAGGTATCACATAACTTGCCAAGAATTTAAGGGTTAAGTAAGATTTTACTTAACTTCTGTTTATAGTTGGGGTTCTCAATTGAGTTCCTTTTCATAACTTATGCAATGTTATTAATATTATATATTCTAACTCTCCATGGATATCCATATCCTCTCAATTTCTTTAATCTTATCAAAATCGCTATCTTCTGAGACGATCTTTTTAATTGAGTTGTTAACCATTACCGCTATGTGCAGAGAGTCTGAAGGATAAAGGGAATATTTCAACATAAATTCTTTTGCTACTTCATATTCTTTTGAAGTTAAGGGAAGAACGGTGACGTAAGGCAGGACAATCTCATCTAGAAATCTTATCGTGTCCTCAAATTTTATATTATACTTCTTCTTTGAAACATATATTACCTCGTCAACAACTAAGAGATCCAATGCGAGACTTTCAGTGGAGAGTAAGTTTAAGTAATAATTCTTTACTTCCTCTACTGCTAAATTCAAATATATGAGGAAATTCGCATCCAGAAATATCAATCTTCAAACTCCTCCTCCATCTTGACTCCTTTTAATTCGCCTAACTTTGGTTTCCTTACATAGGATAATCTTTGCTCATGCTGTTGTAGTTTATTCTTTACCTCTTCTATATTAATTTTTCTTTCTCTTTCTAATATTATCTTTCCATCATCGACTCTTAAAATAAGAGTATCTCCCTCATTTATGCTTAAGAGTTCTCTAATCTTTTTGGGAATTATAATATAACCCTTCTTTCCAACCTCAACCCTTATGGTCAAATTGGCTTCACTATAGTTAAACTGGCTAAACTACAATAAAAGTTCTCCTAATAGGGCATAACGTCTGTTTTAAGTTTCTTCACGAAATACTAAGTTACTATAGAATACCTTACTTTATTGTCAGTAAGCAAAATTTTTAACGCAGAGATACCCACGAGATGCTGGGATTTGTTATGCGTATTGCGTTGTTTGGTGCAAGTGGTAGAATTGGTCAACGTATTTTGCGTGAAGCGTTAGATAGAAACCACTATGTGATTGCTATTGTACGCGATCCTAAGAAAATCACAATTTCCAATCCTAAATTAACTGTAATCTCAGCTGATATAAGAGATCCTAATCAGGTAGCTAAGGTAGTACGTGGTACTGATGTAGTAGTTGCGTCGATTCGACCAGATACTGGTCATGAAAGTGATCTCGTTATTATGGCTAAATCACTTATTGAGGGAACTAAATTAGCTAAAGTTAATCGTTTAATCTTCGTTGGCGGTGCTGGAAGTCTAGAAGTTGAACCTGGCAAACGTTTGATGGATATGCCAAACTTCCCCACTGAATGGCGTGCAATAGCTCAAGCCGCAGCAGAGGCATTAGAAGTTTTCAAGAAAGAAAAAGAGTTAGATTGGGTTTACGTAAGTCCGCCGATGTTCATTGAACCCGGCGTACGTACTGGAAAATATAGAATTGACACAGACAAGTTGATTTTTGATTCTCAAGGTCGCAGTTACATTTCTATGGAAGACTTTGCGGTAGCCATATTGTATGAGATCGAAAAACCTAGATTTCATAGACAGCGCTTTACTGTTGGATACTAATTTAGTTTTTTTTTTTTTTTAGATTTCTTTTGTCATCCATATGCTGAGCTTATAATTCACAGAATATTATAACGTAAATTCGTAAAGCTTCTCAAAAGGTCTTAGTTGTTTTGTTTACATGATAAGCAACTTGTATTTTCTTTAGTTATACAGTTTTTATCTTGAAAATAGGAAACAATGAGTGCTTAATAATTAAATGAGAGAGTTCAAATGAACTACCCTATACCCATCCCGGAGAGGAACTTCTACCCCTTAACCCCAGTAAAAGTTAAAGAATTGGTTAAAAATATGCTTTATCTAATCAAGAACTGTAAATTAATTTATAAATCATTTGGGCTCTTCTAGCAGGATGGGGATGAGTAGATAAAATATCTGTAAAGACGCTAACCTTGGTTCGCAACCACTTTTCAACCAACAAAATAGGATCTCTTTCCTGAACTTTAATTGGCGGAGCAGTAACTATTATCCCAGTAAATGGATCTAATCTAACGTTTTGCATATACAACTCAATCTTAGCTAAAGCAGTTACCAATGCCTTAGAAGATTCACCTAAAATTAGAAATGAATTATAATCTGCATACGATTCCCTTAATCTATTGAACCAAAGTACGAATAGTTGTAATGTTAAGGTTATAACGAAAATTGCAGAACCTATTATTAATGCTACTAGCGCGAAGAGAAATTCCACTTCATCTATTGCAAATAAAAGCGCCATGTATCCAAAGGTTATTAGAAGATTACTAATATAACCTAGGGCTGTAGGAATAAGACCTATGGTGAGACCTATTTCGATATCCCTATGCTTTATGTGTCCGACTTCATGAGCTATAACAGCTCTTAACTCATCCTCATTAAGAATGTTTAAAAGAGGTAAGGTAATCCCTACCCTCATTCCGCTAATGCTATTTCCATACGCGAATGCATTTGGATACGGAGCGTCAATTAGAAAGACTCTTGGTGGTTTTATTTTAGACTCTTCTGCAATATCTTTTACCATTTGATTGAGCCAACCGTATTGTGGATCATATGGGAAGACTTCATAACCACCTCTCCCCGCTACATAAGGTGAAATAATCCATTGAAAGAGCCAAAATATAAAAAGCGATGGAACTATAAGTAAAAATGAAATATGAGTTAAAGAAGATATTACTAACAATACTAGTGCTTCCGATAATATTGTTAAAATTAAAGCTAATGCCATATTTAATATCAGCTTATCCTTTATCTTCATCGCCTATTTTTCCTTTTGTGAGAATTTAAACTCTTAGATATATTAAGTTGAAAGACAAGGCTTTACGTAAAGCATGGAGTTAGCATGATAGATATAAAGACATGGAAAAATATGGAAATCTAACGATTAGTCTAGTTCTTTGGCTCAATATCGAACAAGATTTACTTTTCCATTTTATCAACGTTACATTTATCTAACTGGATTTCCTTGAACGTTTATGTACTTTCTAACGAGCAAAAAATTAAATTTCATTAATTACTGGAGATAGTTACTTAACATCAATTAACGATAATATGAAGAATAAAATTATTTTAAACTGATAATAAAAATTTTTATTGATTATAGATAATTAATAGCGAAATCTGCCAGAAACTTCAAAAAATTTATTAAACTGAAGATAATTTTTATATAATATGACAATTTTGGCAATATATAATCATCCCGTGGAGACTTTAGGGGTTTTTAAGAAATTTCTAAGTAACGTTAAGGAAGTGATGGGTGAAGAAGTTAAAGGTAATGAGAAGTTCGATTCTTTAATCATAATGGGAGGACCAATGGGAGTTTATGAAAGTGATAGGTATCCTTTCCTGAACTTGGAAATGGAGTTAATAAGGAAAGCCTATCGTGAAAATAGAAGAGTTTTAGGAGTTTGTTTAGGTTCACAATTAATTGCTGAAGCGTTAGGCGGGAAAGTAATTAAAGGTGGTTTTGGACAAGAGATTGGGATACAAAAGATTAAACTATTAGGTGACCTAAAGGAGTTCATGAAAAGTGATGAGCTGACGGTATTTCAATGGCACGGCGACACTTTCTCTTTACCATCAAATGCAGAACTATTAGGCTATAGTAGAAATTACTTTCAAGCCTTTAGAATTGGTAGAGTTTTAGCTCTACAATTTCACATTGAAGTTAATTCAGAGATGGTTAAGGAGTGGATTAAGACTTATGGAGGAGATGATAGGATAATTGATGAAGTTAGAAAACATGAAAAAGAATTGGAAAGTAATGCCGAGAAAATAATAAAATATTGGCTACAATTTTAGTATGTAGAAATAATATCGTGTTGTTATGATAAATTGTTTTTAAATTCGTATATGTAATGTATTAAATATTTTTCCAATAAAATATTTATATTTAAAAAGAGAATAGAGGGACGTAAAATTTATCCTAATCATAACAATGCTATGCATTGAGATCTGAAAAGATCGTGAACTACTCTAGCATTTATTAATTCCTACTATAGACCTCATCAATGAAGTCCCTAACTACTTTAAGATATTTGTCTTTTTCCTCCCACATTGCCATATGCGAACTATTTTCAAATATCACTAATTTTGATCCCTTAACATTTTTGTGGATAAGTTCTGCTACATTAGGTGTTACCTCATCGTACCTACCCACAGTTATTAACGTGGGAACATTTATCTTACTTAATTGTTCCGTAACATCCCAATCCTTTATTGTCCCAATTATGGTAAACTCATTGGGTCCATTCATTATCTCGTAAGTTCTTCTCTTTTCTAGAAATTCAAAAGTTCTCCTTACTGGCTCTGGCATTTCTTCAAGTCTTAGTAAATGTTTGCTATAGAAAAATTTTACAGCTTCCAAATATTCTGGATTTCTGAAATCTCCTAAACTTTCGTATTTCTTTATTGCATTCCTGTATTTTTCTGGTAATTCATCTATGAGTCGTCTCATCTCTTTAACAGTATAAGGAACACTAGATAGACCACTACTTATAATAAGTCCCCTTAGATTTTGCTGATATTTAAGTGCGTAAGCTATTGCTAGAGCCCCACCATACGAATGACCTAATATCACTACTTTCTCGTTTCCGAAAATCTGTTTTCTTAACTCTTCTAATTCTTCAACTCCACGTTCTATTGTATACTCAGATGGATCTTTGGGATCATCAGATCTACCGCATCCAAACTGATCATAAAATAGTACATTAATACCATAATTTGCTAACTCTGCTAAAGGTATTAAATAGTCATGAGAACCTCCAGGGCCTCCATGTAGTGTTATTAAATTCTTATTACTATTACTAGCTTTATACATCTTATAATAAATTCTTATTCCCAATATATTCCTATATCCTTCTTCTATATTTATCATATGGATTAATTATAAAATTAGGTTATATAAGTCTTAAAAAATAATGGAAAACCTTACTTGATTTGTTAAACGTTAGAGGAGTGTGCTTTAGCGTCAAGCAAAATCATTTTCTACTTTTATAGGTTAAAAAGATAGAGAGACTAATTTTATTGTTTTTATCTTACCATCCCTCATAAACTGTCTTTTCTTTTAGATAGAACTCTAGTGCTTCTTCTCCCATTTCTTTCCATGTAGTGGCACCAGAATTCTTAAATCCACCGAAGGGTGCTTGAAGCTCTAATCCTACAGTTGGTTTATTGACCTTTATTACTCCAGCTTCAACTCTAGTTACAAATTCATTTATTGCTTTGATGTCAGTTGATACTATACCTGCAGTGTGACCATAATCTACAGCGTTAACTAATCTTATCGCCTCATCCAAATCCTTAGCCTCGGTTACACTCAATATAGGTCCGAATATCTCTTCTTTAAATAATCTCATATCTGGTGTAACTCCTTCAAATATAGTAGGCTCTAGGAAATATCCTTTACCACTTATGGTATTTCCACCATAAATTAACTTAGCTCCAGCACTCTTCCCATACTCTATGTATTCTAGATCTTTCTTAAACTGTGGTTCATCCACTACTGGACCCATATCAACATCTTCAGTACCTGGACCAACTCTCCACTTCTTAACTCTCTCTAAAAGTCTTTGCTTAAACTGATTATATACGTCCTTATGAACTATCAACCTGCTCGTTGCAGTACAAGATTGTCCAGTTAACCCAAAAGCTCCCCTTACAGCTAACTCTGCAGCTAACGTTAAATCAGCACTCTTATCAACATAAAGTGCGTTCTTCCCTCCTAACTCTAACTGTATCCTAGTCATTCTCTTCTTAGATCCTACTAACTTGTAAATTCTCTGCCCAACCTCTGTAGATCCTGTAAACGAAACAGCAGCCACATTATCGTCTGTCACTATGGTATCTCCAACTTCACTTCCTTTTCCTACTACTAAATTCACTACACCTTCTGGTAAGCCAGCTTTACTCAATACTTCAACTAATTTGGCTACTAACAATGGCGTTTTAGTAGCAGGTTTTAACAATACGGTATTACCAGCGGCTAGGGCTGGAGCTAATTTCCATACTGGTATTGAAAGTGGGAAGTTCCATGGAGTGATTAATGCTACTACGCCTAAAGGTTCTTTCAAGGTAAATATTCTTGTATTAGGATCTGCTGAAGGTAGTGTTTTACCGGATATCTTAAAGGCTAAGGCGCCATAGAACTTTAGTAAATTATAACTTCTCATTACCTCAAACATACTGTCTTTAAGTGTTTTACCCTCTTCTAGGGTCATCAATAAAGCAAATTCTTGAGCTTCTTGCTCCATTAATTCTCCAGCCTTAAGTAAAATGGAGCCTCTTTTAGGTGCGGGGGTTTTAGCCCATTCTTCAAATTTAGCTACAGCTCTATTTATAGCTTCCTTAACGTCGTCCTTAGTGGACAATTTGATTTTGGCTAATACGTGATCTTTATCTGCAGGATTTATATCAAGGTATTCCTCTCCATTGCCCTTAATCCACTTATCCGCAAGCTCTTGATACGATTTCATAGGTACTATTTCGTTTTAACTGTTTTTATTTTGATACGCTAACATGTTTGCTAACAAGTTTATTAAATGTTAAGAGGATTTTATCATGATGAAAATATTTAGAGTTGTAAAAAGAGGTTATTACATAAGTTACGCAATATTAGAAAATAATATGGTAATAAGACTAGACGAAGATCCAGTTAAAGCATTGATTAGATACTCAGAAAATAAGGAAGTATTAGGAGATAAAGTGGTTGGGCTAGATTACGAGTCGTTACTGAAGAACTTTAAGGTTAATGACGTTAGGATAACTAAGCCATTAGATCCCTTAGAGGTGTGGGGATCGGGAATATCATATGAAATGGCTAGGGAGAGATATTCTGAGGAAAACGTAGCCAGAATATTAGGTAAGACAATATATGAAACCGTATACGACGCAGTGAGACCAGAAATCTTCTTCAAGGCAACGTCAAATAGATGTGTTGGGCATGGTGAAGCCATAGCTGTGAGGAGCGATTCCGAATGGACCTTACCGGAGCCCGAATTAGCAGTGGTCTTAGATTCCAACGGAAAAATTTTAGGTTATACCATAATGGATGACGTTTCGGCTAGAGATCTTGAGGCTGAGAACCCACTTTACTTACCTCAATCTAAGATATATGCAGGCTGCTGTGCTTTTGGACCATTCATAGTTACACCAGATGAAGTAAAGAATCCATATAATTTAGATATAAAATTGAGGATCTTGAGAGAAGGTAAAGTATTCTATGAAGGTAGTGTAAATACTAGTAAAATGAGAAGAAAAATTGAAGAACAAATAGAGTACCTTATTAGGGATAATCCAATACCAGATGGAACAATATTAACTACTGGAACAGCAATAGTCCCAGGAAGAGATAAGGGGCTTAAGCACGGAGATATAGTGGAAATAAGCATAAGTAACTTAGGGACACTGATAACACCAGTAATAAAACTTGAAAGAAAGAAATAACATAATATCACAATTTTTTCATTTTTTGCCTATGATGATTAATCAAATAGTGATGAGAAGTTAAAATATTGAAAGAAAGAAAAGTATTTATACAAGAATCTAATTAAACACTGTATGGAGAAGGTCATAAGTAAGAGTATTATTGTATTATTTTTAATAATGTTCAACATATTTTTAGTGTCTTTTTCGATTTTATCAACAAGCCAACAAACTACAACAATAACCATAGCACCATCTAATACGTCACAATTAGTTGACGTATCTCAAACAATTCCTCCAGACGCTTTAGACCCTGCTACTGGATTTGCAGTTGAAGACGGACCATTTTTCACTGCTGTGTTTCAAGAATTAGTTGAGTTTAATGGTTCTAATTATTTGCAGGTAGTTCCAGTAATAGCACAAAACTGGTCAACCTCAAATTATGAGAATTGGACATTCTACATAAGACATGGAGTGTACTTCCCAGATGGAGTACAGGTAAATGCCTCAACTGTGTGGTTCTCGTTCTACAGAACTATATTGATGGGGCAAGGGGCAGGTATTTCAAATTACGATAATCTTCTATTTAATGGTACTGTATTTTCGAATACTGGTTATGCTATTCCTTGGGGTGTTAATAACGCTATTCAGAACGTTACTGGATTACCCACTGCTAATAATTTCACATTAACAGCACAAGTATTAGCATCAATACTTTCACACTTCAACGCAGCAAACAAAACAATACAAAAGATAATGGAATACCCATACCAAGCAGTAGTAGTAAAAGGACCATACGAAGTACAAATAAATACATTATATCCTTATAGGTATTTCCTATTTGATATTGCCGATTGGTGGGGAGCAATAGTGAATCCGATTGCAGTAGACGAACATGGCGGAGTTCAACCAAATACTCCAAATGCTTACATAAATACTAATGGTATGAATGGAACTGGACCTTATATAATTCTACATATAGGGGCTGGAATGTCTACGATAACTCTTGAAAAAAATCCTCATTATTGGGCACAAAACCTAAGTAATATACCTTCAGTTGCAGAGCCTGCACATATTCCAATTATTATAATAGATTATGGACTCTCTCACAACGACAGAGTTGAAGACTTTGCTAACAATTTAGCTCAAATTTCGTATGTAAGCCAACCTTACTTATCGCAAATGTATAACGCATACGAATATAATAAATATGTAAGCTTTAATCAAATATTTACAAATGTAGGATATGAGGCAGCGGCATACTTCATCTCGCTAAATACAGAAGTCTATCCCACTAATATAACAGACCTCAGGTTAGCACTAGTATATGGAATTAATTATAGTGAATTGCTACAATTATTCAAATTGCCAAACGGACAGTTAGGAGCTACAGAATATTTAGGTCCAATATCACAAGTATTTCCATTATATAATGAAGTAATGCAGATGGATAACTTACATCCTTATACATACAATCTCTCATTAGCTTTACATTATCTAAATGAGGCAGGGTATGTGGGAAAGTTCTATGTAGTTTTACCTAACGGAACCGTGATTGGTAATCCTAAAGGAAATCAGCTACAAACATTAGATATATACGCAATAACGCCAGTAACTGAATTAGAACAAGAGGAATTAAATATAATACAACAAAATCTAGCCCAGTTAGGAATATCAGTAGGATTTAAATACGTATTGCCTTCAATAGTTGATGGTTGGTTATCTCCTGCCACTACTCCTTCGATGGCGGACCTCGGCTGGTATCCAGATTGGCCAGATCCAATATTTCAAGAATTAATTGCACAAACTGATGTAGAATTTGGAGGAATTAGTGGAAATTTTGCATGGGTAAATAATTCTGTTTTACAAAATATGTACTCTACATTGCCATTTATAACTAATAGCACGCTTCAGACACAAGAGGTAGCCGAAGCTTATAAGATCTTATATGCAGAGGCACCCTACATCTGGTTACCTAATTACATAGTATATTACTTTACGCAACCTTACTTAAGGGGATTTGTATGGAATCAGTTTGATGGCTACTTTTATAACATGATGTACTACCAGCCTTATACCGTTAATGTATCTACGACTAGCAGTACAACAAGTAGTAGTACTTCCGTATTAGGCACTACTACGCAAATTACTAACAATAGTATCATATCCCAAAATACAACTCCTAAGACAAGCCAAGTGAACTATACAATAATAGTAGGAGTTATTGTAATTGTCATTGTAATAGTAATTGCATTATTACTAGTAGCAAGAGGGAGAAGGTAATTTTTAAAAAAGAATTAAAAAATATTTTTTATATTTAAGTAGTAGTTGCTTTTTCTTCCAACTCTTCCATATCTGCTAGCTTGTAAGTTCTAGTATCATATCCTATAAGCCATCCTATTATTCCCGTTAAGACGCCATATATTGCTAAGCCTAATGTCAATGTTACCGGACTATAAGAAACCCCAAGGATTCCTATTAATAATCCTATAAATGCAGCTAATTTTACCCAGAAGTATCCCCAACCTGCAGCTGTTCCTCTCTCTTTAGCTCCGAAGAACGCATTTATAGAGGTCATGCCTTGACTAGCAGGACCTATAACGTGGAAGAAGTAGAACAAGAAGGAGAATACCACAAAGTATATTAAAGGCAAATTAAAGATATAAGTAAGGGCAATTAAACCTACTGAAATCCCTTCACCTACTGCGCCCATTACATATTGAGACTTAGTACCTATCCTAGGTGTTAGCCATGCAGTTAGATAACCCCCTAAGACCCCACCAGCATATAAAAATGCTGAGGCCTCTATTGAAGCCAATGGTCCAACTAACTTTAACGCTAATAAAATGTAGGGTATGTAGAAACCAAAGGTATAAAATATGAACCCTTGTTCAAAATTACCGTTAAAGCTGTAAACAAGCTCTCTCCATTTATCTTTCCTAAATATACTGAAGGCACTTTTTAGTCCTCTAGCTGGTGCTCTTAACTGCAAATCAACATCCGGCACGTCAGCTAAATCAATTCCATAGGTTTGCTTTAAAATTCTCTTAGCGCTTGCTAACTTACCTTGATACGCCAACCATAATACTGACTCCGGAATCTTACTTCTTAGTAATAGTATAACAAAAGCCAAAACACCACCAACTATCATCATAACTCTCCATAGTAATGGAGCTGTTAGAGAATGAGTTGTGAAAAAGAATGGAAGTAGTATAAAAGCTATCGTAACTTCATACATGATATACCACTGCAACTGCCATAAATTAGACCAGAATAACCTCTGTTTCTTTTCTAGATATTCGAATATATAGGCAAAACCAGTAGCGGTATCTGCACCTAATGCAAAGCCTAGTAAACCTCTAAAAATCGTCAATTCATAAACGTTAGTGGACAAACCTCCTAAAATTGCCATAGCCGTGAATAGTATCATATTTAAAATAAACATATTTCTTCTACCTATACGGTCATTTAACCAACCACCAGTCACTGCACCTATTATTGCACCTAATTGAACTGCGCTTATTGCGAGAGAAATTAGGATAGAGGGGACATTAGAGAATGTGTTTTCAAGAGATTTAACTGCAAAAGTTAAGGACGCGAAATCATATGCATCTAGCCATAAGCTAGCTAACGCTAATATCACTATATACCTAGCTGTGATATTCTTAGTACCTAGTACTACATCATATATTCTCTTGATTCCCTTATCTATTTCCTCTTTAGAGTACTGAGACATACTTTTCTCATTTAGAGATTATGCCATAAGGAATATTTAAAAACATACCTTAACTTGTTAATAATCCATATATAGCTTATAGTAATTATAATATGCAGTAAGAAGAGATCAATAAGATGTAAAAGAAAGTATTTTACATGTAGAATATTAGTAATTCTTCGTTATCTATACTATTAATTAAACTCATTTATTATTGTCGTTTACATTAAATTCTAGTATAATTTGACATAAACTAGATTAATTGATATAAATTTTTCTATATTCATCTCTATATATAGAAGATAGATTTATATCTCTAATGAATAATATTATATTTATTAGAATAGTAAACTTTATTTACTGTAGAAGAATATGTTATCATATGGGAGGTAAAGAAATAAGTACGACTCAAGTAATCAAAGTAGCAGTTGGGACTTCACTAGGTACAACGATAGAGTGGTATGATTTCTTCCTTTATGGATACGCTGCATCACTAATATTCCCTAAACTTTTCTTTCCACCCTTCTATTCTCCAATAACTGCATTGCTGATATCTCTATCCACTTATGCTGTAGGCTTTGTCGCCAGGCCAATAGGTGCTATGATATTTGGTCATTTGGGAGATAAGCTAGGCAGAAGAACTGGATTATTGTGGGACTTGATATTAATGGGGATAGGAACCGGAATAATAGGTTTCCTACCGGGATATGCAGTATTAGGTTTTGGCTCTTTAGCTATAGCAACCATTTCTAGAATTCTGCAAGGTATAGGAGTAGGTGGAGAATGGGGTGGAGCAACAACGTGGTTAACTGAATATGCTGCAAGGTCTAAATGGAGAGCGTTCTGGGGAAGTTGGGTTCAACAAGGAGTTCCAATAGGCTTATTATGGGCTTCCGCCATGTTAGGTTTATTTTCAGCATTTCCTAGTAATTCGCCATTAGGTCTATTTAATTATGGATGGAGATTAGCGTTTTGGATTGGAGCAATAGCTGCAATAATAGGTATAATAATAAGATTAGCATTACTAGAGAGTCCACTATTTGAAAGTATAATTGAAAGAGGAGAAGTTTCAAAAATACCTTCTATAGAGGTTTGGAGAAAATATTGGAGTAGAATTCTCTTATTAGCAGCTTCTTGGGCTGCACAAAATGCTGGATTCTATTTATATTCAGTATATTCTGTAACCTTCTTAGCTGGTCTAGGGTTTTCAAAGAGTCTGGCACTTTTAAGTGTTACACTTTCCGCACTAATAGGAATATTCATTACTATAATTTTCGGAATTTTAGCTGACAAAATTGGAAGAAGACTTGCGATGATTTCCGCATTTGCATTTGGATTGATTTTCAGCTTTCCATATGTATTATTACTATTCTCAAGGACTTTCTCAATGATATTACTTGCTCAAGTATTAATGGTACTAGCAGTATTAGGCTCATATGCTGTAATTCCTGCATTTTTCGCTGAAAACTTCCCAACAAAGTATAGATATTCAGGTACTGGATTATCTTATCATATGGCTGCACCATTTGCAGGTGGCCTTGCCCCCATTATAGTTGCGGATTTAGTTGGAGAAAATTATACGGGTAATTGGTGGGCCTTTGCTATGATCTTTGCGATATATTTTGCCATCTCTTTAGTAGCGCTCATAGTACTCAGAGAAACTAAAGGTAAGGAAATGGAATAATCTACTTTACATCTAATAAAATAAATTGTATATATTCCTACTAGCACTGTAAAAATCCATTTCTCAATTCATCATTTTTTGATAACCAATATAATACAATCTCCCTATTTTTATTACTAAGATAGATAAAATTCCTGCATAATATTCTTCCAAGTTCCATTCCTAGTTTACCTTTTAATGTAAGAAGTTTTGACAAGTCAAACTCATTTATTCTCCTTCCAATTTGTTCAATAAAGAGGGGAAGATATTCATCATATTTAATTATTAAATCTAGAATTTTCTCCTTATTCTCGAAAAAGAATATTGCATTAAAGCTCGTAAAGAGACCTTTGGCAAAATAAACGAATTTGAATGCTAAATCTAAAATCTTTTCTTGATCTTCTCTTTTTAACTCATATACTTTACCTCTGATGAACCCAATGAAACTACCTAAAGATTCACTTATCCCCTCTCCAAATCCATAACCGAAATCGGGATTCCTTTCGACCATATTGAAGCCTAAACTCTTTAAATCTTCGGTTAAATAGGGCAAGGAATTACCAAAGTTCCTACCTAATACCTTAGCCAGTTCTGCGTTACTCTCTGCTATCTTAATTAACGCGTTTGCAAATTCGTCCTCTAGAGTAGAAAAATCTACAGATGATAAAAAACCCTTTGCGAATTGCACATCTGATTTCACTTTTTCTATTATTTTTCTCTTCCAATAATATGATAAATTTTGAAAACCCCTTCCTATTCCAATTGCTATACTTGGGAAATTCAATAGCTTTTCCTTGATCTTGTCATTAACTTCATATAATCTATAACCTATTATCTCATCGATTTCTTTGTTTTTATTTAAAAAGTTCTCTAAGTTATCTAACTTATTTAAATTTACAGATTGTAGGAACTCGTAGAGGAACATTAAATTGTCCTTAAATATGTCAATTACTTGTTTTCTAATCTCAAAGGGAAGTTTATCGAACTGTCTAGCGAAGTTACTTCCCACATTTGGTAAATGCTTTAATGTGGAAACATTAATTGCTAATGTTTTAATAATTTCGGGATATTTATAAAGTTCCAGATTTGCCAATATCTCCATTGCCATAATTGGATTTAGATTTCCCAAATAAAGTAACAAATCTTTATCGACCTCTATTTCTCCCATACCTTTAGCTATTCCTCTACATAGGCTTTGATAATATTCACATGATTTAATTATGATCTTTAGAGTTTCTCTGTCGATTCTATTTACTGCTCTTCCTATACCTAAGCCTAATTGGTAAAAATTGACGTCTCTGTCTAATCTATTCCAACTGTCAGAGGTGAGTATCTGGATTACTATCTTTGCGAAATCTTTAGGTAGGTTAGAAAGTATCTCTCCTACTCTCTCCATGGTAGAATTTTTTGACGATTAAATAAAAAAGATTCACGACTTACACTTATATTCCTCAAACACATCTTCTTTAATTGTAAATCCTAATCCGGGTCTATCTGGTACAACTAGATGACCGTCCTCTATTTCTATGTTCTCTTTAAATATTTTATCTCTTAGGTCATTTTTCCTCAAGTGCATCTCTATCCATTCAGTACCTAGAGCTGCTGCAACATGTAAGTTAGATATAAGTGATATACCACCTGCAGAATAGTGAGGGATTAAGGGATACCCCATGACTTTTGCCATATTCCCTATTTTCATCATTTCAGATATTCCACCTGTCCACATGGTATCAGTCTGAACTATATCTACAGCTCTTTTTCTCATTATCTCATAGAACTCCCATCTAGTATATGCTGTTTCATATCCAGCTATGGGAACTTGTAACTCCTCAGCTAATTTAGCACTCAGATCTAAATAATCAGTTTGTATAGGCTCTTCAAAGAACCATATTCCCAATTTCTCTAACTTTCTCCCCATTTCCAATGCTTCCTCAAATGTATAAACGTTATTAGCATCAACAGCTATTCTGACGTTTTCACCTACCACTTCTTTTACAGCTTTCAGTCTTTCTAAATCCTCTTCCATACTTTTAGCTCCTATCTTCACTTTGACTCCCTTGAATCCCATTTTAACGTAATACGCTTCTTCATCTCTGAGCCTTTCTAAATCTTTCTTTTCTGAGTAATATCCACCCGTTATATAGGCTCTGATTTTCTTTTTTGAACCCCCGAGTAATTTATAAATTGGCTTCTTCGCTTTCTTTCCCATTATATCCCAAAGGGCTGTATCCACACCGCTAATACCAGCTATCGCAATTCCTCTCCTTCCGAATCTTAAGGTAGCCTTATACATCTTATCCCATAAGTATTCTATGAGTTCCTCATCCTCCCTAAGGAGTAGAGGCTTCAATATTTTATCTATTGTAACTTGAACAGCGTCAGAACAACCATATGCTAATGATTCACCGTAACCTACATAACCATCGGAAGTCTCGATTTCAGTAACTACTATTTCCATAGGGTGTTCAGCTAATCCTTTAATTGCTAAAGCGTCCCTTTCATCGTTTATTCCTTCATAACATAACTTGTATGTTCTAATATCTTTTATCATGTGAGTAAGTATGACCTTAGCCTTATAAATATAAGTCCTAACCCGGTAAAGTATAATAGAAAACTAATCTAGAGTAATGTGATTAAGTGAACAAGGTATGGACTTCGCTATATCATGGAATGGTCCTTTACAGTTTGTGTAAGTTCTTCTGCGGAGTTTCATGGTATTTTCAGCCCAAACAGCATTTTATAATTAGTTATAATTGAAAGAGAAATATCATAATTAAAATCCACATAAACTGGTAGTCATATTCTACTAGTTTTAAGGGAAAATAGGTTAGAAAGTTATAATAGTCTATCGTAAAATTTAGTATTGTGAGAGTTGAAGACTTCAAATCAGTTATTGCGGAATTTCTCAATACCGATTTACCACCTATTATTGATAGGGAATTAGAATTACCTCTAGATACAAATTATATTTTTACTGTCACCGGAGGTAGAAGAGTAGGAAAGACCTTTATCCTTTACAACAACATAAGGAAAATAATAACTGAAGGAAAAGCCTGCAAAGATGAAATTCTCTATATAGATTTTGAACATCCTAGGCTGAAGAACTTAAGTGTAACTGACCTTGACGATATATTAGTAGCTTTTTATGAATTAACAGGAAAAAAACCTAAGTATCTTTTCTTAGATGAGATTCAAAGTGTGAAGGATTATGGAAGTTGGTTTAGAAAAAGAATAAATGCTAGGTATTTTTAGATCCCACCCCTAGATATGGATGATAAATTCCCGAATGATGGTGGGGTTAAATCAAGATGTGGGGGTTTCCTCACCGTAAGGTGAGTGGGGTTATCCCCCTAATGGGATTAGAAAAGGATAAGCGGAAAAATCCGCGACTTCGGCGAGGTCCAAGCTTCCGGTTTTATATGAGGGTCGAGAGTTGAATACAAAGTATACGAGATTCAATGAGACCCAAACCCCTTAACGTGAATTAATGACTATAATTAAAAAATAATCTTCACGTAATCTATAAACTCCCTTATACGTTATGATTAATTTCCTTTTCTCTATTAAAAGGTTCGTCTGTTGGTTTGCTAAATATAAATTTCATGGGTACCCATACTTTTAAGGTAATGAGAGTGTATCAAGCAGAATCATTAGAACTTAAATCAAACTTATTTAGAAAATACTGTGTTATTGAGATTATAGTTAAAGTTTCATAAATATTATGAAATAATGAGCACATTTTATCTCTTATTTATTAAAAATCTTTCCAACCTACTTTACCCAAACAGATTTTTCAATCTCTCAATAGAAAAGTACACAATAACCTCATTAAGATAGTTTATCGGATAATTTTAACCTAAAATTTATTATTACTATTGTTATTATTACAATATATCTATTATATAAGATCAAAGAATTCAAGTTTTAATAAGCTAGGTAAGATGTGTAAACCCTAAATATTTAATAAATATCACCTAGAGAGTATTTTTATGAAAATCATAAGAGACCCAATTCACGGTTATATAGAAATTGATGATAAAATACTGCAAATCGTTTCCGCCGATATATTTCAAAGACTTAGATACATCACCCAAACTGGATTGGCCTACTTAGTTTATCCTGGCATGAGACATACAAGATTTGAACATAGTCTAGGCGTAATGCATCTAGCTAAAGAGCTTGCAAAATACGTCAAGATAAATTCGGAGCAATACACTGATGTAAGTTTTATCGATGATGATTATTTAAATCTAATATCTCTAGCAGGACTACTTCATGATATAGGACATTTGCCATTCTCTCACACTTTCGAAAATGCGCTATCAGTTGCTAAGGAAGTATATGGGATTGACGTTGAATATTATGGAAAGAAAACCCATGTTATATTTGGAAATAGGATTATCGACTACTATCTTTCAAGCTATCTAGATAAATTATCAAAAAATTATGATGCCGTAAATTTTATACAGAGAGTAATTTCGTCCACTCCGAAAACTAGAGAAGAGAATTTCGCTTCATTGATTATATCAAGTCCACTAGATGCCGATAGAGGAGATTACTTATTAAGAGATTCATACTTTGCGGGAGTTGGATACGGCAATTTTGATATAGAGAGAATAAAGAGGTCATTAATTTATGTGAATGATAGGTTAGTAGTACTGAAGAAAGCCTTACCAGTTGTAGAACAATTTTTGCTCGCAAGAATGTACATGTACGAAACAGTTTACTTCCACAGCGTTGTAGGGTTATATAATGCAATATTGTCTCATGCCGTAGTCAGGCTGATTCAAAAAGGCCTAATACCTAATATATCGCCAGAAAATTACCTAAAGCTAAACGACGTACAAATACTTTCTAAATTAGAAGAGGCAGGAAAGGAATTTTATAACGCGATACTCTATAGAAGAGGGTTTAAGAGATTTAAACGAGACGTAGTTGGCAACTGCTATGAGATATTGGATAAAAAAAGAAAAGAGATTAATGAGATAATGAAGGAGAATAATGGACTAATATTATATCACGATTTCTATGATGTTCCATACAGTGATGATGAAATTTTCGTTTATGATGACGATGAGATAAAACCATTAAGTAGCGAATCTATAATAGTATCATCTCTTAAAAGTATAAAAAAGGGCGTAATTGGATATCATGAAAGTGCAGAGAATAAAATGAAAGACATTCTCGATATTTTAAGAGAATGTTCGTAGATCTAAGATGTTATTAGCGTCTTCTAAAAGGAATTAAGCTGACTTCCTCTCCGCCAAAGAGAGACTGAACTTTCTGCCCATATTTTGAAAAATTTTAGTTTATTTCTATATTATATTAAAAATTAAGAATTCGTATTAAGTCATAAAATGACCTCCTTACCTTTTTTAACATCTATTTCCCTCAATTGAGAATCTTCAACGTAGAGCAATGTTCCGTCTGCCTTAGGAATTACGACCCTTCCTTCCGTGATAACCGGGTATGGTGGTAACATGTATTCCTTTAATCCTATTACTTTAACGTCTTTAGGAAAAATTATCGCAATCTCAGTATCAAGTTCCTTGAGTTTTATTTTGAAACTACCATTTCCAAATTCTCTAGAAAACACTTTATAGTAATAATAATCTGCGCTTAAATTGAACTCTTCTTCTATTTCTTCATTGTTCAAATTAAAGAATGCAATTGCATCATAACCTTTTACTTTACTCCTTAATTTTAGTAGAACTTTTTCCCTTAAAGGATTTCTAAACAACAAATCCTCAGTTACCAGACCAGGTTCATCTACTCTAACTACTTCACCATTTGGAAGGACCACTGACTTTAGTAAATCCACATTGGTTTTTTCTGCGTGTCTATCCGTAATATATATTGGCCCTCCACTGAATATCCTACCTACGAGATGAACCTTTGCATAGGGATCGTAAGACACGAACATATCATAATCTGGATAAACTATTTGTGATGTCAACAAGGAGTTGTAGGCATTAAACATTAGATGTAACTTAGCCCCATCTTTCCAGAAAGGCACATAGTCTATGGAATTTCTCATCACGTTACTATAAAAGTAGTTACAATAATTTTCTGGATTCATAGACATACAATTTATCACGTCTTTTCCCACTGCATACTGTAATCCTAGTTGAATGTTCCTGCTCGCAACTCCAATTGAAAAACCATCATATATTGCGTGGATAATCCATTGATTATCAACCTTAACGAAATCAAACCCTTCCTTAAATATACTCCCATCGAACATTCTGTAAAAATTTATAGCATCTTCAAGATTGGGACTGGGAACATAACTGTTAATAAAAGACGTAAAATGAGCGTTTACATTAAGCGATTTCACAAAATCTTGCGTCATACCACCCCAATGAGCGTTAATAGTGTGCCATAATCCAACATATTTGATACCTATAGCCTTCAGTGTATTTACAGTATTCTTAAAACCTTTAGGAAATTTTTTATTGTCTGGTGTAATGCCCTTTATCGCCCTATCAGTATTTTGATCCTGCCAACCGTCATCTATGATTACCCAACTCAGTTTTATCCCTTTCTCCATTATACCCTTAACTACTCGAACCAGATTATCCTCGTTTAGATCTTTAGTTAGAAAGGCATTCCAGCTACACCAACCAATTCCATTCATTACTTTATCTGGAAATCCCTTCTCCTCCCTAAGCTTGAAGGTCATAGTACTTCTAGAAGCGATCTTAACTGCAGACTTTATGGCTTCATAAGGATTGCTAGAAATCCCAACTGAGAGGAAGTAGCTCTTCCTAATCGTATCAGCATTATATCCAGTGTAAATTTTCACCAAATCGTTATGTAAATATGCAGTAACATCGTTATTGGAAAGCGTAAATAACGCTTGATATACATCTCCGTTCTTGATCAGAGCAAATACAGAGTAATTGGGAATTACCCCAAACACAGGGTAAAGCCAACATGGATATGTTCGTATATATTTCTCGTGATCAAGATCTCTAATCTCATACTTAACTTCTTTAGGTGGTTCAGTGACTGGCTCCATATCTATACCTAATTGATTATAGTATGCGAATGCTTTACCATATACTTCAGAATAAATTTGTTGCGTAGTTAAAGAAAGTATTTTCTCTGGATTTATGTCAAGTTTGATCTCTATTGGAAACTTAGATAATTTAACAAATGATTTAACTTCAATACTATATACTTTGCCATCAGAAAAATCAGTTGTATCTACTTTAACTAACGCTATATTTTCACAATTTCCACTTTGATCGCATTTATATTTTCTTCCACTTTCATCCTCTATCCAGATCATTGCTATAACCTATCTGAAAACGAATATATAAAGGAGTAAGAGAAAGAATGTTATTATCTTAACTTTTAAACTTTGTATACTCTTCTTTTTTATGAGCTTTCTAAAAGAAAGAGCAGAGAAATTTTTAATTACTGCAGAATTCAATTTCCAAAAAGGATTTTATGATCTAGTTCTCTTTAACGTAGAACAGTACATTCAACTCTACATAAAATACTTGCTCTAGGTAAAGACCTCTGATTGCCCTAAAAGTCATGATCTAATTAGACTGATTAGGGATTTAAGAATAGCTTATGACAAACAATGCGTGGAAGAACTTCCTTAAGGAAAACTTTGACATAATTTCTCTAATTCAACAAGCATATATCTCTTCACGATACTTACCAACAGAGTACATCAAGGAACATGCTGAAAGAGCTTTAAGTCTTGTTGACAAGTTTAAAGAGACGATTGTACAATGTCTGAGTTCATAGACATACTCTTAAAATATAAAAAGGAGAGAGAGGAGGTACTTAATAACATTGATAACTACTTACTTAAAATTAAAGAGTCAGTGAGAGAATTAGATCCAGACGCTAGGGTATTATTGTTTGGTAGTTACGTCAGAGGGAATTTTAAGCCAGATAGCGATATTGATATCCTTGTCATTTCTGATAAATATGGAGCAAACGTTGATATGATGGCTAAAATGAATGCCCATATTTTAATTAAACTGAATGTCTTCGGGATCTTCGAAATTCATATAACAACAAGGAAGATGTACGAGGAATGGTTCAAGAAATTTATAGATGTTTATAGAGAAATATAGAGATTATATGTCTATCAGCGAGGTAAACATTTTTCCGGTTTTGATAAATATGCCTTATCACCTGCTGAAAATAACGCTTATAAGTTAGTTAAGTAAAAAGATATATCTTGATGTCTGATAACTACGACTTGAGGTATGCCTATAGAGCGCTGTTTATATTAGCACCAATAGCTATAGCTGTTATGTACACCGAATCAATGCTTATTCCTTCTTTACCTACAATTGCTAACGACTTCAACGTTAACTCAGCAACAGTAAGTTGGGTATTAACGGCATATTTGATTAGTGGAGTAGTGGCGAATCCAATAGTAGGAAAACTAGGAGACATTTATGGGAAGAAACGTATACTTGTTTACGTTATGATAATATACACTATTGCTGTAACCTTAAATGGTTTTGCTCCGAATTTCACATCGTTCATTATATTTAGAACGATTCAAGGTATTGGCTTAGGTATGTTTCCATTAGCTTTTAGCCTAATAAGAGAAGAATTCCCCCCTCATTTAGTTCCAAGAGCACAAGGTATTGTTAGTGCAATGTTTGGCGTAGGTTCCGCTATAAGTTTACCAATTGCTGCTACTGTTGCCCAGGATTTAGGTTGGCAATACAATTATCATATTGTAATTCCCTTCGTAATATTATTAACTTACCTTACTTCAAAGGAAATAAGGGAGAGTAAATACATTAACCCAAACTCGAAGATTGATTATATAGGAGCTGGTATACTAGGTTCTTCCTTAGCCTCGATGACTACTGCTTTTTCTGAGGCGCCTACATGGGGTTGGACATCTGTAGACTTTCTAGTAACAATAGTTTCAGGTTTTGCGCTTTTCTTTATTTTCATATTATATGAAATGAGAGTTCCTTATCCACTAATTTCAGTAAATCTGTTAAAGGAGAAAAACGTGCTAGCTGCAAATATAGCTGCTTTCGTTGCAGGATTCGGGATCTTTATGGCATATCAATCTATCACTTACTTATTGGAACTACCAAACCCTACAGGCTTTAATTTAGATATTTTATCAACTGGACTGCTAATGTGGCCAGTATCATTAATGCAAATAATAGGTGCCTTACTTTCTTCCAGATTAATTCTGAGAACTGGAACCAAATTTATAGTAATAATAGCGTCTGCTATTCTATCATTCTTTTACTTTATTTTAGGATTAGTAGCAATAGCTGGTTCATCAGCAAGCCTTGCAAATGTCATAATATTATCTTCCTTAGCTACATTAGGTGCTGCTATGCTTAATGTAGTCCTAATAAACATCTTAACGTTTTCAGTAGAAAGGAGAGTCCTAGGAATAGCCACTGGTATGAATACAGTTTTCAGACTGATTGGAGGAGCTTTTGGACCATCAATAGCTGGTTCACTTTTATCAACTTACTATACTTATTTAGTATATCCAATAACATTAAATGGACAACAGACATTTCTACCAATTCAATTACCATCTGATTTCGCTTTTCAGTTGACGTTCTTTATAGCCTCAATAGCCGGATTATTAATGATACTTATAGGAAGTATGACCAGAGATATAAAGATAAGGGGTACAATAGTATCGCAAGAATAGCTTATCATCAGCATTTTGAAATCAGGAAAATGTTTAACCTGCATAAACTTCGATTCCGCCTTAAAAAGGTGAAGCTTTCTGCTCACATTTTTGTAAAAGGGATAATTGCCTCTACTTAAAACTTCTTCCGCATGTTCAATTCTTTCCTTAGCCTGATTTATGTACGACCTTACCATGTCTAGATTATTCGATCTCAATCACGTCGCCGAACTTATAGTCGGGTTTCAGCACCCAATACCATGCTTTATTACTTAACCAAACCCTTTTAGCCCCTAATTTCTTCAGTTCTTCAGAAATTCTATTTAATACCTTTTCCATGAAACTGTCCTTATCATAGACAATCACAGCATCGTCAATCATATCTAAATATTGAGGTGTGAAATGGGATGCTTCATCTTTGCTCTTAATTATTGGTGATAAAGTAATGTAATAGCCTTGATCCATAAGAGATAAAATCAAGGGATCAACAACATCATAAGCCCTATTGAAAATGTCAAGACGTTTAGGTCTATTTAGTGGTAAAGATTCAAAAACAACTAATAAATCAATATCGCTATCTTTCCTCGGATCGCCTCTGGCGACGCTCCCATACACTAATAGAGAAACTAAATTATCATGATAAAGTGAAAGAAGAGCTTCAAGTAATGTTTCAACTACTTTGTTATAAGGTTTCGGTAAGCTTTCAATTCCCTTTTTCATAGGTGAAAATTGGAAAAAGAGAGATAAAACCTTATTTAGAATTAAGACTTCTTCCTTGTATTTTACATTTTATGCTTTACTGAAATACTTCCCTTTCAAGTATTCTAATACCTTAGGTATATTTATTTTCATTGGACAAACTTCCCTACAATTGCCGGCATGACTACACAATAACGCTGGCCTATAATCACCATAAACTATTGCACTCCACATTGCTCCCATTGGACCGGAATATGGTGGAACTCCCCATTTACCATCTAAAGCCCTATAAACCGGACAATGAAAATGACATCTTCCGCATCTTATACATAGTAATGCTTCTCTTAACACCGAATCCTCGTTTGCTTTTCTTCTTCCATTATCTACTAAAATTAAGTGAAATTCCTTAGGACCATGGGCTGGTGAGACTCTTTTTTGCTCTACATCACCAGTTGATGAAGGACCAGATGTGACATTGATATAAGTAGGGGGATAAAGTCCAGCGTAAGCAGCTTGAACTAAAGCTTCGTAAATCGCGTATTCTAAATTAGGTAAAATTTTCTCCACGCCCGTTATTGAGATATGTACTGGGGGAACTACACTGCTCATCCTTATATTACCTTCATTTTCTACTAGAACTATGGATCCAGAATCAGCTGCTACTGCATTAGCACCAGTTATACCTATATCGGCTGTCAAGAATTTCTGTCTCAGAAATTCTCTCGCTACTCTCACTATATCTTCATGTTTATCTCCTGGATCTATCCCTAACTTTTCCTTTATAAGTTCTCTTATTCTCTCCCTAGTCATATGAACTGCGGGTGCGATTATATGCGATGGTGGTTCATCAGCGAACTGTATGAGTAATTCTCCTAAATCTGTTTCCCATACCTCATTACCTAATGATTGTAAATACTTTCTTATCCCAGTTTCATAAGCTACCATTGACTTGCCCATTACAATTCTTTTTCCACTTCCTACAATTTTACTAACGATTTCCCTTGCTTGTTCTGCATTTTCAGCAAAGTAAGCTTTACCTCCTATTCTCTCGACTGACTTCATAGTCATTTCTATATAATAATCTAAATTGCTTAGTACTTCTAACTTGCCTTCTCTAACTTTTCTAGCTAAGTCCTCTAAATAAGGATGCTCTCTCAATACTTTAAACACTCTAGGAACGTTATGCTCTACCCCTCTCTTTATGGCAATATCCCAATCACTCACCTTTAATCACCTCTGCAAAATCATAAGCCTCTACATAAGGGGAAAGATTAGCATAGCAAAATGGACAAGCTAAGAGGACTTTACTGTTAACACTCTTTAATGCCTCAGCCCTACTTTTAGCTATCTTATCACTTATCTCCTTATTCACTGGTGCTAATGGTCCACCGCAACACATTGAAGTTTCCTTGCCTGTAACCATCTCATCCTCCTTTAGTATTATCCCAGAATTCTTAATAATATCCCTAATTATATCTCTCATCCCTAGAAATCTTGAATATAAGCAAGAATCATGAAATACATAAGTTCCTTCCCCTCTTATTTTAACACCCCTTAGTACTTCAAAATAATTTACAATTTCTACATTCCAAGAGATCATCTCCTTAATTCTAAATAAAGTATAGTGAGTATGTGGATCCACTGTTATTATCTTTTTTACATTATGTGAGGAGAAGAAATCGACTAGCTTTTTAGCGTACTCTTTGAATTCCTCTATCATCCCCATTTCCAATAGAATTGTACCACTATATGGTTCTTCATCATATAAGTAGCCAAAATCTTGGGTCTTTTTAAGTATCATAGCAATATTCCTCAAAATTTTATTGGAACGTTCATCTTTGGGTTTATAAAAAACCTTCAAGAAAGAGGAAAATCTTTCTACACCTTTAAACCTAGATAAGGAAGGTAATATTTCATCGAATTTCTTACCTAATTCCGCCAACTGATATGCACAACCAGTGTAAAGGATAGTCTCACCTCCTTTCTTAATATTTAACCCGTTAGCCCACTCATAACAGACACTTTTATTTACCGGGAAGGGAAGATAGTCCTCCATTAAATACTTCACTAAGTTTTTTCTAATGAAATTAAGTTGTTCCTCACTTATCATTAAGACTAATTATCTTGTTATATAATAAGTTTTTATCCTAACGTGTGCAATATTATATATGTATGATTGTGAAAAACTTCATAACTGGACCTCTAGCTACTAACACATATTTAGTAATATCACAAAATGAGGCTATAATAATTGATGCAGGAGGAGATATGAATGAAGTTATCAATGAAATACGAAAGAACAAACTATCATTAAAATACATTATAGCTACTCATGGACACTTTGATCACATTATGGGAGTTAACCAACTAAAGAATGAATTTCCCTCTACTAAATTCTTAATTAATGAAAAGGATTTAGGGTTATTAAAAAGAGCTAGCAGTATGGCATCAACATTCCTAAACCTATCAATATCAGATATAGTGAGTCCAGATGAATACATAAGGGAGGGAGATGTAATAAAAATTGGTGAAAATAGTTTAAAGGTAATTGAAACCCCCGGACATACGATGGGGAGCATTTGCGTTCTTACTAATGGTTACATATTTACTGGAGATACTTTATTTTACGGTACTGTGGGCAGGACTGATTTAGGTGGATCTGAGAAGTTATTAAGAGAAAGCTTGGAAAGACTAAAACAACTACAAGATGAACTCATAGTCTATCCCGGTCACGGTCCATTTACAATCCTGGGTTATGAAAAAGTTAAAAATCCGTTCTTGACAATTGATATTCTTCCATAATAATATAGAGAGGAAAAAATAAACCTATTCTATACTTTCTAATTTACTTTCTAAGTCATCTAACATAACTGATAATCTTCTTGATAATCTCTTGTCTTGGATAGAGTTTATTTTATCCCTTATTTCGTCTAGAAGTTCCCTAGCCTCGTCACATTCATCACAATTCGAATTACCGCAACTAACGCATTTTTCAACTATACGTTCAGCCTTATCTAATAATCTTCTAATCTCAGTTTCCATGATAGTGTATATCCCCATGTAATTTAATAAACTTTAGCTATAACTATGGAGAGTAAAGAAACTAAATCAATTTCATAGAAATGAATTCGTGGACGTCACTTATACGCAAGGAAAAGATAATATATTCCAATAAATAAAAATAAAAGATAAAATAGTTTTTATTATTATAATCATGATGAGATTATACTTATTTTGAACCCTAAGTATGTTGGCTAGGGATAATATAACATTATACACTTCAAAAACCATGTTAAGTAAATATGAATTATTCCGCCCACACAGTTGAGCATATAGTGAGAGAATTTAATGCTTCTTAAGGGAAAACTTACTATATCACATATAACAGAGACCCTCCCCTCCATAAGTAATTTCTGCCCTTATCAGCTCTACTATAAATTACAGTCTTTTCAGCTTATGAAAATTTTCATAATTGGAATTTATCCCTAACCTCACCTTAATGACTTAAGCTTCCTTTACCTCAATAAGGTTAAACTCGTAGATATCGTCGCTCTATCTAAATACACATTTGGTAAAATAATAATAAGAATTACATCTACTCCTCCTCAGTTTCTGACTTAAGTAATCTTTATAATCATATTCTAAAATATGATATTTGTGAATATGATATTTATAGATAGGGAAAGGGAATTGGAAAGTTTACGTCAAAGACTTAATTCACCAAACTTTGAACTCATAATCATCTATGGTCGTAGAAGAATAGGTAAAACTACATTAATATTGAAAGCAACAGAAAATACCGAAAATTCCATTTACTATCTAGCTACTGAAGGAAACAATCTTCAAAAATTTAAGGAAATCAGCAGAAAGAAATTCCCAGAGATAGAATATATTAAAGAAGATTGGGAAGCGTTATTCAATTTCCTAAAGGATAAAGTAATAATCATAGATGAGTTTCCCTACATGATAGAAGAGGACAAAACAATAATATCAACATTCCAAAGAATAGTAGATAACATACTTAAAAATAGTAAAACGAAGCTAGTCCTACTGGGCTCATCAATTTCCATTATGGAAAACGCACTATCATACAAAAGCCCCCTATACGGAAGGAGAACAGCATCGATGAAAATAAAGGAATTGAAATTCAAAGATTTAAAATACTATAATCTGTCAATAGAGGAGGCTATAAAGATTTACGGGTTTGCTGGTGGCGTTCCCTTTTATCTAAATAAAGTGAGAACACCATTTTACAACTGGATTAATGAAGAATTAAAAAAACCTGACTCTTTCATAAAGGACGAAATAGATTTCCTTCTAAGATATGAATTTAAAGACATCTCAACATATAAGGAAATACTATTTGCAATATCATTAGGAAAAAACACCCTAGGTGAAATAAAGGATTTCGTGAAAGTTAAAGGCGATATAAGTTCCTACTTGAAAAAACTAGAAAGAATTGAATTAATTTCAAGAGAAGTTCCAGTTACAGAAGGAATAAGATCCAAGAGGGGAAGATATATCATAGTGGATAACTTTACAAATTTCTGGTTTAGATTCATTTATCCCAACTTAAGTTTAATAGAAGAAGGTAAATATGAAATAGATGAAAAAGAATACAATGAGTATTTAGGTCTTGTCTTTGAAAAGATTTGCAGAGAGTACATCAAAGATAAATATAACGTTAAGAAGATAGGTAAACAATGGTGGAAAGATATAGAAATAGACATACTTGCATTGGGTGACATGAAAATTGCTGGAGAATGTAAATGGAGTGAAAACGTAAATCCCGTCAAAATATTAAGCAATTTAGAGGAGAAATTAAAAAAGCTAGATATTTCCGTAGATAAATATATCATCTTTGCTAGAAGTTTTTCAAATAATGAAAAAATAGATAAAGCTGAGTTTATAGATATAAAAAATATAAGAAAATGGTTCTTTTCCTAATCAAGAAGAATTTCTAGTAATAGTAGTAATTTTATAATATAAAATACATAAAATAATATCAAGATTATTTTATTCCGGACTTTTTATCTAATGGAAGTGTTGTAAGGGCGGAGTAGCTTACCATTATTAATTTTAAGCCAAAGACCATCCACAAATGTTATGAGATAGTTATATCTCTCAATTTTTTATCTCTCACATAAAATGTTATAAAATGTTTTGACAATAGTAGAAAACTTATAACAATAAAAACACTACCATTAATTATTTCGCAAAATGACTTTAGCTTGATAAAAAATCTTAAACAGTCTTCATTATTCTACTAATAACTATTCACGGTAAGACAATATGCTCTCATTATATTTCACGTTATCCTTGTGATTATGCGAATGCAGTCTCATTAGGATAAATTTCAGCAAATACCGTAGTATTGTAGGCATCTAATTGAACTACTAATGTATAATTCCAAACTCTTGCTGGTAAGGTAAAGTTGTATATCAATGGAGCTGGTAATTTAACCACCTTATTTACTTTAACAACCGTGGAATTCACTAGACTTGTAACGTTATACCAGATTCCATTATTAGCATAAAATACTCCTACTAACGTATAATTCTGATCACCTTTAATAACTATAAGAGAAGATTTACTTGGAGTAGAATTGAAAAATAGTAAAATAGAGCCCCCGTTTATCTGATTAACTACAACTTGATTATAGTTAAGATTTTTTACAGATGGAACAGAGTAATTACTTAGTATATAAAATAAAGGAATAAGTATAATAATTATAATCAAAATAGCAATAATAAATCCTATATATTCAGACTGACCTAACATTCTAGAACTTTTATTCATAGATATTTCACTCATAATAATCACAAATAATACCAATACTCTGTTATACCATAGATGACAGTAATGTTCATTGGTTGATTAATTATTATATAAAATGGAATATTTGGAAAATTATATTGCAGTCGCGTCCCATTTTGATATGATAATGTGACATTTCGTGCATTATAAGAATAATTAAGATAAGGATTGTTAATCTCACACATAATACATAATTCACCAGTGGTATGAAAGGAATATTTGCCCCCCATTATCCAATAAGTGTTGTTATAATTATAAACTGTATTATTAAGTATCAGACAAACAGATGATGGGGCATTTATAGCTGATATATATACTCGATAATAATTATAATTGTTCTTGTAATTTATATATACTTTTGGATTAGCATTAGTAGGAGGAATAAATACCAAAAACGATTTCGTAATATATGTCTTCCCATTGTATGTTGAATTAGAGTAAACATAATGCATGATTACGCCATTACTTTGTTGAGAGGTATCATTAAATTGTAGAGTATACACTGTAATATTTGCGTATCCTGCATATATAGAAATTGTGGTACTACCTTTAATAGTATAGTTCTGACCATCTACATTAACTATAACATTTACATTATTGTCATTAGTAATCACGTTTAGATTAACCGTAGTAAGTAAGGGAGAATAATTTCCAATTAACACCACAGGTTGACCCTCTAAAGTTACTTGTATACCTTGGCTTACAGTAGAATTCACAATAGCTTTTCCAAGCACAATCCAGTTATGAAAGGTCCCAGTAATTATTTGACCTTTAGAGTTTTGATAATAGACATAAGTAGGTGCTTTAACTTTAAAGGATCCACTCTGATTTGGGAAAGATACTGGCGTAGTATAATTTACAAAATTTCCGTTAATATTTGTGGAAATATTCGTCGAGACTGAAAGTGGGCCAGATGTCTGATATATTTGGGTTAAAATCTCAACTCCGCCTTTTCCGCCAGTTGCAAAAGGTCCTATAGATGAACCAGGTTGGAGAAAGAATATATTACCAAGAGAGGTGACTATTATAATAGGCCTATTGGCGACGTAACTAGGTAAATTCAGTACTTGACCTTTGGAAATAATCAACGGATAATTCAATGAAGTTATATTAGTCCATACACCGTTTGTATTCAGATAAAGAATTCCAACTATTGTAAGATTTGAAGGGGGTTCAAAAGTACCGTTAGAGTATTCAATGTATATCGAACTTCCGTTATAATAAAATGAAGGATGACCAGTCGTCACTTGAGATACTTGAAGGTTCTGTAGATATACGTAATTATTTACAACAGATTGGGTAGATACATTGCTTTGCGACAAATTCTGCAAATAAAAGAGAATAGGAATAAAGACAACAAGAACTATGAAGACTAAAATTATAGCGGAAATTGTATTGGATAAAGCACGGCTATTCATTTTTAACCACCATTTTGTGAAGTAGATCCACCATATTCCCATTCCTGGTAGTTAACTATTATCATAGGGGAGTTGATATACAAAGTACCATAGTTAAGATAATAGGTATAAACACTTCTACTTGACGTTGAATCATACACTGTGACATTAATTGGGCAAGAGTGAAGCCCGACATATTGTACTGTATTCCCGCCCTGATGTTTTGTATATATGTAAATCGTAAAATTGCCATATAGTGCTAGACTATAATCATTTACAATCTGGAGTTCAGTTCCTTGTTTAAAATAAATCTTCTCTGGTACATAATTCTTTATATTACCGAGAACGATCTGTTGATTAGTGCCCATTATTTGAACTTGTAATAGTTGCCCTGCTATGCTTATGTTAACTGGTGTGCTGTTTTTAACCGCCCATACTCCATTAGGGAAATAGAAGTAATTTTCGGCTATAACCAAATAGTAATTTTGAAAAACATTGTAATTACCAGTTATGTTACCACTACCGTTTACAAATACCTCGTAGGTACCTACTACACTTATTTTATTGGTTGATGAAGATAATCCAGTATATCTATAACATGTTATTTGACCCCCTAATAGGGGTTTTGAGAAATATCCTCCAGGTGAAGTATAGTTAAAGGTTATGTTATAGTAGGACGGAAATTGTATAATATGGTATCCATAGGTTAGGTTTAATTGTATACCACCTTTACCTACTTGATAAGTTTTATTATCTATTATAACTGGGATCGTTGAGTTGAGCGAAGTTAAAGTATATTTTATATTTCCTCCAGAGTTGCGATTTCCATGACTAAGTGTTACACTTCCACTTACTGTAGTTCCTACTCCTAAAGGTATTCCATTAGTATTTATTGTGACTGTAAATTTCTGAGTATACGCTTTATATATTGCTGTTAAAACTAATGGTCCACTTACTGTAAATGATGTACTCAAGGATGCAGGAGAATTCAGGTTACCATACCCTACTATGGTCCAGTTTTGAAATACTGCAGTCAAACCATAACCGGGGAGAAATATTGTAGAGCTGTTTTTATCTGCTATGGAATAGGTTCCAGGATTTAAATAGAATATTTGCGGGGTATTTGAAGTAAGGGTAGCAAGCACTACTTGGATACTTATTGGGATTACTTTACTTCCATTTAATACGAAGGCAGTAACGTATATTGGAACTTTTCCAGCTGGGCCAGATATGGTAACAGTAGTGACTGAAGTATTAGGGTTAAGGAAGTAGAAATTAGCTTCAGAGGATATTATCAATATGGGATTATTAAAAGCTTGCTTAGGCAAAGGTATTTTTTGATTACCAAATACTACTATGCTATTATTTAATGTTGGAACCCATGTACTTCCGTTGAAATAATATATTTGAGATATATTAAAGGGTTGTATTAGTGAGTTATAATAAAATTGTATAAATGGATTTTGCGAAGAATTATAATAAATATTTGGATTTCCTCGAAATATTTGATTCTGCTGTTGCTGTTGAAGTTGTTGATATGCAGTACCTGCTATTTGACCTTGGCTAGAATATATTGGAGTGGAATTTAATATCAAAAATGCAGGTATTAAAACTGATAATAATATAATAAGTAATATAATCATAAATATAGCTGAAGACAATGCCTTCATGTAGAGGGTACCCCCGTGAAAGTATATCCTATTCTAAACCAATAACCATTAGAATTATATAAAACCCAAATAATAATTTATGTAATTACTATTAGCCACATTATTTACCACAACTGTTATCGGCGTATTGAATGGTACAGTGTAAACGCTTATTGGAGAATCATAAATTATTCTTCCATTAACATCGTATATTGGACTGGTTATCGTTAAAGTTTTTGCTTGAGTTCCATTTGGCAAGTAAACCGAAAATGAGGGTGGTGTTAAGGGTGTTAATAATGCTACATCTTGCTGAAGATAAGAAGGTTCTGGAAATACTAATATTTCCACTTTTCCAGTCACTGCTGGATTATATACCTCAATTACTGTACTCCCCGATTGAGAGGTTGAGGAAACCAACAAAGGGCCTACTGAAATAGAAGATAAAGATGAAAGAGAACTAGCTTGTTGCTGACCTATGCTGAAGAGTTCATGAGGTATCAAATAAGAGGAGATAAAGCCAAATAACACTAACCCTATCAAAACAACTGCAATAACTATTATGAACTCCTCAACTACTGACGATGGCATCTGTAAATAATAATAAGAAAAGCTTATATATAAAATTTGTTGATATTATTCTATATGCCTAGTACTGTAGTGAATCTTTTAATTATTGTAGTTACAATCTTGATTGCCATATCTGGTTTCACATTATATGCGACATACATTTCCACACAAGGTTTATCTCTCTTACAACAAGAATACGTTATTGGAATTTCAAAAAATATACAAATCACACTATCACAATTAACGTATAAAGGTTTACAACCAAGTTATAAATATTTTAATGTAAGTTACTTAGTGTGGGTAAAATCACCTACTTCTGAAATTACTGTCATACCATTCGTAGCCTCTCCACAAGTAAATCCGTATTACTATTCACCTCCACAGACCCAGAATGCATCCTTGTTCTTTTCATCAGCAAAAGGTTATATTCAAGTCAAGAATTTCTCCTTCACGTCTAATGTATATTCACCTCAACAAGGACAATTTTTAGGTAAAGTCAACGCTTACGCTTTTAATATTAGCTCTAACCAAACGTACATTCTATCAGCCAAAATAAGGCCTGGGCAAATAATAATCCTTTGGATCTTGTATTATTATAATGGAAAATGGTATAGAATTGATTATACTTATATAAATCCAACTAATGCTGGCTTAGGACTTTTTGCGTTAAGTAGTAGCGGTAACTACGTAGCTAATAGTGGAAATCTGAATAACCCTGCTCCTCATATAGTAACTAGTCAGGGTGGGCTGGGATTTGGCTTATGGTTTCAACAAAAAACGAACGCTACAACTAAGACATTAATATTAAATGTTACTATTTCACCTACTGCAAATGGAGATAATTTTTCAATTCTAATTTGGGAGATAGGAAATAAATTGTATGTTGGAACTTATGATTATAATAGCAAAACTCAATATCAAACATATTTATATTCAATAGCTCAAGGTTATTGGTATTTCATTAATTTTAGTTTCGGATCTCTGTTAAAATCTACCAACAGCGTTAATATCACATTATACTCCTCAACCGGTAAGTTACTTAACTACACTAAAAACGGACTATCCATTCCTGAAAGCAATGGTTATATATCAGTAGTATCATTTGGCTCAAGATCATTAGTAAATGTAATATCTCAAGCCTTTTTTGTTACTTTACAAAGTGGCAATAGTGTTTCACTCACATCCTTCTATAATGTATCAACAATAATGCTTAAGAATGGCTTTGTTTACAATAATACCTATAATTATAATTGGACAATAGTACACTCCAATTTCCTTAACGCAATAGGATATTGGTACTTCGTATACCCATCATATCCACCTCCAAATGTTATTAATGGGATTCTATGGTACTCGCCTAGTGGAAGTGGAAATGGAAATAATAAGTATCCATCGATATATTACATTCCAGAACAAGGTTATAATACATATGTTTTAATATAATAAATTAGGTTATATAATACTATATTACTCTACAAATAGTAAGTAGTGTATGCTATATTTCTAGCGCCATCAAAAATTATTTATGCTTCGTAGAAGGGGTTTGGGTCTCATTGAATTTCATTTATTTCGTATTCAACTCTAAACCCGTGGACTTCGCCGAGGTCACGAATGTTCATTCCTCTCCGTCCCATTAGGGGGATAATCCCACTCACCTTACGATGAGGAAACCCCACATTTTGTAACTAAACTTACCCCATTCGGGAATTTCCAATCTACATCTAAGGTAAGGTTACTATGTTTTAGACTGTGTGCAAATTATATAAATTTTACGCTAAGATGGAAACAGCCCTCCACTGCATCTATCAGAGGAAGGACATCATCACGTATTGTGTTCATTCTGTGTTGGTTAGATTCGTTGAATCATAGCGATTTCCTAAAAGATGAAATTACTTTCAATTTTTAACTATTCCTAGAAATCTAAATGAACAAATGAATGAATAAATTTTCTCATAATTTATTTTAACTCAGACATTCTTATATGAATTCATAGGAACGTACCACATAAGACTTTATATAATTCCAAATGAGAGTAAATGTCTATTATTTTGATTCTTAAGAGCTAAATTATTACATTTATCTTAAATCTATAGGCAGTCCCGAAATACGAATCACTTATTGTTTTTCAACCGTTGATATTAAAGAAAATTTCTCACTAAATAAAGAACGTAAGCTTTAAACGAGAAAGTATAAAAATGAATATTAATGTCTCAAAACTCACAAGAAGGTCCCTTTTTTGAGGATTTTATGGTTGGCCAAAGGTTTAGGAGTAAGGTTGGTAGGACAGTAACGGATGTTGATAATATTTGGTTTACACTATTAACTAACAATTCGAATCAGATACATTTTAATAAGGATTACACTGAGAAGTATTTTGCGGGAGAGCCGTTTAGGGGTAGACTAGTGGTTAATGGTTTTTTAACTTTGTCAATTGTGGCGGGGTTATTAGTGGAGCAGACTAGTCAAAACGGTTTCATGTTGGGAATTGAAAACGTGAAATTCCTAAATCCAGTTTTTGGAGGAGATACAATTTATGCAGAGGCGGAGGTAACTGAAGTTAGAGAATCAAAGAGCAGACCAGGTTTCGGAATAGTCAAAATAAAAACGTGGGGATATAACCAAAGGGGAGAGAAAGTAATAGAATTCGATAGAATATTCATGGTAAGAAAAAGAGGAGCAACATGGAGTGGAGAAAAAGGGAAAAGTCAGTAATAATGTTAAAAAGGGATATAGGGTATATAATTTTGGTGATTCTAATATCCTCTAATTCACCATCATCTCTTATATCTCATTTTCATTTTGTATTATTGTTATTTAGCTCTGTCAATAATTTTTCCTAATCAAGTAATATTGCATCTATTTTCTTGCTTTTTACATTTTGCAATTTGCTTTGATTATTTATTTATCACTAATACAATCATATATAGCCCGTTTATTTACAAATAATATAACGAATTGTATCTGTTTCACATTTGGATTTTTCATTTCTCACAATGTGGAACGTTTTTTGGAACGGGATTCTTAAAAGAAATAAACGTGAAATTTATCTTAATGAAGACGGCTATATTAGCTCTAGCAATCGTAGGCGCCTTCGTAGCGGGATTAGCGTCTGCGGGAGCAATAGGTTATGGACCACTAGCGTATATATCATATCACATTATCGTAAATCAGCAACAAGGACAAGCTCAAATAATACCGGCTTACATCAATTTAGGGAATTTAACTGCTGGAGAAAAAGGTAATGTTACAGCATCTGCAAAGCTAAACATCTCTTCTAACGGAACATATACTATTGACCTATTACATGTAGAAAAACTGCAAAAGGCATTTAGCACATTTATCGTAACGTTAAAGATAGGTAACGAGAACATTACTCTAACTCCAGAAAATGATAGTGCAAGTGTTAGCTTAGTTAAGGGAACCTATAACGTTTCAATATTCATATCGTTCCAAGTATCGCAGAATCCTAAAGGAGATCTAAACGTCACCAACGAACCTTTGCTCATAATTCATCCCGCAGGAGAGAGTGAGAGTTAATAATCTAAGATATCAAGATAAATTATTTTTTATTCTCTTATTCATCATAAGATAAGTTAATATTGAAAACATTTGTATTAAAGTGATAAATGGGAAAATGTTTTGCTTTACATATTTTGTGGGATTTTTCAAAATTTTCGTTATTTTACGTTCATAGTAAAAACAGAGTTCTAAACGAAATACCCCCCATAAGGCATGCTTCATGAGTCACTATTTTTAATATTGTTATTGACTTAACTAATTCATCGTGTGAACTCAATAGGGGTCTCCTAAAATTTATACTCTATCTAAAGAATTTTGTGAAATTACGTTAAACTTGTACTTTATGATATTCCAAAATTATGTTGTTATAGTCACCTCTTCATAGTAGCAACGTGTTAAACCATATAGTTCACTAAATAGATCACGAATCTACATTTAATACACTAGCTAGAAAACTCTTAATTTTATCTTGACTTTCTATAATTATTGAGATAACTCTTTTTCAGTTTCTCTTTTCTTCACAGCCTTATCGTAAATAATCCAATTCCTGTACCACTCTTCGTTTTCCTTCTTTAGAAAAGTTAAAACTATACTTGTTAGCTCCTTCGCAGTTATCTTCTCCTTACCATCCATATATATCTTACCTATTGTCATATACGCGATCTTCCTCGCTACATCGATTGGAGCACCAGTTTTCAAAACGCTAACTACAAGTTTTTCCCAAATTAATTCTTCTTCATTTCCGTTTCGTTTAACTACTTTTATCATAATTTAATATTTTCTTTAGAGGCTTAATATCTTTTATGCTAAATAAAGTTTAATGTACGTATTGCATAATTCATAAAGTTTTTATTGATAAAATGGAAGTTTTTATTATGAGTGTAGAGATTAACGAGAAGGGAGTTACAATAAAAATACCCATTTTATCCACATCAGTCTCTTTTCCCAGAGATCAGATAGAGAAAATTGAGGATTCGTCTCCACCAGATGAGATATGCAATTTAGCCAGAAGTAAAGGCGTATTATTCGCTGGGAGCACAATAGATGGAAAGGTTATGTATTATAACGTGAGAAAGGGAGAGAAGTGCCTATTAATAATTCTTAAAGATGGTAGGAAGATTTACGTAGGAATTTAGGTGAACAACTATTTTTATAGCAATTATGACAATTTCCTGACTTTCCCTGATCCCATTAATAACGTAGTTAGTGCTTTGTGAGGTTTTCCAAAACTTATGTTATTTCTTCATATTATCCCCATAGCAAAAATAACGTACCAAACTTGATAACTTGCAAATACTCTATAAAATAAGCATATAATAATTCAAAATTGTAAGCTATCTGTTTTTGGAATAAAATGTAGAATATAGAGCTTTTCATAGTAAGTTCAACATTACCTGCAATTATTAGTAATTTATGAGCTAAAGCTTATATGACGAGTTAACCTATCGTTTCATTTCAATGAAATTCACTATATAAACATCTATCTAATCTAGTACTTTCATATGAAAGTTGATCTAAATTCTACCACATTTCCTAATAAATTCTCTTGTAAAAATCATATATTATAGTTCTATTCGATGTATTTAATCTTCTCTCTATTTATTTTTTCTAGGAATATTTTAGTTTCATTAAACTTAAGCGCGTCCTTGTGTATTTTTACTCCTAATTCATTAAATAGATTGATTATATTGTCATCAATTCTGAGTAAACCCCATCTGGGAATCACATATTTAAAGTCATAGTTTAGATTTGGAGCGACTACGGTCTCATCGAGAATTTCCTTAGCCTTACTCTTATCATGAACGTATATGATATAAACTTTGAAAGTGTCCAATTCTTTACTTTCACTTAAACTTTCAATTACCTTGTTGTAAGCTTTTTCCTTAGAAACCTTGAATAAGCTAGTTAGATCCTCATATATTTTTATGAAATCCCATCCGTATTTCTCCACAAGGATTTGTATTGCCTCATCAGCTATTGGGTCGTAAATTTTCATATTGCTAAACGAGATTTTGCTAAAAGCGTAACTAAGATACTTGTAGTCATCCCCATTACTTTTCTTATCCTTTAGATAACAAGCCTCTAATAAATCACCATAAAAACCACCAACTTCTATAACACTATCAATTAGATTATAGGTTATAATGTCGAAGTATTTTGATAGTGGAATAACTTTGTAATAGAAATATGGATCTTCCTTTATTTTTTCAGCTATTATCTCCCCTATATCAAGTTTAGAGAGATCAACTGTAGAGCCTACTTGATTAGTTAATGATAATTCTCCATTTATAGATGTTAATATGTAATCGTCAAACTCAACCTTAAACTTTCTCCTTCCCTTAATTGGCATTTACGTTAGAGTGTGAATTTACTCATATAAAAACATTTATGAACAAATGATTAAGGATCACGTAGCTCTACTTCTCTATATAAGGATTTTTTCCTTAGTTATTGATATTATCTGAAGAATTTAGATCTCACCAGGTTATTTTGCCTCTAGATCTCAATCTTATGTTGAGTCATATAAACTCACTTCTAGTTACGAATAAATAGGGATTTTGGGTCTCATCGAATCTCATATACTTTATATCCGACTCTTTATCCTGAATTTCATCAAAGTCATAGTTACCCAATCATTCTTCACTATCACCTTAGCGGAAACCCTACTCATGGTGGGGAAACTGAACATTCTAACTTCCCTTCCTCACTACTATTTGAGAGTTACCAATCCACATCTAGGATGGGATCTAAAAAGTAAATTGCAATCAGGCTATTCAAATTTCACGCTTTTATGGAAAGTATTTCAACGGTAATATATGTTTAATTTTTGATGAATTATTTTATATAAAGGGTTAAAATAACTTTGGCCATAAAATGCTCAATTCTTACTTAAATGCTGAAGTATTAAACGCTGTAAAAAGTAAAGTATATAAAAAATGCTTCCTATAATTAAGTGATGAGGTTCTCAAAGTCAAATAAACCTAGGGAGTTATGCCCAATAGTTTCCGCAATAACTGTAATAGGTACTGAACCAAAGCTATTAACCATAAGATATTTGCTTGAGGGCCCTAAAAGATTTAATGAACTGCAAAGATTGACTTCACTAAGTTCTAAGACTCTCTCAAGTACGCTTAAGGAATTAGAGAGTTTAGGAATTGTGGAAAGAAAAATTGTGAGCTCTCGGCCAATAATAGTAGTTTATGAATTGACAGAGAAAGGTAAGGAATTAAAAAGCATATTTGACGAACTTAGAAAATGGGGAGAGAAGTTCGCGTTTAACGAGATTGTAGTAGCACCACAGAATATTAAATTAAAGGAATAATTTTTAGATTTTATAAGAATATTCTGTTTACTCAATACAACATTAAAAACCAGACTCCTTGTGTGATTTACCAATTAAAGGTGGGTTACTGTTAACCCTATTTAAAATGCGAGAAAGTGCTTTGTGATGTATTTGTAGGCATTACATGCTATGCCTCTAACAATCAAACTGTTGAAAAATCGTAGGAAATTATCTGTTTGGTACGTTCTTCTCGCTATGGAGAGAATATGAAAGAGTAACGTAGAGCTTAAAAACCCACAAAGTAGTGAGAAAGTTTAAATTAACTGGTGGTACACCAGTAACTGGTGATACTACAGTTGCTATTTGATCTCCATCCTAAAGAGAGCATTAAAGAACTTTTCGGAAGAGAAAAGGAAGTTGAATTTGTAATTTCTCAATTAATTTCAGGTAATTGGGTAATAATTTCTGGACAAAGAGAAATCGGAAAGACGTCTTTAATAAAAGTCGTTATAAACGAGCTAAAGAAGAGAAGGAAGATTCCGGGAATTTACGTAAATCTAAGAGGTATTAAAAGCTTAAACTCACTCCTTTCTCTCATGTTAGCTGAGATAAATAAGGGAATCAGTTGGAACTTTCACGTTAACGTTAATTTTGCTATTACTAATGCAGGTATTGAAATAAAAAAGGGAAGCAAAGTCGTCAATAGTTTACTGGAACTTCTTCTCTCCTCAGATGAGATAGTTATTGGATTTGATGAGGTTCAAGAACTTACCTCAGTCTCAAAACAATTTCTTGACATATTAGGAAACGTATATTCTAGCAATCCTAAGGTTCATCTAATCTTCTCTGGTTCTTATGTAGGTCTTGTAACCTCAATGCTAAATCCTCCATCATCCTCTCCTCTTCATAGCAGACCTCCAGTAGAGGTCAAACTCAAGCCCTTTAATGAAGAAACTTCGCTATCCTTTCT
Source organism: Sulfolobus tengchongensis (assembly GCF_036967215.1). NCBI lineage: Archaea > Thermoproteati > Thermoproteota > Thermoprotei > Sulfolobales > Sulfolobaceae > Sulfolobus > Sulfolobus tengchongensis. The sequence continues at coordinate 1,981,606 of NZ_CP146016.1, forward strand.
TAAAAAGGGAATGGAAGAAGTCAACGTAGAATTTACCCATTATGAGGAAACTGTTGAAAAACTTGATGGCATTGCGGGCTGGTTAACTCTCTTCGGCAATCTTTACGCGATCAGAAAAATTAACTTTAATGATGCTCTTTCACAAACTGTCAATGAAGGAAAGAAAATAATGATAGATGAATTTAATCACTTTCTATCAACTAAAAAGAATAAGGAACTCTATTGTGCTATTATGGAGGTACTTAAGGTTGTTAATAAATGGAAAGAGATAAAGAATGGTGTTGAAATCAAAATTGGGAAGATAGATGATAAGGAATTTTCCAATGCTTTAAAGAATCTAGTTAATTTTAACTTTGTAACAAAAGAAGGAGAAAAATATGAGATTACAGATCCAATTTTAAAGGAGATTAGCTTTAAATGCAATCCGTAAACTATTCTACCCTTCTGGGTGAAGTATCTTAGCCTTGCGACTGGGATTTCCTGAGAGTGTCAGAATTGGATAAAATTCAGCTTGTTTTTAATATAGAGTATAAAATTAACTCTATGTTCCAAGTTATTACCTTAATTTGAGGTTAAATTGATTAACTTACTTGTCAACCTACCCAACTTAAGTATTACTCACGTTTTTTATTAACTAGAAGATTTCAAATAATTATTCGCTGAATTTTTCTCACTCCGGATCTCTCAAGAGTAATTTCTAGTCTACGTCAATTGCTCATCAAGATTTCCTTTTCCTTATAGCAACAACAGAAACAACTGCTAACAATATTACAATTACACCAGAGATGATTACTAAACTATTTGCACCATATGATATTAAAGGTGGTTTCGTCTGCGTTATTGTTAATAGTGGATGACTGGTAAATACCACATAATACGCTCCAGACGAACTTCCAACTACATATAGTACGCCATTACTTAGGAAATAGTTTGTTTGGTTTAGGAATACGAGTGAACCATTAGGAAACTGTTCCAATACTATAAATCCGTCATTATATTGGGGTGTGATAGTAATTAGGAAAACTGACGAATTGGAATTAACAACAGCTTTTGCTGCTAAAAATACATTGTTTTCAATGGTAATATTCGTTACATATATATTAACTGGGTGAAAGAGCTTAACGTTATATACATTGCCATTAATAATTAGAAACATTCTGGAGATGTTATCTAGACTAATATTTACAAGTACTCCAGTCTCTCCATTAACATAAACCATACGTGAAAAAGTAATGTTGGCAGTACTTTCTACACTATTGTTACTGATCCCTATTAAAACTGGAAAATCGTCTATTACAGCAACTGTAACGTATTTAGGGGTATAATATTGGACATTAAGATTTCTTAATATGAGTAAACTAGACCCAACTAACCCACTTGAATTGACAATATTTATCTTAACTAGTCCCACTGGAGTACCGTTTATTCCAAAGAATTTTATTTCTGTACTGTTTTGTGATTTCCATATTATAGATGGTAATAGAGTGTTATAAAAAGAAGATAAGGCAACGCTAAAAGCGGTAATATTATTTAATGACGACAATGAAGATAATGGAATGTAAGTCTCATATGGTAGATTTGAAAGAATTACATAACTAACGTTAACTAAGGGAACATAAGGCAATTCAACGTAACTATTTGCCATAGCAGTGATATTAAGACTATATATTAGAGATCCATTCAAGTATTGTAACTCTAGAATTCCACTTTCATTTATATAACCATAAGTAGTGATGAAGCCTGGTTTTGAAAGATAGCCACCCCATACTATTTCTCTTTGGCCCGAAGTATATAGTAATATCCTTATAAGTTGTGGGAGTCCACTATATACTGTGATCTTATCTCCGTTAATTGATAAGTTTACTATAGCATTATGGTAATATGTTGCTACGGTTAATGGCTTAAATTGATAAATTGTTTTGTTTCCAACTAAAGTTATTTGAGATATGTTATTGGTGTAGATTATTTCATTATTAACTCCGTTAATTACTGTGTAATTTAAATATTGCTGGTTCTGGCTTAGAATGGTAAAATATTGCTCACCAATAACTTGTTGTTTTTGTATATTTGAATTACCCAAAGGTATTATGGGCAATGATAACAGAATAAAGAACAAAATAATGTACATGATAAATTTACTTTTCATCCACTCTTCTTTTCGTCTATCGCATTTAAACTCATCTACTAAATTCGTATTAAAAATTATTTATAATATGGAATTAGATTGTTGCCAGTATTTAATTCGTTATTGCTTTAACAATTTACTTAACTAAGATAATTACCAGATCGATAAATCAAGAGCTAACAAGTTTATAGCTTTAGCAGCATCTCTGATCGATATTACCCCAATTAATTCCCCATTTTTGCCAACTACAGCAAGATGCCTAACGTTATTTTGATACATGATAATTAATGCTTCCGTAACGTCCTTTTCCGGTGAGACCGTAATTAAACCTCTTGTCATTATTTTAGATATCGGAGAGTCAAGAGGAACATCGTCAGCAACAGCTCTTAATATATCCCTCTCAGTTACTATTCCTATTGGACTATTTCTATCATCTACAATTATTAACGAGCCTAGATTTTCCCTTTTCATTATCTTAGCAGCTTCTTTTACGCTGATTTCCGGTTTTGCGGTAACTGGATTCCTAACAACTAAATCTCCTACTAACATCTAACATTCTCCATTTATTATTTTGAGTATAAACTATTTAATTTTCCTCCGAGGATGGAAACACTATATAACGTCATGCCAAGGGGGAACTCTAATTGTATCTGGTCTATCCCATTTGTCATATGGTTTTATATCAAGAACTGGAGTCCCGTCAAAAGCATTAATCCCTTTTGCTATTATTACATTACCGATAATATTGATAAGTTCAGCTATAGATATCCCTATGGGGTTAGGTCTATTTTGTGATCTGGTTGCGAAAACTCCAACTTTTAGACCTTTCTTTTCTCTCAATAGACTTCCATCAAAGTTAGCTAAGTGGAGGTGATAGATAACTATTATATGCGAGAAATTCTCTAGACCTTTTAGCCCTTCTTCATATTCCTTACTTACATGAATCTCCACTGGTGATTCTCTAGTTGCTGAATTGTCTTTTCTCCTTATAAGACCTATATATTTAAAACAAGCACTCATTATAATAAATTCGTGATCGAAGCTATTAATCTTACTAAAGTTTATAAGGATGGGACGAGGGCGTTGGATGGGCTAACTTTCAGTTCTACCTCTAGAGTAGTAACGTTATTAGGAAGAAATGGAGCAGGTAAAACTACATTAACTAGAATACTTTCAACCCAATTATTACCAACTAGTGGAATTGCTAAAGTCGAAGGTTACGATGTAGTTAAAGATGCTAAAAAGGTTAGAAAGATTATAACGTCTATACCTCAGGAAGCTAAACCAGTGGGTATTGCAAGCCCGATGGAACATTTAGTTATGTACCTTACCGCAAGAGGGTTTTCATTTACTGATGCTAATGAAATTGCTAGAAATGCATTAAAAGAGGTTGGATTATGGGAAGTTAGAGATAAACCGAGCGATGAGCTTTCTGGTGGAATGAAAAGGAAGATTTTTGTGGCAATGGCATTAGCTTCTAACGCAGAAATGGTATTGTTAGATGAGCCTACTACTGGACTAGATCCTTATTCAAGGCTAGAAGTCTGGTCCGTGTTAAAAAGTATAAAGAGTAAAATTTTGCTTACAACACATTACATGGAAGAAGCTGAAGAGCTTTCAGATGAAGTAGTACTTTTACATAAGGGAAAACTTATTGCAAAAGGTAATGTAAGGGAACTTTTAGCTAAGTTTAACGATAAGGTCAGAGTTGAGGGTATAGGAGAGTTTAAAGTAGGCAGATTAAGGATTAGTTATGTTGATAGGAATAAGGCATCAGAATACGTGGGGAGATTTGTAGTTAAGCCGATTACATTAGAGGATTTATTTATTATCTATGGCGGTGAGGCTCTTGAAGAGTAATTATCTTTTAGCTTTCACAATATTTTATGGTTTATCGTCTGTAAGAAGAGGATTCGTTTACGTGTTAACTTATCTGAGCATACCTTTAGCTGAATTATTCTTAATTTATATTATCACTAGAGGAGATTTTGTTAAATTCGCTATTGTAGGTGGGCTAATAAGTGTAATGGCAAATAACGGATTTTCCTCTATTGGTGATTTCGTATTCCTAAGACTAGAGAGCAGACTTCAAGATTTGTTAGTTGCAACTGATATTGGACCAAGTGATTATATAATGGGGCTTATGTTAGCTAATTTACTATATTCCTCTCCCGGAATTGTACTGTATATTATCTTAGCGATTGTGTATCACGTACTAACTTTAACTAACTTCTTACCGTTGCTGATAAATGTAACTCTACTTCTGTTTACTACGTCTTCTATAGGATTCTTCTTAGCTAGTTTAGTACCTCATACTAGATATGGCTGGGGTCTCGCTGGTCTCCTATCAAGTATTTTAACAATAGTACCGCCGGTTTTTTATCCTTACACTTTCCTTCCTAAGTTAATTTATATGGCTTTACTGCCAATACCGACTACCGCATCTGCGATATTTTCACAAGGTATTACGCATTTAGTAAACGCAAGTGAAAAATTAATTATTGTATCATTTTTAACGCTGTTACTCGAATCTATATTGTTCTTTTATCTCTCTATTAAGTTCAGTAGATGGAGGGAGAGATGACCTTACCTCGTACTCTATAAAAACATAACCGCAATTAGGGCATCTCTTCACTACTTTGTTACCTACATGTTCTACCATAATTTCAACGACCTTACCGCATTTAGGACAACTTCTTCTAGCCACGAAATAAAGCTTATTCCTAGTTACCCTTTTAAGTTTTCCAGCTAATTTGCCCACTATAATTTGCAAAACTGATAGAAAATATCAACCTTTAGATAAAAGAACTTGATTTCCTTTACAGTACTATCCTTCCCTTCAACTAAATGCAGTTAATTTATCAACTGAAATACTACCTCGTCTTAGAATAATAGGAAAAAGACAAACTTTCATTTGGTTACGAAGATTATCCTAACTGAAAGCTAATTAGGGTTTACATTAAGTTTTAACTATGAATATTCATAAGCTTATGCAACTTCCGCTTGTTGACGAAAAAGAAAGTGATGCAGCGGTAGTTGTTATAATAGCTAAAGGTCAATATATTTTGTTAATAAAAAGGGTAAGTAATCCGAAAGATCCTTGGTCTGGCCAGATGGCACTACCTGGAGGACACAGAGAGGGTAATGAAACAACTCTTCAAGCTGCAATTAGAGAGTGTAAAGAGGAAGTGGGAATTACGCCCAATATAAAATCAAGCTTGGGAGTATTTTCACCTAATAATATTAAAATTAAAGTTAGAGCATATATAGCTCTATCGGAGGATTTGATTGAACCAAGACCCAATCCTAAAGAAATAGATAAGGTTTTCTGGATTCACGAGAAGGAGTTCATTAAAGGCGAAGACAACGCTTTCTATTATAATCAGTACAGAATTTGGGGTATGACATATAGAATCCTCTCTAAATTGTTTGAAATAGGAGATGTTAAAATTTAAATTTTTGATTTTATAAAAGACTAAAGCGTAGCTAAATGATAAGAGTTGAAATTCCAAGAAAAATATACAGTACATTTGAAGAAATTATAAAGAATAAGGCAATTAGCGTTACAGAGGATACCATGTTATTGTCTTTGAATGATTCCTTAATCGAGATTGAAAGCTACGTTACTGGCAATAGTGATAATATTACTTTCTACTATGGTGAAGATAAATTATGTGAGATATTTAACCTTCTTGAAGTTTCCGATTACGTTTCTCAAGGCGTATACAAGTTTAATAATCAGAAGGACTCAATTATCCACTGTCTGCTTTCAGTTTCGAAGTTTGTTAAAGAAAAAGGCATAGAGGTGTCTTCTAATAGGTATCTTTACGTTAATTCTGAGATATTCAACAGCATCATGAAAAAAATTGAAGAAAAGTATTCAATATTAGGTAAACATGCTATAGAAGGCGAAATACAATACGCTATAAGAAATAGAAATAAAATTACAATAATAAGTATCATATCAACATTAATTGAAAGTAGAGGTATGAGAAGAGTTTATGGTTTTGGCAATCTCGAGAGTGAAGATGATATTACACAGATAGTCGTTCTATTTTCTGACAGAATATATTATCTTGACAAGTTAAAATTCGAAAATATTGATGACCTTGAGATTGGAATAGATAAGATGGTTACGTATATAATTGAGTACGAAGAAGATAACATAGAAAATGAAACGTATTTGTTATTAACAATCAATAATCAAGGAACTTTTGTTGATAGACTTATCGTGATGAGAAGTATTATAGATAATATCAGTGATCTGGTAAGTGATATTGACTTAAAGTTAACCTTTGGATATTTTAATGGTGACTTCGATCTAAAAATAATTAAGAACGGCGATGTTATAGAAGTTGGGAAGATTAAGGGAAATAAGATGTTCACAATAAATGGTTATGAAAGCATATCTGAGGGATATGAAGGAATAAGGAGATTAATAGAGATTGGTATTGAAAAACTTAAGGAAGAGAGTACCTCGTGAATTACTTGGGGTTTAGGTCTCATCGAATCTCATATACTTTGTATTCAACTCTCAACCCGTGGACTTCACTGAAGTCGTGAATTTCACCGCTTATCCTTTCCAATCCCATTAGGGGGATAACCCCACTCACCCTTTGAGAAAACCCCACATTTTGTTTTAACCCCACCACCATTCGGGAATTAACCATCCACATCTAGGGGTGGGATCTAAAAATAAATTGTGATTATAGTAATATATATTTCACGCTTTTATGGTAACTGCTTTCGACGGCTCCACGGGCAGTGAGAAGTCCAATCCCCACCAGCTCTTACAGCCATTTGGGGGACATTATAAGAAAATGTGGTACAAACAATATTTTACTTTTCTATAAGGAGGCTATCAATCCCCGACCTTACTTATGGTTACTTTCACCCCCTTAACCTCCCCAGAGAGTTAATACAAATTTGCCTTCCTTTTCTTTCAATAAGTACATTACAATCATTATACAAGACCCAAAAATTAACTAAATCACCTTCTCGTGATATAAAAGAGGCTGATGGCTCTTCAGAATTTAACCATATTGTATATCTTCCATCTAGAGTGTCCATATGAGACTTAAACTCTCGAATTCCTATCTCTTCTATAACTTTAATGGCAAGTAACAAGCTGTCAAACCAAGCATTAACTAAATCTATCTTCTCCTTGGCCTCTTTCAATGCAAAATACTTATAGTAAAATAATTGGGGAGTGTAAAGCGCTTCCAAAACTATGTTATCTCCAATAAAATATACTTTTAGATTATATTTCGAAAGAAAGTGAGTTATGTCATCGACTTTCTTTTTTATCTCGCCAAAATTCCAGATTTCGTCCGCAAATTTATACTTCCCTAATTCTGTAACTATATCCTCTACTTGCGTGCAATGGTCGTTTATGCACCTAGAGATCAGAAGTTCATTATTCTTCGTATACTCAAATAAGTAATATAGTTCTCCTCCATCACATTTCACTAAATAATTGTTCTTGATACAATAAGTATAGCTAACCATTTAATACGCTTTCGAGAAAACTATTTTATAATTATTGCTTAATATTCCTAATGAAATGGATTGGATTGATGAATTAAGCAGACTCACTAAGATAGCTGAGGGTGGTAATGGAGATTACGTTAAATGGAAAATAACTGCTGTTCCTAAAACGTATGATGAAACTAGAGATGTAGTTAAATTGGCTAATGAAAGAAAACTTTCTCTTTATCCCTTCTCGTTTAATAAGCACCATATAGGCCCTGCAATTAATGTTGATATAGGTATAGATTTAAGTAATTTAAGTAAGATTATTGAGGTTTCGGATGAAGATCTTTACGTTACTGTACAAGCTGGAGTAAAAGTTTCAGATCTTTTTGAATTTTTAAAGAAAAGGAATTTATTTCTTCCTGCTTATTATGAGGGATCTATAGGTGGACTATTAGCTACTAACCTACCCACACCGTTCTCGTCATTTTACGGCTATCCGAAAAATCTAGTTTTAACGGCTAAATTACTTACCGGAGACGGTATTATAGTAAAAGGGGGAGGCAAAACTCTTAAATTTTCTTCCGGGTACAAACTGCACAAAATATTAGCCGGAATGTTAGGTTGGTTAGGAATTTACTTAGAGATTACGTTAAAAATTTATCCGTTTCCAGAGGAAATCGCAACATTACAGAATAGTAACATAACATTAATGAGTAAATATAGACCAATTTCTCTTATCTACGAGATGGATAAAAATGGGGAGAGAGAGTATGCTACATTTATTGGATTTAGGAAAGCTATAGCCAAAATAGAAGAAGAACTGGGAGGTAAGGTTCAAGAAGGCTTTTATAGTATAGATTACACAGAAGGAGATAATGTGATTTCAATTCATACAATCCGGGGAAAGGAAATTGAAGCAATAAAGAGAACAAACAGTTTGATGAAAGTGAATAAGGCTTTAGGTATCATTGGAACTGGGTACTGCAGAGTAGAGGTAAATTCGCTCGAGGGATTAGATAAATTAAGACAAGAAATCAATGGGCAAGTTACTGTTGAAAGAGGTAAATATCATGGTGATTATTGGGGTATTGAAGATAAGGAGATTCTTTATAGGTTAAAGAGCGCGTTTGATCCTAATAATGTTCTTTTGCCGGGTTTGATATAACATGACAAAGACTATTACTATTATAGTAAAGTTTATGTATTGAGAAGAAAATATAGTAAGGACAGTTTATAAACTATTTTATAAAGATTAAGCTTGTGATTAATAAATTAGCGGAGATAGTTGGAGACGAGTGGATAATAGTTGGAGATGAGGTTAAACTTTACTCTTATCCTGCTTTTATACCGCTGAAAATTGATCCACCAATAGTGGTATTGCCAGGTAGTGAAGAAGAAGTAGTTGAGCTCATTAATTTTCTAAATGAGAATAATATAAGATATTTGGTAAGAGGGTCTGGAACAAGTCTAAGTGGTGCTACCACACCTACACAAGGTGAGGTAATAATATCTTTAACTAGGCTTAATAGAATATACTCAGTTGAAGATTTTGAAATAACTGTAGGTCCAGGTTTAGCCAATTTCTTAATTAACAAGACGTTAAATACGAACTTATTTTACGCACCAGATCCGTCTAGTTACGTTGTATCATCAATAGGGGGTAATATAAGTCATGACTCTGGAGGAATGCACACCCCAAAGTATGGCACAACTTTTGATAGTGTAATAAAATTAAAAGTACTTTTACCTAACGGAAAAGTAGAGGAGATAGGTGGCAATAACTTCTTTGACGCCACATCAATATTTATAGGAGCAGAAGGCACTTTAGGAATTATATTAAGGGCTACACTGAAGTTATTTCCGAAGCCAGAAACTAGTAAAACTCTTCTAGCTTCGTTTAATTCTATAGATGATGCTGGAAGAGCAGTAGTTAATATTTACAAATATGGTGTAACCCCATCCGCAATGGAATTCTTGGACAAGAACTCAATAATTGCCATAGAGAACACGCAATATAAAGCGGACTACCCTATGGCTGAGGCCATACTTCTCATAGAACTTGATGGTTACAGTGCAAATGTGGAAGAGGAGGAGTATAGAACAATAAAAGCAATTAGAGAATGTAACGGCGAAGTATATATTCCTAGAAGTGATGAGGAAAAGAACAAGTGGTGGTGGGGTAGAAAGGGTGCATTTCCATCTTTTGCTTACTACTCGCCAGCATATCTTACGTTAGACGCAAACGTTCCAAGGTCCTCATTACCAACAATGCTGAGATTTACTTATGATATAAGTAAAAAATACGCACTTCCCGTAGCTAACAGCTTCCATGCAGGAGATGGCACATTACACCCACTAATTGGATTCGATCCCAAAAATGTCGAAGAGACTATAAAGGCAATTAAGGCTGGTGAAGAGATAACTAAGCTAGCTATAAAACTAGGCGGGGTACCAAGCGGTGAACATGGAATTGGAATAGAGAAGATAAAGTTCATGAAGCTTTATTACAGTGAGGATGATCTAAACGTAATGCGTAGAATAAAGATGGCATTCGATCCAAAACGGCTTTTAAATCCATGTAAGCTAATTCCACCTGCTAAGAACGAAATATGCAATACTGTAAATAGAATTCACACTTACTTATTAGAGGGAGATATATGAGTTCATCAAAACTGACTGATATGTGCACTCACTGCGGATTTTGTTTAGAAACGTGCCCTACTTATGTAGTAACCAGAAATGAAATACACTCACCTAGAGGTAGAATAGAAGCAGTAAGAATTGGAATAGATAGTGTTGGGTTTCAGACATGCATGTACTGTAGACTATGTGAGACTGTTTGTCCAGCAGGTGTTAAGTACGCTCAAATCATAACCCCAGTTAGAAGAAACTCACCTAAGAATGTTGTGATAGAGAAACTTCTAGAAAACCCAAAATTACTAAGTAAGGCATTAAAATTAGCCAGCAAGATGCAACATCCTGATATAGAAAGATTAAGAAAATTTATCGATATTAATGAAGTATCAGAACCTTTAGAAGATAATAGAAACGAAGCCGAGATAATATTATTTCCAGGCTGTATAGAATCTGTAATATTTACTAAGACTGTTCTAAATGCCTACAAATTTCTAAGTAAAAGGTATAAGGTAAAAATCGTTAATGGATGTTGTGGATTAGCTCATATAAGTAATGGAAATCAAGATGGGGCTAGAAAACAAGCGGTTAAATTATCTGAAATGGCGAAGGGTAAAAAAATTGTAACATTACAGTCAAATTGCGCAGCATTTATGAAAGAATATAAAGGATGGTTTGGAGTTGAGATTGAAGCATACGACTTTAGTGAGTTTCTAATCAAAGAAGGTGTAGATTTACCTAAGGTAAATGGAACCTTTACCATTCATTACCCATGTCATGCCTATAGACAGAGATTGACCAACTATATTCATGAGGTCACCACGAGAATGGGCATTACAATTCGCAACATGGAAGATCCTCATTTTGAGTGCGGAGCGGGTGGAGATTATTGGTTATCTCATCCTAAATTGTCCAATATGGTGATGAGTGTTAAGAAAGATAAGATAGCGAAAAGTGGTGTGAAGAAAGTGATTGTAACTAATAGTGTTTGTGCATTGGCAATAAGAACAATGGGCTATGAGGTATATCATATAGCAGATCTACTGGATTCCTAACAAGTTCCATCTTTCGCTAGAGTACTTTTCCCTGTAAAGTCGATTAGCTAATTGCACCTCATTTGATGTGAGACTACTAGTAAAAACTCTGTCTTCGTTTAACGCTTTTGTAAAGCCTTTAACTAAGGCTTCCAAAATGTCGCTTATTCCAATATCTATAAATTCGAATAAACCAGCTATTCTGTCTTTTAAAAAGTCCTCAGTAACGCCAGGTGCTTTAATCACCTTTAACCAGGTTTCTGGCTCGAATTTTAGTAATAGCGTCCCATGCTGTAATAGTGCCTTATCGTCTCTTACTTGGGCTGAACCAGAAATTTTCCTACCAGCTATTACTACATCGCTAGAACCACTTCTCAAATAACATAAATTATGTTTTTCCTTGTCTCCAAGTCCTCTAATGTTTACGTTTTCTCCTAAGATTTGAAGAGCGTATAGGATACCCTTAGCAATCTCAGATGCGGACTCATCTACACTCATCCTAGCTATTTCATTATCTAGGGATAGTACAACGCTATACGTTATCTCGTAATCTTCTGGATGTAATAATGCCCCACCACCTGTAGGCCTTCTTACTAACTTAAAACCAAGTTCCTTTATTTTCTCGATATAAACAGAATTTTTAGCATTTTGACTTCTACCTAGGCTCACACCAGATGGTGACCACATATATAGCCTTAATGTGTTATAATTAGCCTTTTCCCTAGATAACATTATTGCTTCATCAATTGCCATATTATAAAACGGATCTCTAGGACCATCTATGACTATTCTTAACATTTGTAATCGCCTTCAAATAGGTTTCTTTAGCTTTGTAAGAAGTTCTAGCTAAAGGTAGAGAAATTACTGCAGAAAATCCCATAGAATAAGCTATTTCCTCTAGCTTTTTGAACTCGTCTAATGTATAGTATTTCTTAACTTCCAATTGCTTACGACTAGGTCTCATATATTGCGATAATACTAAAATATTAACGCCAACTTCCCTTAAATCCGACATCGTTTGTATTATCTCATCCCACGTTTCACCAAAACCTAGTAAAATGGAGGATTTCTTTATAACGTTTTCTACACATCTCAAGACTTTAAGACTTTGATCATATGAAGCCCTAGGATCCCTAACTATTGGTGTTAGTCTTCTTACAGTCTCTATATTATGAGCAAAAACATCAACTCCTGCTTTGATTATCTTTTTTACCGCAGTGATATTACCCTTAAAATCTGGTGTTAATACTTCGATAGTAACGTTTGGATTAGTTTCCTTTACTGCATTAATAACATTTGCAAAGTGTTCTGCTCCCCCATCTGGTAAATCGTCTCTATCCACACTAGTTATTACAACGTAGTCCAATTTCATCTCTTTTACTGCTTCAGCTATCCTCCTAGGTTCTTCTGGATCTAGTTGAGAAGGCTTACCTTTTGTCACGTAACAGAACCTACATCCTCTGGTACAAACGCTTCCCATAATCATGAAAGTGGCAGTTCCAGATCCCCAACATTCCATAATATTAGGGCATAAAGCTTCCTCACAAACCGTTGCGATATTCTTTTTTACAACAATCTCTGATACTCTCTTAAAATTTTCATTTTCATATATTGCAATTCCAGCTTTTCTAATCATCCTTCTATACCTCGATTATTGCTATTACTGAGCCAGGAGTAATTTTATCTCCTTCACTAACGAGTACCTTTACTACTCTTCCTTTATATTGGGATAGAATCTTTAATATTGCCTTTTCTATTTCTACTTCAGCTATCAAATCACCAACATTAACTTCATTACCTTCCTTTACATATACAGATACTACTTCTCCGCCCCAGTCCCTTCTTCTAGGCCAAATATCCTCTGGAACTTTTAACTCCACTTGCACAAAATATAAAGAGGTTTAGGAAATATAAAAAGACAGTGAAGCTTAGGGTTCTTTTGTCTGAATGGCCAGACAATCCCTATCTGAACGTTGCATTAGATGAGGCTTTGCTACTAAAGCAAAAAGATGGAGCAATATTGAGAATATGGAGAAACGATAAGACAGTAGTATTAGGAATTTTATCAGCTATAAAAAATGAAGTAAATCTGGATTTTATAGAAAAAGAGAAAATTAAATTAGTTAGAAGGATAAGTGGCGGTGGTACAGTATTTCATGATTTAGGTAATATAAACTACACGATTATAGTGGTTAGGCCAGACGATGAGCTAACAGGAATAGATTACCTTTATGACAAATTATTAAGAGGTACAATTAATTCAATAGAGAGTTTAATTAACGATAAAATTGAAGTTTATAACAAAACTGATTTAACATTTAAGGGTTATAAGATCTCTGGAAACGCTGGCTATATTCATGAAGAGAGATATATGTTACATGGAACACTTTTAATTTCTAGTAACCTTGAATTAATGTATAAAGCATTGATAATACCGCCTAAAAATTATAAAAAAAATAACGTAAATATGATAAAGTATAGGGTCAATAATCTTTCTAACTTAATTAACAAGAAGATAACGTATCAGAATGTGATTGAAGCATTAACACAAAATTTCTTAGACCTTCTAGGTTATGAATCTTATTATTTCGACGTACCAACTAATGAAGAATTAGAGCTCGCAGTTAAACTAACTAATGAAAAATATTCTAGAAGGGAATTTATATATAGAAGATTATGAATAAAATATAATCTAGTGTGTTAAAGCGTTTCTGACTTAGGTACTATATGTGATCTAACTGTATATTTTAGATTTAACCAAATAAGATGAGAGAAGAAAACTAGCATCTCAATTTCTTTGCTACTTCAGCCACTCGCTTACCAAGGAATCTAGCTATTGCTATTTCGTTTTCATCTAATTCTTTTTTATTCCCCAAGTGAGTTGCACCGTAAGGACCACCTCCCGTTGTTGTAGTAGATACTTCCTTTATTGCGTATCCTACCGGTACTATTATCATTCCGTGATGATAAGCGTAATTGGCCATTGCAAGTATTGTGCTTTCATGTCCTCCATGTATCGTTGAAGCTTCCGTAAAGAACCCCACAGGCTTTCCATATAATGCTCCTTTAACCCACAATTCTGCAGTTTGATCCAAGAATAGTTTTAATTGCCCAGTCATGTTGCCGTATCTAGTTGGAGACCCCATTATTATTCCATCTGCCCATTCTAGGTCTGACAGAGAAGCCTCAGGGATATCCCTTACGGTGTCGATAGGTATCCTAAACTTCTTAATGGCTTCCTCTGGAAGGTATTCTTTAACTCTTGCAAGCTTAACCTCCTTTGTTATTTCTTTAGCCCCTTCAGCTACGTTTTTAGCTAAATCTACTATTGAACCATACCCATAGAACAATACCAAAATTTTAGGGCATTCCATAAAATAGGGAGTAAACTACAGCTAAAAAAGTCAACTAAAGTTGTAATAAAAATTATACAATGTTGGAAAATTAATTAAAAAAGTTATTTAGAGATTTTCTGTTTTCTAACTTCTAATGCTCCGCCTATAATCCCTAATATGGATAATATACAAGGTGCGAATAGCCCTAATATGCTTCCACTTATCATGTACTTCCAATCACTCTTGTATACACCATATAATGTTGTTAGTGACCCTATTAATCCTACTATACCTAAACCTATAACTACATCGCCAGTTATTAATAATATTTTAACTAGATGGTCTATAAGTGGCTCTCTAGTTATAATGCTGATGAAACTAGCTATTAGTGTTATAATACCACCTATACCAGCTAGAATTCTTCCTATCATTCTTTATCACCTATATTTCTTTAATGCCGTTAAAGTATTAAATTTTTCTAACACATATGATGTAGAAATGCATATTCCTTGTTATAAATGTATAAAATATAAGTATATACTCTCATTCTAACAAAAAAAGATTAACCGTAGAATCTGACGTAAGGTAAACGTTGTACTTTTAAATCAAATAAAATTTTTTCAATTTTATAATCTTCATAGATTAATTCTCTACACTAAATACGTATAACACCGAGAGTAAAACTTGTTAATTTGCATACATTTTTATACACAATATTTATAAGCAGAATCCATATACCTTTTGCTTTTTGCACTATAACTGAATTAATCAATGTATCGTAAAAAAAGAAAATATCTTTATATTTTAATAGAACATTATATGCTTATAAGAAACAAGTCTACAAAAGTATATACTTTAATCTAGCCTACTTAAATCCGATCGCATCTATAATTTTAATTGGTGATAAAATGGCTTTGTTCATAGATACATTAACAAGCCAGTTAGTAGCTATGGCAGTTGCGTTTTTGGTAATGGCTTACGCGTTAATTAGAACATATAGAGTTCATAGCACCGTAACAGATTTCAGAAATGCTATAAAATCTGCTTATGTGCCCTTACTTACATTAGGAACCTTCATGGCAATAACGGGATTATACGGATTACTTTTATGGCCATTACCTGGTAGTTATAACATACTATTTTACGACTTATACCCGATTTTGGGAATAGGATTAATTGGAATTGCGGTAAGTATAAAAAATGACTACAAGCTAGAAATTATGGGCTTCATGGCATTGCTCTATGGCTTAGTTACCATTTATTATGGAGCCGTTGGATACTTAAATAATATGACCTTAGAACCCATAGCATTACTAATACTCTACACGTTAACGGGATTATCCTCAATATTCTTCTATCCAGTTGCAATATTCTTGGACAATGCTAGGGCTGGTAAAGTATTCCTAATATTAGACGCAATACTGTTAATACTATCAGCACTGGTCGCAGGATACATAGCATTAGAGGCAGTACCATCACACTTAGTTGGCTTCTCTAAGTGGACTCCACTATTGTGATTTTAAATCTAACTAATTTTTATATTTCCTCACTAGGAAAAATAATAAGGTATCAGATTTTTTATATATTGAATTAAATTAAATTTCTATCGGAATTGGCAATTTTCCAGCATAACCCCCTATAAAGCTCTCTAACACTATGGAGAATCCAGCTAACACTCCAATATACGTTAGTGGAACTATTATAAATGAATAGGATAATGCAGGGATATCTCCGAAGAATTCCTCTGTTTGCAATGCTATATCTTGAAATATAAGATTTTGCGATTGAAGAGGAGAAGTAGAAGATATCAAAATCGGTAAAAGCGGAAATCCTATATAAAATACAATGGTAAAAGCTATTAGTAAGCTACCAATCCCTTTACCCATTTGAAATGGAAGAGACATTAATAAGACTCCTATAGCTATCAGTAACATATAAGATGTCTGTATGAATGCCCCTAGATTCATATAGAAGTTTAGCAGTATTAATAAATCAGTTAAAAATGAGATATACTGTAAAATAGGAGTTATGAAAGAAGAAAGAATAGTGGAGATCCTAGAATAATAAAGTATTGTAGCTATAACAACATAAATGATCTTGGCCATATTTAACGCAGTAACCATTTGAACTTGAAGAAGACCGATATCTAAGTAAAAAACATTCCAGCTTACTCCTAAGACCGTCTGCAACTGATTTACTAGAGAGATAATAAAGCCAAAGATATTTGATAGGACAGCCACATAAAGAGAATTTAGTATCATCTTATATCCCATATCCTTAACTGCACGTACTGGAATTGGAGAGCCATAAAGAATAGCTCCTAAAGAATAGGAAAGCGAGTCTATCACAATTGCTAAATATAATATTTCAAATGGGGAGTACACAACGTTCATAAAAATTATATCTAGCTGAGAGAGAACCGATAGTATTTTTAATTAATCTTTTTAGGTATTAAGTTAGATGAGTTCATTATCAACTAGAGAAATTAAGTTAATATTCCTAAATTTCATGAGTTACACCTTCCTAGTTTATAACTACTCCATACTTCTAGTGTTCAACTCTCCTTATATTTCGCAATTATTGTTTAAGGGGTCATACATATTTTCATTATTGGGTATATATGGGCTGATATTAATTGACGTCATAATGAGAGTACCCGGAGCTTATGTATTAGGGCCACTGAGTGATAAACATGGTAGAAAGTTCGTCACAAGGATAGCTAGTATAGGTTCAGCTTTACCTTTAGTCATAATAGCATTGTTGCCTAATCCTTCCTCAATAATTTTAATGCTATTATATGCAATACAAGGTTTCTTCACTGGAGGTCTTTCAGCAGGTATAACGGTAATAGGTCTTGAGGATCTGCCAGAAAGACATAGAGGTTGGTTTGGTGGTTCAGGTTTTGCAGTTGGTGGTTCAGCATACCTAATTGCGTCCATAGTGTTCTTTACGATAATTAGTTTCTTGGGATCGTCGCTTTATACTGAAATAGGTTGGAGAATAATGTTCTTGACGTCTCTTTTGATTTTACCCTTTGGCTTTCTAATGCCGGAATCGTTAAGGTTTAGGAGAAATAAGGAAAAAGTAAAATCACCGATAAGACTACTTATTTCCTCGTATAAGAGACAGTTCATTTTTGCCTCAACAATTACTGCTCTTTGGGCTTCAATTAATGCCTTAGTAAATGTTATGTTACCCAATTTCCTTTATAGCGTAGATCACTTGTCGAAAGTTGAAATAGGATATATGTCCCTAATTTACAGCATCGTAGCAATTGTATCAGCATTTATGGGGGGAGAATTAAGTGAAAAAATTGGAAGGAGAACTGTATCAATAATAGGTGGTATATTAGGGATTTTATTATCGATTGTCTTTTTATTAATGGCCTCATCTCCATCATTAATAATATTGTATGTTATAATATTAGGGTTTGTGTCAGTATTTGGCGGAGGAGGAATAATGAGTTATGTCAATGAGAATTTCCCCACTAAGATTAGAAGTACCGGAGTTTCCTTAAGCTGGAATATAGGATTTTTAATAGGAAATACTGTTCCGTTATTGCTTACATTAGCCCTCTACTATTCTTCAATAACGTTATTTCCAGTAGTTGAGACAATAGCGATGGCTACTTTAAGTATTTCAGTAGTAATTATAAGCCTTATCTCTCATGAGACCAGAGGAAATATAGAGTTAGAAAAGCAGTAGCTTCTTAGCATTTATCTCACATATTTTCTCTTTTTCTTCATTACTAAGATGTTCAATCGCGTCATAAGGTCTAAAGTAACCCATCTTAAATGGATAATCACTACCTAATACTATATTATCAACACCAACAAACCTTATCATGAAATCTAATATTTCATTATTAAACAATAGCGTATCAAAATAGAAATTAGATAGAAAATCACTAGGTTTTTTACTAATTTTTTCTCTGACATCACTTCTGGTTTTATAACCATGATCAAGTCTCCCAATTTGATATGGGAGAAAACCCCCACCGTGAGGTAAAATGACCTTTATATTGTAATCTTGTATTATCCCACTAGTTATCAAGTAAGCTGCAGCGATCGTATCCTCAATTGGAACACCTAAGATATTCGTGAAGAAATACCTTCTTAACCTATCTTTTCCAATCACGTCAGTTATTTGGGGATGAATGAAAACTGGTATTCCTAAAGAGCCTATAACACTGAAAAATTCCCTAAATTCGTCTAAATTTCTTCCATTTATATGAGTGCCTATCTCAACCCCTTTTAATCCTAAATCTTTCACCGCTCTCTTTAGTTCATCTACAGCCAAAGAAGGATATTGGAGAGGAACGCCTGCAAATCCTAATAGCTTACCGTTACTTTTCTCTGAAAGCTTTGATAATTCATCATTGAACCTAGTGTAAAATTTCATTGCAGTTTTCTCATCAAGGTCATAAATGTATGATATTGGAGCTAATGATAAGACTCTTATATCTACTTCTCCTCTTACTGTTTCCTCAATGATCTTATCTTCCTCCAATAATCCGAGATACGCTTCGCCATTCCAAACAATATTTCCAATTCGTATGGATATTTGGTTACTCTTGTCAATCCTTTCTACGCTAAATTTAAGATCATCTTTCATATCTTTCATAATTTTTAACGGAAAGTAATGAGCATGAAGATCTATTTTTAACATCAATACTAATTTGTAAGACTAGCTTATATAGCTAAGATTATTTTGTTTAACCTCTTAACCTTATTTTCTAAAGAACTTATAGCAAAAGATTTCACAAGTGCAGAGATCGGACCTTTTATTACAGTACCTTTTATACTTCCTATGTATTCGTCTCCAATTTTTAGCACTATAGCCCTCTGAATTGGTTTGAATTCAATTTTATTATCCTTTAACGCGTTATTAATAGCTACCTCACCAGCTTGTAGGGCAACTTGAGCTGATTGAGGAATAAAACCATCTTTAAAGTTAGCACAATCACCAGCTCCATAAACAAAATCATAATCGACCGATTTTAGAAATTTATCAACTAACATTCTATTGTTTTTATTAGTTAAACCTAGATCTTTTATTATTCTAGGACCAGAAAATCCTGCAGAAAATATAGTATAATCAGTTTTTATAACCCCTTGAGTGGTAATTATTTCGTTTTCTCTTATTTCATCTATTCTGGCTTTCAAGATTACATTAACACCCTGCTTTTCTAAGATATTCTGAACTTCTTTAGAAAAATCTGGAGTCAAATATGGCACTAATCTGCTCTCAACCTCTATTACATTAACTTGATAACCCCTTTTGCTTAATGCACCAGCTAGCTCAACGCCTAGTGCACCGCCTCCAAGAACTGAAACTCTAGAATTCGGTTTAAGGGACTTAATTCTTTCAATAACCCCCAAAGTGAATCCCAATGCGAACTTATCGGCTCCTTTAATTTTACTTAAATCTTGTTCATACCCTAATGCAATTACTAATTTATCAAATTTAATGTTTCCTTCTGTAGTAATTACCTTCTTTTCTTTAAAGTCAACATTCAAAATTTTACTCTTAAAGTCTACCTTCCTAGGGATTAGCGCATAAGATACCGGAAGATCCCTTTCTATAGTTTCTATTAATCTTGGGGTATTTACCATAAAATCGTTTTCATCTACAAGTATAGCATTAGGATAAGCCAATTTTGCAGAAATTCCTGCAAATCCTCCACCTAATATTACTATTCTTTCGCTTGCCATATGTTTATACTTTACATGTTAGTATTTAAATATTACAGCTAATATCTTAATTAAGTAGCTAGTTTTTATATACTTTATTTATTCATGCCTTGCAATCATATATCAAATAGACTTATTAATGAAATTTTCTCCAAATAATATCAATAAAAATCAAAATTTTGACTGATACACCGATATTGTCTAAAAATAGGTTAGGAAAATTAAATACAAGGTAAAATAAGATTCATGCCCCTATCTTATCTCGAAAATAAAAGCTCATTGGATCTATTTTTCACTTAGAACTATTCCCTTTTCAATTAACTTATTTATTTCATCATCGTTATATCCTAATTCTAACAATATTTCCCTTGTATGCTCGCCAAGTCTTGGAGCTTTCCCTTTAACACCTAAACCTTTAATAGGGAAATGAACATATTTAACACCGTCTAACTCATAAGTCAATTTATTTCCATATTCTCTAAAAGCTTCCTCTATATTAAGAACCGGCGCAACTGGTACATCAGCCTCGCTTAAAACTTTAACCCAATAGTCTCTATTGTTTTTCTCAAAAATCTTCTGTAATTCACTCGTTATATAACTCTTATTTTCAAGTCTCTTAGAAACAGTATCAAATTTGGCTAAATCCTTACGATTTAGTACGTCACATAATCTTTGATATTGCTCATCGGTAAATACTGCAACGTATATGTAACCATCTGAAGTTTTAAAAGCTTGATAAGGAACCAAATACCTATGTGAAGATCCAGATCTTTTAGGTATCCTGCCGGTATTGAGATACATGTAAGCGTCTTCTAGAGTTAAATAAAATTGAGTATAAAGCATTGGTACATCTAAAAAGGCTGGCCCTCCACGATACAATGCCCACAATATTAATACCGTAGCAAATAATCCCGTAGTTATATCTGAAATGGAAGTAGCAAATTTAGCTGGCGGGCCATTTTCCTCTCCAGTCATGTCCATTAGACCACTCAAAGCTAATATAATAGTATCATAAGCTGGCCTGTCAGCTTCTTCAGAAAAGTTTCCAAAACCAGTTATGGAGCAGTAGATTATATTAGGATTTAACTTTACCACGTTTTCATAATCCACCTTAAGCCTCTTTAATGCAGAAGGCCTATAATTAGTTACTAAAATATTAGCAGTTTTTACTAGCCTCCTAAAAATCTCATATCCCTCTTCACTTTTTAGATTAATGGCAATACTCCTTTTGCCCTTATTAGTACTTGCAAAGTAAATACTAATGCCATTTATTTCAGGTTTCACTTTCCGCCTGTCATCTCCATAAGGCGGTGGTTCCACTTTGATTACATCAAAACCTAGATCAGCTAATATTTCACCCACTAATGGTGAGGATATATTACTTCCAAGCTCAATAACTCTAAGCTTCGACATATTCACTAACTAAAAACATTAAAATCTAATAATTAAGATTACTTGACATCCTAACTAACTGATCTCTTGATAATTAAGTCAACTCGAGACCTTTTTCCTTAATAATAAAAATTTCTAACGTATTACTAATTCTTTAACACATAAGGAGAAAGAAATAACCAAACTATGTAAATAAAATGGAGTGATCGCACTAAAAAACTTAGCTTATTGTGCTTGTTGTTCTTGAATTATTATTTCTTCTCCTGTTATTTCCTCTAAACTTTTACCCTTAGTTTCCTTAACAGCTATAATAGTTAATACAGCACCTATAATTGAGAGTATTGATAGCATTACTAGAATGTTCTTTAAGCCCATTGAAACCAAAAGCGATGGAAATACATATGTGGTTATTGCGGCGCCTAACTTACCAGCTGCAGCGCTAATACCATGACCAGTAGTCCTAGCCCTAGTTGGATATACCTCCGCGGGAATTACGAAAGTTGTAGTATTGGGCCCAAAATCTATGAAGAAGAAAGATAGCGCATATATTAGAAATGCTAGCTCAGCTGGAATTGTCAAACCAATTATTTTAGTTCCCTTAGTCAATATTAAGGATGAGACTACTGCATAAATTATTGCCATCATTATGAAGCCTTGAGTTTGAATAACTTTTCTACCTAACTTATCCATCAACGCGACAGCAGTGAAATAGCCAAAGAATCCAACCATATATGGTAAGCCTTGCTCTATTATTAAATTAGCTATACTAGATGGACTCCCTAATATTAACTGTGTAATTGTACCAGAATAAATCCCTGTACCATAAAATGCAATATCTAAAATAAACCATGTCCCCGCAGTGCCTATTAACGTTAACCAATATTTTGATAGAAATTCAGAGACTGACAATGGTTTTGCAATGGCTTTCTTTTCCTCAATCTTAGCTCCTAAAAATTCAGCTGCCTTTTTAGCTCCCTCTACGTCTCCTTTAGCTAGCAAAGAATACCTCGGAGTTTCTGGGGTTTTCCTTCTAAGGTAAATTACTGTAGCTGCGGGTATTGCACCTATTGCCGCCATTACTCTCCAGGCAGTATCCAAAGGAAAAACTAGAGCTGCACCTGCACCTACTGCAACTGCTGCCAAACTACCTAATCCTTGATTTGCGAAAACTAACGCTACTAACTTACCTCTATCTTTTACATTTGCGTATTCGCTCATTATTGTAGCTGAAATTGGATAATCACCACCTATTCCTAGACCCATTATTGACCTAAACGCTATTAACCAATAAATATTTGGAGAAAATGCTGAAAATAAGGCGCCTAATGTCATTAATATGGCCTCAACTCCATATATGGCCTTTCTTCCTATTTTATCACCCAGAAAACCAAAGACCAATTGTCCTACTATTGCAGTGAATAAGGCAGAAGAGGCTAATAGCCCAGTAGTTACCCCATTTAATGGAAAATTAGGACTATTTAATTGTTTTAAGACATCCAATATCGCGCTTATTATAAATAGATCATAAGCATCAGTGAAAAAACCCATTCCAGCTGTGTACCAAACCTTTATATGGTTAAATGTTAGCTTCAATGAATCAATAGGACCTAAAGGTGTTTTTGGTATTCCCTTATCCATTCCGTCTCATGTTTTTCTTCGTTCTTACCATTATATATTTTACCTATAAATTAAATATAATCTATTGTTAACTACATAGTCTATATAGCGACCTCAGTTGCTTAAACATTAGTAATTGAAATTAAAATATCCTAGCGGAATATCTTATTTATAAGTAAAATTAAAATAGTAAATATAGAAGATATAATCGTTGAAAAAAGCAGTACCGTTGGGTTTACCTTTAATGGGAACGTTTTCGATAAAGCGAAATAATATCCTCTTCCTAAACTTAAAAAGTATGTAGAATTAGAAACCTTAATATAGGGTACACCTAGTAAATTGTAGTTACCAGTAATTCGATAAACTCCGGGATCACTAATAAAGATTGAATAACCTAAAAGTAATTTATTATTAGACAAGATATAGCTCGGTTCTATTGAATATACATCATAAATTGGCTCATCAATTACACTTTTATTATTCAATATCAATAAGGCAGATGTTGAATTTATTATTATAAGTGATGAATTATTTTCTAATATGGACCCTAAAATGGGAAATGGAGTTTCGACTCCATTATTGGTTATAACAAAATGGTCAGTTATGCTAGTAGCAGGATATACTCGTTGATTAGTAGTGTTGTAAATATAAAATGTGAAATTCCTATAATTTATAAATCCGACCTCTAATACTGTTACCCCATTAAGACCCTTGACTACGTCAACTTCGTAGTATGATGAATTAAATACTGTCACTGGGGCATAAGTGTAATTAAATGGTAATATCAGATTCGCTGAGAGAGATGAATGAGAGGGAA
This sequence comes from Sulfolobus tengchongensis, assembly GCF_036967215.1. NCBI lineage: Archaea > Thermoproteati > Thermoproteota > Thermoprotei > Sulfolobales > Sulfolobaceae > Sulfolobus > Sulfolobus tengchongensis. Next base: position 2,005,728 of record NZ_CP146016.1, read on the forward strand.
TCACATAATGACTAACTTCTGTAGCATTAATTATCTGTTCTTTAAAAGTGTAAAGGTTATTAATTTCACCTGGAATAGTCACATCTTCTCCCAAACTCACTGTCTCATTAAAATGAATAACGAATGGGTAATTCATTACCCAAATTACTATATTTAACGGATTCATATAAGGTATGATAAAGGTTTCGTTTAGCCCTTCAGTTTCAAAACCACTCCACAATATGTATTTATCTACTACTATTGAAAAGATATTTGGTAAATTCGTGGAGATATATAGTGTCCAATTTGCATTGTATGATATATGAATGACGTAATTTATAGACGTAGTGTTTATGGGAATTAATTTCTCCTCAATAAAATACGGGAAATTAAAGTAAGAATACAATATACATGAGTCATGAAATGTGTAAGAAGAGTAATTTATTGAAACTGAACCCATAGTAATAGTTGAAAAGAGAATTAGGCATAAAAGTACCAAAATAGTTTTCATATTACTTATAGTTGGACTAATCATTTTAAGCCTTATCGCTAAAATAATAAACACTATGAGAATTACTGTACTTCAATACGTTGCAGGATTTCTGGGATTTGTATCAATTCCTTACGGAATTCTATCTCTCATCAAAAGTGGCTCAATCATCGGAATAAAATCCATAGAGGATATTATATTAATTTTCTTTGGATTCTTCGCTCTTTCCTATACTTTTACAACTAAAATTATGATAGAAAAACCTTTCGCTTTAACTTTTTCTGTAATTCTCTTTTATCTTTCTCTATTTACCCCAATGCCCCTTCTAAATAAAGTATTACTAATAGCAGGTGCAATTGTGGAAACGCAAATAGCATCCAGGAGAAATATTGGTGGCACAATATATACTATAATTGGTATATTAATATTGTTATATTTTATATACGAATATTTCTTAGGAGTGTCTCTAATGTCCTTGGCAGGAGTTGGAATATCATCACTAATTATAGTGTTGGCCAATAGGGATAAGGGGATAAAATACATTTCTTATTTTGCTTTTCCAATAGGGTTACCATTAATACTATATAGTGTTACAAGCCTATTTCCCATCTCGATAAACCCAGTACCGTTAATTATAGGAGTAGCCCTAATTTTACTTAACATAGTCCCAATAGGAAAGAGTCAACAACCTAGCATTAGTCATGATTCTAAGCTTGCTGAGAGCCTCTGTAGCAATATACAAAAGAGCGATTGTAAAGGGGCAATTGAAATTTACAAAAAATATATGGTATATATTCCACAGAATTGTCTAGAGAAGATAATATTGTGTGCAATAACACAAAATAATATACAAGATTTCAATTTGATTATAAATAATAATAATGCGAGAAGCTTAGCTGAAAAGTACGTTGATAAAATGACCCCAGAAATGATATACTCTTTAGCATTACTATCAAGTAAAAAGAATGAATTATTAGACCTTGCATGTAAAAAGGGTTTTAAAAAAGCTTGTGAGCAAACTAAACCAATATTGGATTTGAATAACTGGGATCCTAGAATTTGGATGGGAAAAGAGTTATATGATTACAAAGTAGTGGATATAATAGGTGTAGGTGGTACAAGTTACATACTAAAGGGCGAGAAAGACGGTAATCTTTATGCCTTGAAAGTACCCCTAGCAAAGTATTTAAATAACATAATGGATCTAGTTGGAGAATCATCAAAATTAATTGAATTATCCAATAAATCTCCTTATATAGTTAAATTATATGCTATATATGCAGACCAACTCGACGTTAAGGAAATAATCTCAGGAAATGCTGAAATTTATTATAATAAGCCACCAATGCTAGTAACTGAATTAATGAAGGGAGGCTCTATAAACGATATATTAGCTGTTAGAGAAATTGTTCAGTCCGAATTTTGGAGAAAAATTGTATTCATTACAACGAGTAAAATCTCTGAAGCTTTAGAGGTAATACACTCTGAAGGTTACGTTCATTGTGACATAAAACCCCAAAATATACTATTAAGTGAAAAACTTCCCCCCTATGCTAAATTGGCTTATGATAACATAAGGGCTAATAAGATAGTAGTTAAGTTAGCTGATCTTGGGTCCTCAGTTAGAGCTGGTCAAAAACCATTCAGTTATACTCCAGCGTACGCCTCATTTGACCTAGTCAAATCTACTGTATTTGGTGGGGTTTCACCAATGTCAGATATATATGAACTAGGTGCAACAGTCTATAAATTGCTAACTGGGTCAACTCTAAATACAAAAGAAATGATAGATGCAATGGACAGATTTGACGTGAGTAGAGATGTAAAATACTTAGATTATTCATTATATAGCGCCAGAAATTTGAGCTTATTAAGGAAATATGTAGATAGAGATACCTCGTCTTTTATTACGAGAATGGTAGACCCAGATCCCAATAGGAGACCAACAAGCAAAGAAGTTAAGGAATTTTTTAGCTCAAAAATCTAATCTACCGTCAAATATTTTTCTACTATAATACTTCCCAATATTAACATTATTACGCCGAACGCAACTAGATATAATATATATAGAGGATCTGGAGGATCTGCATAAAGTAAAGCGTCTCTTCCAAGTTCTGCGGAATAGGTTAGCGGGTTTACATTACTTATCGCCTTCAACCATGAGGGGAAGAATTCTTCTGGAAATAGTGCTGTACTAGAAAACATAAGAGGTAGATTTAGCAAGTTAGAGACAACTCCTGGAGCCTGCCAATCTGACGTATTAGTAGTTATTATAGCATAAACCGATGAAAAGCCCACGCCTAAAAATACGAGTCCTATTAACCATTCAATTAACCCTAACCAATCTATATTATATGTAACACCTAATGCTAAACTTACTAGAATCATTATTGGAACTTGAATTATACCTCTAGTCATCCCACCTAAGACTTTTGCATAAAATATAGCTGATTTTCTAGTAGGGGTTATCAATATTCTTCTTAGATAGCCAAGACGTTTATCTTGGATGAGACTCATTGAACTAAAAGAACCAACCATCATCATAGATACTGACAGTTCACCTGGCACGATGAAAGCTATATAATCATTCGTATGGAAAAACGTTTGCAAGAACTCACTTGGAACTTGAGAGAAACTACTTCCAAAAAATATTATCCACATTATTGGTTGCGCTAAAATCATTATCCACATATATCTGCTTCTGAAGAATCTCTTCATCTCTCTTTCATAAAGAGCTAAAACTTTGTCTATCATCTCCTAGCCCTCCTAATAGTCATATAAAATCTTCTAGCATCAAATTCCCCTTCTTCTATCGTAGTTCCAGTTAAGGTTAGGAAAACCGTATCTAAACTAGTCTTATTTACTCTTACTGCTTTAACTTTTACATCGCTTAACTGCCTTAGTACGTCTGCAACGATATTTTCAGCATTTTTCGTTCTAATTCTTATCCTTCCATCATTAATAGAGAGTTCACCAAATTTTTCTAATTTTTTCTTATCTGGAGTACCCTCATAATCTATCTCAATAACATCAACTCCGTATTTCTCTTTTAATTCATTAGGACTTCCAATTGCCACAATCTTGCCTTTATTTATAATTGCTATTCTCTCACACAACATGTCAGCCTCTTCCATGTAGTGTGTAGTTAAAAGTACACTAACTTGAAAATCCTTATTTATTTGTCGTATTATATCCCATAACGCTTTCCTAGTACTCACATCTAATCCAATAGTAGGTTCATCCATAAAAACTACTTCAGGGGAATTAAGTAACGCCATAGAAATTTCTAACTTTTTCCTCATACCAGTAGAGAATTTACCTACTTGCTTATCTTTGAACTCATATATGCCAAAATACTTTAAAAGATCAGTAGCCTTATCTTTCCAATCCTTAATACCTTCAAGTTTAGCTTGAAGCTCTAGGTTTTCCCACGCAGTTAAGTCATCATCAACAACAACCTCTGCTGCAATCCATCCTATTCTTTTCTTGACCTCATAAGGTTGCTTTATAACGTCATATCCTGCTACCAAAGCTTTGCCGCTCGTAGGCTTAGTTAACCCTGTAAGTATTTTTATTGTAGTTGTTTTTCCTGCTCCATTTGGTCCTAAAAGTCCAAATACTTCTCCCCGCCTAACTTCAAAATTTATATGATCTAAAGCTAATATATCACCATAATTTTTAGTTAGATCTTTTACAAAAACTGCAAGTTCCATTGGGAAAAAGATATGCTATAAAAAATAAAAACTTTTCGATATCGATATCGATTACTTCACCACCAGAACAGGAACATTAGATTTTGAAACTAATGCGCTTGATACACTACCTAATACTGCTTTTTTAATTCCCGTAAGTCCTCTACTACCGCTTACTATAAGGCTACAACCAATGTTGTTACAGTACTGTATTAAAGCGTCAACTACGTCATTACTCTCAAGGATTTTTTGCACAACCTTATAATCAGTTAACTCACTTAGAACCTCCTTTTGTATTTCCTTTGCTTTTTGCTCATTTTGAATTATTACTTGCTCAGGACTCCTAGGGGCTTCTTTTACTACAGTAACTAAATGTATCTCATCTTCCTTTCTTATTAAATTTAAAGCGAAAAAATAAGGCCTTTTTTGACTGGTCTGATCCATCATAGGCTATAACTACTTTCATATAGATAATTCTCTAGGTATGCCATTTTAAAAATTTCTATCGCTAATACTAAAAATTTTATAAAAATAAGTCATAAGAGGCATGTGAATATTAAGAAACTATCTAATAGTAGCATGTTTTTCAATTTTCTTAAGGTACTCCTCTATAGTCATAACTTGATTATTCTCATCAACTACTAGCGTTCCAGGAAATCCTTTTCTAGCTTTCAACAAATACCATACTACTACAATAACGCCAAATATAATCATCATTATGAGTTGTATACTATCCATCCCCAATATTGATTGAATATCTCCCCACGAGTTTATTAAAGTTGCTATAATAGGTATTAGGATATAAGTTATTTTCAGATCATTTATTCTCCAATAGAACACGGGAGCACCGAAGCCATCTAGTATTCTTCCTAAAAGCCAAAGCACGCCTTCCACTGCTGCAACCTCAGTAAAAGCTGTACTAATGCCCAAGGTCATAACTGAAAGTACTGTTACTGATGCAGTCGAGGCTCCAATTAATACAGTCGCAATTATCGGTTCGCCACTATCATTCACATTCAAGAAAATTGATGGTGCAGCTTTCTCTCTAGCTAAATTAAACAGAATCCTAGCTGCTCCTACGGTTGTTCCTATATTCGACGTTAATAGGCTATTAAGAGACAATATTATTGCAACATAAAGTGATATAGCTCCATATTTCGCCATCTCTACGAACAAAGGTTGGTTGGATTGAGATAGACTAGCTATCGTACCTGGCCATAATACTATCATGGCATAGGTTCCTAAAAACATAGATACGCCTCCTATGATTAGTGCTAGCCACATTCCTTTAGTCACGTTTTCATGGGGATTTTTAGTTTCCTCGCCTAAGTAAGTGGCTGCTCCAGCACCCGAAATACTCACAGTCGTTAACACAAATGCTGTAGCTAAATCACCTAGACTCTTAAACTTAGGGATAAAGTAATCAAAATGAACGCCTTTACTTAAGGATAAAACGAACAATGAAATAAGAAGAACAGCTTCCGCGGTTGCACTAATAGTTACAACGTAACCTAACAATTTCTTAACGTGCGTAAGTGAAATCAACGTGGGGTAAATTATGCTGAAAATAATAATTGCGTATAGTAGCCAAGATGGAATTGATATCCCTAATACGTTAAAGGAAGTAGAAAGGATGAGGTATATTGAAATTACATTAACGACATTAAGAAGAGTATACGCCACCATTTCTGTAAGAGCTTCTAGAAAGGCCAATTTCTTACTTCTCCAAGCCCCATAATTAAAGTTGTAATATCCTCCCGCGCTTGCTAATTTCCTAGTATACATGGATAAAGTGTAGATCCATAATGCGCTTGCTATTAGGGATAAAAAAGTAGTAAATACTACTGATGAACCCGCATACATTATTGCTGCAGTAGTTGTTGACACTACACTACCAAGGGGTGCAGTAACTGCCATTGCTTGCGCGTAATTTTCCTTAAATGATAAAACAGCTTTCCTAAGCTCCATTGTATCTCCCTTTAAGCTTTACTGTCCTAAAAGTTTAAAAAATTTCCCTAAATTAAGATGAGGGATTTCATAAAAGCTTAAAAGACATTCCCTTGAAAATTTTAAAAATGAGCTTAAAGGTTATATTAAAAGTATTTACATTAAGGGTCGATACTTTAATCTCTATGCTTTATAAAAGGCTGTTAAAAGAAAAACTACTTATTTGTTTTCAAAATTAACTCTAGATTTTTCTTTAAATCTTCGAATCGTATTTTCATTTCTGGTGGCATTGGTTTTTTAGGGTTAATAGAATTTATAAGATCCAAGGACTGCTTAACTTTTTCAATAGCTTCTCTCTTATTTTTATACGAATTGTAATATGCTTCTCTAAGCAACCTAACAGCTTCTCTCCATTTTTTAAAATCATCATCGGTTAGAATACCTTCCTTAATATGGTATAATTTTATATCATCCTCAACAAGGGGTGCCTCATTATTTACAACTTTCCATAAAACATTTTTAACATCATCCATACGTGATAATCTAAATCACATAGTAGAATAAAAATTCTTATGTGTATTTTAAGGAAGTTTGTTGTTGAGGTTCATAAGGACCAAATTTTTGTGTAAATTTCAACATGATACTAACTCCCGCATTTCTCACATTTAATAAAGTATTCATAAAATCATTTGCAGATAATCCTTCCATGAAAAGAGGTTTAGAAACTTGAATTACATTAGGGACTTCTTGATTTGGAGGTAATGCTATGAAATCCACACCATAACGTAAAGCTTCTAGTTGTAAATCAATTACGAATTTAATTCTTTCCTCTCTATTTAATGACATTAATGCACTAACGTGAGATGGATGTATTCCTATCCCCATAGCTATTACGTAAAATTTTGAACTATCACTAACTCTTACTATGCTAATTGTAGGACCTCCTTGAGGTGGAGAGGCTACTATGTGAAAGAACTCCTTAGCTTGAGGAGGTCTACTAGTAGTTAATCCCAATTCCTTTAACCACTCCTCTATTTGCCTATCCATTGATCTATCAAACATAATCTTCCCTCTTTACTTCATTTTCAGCATTTCCCTTATCTATATATTTTTTCACATTTAAGCATGCTATAAACATTGCTCGCTTCATTATATTCTCATTACCATAAGCCCCAGCAGTATGTAAAGTTCCAGTAAAATTCTCCAGTTCCCACAACTTAGTATTATAGAATTCCTCTTTACCATTCTTCCTCCAAAAAACGTCTGTTGCAAATCTAACATCGGGCCTCTCTTTAAGTAATTTATAGATCCCTTCCTCATCTACAGTTTCACCTCTTCCCACATTGACAATTATTGCATTTCTTTTTACATTTTTTAAGAGGTCATAGCTCAATAGATTCCTAGTTTGCTTGTTTAAGGGTAACGTATCTACTATTATGTCAGCTTCATTAATTTTCTCTTTAAGCATCGACATACTATGTTTTTCATCAAACCACTCTGGTTTTTTAAAGGATCTCGAAATTCCTATAACATAATTCCTAAATGCTGTCTTACCTATTCGTGCTACCTCTGATCCAATACCACCAGCGCCCAAAATCAGCAATATTCTCTCAGAAACGTCATATACAATCGTTCTTTTTTTAGTCCCCACTCCTTTAGCTGAGGCCAAAATCAAAGCCCATGCATGCTCAGCCACTGAAAGAGAATACGCTCCAGCATTTGAGAAAACCTTAACGTAAGGAGGAACCACAGAGAAGTCTAAATCATCAACTCCAGCAGAAAAAGTCTGTATCACTTTAAGATGAGGCATCTTACTTATTAAATCTTTATTAATTCTACTTGGCCAAGTTAACAATATTTCAGCACTTCTATAGTCTTCATCTGTCAGATTTTCATCTTTAACTTGAATTACATTTTTGCATTCATCAGGGACCCTTTCTGTTGATATAATTTTCATGTGATTTACATTAACATGGAAAGATATATAGTTTTCAACATTCAGAAACCACTTAGCCTAATCTTATTTAATGTTCTCTTTCCCTCATCAGTTATTTTATATTTGTCCTCGAAACATGATACTAGACCAAACTTCTCTAGTTTATTTAAGTGAGTTCTAACGACTTTTCGACTTAGGTTCAAAGCAGTAGATATGTCTTCTACTTTTGCTCCATTCTCAAATTTCGCTGTAAATTCTAAAACTTTAATTAAATTATACCTAGATTTACTATTTATAATAATATCGGATGAAGACGAAGAGGATTTTGGATCTAAACTTAAAGGAATAATAAATATATTACCCCTAAGAAAAGGACAACTAAATGATCTATAGCTATGATGCTTTGACATTAGTAACGCTATATGAAATAAGAATATACTAATAACTAGCAACAATATCTGCCTTAAATACATTTAATAGTAGCAATGAGGCATATAATATATTTCTTATCCCAAAATTTTCCATGTTGTCAACGATATGTCTACGAAATTTTTAGGAGCAACATTTATTAACCACTGAAGACATATTTGCTTTTACTTAACTAAGTAAAAAATTGACAGAACATTGTTTCATACTTTTAAACAGACAAGTAAATTTAAATATGGGGATTTATAAGATAGCGTGTGAGTAACAAAAACAGAATTTTCGTTAGGGAAACTTCTGGATTAATAAAAAACGTATCCATGTTAGACGCGGTTGCACTCAATATTGGTAATATGTCAGCAGGAGTAGCACTGTTTGAATCAATCTCGCCGTACATTCAACCAGGAGGAGTGCTATGGCTTGCATCAATAATAGGCTTTGTATTCGCTATACCTCAACTGCTAATTTATGTATTCTTAAGTATGAAAATACCAAGAACCGGTGGAGATTATGTGTGGATTTCGAGAAGTTTAAATGGCGGCTTAGGTTCTACGATGGCTATGGCACTAATGATTGAGTCTACTGCATATTTCGCGTTAGTTGCGTTCTTTACATCTTCTGCCATAAATACTGTACTAACTGTAATTGGGGAATACCAACACTCAAATGCACTGTTAAATATTGCAAATAATATTATAGTTGACCCTTATACAGTAACGCCGACATTTGAACAGAGCTTGATAATATATGGAATTTCTGCATTAATTTTCGTTATAATTATACTACTTAACATTTTTAGAGCTAAATGGGGTTATAGGCTGGTATCAATACTGGGCATATTCTCTATGTTAACCTTAGTACTAGCCATGATTGTATTGGCTATTAACTCTGGAGATTTCTACTCTAAGATTTCTACATTAATAAACGCTAATAATTTAAACGTTACAATTCCCTCGATAAGAGGGCCTGCATTACCTACATCAGTATCGTTGACTGCAACGTTATTTTTGTTGCCATTTTTCGCACTATATACATATCCTTGGATGCAAGCCGGTCCAGCTGTTGCTGCAGAATTTAAAGGTAAGAATACTATAAAGTGGAATTTACCTATAGCATTGATAATTACTGGAGTTTTAGTAACAGCAGCGTTTCTTGAAATGGACATTATCGCTGGCTACAATTTTAATCTTCAAGCATATCCAACTTTCCTATATAACTTCTGGACTGCTGCAATAGCAGTGTCATCGAACCCAATTCTCCAATGGATAATTGGGTTAGGTTTAATCATATGGAATATTTATATCTTAGCTTACGGTGTTATAGTTTTCGCCAGATACGTATTCGCATTGTCTTTTGATAGAGTGTTACCAGAGAAATTTAGCCAAGTGAATAAATATGGTTCACCAGTCTACGCTCACGCTTTAGATCTCACATTGACATTGGTACTCTTATTGGTGCCCGTATTCTCCATAGGTGCTGCAATATCATTATATGGAGCTACAATATTAGGTAGCTTGTATTTCCTTATCGTAAGCATAGCTGGAATCGTATTTGGAATTAAAGACAGAAACTTAATCTTACCTATAGCAGGCATAATATCGGCTGGATATTTCGCTTACTTAACCTATATTGCGGCGACAAATCCAGATTTCGGCTTCATGACATCTAGTGGACCAAACGTAATTACAACTGTATTTGTTGTAGGGACTTTGATAGGAAGCGCTCTAGTATATGTAGTTTCAAAAATCTTACATAAGAGAAAAGGTATTGACATAGATCTGGCTTTCAAGGAAATACCGCCAGAGTGAAGATATTTTTTATTTTTAAACGTAGTAAAATAGAAAGATATGTTTTTACTCCCTACTATTATTATCTACTTCAATTTCCTTTATTATCCTTATAGAATCGGTATTAAGTATTGGGGTGTTACCGTATTTACCCTTCGTAAAACCTATAATACTATTAAATGGCTTACCATTCAAATCAAATAATGAGGATTTAAACACGAATAATACGCCTTTTTGCATGGAACTATCTTTTTTAAACAGAACCTTAACCTTTCCGTATTTCGTATGTAAGAAACCGACTCCCTCATATTCGGAATTATACACGACTGTAGCTTTATTTCCATAAACTTCCTTAAATTGACTATTAGTATAATTAGGATGAGATGAAAAGACTACAACATATTCATTAGGTTTTACTAGTTGCTTTGGTAAGGGTTCCACTTTGACCTTTCCATCAGGGTATTTAGGAGTCACCTTTATAAAGCCCTTAATCTTTAACTCTTCGACGTCAACGTTGGTGGCTTTACTTATCGCCAACCATTCGTTTTCATACAATATTTCGTCTAGTATTTCCAATCTATTAGCTAGTTTTCTCATTAACTCAATCTCTGTTATCCCTATCTTAGGTAAAATGGGCCTATTATATACAAGATAATTATGCCAATAACTGTATACTATATCCTCTTTTTCAAGATATGTCGGAGCCGGCAAAACCACATTAGCAATTTTTGCAGTCTCAGACCAGAAAGGATCATGAACCACCAAGAATAATTTACCTTCTTTTACGGCTTCCTGTATCCTATCAGACATGGGTAAAGAGTGTAAGGGATTAGAATTCCAGACAAACATAAAAGTTATCTTACCTTCTTCCACTTCCTTTCCTACATCTGCCATGCCTACAATCCTTGAAGGAGAATACTTATGAAGACCCCTTAGGTACCGAAAATCTATCCCAAGTCCTTGAGAATTTGAATAATAGAATCCTCTTCTCATTCCAAGTAGTGCAGGTATAAGAGAGATTAACGAAATTGCGTCTCCACCATTTAAACTTCTACCTAATGCAAACCCAATTATGGTTAATGGTCTCCTCTCATAATAGATTTCAGCCAATTCCTCAATCTGAGATTTAGATAAGCCAGTATTTTCTTCTATCTCATCATCTTTAAACGAAAAGACGTATTCTTTCAGTTTAGTTGGTTCATCTAAGAGCGATGTATTTGCCCAGTTCTTCTCAAATAGTTTTTTCATGATACCTATTGCTAGATACGCATCACTACCGGGCTTTACAATATATCTCTTATCACTTCTTTTTGCGGTCTCTGACAGCCTTACATCTATAGTTATCTTAAACTTATCTTTAATTAAATTCCATCCGTGAATGAAACTAAATGCAGATTCGCTCCCCCATATTACAAAAGACTCAAATTTCAGAAAATCCTCTGGGAAAGCGCCAACAGAACTACCATAATGGAGTTTAATGGCTTCATGCCCCTCAGAACTGCAAATTGAATAGTCAGTTGACGCAGTTCCCATGACATTCCACAGTCTTGCAGGAAAATACCATGTTAATAGGCCTTGATTACCGTCGTAATCTACATGAAGGATTTCCTCTTTTCTCCTCTTCCTTATCTCATTAGCAATTAAATCTAATGCTTGCTCAATACTAACCGGCTTTCCTTCTATATAAGCAGTATCTATTCTATTCATGTAGTTTCGTTTTAGATCAGCTATTCCTCTAGAGCACGTAAACCCATTAATGGGAAATATGTTAAGAGGTGTATGATTATCGTCAAATATACAAGTATCATAGCAGTCTCGTGTGCAAGCATGAACCATAATATTTTATAAGGTGAAATCTAAAATTAAAAAATTAAGTGAAGAGAGCGACCGTAGCTGAAAGATGAGGATATTCCTTTAAGCTGAAAATCTAAGCAAAATAGCTACCGAAAGTGCATAAATTCCAAATAGTGAAAGCCCCTCATTTATCTTTATATTTCTATCCCTTATTATTCCTAGAGTTAACACACTTACAGCTACTATTAACAGTAAATATAATAAAGATGGTCTGAGGCTAATTGTCTGTGAAAGTCCTATTATACTTAAAAGGAGAGTCATGTTCTCTAACTTACTTCCGATAAAATTCATTAAAGCTGTAGTAGCACTTGAAGGAGAGTCTAATATAAGCTTTATTGCGGTTAGATTTTCCTCTAACTCTGCTGCAATAGGAGTTATTAACACAGCCAATAATATGGGTGACATTTTAAAAATTGTTGCTACATCAATTATAGTTGTAATAAAATACTTAGAAATGAAGATTAAAGGTAGACCACCAGCTAGAACATAGGTTAATCCCCTTATTGTGTTCCCACCAATTTTTATTTCGCTTCTATAGTTTTTGTATCTCCTATAAACGTAGTACACATAGGGAGATAATAGAAAGATTGCTATATAATAATTTAATCTACCGTATATAATTGCAACAATAAAAATTACAAGTGCCATTAAAAACGAGTTATACTCTATATTTATGTCCTTATCTAAACTGATCGTACCAGATTTATATTTTGCGTAATAAAGAATAGAAACAAACCCTATTCCTAAAGTAAATAACAAAATATTACCTCCTAAAGCAGATCCTAACGCAATATCATAAGAACCGTTAAGCACTGCGAAAAGAACTATTATTGTTTCTGGTAAAGAGTTAATGAAGCCTAATATTAACCCTCCTGCTATCCCTTTGCCAAAAGTTTTTTCTAATTCTTCCGTGCCTCTAGCCATTAAACTGGCTGATACACTAATCAAGATAATCAGAGCAATTAATTGTAATATTAATAACCAGATCAACCTAATAAAAATTTATGTTTTAGTTCCCTATAAGCTGTAATTAAAAAATTACAAGTATTCCCATATACCTTTCCCTTTATAATTATAGACTATTGATTTGTAAGCCGTTACATATTGTATAGTATAACCTATTCCTTCTCTTCCTATTCCGGAATCCTTCCTACCTCCAAACGGGAAGTAACCTATTCCGTGTCTAGGATAGTCGTTAATGTAAATCGCACCAACTTCCAAGAACCTTTGAAGCTTTCTTATTTTGTTAATATCTTTTCCAAATATTGCAGCATCTAGCCCATATCTTCTATTATTGGATATCTCTATAGCCTCGTCTATATTCTTAACCTTTATCAAAAGTGCTACTGATGCAAACACCTCCTTGTTATACAAATACATTTCTTTAAGCGTCTCCCTAGGTGCTTCAATTAGAGCTGGCTCTATATAAGTAGGACCAATTCTTTTGCCTCCAAATAGTACTTTACCGCCTTTCTCTACAGCATCCTTTATTGCTTTTTCCCATTCGTCAGCAGTTTTCGTATCTATAACTGGGCCAACAGTTGTTGACGGATCTCTGGGATCACCGACCTTTACCGATTTCATCAACTCCTTTACTAATAGATCCTTTAAGGTATCATAAACTTCTTCCTCAACTATAACTAGCTTAACTGAATCACATCTCTGTCCGGTATAACTTATTATACCATTAGCTATTCTTTGTGCTGCCCAACCTAAGTCTGCGTCACTTAATACTATCGCTGGATCTCCTCCACCTAATTCCATGATAAACTGCTTAATTCCGGCATTCCTTATTACCTCCTCTCCAGTTTCTGTACTTCCAGTTAAAGATATTGCCTGAATCCTTTTATCCCCAACGACTTTATTCATCTCCCTACCTGGAACCGTAAGTATTGCAAATGCGTCTCTTGGGAATCCCGCTAACTCCATTACTTTTGCTAACATCAAAATAGGAATTGGTGTAGATGAAGGAGGTTTAATTATAATTGCGTTTCCAATTACTGTAGTGTATACTATCTTATTTACGGTATCAAAGAGAGGGTAATTAAATGGAACAATGGAAAGAACAACTCCTACAGGCTCTTTCCTTACAATCGCCTCAGTTTCTAACGTTTCTGAACTCCAATCACCGGGTACATAATCTCCTCTGGTTTCCTTTACATCTAAATCAGCGCGTTGTAACCTTTCAATTGACGCTTTTACTTCACCTTCTGATGCAGATCTAGTTTTACCATTATTTATCATCAAAGCATTAATGAAATCTTCCTTAAATTTGTCTATTAGTGAAGCCATTCTCTTATAGATCTCTAGCCTTTTTTCACCCGGTGTATCTCGTATACTCCACCTTCCTTTTCTATAAATATGATCTATAGTATTATCCATTTGATTCCAATTTAACTTAGGGAATTTAGCTATTACATTTAAGTCAATTGGACTTACAACATCCTGCCATTCATCTCCACCAATCCATTGACCAGCTAAATAGACTTTAAAGTATGGAATTCCGTCCTTTATTTCATATATCTCCGTAAGTTCCTTTGATTTAATCGTCAATGAAGTTTTCTCCATAATATAAAACTGCCAGTGAAAAATTTTAAGATTGAGCTTTACGTTTTAAATTCATTTAAAAATCTATCGGCATCCTCCGGTGTAGGTGTCATCTCGTTATCTCCCCTTACAGTTATAACTAACGTAGACGCTACTATTCCATGCTCAAGAGAGTATTCTATACTTTTTCCTTGAAGATACAAAGAAACGAACGTACCTGCCATAGCATCGCCTGCACCTGTTGGATCTTCAACGGGAACTTTGTACGCCTCTTTAAAGGCTTTAGTTCCGTCATGATAAGCGACAGCGCCTCTAGCGCCTAATTTATATAATAATACATTTACGCCCAGTTCCTTATACTTCCTATATGCCTCATCTGGATCTGTGATACCCAATAAGATCTTAGTGTCATCTGGATCTGTAATTAAAACCTCTATATCATACTTCCTTAAAATGCCCAAGATAGTTTCCTTAGCCTTCTCTGCAGACCAGAGTTTAGGTCTAATATTTGTATCGAAGCTTCTAGATCTAGCTAATTCGAAAGCTTTAATCACAGCATCCTTTGCACTATCACTTATGGCTAAAGTGATTCCAGTTGAATGAACTAGTTTAGAGCTTTTAATATAACTCTCATCTACATCTTCCGGTGATAATTTACTTCCAGCGCTTCCTTTTCTATAATATATCAACTCACTTTTCATGGGTATTGGATAACCTCTCTGTATGAAATATATTCCAGTGAATGAGTCATCAATCTTAATATGTGTAGTGTCTATACCTTGAGCTCTAGAGTATTCTATAATGTTTCTACCAAATTCATCATTCCCTACTCTGGCTATTATACCACATGTCAAATGATTCCTAATAACCGCTATACAGAAATTAAGTTCAGAACCAGCTATATGCTTCTCGAAATAGTTAACAAACCTTAGAGGTCCAGGGGTAAAAGAATTGAATTGAATTAGGGGCTCTCCTAAAGCTACTATATCAACCATAGGGTTATATTATTGTTTCAGTATTTTAAGCTCTATAAGCTTGGCTTTAATACCTTCCACCTTGCTAATAAGTTGCTTTTCCTCCTCGCTGTCCAATGGGAATATTGGAGGTCTGGGATAACCTAAATCATAACCTTGGAAATATTTAGTTAGAACGTAATTTGAAGATAGGCTACCGAATATTCTGGAAGCCTCTATTACCTCATCATGCAAGAATTGTAACTTTAATGCTTCATCTATTCTCTTTTCCATGGCCAATTTCTTTATGGCAACCGTAACTTCTGGCAGGTAATTGGACCCTGCTGCAACACTTCCATCTAACCCAGTAGAGATTACAGTTGTAATTAACATATCTGAACCACTATAAACTTTCATGTTAGGATTAAGACGTTTATAGTCAAGCGTATGTATTATATTTTCTATAGTATCTTTAACTCCTACTAAACAACCTATCTCTTTAGCTATCTTAGCATCTATATCTTTCCCTGTAGCTGAGGGATAATTATATAGATAAACTGGATGTGGAGAAATTTCGCATAATGTTTTAAAATATTTAACTAAATGTTTCTCTGGCATTCTAGGATAGTAATAAGGAGCGTATGATGCTATCCCCACAATATCGTAGTCTTTACTTAATTTCGCTAGTTTTATTGACTCTTCTAGATTAAGCCCACCAACTTGAAATATTATCCTATTTGTAATATCATACACTACTTTTAGATTCTCTAATTTCTCCTCTGGAGACAGAGATGGGCCTAAACCAGTAGTACCATT
Organism: Sulfolobus tengchongensis; assembly: GCF_036967215.1. Classification (NCBI taxonomy): domain Archaea; kingdom Thermoproteati; phylum Thermoproteota; class Thermoprotei; order Sulfolobales; family Sulfolobaceae; genus Sulfolobus; species Sulfolobus tengchongensis. The sequence goes on from NZ_CP146016.1 coordinate 2,022,152, forward strand.
TACAAATATTTTATCTATTCCCTTTTTAATTAGATTCTCGGCATGAATCTTCAATTTTTCCTTATCTATTCTGTTATCCTTAGTAAAGGGAGTAATTATAGGAGTTATTATCTCTGCCATCTCACACACCGTATCTCTTCCAGGTCCCTTTAACTACCCAAACTGGTTCTTCCAATACTTCTAATGGAATTGGTTCAGCTCGCAACTCTTCTATTAGCTTCTCGTTAATTGATACTCCTATTCCGGGCTTATCTGGTACTTTAACGTGACTTGATTCAACTGGAGTCTCATTATATACTAAGTCCCTTTTCCATTGAGGGAACCAATCGTAAAAGTTTTCAAGTAAGTATAAATTCTGTGTTACTGCACTTACTTGAATCGACACAGCATTTTGAATTGAACCAAATGCGTTATGAAACGCTACTTCTACGTCACTAGCTTCGGCTATTTTTATAACGTTTTTAGTTACTGTTACACCACCTATATTAGTTAAATCTGGTTGTAAGATATCCACTAACCCTTCCTCAATATAAAATGACGCCTCTTTTTCGCTTATCAGTCTCTCACCTAACGCGACTCTTAGAGAGGTACGACTCTTATACTTCTTTAGTCCAATTACATCTTCATGATGAACTGGCTCTTCCATAAATCCTGGATTGTATTTTTCTAATCTTTTAGCTATCATAATTGCGGAGTTAGCGTTGAATCTGCCATGATGCTCTATCAAAATATCAACGTTATCACCGACGGCTTCTCTAACAGCCTTTACTCTTTCCTCGGCTTCTACTAATCCCTTTTCGTCTATCCAATCATAATACGGACCAAATGGATCGAACTTCAAAGCTCTATAACCCTTCTTTACTACTTCCTTAGCCTTCTCTGCAAAATCCTCTGGAGTTACACAATCTTGATACCAACCATTAGCATATACTGGAACTTTATCTCTAACCTTTCCACCTAGTAATTTGTAAATTGGAGCACCTAGCTCTTTTCCTATTATATCCCATGATGCAATATCAATAGCACTGGTTGCTGTAGCTGACTCGAAAGATCTAGCTAGATAGAAATCCTGCTTATACCACTCGTGGTAATTCTTTTCAACTTCCTCTACTTCTCTTCCTATATAACCCTTAGCCACTTGCTTAATTGCATTATATACTGATATAACTCTTAACGTGGGTACTGCTTCGCCATAACCTACGGCTCCATTTTCAGTTATAACTCTTACAACTATCATTGTAGAAGCCCAAGTTGCACTGCCTTTCTCTTTAGAGGTAAGTACTATCGGTTCTACTTCTCTTATCTTCATAAGCTATATTTTGGGGAGAAAAATATAAACTTGAGAGATGCGAAATATTAGTGACAAGGATATAATAAAAATTATAGGCTATATTATAAGAGCTATTTTATTATTTGGTATAGGAGTCGAAATAGTAGTAACAATATACGATATTGTGACTAGCGTAATTGCCCATAATATATCAACATTAACTAATACAACAATAACTGGACCTTTACTAATCCTAGTTATTATAGAACTTTATATCGCAATTAATAATTATCTTTTAGGGAAAGAAAGAAGTATAACAAACGTTATAGATGCAGGTATTTCCTTCTTCGTTAGAGAGATTATCCTTGAGTTATTTTCTGAAAGTTATGATGTGACCAAATTACTTATCCTTGCAGGAATAGTTGGCATATTAGCTTTCTCAAGATTTATATCAAATAAATAACAATTTACGTAAATCATCAACTAGAAATAAATGAGATAAATTTTCCCTATCATCACTAGATCCAAAATCCTTAATGTAATCATGCATATGCAGGAACAAAGCAGAGGCTACTTCTTTTTCTTCTCTATTCAGAATTAAAACTGCTATTGTCTCACAATCACTATTACTGGTTAAGAAATCGATATGCCAGTGAAACTTATTCTTTATTTTAGACAGATGCCTTTCTATTCTTCTATTACAATATTTTCCACAAGAGCCCACATACGCGTAAATCCCTCTCTTTATAAGAAAAATTTTATTACTCTTAGTCCTTATTTTAACATCTTTATTGCAACGTATAAGTAAAATATAGCTCTTCTGTTGTCTCATATTACTGGTCTTCTTCTTAAGTGCTTTCCGCCTTGACCTTTAAATCTCTCTTCTTCCCAAACGTTTCCTCTCTCATGATATCCTCTTTCTTCCCAATAACCGTCAACGTAGTCTTTTAAGAATTCAACTTCAGTCAACCATTTTGCACTTTTCCACGCATATAAATGAGGAATGATAGGCCTAGCAGGAAAACCGTGTTTTAAAGGTATTTTTTCTCCATTCATAAATAACGCTATGATAACGTTATCTTTTAATAAATCTTCATATGGCACAATTGTCGTATATCCATCTAAACTATAAAACATCACCCAGTTTACTCCTTCTTTAACGCCTGCCATTTCTACTAACAATTTAAATGGAATTCCCTCCCATTTCACACTTTTGACAGACCAGCCAGTAACGCAATGAAAATCCTCTACTATTTCCTTCCTAGGTAATTTCAATAATTCTTCATAAGTGAATGAGAGCGGTTTCTGAACTTCTCCACTAACCTTAAACCTATATGTTTCTAAGTTAACCTCTGGGATTCCAAACTCAGCATAAATAATAAAGTTCTTTATATATTTTTGATTTGGTGGTTTCTGAACTTCTTGCATAATAAGATATTAGAAAGAACGTTTAAAAAGATGCATTAGTAAAAACTAACTATTCTGTCCTTTTAATCATATTTACCTCCTGCATATATGCCTTCATTATTGAGTCATACGTAAGAATTCCTAGGAATTCTCCTTTATTACTGAGTACTGCAACCCACCTAGTTTTATTATTAGCCATTATTTCTAATGCCTGCTCTAACGTTGAAGTTAATAATACATAAGCAGACCCCTTAGTTAAATACTTACCTACAGTATCTTCTGATTTAGCTTTTTCTAAGTCCCTTAAATACACTAGCCCTAGAAAAGTATTATTATGATCGATTACCGGCAAACTCATAAAATTGTTTTCAAACATTATTTTAATTGCTTTATCTACCTTATCATTTATATAAACACTTATATTTTCTAGTTCACATTTCTCTACTTTTATAGACTCCATAACTGGAATCTCGTATTCAGCCTTATGTGCAGGAGAATCCTTTCTCGTTGGGAGTTGCGAAATATATATTGTATTTCCACCAGAAATCAAATAAGAAATTGCGACCGCAATCATAGCCCCAGGTAATAACTGAAGGCTTGATGTCATTTCCGTGACCATTATTAAAACTGATAATGGAGCCTTACCAGCACCAGCGAAGAAAGCCATCATACCTATGATTACAAATGGTGCGATATTTGGCACAACGTTAGGAAAGAGATAATGGAAAAGCAATCCGACACTAGCACCTAAATAGGCACCTATAAATAAGCCAGGGGCAAATACTCCTCCACTGCCTCCAGAACCTACCGAAAATGAAGTGGCAATGATCTTTATAAAAGGAAGTAGAACTATTAAGAGAATTGGTGGAATAACTGGAGAATACATTACAGAAAACTTTCCGTATTCGACAAGGTTTATCCATCCATATCCGACTCCAAGTACTTCGGGTGCTAATAGACCAATAAAGCCAGTTATTGCACCACCAATAGCTGGCTTAACATGATTAGGAATATTAAGTCTCTTAAAGACTTTATTAATACCGTAGAAAGTTTTAGGGTATAGAATAGCCATTAAACCCGCAATTAGCCCTAGTACAGCATACATCGGTAACCTAAGTGGATTAAAAACCCCAGTGTAGTATCCAAACACTGGGGTAAAGCCAAATATACTGCCAAAGATTGTATATCCAATTGCAGAGGCAATAATAGATGGATAGATCACTTCTGGTTCTATATCCCTTTTATAAAGGATCTCAGCTGAGAGAATTGCACCGCCAATAGGTGTTTTAAATATTGTCCCTATACCAGCTCCTATACCTACAGCTAAAGCTATTCTCCTATCTTCCGGACTAAGACGTAGCAAATCAGCTATAACTGAGCCTACACCAGCTGAGAATTGCGCAGTCGGGCCTTCCCTACCCGCACTACCTCCAGAACCTATAGTTATAGACGATGCTATGATCTTTACTGGGATCACAATCCATCTCACTTTTCCTTGAAAATAATGATAAGCCCTTATCGCCGAGTCCGTGCCATGACCCTCTGCCTCAGGAGCCAATGTATATACAATAATACCAGATAGTAACCCGCCAATAGCTGTCGAAACTGGAATAAGTAAATATCTTCCTGGATTAAAAATAAAATTTAACGTACCTCCTTCTCCAAGGGGCTTAGGATAGCTCATCCCCACAAAATTAGATAAAAATAAACTCTCGAAAAAATGAAGAAGAAGATAAAAGGAAGTTGCAGCTAGTCCAGCCACTATCCCTAAAATAATTCCAAGGATAAGCCATTTCTCAAAATAAGGCAATGATGATAGATTTCTCATCATAGAATTGTTAGAGAAATTGTGGCACTTAAGGTTTTTGAACAAATCCTCTAATTAAATTTATAGGTGACATCTGCTTTGTAGGGGTATTTATAAGCTATCTGGTTTGTTACGTTATTTATACTACGAGGAGAATATGAAAAAGTAAAGTAAGTTTTGAAAAACCCCCACAAAGTAGGTGACATCTATTATTTTTGCATTCCAATTTACTGTTTACGACGCATTAAAAAAATAGAACTAGAATTAAGTTTATTACATTAGGAAAAGTGAAAAAGATCACTCATTTCCATATTTCTAATTATTCCTTTTATTTTAACTTTATCACTAACAATAATTCTAAGTAAAACTTTTTAGTATGGTATAAACAATTTATATGATACTATATGGGAGAGAAAATTATCGAAAATCTTAAGGAGGTTGAAGAAAAAATAGACTATAATGTCAGACTTTATAAGGAAATATATAAAGAGAGCATACAAAATCCATCAATTTTCTGGAGTAAATTAGCTGAGGAACTTATAGGCTGGTTTGAGCCATGGAGGGAAGTCTTTAAGCACGAAACAGTAACTAAATGGTTTATAGGTGGAAAGTTAAATGCAAGCTATAACGCAATTGATAGACATCTAAATACTGACAAAAAATTTAAAGCAGCAATAATTTGGGAGTCGGAAAAAGGAGAGAAAAAAGAACTCACCTACCAAGATCTATTTTATGAAGTTAATAGATGGGCTAACGCATTAAGGCAATTAGGGGTAAAAAAAGGAGATAGGGTTACAATATATATGCCCTTAACCCCTGAAGGAATATTAGCAATGTTGGCGTGTGCGCGAATAGGTGCTATCCATAGCGTAGTTTTTGCGGGATTTGGATCGCAAGCACTAGCTGATAGAATTGCTGATGCACAATCAAAAGTAGTTATAACTACTGATGGCTATTGTAGAAGAGGAAAACTTATAGAACTTAAAAAGACTGTAGATGAAGCCTTAGAAAAATTACATAACAACCCAGTAAAACATGTTATTGTATTCAGAAGGAGTGGCGTTGAAATTCAATATAAGGAAAATAGAGATATTTATTTTGACGAAATAGGAAAATACAAATATGTTGAGCCAGAGCCAATTGAGTCAACACACCCCCTATTCATACTTTACACGTCGGGGACTACAGGTAAACCGAAAGGAATAGTACATTCTACTGGCGGGTATCTAGTAGGTACAGCTACAATGTTATTATGGAGTTATGGACTAAGTCAAGATAATGACGTATTATTTAACACTTCTGATATAGGCTGGATAGTAGGTCACTCCTACATAACGTATTCTCCCTTAGTTATGGGTAAGACAGTAATTATATACGAGAGTGCGCCAGATTACCCGTATCCAGATAAATGGGCTGAATTAATAGAAAAATATAGGGCTACTACGTTTGGGACTTCCGCGACTTTTCTAAGATATCTAATGAGATACAATGAAGAGTACTTCAAAAACCATGACTTATCATCACTTAGAATTTTGGTAACAAATGGTGAACCATTAAATTATGCACCGTGGAAATTTGGACTAGAAATAATAGGTAAAGGTAAAATCTATATCTCACACCAATGGTGGCAGACTGAAACGGGCGCGCCAAATCTGGGATACATGCCAGGTTATCCTATATTTTTACCAATGAAGTCTGGTCCGGCATGTGGGTTCCCATTACCGGGTAGTAAAATAAAGGTGTTAGATGAAAACGGAAATATGACGAAACCCAGAGAAAGAGGTTATCTAGTAATGGAACCACCTTTCCCACCATCTATGATGATAGGAATGTGGAACGATGAAGGAAATGAAAGATTAATAAAGACGTATTTTAGTAAGTTCCCTAACTTGTACTACACTGGTGATTTTGCTATGATAGATGAAGATGGATACGTGTGGGTCTCTGGAAGAGCGGATGAAACTCTAAAAATTGCAGGCCATAGAATAGGTGCAGGTGAGGTCGAATCTGCGATAACTTCACATCCTGCAGTAGCTGAAGCTGCAGTAGTTGGCGTACCAGATCCAATAAAAGGAGAAATAGCCCATGCATTTGTCGTTTTAAAGCAAGGCTATACTCCAAATGATGAACTAGCTAAAGATATACAAGATCATGTGAGAAAAGTTATGGGATCAATAGTGATAATAGAGATTCATTTCGTCAACGCCTTACCAAAAACCAGATCTGGAAAAGTAATGAGGAGAGTTATAAAAGCCGTAATAACTGGAGCCACTGTAGGAGACCTTTCCACATTAGAGGATGAAGCATCAATGGACGAGATAAAAAGAGCTATAGAGAAGTTAAAAAACCAATTAGGTCCATGAGATAACCGTTTTTATTTCTCCTTTAGGTTTTGCATACAACACATCTGGCGCTTCTTCTGGCTTAACAACTTTAGTCACCATTTTATTTAGCAATGAAGGATATCTATATTTCCAGACAGTTAGAAAATTTACTCCATCTTCAAAGTCTTTCTTGCTAGCATTTACACTTCCAAATAGTAGTACGTTATTTTCCACAAGAAATGTAACTAATTCGGCAGTTATTTCAGATGCTTCTCCCCCAGTTGTTCCAAATAAAATTAAAGCAGAGTTCTTATTTAGCTTATTTAACAGCGGAATGAAGGCAGAGGGATGTCCAGAGGTATCTATCAATACGTCTATATTAGTGGAGATGGATTCTTTTTTTATATTAATAAAATTCGCACCCATTTGCCTAGCAATTTCTAATTCAATTGGAGATGGATCTCTTTTGTTCAAAATCGTCACGTTAAAGTTTTGAGATGAGAAAATTAGCGAAAACAATAGTCCTATTGGCCCAGATCCTATTATCACAGCATTCCTGCAGTCATAACTTCCATCTTTACACCACCATATCATTCTCCTTTGCGTCTGCATTAGCTCGTTATATGCCTTAACAACATTGGATAAGGGTTCAAGTAAAATAGCTACGTCAACTATTTCTGAGGGAATCTTAATCAAATACTCCTCGTCGTCTATAAACATTTCTCGCATAAATCCGTCTAAACCTCTAATTCCTGCCTCAACGAATTCTCCTGTTTCACAAAAATCTTGCCTTCCAGATAAACAGTTTGAGCACTTACCACAACCTCTTCTTACAATGGAGACAACGTAATCTCCCTTTTTGAATCTAAGTACTTTAGATCCAGTTTCAACAATTTGGCCTAAGTTTTCATGCCCTAAAACTAAACTATTTTTACCAGCCGGAGGTCTTGAAAATTTTAGTAAACCAGAGACAATACCCCTATCAGTTCCACAAATACCATTAGCTATTGTCTTTATCAAAGCCTGCTTCTCGCCTATAGATTTAACATCGTATTCTATTTCTCTTACTTCGACACCTTTATTTGGAGGATTAACAACTATTGCCTTCATAAAAATAAATACAGTATTTAAACTATTTAAAGATACAAGATCCACCATCAAATTTTTCCCAATTGTTTGAAAAATAAAACTCACACTCAATCTTCCTTCCCTCTATAACTAAAGGTACCCAATGTTTGTCATCTTCCCACATCTTATCATAAGGGATCTCATCAATGTTAACCCAAATTGGTATTGCTTCGTCGGTTTCCATCGGAATACCTTCAAACTTTCTAACTATGTAAACTTCCATGGTCTCAGCGTCTTCCCCATCAACCTTAAATAAAATCTTACCAGCGCATTCAACTTCTTTAGCAATTAGCATTGTTTCTTCTTTAAGTTCTCTAATTGCGCATTCTTTTCCATTTTCACCATGTTCAACCTTACCTCCCGGAAACGAGAATAATCCCCTTCCTAGTCCTCTTTTCTTATATATCATCAAGATTTTATCTTTATTAAGAACTAATGTAATACACGTGTACATATACTTTTATAAAGTAAGGAGACGGATAATAAATGTGAATATAGAAACTTTAATGATAAGAAATCCTCCAATAGTGTCTAAGGAAGATAAGCTAATTAGTGCATTTAAGAAAATTAACGAAGGAGGAATAGGCAGAATTATTATAGCAAATGAGAAAATTGAAGGATTAATAACTACTAGAGATCTGCTATCATCTGCAGTAAATTACTGTAAAGATATCTGCACTCAAGGCGATTTGTATCGCATATCTTCATCACCGGTTACTGATTATATGACTCCTAATCCTATTACAGTATATAATAACACTGATATATTTACTGCAATAAATATAATGGTTACAAGAAATTTTGGATCGCTACCAGTTGTTGATATTAATGATAGACCTATAGGAATAGTTACTGAGAGAGAATTTTTATTGCTTTATAGAGATCTAAGCGAGGTATTTCCCGTCAAGGTTTTTATGACAAGTAAAGTACAGACTATCTATAAGGAGGTTAGGCTAGATCAAGCAGTAAGATTAATGATGAAGAGAGGTTTTAGAAGATTACCTGTAGTCGATGAAAATAATAAAATAATAGGAATAATAACTGCCGTTAATGCTATTAGACAATTAGCAAAGGCCGTGGATAAATTAGATCCAGATTACTTTTACAATAAAACGGTAAAGGACGTTATGGTAACGAGTTTAGTAACGATCGACGAAATGGAATCCCTAAATAAGGCAGCAGCTGAAATGGTGGTAAGGCGAATAGGTTCTCTATTAATATTAAACAAGGATAATACTATAAAGGGAATAATAACAGAGAGGGACTTGTTAATAGCTCTACATCATTTATTAGTAATGGAGAAATTTAAGGAAAAACTTTAAACTAATTTAAATCTACTAGATCGCATGAAGGAAATAATTTACACGGAGAAGGCTCCTAAGCCAATAGGTCCCTATTCTCAAGCAGTAAAAGTTGGAGATATACTTTACGTATCTGGTCAACTTCCAGTAGACCAAAAAACAAATGAAATCGTAGGTAAAACCATAGAAGAACAGACCACTAAAGTACTTGAAAATATAAAATCAATTTTGGAAACTGCTGGTTATACATTAGAAGATGTTACAATGTCTTTTGTATATCTAAAAGATCTAAAAGATTTTCAGAAATTTAACGAAGTATATTCTAGATATTTTACCCAGAAACAGCCAGCACGAGTTACGGTAGAAGTATCTAGATTACCAAGAGATGCATTAATAGAAATAGCGGTTATAGCTCAAAAGGGTTAAGAAAAAATCTTTTTTAATAGTCTTTCTACGTGTGGGCAGTCTAGGTCAAATAGTTCATGATTTCCATGTTCAACGCAACTCGCTTGAATTGGCTTACCTTCTAATAGAACTACACTGGCTTCGTCGTCCTCCAATATTGTATATGCAAGCCCTTGGAACACTTTTCGGAATGAAGTTTCTGTCATTCTTTTTCACCGACTCTTTTATTTTATATAACTGTTGTCAATAGCTTATAAGCTTTTCTGCTTCATTCTTCAGATTATTAATGTCGATGTTATAATTCTCAATTAGAATCTCTTCTAATTTTTTATCAATTTCCAACATACTAATCTCTCCTTTTAGCCCTCTCATAATAAGATCCTTAAATTCCTCAGGTACATAATCAAGCCTAGGAGTTGCATTGTGGAAGTCTTCTAAAGCCTGCCTTCTCTTTTCTGGACTTTTGACAGCCTCCTCAATTTCATTTTCTAACCATTCTGGAAAGGGAAAATTATTAGTTAGTGATACATACAGCGACACAGTAAATGAGTAAACATCAAACATCGTTTCAGCCTTATTTCCGAAACGTTGCAATGGATGCGCATAATAAGGAGTATAGTGCATAACGGGAGTACCTATTTTAACTGAAGAACCTAAATCTGATAATTTAGGTAAAGCGTCGAAGCTCATTAATGCGTTTAATGCATCTTCACCATATCTTGGAAGCTTTTTATTAAATAGTATGTTAGACGGTTTTATGTCACAGTGGACGTATCCCTCCTTATGAATCTCTATAACCGCTTTAGCTAATTTCGAGAATACAAACGCAATAACTTGTGGCCATTTCACAGAATGACGTAGTGCAGAATATTCTTGGTCTACTAAGATTGATCTGAGATCTCCTCCTTCCATATATTCCATTATTATAGCTGGTGGAGAACTGAAATAATCGGTCCAATTTTCATCTAAGAAACTTGCAAATATTTTGACTAGATGCTCTGATCTTTTTGAGATTTCTTGCATTTTTGCAACCTCATAGAGCATTTCAGTAAACGTATATTCCTTCTTCATCACTTTCATAGCGTACTTTCTACCATTTCTCTCAACTAATAGTACGTAACCCATTCCGCCATTTCCTAAAACTTGTTTTACCTCATAGCCATAAAGAACATATCCTAACCACACTGATGGATCAAAAGGTTCTGGAACATAGAGTCTGTAAGATTTAATCCTCATACAAGCATCTACTATTCCTTCTCTACACGCGTAAAGGAATTCTCTTTCAGCTTGTAACGGAGCATTCAAACCTTCTAAAGCTAAACCCTTTATATAAGCTGATCCTGCATTACGCTTTATTTTTTCAGCCTTATCGATAATCTCTAACGCTTTCTTGTAATCTTCACTTCCTATTAACGCCCATGCGTAGAGTAAAAGATTATGAAATGTAGGTACTCTTTTTACTGCCTCTTCAAAATATTTTACAGCCTCATCGAATTTCCTCTTATTTACATAATACCAACCTAATTCAATCAATGGTGCATCATATGTAGGTAGCATCTTAATTGCATCATTTAAAAGCCTAATATTGCCTTCTTTTTTATACTGTTCTATTATAGAGTTTACCTTCTCCCTTATCTTACTCTCTAATTCTCTATATTTCTCTTCAGATAAGAAAGAATAAATTTTCAATGCTTCTAATTCTTCACCAACACTTTCCATACATTGCGCAACAGCCAAGGAGACCTCAGGATCTGAAACTTTTAGCTCCTTATAGTATTTTATAGCTTCCTCACATTTTCCAAATTTAACTAATGATATAATTGAATTATTTACTATATTAACATCATTTCTAAATTTTTCTAAAGCATATAATGCTACCTTGTAATCCTTTTCTACCGCACTTATAATCTCAGACTTAGATCCTAATGATATCGGTATACCATGTATAATCATATATGGAAAATTAAATTTAGGGCTAGCAATCTCTCCAATGTAAGCGTATATTGTACCATTGTCATCTTCGAACAGATATAAATTTAGTTTCTCGATTTTCTCTTTTAATATTGCATGTGAAACTACACTTGAGTTATTTATGATAAGTACTTTGTGCTCGTTCAAGATCTTAACTTTTCCTGCATCATAAATAACTTTATAACCTATTATATCATCCTTGACCTTTATCTTTCCATCAAAAGGCCTAGTAACTCCATCAACGTATAAGTATCTCTCATCTTTTAATTGTAATACTAATTGCACATTAACTTTGTTTTTAGGAATATCTTAAGTAGTCTTAGCCTAATAATACTCCGCCTATTATTTCAATCTTCGAATTAGTTCATTCAGAGACAATAACATGTAATGCATACAGACTAGCGACGTTACTTTGTAGTCTATTTGAGGAGATAGTACTTGATGTCTTCTCCGATATTTAAATTGAGACCTCCTTTGAGACTACTCTCAGATTAAGACTTGACCTAAATCTCATCGAGATTATAGATGCCATGTTTTTTAAGCCACTCCATAAAGGCATTTTTATTATCCAATGCAAATTTATATGCAAGTTCTCTAACATCTAAATTTATTTTAATTCCTCTTACCATATCCTCCGCTAGATCTCTAAACTTTTTAGTATTGAATCCAACGTCATCTAATATGACTATATCGTCTGATAATTCTGATTTGATGCCTTCATCAACTTTTACTCTACTAACTAAAACTCCTTTATCTGGTTTATACACTTCCTTATAAAGTTCTATTACTTTATACTCTCTTATTCTTTTTCCCTTATTATCATTAAAACTAGGCAAGTCATTGGGAACTTTCTCTAGTGCGTCCATTAACCCCTTGTAAAGTCCGCTTATCCACCTCGCTCTCCATTCGTTACCACTTAATGGCTTATATCCTTTAAGATATCTCCACCTATTCCACCAATTTTCGAGTTCTTTAAATTCAAGGATATAATTAGGTCTTTTTATAGGAATATTACCGTTATCAAGATCAACAATATTCATCTGAAAACCATCATAAATCATCATGTCTGGTCTTAAGGTCGAGTAGAGTCTCCAAACTTTCTCTAAATCAGAACCATCTTCCCAAGATATTGGTCTTGGAGCTTCTAAAAAGAAGCTAAATGAACTACCAAATACGTTTTCAATAACAGCATTAGGCGGTATTATGCCATTTTTCTGTTTTCCACTCCTATCAAAATTAAGATAGCCATGTTCAGGGTAGGTTAATCTGTATCCATAATTTGACAATGAGACGAGAATAGAAGCAAAACCCCAAGTTTGATAGATTGACCTCATGTTTGAACCAAACGAACTGTTTATCGCCTGCCTACCTTTAATAACAAACTCGTTTACGGTGATCTTACCCCTTACTAAGTCATGAAAATAAATAAATAACTTCTTTACTAAATGTCTTAACGGATCTTTAATAAAACTACTCATCTCCCTACTAAATAGCCAGCCTTTTACATTAAGTCTCTCTTTAGCCTCTCCTAGTATGGAGTTCATCTCATCTATCCAGTTCTTAGCTTCGTAAACCTTATCTCCAATTACGCTTTTTACAAACTCCAGTTTAACCTCTTCTGCCCATTCTGGTACATTATTACCATATTTGTCAATTCCATAAATTTGTTTCAGCCTTTCCTCTAACACGGTAATACTTTAGCATAGGTATTATTTAAATTTTCGAAATTCTGTCATAATCATCATTACTTAAATTCCATCCTAAAGCACCTAAAATTTCATCTACATGCTCTTTTGTAGACGCTTTAGGTATTGGTATTGATCGCCTCATTAAGTAATTTAAAGCAACCTGAACCGAAGTTTTGCCATATTTACGCCCAATTTCCTCCAGTATTGTATTATTTTTTACATTACCTCTAGAGAGCGGAGAATAAGCTATCACTTTTATGTTATTTCTTTCACAAAATGGTATAATATCTCTTTCAGCAGTCTTATTATCGACGTTATACTCTATCTCATTAGCTACTATTTCATATTTTTTAGTTAATGACATAGCTCTTTCCAAAAGCATCACATCAAAATTGCTTACGCCAATACAATTGACAATACCTTGATCCACTAAATACTCCATAGCCCTTATAGTTTCCTCAAGAGGTATAGAAGAATTTGGCCAGTGAATCAAATATAAGTCTATATACTTACTATCAAGTCTCCTTAAACTATCCTTTGCCGACTTTATTAAATCATCATATCTCAAGTGATTAGGCCATACCTTAGTTATAATAAAGATACTTTCTCTATCAAAATCCTTCACTGCCTTACCTACTAACTCTTCAGCATGACCTCCCCCATACATTTCTGCAGTATCGATAACATTTACCCCTTTGCTTATGACATATTTTATAATTTCAATATATTTGTTATCGTTGGAATAATCTGGACTCCAATATCCACCCCCCATTTTCCAAGTTCCAAAACCTATCTGTGAAACTTCTTTATTACATAATTTCATCTCTTACCTCACCTTATCCACTATAACTTGAATTACTGATATTTTATTCTCTTTTCTCACCTTCTCAATGCCTCTTATCAATGCAGACCTAATTTCCCAAGGATCTTCAACTAACTCATAGTAACCGTGGAAAGCTTCAACAGTTTTACCTATTTCAAATCTTCTCTCAAATCCTGCTCCAGGATAATATCTCTTCGCCTTAGCAAGTCCCTCTGGGAAAACTTCATTTACGGCCTCAGCTGAGGCTAACCAACCCCCATTATCAAATATAACTACCATCACTGGATACTTCGAAGCTATAAAGTAAAATGCCTCAGGGACACCAAATATGAAAGAACCATCACCAGTAGTTATAATTACGTCTCTATTAGTTGCAATCTTATAACCTACTCCAGCTCCTAACATCAAACCTAGATAGCCTACAGAAAGATCTGCAAAATAGGAACCATACTCGTTTAATTTAGCATATCTAGGATTAAATTGATACTCATTAAATATTGTAAAACCGTAATTTGAAGCTATGTTCCCTATTTCATATGATAGATACTTAGGATGAATGGGTTTTACATCTCTTAATCTCTCAATTTCTTGCTTCTTATGCTCTTCCTGCTTAATCCTTAGTTCCCTAATCTCTTCATAATTTTTAGGTTTTATTGAAATCAAATCAAAAAAGTTACTAGGAGTAGATTGAATACATAAGTCGCATCTAAAACCGTAATAGGGTATATAAGAATACGAAGGTTCTACATCCACTTTTATAATTGGTATATCTATATCAGTCTTCTTTGGAAAGTACGGAACTTCTGCTTCAACTACAATTAATAAATCAGCCTTTTTTAAGTCAAACTTATCTAATGCCATATCTCCATTACTGGGATAATTTAATACCTCACCAGTGTAATTTAAAACTGGAATGTTATGCTTTTCGGCAAATCTCTTTAGGGAATTAAACCATTCCTTTCTTCTTCCTGCTCTCCAAGTAATTATAACTGGTCTCTCTGAATTTTCTAACATTTCTTTTGCCTTGCTAACTTTCTCTGGAGAAGGGGCAGGTTCATAATAGTCCATCGGTATTTTCATAACTTCTTTAACTTCTTCTGTACTAACCTCTCTAGGTAATATAATATAAACTGGACCTCTAGGTTCACTCATCATTATTTGAATTGCTCTAGATAACACTGCAGGTATTTGATCTGGCATTCGTATTTCGAAATCGTATTTAGTATACTGTCTAACTAGCTCCCCTTGATCTCTAGCCTCTTGGGTCCAATGAATCCTTAAATTTCTACTTGCATTATAGCCTTTTTCAGTATATGGGCTTCTTCCCGCAATTACCAAAAGTGGTATCCTAGAAGTATAAGCACCCATTATTCCGCCTAACGCGTTTGCAGTACCGGGAGTTGTATGAACGGCAACCACACCTAATTTATTTCCTAATGCATAACCTATTGCTGTTGATATAGCAGTTATCTCATGAGGAACTATTTCGAACTCCGGCAAATTAGGATCCTCAACTTTTGCCTCTATAAATGAAGCATAATCTGTACCAGATACCATAAATATTCTATCTACTCCACTTTCCTTGAGAATCGATAAGAACGCTTTACCCGCGTTCATAATTAATTATTTTATCATGACTATAAAATATTATCTTCATTTATCGAGAAAATATTAGTTATTGTTAATTTACTGTTGTACGATAAATAAAATTAAAACGGAGAAATCTTACGATAAACGGAAAAATTAATATACTATGTGTTCGAATCATAAACTATGACCGATAAAATTTTTCAGATCATAAAAGATGATCAAGAGTACCTAATGCAGTCCTTTAGGAGATGGTACCCATTCATAATTGATCATGGTTCTGGATCACTAGTTTATGATGTGGATGGTAAGGAATATATTGATTTTAACGCAGGTATTGGAGTAATAGCCTTAGGTCACGGTAATACCAAAATAATTGACGCAGTTAAAGCTCAGATGGAGAAATTCTTCCACTACAGTCTTACTGACTTTTATTATGAAATAGCGGTTGATGTAGCTAAAAAATTGTCCTCATTTATGCCGTATTCTGCTAAAGTATTTTACACGAATAGTGGCACTGAAAGCGTTGAGGCTGCAATAAAAATTGCTAGAGGACATACCGGAAGACAGTGGATCATCGGATTTATCAACTCCTTTCATGGAAGAACTTTAGGTTCGTTAGCTTTTACCTCTAGTAAGGCAATACAAAGGAAATCGTTCTCACCACTTTTACCATCTACATATTTAGTACCATATCCAGATAAGAGAGATCCATTATGCAAGGAGGATTGCACTGAGAGTCTATTAGCGTTCATAGAAGATTGGATTTTCAAAAAGATAGTTGACCCTACAGAGGTAGCGGCATTTATCGCAGAACCAATACAAGGGGAAGGTGGAGTTATAGTACCGCCTAAAGATTTTTTCTATAAACTAAATAGTTTGCTCAAGAAATATGGGATATTACTAATTCTAGATGAAGTTCAGACAGGTATCGGAAGAACCGGGAAGATGTTTGCCTTTGAGCACTTTAATGTAGTTCCAGATATAATATGTTTAGCTAAAGCCTTAGGTGGAGGAATTCCACTTGGCGCGGTAATTGGGAGAAAGGAAATAATGGATTTACCACCAGGTTCCCATGCAAACACTTTCGGAGGTAATCCACTAGCGTTAGCTGCATCAAAAGTAATCCTGGATGAAGTTCCAAAACTTTTAGACCATGTAAGTAGCGTAGGTAAGGAAATCATGGAGGAACTAGAGAGCACAAAATCGCCATATTTATATGAAGTTAGGGGATTAGGACTCTTAATAGGAGCTGAGTTGAGGAAAGACAATAGGCCATTTTCAGAAGGTTTAGAGAAAGTACTATATAATTCGTTTAGAAGAGGAGTTTTAGCCATTGGAGCAGGTGAATCGGTTGTGAGAATAGAGCCTCCACTAACAATTGAAGAAGAACTTGCAATCAAAGGAACAAAGATAATAAAAGAGGAGATAGAAAAACTCTAATCTTTTTTGCTAATGAATATTAGCATCAATGAGAGTAGTATTAGAACTACATCGAGAATCAGAGAAAGATCAACATAGTAGTTAAATGGTAGTTTCTTTCCTACAAGGAGAGCCGGCCCCAATCTGGTTTCACTGAGTAAAGCTAAATCTATCCCGTAAAAAACTGCTATTAATGGATAGGTGTATTTTAAACCTAAAACTAAAAGTAGAGCAGCCATTATTGCCAATGAAGAAACAAAACCAAAGAAAATATCATAAATCATTGTAGCTGTTGGATTAGGTAATATTGCATGCGTTAATACTAAATGGACACCTGCCCATAGAGAAGATAGTAAAGCAGCCATCCATCTTATCACAAGGTTTGTTAAGCCAAGTTCTTTCTCTGTCATTAATGGAAAGTATAAGTGAAAACAAAAAGGATTTTTCCCAAATCTTTCATTAATTTGAAATATAGTTTAATAATACTCAGCGTTAAGCAGTAAGGAAAAAGATATTTTTAACAATAACAACTATACTTAAGGACATGATTCTAACTTATATCTCGGGCCTTGAGGCAATATTAGCGGGAACTACAATAGTTTTCGGTGGAATAGTAGAAGGATATGGATATGGCTTATCGTTAGGTACCAATTGGCCATACACTCATGACATTATGCAACTTGCTGCAAAAAGAGATCCCGAGGCAATACATAGAATCTTAGCCACAATAGTAGGTATTATTTCACTTATAATATTAATTATACATCCATCTCTCATATCCATAATTGGTTTTGTAGCAGTGATTTTTACCGCGTTATTAGGTATGGCAACTCTTTACGTCCTAGCGGGAAAATTGCCTTCAGTGTTTCAGGGATTACACGATATAGCAGCTTATACTACATTCGTATCATATCTACTCATTACGCTACAAGGATTAGGGATCTTTAAAGTGAGTTTGGTATCGTTCTTAATTAGTGCAATTATACCACCACATTTTCTATATTTCGTTATTTTTATGGGGGGTGTAGTTACTGGCACCAGAAGAATGAAACTAAAAATAGGTAGACCATGGGATAATAGTGATAAAGAGAGAAATATATGGCTTCAGGTTGCCTGGACAATTCATGGGATTCTTGCCCTAATCTTTATAATTGCTGTAGTATTATTGCACTACTGGTTAACATTAGGATTCACAATTTTAGAGATAATTGCTGGATTGTGGGTATGGGATTCTACTAACAGAAATCCATTAAAACCAGGAATCTCAGTTGCGTTACATCAGTTGTTTTCAATTCTTGTAGTTATCGCAATAATATTAAATAGCATCAGCTGAGATGCATCAAATCATCCATCATAGTGTTGTGAATTCATCACATCTTTTAACGTCAAACCTACCTTATTATCTGCAGTTAAGTTATAATATTTTTTCATTATTTGAGCTACAGCAGAATATATTAATTCGTATACTTGAGACCTATTAGTACCTAAAACTGTAGCTACATAGCTCCATGGCTTACCTTGAAGAATTTTCGCTATTAACACCAATTCTTCATCGGCAGCTAAGTTCCAGTCTCTTTTTCCATCCCAGAAATATTTAATAGTTAGCATATGTAACGCATCAGCTGATGATTCATAAGGACTAGTACCTTGAAGAAAGGATATAGTTTTGTCTAACAATATTGGACTTACGAAAACATCTTTATGTGCGACTTTAGTTCCTATTAGTAACATTCTTGCTATCTCAGGATGCATATTAAAGTAAACATCATGCAAAGTATTCAGCAACTTCTCTTTTAATGTGTATGCAGATATCTTAACAATCTCATTTGCTATCTCACTTATTGGCTTAATCACGACAACTGGATAATCACCTAATTTCTCATTTTTCTTAGGTGAGATGTGAACTGGAATAAAATCATTTTTTATCCAAAAATTAAGAACTTTCTGGTCTGACATAAAGGAAGAACCCACCCAATCTATTCCTTTATCCTTAGCCTCATTATATATCATTCTCAGTAATTCTGTTCCAAAGCCTTTATCCTGTAATTCTGGAACTACTGCAATTCTAACTATTCTCCAACCCTTCAATTTTGCAAAATCCCTAATTCTAACATGCTTAAGTATTCTATCTGGTATTAAATCCCCATCAAACGTGCCGCCTTTTAGTGCTATATCTATCATGTTGTCAGAGAGCTCGCCCTCTTCTGCTATTTGACAAGCTCCCA
This sequence comes from Sulfolobus tengchongensis, assembly GCF_036967215.1. Classification (NCBI taxonomy): domain Archaea; kingdom Thermoproteati; phylum Thermoproteota; class Thermoprotei; order Sulfolobales; family Sulfolobaceae; genus Sulfolobus; species Sulfolobus tengchongensis. Next base: position 2,041,510 of record NZ_CP146016.1, read on the forward strand.
CATAACTATTCTCTCCCATACGTATCGCTTTTATCTTATGATGAACTCCATCTAGCATTATCATTAAATCGTCTGGATTATTCTTGTAATGGGCTGTTACCATTATTCCATAAATCGATCTTAGTTTACCATCATTTTCAGATAGCTCCATTTTATCTACATCTTCATAAACTAATACGCTGTCAAGATATTGAAATTCTGAAGGTTCTGCATCAAGAAGCAAAGCGTCATATAGCCACTTCTCTATTGGATCACCCATTGCATATCGTAATGGTTGTTCCATATCAATCCATCTTACCTTTATTTTCTTACTTTGAATTATCCTCTTTAAATACCTAAGAAAAGCTTTACTAGACCCCTCGTAACCATGCACAGTAGTTACTAGTGCAACTTTCTTCCAAGCTCTGAGTACTAAATCTATATAATTTACACCTAAAGCAGCAGCCTCATCTACTATCAATAGCTCACCTTCATCGTCTAATGCTGCGTCTGGCGGAACGTATTCTACCTTGAAATCGTACCCCTTAATGTACTTTATATAACCGGTATCACTAATTTTCAATGAGAACTCTTCATTTAGAGCTTCTAATCCAGTCTTTGCGAATGTCATTACTTGAGATGCACTTGATATCGATGGTGCTGTAACGGTTATCTTAATGCTTTTTTCACTTCTCTTTCTGAGTTTTTCGATTAATCCAGCTATAGATAACCCCGCTGCGGCGCTTTTTCCGCGTCCTCTTGCAGCAGTCAAAACAAGAGCTCGCTTCCCACCACTTAATAGATAAGAGAAGTTTTCTATAACCTTGTTTTGATCTTCACTTAATGAAAGTTCATGAATCTCCCTTGGCATTATAGGATTTCTAGGGATTTTCTTCTCAACTTTAGGTATCAACGTATCTGAAAATGGACGTGCCACATAACCGTTAGTATCTGCAATAAAAATACCATTATGCTCATATAATTTTCTCTTGAATCTCTTCTCATATCCATCTAATACTAATCCGTTCCTAATTATCGAACTCCTAAAAACTTTACCGTTGATTAGGTTATCGGTATACATTATTATTAAGCCACCACCTCTAGCTAAGTCAGCAAGTCTACCCACATTGATTGGTTGGAAGTTATCTACAGTGTCTAAGATTACCAGATCGTAAGTATTACCTAAATAATACTCTGCATTAGCATAGTCAATATCATCGAACTTCGTAAAGTACTCTTTTATCTGTTTCATTCTCTCTTTAGATCCGTTAGCCCATGGTACAAATCCATAAGCTACTGAGGGATTTGGTTTCAAACTTAGAAATAAATTTATGACGTCCTTAACTAAATCAAGGTAATCTTTCCTTTCTATGTAAACTAAATTCCTATAATATCTTGCATTTCCATCTTCTAAGGCCTTTTTTAATTCATCATAAAATACTTCTTTACTTACCATTAGTTACAATTTATACTTCTTCTTTAAAGCTTCTTCTATATCTATACCTTTTAAATTGGCTATTGAGACTGCCCATGCTATAACATCTGCTAACTCCTCTTCAATAGACTCTTGATTATCAGATAAAAGAGCCTCAGCCAATTCCCCTACTTCTTCAACTAACCATGTAAATGTAGCATAAATACCTCTTTGAGAATCTTTCTCAAAATACAATTCCCTCATCTTTTGTTGTAGCTCTTTAAGTTCCAAGTCCAATTTCCCTCCTCATAATTCTTATCTCGTCATCGGAAAAAGTTATTCGAATTTCGATTTCTTTATTAAAACTCTCATCAACAAAAAATATACTAAGCGACTTCTTACGTGAAATCCTCTCTACAAAATCGGCGTCTACAGCATATTCAACTGTTAATGGATTTGAAGGATCATCCATGATCACATGCCTAAAAATTACATCTTTACCTTCTCTGTCTATTTCAAACAATGTTTCTACGTTTGAAGACTTAGGATAGTCGTCACTCATACATACTACGCTATCGTTACAGCATATTAAACATACACCGCTACTTAAATTATTTTTTACATCTGCTGGAAGCTCCATAATAATAATTAAATATTTTATGTTTAAACATCTATTAAATAATTATGCCTTCTGCAGCAGGGAAAAAAATCGTCGCTACCCAAAATTATATAGCTAGTTATGTAGGAACTAAAGTTTTAGAAAATGGTGGAAACGCTTTCGATGCAGCTATAGCAATCAGTGCAACACTTTCTGTTGTAATACCACATACCAGTGGTCTCGGAGGAGATGGGTTTCTGCTAGCGAAAACGCCAGAAGGTTTAGTTGCGTATAGTGCGTCTGGTTGGGCACCAAAAGAATTGAAAGTGGAAAAAATCGAAAATGATAGAAGTCCTCACACAGTAGTAGTTCCAGGTCTAGTAGATTTATGGGAATTTATCTACGAAAACTACACTTCTAAGCCATTGAGTGAGTTACTGAAGCCTGCAATCTCATTAGCATCTAATGGATTTATGGTAAGTAGGGGATTGCACCATGCAATTGTCAGCTCATTCAAATTATCTGAAGATTGGGATAAAGTTTATGGCAATAAAAGATTTGGTGATGAGATAAGGCTTAAAGGAATTGCCAGAGTCCTAAAGGAGGTGGCTAAAGATCCAAGAAACTTCTATGAGGGTAAGGTAGCTGAGGAATTGGTTAAAGGGTTAAGAGAAAGAGGTGTCCCTATGAGTTATGAAGATTTTAGTGAGTTTCATGGCGAGACTGTGTCACCATTAAAAACAACCTACAGAGACTTTACATTGTACGAACTACCTCCAAATACGCAGGGTATAACGACGTTAGAATTACTTAAAATGGTGGAATTATCTGATATTAATAAATTACCATATAACGATGTAAGAAGAATAAATGATCACGTTAGGTTAAGTGCATTGGCATACGATGACAGAAATAAATACGTTGCTGATCCCAGATTTGCAAAAATTCCCATAGAAATGTTATTGTCGGAAAAATATCTAGCAAATAAGATGGCAGAATACGGTATTGAAGCTAAAGTAAAAGTTACTGGAGATACAACATTTTTCGTGGTGGCTGATGGAGAAAACGAAGTCGGATTTATACAAAGTTTATTTTATCCGTTTGGATCTGGAATAGTCGTAAACGATATACCCTTTAACAATAGAGGAGCCGGGTTTTCTGAAGGAAATAATAGACCAGAGCCTAGAAAAAGACCTTTACATACTTTATCAATCCTAATGGCTGAGAAAAACGATGAAAGGATAATAATAGGCTGTGCTGGTGGAGATTTAAGACCACAAATACATGCGGAGGTATTTGAATATTATGTTGACTATAAGATGGAAATCGACGAAGCAGTTTACGCACCTAGATTCATGTACCTGGGCAACAAAGTTATAGCTGAAAAGAGACTCGGTGTACCAGCTACACAGACAGATTATTATTCCCCAGAGGTTGGAATAGTACAAGCGTTAAAGTATAAAAATGGAAGATATATAGGAGTAGCTGATATTAGAAGTGAAGGGATTGCTCTACCAGTAACAAGCTAATTTTTTCTTTACTCTATTTCAATTAATCTTGTGTCACAACCAGCATATTTAAATGCAAGAAGTAATGCTCCATACTCCGGATCGTGTTGTGAGATTAACCCCTTTATATTGTTATTATCTAAATATCCCCTAAACAAATCAAAATATATTGAGGAACTGAACATTCCTCCTTTAAGGTATATCTGATTAACTCCTATCTTCACTGCCATTTGAACGGCGTAACTAGCCAATTCATATGCGGCATTTTTTAATATAGTTAAAGCTACCTCATCTCCCTCTTTAGCTGCCTCATCTACAATTTTAGCTAGAGATGCAATCTCTTTTACTTTGTGACCCTCATGATACGCCCATTTTATGAGATCATCCAAATCCTTTATACCAAGATTCTCCATCATCTTATTTGCAAGCAAACCCCTATCCATCCTACCATCTAGTATTTTACCTAATGTCCTCAATGCCTCTCTTCCTACCCAGTAAGCTGAGCCTTCGTCAGCAATTAACCAACCTAAACCCCCATATCTAAATCTTTTATTACCATCATAACCCACTATAACACTTCCAGTGCCTGCTATAACTATTACACCCGGTTTCCCCTTAGTTTCAGCATATAGGGCAATAAAACCATCATGATCCACATAACTGACATTTGCAACATTCTTTAATGCTTCTGACATGACATTATAATCATATCTGGAATCTATCCCAGCTAATCCTATATATGCCACATCTGGCTTCATACCTTTAGTTGCAGAAAGTATAGCATTATTTACATTTTTTACTGCTTCTTCAACACCCACATTATGGAAATTTCCTGGCCCAGCAGTACCTTTACCTATAAAACTCCCACCACATGTGTATGCTATCGCTGCTGTTTTGCTTCCCCCACCATCAACTCCAACAAGTATCATACAAAAATATTATGTTGTTAAAGCAATTTAAATGAATAGTTTAAAGCATCTAGATAACTTTTAGGATCTCCAACGTTTAACCATTTCTCATCATCTCTCATCTCTAACGCGTAAACTTCTTTTCCATCAGAAATTAATTTACTTATACCATAAGTGAGCTCTACCTCTTTACCTTCTTCAACCCTAATGCTCTTTAATGCTCCAAATATTGTAGGTTTAAAAATATATACCGCAGCTATGGCCAAATTTGACTTGGGTTGTTGGGGTTTTTCTTCAGCTCCAATTACCTTGTATAATCTATGATTATCATAGGAACCTTTATCTTGTACTTCAATTATCCCATATCTTTTTGGATTTTCGACTTTTCTAACAAAAAGTACTGCATCTGGTAATATTTCTTCAAAAAGGGATTTAAGCGAACTGTAACCATCAGTTAAAACACCGTCATCAGCATGAACGAAGAAAGGCTCATTTGAGGAAAAATCTTCCGCTCGCAGTACTGCATCTCCAAATCCTTTAGGAATTTCTTGGAAAACAAAAGTTGGAGTTCTTTCAAACAAATATTCCATTAGTAATAATCCATTTCTACCTACCACAATACAGAACTTTTCAATTCCAATTCTAGCTAGAGATTCCATAATTAAATCTATTACTGGCCTGGTGACTTTACTCCCGTTTTCAGTAACAAATAACGGTAATAACGCTTTAGGTAATACATTGGTTATATGTTTCATCCTGCTTCCTTTACCTGCAGACGTAATTACAGCCTTTTTCAGCATCTTCTCTTATTTTAATTACTGAATTATTTAAACTCATTGCATAGACTGAGACACAACTAATTTGACGACTCATAAATTAATTACCACAATCCCATTCTCTAACAAGAGTTAACAACCCACTGCATTAGAGAAAACTTAGAAAATAGCTACGTTTTTCATTCCTCGTCACTCTCACCCTCTATCATATTTATTGTTTCAGCTGTTAGAAAGCCTATTATTATGAATGCCATAAATATGTAGACCTCTATTGGAGACGCCTGCATAATAGAGTTAACTAACTCGAACACGCTAAATATAACAGCAAAGGTTCCTATTGAGATCTGAAAGATCCTTTTCCTAATCTTCTTAATTGAAATCTTTATTAGTGAAAAGTTGGCAGCTATATGGACGAAGAGACTTGCAAATAGTGCAAGTGCACCCATTACACCAAATGCAATAAAAGGATTATTTATGAAATATAGTCCTAAAACTACAGCAATTAAATAAAATATTACAGATAAAAATACTGCATTTGTAGGCCCTCTATAATTTTCAAATTTGCTAAAAACCTTAGGGAAGAGATTAGTATATGCCATTGCGAATATTGTCCTAGAAGTAGCAGTGAGAAAACTCAAACTACCTAAAATTCCATCATTAATCGCAGCAAATAACACGAATATAAATGTAATAATTCCAAATCTATTTTCTATAAGCCTTAAGATATCAACATTATTTGCAGGAATTTTGAAAAATAATAGATGATCACCTATTGCATAGATATCGAATGCAGCTAATAGCCCTCCTAACAGGATTACTGTAATTATTGCCCTACTAATGGTTTTTCTTGCATCCTTTGCCTCCCCAGAAACTGGTGTTATAGAGCCATATCCAGTAGGTATGCTAGATCCAAATAGCACGGCATACGCTATAGCTCCTAAATTCAAATGGAATGAAAACGGATTATATAGATGAAAGCCAGTTGAACTTAGGAATATAATGGCAATAATTGTCATTATACCAATTTCTATGGAACTTGCAAAAACTGCATATTTAGTACTAACCCTTATCCCCATAATTGCAAATAATGAAGTAATAGATAGCAATCCTAATCCAATTATCCACGGATTTACTCCTAGAACATGGTAAATTATATATGCTGTTCCAAAAATGTATGCAACACCATACGTAGTGGAATAAAATATGTAAAGCCAACCTGTTTCAAAGCCTAAACGCTTTGTTAATGAATAAAATGCATATGTATAATATCCACCTTCTTTTGTAAATCTTTTAGAAAGCTCATAAACAACAAGACCATTTACCAATACTAATAAAGTACCTAAAATAATAGCAATGGGGGCGAAGAAGCCTGCGATAATAAATGTCTCAACTCCATACGTAAGTATACTAAGAAAAGGTGATTGACCACCCATTGAAAGAAAGACAATATCCATAAAACTTAAGTGTCTTTTTGGCACTGTACGTTGCTGCTCTTTGCTAATTGACGAAGTACTCATCCGAGAATCCACTTTTCCTTAACTACTATTTAAGTTCTTCTCCATTCGTCATTAAAAAATTACTTTAGAACATTTATCTTTTGAGCTAATTTAAATAGTGAAGTAACTACATAGACGTCAACAGCTGGCATGAAATCAGTAACGTAAAAACTAAACAATGTATGATTACCTAATATATAGACAATGACGAAACCTATCCAAATAGTCCACGCCCACATAGTTGTAGTTATCAACTTACTATCTCTAAATATAAACGCTAGAGGAGTTGTAATTATCCATAATATTAAAACAAAGGGATTAGTAGTAGCATACAAGTTGTAACCTAGATAGAAAGGGTGTATGTTTAAGAACCAATCCCATGGTGTTGAAATTTGTGAAGTTGCAGTCAAAGCTATATGACCATTAGTAACATCCCATAGAGCTCTGTGTATAACAGTAGAGCTTAACCAACCGCTTATGCTACCATAATATGCGATTAAAGGGGTTGAAAATACCGTATAGGTTAACAGAGGAATTCCTAAGCCATAAACGGCTCTACTCTTTACACTGCTAGTGATCTCCCCTAGGTAATAAAGGAAAGGAAATATTAGAACATAAGCGGACTCTTTAGATAACATAGCTAACGCTAACGCTACTCCTGCCCATAAAGGCTTATCACGTAATAGAAAGTACAATGAAAGAATACTGAAAAAAGACATATATATATCAAGTAATGCTACACCATGGAGAACCCAAACATTAGGATCTAGAGCTATAAGAAGAGCTGAGAGGATTCCTGCCAAGTTGCCTAAAATACCGTTATTAACTAATTTCTTGCCTAGAAAGAAGGCTACCATGAGCATAAGATCTCCTAAAATCCAGCTTGGAAGCCTCCATGCTATTGGATAATATCCCATAAAATAAATAAAAACGGCCATAATGTATTTCGCTAATGGAGGGTGCTCTGGATTAATATATGTTTGAATATTTTGCTCATTAGGATAGCCTATGCTTGTCATTGGGGGTGGTGTGACGTGAAAGACCAGCCTTAACATGTTGTAGGCTGCCGTGGGATACCAAACCTCATCTCCTATATAATTGTTAATTGGAGCAAATGTAATTACTGTTTCGTAAGTATACAATATAACTAATACAGCTAATGCGATATAAAAGAAAAAGTTTATCCATTTTATTTGCATAAAGTAGGCTTTACTTTAAAATTTTTAAAGCTTCTCCAATATCTGCATTTTCATGAACAACCTTAGATATAGCCCTTGCTAACTTATCTGGTTGATCCGATTGCCATAAATTCCTTCCTACAGTTACACCTCTTGCTCCAGCCTCTAAAGCATCTTTTAACATTTTTAAGAACTCATCATTAGTATTGGTTTTGGGGCCACCTCTAATTAGAATTGGGCTGAAGGCTACGTTAACTACTTCCTTAAAAGATTGTTTATCTCCAGTATAATCAACTTTTAAAATATCTGCCCCTATCTCTGATGCTAATCTTGTCACATATTTTACTAGGTTAGGATCCTTAACGGAGTCCGGATTATCCCTTGTAACATATAACGGTTCAATAATAAACGGAATACCATAATCATTAGCCTCCCTCCGTAGTAAAGCTAAAGTACTTAAATTATAACCCTCTATTGTATCGTTACCATATCCTACTACGAGATATGTTACTACCGCATCTGCACCACTATTTACAGCATCTTTTATTGTGTAAACGTTCGAATAATAACCTTCATTGTACATTTTGTATCTCTGCCTCCACACATTTGCTGTATCTAACCTGGCTATTAACAACGGCGAGCCTCTTGAAAAGAAGTTCTCCTTAACTAACTTTACCATTGCTGGCGTCATTTGTAAAGCATCTGGACCATTCTTAGCTATTTTAGCAACAACTTCTACCGGATTCTCTATTCCCTTTATTGGTCCCATAACCAAACCGTGATCTAACGCTACAACAAATGCTCTCCCCTTTTCAAACAGTTTCGCAATTCGAATTTCCAAACCTGTCATAAAAGTAGATTAAACCCATTGCTTAAATTCTCTTATTATCGCTATCAATAATCTTCTACCATACGGATTAAGAGCGTAATTAAACGCACTGAAAACTAGAATTCCTAAGATACCGTACACTCCCATGTACAAGAAGGTTAGAGGTTTATATATCATCGATAATGGTAAACTGATTAAGGCCAGTAGCAAAGGTATCAAAAACTCCTTTAATGGAAAAGAAAAATTGTAAATTCTATTAGAAAGTCTGTATGAAGTAAAAAGTAACGAAAACGAGTTAATTAAAATTCCAATACTCATAAAAGCAGCCAAGATGTATGGAGGATAAGAAGAAAATAAATAGAGCAATAAAGTTGATACGCCTAAACCTATTATGGAAAGAGTGAAATTTGAGGATGTTAATCTAAATAGATAGCCTTTAAATTCGTCTTTAGATTCAGTAGAAAGAGTTGGATCAGCCATCGTAATTCCTTGATAGAAAATGCTGTATATCCCCCTAACAAAATTTGAAAATGTTAGTACATACAAGGCGTATATTGCTGCTGTATAATCGGGTCTCAATTTGTATAAGAGCCCATATCCATCAACATATATTAGCATTAGAAATAGGCTACCTGCTAGTGAATAAAGCTTAATTGCTTCAGCAATCACTGATGAATCTCTATTTTCTGCTAATTTAGCCATAAGCCCAGTATATACGGCTTGTGTCCATACTTGAATATTGCTTACCAATATTGCCGATTCAAAATACGCTACTACAAGATCTGAGTTAACAATTGCTAAACTTATCCATACTATTGATGCTTCTAATATGTATTGAAGATAGTTTGCAATGTAAACTACTGCTTTTCGTGTAGCTGCAATTGCAACTTTAAAATCGATTTTAAGGTTAGCCCTTATGAAGAAAATATTAAACATTATTTGAGAAATATAACCTATGTCGTAAGCTAGAATTACAGCTAGAATTGACAGATTATATACGAACATTAATACGAGCCCAGTAATTAATCTTAAAATCTGGAAAATTGTTGCTGAGATACCAACTATCTTAGGTGTTCTTCCTTGAGCTATCGCGTTTGTAACTTTTAAGAAATAGGTTAAGACAATTAAAGATATAGCAGAGTAAAAATATATTGGAACGTATAGCTTAGTGATCGACATGTAGTATGGCACTAAAAAAGCAAATATTAATCCAGCAACAGTACCAGAAATTAAATTAAATATTACTATTCCCCCAACGTTTTTCCCTTCTGCAGAATATCTTGATGTAATCAATGAGAATAAATCAGCAGGTATTGTGAAGTAACCAATCGTGAAGACATATAGAGTTTGCCAAGTAGCAAAGTAAACTGTACCATAAGGATAATTAGATAAGTATCTTGCAACCAAGAGTGTGAAAATAAACGAAATAGGTGCTACCGACGCTCTAGATAGTAAATTAATTATCCCTATTCTGGTAAACCTTACGGTATCCTTTTTTTCCATTGAATTCACCTACAAAATAAAAAGTGCTTTATCTTGTTTTCCACTTCAGTACTAGAGTATTTATACTCTATCGAAATCGAAACATTTAACTGTTTATATGTAGTGGGTTCGACATAAGGTAAATTTAGACATTCCTCCGTAGTAATCAGCTCAGAAATGAGTTGGTTAATTGAAATTCTTCTGTCAAGAGCAAGTTTCCTTAGAATTTCATACCATTCTTTCGGTATTCTTATCTTTATCATTTCCGATATGAAGAATGTTCCTAAAATGAAAAATTTATGCTTCTAGAATATCATCTATGGCTCTTGCAATATCCCTTATGGAAATTATACCCTTTAGCTTTCCATCGTTATCAGTAACTGGTAAATGCCTAATATTATACGTCCTCATTAAGCTCAAAGCTCCACTTATCGGGGAATCCTCTCTAATCGTTATTAGCGAAACTGTCATTATTTCCTCTGCTTTGGTTTCCAGTTCTTTTCCTTTTCCAATTGCCCTTACAATATCATGCTCAGTTATTATACCAACGGGTTTATCGTTTTCTACAACAATTACTGACCCAACTTTATTTTCTGTCATAATTCTCGCTACTTCTTTGAGTGTGACCCTCTTTTCCACTGTAATCACTTTAGTCTTCATATACTCTTTTACGAACTCTTCCTTCATTAAACTCGTATTTAATATAAAACAAATAATAGTTATTATGAGTTGTGGATCTTAGCACGTAATAATTAAAACATGCAGAGAGCGGGATCTTAACTTTTTGTAAGATTAAAATATGGAAAAAGAAATAACATTGTAACATAGGAAAAAATTTTTAAACTTCGTTTTAGCATACTAGCATATGAATTGGGAGGTAATTAAATTAAGATTAAATATGGCGCTAGCTACACTAGGGATTGTTTTGTTAGGATTTGCATTAGCGTTAGCAGTTGCTGATTATGTATTTGGTGCGCAATTTGGGGTTGGTCTAATACTCTCTATTCTAATATTCCTATTCTTCTTTAACGTTATCCAATGGCTATTTGGACCATACTTAATAAACTGGGCCTATAGAACAGTAGAGGTAACACCTACTGATCCAGTTTACGGATGGCTTTATAGTGTAGTTGCTGAAGTTGCAAAGTATAACGGATTTAAAAGTGTACCCAAAGTTTACATAGCAGATGTCCCATTTCCCAACGCTTTTGCGTATGGGAGCCCAATAGCTGGTAAAAGAATAGCGTTCACATTACCTATACTAAAATTGCTAAATAAGGATGAGATAATGGCCGTTGCGGGACATGAGCTAGGACATTTAAAGCATAAAGATGTTGAACTATTGATGGCAGTAGGTTTGATTCCCGCTTTGATTTATTACCTAGGTTGGTGGTTATTTTGGGGAGGTATATTTAGTGGTGGAGGAAATGGTAGAGGAAATAATGGGGGATTACTCTTCTTAATAGGAATAGCAATGATGGCGGTTAGTTTCGTCTTTCAATTATTTGTATTATTCTTAAATAGAATGAGAGAAGCATATGCTGATGTTAATTCTGCATTAACGGTCCCTGGAGGAAAAGAGAACTTACAATTAGCATTAGCTAAATTAACATTATCAATGGATCCACAAGCATTAGATAGATTCAAGAAGAAGAATTCCACAAACCAGCTTGCAAGTATGTTATTCTTTACTAATGCAATTGAGGAAGTTCCAGCATGGAACGCAAGAGAACTAGTTGAAATATGGAAAACTACTAAAGTACCTTGGTATGCTGATTTATTCATGGATCATCCACATCCTGCAAAAAGAATACAGTTATTAGAAAAGGTTTCAAAATACTAATCATTCGAATTCTATTGTTGCAGGAGGTTTTGAAGTTACATCGTAAAGGACTTCCTTCACCATGGGAATTTTTTGCAATATTTCTGAGCTTATTTTCTGCAAAATATCAAGTGGAATTCTAGCATAGTCTGCAGTCATAAAATCCTCAGTTACTACTGCTCTTATAGCTACACTATATTTCCCACTATCCCTTTCATCTAAAATGCAAAGAACATGAGTGATATCATACTTTACTAACAAATCTACAGTAGATTTGACATCTGTAATATCCTCACATTCAACTTTAGCTACATTGCCATAGGCTCTAACATCCCCTTTTACTCCAGTAGCTCTAGTCTCATATAAAAATACCTTGATACCATCTAATGTAACCCATTTACCGTTTGATTCAAATGCTACGCCAAAATATTGTGAATAACCTAAATTATCTAAGTATCTCTCTACAATGTCATTAGCTTCTCTTACAACTTCTAGTTTTTCTCTAGTCAACTTCCCAACTGCCCTTACTAAAAGTCCAGGTCCAGGAAATGGCTGTCTCTCTGAAATCTCCCTAGGTAATCCTAAATACCTAGCCAATTCTCTTACTTCGTTCTTGTAAAGGTCTGCTAATGGTTCAATAAGTGTAAATCCCCATTGTCTTTCAGTATTTATACCTATTTGCACTAAAACATTATGCTGAGTTTTAATTCCGCCTTGAGTTTCCACCCAATCGGCAGCAATTGTACCTTGCATAAGGTACTTAGCGTTAAATTGTTTCATCAAAGACGCAATAGTAGAGTAAAATAATTCTCTAAACTTCTTTCTTTTCTCTTCTGCATCCCACATTCCCTCAAGGGCTGAAATAAATAACTCCTTCTTATCTATTACAATAAAATTCGGTAATATTTGCTTTAAATAAGACCTAACTTTTTCTGCTTCATTCTTCCTTAAAAATCCCGTATCTATCAGAACAGGGATAACTCTTTCCCCTAATATTTTGTAAGCGAGAACTGCAGCTGTAGTACTATCTACGCCACCACTTACTGCAGCCAATACTTTCTCATTGGCTATTTTTTCCATCAATTGCGGCTTTATTTCTTCAATAAACGAAGCAGGATCAAACATTTGTTTAAGATTAAAAAACTCATTCCTTATAAATATCTACTATTTCATCAATGTGTAGATACTTTCTTAAAGTTCTCTCTACAAGAAGAGCTTGTTGTTGTATTTCGCTCACCATCGTCTCTGAATGTATTTTAATATTAAATTCGTTCAATAAGTTTTTCATCCCATCAGAAAATAAACTGCCATGAACACTTAGCCCAACGAAATTACTTTTATATACACCGTCCTTAACACTAACTCTCTCACCATTTCTAGATACTATCTCCAATAATGGTTTCTCACTCCCATATTTTATCACTCCTCGCCTAATCTCATAACCATCAATCTTTCCATAATCTGAGATTCCCTCAGTTAATGACACTGTTTTTATTTTTTCATAGTATACATCCATATCAAAGATCCCTAACCCGTTGTACTCTGTGGGATTACCAGTCTCGATACCATATGGATCAACTAACCTTTTGCCCATGATTTGGAAACCACCACAAACACCCAATACGTTCTTGCTTTTTCTTAGATAATCGATAAATCCTCTATCAGCTAGCCATTTTAGTGACTCTAACGTATTCCTACTACCTGGAAGAATAACTAAATCAGCTTTAGTGATCTCTTTAGGCTTTCTAACAAATCTCACATGAGTATTGGACTTACTTAAAGCATAAAATTCATTAAAATTACTCATATAAGGGTAAGCTATTATGGCTACTTCTACATCACCTTCGCCGAAGTTATAAACGTTCATGGAATCTTCTGGCATTATGGGAATTTCGTCAAGAAAAGGTATGTAGCCTAAATATCTCATATTAGTCTTCTGCTCAAGCCATTTTATCGCATCATAGAGGAAGCTTTCCTCTCCTCTAAACTTGTTAATAATAAAGCCCTTTATGTTTTCTCTTACAGACTGAGGTAGCATCATATATGTTCCATAAGCTGATGAGAAAGCTCCTCCTCTATCTATATCAAGGACTAAAATGGCTGGAATACCTCTCTCTTTCATAACCTTTATTGCAGTTATGTCTCTATCGATAAAATTAGGTTCACCAATACCTCCTGCGGCTTCTATAACTAGATCGTCATTTAGGTAAGGGGAAATTTTGCTCCATAGCGTATTATTTGCTAAAGTATAGTATTCCTTTCCGTTCATTATGCCTAAGGAATAACCCATAAATACGACTTCAACACCTTTTCCCATTGGCTTAAGCAGTATAGGATTCATATACCTTTCCGGTCTAATCCCTGCTCCAATTGCTTGGTATGCTTGAATAAATGCTATTTCTCCCCCATCCCAAGTTGATATACTATTTAAGGACATATTTTGAATCTTAAGTGGTTTGGCGTTAAGTATCCTAACTAAACCAGTAGTCACAAACGATTTGCCAGAATCGCTCATTGTGGAAGCTATTATTATTGACACTAAACCATATCAACTTAGAGGATAAATAAATCCACATGAGAGGAAAAGGAATATTAGCGCAATTTTCGTTCTTCACAACAATACCAGTAAAGACCAATATACCATTAGAGGAAATTGCCGAATACTCTTATATCTCCCCGATAGTTGTAGGAATAACATTAGCTATAATAGAGTCTGGTCTCTACTTTATTCTCTATAAAGTTCTTGGAATTGGAGAACTATCCGGAATATTATTGCTGGGAGTAATAGAGCTATTAAGGGGATTTAACCATTTAGATGGACTATTGGATCTGGGAGACGCATTAATGGTTAGAGGTAGTAGAGAAAAGAAGGTAAAAGCGTTAAAAGATGTGGAAATAGGATCTGGTGGAATAGGCTTACTATTAGTATACTTATCTATAGAAGTTGTAGCGTTATTGAAACTTGGATTTTCAATCTATACAATTTTATACTTAATCTCATCTGATGTAATATCCAGATCATTTAGTCTATACGTTCTCTCAACTATAAAACCACTTCCCGAAAGTGTACTAGGAAAAATATTTCATGAAAAATTAAGAAATAAATCATTGATATTGATAATTGAGTTAATACCTTTCATCTCCTTGTATAACGTTATACTCTATATTGTACTCTACATTATAATGTATAAAATATGTAAATCACTGGGAGGTTCATCTGGAGATATAACTGGGGCTTCAATAACAATTTCGTTTCCAATATTCTTACTAACTAACGAGGTAACCAATTTAAACTACTCCATAATATCTATCTTGTGTTATTTGTTCTTGCACTTGCACTAGTATGGGATCTTATCTTCTCAGAACCTCCAATTTACATACACCCTGTAGTTTGGACTGGAAAGATATCTGAGAAGATTATCAAACCGTATAAGGGATACGCCTATGGAATTCTTTTGTGGATAGTTTCTGTTTTACCCGTATTATTCGTTTTCGTCTTTCTCCCTATAATAATGCCCATGCCAATTTACATCAGAATTATAATATTAGCGTTTTCACTAAAAACTACGTTTTCTATAAAAATGCTTTATGACATCGTCAAAAAGGGATCTGTATTAGATGATCGAGCTAGATACTATGCGCAACAGATCGTAAGAAGGGATCTAAGTAAAAGCGATAAAGAGCACATAGCCTCTGCGTTAATTGAATCATTATTTGAAAGTACAGTTGACGGAATTACCTCACCTATCTTTTGGTTCCTAGTACTTGGGATTTTGGGAGCAATGTTACAGAGACTTGCAAATACTATGGATAGCATGGTAGGTTACAAGACGGAGGAGCTTAAAAAAGAGGGTTGGTTCTCAGCAAAAATGGATACAGTAATTAATTACATTCCAGCCAGGTTAACCGGAGCAATAATGCTTCTTTCTGGGCTCATATTAGGTCTTAACGTTAGACAAGGATTAAAAGCTCTAAAAAATGCAAGAATGGAAAGCTTAAACGCAAAATATCCAATAGCAATTGCAGCTGGACTATTAAATGTAACCTTGGAAAAGACTGGATATTATAGTGTTGGATTTGGAAATTTACCTAGTAGGAAAGACATCGAAAATGCACTAAAATTATTTAAATCAACTCTTATCCTCTATTTCGCCTTAATCTTAACTATTTATTATTACCTTTATGGCATTGCCTTCCTTAGCTATCCTTACGGCCTCATTAAATTCATCTAATGTAAACCTATGGGTTACTAATCTAGTCACATCAATTTTCTTTGAGGCTATTATCGATAAGGCTTCTCTTGTGTCCTCCTCCACTGCGGCATTACTAGAAACAATAGAAATTTCATTATTTAGTAATTCACTTATATCATAATTAAGGATGGTGCCCTTATACGGTACTCCAAACAATAAAACTCTTCCACCTTTTCTAGTTGCGTGTATACCAGAGAGTATAGCTGAAGGCGATCCAGAGGCAATAATTGTAACGTCAGCACCTCTTCCTTCAGTTAGTCGTTTAACCTCGCTTACAACATCATTTTTCTTTGCGTTAAGAGAATAATCCACTCCAACTTTATAGGCAAAATCCACTCTGAAATCACTTATATCTGAGGCTATAACTAGGCCAGCCTTATTTATCTTAGCCATCATAGCGTGTAATAGTCCCATAGGGCCTATACCTACCACGAATACTGTATCTCCATCATCGATACGTATTCTTCTTTGAGCTCTAACTACAGTTGCTAATGGCTCTATAAAAGATCCTTCTTCAAAGCTAACATCATCTGGTAACTTCAAAATTCCACCTCTGACTACATTCCACGCTGGGACTCTAAAATACTCTGAAAATCCACCCGGGTCTAAATTGGTTTTTCTATAATAAGGACACATCGTAGGGCTTCCTTTTTTACAATAATAACACTCATAGCATGGTACATGATGGTGTGCAAATACTCGATCGCCTGGCTTTAACCAATCTACTGTGGATTCTTCAATTATGCCAGATGGTTCATGTCCCAATATTGGCTGTGAAGCAGTGTATTGCCCATATATCTTCTCTATATCAGTACCACATAACCCACAAGCCTTCATTTTGATTAAAACGTCGCCTTGTTGTAATTTCGGCTTTGGTAATTCTTTTATTACAACTTTACCATTTTCCATTATCACACTTTTCATTAAGAGACGTACCCCCTTACCGTCTTAAATAAGGAATATATGGTAATACAAACATTATATTAATTGTGGATTTAATTATTACTTTCGGCTTAGTCACACTGGTTATTATGTTACAGTTTGCAGTAGTACCTGGAATAATCCTTAAAAGAGCTACAAAAGTTTCAGAACTAAACGGTTACCCAATATATATGATAGAATCTAACGATATTAACGCTTTTTCGCTTATCTCCATCTGGGGAAAGCACATATTAGTTACGAAGGGATTATTAAGTAAAGAAGATAACGAACACATAGCTGCTGCATTAATGCACGAAATCGGTCATATAAGACTGAATCATCACATTAAAATGAGTCTTTGTATAATTTCTATTATAATAGTATTCACGTATCTTCTTAATTATGTAATTTTCCTAGTACCATTTGTAATTTCAGTTCTGGCTATCCAGAGATATTTACAAAGAAGATTTGAGTTAGAAGCTGATAAATTTGCTACGAAATTTATAAATGCGAAATTATTACACGATTTGATAACAAAATATGGTGAGAATAAAATATCATTTTTATCTACTCATCCTAACATTAAGATAAGACTTAAAAATATTAGCAAATAAATTGAAATGTGTACGTTGGCAAACCCGTTAAAAGACTCGAAGATCCAAAATTTTTAACTGGAAGTTCAACTTATGTGGATGACATTGAGCTTCCGGGTACATTATTTGTAGCTTTTCTTAGATCTACTAAACCACATGCAAAAGTAAGGGTAAGGAAAAGTGGACATAATATATTTACGGGTGAAGATATAAATCCTGGTAGTGATTTCCCGATACCGGTTGAAGAGGTAACTTATGTTGGACAGCCAATAGCCGCAGTAGTTGCAAGAGACAGATATGAGGCATATGATTTACTAGAAAGTATAGAAGTTGAATATGAGGATTTACCATACGTAATTGACCCACAATTAGCTTTAAAGAATGATGTGAAGGTGTACACTAAAAAAGAATCTAACATTTATGAATATAAGAAATGGGAAGCAGGAAATATAGAACAAAGCTTCAAAGAAGCTGACGTTATCGTTGAAGGAGAATTATACAATCAAAGAGTCATAGCGAATCCTTTGGAAACTAGAGGAACCTTAGCTTACTTTGATGGAAATAGATTAAACGTATGGTCATCAACCCAATCAGCTCATTATCTTAGGAGAAATTTAATGAACTTTTTAGGAATTAATAATATAAGAGTAATTCAGCCAGATGTTGGCGGAGCATTTGGAAGTAAAATTATAGCACATCCAGAAGAATATGCAGTAGCTAAATTGGCTTTAAAAATAAGAAGACCATTAAAATGGATTCCTACTAGATCTGAGGAAATACAGACAGCTGGACACGGAAGAGACAAGAGATTGAAATTCAAGGTTGGTTTAAAGAAAGATGGAACAATATTAGGTATAGATGGCACCTTAATTGCAGATTTAGGGGCGCCATATCCAGATGCAAATGATGACGAGATAGGTAATGTACATAGTACAGTTAGGATGATGTTAGGGCCTTATAAGATTCAGAACATAAGAATTGATGAATACGCCGTAAATACTAATAAATCTCCTACACAATCTTATAGAGGTGCTGGTAGACCTGAGGCTACATATTTCATAGAGAGAATCATTAATATTGTTTCTATGGAATTAGGAAAAGATGAATTTGAAATAAGGGAGAAGAATTTAATAAAAGAACTCCCATACAAAAACGCTTTAGGTATAACTTATGATTCTGGTGATTATTTAACACTTCTAAATAAGGCAAGAGAGTATTATGAAAAATTAAAAGCTGAGACACAGCCTAATGAATGCGTCGGCTCTAGCATGTACGTCGAGATAACGGGATTCGGACCTTGGGAAACTGCAAGGATTTTCGCTAAAAGTGATGGTAAAATCGTCATAATAACTGGAAGCGGTCCTCATGGACAAGGTGATGGTACCGCATTTGCACAAATTGTTGCCGACATACTAGAATTACCTATAGAAGATATTGAAGTTAGGTGGGGCGACACAGACATAATTTCAGATGGTATAGGAACGTGGGGAAGTAGAACAGTTACAATAGGAGGTTCAGCAATGTATAAGGCTGCAGAGGAATTGAGGAAAAGACTAACTGAAATTGGAGCTAAGATGTTGAATGCGGATTTAGAAGAAGTTGAGTATAAAAATGGTTCTGTTATTCATAAGAAGAATGGTAAAAGCGTTACAGTAAAGGAAATAATACAAAATGCATATTCTTTAGGATATTCCTTAGATATAACATCTGTGTACAATGTAAACAAGCCAGGATATACTGTACCTTATGGCGTGCATCTAGCTTTAGTTAGCATTGATAGGGAAACTGGAAGTATAAAGGTTAAGAAATATATAGCAATTGACGATGTTGGAAGAGTTATAAATCCTCTGCTTGCTGAGGGACAAATAATAGGTGGAGCTATTCAAGGAATAGCACAAGCTATATATGAAGGAGCTATATATAGCAAGGAAGGATACTTGTTAAACTCTAACTTAACAGACTATGGCTTTCCTACAGCAGTTGAGGCTCCAAAAGTAGAGTGGCATTACATTGAAAAAGGCTTTTCATCTCATCCTATTGGAAGTAAAGGTATAGGCGAGGCTGGGACAATAGCTTCAACCCCTGCTGTAATTAATGCTGTGGAGAAGTGCATTGGAAGAAGGATACCTAACATGCCAGTTAAGCCGGAAGAGGCTATCTGAAAATGCAAAGACACGTAATGTCATCTAAAGATGCTAAAGTTTTCATAAACAAAATTAAGGAAAAATATAATATTGATGTATCAAATGCTAAACTAGAAGTAGGTAAAGAAAAGAAAGAAGTATGGTACTATGTAGATGGCTTATTGGCTTTTTTTGATGATTTTATACCCACACTTTGCGGTGTAATGAAACTTAAAATAGCAATCCCTTACGTAATAATAGATGAAGGTGCTGTAAAGGCTGTAAGTAGAGGAGCTGATCTTTTTGTTCCCGGTATTGTTGAATATGACTGTGAATGTAAGGAGGGAGATATTATTTTAGCTAAAACAAAAACGAATTTGCCTGTGGCTATATTAAGAGTAGTAATGCCCAAAGAAAAAGCATTATCTGAAAAGAAGGGGAAATTTGCAGAAACGCTCCATCATGTAGGGGATAAATTATGGGAGATGTGCAATGGTTAATTTTTCTATAGTTATACCCACTTATAATGAGAGAGATAACATTGTAAAACTTATAGAGGAAATTAATAGAACAATTTTCTATAATACAAGGATTCTCGTAATTGATGACAATAGTCCAGATGGTACTGCTCAAGTCTTACAAAATCTAAATTTAAGTAATTTGATAGTCTTTGTAAGAAAAAATGAAAGAGGTTTAGGCTCAGCCTTAAGGTATGGAATTAAAAAAGCAATAGAATTGGAATCTGACTATGTAGTTACCATGGATGCAGATTTTAGTCACGACCCAAAGTATCTGCCAGAAATGATGAAAGTCGCACAGGAAGAGAATTATGACCTAGTTATTGGTTCAAGATATATTAAAGGTGGTGGGATAGAAAACTGGCCATTAAGCAGAAAGGTTATAAGCAAGGGTGCAAACTACTTATTCAAATTAGTCTCTCGCTCACCAATAAATGACAATACATCTGGGTTTAGAATATACTCACGTAGGGCAGCAATATTAGCATTAGAGTGTGAATCGACGGATGGATACGAATTTCAGATATGCACGGCATTTAAAATTATTAAGTCGAATTTAAAATTCAAGGAGTATCCTATCTTATTTAGGAATAGAACAACAGGAAAAAGCAAATTAGGTTTTAAAGAAATTATAAAATGGTTCTTCTATATAATTAGGCTTTCCCTTTCTTCTTGAGCTTTTCGAGTTCTACTTTAATTTCTTCAATTTCTTTCTTAAGTGACGCTATTTCACTCTCATGATTTTCTAATGTTTTAAGTAATTTCTCTTTGTCAACATGCTCTTCTTTCTGTTCTTTAAGTTTAAGATTGCCATCCTGGTCCATTTCCACTAAACCTAATCTCTGTAACTCTCTTGCATATCCCTTAGCGGTCTTCGGTGAAACCTTTATTTCTAATGCCAAATCTTTTACATTAATATTACCCTTATTTTTTAGAATGTTTATTATATCTTGAAGCCTAGGAGTAAGTTCCATATTTATAAGCTTTAACATAGAATGTCTTTTAAATATAGAGTCATATCAATTTAGGAGAAAATTGACACTATTGCTGAAGGAGAAAGAAGTAATAGAATTGCTAGATTATAGAGAAATATATAATTCCTTATTAAATGCATTTATATCTTTTGAAAATAAACTTGCGCTTAATTTGGAAAGAAGTAGAATATCGTTTCACGGTGCAACGCTAACATTTCAAGCCGCAGCTATGGAAAAGTACATAGGATATAAAACATTTATTTCTGGAACCCATCTGACGTTTTTATATGATACTTCAGGGAATCTATTAAGTATAATTGAATCTGATAGACTTTCACAAGCTAGAACCTCAGTATTATCCATCCTAGCTACGGACTTCATATACGGCGATTTCACATCCCTAGGGGTAATTGGGCTTGGAAAATATGGTTTAGCCATTGTAGAAATAGCGAATGAACTAAAGAAGGGAATTAAAATTAACGTTTTCACTCCTTCTCAGCAAAGAATGGAAAAGGCATTAGAAGTATTCAGTAATGAAGGAATAGACGTATCACCTAAGAATTCAATAAAGAAAGTTTGCGAAGAAAGTGAGGTTATAACTACAATAACCAAAGCGAAGGACCCATTCTTGAAATTAGAATATGTAAACTCTCAAAGAAAGCACATAAACGCGATGGGTTCCAATATACCGGAAAAAATTGAAATATATCCAGAGGTTATAAAGGCCTCAAAGCTGATTGTAGTTGAAGAATTAGAACAGAGCCTAAAGGAATCAGGAGAATTAGTGATTGCCAAAAAAATGGGCATGCTCGACACAAGTAAGATAGTAACCTTATCTGAAATACTTTCAAAGAAAATTAATCCAAATAAAGAAGGAATTACAATATTTAAATCTGTAGGTATTGGACTTGAAGATTTAGCAGTAGGAAAGTTAATTTATGAAAAAGCTTTAAGGAAAGGTTTAGGTACTGAAATAGAGGTAAAGGGGATTTGGTATCGAGAATTGGCAAAGAAATAGAGATATCTCCAGTAGAATTAGGCTCTCAAATAGCTAAGAAGGTTAAGATCAACTTAGCTAGCGGAACTCCGGATCCAAAAAAGATGCCAGTAAGAGAAATTAAAGAAGCATATGCCGAAGTAATCGATGAGTTTGGCCCAAAGGTATTATTTTACCCTGGAGCAGGAGGACAAGAGGAATTAATAAAGGAAATTGAAGTCAATTTTTTACCACTTTTAGGTTTGTCAAAGCAGAAGAATGAAAAAATTGTTGTAACTAGTGGAGCTCAACATGCCATGGAGCTATTAGGGAAATACTTTTTGGAAAATGATATTGTTGCAGTAGAAAATCCCACGTTCATAGAAACATTTAATGCGTTGAAGCTAAGAAGTTCGTCTACAGTACCCATTTCCCTAAAGTCTGACGGAATAGACGTAGATGAACTTGAAATGTTATTAAAGATAGTAAAAATAAACTTACTATATGTTATTCCGAATTGTCATAATCCTGCTGGTGTTAATATGTCGGAATACAAAAGAAAAAGATTAGTAGAACTTGCCGAACTGTACGATTTTTACATTATAGAGGATGACCCATATAGGCCTATTGCAGGAAGCGTACCCCAGCCAATTAAGAATTTCGATAAGAGTGGTAGAGTAATATACGTGAGTAGCTTTAGCAAAATTATAGCTCCAGGTTTAAGAGTGGGATTTATCTTAGCAAGAGAGGATATAAGCAACAAAATAAGCCTATTAGAGCAGTTGGACTTCTCCACATCTACTATAAATCAGTACGTCGTAGCGAGATTAATAAAGAAGGGATTACTAAATGAAAAGTCAAAAGAATTATATGCGTATTATAAGGGGAAAATGAAAGTATTGATAGATTCGCTTAAAGAGAAAAGAATGGATAAATTTAATGAGTCTATGTGCGGTTTCTTCTTGCTCTTAGATCTAGAAAAAGATAGTTGGAATGTTTTTCATAAGGCAGTAGAAAAAGGCTTAAGCTTTGTACCAGCTAAACCATTCTTCTTAAGAGGAGGAGACACGATGGCTAGGTTAAGTATTTCTGTAGCAACACATGACGAAATTATCGAAGGAGTAAAGCTACTTTACGAAAGTGTAAAAAGTGTCTAATCGAAAACCACTTCTTGAACTTTTGATATGAAATCTTTAACTTGATTCTCATAAAAAGGGATATCGTTTTCATCTACATTTCCACTTAAATAGCAGTCATAATGTAATGTTACACCTAAATTCCAGTATCTTTCTACCCAGTCACCTAATATATTTGAAAGCTCCTTTACTATTTCGCTTCTTGACTTATCTTGTAAAGAAAAATAGTAAGCTAAAAGCTTAATACCAGCATTTATAGCCTCGTACAACATCTCGCACACTATGCCTGGAGAATTGACCGTATTACTAAGATCATAATAAAATTTTGACGCGGATATAAAATATGTATAAAATTCCTTTTTACTTTCATTTAATGCTTCCACGATATTATACTTAAACTAGTATTATTTTAAAAAGTGACTATGCCACTATTACGTTTTATAAGGAAGAAATAGAGACTATATTGAAATGAAACTAATGTACCTCTCACTTATAATAAGCATAATTTCCCTTTTCCTAGGTAGTGTTCTATTATTTAACACAGTTCCAAGAATTCTTATATCAGGCACACTGATAATAGTAGCATTCCTAGTTGTATCATTATTTCTTATTAACAAATACCCAAAAGTGAGATACGTTCTATTCTTTCTGGCAATATTAGCTATAGTCATTTCTTCATTTTCTAATGCACATTTACAAGCACTAAGAGAATTTGGGCAGTCAACATATATTACCTCTTTAGATATCTTGATGATTTTAGGATTCTATGTAGGGCCGATACTATATATAATAGCACTTCTTAGGGATAATTTAAAAAGGTAAAAAACTATTATTTACCTCTGTGGAAGTTATAGATCCGCATGCGAGAGTAGCAGACTTAGTAGGTCTATTATACTCTTTAGAAAATACTTTTAATGGCAAAACAGACTTATATATGCTAGAAAAAGAAATGGAAGTTGACCTAGACGATCTAATGCCTATTGTATATACTGCTGACTCTTTAGGATTTATAACTGTAGGGGAAGGCGACATAATAATAACTGATAAAGGAATGGAATTTCTAAAATCAAATCTAAAAAAGAGAAAAGAAATAATCAAAGAATCTATAAGAAAAATAGAACCCTTTAAAACTGCATTAGAGCTAAAAGAATTCACATTAGAAGAATTAAAAGATATCTTAGAAAGCAAGGGAATACAACTATATAATAGTCCAGAAGGTCTTTATGATTTGCAAATAACTTTAGTAGAGTGGGGTGTGTATTCAGGATTGTTGAAAAAAGAGGGAGACAGATTTATAGTATCTACGACTTAGCGTAATGCTAGAGAAGTATTTATAGCAAATTAAGCAAGAAGAGTATCATGGAAGAAGAGAAGGGAGAAGAACTAACCCATTATATTCATCAAGCAGATGTATTTAGAACTAAAGTGTTTGGCATACAAGATGGTTTAATCGGAGTTGGAGCAATTGTACTTGGCGCAGCAGGTTTCTCTCACGATGCTATCGCAGTGTTAATAGCAGGATTAATTGCTACTATTGGTCAAGCATTTTCCATGGGTATTGGAGAATATATAAGTACTAGAGTAAGAATGCAGGTAATACAAAATGAGATAAGAAAAGAGAAATATCAATTAGAAAAGTTCCCAGAAATGGAAAAACAAGAATTAATAGATTTTTATATGAAGAAAGGATTTAGCAAGGACGTGTCGGAAAAAATAGCCGAATATCTACTTAAAAATAAAAATGTAGCTTTAGAAGAAATGCTAATGCACGAGCTTAAGGTTTTCCCGGAAGAATTTGAAAGCCCTGTTAAGCTAGGTTTTTTAATGTCACTATATCTGATAATAGGAGGCTTAATACCAATATTTCCGTTTGCTATAAGCGTATACTTGCAACAATTTCAATTTAATTACGCATTGATCACTTCAATATTATTAGTAATTTTGACTCTTGGAATATTTGGTATATTAGGCACAAAATATACTGGTTTAAGAAAATATAGGGGGGCGTTTGAACAAATAGGGACCGGAATGATAGCACTTATAGGAAGTTACATAGCTGGTATGCTACTTGCACATTTTATATCAGTTTCGTATCTACCCTAGCCCTCTCCGGCAGTTAGTAATTTAGCTAAGCCTCTTGGTATTCTGGCTGGCCTATTATCCTCCTTAAATAATTCCTTCCTTTTAGCTTCCAATATTAATGGTTCGACCTTTAAATACTCGGCCGCAGTAGCTACTTTAACGTTCAAATCTTTAGCAACATCATATACCGGTTTCAAAACATTAGCGTAATTTATATCTCTTAAAACATGGTGATCTATTATTGCGGTCTCTAGACCATTCTTGACTATTTCCTCCATATTTTTAATAGAACTTTGTAATTCTTCTTCTTTTAACGCTCTACCTAATAGATAACTTAAAGGTCCATCAATTATTATTGTATTAGGCTTAGTTTCTTTCGTAAATTTTAAATGAAGGTCTTTAGGAGCACCTTCTATATCTGAGGTAAATAATACAGATGAATCGTTATCCCTTATGAATACTTGTACTACATAGCCCAATCGTTCATCAGCACCGTGAGGAACTGCAGGGGAAAAAGAAATAGTGGTATCTCCAATTTTAAATGTTCTGCCATCTGCTATTTCTATGTTTTTAGGTTTATCTTTTATTGAACGTAAAAACCTAGGTGCTCTTCTATATTTTTGACTATTATTTATCATATTTTGGGGATCTTTAATGAATACTATTTTATCTTTGTAAATATCCGTTGGTATTACATACCCCGGATCATGATGATCGTAATGATAGTGAGAAACTACAATGACGTCAACATCCTTGGCAATATTTACGAGAACTTTGGCTAATTCGGTTAACCTATCGACTTCCTTTTGGTGTGGAGGCAGATTATATCTCCTAGGCGCTAATGATATTGCTGGATCTACTAAGATTCTTAAGTTCTTAGTTTCCACTAGTGTTGCTTGTGATCTTACGCCCAAACTTTCAAATGCTATTGGAGTAATTCTCATCTAAAAATACCTTATCTCTACTAAGTTAAAATCTAATAGTGGAGATATCTAAGATACTTTCCCTAATCTCCTTCCTAATATTTTCTATATCTAATTTCGCCATTCTAATGCCATAATTTGTTCTTTTCTTTTCTATATATTTTCCTATGCCGTATATAGTAAATCCAGTTATAGTAGTGATATGAAATGGATCGTCTAAACCAAGAGCTATAAATCTCCCTACTCCTTGGACAACTTTTCCTTTAGCTTCATAATCTCCTAGCAGATCTCTGAACATAATTATATGATTAAGCTACTTAGAAATAAAAAGGATGAGGAAAAGAAATGAGTATGACGGCTAACAAAAAATATATTATAAGACGTAGGTATGAAAAATAATGCTAGATATTTTGATAATAACGTTAAGTGGTATAGTATCCTCATGGACTGTATATAACAGTATATTGGCAATTATTGGAGTGGCATGGAAACCATTTGAAAGCAAAAACAATAGTGGAATAACGTTTAGCTTAATAGTTCCAGCTAAGAATGAAGAAAACGTACTTCCCAGATTACTAGATAGATTAGTAAATCTGGAATATGATAGATCAAAATATGAAGTTATTGTAGTGGAAGATAGTTCAACTGATAGGACACTTGATATTTGCCAAGAATACGAAAAGAAGTATAATATAGTAAAGTGCTATAGTCTTCCAAAAGCTAATGTACCTAATGGAAAGAGCAGAGCGTTAAATTTTGCATTAAGAGTTAGCAAGGGGGAAATTATTGGTATTTTTGACGCCGATACAGTACCGCGTCTAGATATCTTAGAGTACGTAGAACCTAAATTTGAGGATAATAAAGTAGGAGCGGTACAAGGTAAGTTAATTCCAATTAACGTTAGAGAAAGCGTCACAAGTAGATTAGCTGCAATAGAGGAATTGATATATGAATATTCAATAGCTGGAAGAGCCAAAGTGGGCTTATTTGTTCCAATAGAGGGAACTTGTTCGTTCATAAGAAGAAGTTTAATAGAAGAATTGGGCGGATGGAATGAATATTCATTAACGGAAGATTTGGATATAAGCCTGAAAATTGTAAATAGAGGCTATAGAATTGTTTATTCCCCAACTACTATAAGTTGGAGAGAAGTGCCAATAAGTCTGAAGATTCTTATTAGACAAAGATTAAGGTGGTATAGGGGTCACTTAGAAGTATCTTTCGGAAAGATTAGAAAGGTTGATTTGAGAATAATAGATGGTATGTTAATAGTGTTTACTCCCTTCTTCATGGTTTTAAACCTTATTAACTACTCCTTAGTGTTAGTGTATTCCTCATCATTATATATAATTGCAGCTAGTTTAGTTTCGTTAGCCTCTCTATTTTCATTATTGCTGATTATTCTAATTGCAAGAAGACATATGATAGAATACTTTTACATGATACCCTCATTCGTTTATATGAATTTCGTCGTAGCGTTAAATTTTACAGCGATATTCCTAGAGTTAATAAGGGCTCCAAGGGTTTGGATAAAGACTGAAAGGAGTGCAAAAGTTACGGGTGAGGTTATAGGATGATAACAGAGTTTATACTCAAAAGAAAACTCGAAGATTATCTAAGTCATGTCAGAGACGAAAATACTATTTATGTTACAGATCTGGTGAGATGCCCTAGGAAAATAAAGTACGAGAACCAATATAAGGAACTTTCAATTACACAAGTCTACGAACCATCTGCTATTCTAGGTGACCTTCTACATATAGGTCTAGAGACTCTATTAAAGAATAATTTTAATGCTGATGCTGAAGTTGAGGCTGAAAGAAATATCCAAGTTCTTGGAAAAACATATAAAATAAAGGGAAAAGCCGATGTTCTAATTAAAAACGAGAATGATAAAAAAATCGTAATTGAGATAAAATCTTCCAGAAGTGATAAGGGATTACCGCATATTCATCACAAAATTCAATTACAAATATATTTATGGCTTTTTAGTGCAGAAAAGGGAATACTAGTTTACATAACGCCGGATAGAATAACGGAATATGAAGTTAACGATCCGCTAGACGAAGCCACGATAATTAGATATGCGGAAGATATTATAACGTTAAGAAACGCGCCAAAATTTAATTGGGAATGTAAGTATTGTGTTTTCTCCGCTATATGCCCGTCAAAGTTATCTTAGAAGAAAGGATTATTATTTTTATAGATACATTATTAAATTGTGCGAACCAGACCAGTTGTACTTACAATTGCTGGTAGTGATAGTGGTGGGGGTGCGGGATTACAAGCCGACTTAAAGACTTTCACAGCACTAGGAGTGTTTGGAACTACAGTAATAACTGGTTTAACAGCACAAAATACAAAAATTGTAACGAAAGTTTTAGAAGTGCCCTTAGACTTCATTGAGGCACAGTTCAACGCTGTATGTGAAGACTTAAAACCTACCCACGCTAAAACTGGTATGTTAGCTTCTGGTAAAGTTATAGATTTAGTACTGAGAAAAATTAAAGAATATAATTTGAATTTAGTTTTAGATCCAGTTATGGTAGCTAAGTCTGGATCCTTGTTAGTCACAGAAGATATTTCAGAACATATAAGAAAAGCTATGAAAGAATCATTAATCTCTACACCTAACAGGTATGAGGCTGAAATAATTGCTAATACTAAGATAGATACACAAGATGATGTTAGAAATGTTGCACGCGATCTTTATTCTAAATATGGAAATATAGTAGTTAAAGGATTTAACGGAGTAGACTATGCCGTAGTAGATGGAGAGGAGATTGAGCTAAGAGGAGAATATGTTAATACAAAAAACACTCATGGCAGTGGTGACGTATTCTCAGCTGCAATAACTGCATATTTGGCCTTAGGATACAAGCTTAAAGATGCCGTAATTAAAGCTAAAGAATTCGTATCCTTAACAATCAGATATGGTTTAGAATTAGGAAAAGGCCATGGACCAGTAGATCCATTTGCGCCAATAGAAGCTATAGTAGAGAGGGAAGAGGGAAGAAATGAACTAGAAAAATTATTATGGTATTTGGAATCTAATCCCGACATCACACTCAGGTTAATTAATGACACTACAAAAGCTAACGTTGCGTATATGACAAACTATCAAGATGTATTGAGTTTAGCTGGCGGCTTCATAAAATATTTAAATAAAATAAAAATAGATGGTCCTATTCTAAATAATATAAACAATGAGATAAGTTCCATTATGAAGAAAATAAATGGTAAAATAGGTGTATTATTGCCAGTATCTGATAAGATACTAAGTTCCGCAGAAAGAGGCAAGATAAAGCTAACAAAAAGTGGAATAGATGGTGATGCATTATTAAATTATAACATGGTATTG
Organism: Sulfolobus tengchongensis; assembly: GCF_036967215.1. Lineage (NCBI taxonomy): Archaea > Thermoproteati > Thermoproteota > Thermoprotei > Sulfolobales > Sulfolobaceae > Sulfolobus > Sulfolobus tengchongensis. The sequence goes on from NZ_CP146016.1 coordinate 2,071,360, forward strand.
ATTACTGCTAAGAGTAGAGATGAATTGATAAAAAAACTAAAGGAGGTAGCTACGAGTTGATAACTGTAGTAGGTAGTTATAATATCGATATAATACTTAAAGTTAACAAGATACCAGAAATTGGAGAAACTGTAATAGCTGATGAGGTTTATATGAATCATGGCGGAAAAGGGTCTAATCAAGCAGTTTCCGCTTCAAGATTAGGAAGCAGAGTGAAGATAGTTGCTGCAGTAGGAAATGACAACTACGGTAAAAATGCAATAGAATTTTGGAAGACAGAAAATATAGATATCTCTGACGTAAAAATAAAAAATAACGTCAGTACTGGTACTGCATATATATTTGTTGATAAAAGGGGAAGGAACGTAATAGTAGTAAATAGAGGAGCAAATTATCATCTTACAGAAGAAGATATAAGCGAAAGCTTAGATGGTAACATATTATTAACGCAGTTAGAGATAAGGGAAAATGTAGTAAAAAAGGCTCTGAAAGAGTTTAACGGTATACGTATACTTAATCCTGCACCTGCAGTTCTCAAAGATACCGATATTCTATCATTAACTGACATAATAACGCCAAATGAAATCGAGTTTAAAGAATTGGTGAGTACTGACGACCTAGAATATGGTCTTCATCTATTACTTAAAAAAGTCAAAAGAGCAGTGATTATCACATTAGGTGAAAGAGGTGCATTATTAGCTACAAAGGATGGCAAGAGAACACTTATCCCAGCCCCTAAGGTTAACGTTGTTGATGAGACTGGAGCCGGTGATGTGTTTAATGCTGCATTAGCAGTTTACTTAGAAAAAGAATATGATCTAGAGACTGCAGTTGAATATGCTAATAAAGTAGCTGCGCTCTCTGTCACCAAGATAGGAGCACTCGGACCTAAATTGGAGGAGGTGAACAAGTTCCTTGAAGAGATCAATAAGGATGAAGAAAAAGATTAAGGATGAACATTGTGTAAGAGGATTTTGTGATCTAGATTTCGTAGATATAACAGAGCGTGATGATCTATGAAAATAACATTCCTTGGGACAGGTGCAGGAGCTAGTATAGGGACAAAAAGGGTAAAATCTGGCATATTAATTAACGATTCAGTTCTTTTCGACCTAGGTCCCGGTGCAGACCTAAGAATTGAAGATCTCAGAATACATCCAAACGCTCTTTTCATAACGCATCTGCATATAGATCACTTTAGCGGAGTTTTTGAATATCTTGTCCAAAGGAAAATAAGACAAATACCAGAATTAGAAATATATTCTCCAAATGGTTTTTCTAACGTACTTAATGCATATGTCAATGCAGGTAATAATATCTCGGCAAAAGTTTATGAAAAAGAACTTCCAGAAGGAAAGATTAATGAGTTAGAAATACATGCAGTTAGAGCATGTCATTCAATTTATGCCGTAAGTTATATTATAAGTGATGGCAATACTAGAGTACTATATACTGGTGATACTAAAGAGCCATGCGATACCATATTAGATAACGTAAAAGATGTTGACCTTATTATTCACGAATCTACATGCATAGATAATTGTGGCAACTGGGGACATACTTCAATTAAGCAAATACTCAACATATTTAAAGATAAAAAAGTAGTTGTAACACATATTCCAGTAGATATAGAGGAAAAAATAATAAGCTTAGTTAATAATAAAATACTTGTCGCTTTTGATGGGTTGACATTAAATGTGTAGATTTATAGCATTTCGCACTAAAGGCGAGATTTCAAAGAAATATGTAGACGCTTTAATACGTGCTAGTAAAAATGATGTTTTCTCGAGATATGGGAGTCACCCAGATGGCTGGGGTCTGAGTGTATTTGTTAAAAGGAATTCTAAGTGGAGAGTTATTTACTACAGATCGGAAGATCCAATATATGAGGATAGCTACGTTAGTTACCTATTAGAGATAGCAAAAGGAGATGAAATAGTGGGTATCATCCATGCTAGAAAGGCTGGAAGTAAATTTCTTATTGGACTATCTCATTCACATCCATACCATATAAGAGTAAATGCGTATGACCTTTATTTTGCACACAATGGTTCTGTTAGTAGAATTGCTTTTAGTAGTAATAGCAGTAAACCGTATACTGATAGCTATTTAATCTTGGAAGAAATCAAGACGTTAGTAGAAAATAATATGACACCGTTCGATGCGTATTCATTAACTATAGAAAAACTAAAAGATTTCTCAACTAGCTTAAATTCCAGCTTAATCTCCTATGCCAAAAGTGAGGGACCTTCAATATTAGTAGCATATTATTACAATAAAAATAGACTCCTTAAGGAGACTAAAGAGGAATATTACAAACTATACACCGATAATAAAGGATACGTATTTTCATCCACAGTGAAATATTATCTTGAAGAAGGGGCAGATGCAGAAGAACTTACAATGGGGAATATTACACATCTCTAGAAGTATAAATTCTTAAGCTTAGTGTCTTTAATATTAATCTATGAAAGAGAGACTTATAGAAGCAAAGATTTTAGATTATGGTAAACTAAAGGAGATTCAGAAAGAGATAGTTTATTATAAGCTTTATGTTGATGCATTGAGAAAACGCGGAATTAAAGAAAAAGTGGATCCCCCACCTACTTTACCTAAGTCTCTGCTAACTACTATAATTACTGGTGGAGTCCCTAGAGATGGTCCACTTCAAATAGATTTCATCAGCAATGATGTAATTAGAATAAAAAATTACAATGCGTTAGTAAAAGTGCCGAATGATGCTAATTCACCATTATACGCAATAGTAGAATACAAAGAAAATGAAATAAAGGTATATCTTGCGTATCAAGAACGGCCAAGCATTGTGGGGATAGATGTGGGATTAAGACATTTAATAACAGTGGTAGCAATAAGAGATACTAAACCGTGGAAAGTAAGATTCTTTGATGAACCTAAAGTTATGGAGTATTTTGTAAATTTTTTAGGAGATGACCAAGGAATTCTTGAATTAGAGGAAATAAAAAATAATGCCAAAAAGATCGTTTATAACGCTGTTACGTTTATAGAGGAGCTAGAACCAAAAATAATTGCAATGGAAAATTTAGAATACTTTGATACTAAAGCAGGTAAGGGATTAAAAGTATTACAAAGTATGTTGGAGGCCGAGATAAGGAGAAGAGGCATGAAATACAAGAAACTAGATCCTCATAATACTTCTAAAGTCTGCGCAAAATGCGGATATAAGAAGGGTGAGATCTTAGGTTCGTTATTCGTGTGCCCCGCTTGTGGATATAAGGCAGATAGGGATTATAATGCCGCATACAATATAGCGCTAAAGTGTTACTACACTTGCTAATTATATACTCCAGTACTTTCTAAGAATATTTTTCTCTTCACCTAGATAATTCATAAACCTCGATTTAACGCTATCATTCGACCTGTACACCTTATATTCTTTATCAATACCGGAGAAACCTTCTAAAAATGCTTTCAGACCTTTTCTCAAACCATCACCATATCCTCCTTCTAAAACTGCATACTTTCTAACAAAACTATTACTGATTCGACCTAAATTGTAAAATGAATACTCAGTTATATTAGTTGATGCTAGACCATCGCCTTTATACGCATCAAAACCTGCTGAATAGGCTAAAATCGTTGGCTTAAAATCATCTAGAATACTCTGAATAATTGGCAGTAATTCTTCATATAGATCGTCACCACCTAATGGGGGTATTAGTAGATTTACTTTAGTTCCCTCTGCCTCACCTCTTCCTACCATGTCTGGATAACCGGTTCCCGGATAAATAGTTCTAGGGTCTTGATGTATATCTATATGTAAGACTTCAGGATCCTCATAAAAGATTTCTTGAGTTCCATTTCCATAATGTACATCAAAATCGATAATTGCCACCCTCTTCAATCCAAACTTCTTAATTGGATACGCTACGTTATTAAAGATACAAAAACCTAAAGTAGGAGCACCGAATGCTCTACCATAAGTACCTGCATGATGACCTGGTGGCCTTACTAGTGCAAATCCATTAACTTCAAAAGCCCTCAAAGCTCCTCCTAAAGCATAAAGTGCAGTTTCGTACGTATACCTATTTACATAAGTATCTGCATCCAGATCTTCTTCCATATTAGAAAATTTTTCAACTAATTTAACATATTCTTCTGAATGTACAATTTGCGGGTCACTAACCTTTACTGGTTTCTCTATCTTCACTTTAATGTCTGCAAAGGCGGAAAGTGAGTAATCGATCCTAGTAGGATTTTCTACATGATATCGCTTTGGAGCATGATACTTATAAATATCGTCATAGATGATTGTGATCATAGTATTATCTATTTATAGCAAGACGTATTTAAAGTTCAATATGGACAGAATAAAAAAGGTGCAAGAGGAACTTGAAAGACTAAATGCGGATTATATAATCATAGGGACAACTAGCAATATGCAATATTTAATAGGATTCTCAGAAGAACAGATGGAAAGACCATTATTACTATTTATCACTAAAGATGATTATTTCGTACTAGCCCCGAAACTTTATGAAGAACAGTTAAAACACTTGCCACTTGTAGTATATAGTGATGGAGAAGATCCGTATTCTAAAGTAAAATTGAAAGAAAATTCTTTCATGCTAGTAGATGATACGATGTTCTCTCTTTTCACTGTAAATATACTAAATAAATTTCGACCTAGAAGAATTGAAACAGCATCAATAATTCTAAAAAAGCTACGACAGATAAAAGATGAAAACGAAATTGAAAAAATGAAGAAAGGAGTAGAAAAATCTGAAAAGCTTCTTCTAGAATTTATAAACTATCTAAAGGAAGGTGTAAGCGAGTGTGAAATAGAGAGAAAGCTGAAGAGCTTCTTAATTGAAAATGCGGGAAATGTTTCCTTTGAACCAATACTGACGTCTGGTCCAAATACAGCAATGCCTCACCTAAGATGTACAGAAAGGAAAATTAGGCGAGGTGATGTAATAGTCATAGATTATGGCATAAAATATGAGGGTTATTCAACAGATACTACTAGAGTTTTTTCTCTAGGAAACCCTAAAGATCAACTAGTGTTAGATGTAGTTGAAATAGTTAAGAATGCAAATGAAGAAGCTGAAAAGTTTGCAAAAGAAGGAGTGAAGGCAATGGAGATTGATAACGTAGCTAGAAGAACTATAGCCAGTAAAGGATATGGGGACTTCTTCATTCATAGAACTGGGCATGGAATAGGTATAGAGGTCCATGAAGAGCCATATATATCCCCAGATAATAATGAGATAATAAAGGAGAAGATGGTATTTACAATTGAACCTGGGATTTATATCCCAGAGAGATTTGGCATCAGAATAGAAGATGAAGTTACAATAATAAATGGAAAAGGAAGATCTCTAAATACGTTATCAAAGGATCTGTTTATTCTCTGAAAAGAACATATATAATACTCTTATTATCCTTATTATTACAAAATACAAGATTTTTACTTCTGTTACAGAAATTTTATTCTTCTATAATAGATTTCCAATATTAGGTTCTTTATATTGTTGCAAGGCCATGCTTCCAATAAAGGAGGAAAACACTTAAAAGTATTTAGATATATCTTTTTGAAGGGTGATTCAATGAGGAAAAGCTTAATTATAGTACTTTTAGTGATATTATCTTCATTTACTTATTTAACCTTGCAATTATCTTCGCAAACTACACCATTTCAAGGATATGCTACAAGTAGTGAATTGCTCGCAGCAGGAGAGACTGAGGTGCCAATAACCTTTCATTTAATCAATACATATTCAACGTTATACGATGTAACGATATATCCCGCATCTACTTATCCATTTTACGTCTACAACTATAATAATGGAACTCAGCTTACACATATACCAGTCTGGAATCAAGGGCAAATGGTCAATGTTACTTACTTGTTCGACATTGCTAATACAGCAAAGACTGGCACATATAGTGAAGTAATAATAGTTCAAGGTATTTCTGGCGCTGGGGAAGAATTCTCTTACGACGTATTAGTACCAGTAGTTATTGCGGGATATGTGAATTTCTCTGCAACATCAGTATGGGGTACAACAACAAACCCAATGGTCGTAGGACCAGGAGAAAACAACATACCACTAACAATAATCCTACAAAATCTTGGAAACACGCTGGTTACTAATATAACTTTGGAATTAAATTCTCAGTTCCCAGTAGAATTTCTGCAAAAGAATGCTACTATCTCAGCTATTCCCGCTGGATATTATGGAGAAGCTACAGTAATGGCTTCAGTATATCCAAACGCAACTGAAGGTTTGTATTACATAAAAATAAACTTAATATATTACCACAATGCAACAACAACTGTACTAGTTCCCATCGATATAGGTTCTTCAAATCAAATAGCATTAAATGATGCATGGGGTACACCATCAGATGCTACAGTGGCTGCACCAGGAGAAACTATGTTACCACTTACGATTTATGTGGAGAATCTTGGAGAGAATCTATTATCAAACGTCAGCTTAACACTACAATCACACTACCCCATACAATTCCTACAAAACAACGCAACAGTAGGCTTCGTACCAGCAGGTGGTTATAACTACGTAACAGTCATAGCTAACGTATATCCAAACGCGACACCAGGAGTATACTACATACCAATAACACTACAAGCATACGGAGGCTTCAAAGAAACAATAATGATGCCAGTAGACATACTAGGATATGTGAATTTCTCTGCAACATCAGTATGGGGTACAACAACAAACCCAATGGTCGTAGGACCAGGAGAAAACAACATACCACTAACAATAATCCTACAAAATACTGGTATAGCTACTGTTACGAACGCAACTTTAGTCTTACAGTCACAATATCCGGTAGAATTCCTGCAGCATAATGTAAGCGTAGGAAATATACCAGCGGGTTACCCTGTATCGTTAACCGTTTTAGCTAGCGTGTATCCAAATATTACAAATAGCGGTGTCTATTATATCACAGTGAAAATTACTTACTATAAAGGTGAGATACAATTCATTAAAGTACCAATTTATATACAAGCATTAAATCAAGTATCGTTAGAAGGTGTATGGGGTTCTCCATCCAACCCAGTTTTAGTTGCACCAGGTCAAAATAACGTGCCTCTTACAATTGTGGTGGAGAATCTTGGAGAGAATCTATTATCAAACGTCAGCTTAACACTACAATCACACTACCCCATACAATTCCTACAAAACAACGCAACAGTAGGCTTCGTACCAGCAGGTGGTTATAACTACGTAACAGTCATAGCTAACGTATATCCAAACGCGACACCAGGAGTATACTACATACCAATAACACTACAAGCATACGGAGGCTTCAAAGAAACAATAATGATGCCAGTAGACATACTAGGATATGTAACAATACAAGCACAAAGCGTTTGGGGAGCAATATCTTCACCAATAACTGTCTCACCTGGAGAAACGCAAGTGCCTTTAACAATTTTACTTAAAAACACCGGCGATGTGAATATTCTCAATGCTACTTTAGACTTTCAGAATGTGGAATACCCATTAGTATTTCATCAGACAGTTGCCCAAATTGGAATAATACCAGCAGGTCAAGAGAACTATGCTACAGTTACCGTAAGTGTATATCCAAACGCGACACCAGGAGTATACTACATACCAGCAACATTATATTATTTCAATCACGAGACTACAATTACTATTCCAGTAATAATTTCCTCTCCCAACATCTCAGTAAATGTAGTCACTATTCCACCCCAAATATTCCCAAGTTATTTTGATGTAAGACTACTAGTAATTCTCACTAACTTTGGTAGTGGTATAGCAGAGAACGCGAATGTGTCAATACAGTCTCCATTTGAAATAATATCTTCGAATCCAATACATCTAGGAGCACTACCTATTGGAGTTCCAGTCAATGGTACATTTCTTATAAATATTCCTAATGATACCGTACCTAAGACTTATATTATAAATATTACAGTAACATATGATGGAGGAAAGGTAACTTATAGGTACCCGCTACAGATATACCCAAAGGCTAACTTAATTGTAGTTGGAGTATCTTACCCTACTTTAAGTGCAGGAGATAGTAGCGTCCCAATTACAGTAACTCTTAAGAACACTGGCAATGCCACCGCTAAAAATGTAATAATTAGGCTAGGAACTTCTAACGTCATATATCCTCATGTAAGTTCATCAAATCCGTTACAAGCTTTAACTGCATCTGAAGTATTTGCGGGCGACATTCAACCAGGACAAGCAATTAATGTAACATTTATAGTAGATGTAAGCAGCGGTGCCTCGTCTGGAACATACCCATTAGCAATCGCATTGGTATGGAATCAGACTGGTGCCTTATTCCCATTTGAGCAGTCTGATACTTTCTACGTTACGATATCACCACCATTATATGTTCAAATATTTAAGTCTCCAGTAGACATAGCTGTAATTGTAGCAGTAATAGTAGTAATAATAGTGGCTATAGTGATCATGCTAAGAGTAAGAAATAAAAGAAAATAAGACATCTTTAATTTAATGATAAGAGTTTTCCTAATTATGACCTTATTTTTTAGGCCAATTTATTCTGAATTATCCATATTGTTTTCTTTATTAACAATACTTCTAATTGCATTAATATCTCTCGTTTCAGTGTTTATAAGATTCTTGCTATTATTTAGAAAATAAAGTAGTTAAGCAAAATTTGAATAATTTCTGGTGTTTTCTCAGCTATAAACTTTTGTAAAATTTACCTATCTTGTTATATTTGCATATCTTGGCTGGCTCTCTTTACGATACCACTATCCTCAGAACTTCAACAGCTTGAAAAATTATCACTAATTGGCTGAAAAGAAGATATAAACCTAGTAAAACTTCTTTATAATTAAGTATGATCTTAGAATTGCTTAATGTCATCGGAATAATCGCGTTCACAATATCTGGCTCTCTTAAAGGAATAAATAGAGGACTTGATATTTTTGGCGTAACAGTACTTGGCGTGATAACTAGTTACGCTGGTGGTATAATTGCAGATATCCTTCTGGGAATATACCCACCAGAGATACTTACTGAATGGAACTACTTATTGTTAAGCATATCCGTTTCCATTTTCGTTTTCTATTTTTACAAATGGTTAGAAGCTAATCCAGTTAGAACAATAATTATGATCACTGATGCAATAGGCCTTTCCACATTCGCTACATTGGGTGCGTCTCTAGCGTATTCTCATGAACTAAATCCAATATCAGTGGGATTAATTGCTGCTATCGTAGGAACTGGTGGTGGAGTGATAAGAGACTTATTAGTGAATGAAATACCACTTGTGCTTACTAGGGAAATATATGCTACCGCAGCATTATTTGGTGGTCTATTATATTATTTCGCCACGCCATATTTGCATCAACTTAGTATATTTGCAAGCCTAGTATCTGTACTCATCTTAAGGCTAATTGCGCTAAAGTATAATTTGCATCTACCGAAACGCTAGTCGTTCCGTAAAGTTTTTAAGCTAGTAATAGTATGTGGAGAAATAGAAGATTTACAAGACGTTTATGATATAATCTAATCCTAAAGATATTTAGAATAGTGTGCTTTTTATGTAAAGGTGTTATGATTAAAGACCCATATCGTACAAAGACTTTCTGAAAACAGTAGCTAGTTCAATAAAAATCACTAAGTAGTCTGTCTATTCTTTATGTAATAAAGATACTTTCCTCTTCTTCCTACTTTATTTTCCTTTATTAGTTGAGATAGTGCGTCATAAACTACTGGCGCAGGATACGGTAAGTATTTTAGCAGATCGTTAAATGTTACCCATTCTCTATCCTTTATTATTTTTTCTACAGACTGTTTAACATCTTCCATTATAATATAATACGACTAGATGTAAAATAAGTTTGTGTTAAAAAGGTTTCTAGCAATTGCATAGGATAATTTTATATTCTTCACGCATCTTTTACCTTTGCATTGTTACTATACTTTAAGCCAGCTAAAAAAGAGAAAGACATAAATGTGGCACTAGAGATTGTATCAGAGCTATTCGCTTCAAAAATAGGAAATATATTAAGCTTACCGATCCCACAAATTTCTCTAGTTAGATATGGGGAAACTATAGGACTTTTAATGGATTATTTCCCAGATAAATCAACTAAAAACATATCTAACTTAGGCGAAATAAAAAGAAGTTTAGCGTTTGAAGAATGGATTCTAAATATAGACTTGAAGGAAGAACATGTACTCTCAAAAGAGAGTAAGGGGTTTATCATAGATCATGGACATTCATTGTCTGCATGGAAACCATTATACTACATAGTTCAGATATTAGATAAGAGGGTAAGTAGATTTGATTTGTGGGCTAATGAAGAAGATTTCCGTGATGGTATAGAACTAATAAAATCACTAGATCAAACAACAATAAAAAATACACTCAAAGAAAGTTTTAATGTTGTGATTGAAAGTAATGTTTGCAAATTATTTACAAAGCAAATCGCAGATGAATATATGGAGTTAAATTTAAGGATATTAGAAAAAAGAATGAAATATTTGCTAGATGGTAAAATCTCATTTGCCTATAATTATAGGTAATATAAATATAGCAAACATTAAATTAAAAAATACTATAGCTGTAATTATTGTATATAACTTATTTTTCTCTGATGCAAACTGTGCGATACCTAACAATACTCTAATTACCGGGGTAGCTATCAAAACCATTAACCCTAAATAAATGTAATCAAGGCCATAAAGTTTAGGTAAACCACTAAATATTTCAGTAGGTTTAAAGATTGAACTGTTAACAATTGAATGGGAACTAGCTATTTGTGATATAGTAAAATTATTTGAACCACCGCTTAAAAACAATAAGATCACACCTATTACTATTATTATCGCACTAATTACTACACCTATTCTTAACGCATAACCTATAATATCATTAAAATCCATACCCAAACCCCCTCAGTATCATTTGAATTCCTAAGAAAACTAAAATAGCAGTGAAGATATATCGAATAGTCTTGTTAGTTACCCTTACTAAAATCTTAGTTCCAATAAACGCCCCTATTAAAACACCTAATGCAGTACCTGCAGCTAAGAATGGCTGTATGTACCCAAATAGCCAATAAATTGAGCTACCAGTAGCTGCTGTTACACCGATCATGAAATTACTAGTCGTAGTGCTAACTTTCATTGGAAGATTCATAGCCCAATCCATACCTAAAACTTTTAGTGCACCTGAACCAATTCCTAGTAAACCAGAAATAAAACCAGCAAAAAACATAATGATCTCGCCTAGCCACCACCTTACGCCATAGTATTCTACTTCTTGCTTTAATGCTGAATCATAATACTTACCGTAGAGTTGAAACACTTTAGTTGTCCAATCAGCTTTAATAGGTTTTGGAAGCTCAAATCTAGACTTAGTAAGTTGCACGTAAACTTGTGAAAGCAATACTATTCCAAAAATTATATATATTATAAATTCTAGATGATGTGCATAAATATATGCCACTGTGAGAGCGCCAGCTATGGAACCGGTTGTAGTTGCTATTTCAAGTCCCATTCCTATCCTGACATTAGTTATCCTATCCTTAACATAAGCACTAGCTGCACCACTAGAAGTCGCTATGGTAGAAATTAAGCTAGCTCCAGAAGCGTATGCAATAGGTATATTTAGATATAATGTGTAGATTGGAACTAGAAATGTAGCACCGCCGAGACCAGTCAATGCACCTAATATCCCTGAGAGAGCACTAATCAACACCACTATGACAAAAAATTCTATTGGCGGTAACATAAAATAGTAGTACTATATATCACTATTAAAGTTACTCTACTATTCATCGTACTCGTATTCTACTGGATCCTTAAGCCCATTAATCTTGAATGCAGTTCTTCTCATATAACATGGACCACATTTTCCGCAATGTTTCTGTCCTCCTTCATAACAACTCCATGTTAAATGTAGTGGTGCACCAATTTCATAGCCTAATTTTACTATCTCATGTTTCACTAAATTACCTACCGGCATTAATACGTCAACCTTTTTGTTGGGACCAGTAGCATAAGGACTTAGTTTCCTTAACATTCTTATGAATTCCATTTCATTATCCGGATAAGCCCCGGCTTCTTCAAGATTAATTCCAGAAGCTATAGCGTCATAACCATAAGCTTCAGCTATTGCCAATGCAACTGAGAAGAAAATTAAATTCCTCGCAGGAACCCATTCATGAGCAAATTCTGCTCCTTCTTCTCCTTTTCTATCTTTTACAATATCTCCTCCTCCTTTTATTAATGTAGCATGACCTATCATCTTAAATAAATCTGTGTTGATCTCAATTAGAGGAACTTGTAGGTATTCTGAGATCTTTCTCACTGCCTCCCTTTCTTTTTCCTCAGCTTTATGGTGATAATTAAAGTGTATCAACGTAACCTCGTAGCCATCTCTTATAAGCTTCGTAGCCGCTACTGTAGAATCTAAACCACCACTAGCTACAACTAATACTTTACCTTTCTTTTTCTCAATTAGTGGTAAACTAATAATTTCTTTATTTAAGGTTACCATAGATATTGAGTATGGTTCAAGCTTAGTTACATTCACTGGATCGAAAGGTTTTACATCAAAGTACTCATCAAGAGATGTGAAAAATGCCGCTTCAAGAGAGTGATCATATGCCATATATAATGGCTTAAAGTTCTGGGCTAGGAATATCCTATCCGGATTCTTCTTATCTCCTATTACTAATGCGAAACTGCCTCTAATTTGTGTTAGTATCTCCCTTAATGTTTCCACTCTACCATCCCATAACCTATCCAGAAGTAATGGAAGAATTGCACTATCAATTTTGGTCTTCCTCTTAAGTTCGTACTTCTTTTCTAGCTCCATATCATTTGCTATGATTCCATTATGAGTGACAATGAATCTGTCACCAACAAAAGGTTGTATATCTTCTTCACTTTTCTGCTTAACATATTCAGTAGTAGGTTCAGCCCTGTTATTGGCTATTACTACTCTAGAATTTTCATCTAAAATACCGTATAGTAACTCTTCTTTTTCTGACGGTCTGCCTATAGATTTTCTTATCTTTAACGTACCATCTTTTTGAATTACAATTATACCGAAACTATCTCTTCCTCTGTCCTCCGCTCTCTTAAGAATATTAGCTAATTTCCTTTCTATCTTATCAACGTTTTTCGGATTAAATATTAAGACTCCGGAAACACTGCACACTTGTTTATACCTTTATCTGTCACCTAAAAATCTGTCTAAATTCTAATCTCACTTTAATAACATCTTCCCCTATATTCTCACCATCAATCATAGAAAATCCATATTTAGATACAATTGTAGGAATATCCTCTAGTACGCTCTCTGATATTACAATATCTATAATATCTCCAATTTTACATTTATCTTTATTTTTGGATAAAAAGACTTCAACGTCTTTTTTACTGCTAAGAACTTCCACCATGCTTTTAACCTATATATGACAGTTAATAAAATTGTGGAAATTCTAAGTGAAATAAATGAGAAGCTAAAAACCTTTAATGCAAAATTGGCTCACGTTTACACAGAAACGTTTCTTGAACCTGAATTAGGTCCGAATGTTATTGAACTAGATATAGATGAGAAATTGAAGAAATCAATTATACAATATGGAATAGAAAGGCTATATAAATATCAATATGAAGCATATAGAAAAATTAAGAATGGAGAAAATATTATGATAATATCTGGAACTGGCACTGGAAAAACAGAAGCGTTTCTAATTCCCATTTTGGATCTTGCATTAAAAGGAGAAAGAAGCGTTCTAGTATATCCAACAAAAGCACTGGCAAGAGATCAACTAACAAGGATTTACAGATTAGCAGGAGAGTTAGATCTGAATGTTGGGATATTTGATGGTGATACACCAGAAAAAGAAAGAGAGAGATTATATAAAAATCCGCCTCATATACTAATAACAAATCCTGATATGATACATTTAGGCTTAGCTTTAAGTAACAGATTTAGATTTTTACTAAGAACTGCAGATCATTTCATTTTTGACGAGGTCCACGTTTATGAGGGAGTCCTAGGAGCGCATATTAGAAATTTAGTCGATAGAATTAGAGAATTCAAAAAAGATATTCACATAATAGCATCAAGTGCTACTATAGGTGCGACTAAATACCTTTTTGAGGAATTATTTGGTATAGAAGGAGATATTGTAGAAGGAACCAGAAGAAGAAAAGGAATAGCAATTCACGGTTTAATAGACAGCGGAGGCTCTAGTAGATGGACATTGGCTGCTTATCTCTCTGCGGTTTTAGTTAAGAACGGATTAAAAGTACTTGTGTTTACAGATTCTCAACAAATGGCAGAGTTAGTTGCTAAAATAGCAGATAGATTTAGGCTGAATCTAGAGGTACATAGAGCTGGTTTAGTAGCTGAAGATAGAATAAAAGTAGAGGAAAAACTTAGGAAAGGTGAATTAGATGGAGTAGTAGCTACTCCAACGCTCGAATTAGGTATTGACATAGGAAGCATTGATGCGGTAATCATGGCTGAAAATCCTCCAAGTTACACCAAATATGTACAAAGGGCAGGAAGGGCAGGAAGGAGAAATAATGCAGGATTAGTGTTCACCATTTTAGGAGATGATCCCATAGATAGCTATTATTTAAGGCATCCTGAAGAGTTCTTCAGTAGAAAGATACAATCGCTTACTTTTGATCCAACAAACCTAGAAGTTATAAAAGTGCATGCAGCTGCATATTTAGTAGAGAAATATAAAGTCAAAATAGACACTGTTCCTCCTTTATGGAAAAAAGCCTATGACCTATTAAATGAAGAAGGGAAGGTTAGAATTTCGAACAACTACGTTTTTGCTACACCAGAAACTAAGAAATACGTAGCTGCTACATCTCTCAGGAATGTAGGGCCCATTATAAGAATATATGAAAACGAAAAGAAAATAGGAGAAAGAGAACTACCAGCAGCACTTCACGATCTATATCCAAACGCGGTATATTTGATCTCGAAAAAGACGTATATTGTAGAAGAACTTGATATAAATAGACTAGTTGCAAAAGTGAAAAAAGCTAATAGCGAACTACCTTATTACACTAAACCACTTTACTCAATGGACCTATTAGAATTTGACAAAAAGGATGAGAGAGAAGTATATGGCGTAAAGGTTGAATATGGGAATATGAAACTACTTATGACTGTAGAAGGTTATGTAACATACGATATTTTCTCTAAAAGAGAAAAAGGTGGAAGGAATGAATATACTTATGAGAATCCTATCTCTTTCACTTACAACACTAAGGGATTGCTAATCTATCACCCCCTAATAGAGGACTTTACTTTAATAGACCATATGGAAACCTATCATGCTACAGAACATGTGCTAATATCTGCAGCTAGAGTAGTTGCTGGTTCATCATTAACCGATTTAGGAGGGATAAGTTATCCTAGTGGTCACGTGGTAATATATGATTCTTCTATAGGTGGAAGTGGAATTTCTAAACTGCTTTTTGAGAGACTTGAACAAGCTTATGAAGTGGCTTTAGATATAGTTAAAAGCTGTAATTGCGAAGATGGGTGCCCTAACTGTGTATACAGCCCATATTGCGGTAATAATAACAAATATTTATCAAGGAAAAAATCATTAAGATTAATAGATGGTTTAGTCAAGGGAGTTTTCAAGGGGGAGAATAGAGAAAGAGAGGGAAGTCCAATTGCATAGCATACTTTACAAAATACTTAAACCTACAAAAATAGCAGGCGTTGAAATAAAGAATGTAATAAAGTATAGTGACGGGATAAATTTATTGCCTAATACAGTACCTAGGTATGAGTACTTTAGGGGAGTAGAAGGAGAGAGTATACTGGATTTAACTGAGTATAAGGGAATAGAGGACAATGGAGATAAAATAAAAGTTAAGGCAGGTACTACATGGGGAGAGGTCTTAGAAAAATATAACGTCGAATTTTGGTCTAACGCTGATTTTAGTGTAGGAGGTTCAGTATTCTTTAACGACCCAATTACAGGTTTCAATGAGTTTGGAAAAATAGGTGGAAGAGTTGAAGTTGATGCGTTTCTAGATGGCAAATACTATTCTGGAAAATATAAAGGTGGAATAGTAATAAATGTATATTTAAGAAAGGAAGATAAAGAAATTACATATAGAAGATTAGATGGAAATATACAGGATTTGATCTCAATTATAAAGAGTTGGTACTCCTCAAGGATACCAGTATTCAGAGAAGTTAGTGTTATAAAGAAAGGTAAGGAAAGTTACATTTTAGTATCCTACCCTAAGATAAGGGAAGTACTACTTCAGAACTTCATAAAAGAATTCTCGATGGAGAATTCTCCCATTATCGAACATCTAGAATATAAATATTGGTATTTTGGGTATTTACAACTAAATGAGATTGAAAAAATTTTAAATATGATTAATAATTCTGATTTTTCAGTAATAAGATTCAGAAAAGATGAAATTGCATTCTCAATATACTCAAATAGACCTCTAGAGTCTATAAAGAATATACTAGACTATTCAACAACTGAAGGAGATAACTTATTTAACGGGTGCATACTCTGTGGGAAGTGTGTAAACGTTTGCCCATATGGTAAACAAGTTGGAGATATATTTCATACCCCCCTAGGTTTCTACACAATCTCATTTTTCGAGAAGGATAATGAGTTGGCAAATTGCCATATGTGCGGATTATGCGAGCAAGTATGCCCAGTTTCATTGAATATTACACAACATCTCAAGAAATCTGCTAGACTTAATGAGATAAAACCTAAAAATGCTTTTAAGAGTGTCGGTAATTCCAGTAGCGTATTAATTATAACCCCAATATCCGAAAATCTTATAGATGAAATAATTAAGTCGCTTATATATTTACTGAAAAAAGGTAAAAAAGTAAGTCTTTTGTATTTGCAACAAGATTTTTCAAAAATAATAAAGGATGAGTATTACTTCGAGGAGCTAACCAAAGTTAAGGAAATCTACACTATTACTCCCGAGGAGTACTTCTATCTACAGAGGCTCAAGAAAAATACGGTAGTTGATATTTACAATATCCAACTATTAATAGCTAATGAGATGAAATTGATGGATAGTAAATTACATATACCTTGCTTACTGAAGAATGAAGTAAACGTTCCAAGAATAAGCTGTAGTAACGTTTTCCTTAATATACTTAATGGTAAAAATAATATAAATAAGCTTGATAAAGAAGTTACACTGTGCCCGCTAACCGCACGACAATTAAATATAAAGACGCCTTTAGATCTACTTGGGATTAACATGGATAAGAATTACATTGACGTATTTTTGAAAAAAATGGAAATAGCTACTAAGGATTTGAAAGACGATATTGAAGAAGATTTGAGTTGGTATAATGATATTGACAATAATATAATTAACGAGGTATATTCAAATATAATAAATAATATGCTTAAAGATGAGAGTATAGAAAATTTGGTATTGCTTTATTTTAATCTAGACAAAATCAATATGGCAGAAAATATGAAAAGATTGTTAACAGATAAAATAGCCAATATTATTTTCTCCTAATCAAATACAATAGATGCCCAACCTCTGGTAAAATTAACTCTTTCATTGCTAATTTAACAGCATCAGGAGAACCAGGTAATAAGAAGAGTAGTTTATTATTTACAATTCCAGCTGTAGCTTTTGTCAAGTACGATGCAGATCTCACTTCAGGATCGTTATAACTTACTAGTCTGAATACGTCTGCGAACCCCTCTATTTCCCTATCAAATATCTTCCTTATAGTTTCTACTGTAACATCAGTTTGTGTATAACCAGTTCCACCTGTAGATATAATTACATCTACTTGAGGGTTATCAAGCGCATTTATGAACGCCTTAAGTATTTTTATTTTATCGTCTGGAACTAAATCATATCCTATGACGTTATATTTATACTCAATTATGAATTGTTTTATGATATCTCCTGATTCATCAACGACTGGTTCCTTTTTAATCAATTTATCGTATCTTGAGGTACTAATTGTAATCACATAGAAATTTATATTGCTAGGAGCGTGTTCTTTATGGGATCTATGAGCAGACATCAGTTAATTTAAATCCTAAAATGATTTTAACTTTACTACTTCTGCTAGATCTAAATCCATATCGTTAAAATTGTCCCTTAAGAGAATTTTACCTTTTACGTAAATTAATGAATTGACTGGAAGTTCGGTGAATCTCGTCCTAAAGCTTGTTAAAATAAATTGATTTCCGTTTTTATCAATTCCTAAATATTTAACCGGTAACGTGAAAGGCTTTATTAGCTTTATAACCTTTACTTCACCGTCAAATTCTTTAATCCCCTTAACTGTTCCAAAATCTTCACATTCAACTATTTTAAACGTATATCCAATACCCTTAAACATACCCTCAAGGATCCTTTTACTCTTCAATAATTTAAAGGAAGCAGAGTCTAGAGTTTCTAATTCAGACTCTTCGATATTAGTTAGGGGTTCTGTAATTCCCTTTTCTCTTAGTTCCTCAAGTGTTCTATAATGTTCTGCCTTAAAACTTAGAAAATCAATATCTTTACCACTACCTAAGTATAAATAGCTTCCCGTAATTCCTATCTCGTTATTAAAAAAATTTAAGAATGTTTTAATTAATGGCTCATTTACTCTTGCTTTAAATGGATCCAAAATCTCGCTTTCATTTAAGGGAACTAACGGGACTTCAAATCCTATTTCGCTCACATGCTTCAATAAGTATGAAAAGTGATTTCTTACCAATTCCATTGCAGTACTAAGTTTCTTAATTTTCATTCCATTAAACATTCTAGGCAATGCTACGGCATATCCCTCAGGGTGATAACAGCCCTTTACACTCCATATGACGTTTCTATATCTCAAAAAATAACCTTCAAGTACTTGGTTCATTAGTTAATTTTTTAATAAGTGCAACTTATCAACATTTCGATTTGAGAGTTCTCATAGTTGGAGGAGGAATTGCCGGAAGTTCAATATATAGGATGTTAAAGAAAAACGGCATAGATGTAACTTTGATTGAACCGAGAATAAAGAAACCATTTCCAAGTCTAATACATTCTTTACTACTAAAAGGAAAGGATATTGATCTGTCTAAATTATCACTAGATTTCTATAGGAAATTTAGTATACCTTACTTCCCATTTAAATCTTACACTTTAGGAAATATTGACTCTAAAATTATTGATTCATGGACATCTGCTGGTGTCAGTATAAATATAAGATATGTAAATTGGTTAAATGCAGAAGCAATAGAAGCTATAGGTGGTGATGGACTAGTTCTAGTTGGAAACTTGATAAATAATACAGAAAAAGTCAATAGTCCAGCTAATATAATAATAGATAAGCGCAAAAACTTAGGCTTTGTAAAAATAGACGATAAGCTACATAATGCAGACCTCATAATACTTTCAGCTGGAGCATGGAGCAAGTATCTAATTAACATTAAACTACCTATAAAAACTTATTATTGCTGGGCATCGCTAGTCTTAAGCAAGAGAAAAGAAGTGGGCTCAAACATAATATATGATTATAAAAATTATTTCTATTCTAGACCAGTACTAGGTATAGGTTTACCTTTTGCAATCATGGGAGATGGGAAAACAATAGAAGCTAGTCCATATCAAAAACAGATTTGTATCGATGACAAAGAAGAGGTCATGATGAGAATTTCTAGGAGATTAGGTGAAATAAAAGACCTATACACTACGGGGAGCTTCTGCGAGGCTACGCCTGATATGAAGCCTGCTTATGGAAAAGTAGCCGATAATGTATACTATATTGGTGGATTTGATGGGTATGGAGCTGAAGTAGGGCCAGGATTATCTAGCGTGCTAGTTGAAGAGATAATATCTGGCAAAGAGTCTAATGAATTTAAAGAATATAAGTTGGACAGATTTAGCAATTTTTCTGACAATTTTGAAATAGGTCAAGAGCCTCACGAGTTATAAATTCTAAGGTGAGCTTTTATCAATTCATCTATAATTTTACTACTTCTGTTAATTTCCAAATGAGCCCTCTGTTTTTCTTTACAATTGTAACAATCGTATAATAGCCAAGCTCCAAGAAATTCATCATTATAATAGTATTTTATCCCCCTCCATCCTTTAAGGTTAATAAAGTAATTAGCTACTTCCTCATAAATAGTTGGAAAAGTAACAAATCGCTGTAACTTTATATAATATAGATTATAACTCTTAAAATACTTTGCATGCACTAAAACTGAAAATTGAGTATAGAATTCGTCTATATCACTTACTTTGACAATTTGAATAATATTATTATGATCTGTATATACTGCAACATTTCTGTAGTCTTGAAATAAATCGCTAAGATAGGACCATGAAGGCGCTTCTGAGCCTAATAGCCAAGATATCATAGTTAGCAGAGTTTTTAACTAAAATAAAAAATTAGTTTAATAGTGATGAAGTGACGGTTTACTGATTTGTGAAGACCATTCCCCTCACTGAGGTGAATGTGTACGAGATCTAAATTGATGTTTATCAATGATATAGAGAAATTAAAACGAAAACTAGAAGAAAAATACAAGGGGGTAGAATTAGATGAAATAGAGCAAAAGCTTGTAAATTTTTATGATATAGGTCTTTCAAATATCAACCATTCAAGTATTCAGTTAATATTATCTGCATATTTCAAGAGTCTAGGTTATAGAGTGTTCGTAGAATATGAGAAAAGAGGAAGGCTTTTGGATATATACATAGAGGATAAAGATATGGGAATTGAAGTGGAGTATGGTTATGTTCCTAATTTTACTGCTACAATGGCTGAGGAGTATTTAAAAAGTAGACTTGCATTAAAGATTGTAAGATATAGTACTCTAAGTTCTGAATTCTATATAGCAGTACCTTCTTTTTATATACCGCCAATTCCAGATGAGATATTAGATGGAAATAAAAATGATGTATCACTAAGAAAAATAATTAGGATAATTAGAAAATTTCATAAGATTACTGATGTAAGATTAGATGACTTCAAATCGGTTAAAATAAATGGGATAATAACCGTAGATATAAGCAAATTGAATATCAATATAATTGACATTGATAAATATAAGGCTCTAAAAAACCTTTACAAATAAATAGAGAACTAAAAACGACAAGAATGGAACTGAAAGATTATCATCGATATAAGGTAAGATTTCCGCAATTGTTGCAATAATTCCAGCTATTACTCCAGCTAAACCTAACAAAAAATAGCCTATCACAGTACAGAATATTAGCATCCCAATTGAGCCCCAGAAACCTTTAACTCTCCTTTTATATACAAAATTCCTTATTATCCCAGTTATACCATCACCAAAGGACATAAATATTAGTGGAAGTATTGCAACATATACCAATCTGATATTACTCCAATAATTATTATCTAAAAGAAGCATTATCAATAATATAGTACCAAAGGAAAATGTAAAAAACACCTCACCTAAGTTCTCTTTTTCCATAAACCAATTCATTTCTTTCTTTAGGATCCTTATTACAATTAGATAGCTCATAAGAAGATAAGAAGTAAATATGGGGACAATGGGAGAAGTAAACACTAATGGGGACACGACTGCAACTATCCCTCCACCTAACATATGTATTGCTTTTCTTGAAACATATGTCCCAAATTTTTTTGAAATCATTTTTGAAAAGTATAGAACAACTACTCCAACCCAAATAGTTAAAACTACACCCCAAATAATATCATTAATAGTTATTATCATCCTACATAACTGTCAGTGAAACCTTATAAAAATTAACTCAATAAAGATACTGTGAAATTATACAAATATACGTTAAAGAATGGATACTTAATTCCAGATGAAAACGGAGATTTCATGGTTTTTATAGAAAGAAATATGGTATATGTAGTGGATAAAAATGGAAATAATGTAAAGGAATTTAAATTCAAATATCTAGGAAATGAATATATCCATCTAGAGAAAGTTAGATATATTGCAAAATTAGTAAATCTAGAAATTGATGAGAATATACTTCTAGCATATCCTACGCTTAAACAGAGAATACTTGCAATAAATAAACTTATGGGAGAGTTATTTGAATTATTTATATATAATCTCATATTAGCAAAAAATTATAAAGTAAATAAGCAAGTTACGATTTACCCTTCAATGTATAATTTCACTTTAACTAAGTGGCATAATAGGCCAGACTTTATAGTAGAGGATAAGGTTGTAGTAGAAGCTAAGATAAGAAAAAATGACTATTTGCAGACTCTAGAATATTCAAAGTACTTCAAGAGCGGTATGGTAGTGTTTCCATTTACTGGTGAATGTAGAGTACCTAAAGGATGGTTGTGTGTATATAACACGATAAAGGATAACTCTAGATTCTACTCTCTTCTTGAAGATTTATTATCTAGATCCAAGTAATTGCCATATGGAAATAGGTACTCCCCTATTTGATGGCTCTAAAAAGATATTACTTTTAGGAAGCGGTGAATTAGGTAAAGAAATGGCAATCGAAGCCCAAAGAATGGGTTTAGAGGTCGTTGCAGTTGATAGATACGATTTTGCCCCGGCAATGCACGTAGCACATAGGAAGTATGTAGTAGATATGATGAACTCTAATGCAATTAAGGCTATAGTAAGGAGAGAAAATCCTGATGCAATTATAGCAGAAATAGAGGCAATAAATACAGATGCATTAGTTGATCTTGAAAGCTCTGGATTTAAGGTAATACCAAATGCAAATGCGGTAAGGATATGCATGAATAGAGTGGAGTTACGAAGATTGGCAGCAGAGAAGCTCAAATTGCCCACTACTAAATACGCATTTGCCGACAATGCAGATGAAGCAAAACGGGCGTGTAAGGATATTGGGTTTCCTTGCTTAATCAAACCAGAAATGAGTTCTAGTGGTCATGGGCATGTGTTAGTAAATAAAGTTGAAGATGTAGAAGAAGCCTATAATGAATCAATATCGCATGCAAGGGGTAAAGGCAAAAGAGTAATCGTAGAAGAATATGTAAAAATCGATACTGAGCTAACAGTACTAACTTACAGGTATTACTCGAGCTCTACTAACATTACTACGAGAACCATAGAGCCAATAGAGCATAAAAGGCCTAGCTATTACTATGTGGAATCTTGGCATCCATCAACGGTAAGAGAAGAAGTTAAGGATACTGCAAAAAATCTTGCACTTAAAGTAGTAGAAGAATTAGGAGGTTTAGGCATATATGGTGTTGAGATAATCGTAACTGGTAATAGAATACTCTTTAGCGAAGTGGCACCTAGACCGCATGATACTGGATTAGTGACATTAGCTAGCAGCGATATAAGTGAATTTCAAGTTCACGTTAGAAGTGCTATAGGCTTGCCTACTCCTGAAATAAAGTTAGTATCTCCTGCTGCATCTCATGTAATATTAGCACAATCAGAAAATATATGGGGACCTAAGTTTATCAATGTGGAAAAGGCATTAGAGATACCAGGAGTTCAAATTAGATTATTCGGAAAACCTACAACTTATGAAAAAAGGAGAATGGGAGTAGTATTGGCAACTGGAAATAATGTAGAAGAAGCTATAGAAAAAGTTAGAAAAGCTTCTTCATTAATATTAGTCAAGTGAATGTATTTTCTTAAGTTGATTTATAGTGTTTCTTATTTTTTCCATTACAAATTGAGAAGATTTAGTAGAAAAAGGATCATGAAGAGATTGATATTCAACATCATATATCCCAGCTATCTCTGCTATAGAAATAGACCATACCCTTGCGGTAGCATCATAGTTATAACCTCCACCTCCTAACATTATCAGCCTGCCATTAGAGTACTTATGGGCTAGATTATGAACCTTCGTAACTACATCTAAATACCCGTGTGTCGATAGTTTTAGCTCTACTAAAGGATCATTAAAATGAGAATCCCCTCCTGCTACAAGGATAATTAATTCAGGCTTATATCTTTCAATAATTGGAACAACTATCTCGTCAAATGCTAATAAATAACCATCATCCCCAGTACCTGGAGGTAAGGGAATATTTACTGCGTATCCTCTACCTTTACCATATCCTATTTCATTTACATTCCCACTACCTGGAAAGAAATTAGGATGAAACATATGCAAGGAGATCTTTAACACTTTTTCATCGTCATTTAATAGTTCTTGTGTACCATCTGCATGATGGCCATCAATGTCCACTATAGCTATTTTGGAGAAATACCTTTCACCTAATTTCGCAATTAGCGCCACATCGTTAAATACACAAAACCCGCTTGCCTTATTCTTCTTTGCGTGATGAAAGCCACCACCGATATTTATAGAATGATCGTATTTGTCATTAAGTATCACAGACAATGCCTTCACGCTACCGCTTACTCTAATTAAGGCTGCCTCATATATCCCCTTAAAAGCTGGAGTATCCCCTTCATCAAGGTATCCTTCACCTTTTGCACTTTTATCCTTTACAAAATCTATGTATTCTTTTGAATGAACCAATTGAAGAATTTCTTCTGAGATTACTTCTGGCTCTATTAGAGTAATGTAATGAAATGCACTTCTCTCTTCTAATATTCTTTTGGTCATGCTTTCTCTTAAAGGCTTAAAGGGGTGATCTGCAGGAAAGGAATAATTATAGTATTCATCACTCCATATAAAAGCCGTTTTATGCAAAGTATATCACTACTTTTTTATTTTTCAATTTAAAATACTTATCTAGTATGATAGATAGTACACTAATCACAAAACCTCAATATGTTGCACATAGCATGGATAAATTGAGTGATATTATTTCTAAAATGAAAGAATATAAAATGTGGACTGTGCCAGTAGTCAAGGAAAAGAAGTTACTTGGCCTAATATCTTATAAAGATCTTCTCTCTAGAAGAGTGAGTCTAGAGACTAAAGCAATTAATCTAATGAGTCCCAGTGTTACTGTTCAAGTGGACGAGGACATAAATAGGCTCATTGCGAGATTCTACACTACTAAAGCTAGAGTCATTCCAGTAGTTAACGAGAAAAAGGAATTCTTAGGATTAATAACTAGGGAATCTTTACTTTCGTACTTATTAAAGGCTGATGAGATACCGGAGAATAAAAACGCTAGAGAATATATGTCATCGCCTGCAACTACAATAGAAGAGAATGATTCCATAGCCAGAGCCAGATGGCTAATGATAAGGGATAATATTAGTAGATTACCCGTAACTAAAGAATATAAACTGACAGGGATTGTAAGTGCTAGAGACATTGTAGACTCACTTTATAGCGCAAGTGGAAGAAAAAGGGAATCAATAATGAAAGACGAAGAAAGGATAATGGCAATGCCAGTTAAAGAAATAATGAAGTACCCAGTAATAACTGCTAATGGAAAGGAGCCATTAACTGAGGTAGCGTCTAAATTGCTTAAATTTAGAATTTCTGGTATGCCAGTTATGGAGGGCGATAGATTAAGCGGAGTAATAAGTGGATTAGACATAATTAAGGCCGTTGCAGAAAGGATGCAACTTTCAATGCCAATAGAAGCCAAGATACCTCAAGAATTAAAGTCGAATTTAGATTTTAAGGCAAATATAGATGATATACTCGAAAGATATTTAAGCAAAATAGAGAGGCTCACTGATGTTATAAATTTCAGAGTCTCATTTAAGAAGGAAATGAGGAGTAAAGAAGGAAATAAGCAATTGTACACTGCTACAGTAAGAGTTACAACTAAGATAGGAGATTATGTAGCAAAAGATACAGATTGGGAACCTGTAGTAGCATTGAAGAATGCAGTGGAAAAGATAGAGGAAAGAATATTAAGGAAAATAAGAAAAATAGAGGAAAGTAATAAAAAAGGAATCAAGGCAGAAGAGGCTTGAAAATTGGAGTAGTACAACCTTTAGAAGCAAAGTCTGCTATTTCCCTAACTGAACGAGCACTAAAAGATGGAGCAGAATTAGTATTATTACCAGAAAAGTGGGCTAAAAATATAGACGATGTGCCACTAGCAGAATTTCAGAAATTAGCTAAGAGATATACGGCTTATGTAATACCAGGAGCATTTGAAGATGGTGTATCTGTAATCGCACCTTTAATTGATGATAACGGAAACCTAAAGGGAATAGCAAAGAAGATACATTTATTTAATGAGGAACGATTACGCTTAATACCAGGTAATGAGGTTATTATATTCAACTATAGAGGAATAAAGTTTGGCATTTCTATATGTTATGATATAGATTTTCCTGAAATAGTAAGAGAGCTTTTCCTAAAAGGTATTGAAATACTTCTTGTACCTTCAAAAGTAAAGGATTTCGGTATGGATATCTGGCGTGAATATTTGAGAATACGGACACTAGAAAATAGAATAGGAATAGTAAACGCAAACGCTTATAGTCCTCCAGATTTCCCTGGGAAAAGTGTTTCAATGGTTCCAGAACAAAGTCCGACTGGAATAGTCGTGCCTAAAATAGTAGGGGAACTCGGGAGTGAAGAAGGATATATGATAGTTGATATCGATCCCTTAAAATACATGTACCTCAGAGGAGATAGACTAAAAGAGTACGTTAAATTCATAGTAAAGGAACTATAATGGAATCTTGTAAGCTAGTCCCCTAGCCATTTCCTCCTTTAAGATCCTTTTAGATTTATAATCATAGTAGACTTCAAGCTTAAATCTAGGATTCAAGGTATCACCCATCATTATCTGTTTTCTCTCAGCTTTTCCATCAATCACTTTGAAATCAAGTGCTTCTTCATCTCTAAAAATAATAACCTCATTATTAAATGGGATTACATTCATCGCAAGAATGGAAGGTATTAGATAATAAGTAGTTGGCAGAGTCAAGTTTAGCAAAACCTCTTTATTAGACGATATTATCTTACTTACTACATTTGCATCTGTAAATATGTTTCTTTTCCTACTATGTGATTTGACTTTACCATCTTCAAACTCTATAACTATATCATCCTCCTCTCTAGATACGACATGAGATTCTAGCTCTTGGAAGCTCTTATATGGCATGAATGTAAATCTAACTGTTCCTTTTGTTATTATAGCCTTCGGTGGTATTGTGGAGTTATCAATAAACTTTACCCTAGTTTCCTTACTAATTGGGAATGCATAGTATGGATAGTATGCGAAATCATATTCCTTAATCCCTAATATCTTAGACGCATTCTTTACAAACATAGTTCTATCAAATCTATACTCTTCATATATACTCTTTACTTTGGGCTCTAGACTCTTTACTATGTTAGATATAATCTCATCCTCAAAATATGCATGAAATACAGGAATTAACTGTAACTTATTTGCATAATTAAGCGCTACTTCCAAAATTTTACTCAGATTATTATATTTCGATAGAAGCTTAAGAGAGCTCATTAACTATACTTCTTCATAATCAGCTAAAATACTTAACTAGTGTTGAAAAAATATCATGGGTTTCTCTAAAAAATAGATGTTAAAATACCTTATTCTTTAAGTCGATAATATATACAATATTATAAATCTATTATGTTTTTGCGAAGTTCTATTTTAAGATCCATAAAATACTAATCTGACTTCCTCCCCGCCATCAAAATGGCGAGGATTCCCCTCATCGATTCGGGATTACATCTCTCATGTAAAGCTCTGTTAAACAAGAAATATTATGAGTAAGTTTATGCGTTAATAATTACGGAAAGACGTAACATGATATACCTATGGCAATTCCACTAATTTGCATTACAAATTAGTAGGAGTCTTTTAGACTAGCTTTTATGTAAAAGTACTATGATTAAACACCCATATCATACAGGGACTTTTTGGGATACAATAGTTTTAAATCAGTCACTAAAGACACAGTTTTAATAAAAGTATGGAAAATCTCTTTCAAACTTCTTTGAAAGTAAACTTATGATAAATACATGTTATCTAATTATCTAAATTAATTATTTTTAAATAGTAGCTAAGATACCATTAACGATTACCTAAATTATGAGAATAATTTACACTTCTCGCAGTTACACAACGTAAGATAAGAATATAAACTACGTTATCTACTTAAAAGTAAATACCTATTTTATCAGAGCCGGCTAAGTTTATCAGCATCTTTCAGCATGGGGCTTAATCATCATGATGATGATCGCGCTCTTATCAGAGCCGATGAAGAATACCACCGGCGCTGATTTTTCTAAGTATTTCCTTTTTAATATTTAGCCTAATACTACTAATATCTAGTCTCTTCTCTATGATTTTCATAGTCTTCTCTTTAAAATTTTTACTAATGAATATTCTAGGTTCTAGTGACTTAGACTCTAGAATATCTTCAGGCCCATACCCATTTTCTGATACCTTGACTACAAATTTAGCGCCATCACATCCAATGCACACACCATTAGTATCCCTTGGGATAGCATACAGTTTATACTCATGTGAATACGCTCTACCAGATGGTGTTATATTAAAC
Organism: Sulfolobus tengchongensis; assembly: GCF_036967215.1. NCBI lineage: Archaea > Thermoproteati > Thermoproteota > Thermoprotei > Sulfolobales > Sulfolobaceae > Sulfolobus > Sulfolobus tengchongensis. The sequence continues at coordinate 2,099,774 of NZ_CP146016.1, forward strand.
ACTACATCTAATCCCATTCTTAGAAAACCAGCACATATATTCTTACCAATAATGGGGATATTATCGTAGAGAAGCGCTATATACGCTGATGCTACTTCTAAATTACTTACACTTTTTCCTGTCAATATTTTTTTAAACTCATCAGCGTAAATTATTGCGTGGTAAAGTTTCTCAAACACATTTATACTTTTTAAAAATACCCCATATAAATATTATCATTATAATTCCACATGAGATACGTATTATTAGAAATTCCCTTTTAAAGGATATACTTAGAAGAGTCTAGACATGATAGTTACAGTGATAAACCAAAAGGGAGGTGTGGGTAAAACTACTACATCTGTAAATTTAGCATATTACTTAAGCAAGGATAAGAGAACCGGTCTACTTGATTTAGATCCAGAGGGAGGAGCAACTATATCTTATGGAATGAAAAGAGAGCTAAAAGAACTTGAATTAGGTGGTAAAAGTGTGAATATATTTAACGTAGAAGTATATCCGTCCCATATAGGCCTATTAAAATTAGAATTAAATGGTGATGTCGATGAAATCAGTAACAAAATTAGAGAAATAGGCAGACAATTTGATTTCTTGGTAATAGATACCCCACCTAATCTAGGAACATTAGCGATATCCGCAATGTTAGTGGCTGATAAGATAATATCTCCAGTAACTCCACAACCTCTAGCATTAGAGGCAATAAGAAACTTAGACTCTAGACTAAAGAGTATAGGTAAAAGTGCGTTTTCTTTTACGAATTTTTCTAAAAAAGTAGTTAAACTTAATGATCTTTCATCAGTTAAGTTTACTGAAGTTGCTATTCCACCGTCTAGATTATTTATTGAAGCCTCTAGACTCGGAGTTCCAGCATTAAGATATGAGGAAGTTAGAATGAAGAAGCCAAAGCTTGTGAATTACTATCACCAACTAGCCAAGGTGATTACAGAATGAGTGAACTAGATTTCTTGCTAAAGAAAAAGAAAAAGAGTGAAAATAATGAAATAGAAGACAAAAACGGCAATAACTTAGAATTTAGAGATGATACGAAAAACGAGAGTGAAAATAAGAACGAGAAAGAGGAAGACAAAATTGAAAATGAAATGTTAAAGTATATTGAGAAAGACCCAAAGATAGGCGTATGGAGTTATCCTGCATATCTAGTCCTTCAATATCTTTATCATACTGTACCAGGCTTTAGAGTAAGCAGAACAGCCAAAGAGGCGTTAGAAAAGGGGTTAAAAGAAATGTATCCTTCACTTTTTGATATAGCAGAGAAAATTACAAAAGAGAAAATTAAAGGTCAATAACTAGTAATATTACTAGGAAGTAATACAAATCAAGTTTAAAAGATAGGGTTATATGTTTTGTTAATGATTGAGGTGATTTTATGGATATTTGTATTAAGATAAAAAATGACGATGAACTTTCTAGGGCTTTACACTTAAACTATAAGTGTTTTGTATACAATAAACATATAGAAAATGTACTAACATTTATACCAGATCAATATATTTCTGATATAAACAATGTAGGTAACTCAGTAATAATAACAGATAATATGGAATTAATTAATGAAGCAAAAAGCAAAAATATTAAAATAGCATATAAGGTTAATAAACCAGTTATGAATATTTTAAATTATGAATATTTTATATTAGAATTTATTCCTAAAAATATAAGAGAATTAAGATTCTTTAGGGGTAAGATTTATATAGATAATATTGATGATTTAGATACATACAATAAATTATTAGATTTGAAGATAGATGGAATATTCACAAATAAGATAGATTTTATTTTGAATATTAAAAAATTAATGATGTATAAAAAATGAGATTGTGTGGAAATTGTGAAATATTGAGTCTAGAGAGCATAACTATGGATTGGAGAGAGAAGAAAGTAGAAGAAAGAATACATAATGATGTAGATAACTGTATAGATTTAGAATTCAAGATATATGATAATAAATATTTAGCATATAAAAATCTAATTATACCATTTTTCACTAATTATAAAATAGCTTTAATATTAACTGCAATAGGAAGAATAAAGGAGTCCCGAATGTATTACAGAAATCAAAACACGTCAATCTACGTTGAAGATAAATTTATCTTTGAAATTGATACCAATAATGTAGAAATAAGGAAATCTAAAATATGTGGCAATTTTGGATCAACACAATTAAATTATTGTATAGGAAATAAGCAATTTATGATAATTAGTAAGAATAAGGAATTAGCAATAAATGCGTATAAGGAATTTAATGATTTAATAAACTATGTAAGGAGAAATAGGCAATACCTATGTAACTCAATTCCGCTCTGGTAGTTTCATTAAACACTGACCCAACCAAAACAAGCTTTTCTTAGGTATGAAAAAAGGAATATCCTCGATCTTAGGCGCCATTATACTAATCCAAATAGTGGTGTTATCCCTCTCGCTAATTCTCTATTTAACGTCACTAAACGCCAAAATATACTCTACTGGCTATTCGCAGATTTATAACGAACTGCAAAAAACACCAATTTCTGTAATACCAACATATCAAGGACCAATGATAGTGTCGAGCAGTGCATCACAGTTAATAATAAAATATATAATCTATCCAAATGGTCAAGTAAATTCGGTAAATATACCAGTAACACAAATGGGTACCTACATAAATTTCCAGAATAACCCATGGGCCATAATAGTACTTAACGACGGCAATTGGTACAATATTTCATACAATGACAGACTAGTTAATCCTAATACTACAGCATTAGGTGGAATCAAAATATATAGTCCCTATAGCTACGTAATAACTCAAAAAGGGACGATAGATACTACTTATATTATAACTCCACCAATATATGGTAACGACGTGAATCCATCAGAATGGAATCTTCTTTCAGATACACCAAGCTCAATTACACCTTACGGAATTCAAAACGCTGTAATTTTAGTACCTGAAACTATGGGATCATTAACTATTCCAATTAATGTAAATTTGACTTCTAGTAATCCCTTTTTCGATATAGTTGTACCATATAATAGTCAAGTTTTCGTAGCCGTACCTCCCTATTTCACGCCGGGGATCTATTATCCCTCTTCTGCGCCGCAGCTCTCATATTACTTACCATTAGAGTTCAGCATCTCGGAGCAGAAAGAGTATATAGTGCCAGTTTATAATGCTACATTTAAGTACTCTTCATATGTTGACGCTGCCACATATCTCGTAAGGCTTAGCTATGTGACATATAACATGATTTATTTCATGGAACAAAATGGTAACGTAATAAAAAACGGCGGTGCTACAATTCAATTACTAAATTATACGTTCCTAGGTTACATAGTAGCTTCTAAAATAGATTATGGTTCTGTAGAATTTGGAGTATATACGACACTATCTGGAGAGTACGTAACTTCAGTTGCAATTCCAGGATACAATAATTACACTCTCTACTCAAATTCCGAGATTATAAATTCCGAATACGACATTATCTCCTCATCTGGCATTATATCGCCAACACCAATCATAGAACAGATACTAGGCAGTCCAGAATATTTAAACGTAGCTAACATTACTAGTAAACAGTCAATAGTCGTTTCAATGATGATAAGTGGAGGAAATTTGAATTATAATATAAGTAACAATGAGCTAATACCAATACCGAATGTCATGAACTATACTTATTTCTGGTACTTTTTCACAAGTCCAAATAATTCTACATGTACTCATTTCCTCGTCTCTATTACACCTACCTCACAAATAACCGTAACTATCCAAACTGGTACTAACCAGATAGAATACCCGACAATATCTTACATTAGTTACATTCTAGCAAAAAAGTATAGCAAATCAGTTAACAATGCAGATTATCCTCCCATAAATAACGTAGTCGAAAATTATGAATTTGGAACGCTAATGTATGGAAATAGTGAGGGTTATTTACCACTGGGATATCCGGTAGTACATGCTACTTATTATTATAATTATTTTGGCTATGGTTTCTCCTATTCTGAAACTGCTAGTTATAGTTATTTTGAACCAATCATAAGCGAAATCAATTACAATGCACCATTCATGATACTTGTACCAACAGATGTGTACTATCCCTACCCTACATAACACACATAAAGTTATAATTTACTTCTAAATTTTTCTAATTAAATTTATAAAAAAGATTGCATTATCTAGAGGCTAAATATTACCAATTTATTTCTATATCTAGTTAAAAAAGAAGAATTAAATTATAAAATAAAAATAAGCTATAAATATTAAAAAATCAGACAGAATTATAGCATATCAAATTTAATGAAAGCTAAAACTATCGTCAATGAATTGCCATTAAATATTAATTTTTTATTTCTATATTTTTACATGTGATTTCAAAGTTTAGCTTTCAAAGACTTAAGAAGGGTGCACTCAAATACTTAGTGTTAGAGTGTCTTAATGATAAACCCATGAGGACATACGAGATAATAAAGACAATTGAGAAAAAGTTTGAAGGATCGTATAGGCCTAGTACAGGTTCAATATATCCAGTTTTGAAAAATCTTCTTGAGAAAGACTTAATAAGAGTAAGAACAGAGGGAAATAAAAAAATATATGTCATAACTGATCGAGGGAGGAAGGAGTTAGAAGAAATTAAAAATAAATCACTTAAACTTCTTGGTGAAAATGCAAATTCATCCAGACAAATATTACAAGAATTATTACAAATTGCGTTTTACCTATATGAAAATAGATCTAAAATAAATGAGGAAAAGACGCAAAAGATTCTAGAATATTTAAAGGCATGTAGAAAACAAATTGAAGATATATTATAGAATATATTGTAATAACTCGATGGCTCTATTTACAACTTTAATAGGATCTTCATCTAAAATAAAAATTGAAGGCTCCTTGCCAAAATCTCCTAAATCTACAATATAATTAGGCACCTTACCCAATTTATTATAGCAACTTTCGATCATGAAGTTCATTGTACCACCTTCCTTAAGTTTAATGTCTTTAGGTTCTGTAGATCTGTCAAAAATACAAGTATCTTGAGCATTTAATTTATTAACGATCTCTTTATAATATTTTAAATTTATGGCACTTCTAATTTTCCTATCAAATTTCATTGCAGTCAGAATTACTCTTGCAATATGATCTGAAGCACCAAAGGCAGGAAGCATACAATATATTACCCTATTAAAGGCTACAGTCAACCTGCCTGGAATCGCTGCTACATCATTCGTATTATTAGCATTTGGTAGAGCGTATCCAATGTTAGTCCTAATTTCTGGGACAAGTAAATATACTTTATCGCTAGACACAAACAAATCCACTGCTTCCTTAAGTTTCTTTAATACAATTTCCCTTTCCTTGCTATCCTGCATAGAAAATAAATAGTATTTTCGCATATAATTTTTTTGATGAGGGGTCTCAATCATTATAAACTATTTTTATTTAAGGCCCCTCAAAGACTTAGGAGAGAAAGCGATAAAGATTATGCCTACAAGATATTACAATTGGTATCTATTAATCTAAACTTAGGAAAACCCTTGAGATACAAAATATATAATGAGGGAAATTATAAGAAAATACATGCAATAACTGACAAAGGTTTAATAATAGTTAAGTATGTCGAAGAAAAGGAAGCAATTGCAATCGTAAAAATAAGGAAGCAAATACGGACTAGGTTCAGATATTTCAAATAATAATAAGTTCACTTAAAAACACTGATATTATACCAGATACAAATATGCCATCAAACGTACCCATTCCACCAATACTTATAATTTGTGGTCTAGCTTCATCAATAATTTTCTTCAGATTAAGCAAATCAGCACCTATAAGAGTTCCTAATACACTACCGATATAAGCTGATACTGGTATGAGAATATGAAGCTTGTAGAACAGAATGTAACTGGTCACTACAGAAAATACACTAGGAATAATTGGGTGCATTACCACACCAACACCTCTTATTACCCTAGAAAATAATTTTGAAATGAGAGCTACTATAATTATATTTATTAGAAAATATAAAATATAAAATTTTAATTCATACATTAAAAACAATGATATCATAGCTGGAATTAAAGCACCACCAAAGTTTACTGCAACTAGAGTGTTAGTACTTAATTTTAAAGCACGTGGTATAAAAATTGGATATCCGAAGAAAAATACCACATCTTGTTCAACCACTATCGCTTCCTTTTTTATTTCCTTTAATACGAGATTAAAAGGACTAGTGAATAGACTTAGAAATGAAATAGAAATAGAAGTAAATATTGCTATATCTCTATTAATACCTATTAACGAGAAAAGTTGAGAAAAATATCCAGCTGAGATTAAAGCCATAATTAAACCTAAAAGAAAATACACTACAGACCTTAAGAGACCCCTAAATGGAGAAAGAACAATTACCCTCCTCAACGTTTATTACACTCCTTATTGGCTTTTATATAGTCCTCCCAAGTATTTATATTATATAATCTTTCTCCCCCTTCGATAACTATATCTTTGTAATTTTCAAAATTTAATCCAGTCCAGTACGAAATACCAAAATATTCACTATTACCCTTTAGGTTACATATATCAGTATCACACTTATCTATTAAAAACTTTAATACATTGCTATTAATATAAGCAATGTCAACTGGCACGATTAAAATTGGAGGCTTTAGATTCTCAACAACATATTTAATATCACTTTCATAACCGTCATCCCTAGTTAGAAATATTTTAAAAACTGAATTTTGAAATATTTGAAATAGAGGATGAGAGGAACTAATACCTAAATATATATCATCAGCTATTTCAGATACAGACTCATAGACCCACGAAATCAAAGGCTTACCACATACCACCAGAAACGGCTTGAATAACGATATTCTCTTACCCTTTCCCCCCGCCAGGATTAGAGCTTTCAAATCTAACCAACTCCTCCTCAAAGTCTTCACTGAAGGAACCAACACCTTGAACTTCCAAAACCGGATCTCCCTTTCTTACCTCACCTATCACATAAGCCTCGCTAGTCTTCTCCAGAACTTTCTCCGGATTCTCAGTAACTACTAAAAAGGCGCCAGAGGAGATTAATTTTAATGGATCAATGCCTAAAGCAGAAGTTATTATCTTAGTCTCATACCTAACTTTAATCTTATCCAGGTTAACTGAAATAGTATAACCAGAGGCTCTTGCTATTTCAACCAATGCCTGCATCACTCCTCCTTCAGTAGCGTCGTGCATAGCAGTAGCATATTCCACTACATTTAAGGCCCGTTCTTGTACTATGATATCATATTTAAATTGTTTTGCCTTAAATATGACTTCTTTACTAACTCCTTTTCTTAATAATAAATCTTCATAATCTTTAGCGAGAATCCAAGTTCCTTCTATCCCTGGACTACCCACTAGTATGACTTTCATTCCGTCCATTACTTTATCGTAGCTTAAAAACCTATCAGACGTCCCCATTGCAGTAGTTATAACAATATCTTGTTTCACACTATTGGTAACTTCAGTGTGACCACCTATTACCTTACACCCTATCAGATTACAAGCTTCAGCAATTCCAAAAATCACATAAGTGAGATGTGAAATATCGGAGAGTAAAATAACGTTATTTACCCATTTACATTTAGCCCCTTTCATATTGATGTCATTGCACGCTACAGCTACTGAAAGAAAACCACTATCGCTCTTTGACTCTGTAATTGGATCTGAATGAAGTATTATATATTTTTCCTCAGGCTTAAGAATTGCAGCATCCTCGCCTATTGAAGGACAAATTACGCAATCACCTATTGGTAAATTATAAATAAATTTATTGATAGAAACTTTACCGAAATTCACATTAACTATTATGTAAAAATTAGCATATATGAGTAATGTTACAATTATCGAAGTTGATAACTTATATAAAAACTATAAGGAAAAGGAAGTACTAAAAGGAATTTCGTTCACTGTTAATAAAGGCGAAATATTTTCGTTATTGGGTCCTAATGGTGCAGGAAAGACAACTACCGTGAAGATACTGTCTTGTGTCCTAAAACCCACTAAAGGAAAAGTGAGGGTAATGGGGTATAACGTACCAAGTGAATGTAATAAGATTAGAGAAAGAATAGGAGTAATGCCACAAGATTACCAGGGTTTTTTAGATCTAACTGTCAGAGAAAACATAGAATATTTCGTTAAGTTATATAATGGGATGAAAAAGGAAGTTGATGAACTAATTTCAATGCTAGATTTAGAGGAGGTGAAAAATCAGAAATTAAGATACTTATCAGGGGGCTACATGAGAAGAGTTGGTCTTGCGTCTGCGTTCGCAGGTGGCCAAGAAATTCTATTCCTAGACGAACCTACTGTGGGATTAGATCCTAAAGCGAGGAGAGAATTTTGGGAAATTTTAAAATCGATGAAGAGCAAGGGAGTGACAATATTTTTAACCACTCACTATTTAGATGAGGCACAAAAACTATCTGATAGAGTAGCTATATTATATAAAGGAAAACTAATTAAAGTTTCTACGGCAGATGAGATAATAGCTGAATTTAAGGCAAGCACTTTAGAAGATGCTTACCTAGAATTAATTAAATCACTAGAGGAGAGTGAAAAATAATGAATAGAATCCTACTTACTGTTTCTGCTTTAGTCAAGGACAACCTAAGAAATAGATTCGTAATATTTTGGATTGTCGTGTTTCCTATCTTAATAACGTTACTGTTTGGTCTTGTATTTGGCGGGTTTAGCAATTACTTTCATATAACGGTAGTGGTGGAGGGTAATCCAAATTTAGCTAAGTACCTTAACACGACTAATGTGTTCCAAGGAGTAACTAATGTAACACTAGCTTATGCAATAGAACACGATTATATTTACATAAAGATAAACGGAACTAATTTCACAATATATACCAGTAAGCAAAACCAAGAATTCGTACCAGTGCTAGAGTCAGTAATTGAGCAGTATTATCAAAGGACAAATAATACATACCATTTTACAGTATCCCAAATATCAAACTATACTTACTATTATTATTTGATTTCTGGAATAATAGGGATAATTTCACTATCTAACGGAATACTTAGTATGATAGGCGTATCTGCAGGGTATTATAGGGATAGGGTTATTGAAAGATTAGCTACATCACCGCTAAGAAGTTATGAATGGGTGATCTCATTAATAATTTATGTGATTATCATAACTCTTATTTCTACAACTACAGTAATCATTTTGGGAATAATTTTTGGTTTTATACCATTAATAAGCTTAGCATTTATCGGATTCCTAGTAATCTCAACGCTATTATTTGGCGGTTTAGGTGCAATAATCTATGGATTAACACCTAAGGATAAAATATTCCTCTCAGAAATTGTGGCTAATGTTCTAGTATTTCCCCTAATGTTCTTGAGCAACGCATTCTTTCCTCCTACGGTATATCCCCCACTCATAAGAGTATTTATAGAATATCAACCCTTGTCAATTATTATAACTGTCATAAGGGATCTAATAGTTTACGGAGTTGCACCAAATCCAATATTAGTTGTTATGATTTTGATCTTTACATTGGTTTTTCTTTATGCTGGAGGAAGACTATTGCGGCTAAGAGAAATTGATTAAAACCAAATGGAATATAACGTTTGAAAGTTGTTTAAAAAAGAGAAAATCAATTTATTAAAGCTAATTGCATAATGCAGCCAAGCTGAGATAGAGCAGAAACGTATAATATATTATTTCATACATGTCCACTGAGAGACGAACTGGAAGTCTTAATGTGAAAAACTGCATCAGTACCCAAGCATAAATATATGCCAGAATATTCGTTATACCACACCACCGCTCTCTTTAAATCCTTGGAGCTTTCGTTACATTAGTCATAGATAATGGATATGCGTCTGGACCATTAATATCAGTAATATTAAGTTTAAGGAATGTAACATTACCTACATTAATTAGCTCTGTATTTTCACTGCAAACATTATCTTAGGTTTTTTTTAGAATTATTAAATAGAGGACCCATATGTTACCATAAGATATAAGGGATGAAATAAATGTAAAAATTACATAATAAATAATTTATACCTTCGTGATGATATCATGACCCAATCTACCATTAAATCCAAGAAGGATTAGACTTGTTAAGAAAGCTTAATAGTCCTTCTCTTGCCTCTTCACTTTGGACTTGAACTACAAGGTCGTCAAATGCTTTGTCAATGTATTGTCTAAATGGCCTTAGCATATTTCTTTTCACATATAATGTGGCGAAAGGTGCTGAAGACGAAATCTCCTTCATTAAACCTTCTGTAGCCTTATCTAAGTTATCACTTACTATATGAACTAAACCCATTGATTTAGCTTCATCTGCATTAATTACCTCACCACTTATAGCCAGCCTCTTAACGTTATTGTAACCTATTATGAAGGCGCCTATTGACGAGAGAACTGGAGGAAATAATCCAATTTTCACTCCTGGAGTGGCAAATTTAGCGTTAGCCTCTGATACTACATAATCTGAGAGAAGCAATAATTCCATAGAAGCTCCATATGCTATCTTTTTTACTTGAGAAATCACTATCTTATTTAAGTCCAACATCTTATGAAAGATCTCCCTCATGTAAGTAAAGAAGGTTATAGCAAATTCACTATCATTTGTAGCCCTAATTAGTTCCCTAATATCCGCTCCAGCTCCGAAATTGTCCTCTCCTCTAATAATTAGGAATCTTTTATTTTTATTCTCATTAATTGATGAAAGAGTGTCTATCACCTCAGTCATAAATTTTACATTAAACAAGTTATATTTATTTTCAGGCTGAAAGAATTTCAACAATATATATTTATCGTGCTCATAAACTTCTATAGGCATATTATTAGAACTATTTACGAAAAGAAAAACTTATTGTAAAACCTTATTTAACTCTTCTAAAATACCTTTCACTCTTTGCTTATCCTCACTACTTAACCTCTCTAAATTCTCTATTATATACCTAACTGAAAATTCTAGTTGGGCTATAGCTTCCTTTATTTTATCTTCTTCTGACATAACTCCGACAACTTTCTTACCTTCCGGAGTTAGCTCATAATATTTTTTCCATCCATCAACCTTACTGATTCTTATTAAACCCTCAGACTCTAAAGCGTCTAAAGCGGGATACACTGAGCCAGGAGATGGTCTCCACATACCATAACTTATCTTCTCGATCTCATCCATTATCTGAGCACCAGTCATGGGCCCTTTTGACAACACATACAATATAAGCCATTTTAACCCTCTTCGATGATGCCAGTGCATAAATTCTCAATAACTATTTCTCTTTAACATTTATATAATCTGTTATTATTACTTCAACGGATAGTTCTAGTTAATTTTACAATTAATTGTATCAATACATGTTAGTAAACTCTCAGGCTGTATTAATCATACTACTTTAATAGCTACTTTAGTTATCTTTTTTACCGAAATGAGATTTAACGTAATTCCAAAAATTTTGTCATAAGATTAAAAAGATATATGACTATTTTAACTTTTAATTATCAAAAAGAATAGAAAAATTATAATGGCTTAAACTCCTTTTCAACTAACTGAGCCATTTTATCTGCACAGTCCTTTATATCGCCAAGCATCTTAGATTTGAGCTCAGCATAATCCCTAGCCTTATATAAATATCTTGGTCTTCCTGCTTTATTACCTGGTTCTTTTATTCTCATTACTAATCCCATCTCGAGTAATTTATTTAAGCTTCTATTGATAGAGGCCTTGGAAAGTTTAAGATCGCTCTCTAATTCTTCAGTTCCCCTAGCATCACCTTTCATTAAAGCTAACAATACTGTTACATCAGTCTCTGATAAGCCATAGCAAAATGACAAAATATCTACAAGACCGGCATCCTTTCCAGATGGTAACTTTATTCTTGTACCCTCACTTAATTGCGTTTCAGACATTTATCTCACTAATAAAGAATCTAACAACTCACATATAAAAATTTTTTCCAACCACACTAAGGTAACTATTGAATCTATTAACCTCTTATGCAAGTATTATACAAAAATAAATAACCCCAAGTATTACTAATATTCTTTGGATATAAAGCATTACTACATCATTCTCACTTATGTGCTACTATCTATTAATTACAGATCTGAGTAAGATTTATATATTAGACTAGTAATAGTGTATTATGGTGAATATATATGGCAGTAGAAGAAATAGTTAAAGTATCAAGAAACTATCAAGTAACAATACCTGCAAAGGTTAGACAAAAGTTCCAAATCAAAGAAGGAGATCTAGTTAAAGTGACTTACGATGAGAGTGAAGGAGTAGTAAAGATACAATTGCTTAAAGAACCTTGGAAGTAGCTTTTTAACTACAATCTTTTTTCTATATTGTGTTAATAGATTCTCATGCGCATATAGATACGAAAGAATTTGATATGGATAGAGAAATCATAATAAATGAGTGTGATATTTTAATAGTAAATGCTGGTGTTGACTTGGAAAGTAACTTAAAAACATTAGAGCTAGCAAGAAAATATAGAAATATAGTACCTGCAATAGGCTTTCATCCAGAATTTGTAAAAGATAAGGAAAATGAAGTAGAAAAATGTTTGGAACTCACAGAACATGGAAAAATAATAAGTGAGATAGGGCTAGATTATTTTTGGATAAAAGAAAGTGAATTTAGAAAAAAGCAGATAGATATTTTACATAAGTTCCTTGAAAAAGCCGAGAAAGAAATGAAACCTGCAATAATACACATCAGGGGAGGAATGAAAGATTTCCTCGAAATAATAAAGTCGTATAAAGTTAAATTCGTTATACATAGCTTTGAAGGAAACGTAGCAACTGCTAACAAAATAATAGAGCTTGGAGGATATATATCAATTCCTCCTATTATAGTGAGAGATAAGAATAGGCAAAACGTTGCTAAGGATATACCCATAGACTATATACTTACGGAAACAGACTCCCCGTTTATGTCTGCAGAAAAAATGAGCAGAAACAAACCATGTAATGTTAAAATAGTAATAAAAGAACTTAGCAATTTAAAAAAGATTGAGGAGAAAGAAATTGAAGATATCATATATAAGAATTTCCTACTTCTCCTCGGCAGTTCTACAGCACACTAGCAGTACAGAGGAGATTATGAAACCTAAAGTTGGTATATAATATCTTGGCTCTGGCGCTAACCATGCAAGCATAGAAGAAGAGAAAATAGCCATTAGTAGCATTATAAGTGACAATCCTAATACTACCACACCACTAATTGCCATTGGCTTATCGATCTTATACATACTAACCAACCAATATATAATAATTAAATTTAGCTTAAAAAGTTTTACTCTGTATGAGAAAAATCAAAAATAATTAAAAAAAGAAATTACCTTAATTAGTTATGCTTGTCTTCTGGCGCAAAATAGACAAATAGAAAGAACGATATGAACCCTATAAATGCGCCAATCGTAAATGGCAAAATGTAGTTCGTAGCTGCTGCATGAAGAGTCTCTTCAGATAGTTCCCACACTAATAAGGCTATAGCTAATATATAGCCTATTCCTAATAATTTAAAGAAACTTACCATAAAACTCACCCCTGTTCAACCAAAATGGAACCCCATAAACCCATAACATAGCCAGTCTGCTCACCAGTCAACGTATTTGACATATCCATGAAATTATAATTGTAGTACACCGGAGTTATCAGACCATATAAATATGCCGGTGCGTTAGCATTAAAGGTTAATATAATTGTCTTATTATACTGTATTGGAACCTCTTTTACTAACGTAATTGAACCATTCCACCACACAGCGTAAATCCCCACATATACGTTACTTACTGCATACGGAGTTCCATCAGCAGAGTAATTATACAGGAAATTATGATCTGAATGTGGCATTGGGATATACATATTTAGGGTAACAGTTGAATTTGCTAAAACTATGGCAGTTGGTCCTGGAACTGAGTTATTGAACAAAGCGTATTGATTAGCTACTAGATTAATAACTGGAGATTTAGTAGTATTGTATAGTATAATGGGTGGATTATAGGGGTCGCCAACTAACATTGTAGCCTGGGCGAGATGTGTTTGTGTAACATATTTGCTGACATCAATGGGGCTCATATATCCTTGATAGGGTATTACCAACAGTAAACCTACTTGGTAACTAAACCATGGACCATTATATTCACCATTTAAAAATGCGAAGGCACCGGTTATATTTGGAACTACAACTGGTGCGTATTGTACAAGTCCAGGAACTATTTGAACATCGTCCACATGAGTGGCATAATCTGGAAAGTAAAAGTTAGCTGTTGCCTCACCAAACGGAGCATACATTGTTAGATTAATATACTCCCCAGGATGTGCAACCATAACATTATAATAAAGAGAATTGCCTAGCTCATTTGAAGTGATACCGCCACCATTTTCTTTTATAGCAAAATAATACTGGTAAGAGTACAATGTTCCCTGAATAACTTTATCATTACTCACAGCGGTTTGTGGAATTACCGTTCCAGCTTGCACAGATGAAGAATTACCGCCCACAGTAAATACTGAAGGTGCAGTAGCCCCAATAACTATTGCAAATAATATAATAACGTATATAACCCAATAAAGCTCAAATTTCTCTTTCTTATCCATAAACTTACACCTCCTATATCGACTTCATACCTTTAAGTGATCCAACAGCTGAAAAAATAATCCCAATTGTAAGAAGAATTATCCATATCCAAGTTTGAGTGGTATAGGCATCACCTGCAAACGCCAAAGTAAACGTACTAATTACAATTAATATAGCTCCAACAATAGCGATAGCTAACATAGAAGACAATCCCTTTTTACTGGAATTATGAGCTTTCATAAATTGCATTATGGAACCGAAGGAAACATTGGAGGGCCATTCTAAACTCATGGCCACTGCACCTGCAATCTGCTGTAATGATAAACCTTCTAGTTTAATTAATCTGCCTTTAACTAATGTTAATACTAAATTCAAGAACCAGACCATCGTTGATAACTCTGCTATGAGTGCACCTACAGTAGCTAACACCTCGGCATCAATCAATCCGGGAAACCTAGGATATATCTCAGCCCTTCTCACTACACCATAGAAACCTATTAATTCAAAACCTACTATTAAAAGCGTAGTACCTATCATATATCCCACGTAGTGTATCCACGCCATTCCTTTAGAGAACCACATTCTACCACTCATCATAGATATCATAATGTATAGTACTGCCCATGCCGCAGGCACTATAGAAAATAGTATCATTGCGTGGAAGTGACCCACAACCCAATCTGTATTATGGACAATTGCATCAAAACTTATCGTAGCGTTAGAAATACCAGTAACACCAGCTGCAATTGCGCCTGCAAATGAGGTTACGGTCCATGCTGTGATAATATTCCAGTTTACATTAGCACCTTTTGCAGTAGCCCATAAATTAAAGAAAGTCATCATTGATGGGATAACTACGGAATATGTTAATACTTCTTGAAGGAATTTTAACGTTATAGGCAGATTAACCATGTACAAATGATGAATAGGAACGTTATTTGAAAATATTAAATATAGTAGGGCTGATATTCTTCCCATCCTATCACTATATAACGGTTTATTAGCGAGCATTGGTATTAACAAGTATAAGGCACCAACAGCCGGAACCCAAGCCATATATACTATAGCATGACCAAATATCCAGAAAGCTATCTGATTAGCTATTGGATCTAAACCAACTAAGTGATAAAATGCTAAAACGTCCCACACATCTGCTGCTGTGACGCCAGAGTACCCTATCATGAACATTAAAGTAACCATTAAGAAGAAAACTAGTGGCACTGGAAGTTTTTCTTTCATATTTTTACTAGCTAAGTAATAATGATAAACAATCCAGAAACCATCTATATACGTAAAGGCATCTAGTAGAATCCATCCCCAGAAGAATAGAGGACTAACAACATATTGCGAATAACCGGGAATACCTAAAGGTGAAAGATAATACCAAATCGTGGCTGAAAAATAATTATCAAACCCAGCCGCTGGAATAATCAATATAGGACCTTCCATGAACATCATTGAAATATTAATTAATATAAACCCAAGATTTAGCATCCATTTTGCTCTTGGTTCAATATTCAATAATTTTATAGTGAAATAGATAAATATAGCATAAATTACTTGCTGTGCGAAACCAAACAAGTCCCTTTCCGCATGTAATGTTATTCCGGCATAGTATTCTTGAGGAGTTAAAACGAGATTCGCGGAAAGACCCCAAGCAGCCTCATCTAATCTCACCATCAAGGAGTCTATGACTCCTAATAAGCCCCATATAACTCCTAAAACCAACATGGCCATTACAATCCTAGTAACCCAATCTTTGTCAAGTTGGAAAAGATCAACAATTACATCTTTTAATCCCATATCACTCAACTCTAACTATAAAAAGTTCTAGCTAACTTAAATATTTTTCTTATTAACTCTTTATAGGTTTATTTTAACAATGTTTATGGTTTATCTAGTTTACTGAATTAATTAAGTTTATTCTATCTTTTATGGAAAATGAATAAACTTATACTATTTCGGCAAAGATCCTAAACTTATTGGATTAATCAAAAACGCTTATTATACCTGAATAGTATATGTAAATCACCTAAAATAGTACAGAAGAAACTGCCACAATATATTACATATGAGGACATATACTGGATCCATCCCATAGTTAGAGGGAATAGAGTAAATCATTTATAGTATAATTAATATCCATTTAATAGAAGGGGCCGTAGTCTAGCTTGGACCAGGACGCCAGGCTTGGGCCCTGGTGATCGCGGGTTCAAATCCCGCCGGCCCCATCTGATCATTAATGAATAAACTTTAGTAAAAATACACCTTTTTAGAGAAGGAAATTATCTTATTCATGTTACCAAATTTGACGTGGATTATTTGTAGTGTTATAATAAAGATTTAAAAATACTTCTAAATTTTTTAGAGTATAATAGTTAAGTGCTTATCTAAAATCTTCATAATGAGATTGAAAATGTAAAAATTTTATCTATTTTAGAGCCTGATACGATGATTAAACATCGTCTGAAAACGGCTAGATGCTGGCACAAAAACCTCTTACTGAACGGAAAAATCATTATAATTTCAGTTAAATAATAATGATTATGACTAGAGATTCCATATCATATCATGTTTTGCAAGCTTTAAGAAGGATTCGAGTTGCGACTTTTTATCTTGAAAGTGGGATGATTGACGAAGCTAAGAAAGAAGCGTTAAAGTCATGGAGACAAATTATGTCATCACTTTTGATAATGAACCTTTATAAAGAAGAATTAAAGCTTTCATCATATAATGTACCAAGATCTAAAATCTTCAGTGTATCAAAATCGCTTGAAGATAAAGGATACAACGATTTAGTCGAAATATCAGCAATTTATTTTTCTCTTCTACAAGATATTCCACAAAGCGAAATAAAGATCTTAATAATTAAACTAATTGAAGATGAGATGAACCACATTAGAGAATGGTTTAAATCAACATGGAACCAAAAATTAGAATCCGAATTTATCGATACAACTAGCTCGTTAAAGAATGTCTTATAAGATTTTGCTTTATGGTGCCGGAAGATAACTTTTTAATCGATTGTTAGTATTTTTATTTGTGCCGGAGTAGCTCAGTCGGCAGAGCGCCCGGCTGTTAAGCCGGGTGCAGAAACCGGGTGGTCGGAGGTTCGAGTCCTCCCTCCGGCGCTATTGTCTGTTGCGTTAATTAAGATATATTAACACATATCGTTAGCTTATTCTCTTGAGAGTAAAGATTAGGTCAATACTTTAGAAATATAGCGTAGGCTATAACTATGAGATAGCGGAAGTCAAGCTAACAACTTTGAATGCAGAGATCTTTCTATAGTAACTTACCGGAAATGCAATGTATATATCTTTATAATCTACTGTTAGTATTTCAAAATTAAAAATTTTTGAAATTATTTATCATCCAAATTCCTTCTACAAATTAATGTGCTACTAACCAATAATGTCCAGATTCAAATAGTCAAATCCACAAATGATCCATAAAGATAACTCTTAAATAAATCAAAAATACAGTATATAGATGGGGTCAGGGAGGGTGGGGGGTCTCGCCATCCCCTGTGACCCGTACGGCGTAAAGCGGGCACCAGTAACCTCTATCCTATGGTATCTCCTATCTGTAGGTCCTAGCGGATCAATGAAGGCTGCCCAGTGGGGCTTGGCGGTCGTGGGCTCCTTCTCCGGAGGGAGAAGGAGTACCACGTTAACTGGGGGAATCGGTCAGGCCCGGAAGGGAGCAGCCGTGCCCGGACGCCAGCGTTCACTGGTCTACAGCCTGAGTGAAGCTGGGGTTAAACCTACAGATAGGTAGGCCATGGGATAGGGGAGCTGACCCCGTAAAGAATAAAAGGGTAAGTGATACATAATTTAAGTAGTGCCGAGGTCGCCTAGCCAGGTAGGGCGGCGGCCTGCTAAGCCGCTGGGGGTCCTCCCCACGCGGGTTCAAATCCCGCCCTCGGCGCTTGGGGGGAATACCCCCCTTCAATTTCCAATTTAGTTTTTCATGAAGTCCTTTGATGTCATTCAGAGGTATAAATTTCTTTATCTTATTACTTGCATCCCCCTTCTCATCCTCATAATCATTAATTACTACAAAATGTCTTCCTGCATTTTCACTTAAATCGCTACGCTAATTCTTTTCAGTAAAATCTAATTAGATAATTGTTTTTCTTTTTGAATTCTACCAAATAGATATCCCATTAGGTTAATCTCGTTAATAGTTTGACAAAATACTCTGCTAGCTAGTAAGAGATACTTAATAGCAAGATCTAAAGTAATAAGGTACTTAATACTGAAAAATTTTGTACAGTTTTATTTAAAAATTAAAGATACAAAGAAAGAATTTGTAGATCTATACTTCAATTACTTTTGTATAAATATTGCATGGAGATTTTAGAAATTGTTAGTTAAGTTCTTAGAGCTTTCTATGATAAATACTACTTGAACTTTAAAACAAATTTGCAAGAATATTGTAAACTATCGTATCTTATTACTCTGTTTCTAAGATAAAGAGATACGAAATAGATCACAGATTTCTAAAAATAATAAAGTACATAATTTTTTAATCAATTTCAAAAATAATATATACTTCTGGCTTCTCAAAAACGTTGCTTTATATAACTATTGTCGTAGTTTGCAATATCACAGCAATTATTGCGAATATAGCCTCTATTATCCATAATATTATAACTACTTGATATTCTTTAAAATGCCCAATTTTCATCACAATGTGCGTTAACGAATTAGGTTTTTCATCCCAGTATAGTCTGCCCAAGGAATCTACTTTACCAAATGAGACTCCCTTAAATCTAGTTCTTGCCTTTAAAATGAATTCGATAACGTATGGTACATATAGCACAGCTAAGGCTGTATACATATATCCTGCAATCCCTATTGCTCCAACTAAGGCTCCTATGAAATAGGTTCCTATATTGCCAGGGAATACTTTAGCTGGATACTTGTTAAATAGTAAAAATGCCATTAGTGCAGAAAGAGCAACAAGTGAAATAAGACCTGCTTGGTATGTTGGACCACTGCCATGTGATAAGCCTATATAGGCGAATGTTGCAAGCATTATTATACCCATACCTGCCCCTAATCCGTTTAGACCCTCTAACATATTGAATGCATTAGAGGCTATAGTTAGAGCAAATGGTATTATAATAACATAATAAAATATTCCAAAATTCACCTGCCCCAAAAATGGTATCGATATTACGGAGTGACCCACACTATAAACCACCAGTGGAACTGACGCGAAAATCGGCAAAAACGCTCTTATGGACTGTCGTACATTAAATATGTCATCTAATAAGCCAAGAAACGCTATTAAGAGAGAAGATAATATTACTGCTGGTATTACTCTTTCACTTCTAACATCAGAAACTAACAAGGTAAAAGCACCTGCAACAAACCCTGCTATCACACCTATTCCTCCCATTAAAGGCACTTCTGGCTTATTTGGTTTATTTATATCCTTGCCTACAAATCCACTTTTCCTAGCTTGTTTGATTACCCAAATCGTAGATAAATATCCTATTAAAAAAGATATGAAAACAGACAATATTACAGATGCTGTGTTCATTCACTTTCTCCTTTTAATCGTAAACTGTGCTAGGTATTTTAAAGCCTTTTCAGCAGTCTCATTTGAAACTGGAATTTTACTTAAATTTCTTATTGCAAGATCAGAATATTTTTCGGCTAAATCATATGCATATTTCAATGAATACTCTCTTATTATTTCAGCAACTTTTTCTAGCTCGTCCTTTTTAGCATCTTTGTTTCCAAGTACGGAAAGTATAATTTTTCTCTCGCTCTCCTTAGCCTCCCTTAAAGTTTTTATTACTAAAATTGTTTTCTTACCTTCTCTGATATCACTGTATACTGGTTTACCTAATTCTTTTTCATCAGCGATAATTCCTAAAATGTCGTCTACTATCTGGAATGATATACCCAAATTTAATCCGTATTGTAGAAGATTCTCAATTACCTCATCGTTAGCTTTATTTATTATTGCTCCTAATCCTGCAGAGCAAGAGAACAACATAGCAGTTTTTTTCTTTATCATTTCTATGTACTCATCTTCTGTTACGTCATCTCTATTCTCAAACATCATATCCATAGCTTGACCTTCAGATATTATCTCTATTGACTTAACGAACAGTGAAAATGCTTTATAGAACGTCTCTGCGTCTAAACCCTTTAGTGACTCGTTTAATACCTCAAACGCTTTTGCGTGTAAGTAATCGCCAGCTAGTATAGCCATAGGCTCTCCCCATTTTACATGTACCGTAGGTAGCCCTCTCCTCAAGTAATCTCTGTCCATTATATCATCATGAACTAAAGTAAAAGTATGAAGAATCTCTACAGACGCTGCAGCCTTATATGCTCTCTGTCTATCTCCTCCTATTAGGTCTGAAGATGAAACTAACACTAATGGTCTAAGTCTTTTGCCACCGGCTGAAAATAAGTGAAGGGAGGCCTCCTCAAGTGTTTTAATGTCACTTCTCACAAATTTTCTTATTTCTAAGTTTACATTCTCAATTATACTGTTAAAATACGAATCTAATTCAGTCTGCATTTTTACTCTCCTCTTCTAATTTTCTCATATATAGATAAATTTATCCCTCTATATTCTACCCACTCCCTGAGCTTACCTAAAATTACTATGCTAGTTCTTTTTAATTTGCTAATATCTTTAGAACCAGTAAGCATCATAGCGGCTTTTAACTCAAATATTACTTCTTTAAAGAACTGCTCTAAGCTCTCTCTACCTTCTATAGTTCTCTTAAGAACAGGTAATGCCATTCCTGCGATATCCGCCCCAAGCGCTATTGCCTTAGCAACATCAAGTCCATTCCTAATACCACCACTCCCTATTATAAAAGCATCAGGTACAGCATATCTGACTTCCATTATAGAGGCTGCTGTAGGAACACCCCAATCTAGAAAAGCCTTTGCGCTTTTAGCCTTCCAATTACCCTTTCTTATGTCTCTTATCATTTCTATCGCTATCCAATTTGTACCACCTTGGCCAGACGTATCGAAGTTCATTATACCATACTGGTGAAGAAGCTTAGCTGTCTCCATCGAAATTCCATTACCACTTTCCTTAACTATAATAGGCACAGATAACGCTTTAGAAATGTCCCTTAATTTTTCTAATGCGTGTATCTGATACTCTGGTTCGCCTTCTGGTTGAAAAACTTCTTGAGCAGGATTTAGATGAACAGCTATTGCATCAGCCTCTATCATCTGAATAGCATCTTCAAATTCTCTTAGACCGTATCCTTTAACAAGCTGAGGCATTCCCAGATTAGCTACAATTGGAATAGTAGGTGCTACCTTTCTAACTATAGTAAAACTCTCTCTAGCCTCGGCTTTTTCTATTGCAACTCTCTGACTCCCAACCCCCATGGGAATTCCAAATTTTTCTGCTACTTCCGCAATAATCCTATTTATTCTTCCTAATTCAGTTCTCCCTCCTGTCATCCCTGTTACCATCACTGGCGCGTCTATCTCCTTTTTAAAAAATTTAGTTTTAGTATTTATTTCGTTAAATGATATACCAGGAAATCCTTGATGAACTAAAATTACATCGTTCAAGAATGTTGTAGATGACAAACCATCTACGTTCTCAAAGGCAGCTATTTCAACGTGCTCTACCTTTCTATTTACTATGTCAGGCATTTATCTTACCTCTTACTAGAGTACCTATATTATATCCCTTTAATGCTAAATATATGTTTCCAGTTTTGCCGCCATTAAAAATTACAGCATCCATATAATTTTCCAATATCTTCTTTACCTTAGAATATATTCCACCAGTAACGTCATAACGTTCTCTTTGAATTACCATTCCAATCTCGTTTACACTGCTTATCTCACTTATCACTTTCCCATCTTTTCCTAGAACTCCATCTTTATCTATAGCGTAGAGCAATTTAGCATTTAACTTTTTTGCAATCTCTATACTTATATCGTCGGCGGAAATTATAGAACCGTCTAACCTAATATCGCCATAGATCAATGGTATCAAATCACTATTTATAGCTTGACTAACTATCTCAAAGGAGTAAAACTTACCTGGTATACTGATAATTTTTAAATTCTCCCTTAAGAGCTGTTTAGTTACCATATAGTTCAATTCCTGCATGGCTTCTGAAGTTCTTACAATTACCATATCATCAACTATCGATGCTTCGTAATGACCAAAGCTACCTCCACCATGTAACAAAATAACCTTAACGTTAGAATTTTCATCAACAAATTTCTTAATTTCGCTTGCCACGTTTCTTAATACATCTAATCTTATACATCTAGGTAAATCCTTACATGTTATTAGACTTCCTCCAAGCTTGAGAACTCTATAAGAGTAACCCAATTCAGATCCCATATCCACTTCCAACTTTTAATATAAAGATAGGGTAATGAGTAAATTGCACTCCATAACCCATTTTCAACTTGAATGAGATCAACTGATCTACTTTCAGCATACTCTACGGGGAGAATACCAACTAGATGTATTAACGAATTATCCATGTATCTGGGATTTTGATCTAAAGGGAAAGAAGAAAGTGTCTTTATCACAATTTTCTTTAATGAAACTTCTACTGGCTCCTCTCCCTCTCGATAAAGGATTTGAGCATCAAGCTGCTGTGCAGTTCTAAGTGCTTTAACTAGATAATTCTGGGGAAATAGAGCTTCATCTATCAGATGAAGGATCTCAAATTTCTCTTTCTCATCTATGGGAATTCCGCATTTACGTATGGAATCCTCTGCTATTTCATTAGTGATATAAATATAATATGAAGAGAAAGGAATTGAGGCATCCCATTGCTTCTTCTCACTAGCACATTCAAATCCTATTGCTTCATTAAATTGTGTTAAAAAATCATCAATTATATCAATCTTTATGAAATTATTTGAAGGTTTAACTATTGCGTCTAAAACTAAAATTGGATTATTTACGCCTTTAAGCGGAATACCAAAAAAGGGGATTTTAACTTCCAAAACGTGCTGCAAGATAGCCCACAACTGAATCCTTAGGTCCTGAGGTATCGCCCGATGTTGCATGCTTTAATATGTAAGCTTTCTTATTGAACTTCTTAGCTAAAATTAAGTTAACCATTATTGGAGCGTAACCACACAATGTCACATCCTTTTCCTCAACTACCTCATATAATCCCTTATAATCTAATTGTTGAATTTTCTCTATTGCCTCTTCATCCTTTTTCAATGTAACCTCGTGTGGATCATAGTGATTCATATCACTACTTGCTAGTACTACTATATCTTTCTCTGGATTCTTCTGAATAATTTTGTATATAGCATCTGCTAAAAATTCAGCAATTTCAGCAGTCTGCATCATTATAACAATTGGAACTATCTTAAAGTCTCCCCCAAAAAAGTACTGCAAAAAAGGCAGTTGAACCTCTATGGAATGCTCATATAAATGCGCTTTGTCATCTAAATCTATTACCTCAGATTCTTTCACTAATTGCATTAACACTTCTTCATCTATTTTTACACTACCTAAAGGAGTCTCCCATTCTCCTTTAGGCCAGGCAGAAACGTAAGAACCCAAGCCAGTATGATTAGGTCCCAATATTATTACCGTATCCGGCTTTCCTTCTGAGACTAGATGAAAGTAAGAGTGAGCAGCTACGGGACCACTATAAATATAACCTGCATGAGGCACTATAAAAAACAAATTATCCCTTTTCCTATTCTTTTCGGTTGGCAACTGAGGAAGAAAGCCAGGGCCTACCTTATGCTTAAAAGACCACTCAATTTGAGCTTTTAGTTTATTGGGTTCTCCCTCATAAAACGAACCTGCGACCGCAGGTAACCTCTTCATTGAGCTAGCCTCATTTCGAATTCATTTATTGGCACTGCTAAATCACCGTCTGGGGGTATTATCCTTCTTTCTCTAAGTACTTGTCTCGCTAATAGCCAGTATAATAATGCCAATGACTTCCTACCTTTATTATTAGCTGGTATTATGACATCAATAAAATCTACTTTAGCGTCAGTATCCGCAAACGCAACTATTGGTATTCCTACTTTGGCTGCCTCCTTTATTGCTTGTGTATCTGTCCTTGGATCAGAAACGAGTAATACTTTTGGTTCAAGATATGTTGATAAATGTGGATTTGTAAACGTACCCGGTATTATTCTTCCTACTAATGCTTTACCACCTATAACCTCAGCGAATTTCTGAACTGGTCTGTACGCATATGGTCTAGCTGCTACTGCAACTACATCTTGAGGTTCATATCTTGCTAGGAATTTGGCTGCTACTCTTAATCTCTCGTCAATTTTCCTAACATCTAAAACATATAAACCCTCAGCCCTTACCCTATATACAAACCTCTCCATGTATCTAGTACAACTATGAGTACCTATATGAACGCCAGCTGAAAGATAAGTTTCTACTGGTACCAATAGTTCTATTATTGTTCCTTTCTCTGACTTCCTTAATTCCTCTTTCTCTGCCTCGGTTAATTCTCCTCCTTTTTCTTCTCTTTCACTCAATATTACCCACCTTTTCAAATTGGTCTGGTGTAATGGATTACTTCGTTAATTATATCAATATGAGATAAAAACATTCTCCTACAACAGTATCTTTTTACTCCTAACTCATCAAGTACTTTAGCTGGATGATCTCCAGCATTTACTCTCGCTATAAATGGCTCCCACTTATCTGCAATTAACGAACCGCATGTAAAGCATCTAACTGGGATCATCATATAAAATCACCTATACGATTTCTGCCTCCATCTCCTAGCACTATATCTCATCCACTTTTCAGACTCTGTTTGCCTTGGATCTCCAGCTAACATAGTTCTATCATATGACCTATAAATTTTCTTAAGCTCATCACTATTTGTAAATTTAACTAAAGCTCTCGCTAAAGCCATTCTAGCAGCATCTGCTTGTCCCATTATTCCCCCACCAGTAGCTACTATTTTAGCATCTATTTTAGATCTGACATCGTTACCTGCAAGCAATAATGGTTCCATTATTTTTAGCCTAACCATTTCTATTGGTATCAACTCGACCGGCACGTTGTTAATAAGTATTCTACCCTTACCTGGGAACAGATAACATGTCGCCCTAGCCATTTTCCTTCTAGCACTAGTAATAATAACTTGCTGTTGTTGACTCATGCGTTCCACCCTAATTCTTTTGCAACTATTTCTACAGTTACATACTTACCTTTAAGTCTACCCACATCAGCATCTTGAAACCTTATATATTGCTTCCCTTCAAACTCCTTTGGAATCCCAATATATATCTTCACATTCTTTAACATTCTGCGTCCTTTACTGCTCTTAGGCAACATTCCCCTTATAGTCCTCTTAACTATATTTATAGGTGATCTAGGCCTCCTAATACCATTTTTGTAAGGATTAAAAAGTGTCCTCACTGTTAAAAGCAACTTATAGGACTGTACAACTCGGTTTTTATCGCCGCTTATGACCGCTTTCTCAGCATTTATTACAACTACTTTTTTACCCTCCTTTAACAGCCTAACTATATTACTCGCCATTCGCCCTAAAATTTGTCCTTCAGCATTAATTATTACTAATTGTTCTTGAACTTGCTGACTCATTGTTTCATCAACCTCACAGTCTTACCCTTAAAATCTTTAAAAGTTTCTAATGCTTTGTTTATGCTCATTACTTCTCCTCCAGCTGTCCTAATTTTTTCTATAGCCGATCTGGAGAAATCTAAAGCTATCACCGTAACTGGATGATCTAACTTACCTATTCCCAATACTTTTCCAGGCACTACAATTACATCATTAGGCTTACTGTATTTGTTTATTTTATATAAGTTTATATAAGGCCTCTTCCTAGAAGGAGATGACAATTCCTCTGCAACTCTTCTCCACAACGGTCTTTTAGCTTTCTCCAACTTTCTAATAAGTTTTCTAACCATTATGTTTGTACTACCTGTTACCTTCATTTGACCACCTCTAACAGTTTCTTCTCCAATTCTTCAACCTTTCTTATAATGGTTTTTCCAGCCTCTAATAAAATTCTCTCTGGTTTAAGAGAACCAACACTTTCGAGTTCAAAAATGTATTTGTCTTCAACTGAGGATATTTTAATTGAATCACAATATCTTATACACTCCTCACATAAAGTACACGCTAATTCATTCTTTACATATAACTTGCCATCTTTTAATTCGAATACACCTTCTGGACAAACTTCAACAGCTTTATCACAATTACCTATAACCTCAACTTTAGGATAGTATCTTACAACAGCTACTGAAACTGGTATAAACTTAGCATGTTCTTTCCCATATCCAAGCCTTAATCTAGCCTCAAGGGATATTTTTTGATTTGAGCCCAATAGTACAATTGGAATATCTCCGCTTACTGGAACTACGGAAGGATCTTCTGATTTAATATCTTTAGAATAGACCATTTTAGGCCCATTTATAGCCTCTGCCTCAATATAGATCTTAGTGAAACATTTCTCACAATTCTCTGTACATTCAATGCATTCTTCTGGCCATCTATATGTATCAAGCGCATCATCAGAGGAAAAGGGAATTAAACCTAATCTATGAGCTAAAATTTCATCATACAAAGGACTATTGTTTTCAATAAAATAAACATCATCAACTGCCATAACTGGAACATATAACATTGCCGCTCTTCTAATAGCGTTGACAAACTCTAGAGGATAATTCTCAAAAACAATATTCATACGCTTATCGTCCTTATATAATAAATTAATTGGCATGGATGAGCCGCCTATACTCTTCTTCCCCTTCTTCCACCGGGTCTTCTTATAGTATCATGAGGAATAGGCGTAACATCTTCAATTCTACCTATTATAAACCCTGCTCTCGCTAATGCTCTAATCGCTGGTTGTGCACCGGGTCCAGGAGTCTTACTACCATATCCTCCTGGTGCTCTAACCTTTATGTGAAGAGCCATTATACCTTTTTCAAGCGCGTCACTAGCTGCTTTGTTAGCAGCTAACATTGCAGCATAAGGTGATGGTTTTTCTCTATCAGCCTTTACTACCATTCCACCACTGGCTCTAGATATGATTTCCGCTCCACTTAAGTCACTAATCGTTATCAAAGTATTATTTTGAGATGCATAAATGTGTGCTACTCCCCATCTAATTTCACGCCTGCTTGACATTTACTTCACCCCCCGATTCTTGAGATGAGACTAGTGGTCTTGACTTGAAAGGAGATGTAACATAATAATCTATTAAGTTTTCCTCATCTACACTTACAATATATCCTGGAGAGGTAACTCTTTTACCATTAACTGCAATATGCCCATGAACTATTAATTGCCTAGCTTGATATATCGTATTAGCTAGTCCTTTTTTAAATACTATTGTTTGCAATCTTCTCTCTAACAAATCCTGCTCTGTTAAGCTAAGAATATCATCTACCGTAGCAGTTTCTTTTTTCAATAACCCAATTTTTAATAATTTGCCCACTAACTGTTTTTCTCTAACTGCCCTTTCTGCAGGCGGTAATGCTAGTAATGATCTAGCCTGGTGCCTAAATTTCCTAATTATAGACTGTGCTATCCAAATCTCCCTTTTATTTCTTAATCCATACTTTCCTAATAGCTCTTGCTCATAACTAAGCCTATCCTTTATCCAAGGATGACCAGGGCTTTCCCATTTTTTCCTACTTTTTCTCGGATCTCCCATTTATATCACCTTAAGAGGACTTCTGCTGTTGAGATGACTGTTGTGCTTGAGGTTGAGCTGCCTTCTTTCTAGCAACACCTACAGTCATTCCAGTTCTCCCGGTAGTTCTTGTTCTTTGTCCTCGTACCTTTAAACCTAATGAATGTCTAACTCCTCTCCAACTCCTAGATTTCTTCTCTCTCTCTATGTCATTTCTTACGTAAAAGATGAGATCAGAAGTGACTAAATGTAGATCGGATCCGCTCTCATAATCCTTACGCCTATTATAAATCCAGCTAGGTAAACCCTTAATAGTGTGATCAGATAGTGTTGATTCTATCCTCTTTAAGTCAGCATCTGACAATTCGCCCAATCTCGCATTAGGATCCATATTTAACATACGTATTATGGCTTTAGCCGTATTGTATCCAATTCCTTTCACCATAGCCAATGCATAAGGTAATTTCATAGTTCCATCTACATCTTGCCCAAAAATCCTGACAACGTACTTAAACTGTTGACTCATTAAGTATCAGCTTGTATGGTCTATGTAAAACTAGTTTTTAAGTTTTTCAATACGTTATCCATTTTTCTTTTAGCCTCACTTATAGCGTAATCTAAGCGTTTTGATATATATTCAATAGTATAAGGAGAATAATTCCCTATGTACTTCTTTATGGGAGTATATGGGCTCTCTCTGAACTGTGGCTTTAACTCTCTACCATTATATGTCATTATAGGGTATTGTTTTAGATCATCAACATGCCCTATAATTTCACTTTTAATTCCGTACTGTTTTAGTTTTTCCATAACTAAAGATGGATTATCTGTAAAAATCAGTATTGAATCAATTGAAATACCAAATGGGTCTATGTTAAGCTCTTCTAACATCTTCTTTACTTTTGGATTTATTAATGATAGGAACTTTTCATCATCAATAACGAAACTTAGGTTAGTCATCTTAGAAACTTCAAGGGCATCAGCTCGTATTCCACCATTGGTTACGTCCGTCATAGAGTAAACGACGCTTGGTAGATAATCTCTTACTACCATACAAGCAATTAAGTCATTTACGTATAAAGTTTCTGAGACTATCTCTGGCATTCCGTTGTAAATTGCAGTAGTTGCAATTGTACCTCCACCACTTCCCTCTGTCATTACGATCTGCAATCCTTTTCTTATTCTCCTTCTTAAGAAGTCCTTTGATTTCAGTATACCCACAGAGCCCACTGCGCCACTTATTCTGTCTCCTAAAACCAAATCTCCGCCTATTCTCAATGTACTTCCTGCCAAAATTGGGATTTCTAATGCTTTGCTTATAGTGAAAACACCAGCTTCAAAGTCAACTAGCATTCCTACATCACTATCGTCAGAGAGATGTATGTCTACAATTAATCCTATGGGATACGCGCCTTTAACTAATATATCCCTTAATGTAGCTCTTGTAGCGTAGAATCCCGCTAAGAAAGGAAAATAAGATAATCTTGAGTGAATTCCATCAATGGATACAACTACGTTTTCTCTTATTCCTGCATCATCAAATTCCTCAAGCTGTTTACCCACTAACTCAAATAGTTTAGAATGTATCAAGTTGTCCCCTAGACCTCTAGATCCTAAACCAGCATCACCTGCAGTTACGGCTGTTTTAGGGAACCCAAATAAGTTATCAGCCTTCATGGAGTTAATGACCTCGGTTAATATTACATTCGCGATTTCTTCAGCATTGTACTTATTTCCCTTATAGAATTTAATTTCCTCAATAAGCTTTTCTTTAGCTTTGTCGATATTTGGATAAAGCCTTCTTACAATTCCTTCTAGGTCCATTAACGTAAAATTCGGTATACAAATAATTAATATTTCTCTCACTTAGTTGAATGCTGACTGAACGCCTTTCCTATACAATTATGTAGTAGAGATATTTAATACTATTTAAGTTATTTTCTCAGACTCAGTTGAAATAGTTCAAGACGAAAATTAAGGACGTTTTTATCGTAAAAATATGGGATAATAATAGCTTTTTTAGTAGTTATAACGTAATAAATATGGGATAAAATTTGCCTCCTACAAACAGACCTTCTTTTGAAAGATTATATGATTGTGAAAGTGAAACTTGCATTCAAAAGTTAGTTGATGAATATATTTTCAATTTAATTTCAAGCGATAACAATAGTTCTCCCGCCTTTAAACTACTTAGAGATGAAGATAATGAACGTAAATTTATATTAAATGAGAAAGTAATGTTAAATAGCTATCTATTTATTAAAGTTCTTTTGAGAAGAATACTGGAAACTGACTTAGATTTCGAATACGTAGTAGATGATCTTGAGAAAAAGTTGGGGAATACACACCCTGTTGTTCTCTTCCTAAAACAATTTAAAGATGATTAGTGCTTTTTTACTTAAACTTCTGTTTAGTTTTTGGGGAAACTGATTATGAGTATCGATGAAAAGTTACATCTCATAACGAGAAATACCGCTGAGATTATAACTGTAGACGAGCTGAAGAAAAAAATAGAGAATAATAATAAATTAAAAGGCTACATAGGTTTCGAACCAAGTGGATTATTCCACATTGGATGGCTAATTTGGACTCAAAAGGTAAAGGACTTGATAGATGCAGGAGTTAATATGACCATATTAAGAGCTACATGGCATGCATGGATCAATGATAAACTAGGCGGTGATATGAATCTAATTAAGATGGCCGCCGATTATACGATAGAGGTAATACGAAATTATGGAGTTGACGTCTCTAAATTAAACATAGTAGATGCTGACGATATGGTTAAAGACAAGGATTATTGGGCTTTAGTTATAAAAGTGGCAAAAAATGCTAGCTTGGCTAGGATAAAGAGAGCGTTAACTATAATGGGAAGAAAAGCAGAAGAAGCTGAGATAGACGCTTCAAAACTCATATATCCTGCTATGCAAGTGAGTGATATATTCTATCTTGATTTAGATATCGCATTAGGTGGTACAGATCAGAGAAAAGCTCACATGTTAGCAAGGGACGTAGCGGAAAAAATGGGCAAAAAAAAGGTAATATCAATACATACCCCACTTCTAGTAGGTCTGCAAGGAGGACAAAGAATGAGTATAGTAGAAGGGATGGATGAGGATGATATACAAGCTGAAATAAAGATGAGTAAGTCAAAACCAGAGTCTGCAATTTTCGTTAACGACAGTAAGGAAGACGTTGAGAGGAAGATTATGGGCGCGTACTGCCCTAAGGGTGTAGCGGAAAATAACCCAGTACTCCAAATATTGAAATATATTATATTCCCACGCTATAATAATATAAAAATAGAAAGAGATATTAAATATGGTGGAGATGTAGAATTCAGAAGCTATGAGGATCTGGAGAAAGCGTACATTGAAGGAAAAATTCACCCAATGGATTTAAAGAGGGCTACTGCGAGAAAATTAAATGAAGTACTAGAACCCATAAGAAAAAGTTTAGAAAAGAAAGTTGAATTCGAAGAAATGATTCAAAAAATATCTAAAAATGTCACAAGGTAATGTAAAGGTGAGTTTCCAAATGAAATACAATATAAGATTAAAATTTGAAGTAGAGGGTATAGTTGAAAAAACCGACGTAATAGGTGCAATATTCGGCCAGACTGAAAACTTATTTGGTGATGAATTTGATTTAAGGGAATTACAAGATAAAGGAAGATTAGGAAGAATCATAGTAGAAGTTAAGACCAAAGGCGGTAAGAGTGAAGGAGAGGTAATAATACCATCTAATCTAGATAGAATAGAAACCGCGTTAATTGCGTCGATGGTAGAAAGCGTAGATAAAGTAGGGCCATATAACTCGAAGTTCGAACTAGTAGAAATAGAAGATATACGTGCTGAAAAACTCAAAAAAATCATAGAAAGAGCAAAAGGAATCTTATCAAGTTGGAGCAAAGAGAGATCTTTAGATATTAAAGAAGTATTAAACGAGATAAGCAGTGCGGTCAAAGTCGGGGAAATAACTGAGTATGGACCAGAAAAATTACCTGCAGGACCAGATGTAGATAAAGATCCTAATCTAATAATTGTTGAGGGAAGAGCAGATGTGATAAATCTGCTAAGATATGGTTATAGAAACGTAATTGCAATTGAAGGAGCTACATCAAGAATCCCAGAAACTGTAATTAATTTATCAAAAATGAAAAAAACAGTAATAGCTTTTCTAGATGGTGACCACGGTGGAGATCTTATTCTAAAAGAATTACTAAGTAATAATGTCAAAATAGATTTTGTTGCCAGAGCTCCAGTAGGAAGGGAAGTAGAGGAATTGACTGGAAAGGAAATAGCAAAGGCATTATCTAATATGATACCACTATCGCAATATCTAAAGAAGCTTCAAGAGGCAGAACAAGCTATTGCTAAAAATATAGCAAAGGAAGAAGAGTCTGCACGAGTAGAAACTAGCCAATTAGTTCAAATAGCATTACCACAAAATATTTTGGAGGAAGTCAAAAAATTACCGGGTACATTAGAAGGAGTTCTTTATGATAGTAATTGGAATTTGATTGAAAGAGTTCAAGTAAGAGACATAATACCTAAATTGGAGGCCTATCAAGATAATAAGGTATCTTATATAATATTTGACGGAGTGATTACACAACGATTATTAGACTTAGCATCTCAAAAGAACGTTAAAATGATAATAGGAGCAAGAATAGGAGGAATAAATAAAAGACCGCAAAACGTTGATATATTAACGTTTACTGATATCATTTCTTCTTAGATGATCCGAAGAAATCTAAGATATCCGTTATACTAGTTTTTTTAAGCTTTTCTTCATCAACTCCAAGAGATCTAAGTAGTCTTGAAGATTCAGATAAAATTTGGTTAATATAGTATTCTATATCTATCCTGTTTTTCTCCTTAATTAAAAAATACGGCTCTGCCCTATCTGCAACTCTCCCAGCGCCCTTAACTATTACAAAGCCTATCTTTGAACCTACACTAACAGGGTAATTAGCACTAATTGCCTTTTTTGCTGCAACAATGTGAGGAGCGGTGGTTTTACTCGTAGCCAGGTCAGTATCTATGTATCTCCAGGTTACCAATTCTTCAATGCTATATTCTCCTCTCCTTAATCTTATCATAGTGGCTCTTACTAACTTTATAGCTTTTGTAACATCTCCATCAATTAATATTGTCTCTACTATTTTTCTTTGTAAGTCTTTAGTTAATTCACAGAGATTCTTATTATTCCTTTGTAATCCTACAATATCTATTTTATTCTTATCTGTTAATCCCACAAATCTTCCAAATTTATCTATTATTAGTAAAGTTTTATAGATTTTCTGTACCTCTATCTCTAAGCCATATAGGGAATTTAACCTGTTTACTAATTCAACTAATTTATCGTTAGATCCTTTTACGAATATCGATCTATTATCAGCATATATTATTTCAAATCCAGAATTGCCGATCAAATTTATCAGTGTCCTAATAGTATGTTTGCCCCATTCTTCTACTGCTTCGGATATCTCCTTTGAGTACCATCGTGAGTTTACAAAATTAATATAATCATTGAAATTATTTAGAATCATCTTAATTGCTCTCAATTTGTTCTCTAGCTCACCTAAACTTTCACCAATATCGCCTTTTTTCAGTTTTTCTTCAGTAATTCGCATTACATTATCCAATTTATCTAGAATTAATTTATAAAAACTCGGAGGTTCTTTTCTAAATTTATAACTTGAATCTGGCGATAAATAACAATTCTCACATAAATCTTTGATTAAAGCGTCTGGACCAATATTAAACTTTCTGATTACTGAAGGATAGACTGATGTCACGTCTAACACATAAACGTGTTCCTTATGAATTCCAATTTTAGGTTCTATAAGCAAATCACTCTTTTTCAAAGAATCCTTACTGACATTTACGTTTTCCACCTTAGTTGGAACTAATTCTCCGAGTTGAATTGCCTCTCTTATCACTAGCGATTCAATCCTACTTCCCCAACTAGCTGATGATAACTGATCTAAAGGCAGACCAATTATTTTGACTAATTCCTCATACAAGGGAAGCAAAGAATTGCTTAATAGGTAAATAGATTTAGCGTTATCTAAGCTATATTGTTTTACTAATTCCCTATTTTTAATATCGTCCCAATATTTAGATATCTCGTACCAATTTAATATAGTTCTTTTAGATTTAGGAATTATATTTAAGTAATCTGCGACGTCGATCAAATCTTTATTTTCGGTTCCTAATATGTCTGCAATCAAATCTGCAAGATCTACGTTAAGTCTTCCTACTATCGAGTAATGACCATATGTACCTTGACTTACTTCAGTACCTATCTTTCTTCCTATATCAAGTTTTATTCCTAATGTTTTCGCTCTATCTAAAACGTAGCTCCAATGGAAAAAATTTGTATTATATCCAACAATTAGATCAGGGTCATATTCTATTACCTTACTAACGAAATTCCTTAAAAGCTTTAAATCGTCTTTAGCGTCATCCACGCTTAACTGCGTACTTCCATCTCTTCCCCACAAACTTATTAGTATTATTGGATCTTTTCTAGGATTTGGAGAGCCGTACTTATTATAGATTTGTATGTCAATTGCAAGTATTTTCAGTTCTGGTATCTTACCCTCATATCTAGAAATAATCTTATTTAATTCATATACCTTAGGTGTACGCATATCTCCTGATTTAACTTCACTTACCTCAGCAGTAAACCAAGTGAAATGTCTAAGATTCATATCAATTGAATATCTCATAGTAAAACGAATATCTGCATCAAAGATTCCTTTTACACCATTTATTTGCGCGATTATTTTTCTATATCCCCTAATTTGCGACGGTATTAATGTTTGTAGCATTAAAGCATTTACTACATTATTAAGGTATCTTTTTTGAACCTTATTTATTGAAATTAAGCCGATTTTTCTTATATTTTCAATGATTTCATTCTCATTACCCTCATAAGTCACATAGAAATATGGTCTAAAATTCTTCTCTAATACGACACATCGATTTCCTTCCTCATCAATGCCCCAAATGTAAACTATTGGTTTATCATCTTTTATCTCATAGGAGAAGTCTAATATAAAGAAATTCTTTATCATATATTACTAATTAATAGTGAGGGTTTTTAATCTATTTAAAATTTTGATACTCAGTCTAGAAATTTATAATATAAATTCTTTATCATAACAAAGGCATGTTTGCCTCTTCCGTAATAATTTTTACGTAAATAAGATATTATATACCCATTAGTGTAATAGAAAGAAATAGCTGACAAGTTACTTATACTAACTTCAAGATAGGAATATCTTGCCCCATTTTGTTTAAATCTTTGTTCAATTTCATTTAATAATTCACTACCGATACCTTGGTTCCTATATTCCGGCTTTACAGCTATCGAGACAATGTGACCTCTATACCCATATTGAATTATACCTATAACGTACCCTACTACCTTATCTCCATTTTTAGCTACCAAATAAAGCTTGCTAGCCAAAAATAGATATGCCCGCAATAATGAATATGGATAAGGATTATCAAAGCTTTTTGATTCTATTTCGTATATTTGATTCAAATCAGCTTCTGTCGCATCAGCTATAATTACCATGATCAATAAATTATAGTTGTGAGGATATTAGAATTTGATGAAAAACGTCAAGCAATGAGACTACACATAGAGTCAGAAGACGACTTATGGCTATTACACCTAATTTTAGAAAAAGGTGATAGTGTAGTAGCGAAAACAACTAGAGATGTAGGATTGGGAAAAGAAAGTCGAAGAGTGCCAATGACTATCGTACTCAAAGTCGACTATACCGAATTTCAAGAATTCACAAATAGATTGCGAATACATGGAATAATAGAAGACGCTCCAGAAAAATTTGGCATTAAGGGGGCACATCATACAATAAACTTGGATATAGGTGATGAAATAATAATTATAAAACAGCAATGGAATAAATATGTAGTAGACAGACTTAAAAAACAAGCTAGTAAAAGAAGTAAAGTTTTAATTGCATTGGTAGATTTCGACGAATATTTAATTGCTATTCCATATGATCAAGGAATAAAAATACTTTCAGAAAAATCATTAAAATCACTAAGCGAAGAAGAAGGGGTTATTGAGGAAAATGCTAATGAAATAACTAAGGAACTTGAAATTTACATAAGTCAATACAATCCGGACGCAATACTTATAGCAGGCCCGGGATTTTTTAAGGAAGAAGTTGCAAAAAAATTAGGCAATATAATTAAAAATAAAAAAATATACGTTGATAGTGTTTCATCTGCTTCTAGGGCTGGGCTTCATGAAATACTGAGGCGCGAAATCATAGATAAGATAATGACAGATTATGAAATTGCAATTGGGGTAAAACAGATGGAGAAGGCCATGGAACTTTTAGTCAAACAACCAGAGTTAGTAACTTACGGCATACAACAAGTAAAAGAAGCGTCACAGTTGGGTGCTGTACAAACTGTTCTAGTCATAGAGGACTTTTTATCCGCAGACGAGCAACAAAGGCTGGAAATTGAAAAATTATTGGAGGAAATAGAAAGTAAGAAAGGCGAAATAATACTAGTACCTAAAGAATCACCTATATATTACCAGTTAAGAAATCTGACCGGTATACTAGCTATCTTGAGATTTAGAATAAATTAACTTTTCCGATACTCTTAATCTCCTAGAATCTGGATGCTCTTCGACTACATAAATTTCGTCTATTAATTCCTTGTATTCTGCTATTATATGATTAATAAGAGATGGAGATGTTACATATTCATTTTTACTGATAGGTGATCCTAAGTCCTCTAGATCTGGTACCGGCATTCTCACTCTAACTATTGCTCTTACTATTGTTGCCTCATTAGTGTATTCTTCATAAGGTTTAGAGTTGTATTTAATTATTCTAAAGAATCTACTTCTTGTCTCAACGAGATCCTTATATATAGAACTACAATAATGAACAGTTATTCTTCTTTCTTCTTCAAATCTCTTTAAAACGTCTAAAGCGGTCTCAAAACTACCTTTTACACCAGTTATACCATGTTTGGCATGAAATCCTTTACCATTTAAATGTAAATAATTTCTGGAATTTAACTCCAATTCGTTTAAGTTAACAAATTTTACATTATTTTCAATAGCCCACTTTATAAGCTTGATTATCCTATCATTGTCATTAGGAATAGCAGGTAATTCTAAGCCAACATCAATATTATATTTTAAAGCAACCCTTATTGCATTTAGATATTGTTCTTTAATAGGGTGAAAACGTATTTCGTCTAACCCTGCCCTAACTAACTCCCTCATTACATCATCATTAACGTATCGTCCTGTGGTGTATAGGTGAATATGAAAGTCAGAACCAAATTCGTCCTTTAATGTTCTAATTAATTCAACTAATCTGTCTATTTTAAGAATAGGATCTCCACCAGTTATTCCTGCACCTAAAGCCTTCATTCTATACGCTTCATATATTACGTCCATGACATCAACTACTTCGCTTTCATTTGCATATATTTTGTCTTTTCCAAATCTATCTTCACTTACAGGGCAATAATAGCAGTTATCATCACATTCCCCTGTTATAAATAGAACTAACTTTGCTCCTAATCGACATAACTCGCATCCTTTAGGTAATTTGCCAGTATAAAGGCCTATCTCCGGATTTCCTGTAATACTCAATTATTTCCTCCACTTTCCTTATGATATTTTGATTTTTAACTTCTTTCTTTATCTCTTCCAACTGTCTTATTGCCTCATTTCTGTTTAGGGGCTTATTTGACTGAAGTTTTTGAAAGCCCTCATTTCCGCCCTCTGGAAAGTACCAATCCTTAAACCAAGTAAATCCAGCTGATAATAACGAAAAACCTAATGGAGTTTCAACGGGGTGGTTACCAACATATAACATATTGCGCGTTTCTTCATCTCTAATATAAGTTACAAATAATTTTCCTCCCGGAGGTAGGAAATTGTATATAACTTTAAATAAATTCGCTTCCGCTTTTTCATTTCTTAAATAAGGATAATAGTCTATTTCTAGCCATGGTGTATAATAATCTCTGCCTTTAAAATAATTACACTTACCTATCAGTCTTCCATCATCTAAAAATAGGTCAAAGTATATAAGTTCCTTTATATGGGTGTTTCGTACATTTTTTATTTCTAATTTATGATTCTCATTAACACGTTTACCATTTAGCTCAAGCATTTACCATCCTCTTAAAAAACTTATTAGTTTTGTATATTTTGTTAAATGCGTCATATATACTTTCATTTCCATCTAGGTCATATCTTAAGAATATACCGCTATGTCCTCTTTCTGATCTTTTTAGCAGCAAATTCTTTCTTTCCATTATGGTATCTAGGGAAATTTTAAGCAATTTTGAGGCATAATCCTCATTTCCATCCAGCTGAATTTCCATATGTCCTTCTCTAGTTGGAATAATTAACATCAGTTTTTTATTAACACCTGCTACTCTCTTATTTTCCAAGAGACCCTTAAGTTCTATCATACCGCCGAATGCATAAAATTCAATTTCTGTTCGTCTTAGTTTTCCTAAAGGAAATGATACAACAATTTTTTCCTCTTCATCAAATGAAAGGTACGCCTTAGGCACAGAATTAGGGGTCGCTTGAATAATATATTTATGGTGCACTTTTAATGTATCCAATATGATATAATTTGGATTAAATACAATGACGTCTATGTCACTTTTTTCATTAACGTCACCTCTAGCTACAGAACCGTAAACGAAACCTTCCATTCCATAGCGTTTCAATAAGTTTAAGACTTCTATAGCTGTGGTCCTTTTTTGGCTTAAAATTTGCCAATGTTCCTTAGTATACTCTATTTGCACATATTTTAAATTCCACTAGCTGTTATTAGATTTGTGGATAGTCTTTACTTATTTCTGATATTATTTGTTATCTTCTGGATTATAGTCTATGCCTTTAAAAAAAGATTGGAAAAATATAATTTGCTAGTTTATCCATTTTTTATCTTGTGGAGGAAGAAATCTAGAGAGTATTGGTTCCCTAAGTTTTCTAGATCAAAAATATATAAAGTTTATGAAAAATTAGCAATACCTCTAGGATTCTTACTCATGATAGGAGGAATAGCTACAATCTTATATGTTGTAATAGAAATGCTAACTATTAAACCAAATCAAACGCCAACTATCGCTCTAAGACCAATAATTCCCGGAGTCACTATAGGATTTTCACAACTGCCTTACATACTATTAGCAATAGGAGTCTCAGTAGCTATTCATGAAATCTTCCATGCGTTATCTGCAACATCTAATAACGTCAAGGTAAAAAATGGGGGAGTTCTACTACTTGGAATATTTCCCGGGGCATTTGTGGAACCAGATGATAATGATTTCAATAAAACTACGACTACTGCTAGACTTAAGATAATCGCAGCTGGAATAGTAATCAACTTAATCCTTGCCTTAATATCTCTTCCATTATCTTTTGAACTTCCATATTTACCATCAGCCCTTTCTAAGGGAATAGAAATCGTCGGAGTCGTTCCAAATTCTCCTGCGTATAATGCTTCAATAAGTTCTGGAGATATAATATATTACGTTAATGGATTTCGTGTAACTACTTTAAATCAACTTCATCTGATTTTAGAAAAATATAGTAATGTAATAATAACCCTTAGACTTTCTAATGGGACTTTTCATAACGTATCAGTAAATATTCCTAACCATCTTTTAGGAATTTATGTAACATATTATATTCCAGATTATTTATTATCCATTCTGACATTCTTTACGTGGCTATTCATAGTTAACTTTAGTCTTGCACTATTTAACGCAGCACCTCTAGTGATAACTGATGGTGGAAAGTTACTTACTGAAGCTTTAAAGAAAATATTTGGAGAAAATGGAGAGAAAATTTCGTTCTACGTCCAGTCAGTGGTGTTGCTGATTTTCATATTCGCAATATTTTTGTCTAATCGTCCTCTAGGATAACCTTGCTGCTTATCATGGGGAAAGGTATAACTTCCTTAATACTGTAGTTATTGGTTAGGAGCATAACTAGCCTATCTATACCAATACCTAATCCACCAGTTGGTGGCATACCATAACTTAAAGCTCTTACAAAATCCCTATCATATGGATGGGCCTCCTCATCTCCCCTTCTAAACATCTCTTGTTCCTCTTTAAACAACTTATCTTGCAGTATTGGATCATTTAACTCCGTATAAGCATTAGCTAATTCCATGCCTGCTACAAACATCTCAAATCTTTCTACTAAACCTGGCTTGCTTCTATGAGGTTTACAAAGAGGTGTAGTTTCTATGGGATAATCTGTTATAAATGTTGGATTTACAATGTTAGGTGTAACCAACTTATCGAATAGTTTCTCTATCATAAGACCTCTGACATATTGATTTCCTCTCGGTATAAGATTGTACTTCTTCATTAAGTCTTTGAGCTCATCGTCGCTCATGGTTTCAACGTTTTTACCTAAAGCTTCAGATAAGGCTTCACTCATACTAATTCTCTTGAAGGGAGACTCAAAATCTATTTCGTACTTTCCATAAACTATCTTAGTGTTACTAGTTACTTTTTTAACAACATGTTTAATTAACTCCTCAGTCAACTTCATGATATCATTATAATCAGCATAGGCCCAATAGAGCTCTAAAAGCGTAAATTCTGGATTATGAGTAACATCGATATCCTCATTTCTGAAAACCTTGCCTATTTCGAATACCTTGTTAAATCCACCTATAATGTACCTCTTAAGATATAATTCTAGTGCAATCCTCAAATACCAATCTTCATTTAAATAATTGACATGGGTTTTGAACGGTTTTGCTAAAGCTCCACCATATACTGGCTGAACTATTGGTGTCTCAACTTCCATAAAACCTTTAGAATAAAGGAACTCCCTTATTTCCCTTATTATACTATATCGTACTTCCATTGATTTCCTTGCATTATCATTATAAAGGAAATCCACATATCTATGTGCATATCTAAATTCTGGTGAAAGTTTAGTCCAATCTGGTGGTTCTAGAAGTGACTTTGAAAGCATAACGTAATCCTTTACTAATAAGCTCAATTCACCTTTCATCGTATAGAACAAATCTCCTTTTACACCTATAATATCTCCCCTACCAATATATTTGAAAAATTCCTCATATTTATTTTTCAATTCATCAACTCTTAAGTATAATTGTAACTTCTCGCCCTCATCAAATATATCGACAAAGGATGCTTTACCGTGTCTTCTTATATTAGCTATACGTCCTGCAGTGGAGACATTATACATAAACGGTTCATGAGACTTATTAGTTTGAGACAACGCTATTTGTCTAATTTCTTTAATTGTATGTGTAATCTCATATTTGTGAGGATAGGGCTCGATGCCATTCTTCCTTAATTCTTCAACGATTTTTAATCTCCTTTCGTCCCAGTGCATCAGCAATTAGATAATTTTGCAGAATTAAAATCTGTCTTCTTTCCTCACTTATATAACATTATAATATGTATGGGCCCGGCGGGACTCGAACCCGCGACCACTGGGTCTCTCCTCTCCAGATACACTTCATCCCCTAAAGGGTCTTAAGACCCAATGCCTAGCATAATATCTGGAGCCCAGCACTCTACCTGGCTAAGCTACGGGCCCATTCCTCAAATATAAGATAGAACCAAAAAGAAAATAAGTTTAGTGGTAAAAAAGAAGGTTGACTTTAACTTGAAGTTTTACCTTTAATTTCATTTACCCTCTTAATTATTTCATCAATTAGATCCTTGGCCTCACCAGGTTCTAGGATAGCTGCTGAAGCAGCAGCGACTTGTAGGCCGCATGCTTCGCCTAAAGCCTTTTTAGAAGAGACATATACATATGGTATTTTTTTCTCATCACATAAGAGCGGTAAATGAGCAACTATTTCCTCTGGCTGCACATCTTCTGCAATAACAACCAACTTTGCTTGTCCTCTTTCAACAGCTTTTGTGGTTTCGTTTGTTCCCTTCTTAATTTTACCAGTTTCTTTAGCCTTTCTTACTGCCTCTAATACCTTGTCTGCAAGATCTTGAGGTACTTCGAATTTAACGTAACTAGCTTTTGACATCGCGTTCATCCTCCTCTAGATTCGTCACGCAACTCTTTAAAAGTATTAGCAAAAAATAAAGTTTACTCGTGTGAGAAAACCACAGTTATTTTTTCACTCTCCTTCCTATCAACTCTAACGAAACCAAATCTTAGAAATTGTACAATCTCATCTACTGCTAGGTCTTTTACAGCTTTTTCTGCATATCCGGATATAGTTTTTATAGCGTCATTTTCGGCTTTTTCTACTGTTACTGAAACTTTTTCGTCAGACTTCACCCACTGAACTATCCTAGCGTTATATTTCTTAGCTTCCTCCAACGTTCTGCTCTTACAAAGTAACTTATGATTGCTCTTATCAACTTCCGCATTGCATAATTCCATTAGCCTTATAATATTACTATCCTTAACGTCACTAGCTTCTACCAAAATTTTATCACCAGCATTTACTATAATTGTTCTATATAATTCGGACTTAGAAGGAATTAATGGTATCTTAGCGACTAACTGTTGAGGCATCCCATTTGCCATTTCAATTGTAAATTCCTCTACATCCTTTACAAACATAAGTCTCTTCGCTATAGGATCTAATTTTTTTCTATTAATTGCGGCAATATTTTCGAAACTTATCGTTGCATCAGTTACTTTTAAACCCACATCAATTATCACATCTTTAATAGTATCTGGTAAGATGCCTCTTCTTCTAAGTCCAGCTAGAGTTGGTAATCTAGGATCATCTCTGCTAGTACCTTTCTCTAACATTCCCTTTATTTTAGATTTACTCATCATAAAACCTTCTAATTTTAATCGTCCAAACTGAAGCACATCAGGGAACTCCCAACCCATATATTCGAAGATATATTTTTGCTTTTCAGTATTTGCCATATGCTCTTTAGCTCTTAAAATGTGCGTAACACTAAATTCATGATCGTCAATAGCTGAAGCAAAATTATATGTAGGCCATACCCAATATTTGTCTCCTACTCTGGGATGGGGGTTCTTAGAGGTATTAATTATTCGTAGCATTACCCAATCTATTTGAGATGGGTCTGGATCTTCTAAACTAGTTTTCAACCTTACAACTGCTTCCCCTTCTCTATATCTTCCCTCTAACATTTTTTCAAAAAGAGATAGATTATCTTCACTCGAAGAGCTTCTATGTAAACATTCTGGTTCTTTAATTTTACCCCTACTGTCTCTAAACTTCTTAAAATCTTCATTGCTACACGTATCAACATAAGCATGTCCTTTTTCTATTAGAGTCTTAGCGTATCTATAATAAATTTCTAGTCTATCTGAAGCATAAACTTCTTGACTCCATTTAATTCCCAACCACTTTAAGTCTTCTTTAATCCATTCATACGCTTCAAGGATTGGTCTCTTGACTTTTGGATCAGTATCGTCAAATCTTAGAATAAATTTGCCATTATACATATTTGCATATTCATAAGACAGTATTGCAGCCCTGGCATTACCTAAATGCAACGGACCATCTGGGTTAGGTGCAAATCTGGTTATTACTTGTCCTTTAACATTCTTAAGAGGAGGCAAAGTTTTTTTCTTCTCTTCAGATTTCTTTTCTTCTAATAATTCAGGGTATTTAGTTTCAATCTCCACTTTTTGTTGTTCTAACGTTAATGAGTTTACTTGATCTACAATTTCTTTTACAATTTGTACAATTTCCTTCGCTTTAGATCTCAAGTCTGGTCTTTCAGCAATAATTTTACTTATAACGGGACCTACTTCAGCTTTACCGTTATGTTTTACAGCGTTCTGTAACGCATATTTGTATACAAGTTCTCGTAGACTATCAAATGACATTAAGTTCCCCTTTCAATAGTTTGTCCACGAATTCCCTTACACCCTTCCCACTTTTATTATTTGTCACATAATCTGCAATACTCTTTAGTTCTTCATCTGCATTTCCTACAGCCACTTTAAATCCAACTTGCTCAAATAATTCAACATCAGTCGACGAATCTCCAATTCCAACAACTTCCTCCTTCATAAGACCTTGTAAATCTAATAACTTTCTCACCCCTATACCTTTACCTGCAGGATGATAGGCTAAATGAACAGCATACCCACTACTCTTGATATACAAATTCTTCTGCTTAGCCCATTCTAACATCTCATTATTCAAATTCGCTGGTACAAATCCGAAATCACATTCTCTATATTCATTCTGCCACGTATCTCTTAATTTAAATAGAGATTTAAATTCGTTAATTAAATTTTTATCCATTTGTCTACA
Source organism: Sulfolobus tengchongensis (assembly GCF_036967215.1). Classification (NCBI taxonomy): domain Archaea; kingdom Thermoproteati; phylum Thermoproteota; class Thermoprotei; order Sulfolobales; family Sulfolobaceae; genus Sulfolobus; species Sulfolobus tengchongensis. The sequence goes on from NZ_CP146016.1 coordinate 2,144,334, forward strand.
TACTCTGTATTTCTCTTTTCCAAAAAATACTATACAACCATTTTCTGCAACAAATCCACCATCTAAATGCAGGTAAGTATATAAACCCCTTAGTACTGGATAGGAGTTTCCACTAACAAGTCCTACTTTGATACTATTTTTCTGCAGAACCCTTATCGCATATAAAGCGTCTAAGTCTATCCTTGTAGTATCCCTATCCTCAGTTAAAGTTCCATCCAAATCCATTAAAACTAGCTTTATCATGAGACAACCTCTCTAGCTTTCTTAGCATATTGGTAATCTACATAAATCCTTCTGATAGTTAAAGTCTCTGGTATGTGGTTTATTAAAGTTGCCTTATAGTTTCTCACGTCGACTTCCTTATTATTTGTGAGTATTTTTATTTTTTCTTTATTAAGTATTTTTATTTTTTCCTCAGTAGGATATATCGAACTAAGTGGAATTTGATTCTTATCTAAAAGATCTACTAATTCTCTGATTGTTCCGCTACCTTCTTTTACCTCCTTATCATAAGAAATCTCCTCATAAACTACTTTAGGCCCTCTTCTATCTAGAAAATTCCTAATTTTCTGCTTCAAGTACTCTGGGGAATTAGAAGAATGTAAATACGTATAAAGAACCATATAAACCCACTCATCGTCCCAATAAGATATTGATGAGTCATAAACTAAATTCTTTATATCATTGATATCTATGATTGAGGGATCGCAGCATTCAAAAATTAACTTGAAAATTTCTCTTAGCATTAATTCGTAGCCTATTATAGTTTTATGGTAATATACTGCCTGGTACATATGAAGCCTCGATATAAAGAAATTCTCTAAGCTGTATATACCTTTGTCTTGAATTATAATCTCATTGTTACTTCCATAGAAAATGGTGTCTAAAAGTCTATACAAGTCTATATTACCTAACTGTACACCAGTATGACGAGAATCTCGCACTAAATAATCCATCCTATCAACATCTACATCACTATTAATAACTGATGAGACCATGGAACTGCCATTCAAAATTTCTAGGATTTTATTATAATCAATAGATTCCTTATCAAAAAACTCCCTAAAATAAGGAGATCTAGAAATAATCAGAGCCCTTAGGTCTTTATTTGATAGTCCCTTCTCTAAATATAACGGCTCAAGGCTATGACTAAACGGAAATTGTCCTACATCATGGAGTAGAACAGAGAGCTTTAGGTAAGTTAACTCTTCATCAGTTATTATTCCAATTTGCCTAAACCTTTCTCCTAAAATTGTGGCAAGATAAAAAGAACCTAAAGAATGACTAAATCGACTGTGAGTAGCTCCAGGATATACTAAATACGCTAGGCTAGTCTGCTTTATCCGCCTTAATCGTTGAAATTCAGGCATGCTAATTAATTCCGTCTCTCTATCATCAAGCTTTATATAACCATAGATTTCATCATAAACCTTCTTCATTTATACCAGATTTGTTTATAATAACAAGAATATAAAACCCATCCCGGCTTGACAGGGCTGCGGATCCTCACGGTATCCACGGCCCTGCCAACGTGAGCGGCTTAACTTCCGGGTTCGAAACGAGTCCGGGTGTTGCCCGCTCACTATGGCCGGGTGGGCAAAAATAACTACTCATAGCCACTATAAAAAATTAACTACTCTCCTTTTCTCCTGGTACTACAGCATAAATACCCGAGATATATAAGTTACCTCCATCCTTAGGACAAGTTCCTACTATTTTAAGTACAAAATCACCATCTTGAAATGGTCTCTCAGTCTCGTAATCTCCGTTCACACATTTAATTACCGTGTAAACGGTTACAGTTTGTTGTTGTTGGTTAGAAGACATTTATTGTGCCACCCCTACAGTATTTCCAACACCTACAACTACTACAACATCTCCTGCTTTGGTTCTTTCTAGAATTATTTTCTTGACTAATTCCAATGCCTTTGAAGCAGCTTGATAGATTTCTTTTCTCATTTCCGTAATTGCTTCTTCCATACTCATCTTTACGATCACTGCATCTATGGGTATATTATATTTCACTGCAACTCTCTCTATACTGATCTTTTCCGGACCCGGATCACCCATTGCGACACCAGTACCTTCAGCTATAGATCCCGTTTTTTCTCCTTCTAACTTTAGCGCAGCGTCCACGGTAATTATTCTCGAGACTTTTCCTCTATATTCTTCTATAACATTAGCCACAGCTTCACCTGGCCTTCCTACAGTAGCCATGGGTCCCTCGGCTTTTACTACAATTAACTTTCTGCCTTCAAACTCCAGTTCACCAGCAACAGTGTCTCTACTAGGGCTCCATTTCTTATCAGCTTTCATGAATAGATAAGCAGCAACTAAGGGACCTAAAGAATCGCCAACCGGTATTCCTCTTATAAAAGTGTTCATGGCCTTAGAATATGCTTCAGACATTTTAACTAGTTGAGGAACTACAAACTGTAATTGATAAAGGAGGACAACGCTATTTAATTTTTTAGCTAAAATTAAATAATGCCTTATCACTTTGTATATTAGATTTAATGAATTTACCACCTCTGCGGACACTTCCAATTTGCTTCTATTTACAGAGTCAATATTTGGGACCATAAGAGTTATTAAATCTCTTATTTTATCTTCTCCACTTCTAATTAACAAGCGCATTCTGCTTATTATATCAGTAGGCTCTACGCTAACGGGATCTATTATAAACATCTCAGAGATCCTTTCAATAAAAGGCTTAGGATCTTGAACACCTCTTTCTTTAAGTAATTGCTCCATCTTGCCTTTAGACTCGTTCAAATATTTTTCGATCATACTTAACTGGGATTCAATGCCTCTAGCTAACATGGACACAGTTAGCCTTGTATTAACACCTGGCAAATATAGTAGAAATAGTAAGACAAAGAATAATACATAAGTTAGGATATAGTATAATGAATTAGCTTGGTTTAGAGATGTTTGAGCTAAAGCAATTAAACTCATTTTTACCGTTAACCTTTACTCATTCTAATTAATTAAACTTTTTTCAAAGAGATCTTGTAGATACGATAACTGATTTTTCTGTAACTACAACCGTGTGCTCGAACTGAGAAACAACGCCTTTTCTAACCTCTATTAGTATAGGATAACTTCTTAAAGCGCCTTTTTTTGTTAAGTTCCTTATATTATTTCTTAATTCATCTATATTCGTAGAAAAATCCTTTAGCCACCTCTCTGAAAATGGTAAATAATTAAAGCGAGATTGAATATAATCCAAAAGTTCTTTCTCCTTCACAGAAAGGCCTCTCACATTAGGATTCTTCAAGGAATATATGGTTACATCCTTACCTTCTATTACTTCTCCACCACCATCAGTTGCAAATGGCTCAATTGCGTAGACTGAATTAGACTGTATCACACCAGCTCCTCTTTCATAAACGTTAGGGATGAAAACACCAGCATGTAGTTCATAACGCCTTATAAGATGACCTCCTAGATTTCGTATCGGCTTATATCCCTGCGCTCTTATCGCTTTTTCGATGACTTTACCTATTTCACCTATGCTTAAACCGACTCTAAAGTTTGCAATCGCAGCATCTAGCGCCGTCCTAGAAGCGTCTAATAGTCTTTGATACCTAGAGTCTAAACTTATAGTTACAGCGGTATCACTTATGAACCCATCGATTTGTGCACCTAAATCTAATTTGACTACTGCACCTTCTGGTATGGTCTTCTCATCATTTATAACTGGACTATAATGGGCAGCTTCATAATTTATAGAAAGATTACAAGGAAATGCAGGAAAAGCCTTATTTTCAATTATTATACTTTCTACCTCTTCACAAATATCTAAAACTTTTGCATTAGCTTTTATATGTGGAGCAACCTCATCTCTGGCCTTGGCGGCAATTTTCCCTGCCATTAATAACTTATTAAGCTCGTCTTCGGTCATGAATGAAATTTATGGTGTATAAGCTTTATTTTTTTCTCACGAAAATCTTTTGTATGGCACAGTTAAGATGGTTAGGCCACGCGGCTACTCTAATAACATTTGGAAATAAGAATGTAATAATAGACCCCATGATAAAAGATAATCCATTAAGCCCAGTAAAACTAGATTTCTTTAGGAATAATCTTGACATAATAATCGTGACTCACGATCATTATGACCATTTAGGCGATACTATAGATCTACTAAAAATGAATCCTAAGGCAAAACTTTTTGCAACTTATGATCTAGAAGCGTATTTAGCTGAGACCTATAAATTACCATGGGAAAATATTATACCAGCGAATGTAGGCGGATTTGTTGAAGTAGACGGAATAAAATTAGCTTTAACTAAGGCGGTACACTCGAGTACACACAGCGATCCCACTGGCGCAATAGTATCTTCAGAAGGAGTTACAATATACCACGCTGGAGATACTGGATTATTTGAAGATATGAAAATAATAGGAGAGGTTTTCAAACCAGATTACGCGTTATTACCTATCGGTGGAAGATTTACTATGGATCCGTATCAAGCTTCCATTGCAGTGGATTATATAAAACCAAGAAAGGGAGTAATACCAATTCATTATAATACTTGGGACTTAATAAAAGTCAATGTAAATGATTTCGTAACATTAGTCAAAAATAAGGGATACAATCCAATAGTATTACAAGCCGGTCAAACTATTACGTTGTGATTCAAAATGTTGAGTGAAAACGAATTAAAGATATTATTTTTTTTGAAAAACGTAAAAAAGGCTAATTCGGTAGAGATTGCAAAAAATACTGGTCTTTCTGAAAGTTCTGTCCTAAGTCTAATTGAATTACTAAAGGAAAAGGGTTTAGTAAAAACAGAAGTGATCTACCAGAAATATTATGCGTTAACCGAAGAAGGAAGTAGAAGGAAGGAGAAAGGATTACCAGAGGACATTTTAATAAGTATATTAAACGGTAAAGAAAAAGAATTGAACGAAATAAAAAACCTAATGGGAAATGATTTTAATATCGCAATAAGCTGGGCTAAGAAAAAAGGTCTGATAGAAATAGAAGGAGGTAAAATAATACCTAAAGTAAAGACATATACGTCTAGTGAATATTACGCCCTTAATAATATAGATCAAGCTGATAAGAATACGATACAATTACTTCAAAGAAGAGGTCTTATCGAAGAAAAAGAAAGGAAAATAGTTATCGTAGAATTGATAAGAGAACCTGCAGAAAATGAAATAGGAATTTCTAATCTCAGCCGAGATCTAATAGTGAGTGGAGCATGGGAAAAGTTCAAGTTTAGAAAATATAACGTCGAAGCTTTTCCTCCATACTATACTATAAGTAAGAAACATTATTTCAAAGAATTCTTAGAAAAAGTAAAGGATATAATGATAAATTTGGGATTTAAGGAAATAAATACAGGATATATAGAAATGGAATTTTATAATTTCGATCTTCTATTCCAACCTCAAGACCATCCTGCGAGGGAAATTCATGACAGTTTTTCAGTAGAGGGATCAGGGAAAATAGAGGATAAGGAATTACTAAACAACGTAAAACAAATACATGAGAAATTCTGGAAGTACAAATGGAGGCAAGATATTACACTCAGGTTAATGTTAAGAAGCCAGACAACTGCTACTACTGCCAGAGTTTTGGCATCAAAGCCCAAAATACCTATAAAAACGTTTACATTAGGTAAAGTTTTTAGACCAGATGCAATAGATGCAACTCATTTAATAGAATTCCACCAGTTAGACGGTTTAATCATAGATAATAATTTCACATTTAGAGATCTACTAGGAGTTTTAAAGGAAATATTTTACCGCCTAGGAATTAAGGAGATTAAATTCAAGCCTGCTTACTTTCCATTTACTGAGCCTAGCGTTGAAGTCTATGGATACTTAGAGAAGCTGGGCTGGGTGGAAATGTGTGGGGCAGGGCTTTTAAGACCTGAGATCATGAGCGCAGTTGGCATAGATAGTGTCGCAGGAGCATGGGGAATGGGAATTGAAAGATTAGCAATGAGCTTTCTTAATATTAATGATATAAGACTACTTTACTCAACCAATATTGATTACATAAGGAATGTTAAGATACGGATAGAGTGAGACATATGGTAACAATAGTATTAAACAAATATAGCCTATTAGGTAAATTAAAGATAACTGAAGATCAATTAGATAACTTGTTATTTAATCTCAAATCAGAAGTAAAACCTATTGATGAAAACAATATAGAAGTCGAAATAAATGCAGATAGGCTCGATTTATTATCATCAGATGGAATCGCTAGAGCGATAAAAGGCTTATTAGAAAGAGAGCTAGGAGAAGCTAAATATGAGGTTGTAAATACAGATTACAAGTTAATAGTCAATAATGTTAGAACAAGACCTTTTGCTCTAGCTGCAATAGTTTATAATTCAAAAATAGATTTGCAAGAGCTAATTCAATTTCAAGAAAAGCTTCATGCTACAATAGGAAGAAAAAGAAAAAAGGTCGCTATAGGTATACACGATTTAAAGAAGATAGACTCAAAGATAATAGAATATAAGGAAATTCCTCTCTCATATAGATTTGTCCCATTAAATGGTAGTATAGAACTTACAATTAGTGAAGTAATTGAGAGAACAGAACAAGGAAAGCTTTACGGACATATTTCAATTTCTAATGGAGTATCACCAGCTATATTACAAGATAATGGGCAAATATTAAGCGTACCCCCAATAATAAATTCAGATAAAACCAAACTTGACCAGAGTACTAGAGATTTCTTCATAGACGTTACCGGAACATCGTTTGAAGCTGTAGTACAAACGCTCGATCTAATAGTTTCGAACTTGGCAGAAGCAGGGGGAACTATAGGAAAAGTAAAAGTAGAGACTCCCATGAATTCGGAATCCCTATATTCGCCTCTACTTACTCATAAAACTCAAACAGTTAAAGTGGATTATATAAATAAAATTCTTGGGGTCAATTTAAGTGAAGAGGATTCATGCAAACATATAATGAGAATGAGAATGGACTGTAAAGCAGAAAGTGAACATATAAGGGTAATAGTTCCACAGTATAGAATAGATATTCTGAATGAGATAGATCTTGTAGAAGATATTTCAATGAGTATTGGTTATAACAACCTAGAGCCTTCTAAATACGTTCCTACAAATTATGGTACTTATGACTATATGACCTTAGTTGAAAGGAAAATTAGGGAATTAAGCATTGGAGGAAACTTCGTAGAGATATTTAACTTCGTACTAACTAAAGATACAAAATTACTTGAAGGAAATTACGTGAAGATACTTAACCCTATTTCTGAAGAATATAACGCGGTTAGAAATTCGTTAATCCCAATACTATTGGACTTCATATCTAAAAATCAACATGCGAGATTTCCAGTTAGAATTTTTGAAATAGGAGATGTAGTAGTTCAAAATGACCATAGTGACACTGGATTCATTAATGATAGAAGAATAGCCTATGCAATAATGGATAGTAAGGTAAGCTATGAAGATATACAAGCTCCAGTTCACTATATTCTAAAATCGTTAGGAATTGAGGCATACTATAAAGAAACAAAAAGCGAAATCTTTATAGAAGGTCGTGTAGCGTCTATAATGTATAATAAAGAGATAATAGGAATTATAGGCGAAATCCACCCATCCGTACTTAGAAAATTTGATATAGAATATCCTACAGTAATAGCGGAATTATATCTTACAAAAATAGCTGAAAAACTTAAGAGCTAATATAACAAGCGTATATGAGATGAGATTCAATGCCATTCCTATTTACTGATGACGCGCGCATTTATTATGAAACAAGAGGAATTGGAAAGCCAATTGTACTTATTCATCATTTAGCCGGCAGTTATAAAAGTTGGAAATTTGTCGCGCCGGAGTTGTCATTAGATAACACCATTATCATTTATGATCTAAGAGGACATGGAAGATCATCCGTGTTAAATACGCCTTATTATATTGAGGATCATACAAGAGATCTAAGGAGTTTATTAGTTCAGTTAAATGTAACGAAACCCATTATTGTAGGGCATTCGTTAGGTACCCTAATAGCACTAGATTATGCTTTAAATTATCCAGTAGAAAAGCTAATACTCATCGGTGCTTTATATAAGGCGCCATCACGTGAAGCTTATGAAAAGTACGTACGAATAGCGTTAAATTTTGGTATGCGTGCACTAGCAGAATATAGAAAAATATACAAGGAATTTGCAGAAAGTCTAACTGCAAATTATCAGGCGTGGAATTCTCTTTTGGAAGTATATGAGGAAACTACACCCATAGGTTACAAAAATGCAGTAGAAGGTTTGTTAAGAGCTAAAGATTACTCTGATGAGATGAGTAGAATAAGTGCGAAAACTCTTGTTATTTATGGAACATATGATGGATTAATCATAAACCAGTCAATTTTTAAGAATAATATGAAAGATATAGAGGTAAAAATTGTAGACGGTTATGGCCATTTTCTTAACTTCGAGAATCCAATACTATTATCGCAAATTATAAAGAGTTTCTTATGATTCCATTCAATTTCTTTATAGCGTCAATTAGTTCATTCTTAACATTTTGTATTTTCACTTTGGCTTTATCTTCCTCTTTTTCATTTAATGCTATTTGTATTTCTAGTATTGGATGAGAGAGTTCATAACTCTTAGGATGAGTTTTGATATACACATCATATTTCTTTACAAGGTCCTTCACGTACGGTGCTAAAGCTGATTCCATAACGTTTTCCACGTATATATAATCCTCGAAATACTTTACATTAGGTTTATTTCTAATTAAGCCAGATTTTATGAAATTCTCTAACACATCTTCCATTTCTCTTGGAACGCCGGGTGTAGCTAATATGTCGATATTGTTATAGTAAATATATATACCTGGAGCTATTCCTTGTTGATTATTTACCGGAATAGCACCAATAGGCATATAGGCCATCTTCTTTCTCTCTTCTGTAATAGGAATATTTCTTTTTCTATACTTTTCAAGAACCATTTCGAACGCTACTTTATTTAATTCTAATTCAACGCCTAATGCCTTTGCTAGTCCTTCCGCTGTCTTATCATCCCACGTAGGACCTAGCCCACCTGACGATATTATTATTTTTGGTTTTCTCGCTATAGCTTCTTTAAAAGCTGATACTATCTCATCTATTTCGTCCATAACTACGGTTATTCTTCTAACTACAAATCCTAATGATGTAAGCCTACGTCCAATATGAGATGCATTAGTATTTACAGTTTTTCCACTAAGTACCTCATTACCTATGGTTATTATTTCCGCGAACCAATAATCCATAAAAATATTAACTATCAGCATAAATTAAAACTTGAGTCTTTATGTTCGAGAGATTTTTATCCAGCGAAACTAAATATCTACGAACTTCTGAAATTAGAGATTTGTTGAAATTAACTGAAGGAAAAAATGTAATTAGCCTAGCTGGAGGACTACCTGATCCCCAAACTTTTCCAGTAGAAGAGATTAAAAAGATTACTGAAGACGTTTTAACAAATTATTCCGATAAGGCTTTACAATATACTGCGACGCCTGGAATATCTGAGTTTAGGAAAGAACTAGTAAATTTATCTAAATCAAGAGGTATTAGTGGAATAGACGAAAAAAATATTTTTGTGACGGTTGGAAGCCAAGAAGCACTTTACATGTTATTTAATATCTTACTTGATACTGGAGATAACGTATTAGTTGAGGCTCCAACTTATCTAGCCGCTCTTAATGCTATGAGAAGTAGAAGACCAAATTTTATCTCAGTTACGGTTACCGAAAAAGGACCAGATTTAAACGAGTTGGAAAGAAAAGTTAAAGAAAGTAATGCTAATGGAAAGAAAGTAAAGTTAATGTACGTTATACCAACAGCTCAAAATCCGGCGGGTACTACGATGAGTACAGAAGATAGAAAGAGACTTTTGGAAATTGCCGTAAAGTATGATTTTCTAATATTTGAGGATGACGCTTATGGGTTCTTAGTATTCGAAGGAGAAAGTCCTCCACCAATTAAAGCCTTCGATAAAGAGGGAAGAGTTATCTACACTAGTACTTTCAGTAAAATACTCGCACCAGGTCTAAGATTAGGATGGGTAGTTGCCCATGAGGATTTCATAAAGGAGATGGAGTTGTACAAGCAAAATGTTGATCTACATACTCCCTCCTTATCACAGTATATTGCGATGGAAGCCATTAGAAGGGGCGTAATCCAGAATAATTTACCTAAAATAAGAAGAATATATAAGGAGAAAAGGGACATTATGTTAGAGGCAATAGAAACCTATTTCCCTAAAGGATCTAGATGGACCAGACCAGTTGGGGGGATGTTCATATTTGCATGGCTACCGGAGAAAATCGATACAAGTAAAATGCTAGAGAAAGCACTACAAAGAGGTGTTGCGTATGTTCCGGGTGCTAGCTTTTATGCTGATTATAGCGGAAGAAATACAATGAGATTAAACTTTAGTTTTCCAAAAAAGGAAGAGTTAACTGAAGGTATACGACGATTAGCGGAAACAATAAAACAAGAACTTTCTACTTAAAAATTTCATCTACCTTTATTATAACACCAGCCTTTGACGCTGGAAAGGAGGCTAAAAGATCATTAGAGAAAGCAACTAATTCGCTAAATAATTTATCACTAATTTTTTTATCAATAAACTCTAAGGCTCCATCAATTTCCTTAGGAATAATAAACCTTATTTTATTGGAAGAGACAAGAGGCCACGTATTCATTAGCTTAGGCATTATTACCCTAGTATTTGATTTTGATATATCGTCTAAAAATGCTCTTACCCACGATTTAAATGTTGTAATTATAATGTTGTCCCACTCTTGTGAAAGATGTCGAGTTTCCTCTACACCTATTATTTTTGGACTTACACCATCCTCTCTATATATGATAACCTTACTTACAATATCCTTTAAATAGAGAGCTGAGATAATTCCATAAAGTCCACTTCCTATTATTAGCGTATTGCCATTATTAATATAATTGGGTAATTGTAAAGCAAAGCTTGCATAAGGATAAAGTATGTATTTCTCACTAAATTTTGACTGAGGTAAGAGGACTATACTATCAAAAGGTATGGAAGCCTTCTCCGATAACAATCCATCTATCTCTGTTCCAATTCCACCATACGTTTGTGAATACGGCAGTACCAGTACCAATTTTCCTTCTAAACTTTTATCAATATCTAATCCTACACTTTCAATCTTTCCTATACCAGTAGAACCCAATATTCTAAACGGCTCTACCCACAATAAACCAACATATATAGCGTTCTCTAAACCATTTATAAGAACCCTTGTTGGCCTTATTAAGACAAAATCCCTATTAACTTCTTTTTCTGGGACGTCATTTATAGTAATACCAAGGTTAAATGTTAGTGCTTTCATCTGAAGGACTTACTCTTACTGCTTATTAAAGTTTATAATTTAAGCTAGTAACGCAGATGGAAAAGGCAATTCATAATCTAGGAAAAGATGCTAGGCTTCATATAATTCATATACTTTTACGGAATAGAGGAAAAAAAGAATTAGCTGATGAATTGGGAATAACACCAGCTGCAATTACTAAGTACTTGAAGGGGATAACACATCCTAGTGATGAGATAATTAAAAAGAGTATCCAAATAGCAAGTGATGAGGAGTATAATGAGATAATTAAAACAATAATTACTGACTTAACTGAGGCATTGATAGAACTTATAGAAAATGTGGATATAGAAATGATTATAGAAAATGAAAATACAGTAAAGCTTAAAAAAATGCTAGAAAGGGCTTTCAATGAGGCATTATCAACTTCTTCTAGCCTCGTATAACGGACATACAATACATATTTCTGGAAACTTTGAAACAACTACCCTTTTAGTTCCATCATCATTTATAATTATAGCCTCATTAGGTATTCCAAGTTTATTTTCATCACTTATATTCCATGCTTGACACGCAAAGTTTAGTACGTGTTTGCAAGTTTTAGATTTCCATATACCTTGTGATTTAGCTACATTAATCCAGGTGAGATTTCTAGTTAAATTGTCAATTATAGTGTAAATTTTCTTATGTTCCTCATCATTGCTATTTTTAATGTTCTTAAGTTCTTCCGCTAATTGTCTAATTTCTTGTTCAAGGTCAGACGTAGATAGAAGAATAACATTCGGTTTTAAATTATCCTCTATAGAACTCATGATAAACTACTTAATATAGTACACCTTATAAAGAAATGTGCACATAAAGTTAAGAGGGAATTAACAATGGTAAAGGAGATCTACAGAGAGAGAGTTAAAGTCCTTACTGATATATGGAGCTTATTGACAAACAGTTGGGAATCACTAAATAGAGAAGATGTGATAGAAATTATAAAGGGCGCATATAATAAAAGAAATATTAAACCATTTAGGGGATTCAATGCTGATGGTCTATATGAAAAGGAGCTAATAAGCCTCTTTGTAGTGGGAAAATATGGATTAGGCCTTTTTGAAGATAACAAACCAATATTTGACAAATTACTAGTTAAAGAGGAAGAATATGACAATATTTCAAAAATAATATTAAATGGAAATGCTGACGAAGCATATGAGAAATCTGGTAATAATAAAGAGACTTTGGCTAGAGCTTTAAGGACAATATTCACTCAAATAGTATTTTCTTTTGAATCAGAAGATAAAATGTACAAGTCCCTTAGAAATCTTAATACATCTAATAAAGACGAAGTTAAGCATACCGCTAAAAGCTTTTCTAGATTTTACACTGCATTTAAGCTAGCTGAAGGTATAGCTGAAGGAACAATAAGAGATAAACTTACTTACATCGCAACTAAAAAAGCTTTGGCAATATCTATAGGTATAGAATATCCGTTACCTAAAATGAACTATGTGGCATTAATAGCTAAAGAGGTATTTAATGTAAATAAGAAAACATTAACAAAGATTTTAGGTACAAAGGTATAAGCATAGATATTTTAAACTACTAAATAAATTATAATTAAGGTATGCAGAATCTTTCACCTACTCAAAGGGAGATATTATTAGCGCTTACCGATCTTTACAATAGACAAAAAAGAATGATAAAAAGTAAAGAAGTTGCTGATATTATAGGAAAAGATGAGGGAACTGTAAGAAATATTATACTAAGTTTAAAAGTACTAGGACTAGTCGAGTCTAAACCAGGGCCTAATGGAGGATATATGCCAACACTAAAAGCATATGAGATTATAAATAACCCTACATTAACCCCCATTTTAGATAAACTAAATCTCTACAAGGGAATGATAGAAACTGACATCAAAGTGGAAAATATTGAAATTATAGATATAACTAACCCTACAGCTAACAGAGTTCTACTTAAAGTGGAAGGAGATCTTAGAAAACTAAAGGTGGGAGATCCGGTTAGGCTTGGCCCTACTCCATATAGCAGATTAGTAATTGAGGGTTTAATCTTACATTTAGATGAAAATAGTAAAGAAGTAGTAGTTGATGTTAAGAGAATGATAAGTATTCCTAAGGAAAAGGTAAGAAATTTAATATCTAAGAGACTAATTGCGCTGAAACCAGAAACTAGTCTAAGAGAAGCCTCTATGATCTTCTATAAGGAGGCAATAAGAGGAGCACCAGTTATAAATCAAGAGGAAAAGGTAGTCGGAATTCTCACAACTGCTGATATAATTAAGGCTTTCTTTGAAGGCAATTACGATGCTAAGGTATCGGATTACATGAAGACTAATGTGATTAGCATAAATGAAAATGAAGACGTATTAGATGCTATAAGAAAAATGATAATATACAATGTAGGTAGGTTATTAGTGATTGATAGTAACAGCAAGGCAGTGGGTATCGTGACAAGAACCGACATATTAAGATCAATAGCGGGTTTAGAAGGATTATGGACAGTTTAAAAGAGAGATGCGGAATAATATGCGATAGTAATTTTTATGAAATAGAAAATGTAAGTATTATAGATCAAGAATTCGTATGTGACCCTATAAAATTTTATGAGATTTTAATGAAAATATGTAAAGGTAATATTCAAGCTATAGTACACACTCATAATGAAGAATGTGAACCTAGTTATAAGGATATTAGTTCAATGAAGATATGGGATGTGGTATGGATTATTTTATCTAAAAAATGCATTAGGGGTGTAATTTACCTAAACGGACGTATATTCGAGATCGATATTCACTCCTTTCTGTCTCAAGAACTCTATAACTCTATCATGAAGCTTCTTCATTAATTCTCTTCTATCTTCAGCCAATACAACATCTGAGTGACCCTTCAATATTATGCTATGTGAGAATGGGCTAGGCACATTTGTTGGCCCAAAAGTATCGATTTTTATCTCACCTTCATTAACTTTCTTAAGAATCTCCTTGGCTCTCATTATATCCATATGATCTTCTAGTATTTCTCTAATGGTTTCCTTAAGCACTGGAAAGTTGTCCATTTCTTTTACCGCTTTAAGCAAAATTTCTGAATTTAATTCTCTTCGCTCTAAATTTGTCTCTCTTCCCTTGTATTTGCGTAAAATCATAAATGACCTTTCCGCACAATGTCTAAATCGTCTTTTTAACATCTCTGTTCTCATAACTGCCTTAGCTACAATTTCATAAACATTATCCACTGTAACCTTTGAAAACAGACTAGTAATATCATAATTTGGTAGTTCATTCTTCACACCTAATACGAATCCATTATCTGTAACAGATACCTTTACGTCAGTATCTAACTCCTCACTAAGTACATAAGCGAAAGCCCTGGATAACGCGTCTAAAGCTCTCCTTCCATATAAAGCATGAAATATATAATTCCTAACCCCCTCTTCATCGTCATATATTTCGATTAAAATCAGATTATCAGATGGCACCTTCCCATTAGTGAAAAGATATTGCTCCAGAATATAAGTGTATATAGATATAGCTGCAGATTTACTAATCTCGTATTCCTTCGAAATTTGTTCTATTATTTCCTCTTTACGAACTCCCCTACGAATCATATCAGCAATCTCTCTTCTAAACTTACCTACCTCTAATGCGGATTCGTAAGCCAACGGAAGCATCTCGGAAAACCAGCTTGGAACAGTTGGCCTTTGTCCTATAGCCTCTTTCACAATTACCTTAGAGCCCTTACTCCCAATAAACTCATAGGTTCTACCACTCAAAACAAAAATATCACCCGGAGTTAGTATTTCTACAAATTCTTCTTCTAAATTTCCTACATATCTGCCCGTTTCTGTAATTACACTTATCATTGCTTCATCCGGAATGGTTCCACTATTCGTGTAAAATATCATCCTGCTACCTTTCTTAGGATATATTAGCTTTTCATCCTTTATCCTTATCTTCGCGTAAACATTTTTTAACTCTAATCCGAAGAAATCACCACTTAGATACCGTAATATCAAGGAATACTCATCTTCACTAAGTTCTGAGAAGTTGTATGATCTTTTTATAATATTAAATAACTCTTCTTTATCAAGAGTTGAAATCAAACTTGCACCTACTATTAACTGTGAGAGAACATCTAACGGATTCTTAGGAACGTGTATGTTATCGATCTTCCTATCTCTAGCTAACTTTGCTAGCACGGAGCACTCTACTAGATCGTCCCTATCAACTACAATTATCCTCCCTTTACTAATGTTTCTAATATGATGGCCCGCACGTCCTATTCTTTGCAATAACCTACTTACACTTTTAGGACTACTAAGCAGTATCACTAAATCAATATATCCTATATCTATTCCTAATTCCAAGCTTGTTGAGGATACTACTACTTTTAATAGGCCCTTTTTAAGTTTCTCTTCCACATCCAGTCTTACATCTCTACTAAGACTGCTATGATGAGCCTCTATTGAGTCAGTATCTAGAATCTTCTCGCTTTCAGCCAACTTCCTTAATTTATACGCGACTCTCTCCGTAGCATGCCTAGTATTTGTGAAAATAAGAGTAGTTCTATGCTTTTTTATTTCATTCAGTATAGTCTTATATATTCCCTCATCTACTTCACTTTCAGACGAATGTACTAGATCCTTGACTGGAGAAATAACTTTAATATCAATAGGTTTTACGAATCTTGCATCAACTATTCTATATTCTCTACCTTTACCTACAAGAAACTGTGCTATTTCTTCTAAAGGAGAAACTGTAGCGCTTAGACCTATTCTAACGAATTCCTTTTTAGTAATTAAACTTCTAAATATCTCTAACATACCAGAAAGATATGCCCCTCTTTTGCTATTAGCCAATTCATGTATTTCGTCAATTATTACCCATTTTACATCAGTGAGTTTCTGACTAAACTTAGGTGAAGTTATAGATATACCAAAAGATTCTGGTGTTGTTATTAAGATATGTGGTGGTCTTTTTAGCATTTTTTGCTTTTCATATGAAGTTGTGTCACTTGTTCTAATTCCAACTCTTACATCAGGTAATTTAGGATTTATTTGTCTTAGCTCACTAAGAGGTTCTAACAAATTCCGTTGCATATCGTTATTTAAAGCTCTTAATGGTGAAATGTAAACAGCGTAAACTTTATCCTCTAGCTCACCCCGATCCCCCATTTCAAATAATGAGTCTAAAATTCCTAAAAATGCAGCTAATGTCTTTCCACTCCCGGTAGGGCTAGATACTAACACGTTGTAGTTTTGCTTTATTAGTGGAATTGCGGCTCTTTGAGGAGGCGTAAATGCTCCATATTTATCTTTAAACCATTTTGCAACATAAGGTCTAAGTAAATTGTATATTTCTTCGTCTGAATAAAAGTAAGTATTACTCAACCCATACTCTATTATCGTTGTTATTTAAAAAATACTTCTTTCATAATCCCTTAATAAATGCCACAAATGTATAAAGATACGCAACGGAATAATACGCAAGCCAAATGAACGTTAGTAAGTTGTTATGAATAACATATGCTATTGAAGCTGACAAGAAAAATATGCCAAAAATCAATATCGGATATCCTATATTACTCTTAGCTCTTTTACCTTTTGGAGTTACAACGTATTTTCTATTCTTTCTAAATGCGCTAATGGTACTAATTAAGAGAAATGGAGAAATTGCAACAGTATAGGCGGATAGTCTCCCTAAAGCTTTTATGGCTGTTATAGTGGTAAAACCAGTTCGCCTTGCACTACGTACAAAGATAACCGCATAAACCGACAAAGTTAGTGCCCATATTATGAAAAATTGTAAATACATACTAAGTTCTACTCCCAGAAAAATGGCTATGGCATAAATAATTGCACTTATAAATGTTAATATAATGGGAATATATTGCAATAAATAAGCTACAATCTCAAGCTTCTGCCAGAACTTTATCTTACTGCTTACAATATATTTAAATCTTCGAAGTAGTACTTCCATAGTTCCCATTGCCCACCTAGTTTGCTGTACGTAAAATGAAACCAAATTATCAGGAACTTCAACAAAAACTGGAGAGGAAGATGCGCATATTCTAAAACCTTTATTTATGAGTCTTGCTCCTAATTCATAGTCATCTTGAATCATGTTGTAATCCCAACCATTTACAGCCTCTAAAGCCTTGCGTTTAAAAATCGTACCACAACCTATTGGAAGTACTTTAAACCCTAGTCTATCCCTGCCCCTCAATATAGATTTACTAGTTAATACCGTAGATATCATCAGTGCCCTAGCAAGAGAAGAGTGCAGAGAGTTTGTATATCCGTGCCATTCCATAGTAACCGCGTCACAACCTAAGTTTATCATATGAGAATACGCTCTAATTAAAGAATCCTCTTCAATTCTAGCATCTACGTCTAAGGTCAAAATTAAGTCTCCACTACTTCTTTCTAATCCATATGTAAGTGCACCACTCTTATAGCCAAGTTTTTTCTCTCTTCTAAACACCTTTACGTTTAAACCAGATGGTATTTCAAGCATTGACAAGAGTTCATTAAAATACTTTTCATCGTCATCAGATACTATTATTATTTCAAGTTTGCTCTTGTCCCACTTAGCCTTATATAAATTGTCAATCAGACCTTGTATTACATCTATACGCTCACCTTTAGTTGGCACTATTATTGACAATTTAGGCAAACTATTATTATCATATGACAATAAAGAGTATATATATTCTTCATTTTTACCAAAAGTGTAGAAAATAATTTGGTTCCAAACTACGATGGATGGGACTATGAAAATCAGTAAATTAAGTAATATGTTAAGTATCATCTATAGATATTGCCTTTTGGGGAATAATAAATTCATACACGTGTCTAGTAGTTTTAGGTGGAAATCTTAAGCCCCTATTGGCAATATCAATAATGTGCTGTTTATCTATCGCTGGTGGTACCAGATGTCCTATTAAGTCTTTTTCCACTGATATGCCCAAAGAAAAGAGGAAACTCTCTACTATCTCTAATTTCCAATATAATTTATAAATACTATCAGCGCAGATAGATACATCTTCGTATTTTGCACATATATTACCATCAGTATTTATAGAAGATAGTATGATTTTTGCCATTTGAGGTTTAGAGAACTTCCTATACCAAACATTGACGTGAATTGAAGGTGATTTATAATCCACATAAATAACGGGTATTTTAGGTAATGAAACACGTAAAGCTGCTGTATATCTATGATGACCATCAAGAATAACGTGAGTATTCTCGTCAACTACAATAGGTTTTATCGTCTTTAATCTCTGTAACTGCATAGAAATGTCAATAACTTTCTCTATTATTACATCTTCATGTGGTATTAAGTTTTTAGGCCTTTCCATTTCTATTCGAATAGTAGTCACAACACTCTTTAATTATACACGAATTACATAAAGGTTTTCTGGCTTTACAAGTTTGTCTTCCATGGGCTATTAACAAATGATGAAGATGAAGAAGATCATAATTCGAAAAAATGTCTCTTAGCGTAGATGATATAACATTATAATTAGCGTTCTCTGGAACTATTCCTAATCTTTTACTAACCCGCGAAATATGAGTATCTACTGGAAAAACCTTATACCCCTTACATGTTAGCAATACTACATCTGCAGTTTTTTCACCAATACCATCAAATTTAAGTAATTCATCCCTAGCATTATCTTTATTTAAAATGTTCTCAATTGATCCATCATATCTTTCCAATAATATTTTCGAAATATTCTTTAACCTATTAGCTTTAGTTTTATAAAGACCCGAAATCTTTAAGGCCTCTTCTATTTCACTTAAACTTGCACTAGCTAAATTTCCTGGATTTACCCCAATTTTTGTCTCGAGTAGTAAATATGCCCTGAGTGCGGATTTGTCGGTAGAGTTCTGCGATAAAATTGTAGCCACTAACACTTTGAAGCAGTCCTTGAACTTTAGCCAAACATAATAGGCTATGTAATCCTCAGCTTTTATAGTATAAGAATTTGAGAGCTTATCATAAAGAATGTTAGGTTTACATCTCATAACTCCAGAATACGCACTTTAGCTTATAAGACATTTTTAAAATAGCTTATTACTCGATGTATGAGATAGAAACAATTCTTGAAGCCATAAAAGATGGTGCTGTAAATCCAGGAGATGCAGTGATAAGAACTGGATTGCCAAGATATGAGGTTTTGGCGTTATTCCACATACTAGAAGAGTTGGGCTTAATAGAACCTATTTATTCTAAGGGGTCGCATAAGGCATTTAGACTTACCAAGAAAGGAGAAGAGGTTTTAGAAGGCTTAAAAAAGGGATATGAGATAAGTATAGTGGTAAAGACTAATCTTGCCCAAAGTTAAAGTAATAATAGTTACCATTTATTTCTAATATTATAGTAGTATTCTGATAAGACAAGTGTAGATTGTTTCCTATTATTTCACTTAATGGGACTAAGTCACTTGCACCTACAGTATACTTTACGTTAAATGTAAGAGTGTTTATAATTACCTTATTTATCACAACTGGGTTCTGCCCATAATTATACACAAAGATTTCATTCGTGGAACTGCCTAGAGGTATTAGACTGACCTTAGTACTCACAATATTTAGATATTTACCATAAGCCTCATTTGCTAACATTTTGTTATCTCCATATATCTGGTTGAAATATAAGTATAATGGCAAAATTAGAGAAATCGTAATCATAATTACAATTAAGGTGGAAAAAATAGATGATATTGCCTTCAATATTCCACCCCAGATTAAGCTACTGACGCTAATACGTTCTGAACTACACTATAGGGCTTCCCATTTGGCAGATGACCTATTATTTCCACAGTATAATATTGCCCTGCAGTAATTTGACCGTTAATTTCACTTATATTTTGAACAGATTGTCCGGGTTGTAAAAGTTCTGGTTTAAACGTAACTGAAATAGTAGTATTGCCATTGATAATTTGGATACCATCTAAGTACACTTCAACACTCCCAGTATTTGATATATAGTATTGCAAAAAGGCCTGATTGGCATTAGGATTTACATAAATACTTAGTTGTATCTGAAGATTAGCGTTTTGGGTTAACGAGCTAAACATACCATTAGAATAGGCGTATAACAAACCGCCTAATACTAGAGTTATCGCTAACACTATTACTGTGCCCAGAATCGATGAGATTCCTCTTCTCTTTTTGGAGCTATACATTCTTTTTCACCATTATCTCTTAACAAAAATATTCGAGGCACAGATTCCCGAAAATAACCTTAATCTTTAGCTATTAAATAAAGGCTAGGATGAAGTGGCCAAACGTTAATACGAGGGCTATACTTATAAAAACGATAACGAGTAATGGAAAGTTAAATATAGTAAATCGAGATATCCTGGCATACATTATACTGAGCGTTATACTATATATTAATGAAATAAAGTCGAGACCACCTATTGTTCTAATTTTACTCATAATACCTAAGGCAAAATAGAATATAAATGGAGTTATAACAGCGAGAGCACTAAACAATTGAAGGCTCTTTAATACTTTATTACGTAAGGATATATAGTTATTAAGAATCAATGATGCATCTTTAAAGGTAAAACTATCTGCAAATCCTTTTTTATCTATATTCTCTATAAGCTCCAAAATAGAATTGACTATCCAGATATCTGTATTAATGGTTGACAAAGGTCTGTTACTTCTGATAGTAACCGCAACCTTGTCTAAGAATTTTTTAAAATTAGGGTTGTCAGAGCTGATCTTTAATAAGGCACTTTTTAGGCTATATCCTAGTCTTAAATAATCAGCGATGTCAGCCAAAACAGATGGCAAATTATTCAAAATATTATCACCAAATGATATTCTACGATAGACTATGAAAGAAAAAACTACAAACAATAAGTAAAATATTAGAAGATCATATTTTAAATTAAGATGCAGTAAAAACACCAATACAAGAGGTATTGGTAACATAAATAATGAATTCTTGATCTCTTTCACATTTATTTTAACCTCATAACCTATGTTAGGTTGTATCGCAGTAATGTAAAAGAAGATCATAGGAGCTAATATTAGTGGCATCAATAAAGTAAATATATTTACTGATGAAGAAATATATTGAAATGCAAGTAAAATCATTGGAGTTACAAGAAATAACATGAATAAAATTTCTACTAGTTCATTTACCCTTTCAATATAATTTTGAAAGATAATATTTAAGTTCTCAATAGCCTCTGTTAATAGGTCCTTCAGCCTTTCTGACATGGAGATTCCTAATATTTCTCCACTAGTATAAATGCTGTATATTTTACCTAAAAAGTCCGATCTATGAACTTTAGCTCTACTTTCCATTGCAGAAAGAGAGGATTTGCCTAATACCTCCACTTCCTTAGTGAGCAATAACGCCTCCTTTTTGAAACCTTTAAATACAGTGGAACTTCGTATTTCTTCGAATGTTTTGTATAAACTCTTACCTAAGAGGCTATTAACATAAGCGAAAAGAAGAAACATGGGTATTTCGTTTTCTATATTTTTTCTTTGTTCACTCTTTCTGATTTCAGTAACTATAAAAGGATAGAAATAAATAAAGATGTTTATCGTATTTATCAAAACAAAATAGTAACTAACTTTAATATATAAAAAGATAGAAATAAATGTGAATAATGGAATTAGCAAAATTAACTTCTTGTATTCCTTATGAAGTTTCTCTATATCATCTCCGTAATACGCTATATTCTCGCTTATTCTTTTGCCTAAAAGACTAAATACGCCAAATTTCTTAACTAGTTCTTGTTTCAATTTTATCACCAACAGTAATTCTGTTTAAATATAAATTGAAATCCTCTTGATCTAAGATATTGTCCTCTGCCAGTTTAGTGAGAATTTTAACTCGTCTCTTAATGTCATCTGCTATCTCAGATTCTGGTCTTTCATATACTTTAGAAATATACTTAATTCTATAGGATCTCTTTATCAATTCGTTTACATCGTTAGGTAAAAAGGAATTGGAAGAAAATGACCACTTGAATATCTTTTTAAACTTAATTTTTCCCTTAACGTATACTAGCTCATATATTGACCTTACAATACGCCTTATACTATCATTTTGATCTCTCTGTGAACCCAAAACTATGATGCCCCACAAATTTTGTAAAAATAATTTAGTTACATCCCTATTTAGAAGGCTTATTAACCTAGTTAATGCCTCTTGAGGATTTCCTGCATGAAACGTAGCTAGTGAACCGTGACCAGAAGCAGAAGCATGCACTAATGCCTCTATTTCCTTACCTCTAACTTCTCCAATAACTAAATAATCAGGCCTATATCTTAATGATAATTTAGCTAAATCCATTAATGAGACCTCGAATTGTGAAGAAATGGACTGCCTTGCGAAAAATCTAATCCAATTGTCATGAACTATATTTATCTCTGGAGTGTCTTCAATGGTAATTATCTTATAGAAGGGATTAACCATACTGAGTATTGAGTTAAGTAATGTAGTTTTCCCAGATCCAGTAGATCCCACAATTAAAAAGAACGGTTTATAGTCTAAGAGGAACCATAAATAAGCTAGCATTAAAGCACTTATTGAACCATTCTTCAGTAGTGATATGGGGCTTATTGGTTTTAACGGAAATTTCCTTATATCAAATGTAGAGCCTGGCAAGGAAATTTCTCTAGATATAGTTGCAGCAACTCTATGGCCTTCTGGCAAGGAAAACTCTAGATATGGTTTTGCTATATTAACTGGTTTATCCGCTCTATTGGCTAGCTTCTCAATAACTTTTAGCACTTGATCCTCAGATTCAAATATAATATTAGTGTATAATCTTGGAAATTTAGTAACTGTTCTGTGTACTACTGTCACAGGATACGAGAAACCTTTACACTCGATTTCCTCTACATAGGGATCAGCTAAGGGAACAGTTAATGCATCATAATTTAATTTTTTTCTTAGATGATATATAATTTTCTCAATAGTGTCTTGACTGGTTACTCCTTTATCCCTTAGTAGTTTAATTGTAGTCTCTTCTAAATTAGATATCGTAGGAGACGAATAAATGTAATTCAATATATTAGCAAGTAGTGCGTTTTCTTTCTCACTTATCTTAGGCTCATCTATCTTATAGTAGGCTACTCCTTTCTCCTCAAATATAGTCACCTTAGCATTTAGGACCGAATACTCTTGCAAAATATTCATATTATTTTTGAATCTAATAAAAACAAACTCAGAGAATCCCGAAACTGGTTAATATTTCTCTTATCTTCATAGCTTGATTGCTGGCAATAATTAATGATGAGTTAAGGATATTTGTGTCATATAAAACCTCCCATTTAAAACCATGTGAGAATGCTCTAACTTTTATTGAGTTATATGTTGGTTCTATAGGAAAGTGTATCTCATTATTACCCTTAGATACACCTCTATAGGAATGAGGTCCATAAAATATTTCAAAAGGAGTGTCCACGTCGATTTCGATTTTTAAAATCATTAAATTACCTTTTATCTCTGTCTTAAGATCTCTAATTGGGTTACTAACACCTATTATTAAATACTCTCTAATATAATTACCATTATCTTTAGATATAGTTATCAAATTTGGCCCATTTCTTACAAATATCTTCTCTCCATCAATCTCTATTTCTTCCCCCTCTTTTCCAAATATTATTCCTTGATATTCTGAGGGACGCTCAAAGATTTCTTCCCACTGAAATATGTTATTCCTCTTTGCGATAATTTCTCTGGTTAGACTATTTTTAACTACAAGAGATTTTGAATAATCTTCAGCATTATTATCTATCACTTCTATAGGTGCTAAGAACTCCAACGACGCTATTAATCTTTCATCTACATACGCGTTAACCTTCACTTGGATGTTAGCCATTTCCAAACTACCAATTCTCAAAGGAATCTGAATTAGTTTTTCAGTACTGTTTTCTTCGGAAATTATTCTAAAGCTATCGTTTAAAATATTTATATTAAATGTCAATTGAGATCGAGTCGGAATGCTGTATTTTATAATAAAAGATAATAGTGCATTTTTATCAGGATTTTGAATTAAAGTACCACCTTTACTTGCTACCAACACCTTTGCACTCACGAATTCTATTTTTGGGATTTGTGATGTATATGAAATAGTGTACGATATAGTATAAAATCTGTTACCTACTTTAACGTCAAGTAAACCTTTTCGATATTCATACGGTTCTATTAAAATAAGTTTCTTGTTAATGCCGTTGACTTTTTTAATTTCAACTATCTTTCCGTTTTTTACAGAAAGATCATGAGAATAATTCTCATCAACTTGTATAACTATTGAATTATGTACTGTATTATTCCTATTTATAACCTTTAATGGCTTATAATTCTGCGCAATTACTGCTGATCCAATACTGCCATCATCAGATAATAGATGAATCCTCCTAGAATCAAAAATGAACGACTTAATGTTAATGAAATTTAGCATTTTATTAAAATCATTGTCATATACGTATAATATGCTCCCTTTTAAAATACCAAGCGTATTCTTATTTAGATTTACAGAGAGCTCAGAGTCTATACTCCTATCTATCTCTCTCCAACTTGTATTATAGTATTGTTTTAACTTATCTCCACATAATATTATAAGTCCTCCAGCCATTTCACCGATCAAATAGGTTTCATCGACACATATTCCAATATTACCCTTCTTATTAGAGACTATCACGCCTTGTTCGGATCTATATACATGACCATAAGATGAGATGAAACCAAGATATTTACCTTTAAAATTAAACTCAAGTATCGAACCTTTCTGATCAATAACCTTAGTACCATTATTATATTCCATGGAAAAATAATATCTTGATATATAGTATTTTATACCACTTTCTAGGTCTATCTGTTTATCCCTTAAGATTACAGTTGTCTTATTTTTACCTATTAGAACTTTCTTGTCTAAATAAGAGATATATTTTTCATACTCTTCACCATTAAAAATATACCTTCTGTTTTTTAAATAAATTGGATATATCTCGTCATTTCTATATAATACATAGTCGACAACATATTCACTATCATCTCTTCTGATCAAGGTTTCCTTATTATCAATTAATGCTATAACGTTTCTACCCTTTCTGAAGATCCATTCCTGACCATCTATGATAATACTATCACCTTTAATTACTATCGAGGGATGACGTAACGCATCACATATTAACTTTACTGTCTCGTTATCTTCTAACTCAAACCAACAATTAAGTTCCGTAATCAAGTCTAGTTTATTGTAAACCTCAAAATTAGGAACAATCACACTGTTATCTTGTTAATAATTAAGGATAGAGTGCAGATCGAAATTTATAGTCTAGTTAACTTTAACCTCGATATGAAAAATCCTTCTGTAAAGTCAATATGTGGAAAAACCCTATTCGATTTAAAGGAAGATCTAAAATTAGGATAGCCGTAATTATAATTATCGAATGGCCTTTCGGCTATTTCGTAATACTCATCTATGATCTCTTCACCTTCTTCAGGAAATAATGAACAAACGGAATATACAACATCGCTAGCCTTCATATTCACCGCTTCCCTTAAAAGGGTCTTTTGTAATTTGGAGAATTTATCCACTTTCTCACAGCTATTTAAGGTTATTAGAATGCTTGGATCATTATTTATCATTCCAGAGGAAGAACAAGGAGCATCTAGTAAGACTTTATCAGCTTTAATAAGACTATTTCTTACAGAGTCTTGATGTACTATATGTACCTTATTCATGTCTACTCCACATCTTTTCAATAGTATCATTTCTTTCGAAATTCTGTTAAAATCGATATCTGCTAGAAAGACTTCATTTTTATTTTCCGTTAACATCATGTAAAGGGAAGCTTTAATTCCGGGTGCTGATGAGAGCTCAACTAACCTTTCTTTAATTTGAGGTCTAAGTGCCTCAACTACTAACGAGCTAGCCTTATCTTGTGGAATTATCCTACATTCTTTTACTATATCTAGAGAGGACAATCTAATTTGAGGCTCTTTTACCTTTATCATGTAATAAAGGTCCTTATCTATTTCAAATTCCACATTATACCTTTCAAGTTCCCTAATTATTTTATCAATATCAGCCTTAAGCAAATTTACACGAATCCATACAGTTTTTTCTTTTAAGCTAGATTTTAATGCATTAACATCTAATAAGCTTCCCAATTTCTTCTCCATCCATTGTGGAAATGAAACATTAAGATTTCCCTTATTTTCTAGCCAATACTTTATTCTGACGGTCCTTCTAGCTTGTGGCAAAGAATAATAAGATAATAGTAGTTGCCTTGCATATTCAAATAACAGATTTGAATCTACGCCTCTAGGCCTATTTAGGTTAAGCGAACGTTTAAAGGCAACTGCTAATGGATATCTTCTTTCCTCAACGTAGTATAATACACTACTCAAAAACCTAATTATCTCCTTCAACTTGATATTAATAACTAATAATATCTAATATTCCTATTGTCACATAGCATAGGGTAATATTATAACACTCGTTAGATTACTCTATATTGTATCATGAGGAATAGTACATATGAACGTAATGATATTTGTGTATTTGACATTGATTTCGTTGTTAGCCTCCATAATATCAACAAGGGCTGATAACCAGGTATTGCAGTATGCACTAGCAGCTAATTCCATGTTTGTGCTCCTAGGAATGCTTATATTAATAAAAAATTCTAGAAATTCTCATAAAATTTGAGGATAAACATAGCTCCTACACAAACCCTTTTTTAAACAAAGTTGGAAGAAGCATTCTATTGATTGCCTACCCTTAAGTCCCAATTCTTTCCCGTATTGACTAATCTTACCTTTAGATTCTTGCAAAGCAGCGGATTCTCTAATTACAACTTTAATCTTAGAAAGAACGTCATCATTTAGCCTTAATGATCCTATTAAACTTATGACTATTGGGAGGTCGCCACAATTATCCCTCCATGCCTGATCCAATGAAATATTATAGTCATCATAACTTATTCTTGCATCGCCACTTATACATATTTCTTCCCTGACTATTTCTATCGGATTCTTATAATTTGTTAACATTTTAAATAGATAGTATTCTGTAGAATTTGAACTATTGATACATATTTTTGATATTTTATCACTTATAGTTTTTAAGCCAATTTTGTTTACTACAAAGGCACCATTACTAATAAATTTTATATTATCAAAGAAAATAGATAGAGGCAAGGGTACGTAGGCTAAATCTAAATCTTTTAATTTAAATTTAAGTTCATCCTCTTTTACACGTACTAATTCTAGATGTACGTTTCTCTTTATCTCATTATCTAATATTGGTCTTATAGCTTCTAATTCTCTTTCGTTTACGTAACCTAAAGTCAGTTTCACGTAATAGAACTTTAACTGAAGCGTTATTTTAACTTATCTTTTAAAGGAGATATGTGAATTAATAACTCGTAACATGGCAAATGCAAAGGTAATAATCGCAGGGGCAGGATACGCAGGGCTAAATACCTATTACGAATTAGATAATAAGATATCTAGAATATTAATAGCTGACAAAGCGCAGTTTATGTTCTATACTGCATATTTACAACGTCTTATATTTAATAGGAATATACGATATATTGCAAATATAAGATTAGATGTAATAGATAAGATAAAAGAAATAGATTTTGAAAGGAAAGTAATAAAAACCAAAGGTGGAGCCGAAATACAAGGAGATAAACTGGTTTTAGCATTAGGTTGTAAAAGAGAAAAACAACTAGATTTCATAAGTAGAATATTAACAAAAGATAAAATATCACTAGGTGTTGAGAACTACCTTGATGAATACTTGGGCATCCAACTAGCTTTTTACCTTAAGAAATTAAATAAAGATGTCTCATATAATGGGCTACTCTTAAAATGGTTAGGAAATAATATAAGTAATGCAATATTAGCATTATTGGAAAAATATAAGATAAAAGTTTCTGAGAAATCTGAAGACGTACTCCCTACTTGCGAACCAAATGATGTAGTAGGCGAATTTTTACAAGTAAATGATAAGTTAGAGTATAAAGATGGAATATATGTAATAGGGGATATGGTTAAAAATTATCCTAAATTAGGAGAATTAGCAATGAGAGAAGGAATATATGTAGGAAAATTATTATCTAAAAAAGTTAATGAAAGCTTTAAACCGATTTACATTAACATTATAGATACTGGTAATGGTGAAGCTATACATATAAGATCTAATTTGCCGTGGAGCGGAAATTTAGTAAGTGTTAAGGTATCAAAGATAAGAAGTATAATGAAACGATTCATAGAAAGGTATTATATTATCAGAAAAGGAAAAATGGGAATACTTTATTATTTATAGGAGATATCCAGGGACCTTGGGGGGAATATCAAGGGGCTCCTCTCATTTGTCCTAAGGTCCCTGGATACCTCTAAATTACTTTTGTATTAGGGGGTTTTAACTTTTTCCTAAAATGGTATACCTAGTACGACATCTATATCAACTCCTAGACCTAAAACAATAGATGAATAAATATTATAATAGAATGCTTTACCAAAATTATTTTTCTGCGATGCTAAATAATAAGCATAAGCCATTATAAGACCATGTATGATAGTTGCCACTATTGCTATAGGACCTAATCTATAATATAAATCACCTGCAAGATCAAGAACAACAGAGAGCAATTGATTAAGTCCCGCGAAAGTCAAAGCCTTATCTCCTAATAACACTGCAAAACTGTGTAGTCCCATCTCCTTATCAAACTTAGCATCAGGGATATGATTATATAGATCAAAGCCCACAGCCCATAATATCGTGCCAATCACGAAAAACCAAGGAACTCTTAGCAATATCTGACTTAACGAATCGTAATATAACCCTAGTGCTGCTACTGCACCACTGAATACAGCTAAACCTTGAATAGATGCTAAATGATAATTTGCAAATGCGGTATACCTTTTCATATAAGGATATGTCATCACTATTAAAGCCACAATAGGGGACAAAACAAATGCCCAAATGTTAACAAAATACGCAGTAACAAAGAATAGAACAAGCGAAGTAACTATCATCACTTTAGCCTCATTTATTTTTATTGCACCTGTTACTAAAGGCCTATTCCTAGTTCTCGGGTTCTTAGCGTCTATATCAACGTCAGCTAAATTATCGTTAGTCATACCCGCAGCTCTTAAGAAGAATAATGCAAAAAAAATCAATATCATGGTTGAAACTGGTGGAACTCCCCTGATTGCTACGAAGGCGCCTAAATATGCCATTGGTAAACTGAAAAATGTCTGCTCTATCCTTAGGAATTTCATAATTATGTAAAACTTGTTTTTCGTATTCTTGTTTAATCCGCCAGGATCCCAACTCACGTAATATATTTATCAGGAAGCACTTTTAATGTCTTCTTTAATTGAAGGTAATAGTCTAACCCATCTATTAACGCCATGACAGATGCCTCTACGACACTCTTAGATACTCCCTCAGTTCTCCAATTTATTTTGCCATCAGTAAATTCTATTGTAACTCTTACTACGCTCTCCGTATTCTTAATCTCACTAGGCAATATTACTCTATAGTCTATTAATTTTACATCACTAATTTCTGGATATACTCTTTGAAGAGCCATCCTCAATGCCTTATCTATTGCATTAACTGGACCTACGCCTTCCGCAACTTCAAGTTGTGAGTTAACCTTAACTATTCCTATTGAAAGACCGCTATTTTCGTTTATAACCTTCCAATATTCCACATTTATGTAATTCTCGTACATGTTTAGTTCTCTCAAAGTAATCAGTATGGCGGAAGCTGGACCTACATCAAAGCTATAACCTTTAGTCTCTAATTCTTTAATTTTATTTAGTGCTCTCTTAAGTCTTTCATCTTTCTTATCAACAACTATCCCTATTTTTTGTAAATATGACACTAGGTTAGCAGTTCCAGATAATTCCGAAATTACAAACTTTCTATCATTTCCTACTAATGAAGGATCAATGTGCTCATATGCTCTGGGAACTTTCATTACAGCGTCTACATGCACACCAGCTTTGTGAGCAAATGCGTTATCGCCAACATAAGGTTGATAGGGATTAGGAGGTAATCCTAGGATTTCATATATTAGTCTCGAAACCTCACGTAACTTCTTTAAACTCTCTCTTCCATTTAATACGTTAAATCCCATCTTTAACATCAATGTCGGTATTATTTGTACTAGATCTGCATTACCAGTTCTCTCTCCTATTCCGTTTATCGTACCTTGGACATGCCTTACACCTGCCTTTACAGCCATTAAAGCGTTCGCAACTCCACAACCTATATCATTATGCGTATGAACACCCAATTTTACATTTAATATTTCCCTAACTTTTTTAGTAATCTCAAAAATCTCGAATGGGGGAGTACCACCATTTGTATCCGCTAGAGCAATTACATCAGCTCCGGCTGCCTCTGCAGTCTTAATTACCTCAATAGCATATTCTGGATCTTCTTTAAATCCTTGGTAGAAATGTTCTGCATCAAATATTACTTTAAGTCCATGAGATTTGAGGTACTTTATACTATCATATACAATATCTAGATTCTCTTGCTTAGTTACTTTTAAAACCTCAGTCACATGAAGGGACCAAGATTTACCAAATATTACAGCAACATCGACATCCGCTTTTATTATACTATTTAGGCTAGTATCTTCATTAACGCTACTATCTTTTCTTTTTGTACTTCCGAATGCAGCTATTTTAGCTTTGGATAAACTATACTTTTTTATCTCTTTGAAGAACTCCTCGTCTTTAGGATTAGATCCTGGCCATCCTCCCTCGATGTAGTCGACACCAAGCTCATCTAACATCAGCGCTATCTTAATTTTATCATTTAGAGTAAAAGATATATTTGCGCCTTGTGAACCATCTCTTAATGTTGTATCCAGAACCTCAACAGATTTCTTGAACACCAGACATAGGTGAAAAAATATGGGAAGGTTTAAAAGTTTTCATGATAATAGTAGAAAATCATATTTCATTTTTGGCGCTATAATGTTAATAATCTTTTTAATAGTAACACTCCTTTTCTTAGAAATTCCAAACTACTTTCCCAATTATAAGTATATCAATAATGTTTACGGTAGCAATCTCAAGCTACTTGTGATACCTGCCGGTGTAGGTATTAATGTAATAAACGTCACTATAAATAATTTTAATAACACACTAATAGCATTTGTCAAGAATTCGTCTATAGTAAATATTACAGTTATAAATAATGAGGGTATTACTATAGCCAATCAGCAGGGATATTTAGGAATAAAATTGAGAAATGGTTCATACAAAATATTCTTGGTAAATCTAGGAGACAATACGGCTCACATAGTATTTGATTATGGTGTGTTTAACTATAATTTAATCTCTTCTTTCTACTCATCACTGAGTTTACTAAAAGTAATATATGAAATTATAATGGCAGGGAGTATCGTATTAGGACTATACTCTATGATAAGAGGAATCGCACGAGGAAGTAAATTAATCAAAGGGCAAAAATCAAGAAAGTACTGATTTTAACCATAACAGTGTATCGGTTATAAAACTAGGACCCATATGAGCAAGATAATCCCCTTTGGATAGAATTATACGTTTACTTAGTAATGAAACTAAGCCTCGCTTCTGCAAAATATTAAAAAATCGCTCTTTCTCGTATTCTGTGAGTCTCTTCGGCTCGTAAATGATAATGTCTGGATCTCTTTCTAAAATTTCCTTATCTTTAGGTGTAAAGTAAGCTTCTGAAATATCGTCAAAAATGTTAGTGCCCCCAACAAGCGAGATACCATCACTGATATGAGTAGGGAAACCTACTGTTATAGGACCACCTAGATCTAACTCAACGTAAACCTTAATTTTCTTATCACGAGCAACTCTAAGATTGTATATAACTTCGTATAGATTGTAATACAATTTTCTCGCTCTGTTAAAAACACCTAATACATTACCGATTAGCAGGATATTATTCAATATCCCAGAAATATTAACTGGAACAGGTAAAGGATATAAATTAAATCCCAAATTTATTAATTTTTTCGTAAGTTCTTTTTGAGCTCCTCCAGTAGTGAAAATTATATCAGGTTTAATTTGCTCTAAAAGCTCAACATTTACATGAGTATAACTCCCTATTTTAAGAACCTTCTTAGCTTCACTTGGTCTATAACTAAAGGCGTCAGTCGCGACAATCTTATCCCCTAAACCTAAAAGAAACACTGTTTCAGTAGAGGCTGGATCTAGGCTAACTATTTTATTAATAGGCCTTATAACTGTAACATAGTCGTCTAAAAACTGATTATAAACTCTCACATTCACATCTATCCTTTTAGATTACCTAAAAATAAAATATTAAAGTACTGATATATCTATTCCTAATTCTTAACACCTAAGCAAGTCATAACTCCAAAGGCCCTTTTTACCTCCCTTAATAGAACCTTTACGCCTATTTTTTCCAGTAAGGTGTTACATGAATAGAAGTCCTCCGCTTCATTTACGTATACGATACTGGACGAATAATATTTTGCTAATTGATCTAATTTTTTATCATTTCTCAGATATTGTGGAACTACTATATAATCAACCCTATTATTTAGGATGTAAAGAGATTTTAATGTCATCTTAATTGAATATACTAGAACTTCTAAAGGAGTTGATTCCAAATATCTTAAACCTACGTATATACCAGCTGGTATTAAAATGAAATTGTTATTGATAGTGTTATAGCTCTTGATTATATAGCTACTATTAGCAGCATTAGTGAGTATCAAATCGGCATCCCTTTCATCCTTAACTACGTTGTATCCCTCATACACTGTATAATGGCCCTCATAGGAGTCCACGTATATATTAATTTTGCCATCTTTTACTAACTTCCGATTTAGCGAACTTGCTATTTTATAATTATAGTTGGATATAGATAAACCATTAAGCCAACTAAACTCCTCTACGCTGTATAATCCTTTAACACCAGTGGGTGTTGTCAATATTAAATTAGAACCTAAGGAATCAGCCAAAAAACTAGCTAATAGGGATCCGCCTAAGTGTTCTTTAGTTAAAGGTATAACCGAACTCCCATCTTGTACTACGTTTATTATAATTTTATTATGAAATTTTCTAAAATATTTTCTTATAGTATAATTAATAGAATTTACAGAAATTATAATATCCGGTTCATAATTTACAATTGGATAACCAAGCTCATTAAATAAGTTTCTTATCTGCATTACAAGATTCTTATTAATACCATCTACTAGGACCTTGGATACATACAACGCATATAATATTTTTAAAAACACCTTTTTAATCTTAATTACTAAAAAGGAAATCCTATGATTAGCGATAACACATAGCCAGCTAACATAAAGGGAATAACTGGAATACCCCATGTTACCCATATATAAGTTTCCTCTGAAATTTTTCCTTCTCTGACTAATTTTGCATAATATTCTCTCCAGTATTTGTCATCCTCTTCAACAGAAAAATACTCTCTTAATATTACTGAACCGTCTTCCCTTATTTCTGTTAAAGGAAATAAAAATTTCGAATTAATAAAATCTTTTATCTTAACCCTTCTTGCAGAAAGTGCAAAAATAATTCTCTTTGAAAAAGGAAGATTTTTAACATATCTGTAATACTTAACAAAGTTCAGCATACTAAAAATAAGAATTATAATTGATGAGTATAAAACAATTATTAAAGGTTCTAATCCAATAACTGAAAAATTACTGGGAATCAAGGGAAAAACTGATGCATTAGCTAGACTAAGAATCAAGTTTAGAAATAAATCTGCACCACCCATCAAGGATAATTTATATAAAATGAAAAATAACACGTTAGTAATTATAAATGAATATATATATATAGGAAGAAATAAGTAATGGATATTAGCAATTATAAATAAAGACAAAAAGGAATAGTATATCCAAATTTTCGGATCAACTTCCCTATATTTTATATCTAAAATAGAAGTATGAACGAGCATTATTAGAGAAAGCAAAATTTGCATTAAATATATGATGGTCACGGCAGGAAGTCCCTCTCATACACTACCCTTCTGCGGGGCTGTCAAGGGACCAGATACCCCACATGGTTATAATTATTATAGTGCAGATAAAAAGCTTGTGCTTATCAAGATTTCTCCTCGTCTTTATGGAATCCAGTTATATTATTTTAAATAGATTTTATTGAACTAATAGAATTACGTAAATTTTGGAATAGTGTTCATTATCACCTTGCATACTAACATTAACGCTAAGAAAATACAGTTTACATGCGATATCAATTTTTAAAGGATCGTTAGACACATCATTGTTAAAGGGAAGTTAGTTTTAGTGCGCGGGCCCGCCGGGATTCGAACCCGGGACCTACGGGTTGCTTCCCGCAACCCATGCGGTTAAAAGCCCGCCGCTCTACCTGGCTGAGCTACGGGCCCAACGTAAGTAGATAAATGAGAGTTGGTTAATTAATTTTTCTTCTGCCTTTTACCTTAGGATATCGTAAATAGTTCACATATGTAATAGGCTAATTTTATTTAGCTGACACGCAAGCTATTGATAATATGATAATTACAGCGCTAATTGTTATTATAATCACTTATGGGCTTATAATTTCTAGAGGTGTAACTAGAATCCCGCCTTGGGCTTCCATGTTTTTTGGAGGTATTCTGATGATAGTTCTAGGAGTTATCACTCCAGAGGAGGCAATACAGGCCGTGAATATGGATGTTATATTATTTCTTATCACACTTTTTGTGTTTGCGTCAGCATTAGAAGTTTCAGGATTTTTAAAACTGCTCGCATATAAAATCATAGAAAGATATAAAGAACCAAAAAAAGTTTTATTTTACATACTTTTGTATTCTGGTTTACTTTCTAACTTAGTTACAAATGACGGAGTATCGGCAAGTTGGACTCCAGTAATTTTAGAACTAAGTAGAAACATGGGTATATCAGAGCTTCCATTTCTTTACGCACTTGCTATAGGAGTTACTGTTGGTAGTGTTATAATGCCTACAGGGAATCCACAAAATTTATTGATAGCGTTGGAATCTGGTGTTAAAAATCCGTTTATTGAGTTTGCAAAATACCTAATCTTGCCTACTGTAATTAGTCTTATAGTTGCTTATTTTATACTTTATAGAATGTTTAAAAAATCACTATTGCAAAAAAATATAAATAATGTAATAAACGAAAATGAGATAGACTTTGATAGAAGACTTGGTTATTTCTCATTGGCTTTACTTATGATTAGTGTGATTCTCTTTTTTACTTTAAGTTTCTTTAGAATAGATATATTATTGGGTTCTCTAGTTACATCTTCAATATTACTTCTTATCACACAGAAGCGGAGAGAGATTGTCAGGAGAATGGATTGGTCTACCATATTATTTTTCATTGGATTGTTTATATTCACTGAGGGAATATTAAAGTCAGGGATAATAAAATATATATTTATGTACTTACCTCCGCCAGATAATGTCGCGAGTATAATGATCGTAAGTATCTTATTAAGTCAAGTGTTAAGTAACGTTCCATTAGTAGCCATATACATACCAATAATGATTTCTCATGGAAATACTAGTGTAATAGACTGGCTCGCGCTAGCTGCGGGTAGTACCATAGCAGGTAATTTCACTATATTAGGGGCTGCTAGTAACGTAATTATATCTGAAGCCTCTGAAAGTAGAGGTGGAAGAGGTTTTAATTTTATAGAATTTATGAGATATACTGTTCCAATACTGATACCAAATGCAATTATTATTTACGTATTTTTAGTCTTTCTCAGATAAAGGGTTTTCAGGTATTTTTACTATTACGACATAGCCCTCTTTAAATTGACCCATATCAGGATCTATATCTATTATCTCTATCCTATCTTCTGCGTTTGACAAATTAAAGATTTTTACTTTTAATCCCTTATATACACTCCTGGCTTCTCTTAACGCTCTTTCGGCGTCTTCATAATCTTTACTATAGTGATACACTGCAGCTTCTTGTAAAGACACTAACGTACCTAAAAATGAACGCATTACGGTGTATTATTTATCCCTATTGGTTATAAATCTTAGCAACATACAGCAAATATAATTGACAGTGGCATGGTATTCATCAAATTAATCTTTGGACCAACTGGAGATTTAGGCTTATTTAAGACCATATATGATTTAAAAAATACATATCCGGCAATAGATGTTGAAACTGAGTTTAACTTAATGTGTAATACGCCATTGCTACAGATAGGAAGTAAAGTGATAAGCGTAAGTGAATACACCGATGAAGAGCTAAGGGATCTAATAGAAAGTGTTGTAACAAATCATATGAAGAACAACTATTTAAGAGAAAACCAGCAAGATCTTTTCCAGTATTATTACAGGGATTTTCCTCCTGGTTCTAATTTTTCAGAGGCTTTAATTTAATCTTTAATATACCTATAGATTGATGATAGTTGTTATAGGATCAGGCATTTCTGGATTAATTATAGGCAAAAAAGTTAATGCTAATTTGATATTAGAAGAACAGCCACTCATAGGTGGAGTTTTAGCTTTTGACAGCATATTCGGTATTGAAATACCTTACATTTTACCGATTACATATAAACCGTTTCAATTAAATAATTTTGAATTTAAATATAAAGAGTATGAAATAAATATTGTATATAGAAAATATGAATATTTTCATAATAAAATATGCGAATTTTGTGAAGAATTACCAAAATGGTTAACATTTGACTCAGTAAAGAAGATATATATTATAGAAAACATACCAGAGTTTATCTATGAATTGTCGAGAAATATGAAAATTGTTAAGGAATATCCAATAAGAATAGATGAAAATAAAATAATAACAAATAAGGGAAATGTGTATAGGTTCTCGAAAATATATAATACTGGTTCCCTTAAAAGAATCAGTAGATTACTAGGATTAGATACTTCATTCTTAGGACATATCTCAGCTTTTACACTCTTAATTTTGGCAAAGAGAAAAGAAAATAATAAAGACTGGAATGTATATCTAAGTGGAGATTCAGCTGAAACATATGCGGTAGTAATTAGAATAGATGACGTTATTAAAGATTTTCAGCTCTATTACATATATTCATTTCTCAGAACGAATCAGAAAAATATGGATATAGAAAGAATCCTCGTAGACCTTAAAAGAAGACAAATAATAAGCCCTAACGAGATAGTTGCTTTTAGAAGCAGACTGTTATCAGAAGCCATATTGTTTGGTCATCTTAATGAGAAAGTTCCAATCAACATGATAAATTGTGGAAGGTTAGGTGAATGGAGAAACTACAGTATCGATGAGACTATATTAAGAGCCCAGAATTGCTGAATTCTTCAGTAAGTTTTCCAGCAATCATTGTAGCCTCAGGGACTATTAATCCGCTTAATCTTAATGCAAAATATACGCCAAGTAAGAAATCTCCAGTTCCTATTTCATTTTCACCTATCCTATTAGGCTTATAGGTATATTTCCCATTCTTCTTAGTATAAACTTCAAAACCCTTATATCCATCAGATATAATTACTTCTTTAAAACCTTTTTCAAATAAAGTATCTACTTTTATTTTTGAGAGTTCAAATTCTTCTTTATTACCATGAATAACCATGTATTTATCATTTTCAGGAAATGTGATATCTTTTTCATACTTAATTTCCTCATTTTCAGTGCAATCTCTGACAAAACCTTGTATATCAATTGCTATCGGTACCGAACTCGCTATTGAGGTAATATCTACCTCTTGACATACTGGGTTTATTAAAATTCCGTCTACATTGTTACTATCAATTATTTTTATTTTTCTTTTAGGTTTCTTAAGTAATATCAACCTCCTACCTTCATCAGTTAATTCAATTCTGAATCTGATACTATGATCGTCATATATTAAATGTTTTTCAACGTCAGTGAGGAAATCTATCTCAAAATCAAAATCCTTTCCTATTAACCCATACAGTTTTGGTACCCCGCCTCCTCTCATTACACCTAAAGATGAATAAATTAAAGGTCCACCTGGTCTTAGTTTACCTTGTATTTCGTCTATTGTGAACCCTCCAACTATTAATATTCTACTCCTCTTCACCTTCCTCTTCACCAAAAGATATTTTAGATTCTTCTTCCTCCTCTTCACTTCTTATTCTTTTCTTTAACCAAAATCCTTCCTTATGCGCGTCTAAATGTCTTTTCAAATCCTCTAAGTTAAAGAAATAACTACTATAGTCAGTTGATACGCCCTTAGCACAATTAGGTGAACATATAGGGCAAACGTAAAGTTTTGTTGTTTCATCATAACAAACCACTGTCTTCTTGTTGTTATACTCAATTTCTATAGCTTTCCATTTAGGTGTCCATCTTGTTGACATTACTAACATATCTATTCTGGTTAGTTTATAATGTTAAGTGCTCTTATCTACTCTCTAAAAATCTATTGCATAAACTAGCCTTTTATAAGGCAGAGACGGAAGAATTACATAAATCGTGACAAGTGATTTTTAATTAATTAAAAATAGATGGAAATTCACATAGTGTCGTCAAATAGCTAAAAATATAAGGTAGTATATCCTCTTTATAGAGAGCAAAAGATGGCATTTGTGTGAAAATGTATGTAAAAGACATAATAATTTATACCTTCATGGCAAGACTATTGGAATTCTTATCATAGCTTATAATACTAACAGATTTAATAGCATTGAAGATATGTAATACATTAACTTCCATCAAATAGATGCAAATGAAGAATAGCAATGCTTATATAATGAGAAAGAGAAAGAGATAATTGGCGGTCCGAATTTGTCATCTTCTCTTGATGACTATCCTCTTTCTTTAAAAACAATGTATGACATAGCTGAATTTATACTCAGAGCTGCTAAGGCAGTAAAAGCGGAGCAAGCTAGTAAAATGATAAGTGAATTAGAGAACTTTTACAAAAATAATCGCAATGGGAAAGTTCTAGTAATGGGTGCTGGAAGAAGTGGACTTGTAGGAAGAGCTTTTGCAATGAGACTTCTACATCTAGGTTTTAACTCGTACGTTCTAGGTGAAACAATAGTACCTGCAATTGGTAAAAATGATTTAGTAGTTGCAATTTCTGGTTCTGGTAGGACTAAATTAATATTAACAGCAGCAGAAGCCGCAAAAGAAGCTGGGGCAAAGCTAATAGCTATAACAAGCTACTATGATAGTCCACTTGCAAAGATTTCTGACGTATTAGTCGAGATACCTGGTAGAACAAAATATTCAAAGAACGAAGATTATTTCGCTAGACAAATTCTTGGAATAACTGAACCATTAGCACCTTTAGGTACGTTATTTGAGGATACCACACAGATATTCCTAGATGGTATAGTTGCAGAGCTCATGATAAGGTTAAAGAAGACTGAAGAAGATCTAAGATTAGTTCACGCAAATATTGAATTATAGTTTCTCTTTACCCACTCACAATTTTAATCTTAATTAGAAAGCGTGGATTTAAGAAAAACTGAACCAAGAGTAATTATTATTGCAATAATAGTAATAGTTATTTTAATAATGCTAATATATAAGATAATATATATTATACCTATAATATTAGTAACGCTACTAATACTACAATATCGTGATAAATTCATACATCTAACGTCGAGCAAGGCCAAACAAAATAATGAATATAAAATTGAAGATGGCGTATTTTATGATGAAAAAAATGCCAACGCAGTATTAATAATTGATGACATACAAATGGATTATCGAGATACTAATGATGCAAATCTGAGGTCATATATAGCTTCATTTCATAAAATTTTAGATATAGCTAAAAATGTTAATATAATATTAAGGAGGGAATATATTAATAAGAATGAGTATATAACATCACTTGCTCAGAAGATCCAATCACTAAGAATAATGATAGACAGTGACCCATCTAATGAAAAAGCTAAAAGAAAGTTAGAATTGATGGAAAGCATAATATCCAAGATCGAGGCTGGTGAAAGTCCGTTTAAGTATGAGATGTACATCATAATAACTTCTGGGGATAAAGGAAGTGCACTAGCTACTGCATCTACAATAAAACAAGGATTAGAAGGTCTTGGAATAAAAAGCAGATTCGCAACTTCCTATGAAATAAGAAAATATATTAGAAACTTTTTTCGTTTAGGGCTTAATTCTAATAAAATTTTATTACCGAGTACAATCCCGTATTTAACTCCAATATCTATGGAAAAGAGACCTAAATATAATCTCGTATCAAATGGAATACTGTTAGGCAGAGAAATAGATGGTAAAAATCTAATATTTTGGAACATAGACTATAGTCAAAACAGTCACGTACTTTTAATTGGTCCTACTGGATCTGGAAAAACAGAATTTATAATATGGATTTCTACATTGTTAAATTTAATATATGGAAATACAGTCGTCCTATTTGATATAAAAGGAGATATAAAATATAGACTTTCTAAATATAAGGTTCCATTCCACTTAATAAATCCACTATTTTACAAATTGGGTCTCCTCGATGAATATGAAATACCATTAAAATTAAAATTGTTACAAATAGAAAAAATCTTGATTAACTCCTTTAGATTAAATAAATTTCAAGCGTCCATAATATATACATATCTAAATAGACTATTAGATTCTAGCCCTTTTAAACATAGAATTAAGTGGAAAGATTTGGAGAAATATATAGATGAAATAAACGACTTGCAACTTAAGTATTATTTCAACAAACTCATAAGCATTCTATCCTCAATGGATGACTCTGATTTGCCATCTTTACTTTCTGGTATTAATGAAAATGAGATTAATGTTATAGATTTAACATTAATAAAAAATGAAGAAATTAGACGACTTATAATATATACTATATTACAGGAATCTTATAATAAAATGTCTTTAAATAAAATGTATGACATACCTAAAATGTTTCTCGTTATGGACGAAGCATGGACTATATTAAGAAGCGAATCCGAAGATTATCCCATTGTAGCAGATCTCATAAAGAGAGGAAGAGGACATGGAATATCAATTATAATGGCTACCCAAAACTTAGAAGATCTAGGAGAGCTAGCTAACGTATATCTAGATAACATAGGCTTACTTGTATTTATTAACAATGGCGATAGAAAATTCTGGGAAGAGGTAAAACGATTCGTAACTATAGATGATAACACGTTGCATAAGAGTTTAATGTTCTTAAGTAAAGGAGAGGCAGTAATACGATTTTTAGGCGATCCTAGACCCGTAATTATAAAGTTATATACATTAGCTAATAGCCCTCTCTAATATAGCTTGAATGCCAGTCTTTATTTTATTATATATTATATCATTATTTATATTTTTTATTATGATTTCTTTTATATCACTTTTATCCATTTCTATACTATAATCTATCTTATTCAATTCCTTTTCCGATTCTAGAATTTTACTTAATGCTGAAAAGTATGATTTATTTAGCGTAATTTTAGTCTTAATAACAAACTTTGCAACTGGAGGAGTGAAGTAAATTTCAGCTAATATTTCACCTCTTTTATTTTTTATATACTCAATAGTTCCCTTATTACCTTTAATCGATGATACGTAACCGGATTCTATAATACTTAACAAAAACTCATAAAATTCTAATTCTTTTCTCAAGGCAGCTATCTTATTTTCAAGGAATTTTTTCAACTCATCAGTATTTACACTCATCATAAATATCTATACACATTAAACTATATATAACCTAAATTGCAATAGTTACTGTAATGAAGGATAGAGTTAGAGTTGCCGTAATTGGAGGTTCAGGATATACTGGAGGAGAATTACTAAGAATACTAGTTATGCATCCGAAGACCGAAATTACAATAGTAACCTCTAGAGAATATGCAGGAAAACCAATATCATTAATCCATCCTAATTTGAGAAGTCTATTATCACTTAACTTTACTACTTTTTCTATAGACAAGCTTTCTGATAAAGCAGATGTAGTATTTCTAGCTCTACCTCACGGTGTGTCATTAAATTATGTACCTAAATTACTAGAATTAGGTTTAACTGTGATAGATCTAAGTGCAGACTATAGACTTAAAAATCCTAAACTTTATAAGGAGTGGTATGGCTACGAACATCCTTATCCCGACTTGTTAGATAAAGCAATATATGGATTGCCTGAACTACATTATGAAGAGCTAAAAAATGCTAAACTTATTGCTTCGCCAGGATGTAATGCAACGGCAACCATATTAGCATTAGCTCCAATAGTTGCAACAAAAATAACAGATGAAAGAAGATTTATCAGCGATGTCAAAGTTGGCAGTAGTGAGGGTGGAGCTAAACCATCCGAGGGGAGCCATCATCCAGAAAGACAAAACGCTATCAGACCATATGAAGCTGAAGGACATAGACATTCTGCAGAGGCTGAACAAGAACTTTCAAGAATAGCTAAATCAGATATAAGCGTGAGTATTGTTCCCCATGCTGTCAGCAGTATTAGAGGAGCTTTAGCGTCTGCACATACATGGCTATCAGTTGAGATGGAAGAAATCGAAATATGGAAAAGAATAGCTGAATTTTATCGAGGTAAAAAATTCATTAGAATAATAAGAGGTAATATTCATCCTTATCCAGATCCAAAATTTGTTATTGGGAGTAACTTTGCCGACATAGGTTTCGCAATCGAAAAAAGAGTGCTACGATTAACAACCTTTTCGGCAATAGATAACCTAATGAAAGGTGCTGCTGGTCAAGCAGTGCAAGCTTTCAATATCTCCATGGGATTCAATGAGGACGATGGATTAAAATTAGTACCTTTGAGGCCTGCCTAAAATGATAGTAGTAAAAATAGGCGGAAGAGTAGTAAAAAATTCATTAGAAAAAGTTATTTTAGACATAGCAAATACAAATGAAAAGATTATTTTAATTCATGGAGGAGGTGATATCGTAACGGAATATTCTAAAAAATTAGGAATCGAACCAGTATTTGTAACATCACCGGAAGGAATAAGAAGTAGATACACAACAAAGGAAGAATTAGATGTCTACATAATGGTAATGAGCCTTATAAATAAAAAAATTACATC
This sequence comes from Sulfolobus tengchongensis, assembly GCF_036967215.1. Taxonomy (NCBI): domain Archaea; kingdom Thermoproteati; phylum Thermoproteota; class Thermoprotei; order Sulfolobales; family Sulfolobaceae; genus Sulfolobus; species Sulfolobus tengchongensis. The sequence goes on from NZ_CP146016.1 coordinate 2,187,715, forward strand.
CAGATTATCTAGTTTAGGGAAAAGCACAATAGGCATATCTGGGGTTGATGCTAGTTTATTAATTGCCGAAAGAAAGAAAAAAATTGTGATTATTGATGAAAGAGGAAAGAAAAGAATAATAGAAGGTGGATACACGGGTAAAGTTAAAGAAGTTAAAAACGAAATACTAACTAATTTATTGAAAATGTTTGATGTGATAGTTATCTCACCTCTGGCACTAGATCCAGAGGAAAGTACACCATTAAATATTGATGGGGATCAAGCTGCGTTTGCAATAAGCAAAGCAGTAAAACCCGATGCACTTATACTCTTATCTGATGTAGAAGGAGTACTCTTAGAAGGAAAAGTAGTTAGCAGACTCACTTCTAACGAAGCTAGGGAACTCTCGAAAAAGATAGGCCCAGGAATGAATAGAAAATTATTAATGGCAGCAGAGGCTATAGAAAATGGTATAAATAAAGTAATAATAGGATCTGGAATGAAAGATAAACCGATAACAAGCGCACTAGAACTTAATGGAACGGTGATAGTGAATGGGTAATGCGAACGTTGATGAAAATGATTTGAAAATTTTGGAAATCCTAAAGAAGAACGCTAGAACGCCATATACGCTAATTGCTAAAGAGCTTAAAGTGAGTGAAGCCGCAATAAGAAAGAGAATAGAAAAATTAATACGACAGGGTATTATTAAGAGATTTACTATAGAATATGAATTGGAAAATGAAATAAAAGCGATAGTTATGGTTCAATCTACGCCACAAATACCAACTCCCGAGATCTCTAAAAAGATAGCTAAAATACCGGGTGTAGAAGTAGTATATGAAACTACTGGAGATTATGATATCCTAGTAATAGTTAGAGGTACTAATATAACTTCAATTAATAGGACTATAGATGAGATTAGAAGTATTCAAGGCGTTGTAGGAACAAATAGTACTATTATCCTTAGGACTTGGTTCTAAGATCGTACCTTTTATTACTAAAAACTTTTTCTACGCAAAACTAGTTTAGTATCTACTGATCTTTAATGGCAATCCTAAAATGTCCTATCTGTGGTGGAGATGTAAGTGTAGAAGACGATGCCTTGCCGGGAGAGCTTGTTGAACACGAGTGTGGAGCCCAATTAGAAATTATAAAACAAAATGGAAAATTATCGCTCAGGCTTGCAGAGCAAATAGGTGAGGATTGGGGAGAGTGAAAATAGGAATTTTGTACGACATGCTTAGATGGGAGGAAAGGAATCTAATTGAGGAAGGTAAAAAATTAGGCTATCAGATAGATGCAATATATAGTAAGGGAGCTGTATTTTTTTCTGATGAAATAAAAATAGATACTGAAGCTAATTCGTTTATACAAAGGAACGTTTCCCATAATAGGGCTCTTATTACTTCATTTATAGTAGAGCAGGCTGGTTATCCAGTAGTGAATGATTATACAACATTACTCAGATGTGAAAACAAGATTTTTACGACATATATCTTAGCAAGACACAACATACCCACTCCTAAAACCTTTATAGCGTTTGACAAAACTAACGCATTGGAATTTTCAAAAAAACTAGGCTATCCTGTGGTTATAAAACCAGTAGAAGGAAGTTGGGGAAGAATGGTAGCTAAAGCAGATAACTCAGACGTACTATATAGTTACTTAGAGTATCAGGAATTTAGTACACAAAAATATAAAGATGTTTACTATATCCAAGAATTCGTTAACAAACCAAATAGAGATATAAGAATATTTGTAATAGGTGATGAAGTGCCAGTTGGCATTTATAGGGTAAATGAGAATAATTGGAGAACTAATACTGCTCTAGGAGCTAAAGCATACCCCCTTAAAATCAATGAAGAACTTAGAGAACTTGCGCTGAAAGTTAAAGAGATACTCGGAGGGTTCTTCTTAGGTATAGATATATTTGAAGATAAAGATCGAGGGTACCTAGTAGACGAGGTAAATGGAGTTCCAGAATACAAAAATACCGTCAGGGTTAATAATTTCAATGTATCTAAATTCTTGTTGGAAAAAATTGCGGAGTGGGTTAAAAAATGATAAAGATACTAAAATTTTATCAAGATCGAGGTCTTAAAATAGTTAAGGGAGAGGGACAATATGTATGGGATGATAAAGGTGATAAATACTTAGATCTACATGCAGGGCATGGTGTTGCTTTTCTTGGACATAGAAATAAAACAGTCATAAGTTATTTAGAAAAACAAATGAACGAAATAATGACTCTTTCCTTAGCTTTTGACACTCCAATACGAGAGGAAATGACGAGAGAACTTGATGATTTAAAACCAAATAATCTGGAACATGTATTCTTATTAAACAGTGGTTCAGAGGCAGTAGAACTTGCATTAAAAATTGCAAGGAAAATCACGAAGAGAAGAAAAATTGTAGCATTTAAAAATTCTTTTCATGGTAGAAGTATGGGAGCTTTGTCTGTAACTTGGAATAAAAAATACAGGGAACCTTTCGAACCATTAATTGGACCTACTGAATTCTTAGACTACAACAATATAGACTCATTAAAAAACATTACAGAAGACACGGCAGCCGTAATAGTGGAGCCAGTTCAAGGTGAAGGTGGTGTTATTCCAGCAAAAAAGGAATTCATGAAAGCATTAAGAGAGATGACAGAAAAAGTAGGTGCTTTGTTAATTATAGATGAAGTCCAGACTGGATTCGGTAGAACGGGTAAGATTTGGGCTTATCAACACTTCGATATTAAACCAGATATATTAACAGCAGGTAAAGCAATAGGCGGCGGATTTCCAGTGAGTGCAGTGTTCATACCAGAATGGATAAGCGAAAAAATTGAAGAAGGAGATCATGGTTCTACATATGGTGGAAATCCATTAGCAGTAGCCGCAGTTACTGCTGCTTGCAAAGTTGCCAAATCAGAAAAAATAGCTGACCAAGCACAAAAGAAGGGAGAGTTGTTCTTAAAGATACTTAAAGAAAAACTAGAAGATTTCAAGATAATTAGAGAGATAAGAGGGTTAGGTCTCATGATTGGAATAGATTTGAAAGTAAATCCCTCTACTGCTATAAAAATATTACAAGATGAGAAAGTACTCTCGCTAAAAGCAGGACTCACTGTAATAAGATTCTTGCCTCCATACGTGATAAACCAGTCAGATATGGAGTGGGCGGCTGATGCAGCAAGAAAAGGAATTAGTGAAACAGAAAGCAAAAGACTTGCTTCTTAAATTACTATCAATATATACACCATCTAAGAACGAACGAAACGCTGAAAATTTTTTTGAGGAAGTCTCCAATGATTTAAATCTTAGACTTGAGATATTACCTCAGTCTAACTCTTTTATCCTTGGAGAAGGAGATATCTTGTTGGCATCGCATGTAGATACTATACCAGGTTACATAGAGCCTAAGGCCGAAAATGATACAATCTATGGAAGAGGTGCTGTAGATGCAAAAGGACCTTTAATAGCTATGATACTTACAGCATGGTTACTTAATGAAAAAGGAATTAAAGTTAGGGTAGCTGCTCTTGCAGATGAAGAAAGTACAAGCATTGGAGCTAAAGAGCTTTTAATGAAAAACTATAATGTAAAACACATAATAGTTGGGGAACCATCGAATAATACAGATATTGTAATTGAGTATAGAGGATCCATACAATTGGATATAATTTGTAAAGGTACTCCAGAACACTCCTCTTCTGCTAAGGATAACATAATTGTAAATATTGCCAAAAAACTATTAGAAGTTTATAAACTACCAGAGGGGTATGATAAACCGTCAATAGTGCCCACAATCATTAACGCCGGAGAAGTTTATAATGTTACCCCAGCAAGATTATATTTACATTTTGATATAAGGTATGCAATAAATAATGATAGGGAAGAACTAATATCGCGGATAAGGGAAGAATTTTCAGAATGTAGAGTTGAGATTGTAGATGAAACTCCACCAGTAAAAGTAAGCGCAAATAATCCAGTAGTAAGATCACTGACAAGGGCTTTATTAAAACAAGGGATGAAACCTAGATTAGTTAGAAAAGCTGGGACAAGCGATATGAATATCTTACAAAAATTGACACAAAATATAGCAACTTATGGACCAGGTAATTCCACGCTAGAACATACTAATCAAGAAAAAATTTCCTTAGATGAAATATATATAGGAGTAAAAACGTATATGCTAGCAATAGAAGAACTATGGCAAAGAACTTGATAAGGAGCTATATTCTAAGGCCTATTTATAAGCTCTATGAGGTAGTGTTATGGAATCAAATTCGTAATGGTCCATTGCCAAACCACGTAGGTATAATACCAGATGGAAATAGAAGATGGGCTAGAAATAACAATCTCACACTTAACGATGCGTATTTTTACGGCTATAAAAAACTAAAGGAAGTTTTAATTTGGTTGTTAGAACTAGGAGTAAAAGACATAACAGTTTTTGCACTATCCACAGAAAATTGTACAAAAAGAGAAGAAACTGAACTTACAATAGTAATGAACTACATTAAAAAGGGTTTGCAAGATTTATTAGAAGATCCAATTGTGGATAAATATAAGGTTAAAGTGAACGCAATAGGTAAATTAGATAAGTTACCAAAAGATCTTCGTGAGTATATATTCAAAGTAATAGAGAAAACTTCATCATATAATAGTAGAAAACTTACTTTGGCAATATGCTATGGAGGTAGACAAGAAATATTAGATGCTGTAGTAAAACTTCTAGATGATTATAAAAGCGGAAAGTTAGACAAAACTAATATAAACGAAGAAACGTTTAGGAAATACTTTTATGATAGCGAGCTACAAGATATTGACCTAGTAATAAGAACTTCTGGTGAGGTTAGAATTAGTAACTTCTTACTTTGGCATATAGCGTATTCAGAACTGTTCTTTTGTGAGGCCTATTGGCCAGAATTTAGAAAAATAGATCTGTGGCGAGCCATAAGATCATTCCAAAAAAGAAAGCGCAACTTTGGAGCCTAAGTTTTTTAAGCTTTTACTCACATTTTAAAAATGGCGTAAAATTATGGGTTTTTATCAAGGTCCAGATAACAAGAAGATAACTGGTGGCTTAAAGGGCAAGCATAGAGATAAAAGAAAATATGAAATAGGAAGTCCTCCTACATTTACAACACTATCAACAGAAGAAATTAGAATAAAAGATAGAGTACTTGGAGGGAATTTTAAGATTAGGTTAAAATATGCTTCAATTGCAAACTTAACAGATCCGTCTACAAATTCTAGCAAAAAAGTTAAAATTCTTGAAGTAGTGGAGACACCTGCCAATAAAGAACTAGCGAGAAGAGGAATAATAGTAAAAGGAGCAAAAATTAGAACAGAGGCAGGATTGGCAATAGTCACTTCTAGACCTGGGCAAGATGGTGTAATAAACGCGGTGTTGCTAAAGAATGAGCCTCAGGGAGCTTAAAGAACAGAATAGAATAGTTATCTGGCCCTCATATTTTTTATCACAAACAAGATCTAAAGGTAGACGCGTGAGAAAAATAACACGCAAAATAAGAACTGAAGAACTAATAGAAATTATGAAAGAACTAGATCTAGACCCAATAGTAATAGAGAATAAAAAGTATCCTAGAGATAGAAAAGTTAACTTTATAATAACTGTGAAAAAGGTGAAAAGCAAAAATAATACATTAAAAATAATATATACTAAGCTTATGAACCAGTCAAACATCAAGGGATTAGAGAATAACGATTAATTTAATAGTCCAAAATTAATTAACTAGCTTATAATGCCATATATAGTTACAGGCGGAGCAGGTTATATAGGTGGCCATTTAGTAGATTATTTAGTCTCAAAGGATCTTGAAGTAACAGTAATAGATGATTTTTCGAGTGGACGATATGTAAATAATAAAGCAAGACTTATAAAATATGATTTACGAGAGGGAGATATACTTAATAAAGTAAAAATAGAAAAAAATCAAATAATTTATCACTTAGCTGCTAATCCCGACGTAAGAACCTCTATGATCAATATCGAAGAACACTTCGAGAGGGATGTTAAAGTCACGTTAAATGTTATGGAGTTAGCTAGGAAACTAGATGCTGAAAAGGTTATCTTTACCTCTTCATCGACAGTTTATGGGGAAACAAATACAATTCCAACGCCTGAAACTGAAGAGCCTAAACCTATTTCTAATTATGGTTTATTTAAATTATTATGTGAGAATATAGTTAAATACTATGCAAAGCAATATAATATAAAAAGTATAGTCACTAGACTGGCTAACATTACTGGTGGCAGAGTGAGCCATGGTGTAGTTATCGATTTTATTAAAAAACTTAGAGAAAATCCTAAAACACTGGAAATCTTAGGAGATGGCAGGCAAAAGAAAAGCTACTTATACATTGACGATTTGATAGAAGCTTTCGTAAAGTTAGAAAATAATGTAAATGAAATTTATGAAGTCTATAATATTGGTAATACGGATTGGATAACAGTAAATGAAATTGCTAAAATCGTAACAAACGAAATGAATCTAAATCCAGAAATAGTATATAAAGATACAGGAGAGGGAAGAGGATGGCCAGGTGATGTAAGATTTATGTTACTTGATATCTCGAAGATCAATAAAATAGGATGGTCACCAACAATGAATTCCAGAGATACGATAAGACAAGCAGTAAGAGATATCTTGTATGGATATGGAAGTAACAGGAGGTTTGGGTCTCATTAAATCTCATAATACTTTTATACTTTATATTCAACCCTTTACCCTTAGACTTCATCGAAGTTATGGTTACCCAATCATCCTTCTCCATCACCTTCGTGAAAAATCCCACTCACGATAGTGAGCTTTGATTATCTTACTTAGATTAAGAAGTTTGAATCAAGCATTCTAGATTATCCGTATGCAATAATCCATACCTTAAATTTTTGCCTATATGACGCATTATGGATTATTTCTACAAATATAGTATATTCATAAAAACTTATTTTTTATCTCTCTGCTGTCTCACTTTTTTACCATATAGGATTTAATGCTATCAGTTTATAATTATGTGTTTTTGGAAATAGTAAAGATATAGAAAGGATTTTACATGAACTCCTTAGAAAACATTATAAGCCGGTATATGAAGAGTAAGAATAGCATTTGAGCAAGAGCTACTCCTTAATGGGCCCGTCGTCTAGCCTGGTTAAGACGCTGCCCTCACACGGCAGAGATCGCGGGTTCAAATCCCGCCGGGCCCATTGTGGGGGATCAACCCCCACACCCCCACTTTTAATTTTAACGTAAGTTTTTACGACGTCATCTAAAGGACCTACGTAACGCTCCTTTACCTCACCATTTATCGTTTCCAATTTATAGACATAATACCGCCCTTTCCTCTCACGTATAATTATGTTACCATATTTATATCTCGTCTTTTCTTTAGGGGACACTCCCTAAAACACCATCTTAAATTATCGGTTGCCAATTTTCATTTATAAGCTATTGGCAACCGTTAAATTTTGCTGTCATCTTACGATAAATTGAAAGGAGTTATACAGAATGAGGGTAAATTATTGTTAGACGATAACTTACAAAAATTACTAACCGAGGTGGTTTATTGAGTTTTTAAATATTCCAAAAAATTTCCGAAGAATAGTCCATCGACCCATAGCACTTAGTAATAAATCTTAGAAATAAGTAAACAAGTAATTCAAGATAAGAAAGATTTTAAGAAATTAATTGTTCATATCTAAAAACTTTTACCAACATAAAAATAGAAAATCTAAATAATTAGAAATAAGTAAGTTTTAGTGCGCGGGCCCGCCGGGATTCGAACCCGGGACCTACGGGTATCTCCGCTTTGTTGACATGGTTAAGAGCCCGTCGCTCTACCTGGCTAAGCTACGGGCCCATCAGATAAGAACTAATATAAATAATATATAAAGTAAACGGTGTCCAAAGAACTTAAGTTATAACTAATTGTGAATCGCACAAGTTTATTAAATCCTTGTCATGAGTAGCAATTATTAATCCTCGTTTCTCGTCTTTAAGAATTTTTACCATCTCATAGAATGAAAGTAGTGCTTCGCCATCCATTCCTACACTAGGTTCATCTAGCCCTATTATTTTAGATCTTGAGGCGAAGGCTGAAGCTATTAAAACTCTCATTTTCTGACCAAAGCTCAAAGTGTAAGGGCTTTTGTCAGCCAGATTCTCTAAATGAAAAAGCGATAATATTTTTTTGTCATTCACTACATCGTTTACAGTAAAATCAAAAAACTGTAGATCAACCTCTTGAAATATTGCAAAAATTTTTCGTGACAATTTTCTGAGTAATGTAGTTTTTCCACTTCCATTTTTCCCAAGTAAACACAGTACCTCGCTTTCCCTCAATTTAATTCTATAATTATTTACAGTAACGTCTAGTATCTGACCACCAAGTTTACTATCTATTCTAGGCAATCCAAATCCCCTTAATCCTTCCTTCTTTAAAAACTCTATATCGAATAATTTTTCTTTATCTATCTCATTTACTTCTTTATTATTTCTAATTATATAAACTCTATCTATAAGCTTGCGTAATTCTTCAATACGATGTTCCGCTATTAAACTACTCTTAGGTATAATTGTTTTGATCAAGTTCACCGCTTCATCATCTAAATTGGCAAAAGGTTCATCTAGTAGTACATAATTTGGATTAGATGCTAATATGGATGATATCACATACCTCCTTTTATACCCATCTGAGAGTTTATTGAATTCAGTCTCATAGTAGGGACCCATTAACTTTTTCGGTATGTCCTCATTCACAAAGTGAAACCTCTTCATCAGTTCTATTTCTTCTTTACATGTAGGAGCTAGTATTTGAGAAGAAACGTCTTGTAAAACTGCGGAAAGTTTAGAATAGTTTCTATTTTCACAGAAATCTACTTCGTCTGTAATAACGTTTGAATTTTTCTGATCTATACATAAAGCTGATAGAATTAACGTGGTTTTGCCACTTCCATTTTTACCTACTAATCCTACTATTTCTCCTTTCTCTATTTCTATTTTTCCATTCAGATATTTAGGAATAATGACAAGCATAATGTAGATACACCTATGACTAAAAATAATATGTCCTCTCTAGCTGGTTTTAAGTTCTTTTTATTATTGTAATTATATTCTCCAAAGAGCTTAACAGTATACGCTACGTACAAATTATCGGCTATTTTTATTATTTCAACTATTATTGGCAATAATATCTTTTTTAAATTTAATAAATTTATTCTTCTTATTCTTGCATAAAAACTTACTTTTTGCATAATCTCGTAAAATCTAGGGTAGTACGTAAATGCAATAACTATGGGAATTCCCTTATAACCGAATAAATCTATTATCGAAGACCTATCCGTATAATCACTCGAAATTAAAAAGACATTAACCAACGTGAGTGCCCTAAGTGTATATTCGTAAATAGAGGCTTTGCTAAGAACGTGTAATAGAAAGAAAGAAAAAACTGTGATAATGATTTCTATCACAATAACCCATGTTCGTCTATATAATATAAACAGTGTAACAAGAAATGGTATAATGAAGGAAAAGAAAATACTACTAATGTAAACCAAAATAGAAAAAATAAGCATAAAAAATATTTTAACTTTCATCTTATTACACCTATCTTTATTAGGTATGACACTATATAAAATGCGATTAATCCCATTAACGCGCTCTCGATAAACATTCCAATTGATACTGCTGTCCAAATATAGGGAGAAGTGACTATAGGTGCAGGTACTTTAACCATATAGAGAGCTAATATCGTACTTAGCACTCCTTCTAGACCACCCGCAATGCTTGTATACGTTACTACTGCTTTTAACGATCTATATCCCATAATTCTTGTTATACCTTCTACAATGAACGATATAATGATTAATGGTATTGCTATAAATGGAAGAAAACTAACTGCGTAAAGTCCCGCACTAATTAAACCTATGAGAATAGGCCCTAATTTCCTATTAATAACTTGTATACCCACAGAAAGAAGTATCAAGGGAACTGTTAAATTTAGTAGCGGATCTGCGAATATACTTATAGCATATAGTGCAGTAGATAAGGAGAAACCAGCTGCTACAGCGTAGGATGCGATAGAGAAGACCACAGCGTAGACTAATGCCCTTTTTAATGAGATGTAATTGGTAGGTTTGTCATTCACATTTTAAATTAACATTAAGATAAAATAAAATTACCTCCGTATATGGCTTTAAAAAATCTAAATTCTCGAAACCACCACTGACTCGAAATTGGGATCAAGTTTTATATTTATAATTTTCCTTTCACTACTTTTTAAGGCCTCTTCTAATTCTGAAGGTGTAGCTACGGTAATTCCACCTACAGATTTCTCTATCATCTCATCCAACTGGCCATTAATATTAGTTTGTGACCTTAAAATTGTGGGTAAGTCTGCGTTGGAAACATCAATATAGTTTGAATTACCATCATTTAGTATAAGTATCTTACCTTTAATTTTATCTACTTTATACTTTAATAATGGTAAATAGGGCAATATACCCTCTAGGTCGGTTACACCGTATGCCTTATACTTAGAAGCCACAGTACCTCCCACTGCAATACCTCTTTCGAGTAAAGACTCTGCAGTATACCACATTTTCTTTGAATTTATTGGTAGTCTAACAAAATCTATGGTAGTAGCAGTAAGATCAACATATATTTTTTCAAATCCGCCTAGCTTGTTTAACATCTCCACTACATCAATAGGCCACAATCCAGTATGAGACTTTATAGAATTCTTTTGTTGTGTTTTGTAAATAATTTCACTAGCGCCTCTGTTAATCTTCTCCTTAATTTTAGCTTTAAGTTGAGCTAAAAGTTCCCTCAAAAATAATCCAGTATCAGCAACAACTGGAACATGAGGCATGAAGACCTTACCGATATCCTCTCCATCTACATTGTTATGTACTAAAATACCCTTATATTTCAACGACCAACCTGCGGTTGATAGTTGGGTAAATCTAGTACCTAAGGCTAATATTACATCAGCGTTCTCAGTTAAATAGTTTGCAGAATATGTGCCAAAAGCACCCAATCCCTCACCAGCAAATAATTTATGATTTGATGCTATTACTCCTTTAGCCTTAAACGTAGTGATTACAGGCGCGTCTATTAGTTCAGCTAATTCAAGTAGCATATCTTCTGCATCGCTTAAGACAACACCATAACCCGCAATTATGACGGGTAATTTAGCATTTGTCAGTAATTCAGCCACTTTGGCAACAGTATTTTTATCAGGAGTCTTCTTTTCGGGCTTTTGACCTGCAGTTGATAATGGATACGCTTTGGCTCTAAACAAATCCTCCGATATCTCAACGTAAGATGGTCTGGGTCGATTACTTATTGCCTCCTTATAGGCCTTCTCTACAGTTATAGTTATCTCTTCTATACTTATCACTCTTTCCCTTACTTTAGTTATTGGTGAGAGGATGTTAGATAGATCGTCTATTGTTCTAAATTCGCCAATTCTAGCTCTCCCCGTATCTTTATGAGACCTAATGCTTGAGATTATAAGAAGAGGAACCGATTCGTTATATGCTTGTGATATTACATTCACTGCATCGGTTAATTTTGAACCAGGAATTTGAATAATGGTCCCAACTGTATTATTTTCTAATGCATAAGCATAAGCCAACCAGCTTGCTTCTCTAGTCGTTATAGAAAACTCTACATCTATGTTGTATTTCTTTAACATTTCTTTTAATATATTTGGCAATGAATAAGTAGTAAATACCTTAGTTATACCAATATCATTAAGAACGTAAGCAAGAGCCTCTTCACCTTTCATCTCTACGCCTACTGTTTCCTCTTTTCTTTTAGGTTGGCTCATACTAGCATTATAACTAAGACTAGATTTTAAATCTTATAAAAGCCGGGGGCGGGATTCGAACCCGCGAGATAACGGGTTTCAACAATAACCACTGCGGCCCCTAGCGCTACCGATGGGCAGGTAGTGCCGCCTTAGACCGCTCGGCCACCCCGGCAACAATAATAACTAATAAAACCTACTTAAAAACTATATTGGTGTGGTTTCATGATACCTTTCGACAAGGTTGGAGATGTACTTTATGAATTCGAAAGCCTTACAAAGTTTGTAATAATTGGAGATACAATAGTTGATGTACTTCTAAAGAGAAAAGGGACAGAAAGCGACATAGACCTTTTTGTATTAGATATCAGTGTATTGGTTGATGATGATAAAATAAGGAATTTTGCTTATGATAAAGGGTGGGATTATGGGAGGACTCCAATAGATACGCCAAGGCTGTTAGTACCAGTTAATGATGATCAATTACAAATAGATCTATATGAGAATATACAAGACTTCTTTGTCCCAAAAGAAATTCTAGATAGTGCAATTAATATAAAAATAGGCAATCATGAGTTCAAAAGTGTTACATTAGAAGATTACATTTTACTTAAAGCAAACGCTTTTAGAGAAGAGGACGAAGATGAGTTAAGGACTCTTATATATCTTTTAGGAGAAGGTAAAATTAAGATAGATAAGGAATATTTGAAGAAACATTTAAACGCGTTCGAAGAAAATAGTGATAGCATAAGGGAACGTTTATCACTAATCGGAATAAAAATTTGATTAAGTAAAAAATTTTATCCTTTCTTAGTTGGCAATTCTTTCTTCTTTAGCCGTAAATTTGTACTATGGCACCTTCTGCACTTAGTCGCTCTTATTGGATTTAATGCCCCGCATTTCCTGCAGACTTTCTTCATAAACACCCTTTGTTGGACTATTTGAAGCTTCGCGGGATCGGTTAGCGGCATTTATTTATCCCGGCTATAATTATTTTATCTCGCATTCATAAGTATTGCGGTAAACGGAGTGAATGAAGATGAAGATCCCGCTAGATTACGTTTGCGTCAGAAGTGGGCTTCTCTGTAACAGGTGCCAGTCTCTTATAGATAGTGGTGAAGTATTTGACTATGAGGTTCAAGTAATAAAGATATTACTAGACTTAGAAGAGACTCAGTTTAAGGAGTTGAAGGATTGTGTATATCATAAAGCTTACAAAGTAGATGATCTGTTAATATTACTGGTAACTAGTGGACCAGATATGACGCAGCAGAAGTGGATTAAAATTGCTAGAATCTTGCAAGAGAAATTAAATATGAAGGTTAGAGTATTAGAAAAAACCAATAGTATAAAGAACAGTGCAGTTCAATTGCTTTCGCCCGCAAGAGTACTTGGCGTTAATACTGTATGGATGCCAGATGGCTCCGTACAATATGTGATTCGCGTATCTAGGTCTGAAAAAAGATTGCTCCCAGCTGAAGCACAACTTTTAGAGTCAGCGTTAACTAAAATACACTCAACGCCAGTAAGAATAAGGGTAGAGTAAGGTGCTTAGAACACATTTAATTTCAGAAATAAATCCAAAAATGGATGGAACAGAAGTAAAAATAGCAGGATGGGTACATAATATAAGGAATCTAGGTGGGAAAGTATTTCTCATAATAAGAGATAAGAGCGGGATAGGACAAGTAGTAGTGGAAAAGAACAATGCCGCGTACGATAAAGTAGTAAATATTTCATTAGAATCAACAATAATGGTAACCGGAATAGTTAAAGCTGATCAGAGGGCACCAAATGGAGTAGAAATTCATGCTAAGGATGTGGAAATTTTATCTTATGCGAAATCACCATTGCCTCTAGATGTAACTGGTAAAGTTAAAGCTGATATAGACACGAGGCTTAGAGAGAGATTACTAGATTTAAGAAGACTAGAAATGCAGGCAGTGTTAAAAATACAGTCAGTAGCCGTAAAGTCGTTTAGAGAAACATTATATAGGAATGGGTTTATAGAGGTCTTTACACCTAAAATAATTGCCAGTGCCACTGAAGGTGGAGCTCAACTATTTCCAGTTCTATATTTTGGAAAAGAAGCATTTCTAGCTCAAAGTCCGCAGTTATATAAGGAATTGCTTGCAGGTGCCATAGAAAGGGTGTTTGAAATAGCGCCAGCATGGAGAGCAGAAGAGTCAGATACACCTTACCATCTTTCAGAATTTATCAGTATGGATGTAGAAATGGCATTTGCTGATTATAACGATGTTATGGCTCTAATTGAGCAAATAATTTACAATATGATAAATGATGTAAAGAGAGAATGTGAAAATGAGTTAAAAATCTTAAATTACAATCCACCAAACGTAAGCATACCTATAAAGAAAATTCCATATTCAGACGCCATAGAGATTTTGAAAAGTAAGGGTATTAATATTAAATTTGGAGACGATATCGGAACTCCAGAACTTAGAGTGTTATATAACGAGATAAAGGAGGATTTGTATTTCATAACTGACTGGCCTTGGTTAAGTAGACCATTCTATACTAAACAAAAGAAAGATAATCCACAACTAAGTGAAAGTTTTGATTTGATTTTTAGATGGCTAGAAATAGTTTCCGGTAGTTCTAGAAATCATATAAGGGAGGTATTAGAAAATTCTCTTAAGGTTAGGGGGCTGAATCCAGAGAATTTTGAATTCTTCTTAAAGTGGTTCGACTATGGTATGCCTCCTCACGCAGGTTTTGGAATGGGCTTAGCAAGGGTAATGCTCATGCTAACCGGGCTACAAAGTGTAAAGGAAGTGGTACCATTCCCAAGGGATAAGAAGAGATTAGTACCATAAAGTCAAGTAAATTTTCTTGGATCTCCTCTTATAATCTCCCTAAGTAGGATCGTAGCATACATCCCTCTATCCAATGTGAAAGAAATTGTGCCTGTTTTTTCATTAAATTGTAAATTCCTTATTTTCATAAATGCTTTTCTAATAAAGTCCTTTAATGAAATTTTAAACTCTTTTAATTTAAAGAAACCTCTCTCTATACCCTCGTCTAAATAAATTTGTTTACAAATTTCATCACAATCGCCAAAATAAGTCGGTATTTTTATAATTATATTATCTTTATCTTTAATCTTCCTATATTCATCTAATTTTCTAGAGAGATATAAGTTAAAGAGATAGCTTTGATATGCGTCTAAATACAATGAAATAGGAATAAAACTATTTTTTAACGCAAGATAATAGGAATTAAATTTAATATAGTTTTTTATCAATAACTTTTCTTGTTTGAACTTTGACGGAATTAGCTTGATCACCTCTTTAAAGTCGCCGTCACTTATCATTTTTCGTATGCTAGCAATATCTTTTGATTCAGAAAGGAAAGGATATGTTAAAATCGAATAAAATGCACTTTCCCAGTCTTTTCTTAGCAGATATCTTCCTATCACATGAGTTATAGGTCTACGCGTTCCAAATCGCTGATATCCGACAAATGCGGGAAGATAAGGCTCTATAATAATTTGCTTGATTCTCTCTACAATAGAATTAACATATGGTGTAGTTAAGGATATCTCAAATATATTTCCAGTGTGATTAAGCTTTTTTGAAGCAAATCCAAGAAATTTTATTTGAAAATTAGGTGTTTGATACTCATTAATTGGTTCTCTATTATTATCCGTTAATATATATATTAACTGAATTGTAATTGCATTTGCATCTTTTATACCAATATAACGTACTTTAGAGCGTAGTATCTTTTGAACTTCAGATATCGCAGTAAAATGATCTATGCCTCGTTTTGTTAGTAGATAAATTGCGTATTTTCCATAAATTTCACCTTTCCATTCTTGAGCTGGCTTAAAATCAATCTCCTCTATAACTTTAAATCCGTCAGGCCTATCAATCGTTACGTCTATTTCTTTCCAATCATCGTAATAATACCTTTCCATACCAAGGGCTATATCTATTTCATGGGGAGTCAAAGTAATTTCAAATCACCCGTAATAGAGTCTACCAAATTTTCAGGAGCTGGACCTATACCTAAGCAGGTTACAGTACCCGGCTCTAGTTGAGTTTTTCCCGCATCTTCGATAATTGAGAATGGTAAATTCATTTCTTTAGCTCTATTAGATCTAGAGATAATATCGTCTAGCGAATCTGTTTTTACAACTATCTTAGGTTGTCCTTCTTGTAACCATTCACTTAACCATTCTTTCCATCGTAAATTGTTGGAATTTAACACATTTAGCACTAAAGTTACGGCAGCATGTGCTACTTGAGCAGCTATCTTACCTTTGCCCATTTTGATATCAGTCCTTACAACTATCACCATCTTAAACATTTATAGTCGGAAAGCAACAAACACTTTTAAACTTTTATTGAGGTTAAATAAAGGGGAAATAATATGTCAGTCAAATTAAGCATAAGAGAAGAAGTAGAACCACCAATATGCTCAAGCTGCGGAAAAATAATACACCCTAGGGAGAAAGGTGTAGAGTTCTATTGCCCAAATTGCGGTGAAGTATTAATTCGACGAGACTATATGTGCAGGAAGCAAGGTGTAGAATACACTTGCCCAAATTGTGGGTTTAAAGGACCATAGGAGGGTATTTAAAATGGCAGACGTTCTAATTGTTCTTAAAGTTTTCCCAGATAGTGATGAAGTTAATTTAGATAACTTATATGCAGATATAAGTAGTAAATTACCCAAAGAGTATAAAATCATTAGAAAGGAAACAGAACCAATCGCCTTCGGATTAAACGCATTAATTCTCTATGTGCAGATGCCAGAGCAAACTGAAGGAGGCACAGACAATTTAGAGGAGATAGTAAATAATATACAAGGAGTTAGCCATGCCGAAGTAGTAGGGATAACCAGATTAGGATTCTAATAAACTCTTTGGTACGTTAGTTCTTATATATCCTTTATACGTTAAAATATTTTGGAGATAAAAATTGAGCGCTAGTTCTGGAGAAGAGCAAAAACCGCAGAGGAAGGAACTAATACTTAGAGTAATGGAAGCAAGACAGAAGGATGTTGGTAGAGGAAAAGTACGAATTGATATTGATTTACTTTCTCAAATTGATGTTAGTCCAGGTGACGTAGTAGAAATTGAAGGCACTAGAAAGACTGCTGCAATTGCATGGCCGTTATCGCCAGAGGATGCTACGGGAGAGAAGGATATAATAAGGATGGACGGAATAACGAGGAAAAATGCCGGTGTTTCTATAGGAGATAAAGTAATAGTAAGAAAAGCTATGGTGAAGCCAGCCAGTACTGTTAAATTAGCTCCTTCGAACTTTTCAATAACAGTAGATCCTGGCTTTATTAGTTATGTTAAAAAAAGGTTGAAGGAGTTTCCCTTAGTTGAGGGTGATACAGTATTAATCCCAGTTCTCGGTCAAGCAATACCATTTACCGTAGTCCAAGTAAAGCCTGCAGGTATAGTATTAGTAAATGATGAAACGATAATAAGTATATCAGACAAGCCAGTAGAGCCTTCCAGATATCCCAGAGTCACATATGAAGATATAGGTGGAATGAAGAATATAATTGAGAAGGTTAGAGAGTTAGTAGAGCTTCCTTTAAGACATCCAGAATTATTTAAGAGGCTAGGAATAGAACCACCTAAGGGTATATTGTTATATGGACCGCCTGGAGTCGGGAAAACTCTACTAGCTAAAGCAATAGCTAATGAGACAGATGCTTACTTCACTTCAATAAATGGACCAGAAATTATGAGTAAATTCTACGGAGAGAGTGAACAAAGACTAAGGGAGATCTTCGAGGATGCTAAAAAACACGCACCCGCCATAATATTTATTGATGAAATAGATGCAATAGCTCCTAAGAGAGACGAGGTAATAGGGGAAGTGGAAAGAAGAGTAGTAGCACAATTACTTACTCTAATGGATGGTCTTGAAAATAGAGGGAATGTAATAGTGATAGCAGCAACTAATCGACCTAGTGCTGTTGATCCAGCATTAAGAAGACCAGGAAGATTTGACAGAGAAATAGAAATACCATTACCTGATAAACAAGGCAGATTAGAAATATTACAAATTCACACCAGAAACATGCCTTTGTCCAAGGATGTAGATTTAGAGAAACTTGCTGATATGACTCACGGTTATACTGGAGCTGATTTATCTGCACTAGTAAGAGAAGCTGCCATGAACGCACTGAGGAGATATTTACCAAAAATAGATTTAAACCAAGATAAAATACCACCGGAAATCTTAGAGTCTATGGAAGTAAAAATGGAAGATTTCATAAATGCATTTAAAGAAATAGTGCCAAGTGGGTTAAGAGAGATTTATATAGAGGTCCCAGAGGTTAAATGGACAGATATAGGAGGTCTTGAGGAGATTAAAGAGGAACTGAAAGAAGTTGTAGAATATCCTCTAAAATACCCAGAACTTTATCAAAGTTCCGGAATAGAACCACCTAAGGGTATATTGTTATTTGGTCCGCCGGGAACTGGTAAGACTATGTTAGCAAAGGCCGTGGCGACAGAGAGTGGAGCAAACTTCATAGCAGTAAGGGGACCAGAAATACTATCAAAATGGGTAGGAGAAAGTGAAAAAGCCGTAAGAGAAATATTCCGAAAAGCTAGAATGTACGCACCCGCCGTAATATTCTTTGATGAAATAGATTCAATAGCGCCAATAAGAGGAATCTCGTATGATTCAGGCGTAACAGAAAGGATAGTAAATCAGTTACTAGCTGAAATGGACGGAATAGAGAAGCTAGAAAATGTAGTTGTAATAGCTGCAACGAATAGGCCAGACATACTAGATCCAGCGCTACTAAGACCTGGAAGATTTGAAAAATTAATATATGTCCCACCACCTGATAAGAAGGCTAGGATAGAGATACTAAAGGTACATACTAGAAATATAGTCTTAGCAGAAGACGTCAGCTTAGAAGATGTCTCAGAGAAAACTGAAGGCTACACTGGGGCTGATCTGGCAGCTTTAGTAAGAGAGGCTGCTATGAGAGCTATCAGAGAGAGTATGAAAATGTGCATAGACAAAACCAATGAAGTGTGTAAACCTACTGATGCTGAATGTAAAGATAAGACTATGAAGGAATGTATGAAGGTTAATGGTGTTAAGGTCTCGATAAGACATTTTGAAGAAGCTATGAGAAAAATTAAACCATCAGTAACACAAGACATGTTACAATTCTATCAAAACTGGATAGAGAAGGCTAGACAACAATTACCTAAAACTACAGTTAAACCAAGTACTTATGCGTGAATAGAATGTGGAGAAGTGTCCCATTATATAATATTGTTTTAGAAAAAATTTTAGATAAGGTAAGAAAAAATAATAATAATATTAGAGATGACGATCTTTTCAAAGAGATAAAAGATTCTGTAAATTACGAAATATCATATAATGATTTTCTAAAAGCATTAATGGCTCTAGAGATTAGAGGTTATATTTCTGTATCATTAATTAAAGAAAACTTGAGAATGATTACATATTTAGGTGATAAGGAATAGGAGTAGATCTAGCTGATTTGACAAAAGAAGTAAAAAGGGAAATTTCGTTCGCAGAACTTAAAGGTAAGAAGGTAAGTATAGATGGATATAACGCTTTATATCAGTTCTTAGCTGCAATAAGACAGCCCGATGGAACACCACTAATAGACTCCCAAGGAAGAATAACTAGCCATTTGAGCGGATTGTTTTATCGAACAATAAATATCTTAGAAGAGGGAATAATACCTATTTATGTATTTGATGGTAAACCGCCAGAACAAAAAAGGGAGGAAATAGAAAGAAGGAAGAAAATAAAGGAAGAAGCAGAGAAAAAACTAGAAAGAGCTAAAACTGAAGGTAAGATCGAAGAAATGAGAAAATATTCTCAAGTTGTAGTAAAATTGTCTAATGATATGGTATCCGAAAGTAAGAGATTATTGAAAATAATGGGAATCCCAATAGTTCAAGCACCCTCTGAAGGAGAAGCGGAAGCAGCATATTTGAACGCCATCGGATTAAGCTGGGCCTCGGCAAGCCAGGATTATGACTCATTGTTATTTGGAGCTAAAAGATTAGTACGTAATTTAACAATTACAGGAAAAAGAAAACTTCCTAATAAAGATATATACGTAGATATAAAACCAGAATTAATAGAAATGGACTTATTACTTAAGAAGTTAGGAATCACAAGAGAGCAATTAATAGATATAGCGATACTGATTGGGACCGATTATAACCCAGAGGGGATCAAAGGAATAGGACCAGAAAGAGCATTGAAAATAATCAAAAAATATGGAAAAATAGAGAAGGCTATAGAATATGGAGAGATACCTAAAAAAGATATAACTTTCAATATAGATGAGATAAGAAACTTATTTCTAAAACCTCAAGTAATTAAACCAGATGAAATTCTAGAATTAGGAGAACCAAACGAAAAAGAAATAATGGATCTTTTAGTTAATGAACATAATTTTAACGAGGAAAGAGTAAAAAACGGTATTCAGAGATTAACTAAAGCAATAAAAGAAGCAAAAGGAGCATCCAGACAAACAGGATTAGACCAGTGGTTTTAGCACCAATTTACGAAGTTAAATTTAAAGTTAGTTAATCATACTTACTAACTTGTGACCATAAAGGATTATTACCCAATTTTTATTGATCTTTCTCACTTTCGTGTTCTCATAATTGGTGGAGGTAAGATAGGCACTAAGAGAGCATTAACATTTAAAAAATATGGCGCAGATGTGACTGTTTTAAGTTTAGAATTCTCACAAGATCTTCTTAACTCGGATATAAACTTAATAAAAGAGGATGCAAGTAAAATTGATATTAAAGCGATAGAGAATTACGATATTATCTTAACTTGTACTAATAACTATGAGCTTAATAGTAAGATATGCGATTTAGCAAAAATGCTAAAAAAATTATGCAATAATCCTACTAATCCAGAGAACTCAAATTTTATCGTGCCTATATTTTACTCAGATGAAGACTTTGAGATAGCTGTAACAACCAGAGGAAAGTCTAGTATTTTAGCCAAAGAGGTTTTATCGAAAAGTATTGACGTCGCGAAAAAGAGTGATATAAAAAACTTACTAAATGCAATGTATAATGTAAAAATCTTACTAAAGAAAAGAATAAGTGATCCCTCTCTCAGATATTCCCTATATCATAAGATATATAATGATCACATCTTCAAACGGTACGCAATGGACGGATTTATTGATAAGGCGTTGAGCAGAGCGGAGGAGATTATAAATGAGTAACGATCAAAGTTTCCTTCAGAATTATTGCTCAATACTATTCACATATAAGACTGTAGGAATTAATAACTTACATTCGTATTATATTAGAGAGACAGAAATAAAATTTCTTCGCCAATTAATCAGCGCAGAGCTTGCTATATTACAAACGTGTAATAGAGTTGAGCTATATCTTTACTCAAATAGGAATACGCTTAACGAGGTAAATAAAATAGTAGAATACTTAAACAGCATTCATAAGGAACCTATCGGTAATCAAGCAAGAATACTTTGTGGAAGAGATTCTATAAGACATTTATTCTTAGTAGCGAGTGGTGCAGATTCGCTATCTATTGGAGAATACGAGATTTTATCCCAAATTAGATCTACCATAGATATGTTCAGAAAATTAAATATGAGCGGAAAATTTCTGCAAATACTTTTCGAAAGAGCAATAAAAATAGGTAGAAAGGTTAGAGAAGAAACTAGTATATCTCGGGGAAAAGTAGGCATCTATTCGTTAGCTATAACTGAGGCAAAAAAACGATTAAATGACCTTAGTGATAAGAAAATCGTAATAGTGGGTGCGGGTGAAATGGCGCAGAAAATAGCAGGTATGCTGTACAATGAAGGAATAAAAAACGTAACTATAATGAATAGGACTATGGAAAAAGCGTCAATAATTGCTTCAAAATACGGTTTTAAATTTGAGGGTTTAAATTTAGACCAATTAGGCAATTTTGACGTTGCATTCATAGCAATTCATCATGAAAATATAAAACTTGAAAATAAATGGAACACGTTAATTATTGATATAACGATCCCACCTTTATTTAGTGGAAGTAATGTTATAACGCTAGCTGACTTAGAGAAATTATCAATACTAAATCTAAGAACTAGAGAGGAAGAACTGAATAAAATTGATAAGATAATAGATGAAGGGATAAATGAATTTATATATGATTATAAAAAAGAAATATATAGCGAATTTGTGTCAAAAATTATGCTACGCATTGAAAATATTAGACGGAATGAAGTTTTAAGAGCGTATAAAGAGCTCGAAAAAATAGGAATAACAGATCAAAGAATGAAAGAAATAATAGATTTAATGTCAAAGTCAATGATCAAAAAATCCTTCCAACCACTTTTTGACAATATAAAGAATTTAATGTTTAATGAAACAGACTCAATTAACTACATTAACTTCCTAATTGATATTTTTAAAGATGGTGACATTTCCTACCCTAAGACCAAGAAGATTGAGGAAAAACAAATTAGTGAGAGATCTGGTAGCTGAAACACATATCTCTGAGAAAAATCTAATTCTTCCAATATTTGTGAAAGAAAATATTAATGAACCAGAACAAATAAATTCAATGCCAGGTATTTATAGATATCCATTGAATGATAAACTTTTAAACTATGTACAAGAGAGCTACGAAAATGGAATAAGAAGCATCATATTATTTGGAATCCCAGCGTATAAGGATGATATTGCGTCTTCAGCTTATGATAAGAATGGAGTAATACAAAGAGCAGTAAGAATGATAAAAGATAGTTTTAAGAGCAAAATTCTAATAATCACTGATGAGTGCACTGATGAGTACACCTCTCATGGACATTGTGGACTTGTTAAATATCAGAATGAAAATTACGTAATAGATAATGATGAAAGCCTAAGAATTCATGCAAAGATTGCACTAAGCCAAGCTGAAGCAGGAGCTGATATTGTTGCACCTTCAAGTATGATGGATGGTGTGGTTAAAGCAATAAGAACGGCATTAGATGAAGCTGGTTTTTACGACACATTGATAATGTCGTATAGTGTAAAATATGCATCAATAATGTATGGACCTTTTAGAGAGGCTGCATATTCTAAACCTGCTTTTGGAGATAGAAGAGGTTATCAAATGGATCCTAGAAATGCGTATGAGGCTTTAAAAGAAGCTAGACTTGATATAGAAGAGGGAGCTGATATCTTAATGGTGAAACCTGCTCATACATATCTTGATATTATAAGGTTAATTAAAGATAACTTTCCAGAATATCCCCTAGCGGCATATCATGTAAGCGGAGAATACAGCATGATAAAAGCTGCAGCTATTAACGGATGGATAGATGAAAAAACAGCTGTTTTAGAGATCACTACTGCTATAAGAAGAGCAGGAGCTGATCTAATCATCACATATTACGCAAATGATATTGCAAAATGGATAAAAGAAGGTGTACCATTTTGAAAAGTGAAGAACTCTGGAATCAAGCTAAACAACTATTTGCTGGAGGAGTTAATAGTCCAGTTAGAGCTTCAGTAAAACCTTATCCTTTTTTCACAGAAAGAGGAAAAGGAGCTTATATTTATACTGTTGATGGGAAAAAACTAATTGATTATGTGTTAGGTTATGGACCTTTGATCTTAGGTCATTCACCAGATTCCGTAAAGATAAAAATCGCTGAACAGTTAGAGAAAGGCTGGCTCTTCGGAACTCCTACTGAGCTCGAGATAAAATTAGCGAGAAAAATCACATCCCATATACCATCAGCTCAGAAGGTTAGATTCGTAAATAGCGGAACTGAAGCTACGATGGCTGCAATACGCCTTGCGAGAGGATATACTAATCGGAACAAGATATTAAAATTTAGCGGTAACTATCATGGGGCTCATGATTATGGGCTCGTAGAAGCAGGAAGTGCAGCTACTGAATATAATGTAGCTACTTCTAAAGGAGTCCCATATGAAATTATTAACACTATAGAAATTTGTGAGTATAATGATATACAATGTGTAGATAAAAAATTACGAAAAGAGGATATCGCAGCAGTTATAATGGAACCTGTAATGGGTAATGCTGGGGTTATTTTACCAGAAAGAGAATTCTTGAGTGGAATAAGAGAACTCACGAAGTCTTATAATTCATTACTAATTTTCGATGAAGTTATAACTGGATTTAGGGTCAGTATAGGTGGTGCACAATCTTTATATCAAATTTATCCAGATATTACCACATTAGGTAAGATAATAGGTGGAGGATTACCTATAGGTGCAATAGTTGGCAAAGCTGAAATTATTGAAAATTTTACCCCTTCTGGGAAAGTATTTAACGCAGGTACATTTAATGCACATCCTTTATCAATGGTAGCTGGAATTGCTACTATAGAAGAATTAGAAAAAGAATATCCATATATTATCGCAAATAAGGCAGCTAAAATACTTGTTGAGGAAATTGAAAGGATGATAAAAATTAAGCACACTATAAATCATATCTCAAGCATGTTTCAGATATTTTTTGGAGTAGATCAAGTTAAAAATTATTCCGACGCCAAAAGAGCCAATAAGGAGTATTACATGAAGTTACACGAAATGTTATTAAAAGAAGAAGTATTTATACCGCCAAGTCAGTACGAAACAATATTTACTTCAGCCTCACATACCGATGATATTATTAACAATACTTTAAATAAGCTTAAAAAGGTGATAGGCGAACTAAATTGAAAATAAGAATAGCTGCGAGAGGAAGTAAACTAAGTAAGATACAAGTAGACATGGTAGGAGAAAAGCTAAGAAAGTTAGGTATAGATTACGAATTAGTTGAAATCAAAACTAAAGCTGATCTTTTTTTAAATGAACCATTAGCCAAACTGGGAAAGGGAGTATTTGAGAAGGAAGTTAATGAAGCAGTATTAATGGGAAAAGCTGATATCGCAGTACACAGCATGAAGGATATATTGTCAGAGTTCAATCAAGAACTTGAGATATTTGCAGTTTTAGAGAGAGACCCGCCTAACGATATATTAATTACAGAAAAACCTTTACATAAGTTAGAACCAAATACAGTCATAGGAACAAGCAGTATAAGAAGAAAGAACTTTCTTACATATATAAAACCAAATGTCAGTGTTAAAGATATTAGAGGGAATGTAGATACAAGAATAAGAAAGTATCTAGCAGGGGAATACTCTGGTCTAATTCTAGCTGAAGCCTCAATAAAGAGACTTAAACTTGACCTAAAATATTATAGACTTAACGTGTACGATTTTACTCCGGAAGCCAATCAAGGCATTGTGGTCGTATTGGGTAGGAAAAATGATGAAAGAATTAAGAAAATACTAAAAGACATTAGTGATCAGAATACATTAGATGAGGCATTAGCGGAAAGGGCTACCATTAGTATAATTGGAGGAGGATGCCATTCTCCAGTAGGAGTACTATTCAAGAAAGAGGGAAAAGAATTATATGGTATTGCAAGCTACAGCGACGGAAGGAAGAAGATTACCGTAACCATCAGTAAAACCGGAGACCCAAACAATTTAGGAACTGAATTAGGATTATTACTAAGGAAGGAGATAAAAAATGAAGGTATTATTTCTTAGGCCAATTAGCGAATATGAGAATACTGATGAATACTTTTTAATACTACAACATAAAAATATCGAAGTATTAAATATACCTATCTTCAAAATTTCATGCCTCCCTTACTTCTTGTCAAATTATGATTATGAGGCTATAGCATTTACTAGCAGAAATTCTGTTTTATGCTTTAAAGATTACGACATACTTAAGAAGAGTAAAGTATACGCGATTGGAGAAGAAACCGCAGACTTGCTTATAAAAATGCTTAGAATAAATCCAGTAATACCAGATAAATTTACTAGTATTAGTTTAGCTGAAAAAATACTTAAGGATAAAATAAATAATGTATTGGCTGTAAGGAGTAAAAAAGCTTCAGATGACATGAAGAATTTACTTAAGGATAAGATTAAGTACGATGAAATCTATGTTTATGATTTAGAAATTTTGGCAGAAAACGTACAAAAAGTGATTGAAATCATAAGGGAGTGTAAAATCGATGCAATAGCATTAACTAGTTCAATGATGGCTAAAATAATAGGACCTGCTATTAATCCGCAATGCCAAATTAAAGTATTCAGTATAGGACCTATGACGACTGACGCATTAAAGCGAGTTAATAATGAGGTAAAAATAATAGAAAGTAAAACTCATTCTATTAAAGGTATTGTAGAAACCATTTTAATGGAGATGGAACAAAATGGATAATATTAAAGATTTAACACTTAAAGTTCTTAAAAAAATTGATGATACTATAATTGATGCTAGCCTTCAAATCAAATACTATCAAGGCTTTAAGGACAGATTTGATGTATTTGGACAATATGAAAATGCTTTAGGTATTTTTGAATTTGCAATAAGTTTCGATAGAAAAGGTAATTTAAAGAGGTCTCACATTAACATGATATCGCCTAAGAATATAAGAAAGGAATTAGAAAAGAAAATATATAAAGATTAGGTGCATAATTTGAAGACTCTATTAATGGTCATTGATGGAGTTAGTTACACTATCTTTGATCAATTCAGATATAATTTGGAAACAATGAATAATCTAGTTGAAAATGGCGTATTTGGTAAATTAGAAAGCGTCTTTCCTACAGTAACACCTGTAGCTCTAGCTTCATTATTCACGGGCAAACTACCTGCAAACCACGGCATAACTTCGACAAAGATTTTTGTTAAAGGAAATAGCTTAAGTAAACCACTTTTAGCACATAGTAGTATATCATTAAATGCTGATCCAATATGGTATATCTTAGCAAAAAATGGATATAAAGTATTAGTAGTTTCTGCTCCTCAGGCATTACCAGATAAATGGAAATTAAATAACTTGCTATTATTTGATCCATATAAAGCTAAAATTAAAGAATGTAGTAAGGGATATCTACTTAATATAGGGAATAATACTATAAATGGTGTAAAGATAAATGTTGAAAATAATAATGGGAAATATAAGCTTGAAATCATTGATATAGAAAATAATACTTTAACACTTAATTTAGATTTAAATGAATGGACACCTCCCCTTGAGGTAAAAATGAAGTGTAAAGATAAGGAAGTTAAAGGCGTATTTAGATTAAAAGGCTTAAGCAGTGGAATATATATAACTCCACCTACATTTTTAATTCCTAATTGGTCGAATAATCATGAATTACAAAATGAAGTTTGGGAAAACGTTGTTAAAAAATATGGAATGATACTAGATGGAGACTACCTATCTCTAAAATCGAATATTATCAGTTTTAACGACTATTATGAAACCTTAAAATTTGCATATGAGTTCTTCTATAATTACTCTCTGTTTCTACTTAAACGAGCAGATTGGGATTTTGCAATAACATATTTACCAATAGTTGATAATATACAGCATTTACTTCTTGGTGTGAATGACTCTAAATCGTTAGATTATATATTTCAAGTATATAAATTAGCTGATAATTTCGTAAAAGCACATTTAGAATTAGTCGATAATATAATTATTTGCTCGGATCATGGAATAAATAAAATTAAAAAAAGAGTATATATTAATAGATTATTGGAAAAACTTAATGTGTTGAAGATATCTGATGACAAAATAGATTGGAAAAAAACTAAGGCCTATTATGGAGGAGGAGGGATTATAAGAATTAATCTAAAGGAGAGAGAAAAATTTGGAATTGTTAGTAAAAATGAATTTACTAAACTAATTAAATATCTGACGGTAAATCTGGAGAAACTAGAAGATCCAGAAACTGGTGAGAGGATATTCACTGTGATATATTCTAATGAAACACCTGCTAGCGATAGACAGGGTGATATAATTATTAAAGGAGTTAATCCAAAATATTCAATTTCAAGTAGCATAGAAAAAAACGATATATTTGAGAGTGTCATTCCCTATAATACAGTCACTGCTGATCATGGTTACTATGGAAACGATGATATTAACGGAATTGTTATATTTTATGGGAAGAGTTTTGCAAAAAGAAGAATAAATATGAAGATAATTGATATTGCTCCAACAATATTGAAAATCTATGGATTAATTTATAGAGCCGATGGGAAAATTATTAATGAGGTCTTCAGAAATGAATATGCCAGTAGTGCTAAGCAAAAAACACAGAAGGCCTAGAAGTTTCAAAGATTGTGAGCCAGGATTACCATATACTGAGATAATAAATAATGGTAAGAGAATAAATTTATGCAATTTTAATTATCATAAGAAATATGTAAAAATAGGGATTCCTTTTGAAAATGATATATTACATAATAAGGTGCTACGTAAATTTCCTAAACTTGTGAAATTCTACTCAAGGCATATAATTAATCTACCGAATACAATAGAAGCTGAAAGCAAAAATAAAGAAGTGGAATTCATTAACGTACAAAACCTTATCATAGGAAGTGGTACAGCCGGATTAGGAGTACTATCTGAAATAGACAGAAAAGAAAGAACAATCTTAATCTCATCTGACGTAGAATCGAACACCAACATAGAATATCCGTTACCACAGATTAATAAAGATGAATTTTCAAAATTATTAAAGAACATTATAAAAGAAAACCAAGATAGGATATTGGAGGGCATTCTATTAGGAAAATTCGATGAAGGAATAGGATTTCTCACTAAAAATAAAATATTAGTAATAAGGGCTAACAAGATCTTCTTGACAACTGGTAGTAGATATATCCCACCATTATTTGAGGGAAATGATACGCCAGGTCTCATATCTAAGAACCTTTACTTAAGGCATATGAAGAATGAAGAAGATATAGTTACAATAGGGAATAGTGACGATATTCTTAAGATTCTGTCTAATCTAAAGAAGAGAAGAATTCTGATAACCAATGGTATCCTCTTCCTTTCGAAATATTATAGAGAATTGATGAATGAACTTGGGATAGAAATAATAAAGACAAGCGATTTAAAAATACATAGAGAGAGAAACAAATTGAGAATAACAACTGAAGAATACGAATTCTACTCTAATATTGCAATTTACGCAATAGTTAAGCAACCAAAGATAGATCATTCTTCCAATATAGGTGTTCCATATAGTTTCGATAATTATTATCATATTTACATGCCAAATCATAATATACAAGGTAAATTTAATGAAAACGTATACTTAGCGGGGGGAATGCGAGGAATATCGGATGAGTACACATCATTTATAAGCGGAAGAGCTACCTTAAATGAAAAATATCTGGACGAGCTTATATATAATTTGAGAGAGTATACATACATTTATAACTACTATTACCAAAAAGATAATAATAAAAGAAATCCTTCTCCTTACATATATGGGAATAACGGTTATGTATGTGAATGTGAAGACGTAACATTAAAGGAGATAATGAAACAAGTTAAAAGAGGGTTTAATAAAGTCGAACACATAAAAAGAACAACAGGTTTAGGTACAGGTGAGTGTCAAGGAAAGTTTTGCACATATTCTTTAGGAAGCTTTCTAAATGATAATCAACTTATCACGTTTAGAACACCTCTTTATAGGCTGGTGATTTAGTTGATTATAATAATAGGCGCTGGATCTCACGGATTAAGTTTAGCATATCATCTAATAAAAAAAGGTTATACAAAAAACGATATAGCATTAGTAGAGTGGAAGAGGATAGGTTATGGGTCAAGTAGTAGAAATGCCTCTCGTTACAGATACCATTTTAATAGTAAAGAGAACGTAGAGTATGCATTAGAAGCTATAAAATATTTAAAGAAACAAGCAAAAGAACTGGAATATAACACCATGCTAATGAGAACTGGTTATTTATGGCTCATTGATGGAGAGCAAGAATATAAACTGTTTAGAAAATTAGATAGTTTTTGGAGATCATACAACATAGGTGGAAAATTCATAGACTGCGAGAAATATTCGTATTTAAAGTTTGATGGAAACTGTTATTTAGCTCCTCAAGATGGTGCTTTTCATCATGATTATATATTATATAGTTATTACTACTCTATAAAAGATAAGGTCTCAATAATTTACGATAAAGCAGTTTCATTAATAAGTAGTAGAAATAGGGTAGAAGGCGTAAAGTTAAGTAGTGGAAAAGAACTACAAGGAGATAAGATCGTAATTACTGCAGGAGCATGGAGTAACGAAATAATGTCAAGTATAGGCTTAAATGTACCAATATTTCCCGAGAAGAAAGAAATCTACATAACAGAACCATTAAGATATTTTATCGAACCTTTAATCATAAACTCCAAGCTTCAGATCTATTTCTCACAGACCTTAAAAGGAGAAATAATAGGAGGCATAGAAGATAAGAGAGAATACAAATTTGAGGAATTCACAATATCTATAAACACGATTATAAAATTCCTCAAAACTATTAAAAATTTGGTAAAAGGAATTGATGGAATTGGCATATTAAGGGGCTGGTCAGGATATTACGAAATGACCCCAGATAGTTCTCACGTTATGGGGTATTCTGATGATTGGCCAGAGGGATTATTCATAGATGCGGGATATAGTGGTCATGGAATGATGTTTGCTCCTTACTCTGGTAAAATAATGGCTGATCTTATTGCAGATAGCTATAAAAGTAAGTTTATTGATATATTCTCTCCCTCAAGATTTAATATGAATAGACTAATAAATGAGACATTAGTAATATAATCATGGCATGCTAATTGCAACCTTTCCAAGTTTTCTAGAAATATAATCAGCAAGTTCTTTAGCATAACTTTTTCTCCCGCCATCAGTTATGATGTATTTTGCGGACGTAGTAGATGCGTAATATATTAAATCATCAAAGTCTGCGTGATCACTAAATGAAACTATATAAGATTTGCTATCTAGCTTTCTCACTATATCTCTGAACTCCCATCCACTTAATAAGAAATTAAAATAATTGCCATTTCTTCGTTTGAATTCATTATAATGTGAGAAAATTATATACCAACTATCTCGCATTATCTCTTTAGCTTCAGCCTCGGTTTCATCAAAAACTTGTGTTATATTGTAGCCATGTTTTATCGCTATTTTGGTCATTTTAGAAATTTTACCGCTTGTTATAAAAGGAGCATCAATACCCATCTTTCTTAAACTAACCATTACTTCTTGTAATTTACCATGGTAGCCGTAAATTCTAACTGGTCCATAAATCAATGCATCTTTAACATAGTCTGCAAAAAGACTTTCTATATCATTTTTAAAAGGTCTCCTAAACTCTGGTTTTCCATATGTGGCTTCCATAATTAAAATATCTGGATGCAAAATAGGAGTGCCTTTTTCTGGATTCTTAAAATCACCAGTATATCCGACTTCAAGACCGTTTCTTAATTTTACAAGGACTTGAGCAGATCCCATCACGTGATCAGATTTTTTTAGTATTATGGACTCGTCTTCGAAGGTCATTTTTATATCATAATTTAATCCGAACGTCTTCCTAGGCGGTATAGGATAGTCTATACTTAAAATTTCAAGTGTAAGCGGAGTTGCAATAACCCCGTTGCATGTGATAATACTCTTCTCAAGGCCTATCGTATGATCCGAATGAAAGTGTGTAACTATTCTAAATGGACGTTCATAGTGCCCATCCACTGTGAAATTTTCACCAATTAAAACCGCACCGTTAGGAAGTATTTTGACAAGATTCTGCACATATAACGTATATTGCTACTATGTTATATTTTAAACGCTCTCATCTACTGTAGGGGACTCAAGTTTCTTCTTAGGCTGTTTATTATACATTTCAAGTATTTCATCAGTAGTAGTCGCATCTTCTGGACTCTTATCCTCTCTCCATCTAATAAATCTTGGAAATCTAATAGATAGGCCTGCATCTTTTACAACTAAGTTCTGACAACATGTATGCAAAGGAGATATAGTTATCTCTGCACCAACAATCTCTGCGACGTATACAGGTTCTACCCATATATCTGGTTCCATCTTAGAATTTACTCTAGGATGCTTTATCTCCCTCTTTATTTCCA
This sequence comes from Sulfolobus tengchongensis, assembly GCF_036967215.1. Taxonomy (NCBI): domain Archaea; kingdom Thermoproteati; phylum Thermoproteota; class Thermoprotei; order Sulfolobales; family Sulfolobaceae; genus Sulfolobus; species Sulfolobus tengchongensis. The sequence goes on from NZ_CP146016.1 coordinate 2,219,528, forward strand.
TAAGTTTCTTTTGTAATTCGTCTAATTGTTCATCTGAAAAACCACTTGCAACCTTGCATACGGACTCAAAAGTATCAGTTTTAGGATTATACGCAGCCATCAATAGTGAACTTATCTTACCACCTCTTTTACCCTTTCCATAAAAACCTCCAATAACAACCAGATCAACTGTATCTGCCATTTCACTCTGATAGTCACGTTTAAGCTTAATCCATAACCATCCTCTAGCGCCTGCTTGATAAATTGCATCTTTTCCGATAGCTTTTACCATAACACCCTCAGCACCGTCAGATATAGCCTGATAGAAAAATGACTTTAGATCTTCAACATTATTAACTTGAATATGATGAGCCACTTTCACGTAATCGTTTGGGCTTATTATACTTTCTAGCAATTGCCTTCTAACTTCTAATGGCTTTGTCGTATAATCTTCATTATTGTAAAGCATAATGTCGAAAAGGAATAAATTAACTGGATATTCCTTTATTGCCTCATATATATCTGACTTTCGTTTTCTATGCATTAATTCTTGAAATGGTTTCATTTCACCGCTTTCCGGATCTACTGCAACTATCTCACCTTCTATTATAAACTCATTACCATTTACGTATTTACTAACATATTCTACTATATCTGGGTACTGAGATGTAATATTCTCTAAACGCCTAGAAAAAATGAGAATTTTATCATTCTTTTTATGTATTTGGGCTCTCTCTCCATCATACTTATAATCAACTAAAGCTATACCTCCAACCTTTTTTAGAATCTCCTCGGGATCTGCTAGCCGTTCTGCTAGCATTGGCCTAATTGGTATTCCAGCCTCAGGCTTTAATGATTTTAAAGCTTCAATGCCATGTTCTACTATTGCTTTAGCTATATTTCCTAAATCTGCTCTTAGATTATATGCCCTTTCTATTATTTCTGAAGCAGATTGACCACCACCGAAGGCTATTGCCAATGCATCTAATACTGTGGCATCTCCTATTCCAACCCTAAGCCTGCCTTCCACAAATCTAACCAGAAACTTCGCTTCTAATGGGTCCGCTCTCTTTAATAGTCCAGCTAATAGTCTTATCTTTAAATCTCTACTTCCCTCACCCGTAGTTAACGCTATCTTTGAAAGTATAGAGTAAACCTCTTCTACCGTTAAGCTTTCCGTATTAGTCGTGCCCAAAAATCCTAAAATTCCACTATTTTGTTGCTTACTTTTTAGCCTTCGCGTTACTTCGCCTAGATCTCCAACTGTCTTATAAAGATTTTCTATTGAATTCTCGTCTGTGGCTGTAGCTATACTGATCGCTTTTATTAAGAATTTTTCTCCTATTCCAAGCTCTGGATATCCAAGAAAATCCGGCCATAACTTACCTTGTATAAGATATACTACCTTATCTATGACCGACCTATCAGTCTTATTTAGAAGATCTGCTAATAATGCTGTAAGTTGAAGCCTAGAAGATATCTTCTCCAGTTTATCAAAGTATTCTGCGATAACTTTAAACTGCATAATTATTTTATACTATATGCAGTTATTTATAATCATTTATAGATGAATGATGAATACTCGGCAATATCAGAATTTAAATGAAGAATCAGAGTTACGCTGAAAACATGGTTATTTAGTAGTTTTTGGAATTCGCTTTACGCTGAAGAGTTCCTTAGCTTCATTATTCTCACCAATTCGTTTAGTTAGTTTAGTCTTTTGACTACGGTCTCGTAATCTAGCCTTGCTAACTGGGATCTCCTTTTAAGCTACCTTGCTTCATCGCCATCAAGAGTTTCTTCATCAACTCTCATTTTCATTTCCCTAAACTTCACATACTACTGTTTCCCTTTGAGTATTAACTCCTATTTCAGCTTCCTTAGTTGGCTTCTGATGCACATTATTCAGATTACTAGTCTAAAAAACCTTTAACGGGAGAGAGTTCCACGTCAATTTCAGGCTTTGATACTTCTTGCTTTTTAATCTTTTATGCCACAATACTTTTAACATGATACTCTCTGATAGGGATTTAAGATATTACCTAGAAAAGGGATGGATAAAAATAGATCCTCTCAATGGGGATACTGTTAGGGAAAATGGAGTAGATCTGAGAGTCGGTAATGAAATAGCTAGATTCAAGAAGACTGATAGGATTTTCGATCCAGATAATCCAGATCCCTCATTTTTTGAGATAGAGAAAGGAGAGGAATTTATAATCTCACCTTATGAACATGTATTACTAACTACTGAAGAGTACGTAGAACTGCCAAATGATATAATGGCATTCGTTAATTTAAGAAGTAGCTTTGCAAGACTAGGTTTGTTTATCCCACCAACGATTGTTGATGCTGGATTTAAGGGGCAAATAACAATAGAAGTAATAGGATCAGAATTTCCAGTAAAACTAAAGAAAGGGATGAGATTTATTCATTTAATTTTTGCTAGAACGTTAACGCCAGTTGAATATCCGTACCAAGGAAAGTACCAAGGACAAAAGGGAGTTACATTGCCTAGATTTAACTCACGAATTTCCAACTCTTACTCTCAGCATCAAAGTATATAATGCTACTTTGCCTTAATCTCTGAAAGAGTTTATATTCTTGTTTTGAGAGATATTTTTGCGCCTCCATTTCATCAGCAGTAGGTATGCTAGTTATTTTCTTTTTGAACTCATCGAAGAAATTAGAATCTATTGCTATTCTTTCTGCATCAGTTGCTATTACAACTGCACCTTGACTTTGTAGTCTATCAAAAAAAGCGTCTGGATTATTAAGCTTTAATTCAGATTCATATATTGCACCTTGTTCTCTCAATATATCTATCGCAGTCTTCTTATGCTGAGTTTCCGCTTTTATATTACTAGGCTTAGTTTCAAAACCTTTCTTTGATTTTTTACTTATATCCTTTGAAGTCTCTTTGTTCTCACCTAATTTTTCCTCTAATGCTTCTATTCTCTCTGTTAAAATTGCTATCTTTTGTTTTAGATCTTCAATCTGGGAGGTAAATGGATTTATCATATCTTGTATCTTTTTTTCTATTCTCGGTAATATCTGCTGAGAATTGTCTACTTGTACGTTATGAGAATATGATGAAGGTGATAATATGAGTGCTCTAATAAAATCGCCTACTAATATATATCCTTCTTTTCTTGCACGTTCCTCTAACTCCTTATACTCATCATCTGTTAATTTTATCGTTATGATTTTCATTACTCTCTACACTATTATTATTTAGGATATTATGATAAAAGAGTTTTAGCTTATCTTTTGCTTCTCTAATATCGAATTGATGAAGTTCTCCTCGTAAGGTACCCCTATAAATTCCACAGATTCATTTATTGCTATAGTTGGAACTGACATGACTTGGTATTTTTCAGCTATATCTTGGTTTTCATAAGCTTCTACTACCTCAGATACTACATTGCACTTCCCTATTTTACAAGCCTCGAAGGCAACCATGTGTGCCATTAATGCAGCATATGGACAATAAGGACAAGAGGGCGTAACCACGGTCTCTATTTTAACTTTACCATTTAATTTAGATTTAATTGCTTCTACCGTTTCCGGGCTTAAACCGCTTTCGCCTTGAGAAATTCTCACTATTGTTTCGATTAACGCTCTTATTTCTTCACCTAAAGGAGCACCTGTCCACCTAATATAACCTTTATAAAACGCCACAGTTGGCACTCTTTCGACGTTAAACTCTTCGAAAAGTTTTCTATCTTCCTCCTTCGTCCTATCTATTATATGTACCTTTAATAAACTATCACCATTACCATCTTTCGGTGCAGTGGATGCAATGAATTCCATAAATTTCTTAGTTACATCGCAATACTGACAATTACTATCACTATTATCTATAAACACATACACATCGACTGTATTTTTCATATCTTTTAGAGCATCTTGCAATGCATTTTTTACTTCATCACTAAATAATTCTGCATATTCTTCTTCCATTCTTAAACACCGTATATACAACATATCATTACTGGCATAAAAAGGTATTTCTAATCTTTTTATCTAAATCTCGTTCCTTCTACTTTATAATTATTATATTTTTTAAGTATATATTATAGCGAAACGTGATTTATTAATGATATCTTTACATCACCTAAAGGTACATTTGATTACTATACACGAATTAGTTATTCAAAAAACTGTTAGTAAATCTCCTAATTTACATTTAACTTCATTGGGCCTTATAACTAAAACATCATCTCCGTTTGGATTACTTTCTCTGAATATTATGCCATTAAATCTCTTTACCTTAACAGAATTATCAAGCCAACAGTCTGGCTCTAATGAGGCTTTAATACACGTCTCAGCTAAAAAAGTCTCAGCATCCCAACAGTACTCCTTAGGTACTTGAGGTAACAAAAGACCACTATATAGTATTCCTTTTTCAATTATTAAACCATCTTCCCCGACTTTTATAACCTTAGGTAGCTCCCATCTATCTTTGACCCTAATTTCCTCTGGTTTTGTTAGTATGGTAACCTCAACTACTATTTGAGATAACTCATCTCTTTGCAACGGATAGAATCTAGGATCTGAAAATGCCGATGCTTTTGCTGCAGATGCTACTATCTGTTTTAATGAAGCGACTGCTTCAATATAGCCAATGCATCCTCTTAAGGAAGTTGTATTACCATTTATCTTTTCTAAGGTAACGAAAGCTAGGCCCTTTTTATTCAATATAGGATTGTTATATTCTTCCAAATTTAATCTATCTAGATTAAATTTCTCCTTAATAGCTTTCCTAGCTATTTCTATTAATAATCGCCCTATCTCCTTGTTTAGCTCTTGAATCTGTACTAGATCCTCTTGCATCATTTTTTGCTTCTAATTTTACTAATGTAGAATTGGCTTTAATTATTACTTCCTCAATTGTTCGCCAATGCTTGCCCTTCCAATATTCTTTTTTACACTTAGTACACATCCATTTATTCTCTGAAATTTTATTCAGTATTGAGTTACATTGTGGACATCTAGTAGCATCTACATTTACTGATAGATCAATTTTAGACTTTAAAGCAATATATGCAAGATCTTGAATTATATCAAAATCCGGTGAAAGTAAAATACATTTTAATCCTCTCTTTACACTTCTAGAATAAAGCCCTCTATCCCTAGTTATAATTATCCTTTTTTGAGTCTCTGCAATCTTCAAAATTTTCCAATCTTCCAGTTTATTACTATATAATGTATCATAACCCATGATTCTTAACCATCTAGCAACCTTACCAAGCATTGCGTCTACAACAAACTTTTGTGATAACATTTCGATCATCTCAAAGTAAAATTATAAATAATAATTAAACTGAGAAACCATGTTGCGACATATATTGCAGTACCTTTACCAAAAATATTCCACATTTTCTTCTGTTTGAACAAAAAAAGTGAAAGCATCGCCGAGAATAAATAAAATGATAGAAGAAGCATTAATATTGAAATTGATGAGTTAAATAATATTGAAATACTCCCACTTATAACGCCTATAATACCTCGCATAATTAATATTTTATCTTCTACTTCCACATGTTTAGTGAATGAATTCTCAGAATATAAAATTACAGAGAAAAACCTCTATGACATACTTTGATCTAATAGCATGGGTCACAGAAAATAAGAAGATCATAGAAGGCTGCATTATAGATAACGTATTCTTGGTACAGAATAGTGAAAACACCTATATTTTTAAACTTCATTGTAGTGGAAGAGATCAAGATTTAATAATTGAGCCTGGTAAGAGAATAAATTTGACAAAATATAATTATCCAAAAATTTCATCACCAAAAATAACTATACTAAGAGAATTAGTAAGAGAAGATATAATTACAGATATACATATTATAGACAAGGAAAGAATAGTAGTATTAGAACTTAGAAGAGATGGGAAAAAAATAATAGCTGAGCTGTTACCGAGAGGAGTTCTTGTAATAACAGATAAGAATAACAAAATACTATTTACAAGCGAAAATAAGGAATTCAAGGATAGAATAATAAAATCTGGGGAAACCTATAAGCCCCCGCCTACACTGCAGCCAAGAAAAGAAGATATAGAAAAACTAATAAAAAATGGAAACATTGCGAAAGCATTAGGAATTCCGCAAGAAGTCGTAAGTTACTTAAATTTACAAGATTCCTTATTTGATCCTGAGATAGCGAAATCAAAAGTGGATAACCTAGAGAAATCACTTCTTAGTGGGAAAATAATCCCATGTATGATAAAGGATGTAACTGTAGTACCTTTTAAACTCAATGGCTGCGAAGAATATCAGAAGTTTAATGACGCATTAGACGAATATTTTTATAACATTATACAAAAGGAATTAATAGAAAGGTATTCTAAAAAAATATCTGAGGAAAAACAGAAAATAATGAACACTATAAAACAGTTAGAGGAAAGCATAAAAGAGTACGAAAACAAGGAAAAAACCTACCAAGAAATAGCAAATACAGTACTCTTGAAGGCTTACGAAATAGATCAATTACTATCTGAACAAAAACAGAAAAACAATAAAAAAATAATATTAAATCTGAATGGAGTAGAAGTGGAATTGGATACCTCTCTTACTGCAACTAAAAATGCAGAAAAATTTTTTGATAAGGCAAAAGAATATAAAAGAAAAATCGCTAAAGCATTAGAAAGTTTAAGTGAATTAAAGGAAAGATTAGAGAAAATAGAAAAACAAGAATTAGAGAAGCAGAATGAGATAAAACTTATCTTAAGAAAGAAGGAGTGGTACGAAAAGTATAGGTGGAGTATTTCTAGAAACGGATTCTTAATAATTGCAGGAAAAGATGCTAGTCAAAATGAAAGTATAGTTAGAAAATTCCTAAAAGATAACGATATATTTCTTCATGCGGATATTGTAGGTGCTCCCGCAACAGTGATCTTCACACAAGATAAGACTATTAATGATGAAGATATCTACGATGCTGCTGTAATGGCCGCATGTTATTCAAAAGCATGGAAATTAGACTTAGCTGCTGTTGATGTGTTTTGGGTTTTCGGAAATCAAGTCTCTAAATCACCACCTAGTGGTGAATACTTAAATAAAGGATCTTTTATGATATATGGAAAGAAAAATTTTGTAAAGAATGTAAAATTGGAACTAGCTTTAGGAATTGTCATAAATGGAAACACAGCCACGATAGTTGTTGGCAGTGAGGAAGCAGTAGCGTCTAAGACGAAGTTCTATGTCATTATAGCTCCCGGCGATGACGATAAGGATAAAATATCACAAAAAATACTAAAAGTATTTGCAAGGTCCCTCCCAGAAATAAGTGGCATAAATGCATTAAAGGTTGAAATTGAAGATAAAATACCAGGCAAGAGCAAAATCGTTAAGACAAGTGTAACATATAATAGTTAAAAACTTTAAATATATGTTAGGAATGAGACTTTCACTAGCAGAAAAAGCTTCACTTGTTGGAGCCTTTGACTATATTGTATTAAAAACATTATATAGCCTTAGAGGTAAAAGCGAGTTTGTGTCTTTCAACTCCTTAAGAAAGAAATTGGATGTGAAAAATGATGAAGAACTTAAAATTTCGTTATTAAAGTTAAACGAATTAAAACTAATCTCAAAAGACCCAACAGAATTCTCTTTTAGACTTACGTTTTCTGGGCTTGATATTTTAGGAATAAAAATGCTCTATTTAAATAGGATCTTATACAAATTAGCTGAAATAATAGGAGAAGGGAAAGAAAGTATAGTATATCACGGATATGATTTTGACAATAATAGAATAGTAACTAAGTTTCATAGGGTTGGTACGGATAGTTATAAGAAAATCAAGTTCAGAAAAGATTTAGAAAAAAAGGATTGGCTTTCTATAACTGTAGAAAATGCAAAAAGGGAATTTGATGCGTTAGAATGTATAAGAAGAGAAGGAGGTTATGTACCTAAACCATTAGGCGTTCAGTATAATGCAGTTGCGATGGAACATATTAACGGAAAAGAGCTTTATAAAAAAGCCGATACTGTTAACCTTAAAGAAATCTTGGAAAAAATTTTGGAAACTATGAGAATAGCTTATAATATTTGCAATATCACACATGGAGATTTAAGCCCATATAACATACTAATAGACGAGAGTGGAACTCCATTTCTTATAGATTGGCCTCAAGCTACAGATTCGGAAGAGATATTAAAAAGAGATTTAATAAATATAGCAACATTCTTTAAAAAACATGGAATAGAAGTAGATGTTCATAAAATGTTCGATTATGTAAGAGGGGTATCATGAAAATCATGGGTGTAGACATAGAGCCCATGGAAAGTCCTTCGAAATCTCAGCCAATGTATTCTGTGATTATTATAGATGAAGGAGAAAAAATCCTCTATAAATCAGAAAATGTGAGCTTAAGTAGATTAATAAGATTATGTTGGGAATATAATATTGATGTTCTTGCATTAGATAATATCTATGAACTAGGAGAAAATGACAGAGAAATCGTAAACATTATTAAATTACTACCTCAAAATACCAATATTGTACAAGTAACATATCATAATGGGGAATTCAAGCAACTAAAGGAATTAGCGAGAGAGATAGGATACGAGGTTCAAGGAAAACTAACTCCACAAAAAACTGCATATTTAGATGCAATATTGGCCTTGAGGGGGTATGGAACAAGTATAAAAGTTGAGGAAAAACGAACTAAGATAATAGTATCAAGAGGACGAGCGTTAGGTCCAGGTGGAATGAGCCAAAACAGATATAAGAGATTCATAAGGGGAACTCTTTTGCGAGTAGCTAAAGACATAAAGGAAAAACTTGACGCTAAGGGATTAGATTATGATATGATAGTAAGAAGATCTAGAGCTGGAATTGAAGGTGCAGTATTTATAGTATATGCTCCTAGGGATAGGCTTTTCGGTATAGTAAAGAAAATGAGAGGGCATGATGTCGTAGTGGATATCAAACCAATATACAAAAATAAAATTGAGTTTAAGGATAAAAAAGCTGAGAGAAGATTAATAGTTGGGATAGATCCCGGTATAGAAGTGGGTATATCAGTAATTGATATATACGGTAAACCAGTATTACTAACCTCGAAAAGAAGCATCGATAGAGACGATATAATATCATTAATTTCAAAGGAGGGAAAAGCAATAATAGTGGCAACTGATGTTAATCCACTCCCAGATACCGTAAAAAAGATTGCAAGTAAATTCAATGCAAGATTATTCATTCCAGAAAAAAGTTTAAGTGTAGAAGAAAAACAAAGACTTATTGAAGATTATTCTAAACTATATAAATTAAAAATAGATAATCCGCATATCAGAGATTCCTTGGCTGCTGCATTAAAGGCGTATTATGAAGTAGAAAATAAAATAAGACAAATTGAGAGTTTTATTAGTAGATTGGATATTGATATAATTAATGAGAATAAAATTTATGACTGCGTAATATATGGTTCTACTTTATCTGAATGTATAGAAAAAGAAATTGAAAAATACATTAAAAGGGATGACAAAAAAATTGAGGAAAAAAGTGATAAGAAGGATGAAAATATTATGTATAAATTAACCAGATTAGAAGAAGAGAATAAAGAACTAAAACTAGAATTATCAAGGTACAAGAAGCTAATTTATAACCTCATAGCTGAAAGGGATTCGTTATTGAGAAAAATCGATGAGATAAAACTGCAAATAAATAGGGATATAGAAAGGGATAGAAAAATTTACGAATTAAACTTAAATTTACAAAATGCTTATAAACTTATAAATGAACTAGAAATTAGAGAACTCACTATCCAAAGACAACTTGGAAAATTGAAAGAAATACTATATAAGTTAATAAATGGAAATGCTATAGTACTTAAGAAGAATAATGGCATTGGTAATATATTTTTTGATGGGAATAATCTTTATATCATTGACGAGAAAGTTAGTAACGAAATTGCAGAGTATGCAGATAAGGAAATCGTAATATTAGATAAATGTCTATTAAAAGATTCTGAGCTGTTATATAAGGAATTACAGATAGAGAAGTCCAAGAATATAGATATTAAAAAAATAATTGATGAATATAGAAACAGAAAAATTAAAAGAGAGTGACCTTTCCCTCTAATATTAATTCAGTAATCTTATTGAATGAACTTAACATCTCATCTACAATACCATTTATTTCATTTTTAGTCTCATCAGTAAGACTACCGTTATGAGTAACCACATCTACGTTAGCTATTAAAGGATCATCTATAGGTCTTCCTATTTGCCCTAAGATCTGTACTTGAGTGAACTTAACTTCCTTAACTTCCTCAGCTATTTTCCTGGCTATAAGACCAGCTATTACATTATATAACTTACCAACATGGTTAACTGGATTCTTACCAGCAGTGGCCTCTAAAGACATGGGTCTCATTGGTGTTATTAAGCCAATGCCTCTATTACCTCTTCCAGTCATTCCATCATCTCCATGTTCGGCAGAAGTCCCAGTCACAGTCAGATATAGTATATTTTTATCAATCTTATCTCCAGTATTAATATGAACTCTTACGTTATACTCTGGAGCAATCTTTGACGCTAGATCTAAGATCTCGTTCTTCACTTGCTCTTTTACACTAATATAGTGATTAACGTCTTCTATTAGCTCGCTAATTGCTGCCATTGCTATTGTAAGATCTACCTCATTATTCCTCCTTAGTCCCATAACCTTTATATCTTCTCCCACTTCAGGTAATTTAGATTTCAATTGTTTAGAATTCAGATATCTCTCTGTCTCATAAACTAGCTTTTCTAATCTGGTAAACGGTGCGAAACCTACTCCGAAACTAGTATCATTAGATAGAGGAACTCTCTTGCCTGCTTCGAAGATGCCTACTAAATCAGCCGAACCCTTGCCGATTTTATAATCTACTATAATATGTTTTTCTGGATCAAGATATCTAAAATTATTTTTTATCCACTCTTTAGCACTCTCTATTATAATTGTACCTATAGGGATTTGATCTATTCCACTTTCTGTTTTTACCTCAGTAGTCGCTCTGCCCGCTACTATTATGTAAATTGGATGTATTACGTCACCACCTTTAAAACGAGGTGAAGCTTGTCCTCCTACTACCAGTGTCTTATCCAGGTTGTGATGCAATATTACACCATATCGTTTCAGATAGTATAGAGAAAGCTTCCTACTTGCTTCCTCTGCTACAGCATCAGCAATATAGTCTGGATGACCTAATCCTTTTCTTTCTACTAGCTCAACTTGCAATTTCTCTATATCTGAAAGCGGATTTAACTGCACATTTATGTTTCTCATTATAGGTTCCTCAAACAGTATAATAATTTAAATCTTATTTCTCAGTGTTCATTACGGTTTCGTAGTCTACGCTGATAAATAATATATTACTACCTCTTATGAGAACTCTACCATATTTTGCTACAGGCTCAGAAGTACCTTCCCTAATTTCAGTACAATCTCTTAATACTAAATTCATTGTACCATCAGTTTGCTCTAACTTTCCTATATACTCAGAACCATCCTTAAGCTTTACTAATACTATCCTATTTACTGCAGTTCTTAGACTCTTCAACGGATTTTCTACTTTTGCTTGCACAATCTCAACCCCCATTTCTTAATTTAAACTTTATCTTGTATGCTTTGACTTGCTATTATATATGCATTATTGTTTATTAGAGTTGCGCTAAGAACCTATTAATTATGGATCTAATAATAGATGACCCAGAGAAAATTTATGAAATTTCTAAAGCCTTATCTACAATGACAAGAATAAATATATTACAATTAATCTCAGTTTATCCGATGAGTGTAACTGAACTCACTGAAAAACTTAAGATGAGTAAAGGAAACATAAGCTCACATATAGCAGAACTTGAAAATTTAGGTTTAGTCGATGTTGAATATCAAAATGGAATAAAAGGGATTAAAAAAGTAATAAAAGCAAAATATGATAGAATAATAATAATCCTAAAGCCCAGCAGCGGCCTTAATGAATCCTAAGTATATTGGGGAAGGATTATTTGGTCTGCTCTTAAACTCTGGATGAGCTTGAGTAGCTACAAAAAACCTGTGCTTTGGTAACTCTATAATTTCTACTAATCCATTATCACTAACTCCGGAAACAACTAAGCCAGCCTCTTGCAACATATCTACATATTTAGGATTAACTTCATATCTATGCCTATGTCTCTCATATACAATTTTCCTTCCATATAATTTATATGCAAACGTCCCTTCTTTTAATATAATTCTCTGTGCACCTAATCTCATCGTCCCTCCAAGCTGAGTCACATTTTTCTGTTCGTCTAGTAAAGTAATTACTGGGTCTTTCGTATTGGGATTTATTTCAGTAGAATTTGCATCAACTAAGCCTAATACATTTCTCGCAAACTCCACAACTGATAATTGAAAACCGAAGCATATGCCTAAAAATGGTATATTATGCTCCCTAGCATACTTTATAGCTTTGATCTTACCTTCAGCACCTCTGCTTCCAAACCCTGGTAAGACTATAATACCATCCGCTTTTCCTAGAATCTCATCTAAATTATTAGAATCTTTCTCTAGATCAGATGATTCAATCCATATTAGATTAGGTTTAACTCCCAAATACGCTGAAGCATGATAAAGTGCCTCTTTAATACTAATGTAACTATCTTTTAGTTTGGTATATTTTCCTACTAATGCGATATTCACAGTTTTTTTGCTATTAATTCCTTTCACATTGTTAACAAAATTTATCCAATCAGAAAGATCTATAGGACGATCCTCTAATTTTAATTTATTAAGTATCTTAGTAACTAGTCCTTGTTTCTCAAGAACTATAGGTACTTCATATGGTGTATCCACATCATAGCTGGAAACTATATGATCTACCTTAACATTTGTAAATAAAGCTATTTTACGTTTAGTCTCTTCATCTAAAGCTAAAGTGGCTCTACCTACTATGAAATCTGGTTGTATACCAATTCTCCTCAATTCTTGTACACTATGTTGCAGTGGTTTAGTTTTCAATTCTCCAGTTACAGATAAATATTCTACTAGAGCTATATGAACGAAAACCACATTATCCTCCTCTTCTAATTTAAGTTGCCTTACTGCTTCAAGGAATGGAAGACTTTCTATATCCCCAACTGTTCCGCCTATTTCGACTAGTGTAATCTCAGCGTTATTTATCTTTGCGGCATGCCTTATCATATCTTTTATCTGATCTGTGACGTGAGGGATAATTTGAACAGTTTGACCTAAGTATTTTCCCTCTCGTTCTTTCTTTATGACCTCAAAATATACCTTACCAGCAGTTATATTATTATATCTAGTCATGTTAATATCCATAAATCTTTCATAATGACCTAAATCTAAATCAGTCTCTGCACCATCATCAGTAACGTAAACCTCTCCATGCATATAAGGATTCATTGTACCGGCATCTACATTAATATAAGGATCTATTTTTACAGCCGTAACATTATATCCTCTTTTTTTAAGCAACATTCCAATCGACGCTACTAATGTACCTTTACCAACGCTTGATAGGACCCCACCTGTGACGATTATGTACTTAGTAGACACTAATATTCACAGTAATTTGCATTCACGACTATAAAATAAAAAGTCACTGTCAATTACTTTAAGTACTTTTTAAGCCATTATTTACCATAGATGAGAGAGGTACTACTTGAAAAACTGCATAATGGAAAATTCTTGCAAGTGGCACTAGATTTTATAGATATTAATGCTGCATTAAAAATAGTAAATGAAGTAAAAGACCTAGAAAACGAAATAATTGAAATTGGGACACCTCTATTAAAATCAACTGGGATAGAAGGAATTAGGAAAATAAAATTATTGCTAAATACAGATAAAATTATTGTTGCAGATACAAAAACTGCTGATGCAGGGGATGTTGAGGTAGAAATAGCGAAATTAGGTGGTGCGAACGTAATGACAGTTCTAGGAATAATGGATGACTCTACTATTTACTCGGCAGTTAGAAAAGCTAAAGAAGAAGATCTACTTGTTCAAGCTGATCTTATTAACGTTAAAAACATCTACGAAAGAGCAAAAGAACTGAAACAACTGGGAGTTGATATCATAGGATTGCATATAGGTCTAGATGTACAAAAAAGCAGAGGCATAACTATAGCAGACCTAAAAAATGAGATAAAGAAAGTATCTGAATTAGGTTTAATATTATCAGTAGCTGGAGGATTAAATAAAGATAGAATAATGGAACTAATAGAACTACCAATAAATATATATGTGGTGGGCAGTGCGATAACTAAAAGTAAAGAACCAAGAAGAACTGCTGAAGATATAGTTAACATATTAAAGGGCGGAAGATAATTATATATGGGGTTTAAAATTGTCACAGCCAGGTCAACAGAAATCTAAAGAATTGAAAATGGTTTCAAAACAAGTCATAAACCCTAGCATATTAAATGAAGATAAAAGGAAATTGCAACTGTTATATATAATAAAACAGATAGGGAAATTAACGGAAAAGTCAATAATAATGTTGTTATATGAACTAAAGCAAAAAGGTATTGATCTTGGATATCAATTTAATGTAATAGGTAATAACGTCTTTAGCCCAATGGTAAAAGAGGATTTAACTTCACTCTTGTATTTAGGCTTAGTAGAAAACGATCCAATATCTAAGAAAATTAATATATCTAATAATGGAATTGAAACATTAGAGAAAAGTCAATTAGAAGAAGATTTTAAGAATAAATTAGCTCAAACATTAAATGAAATAAAAACAAAAATAACTGCCTATGATGAGGAATATAACTTAAAAATAAAAAGTGAAATGAAATTGAGAAGAAGATAATAAAATTTATATAATTTTTATTTTATATTGTAGATAATGGGCCTCTTCTCTCTCTTTCTTGATGCTCCTCAGCTACTGGCCTAGTCCATATTAATGGATCCAATTTACCCTCTTTACTCATTTTAGAAATCATTTCTCTGAACTGGCTGGTATGTCTAATATCCAACTCTAATAACTTCTCTAGTAGTTGCCAACTGGTATTCTTCACATCCTCTAACATTTCCCTAGGCATATGTTTTATAACCATTGGATCTTGCAACCATTGATCAAAGGCCTTTAAGGTTCTCATCATATGCTGAAATGCAGTTCTAGATGCTAATATTAAATCTAATCTATCCATACTTTCTGTTGGCTCTTTTTTCTCCATATCCTTTAGAGTTGATAACAAATTCTTCTGCAACTTTATCCATTCATCTAAATTCCCTATAAATGAACTTTCCATTACTTTACACCATATTATACTCTCCTCAAACAAATTAATAAGCTCATTTTAAACGGAACGGAACACCGTTACTTAATATAGTTTTCGGAATTCTCTCCTTATATTTTTCTAAAAACTTTACGTCCTCTTCTTCTTTTCTTAACTTATCTGGTAACATCCTTGGAATTTCGTCAATTATTGGATACCATCTATTACAAGACTCACAAAAGAGTAGTCCATCAACTATCTCATGCCTAATGCAATCCTCACATGGAGGTGACGAATTTAAGTCCTTAACATAAGAAGACTTAAATGAACAGTACAGTTCACATAAAGGCTTTTTATCTTCTGAACTTAGCTCTCTTTCTACTTCCTTTTCTGAAAAGACATAAAGTTTAAGTGGGAAATGTTTACACATGGGACATGCAAGTAAATCCATTAATCTATATTTCATACTAATTCACTCACTAATTTCTCTAATTCTTGAGCTAATTCTTTGGATTTATTTTCATCTTTAGCTTCGACTAGTATCCTTATTATAGGTTCTGTTCCACTTTTTCTCACTAAAAGCCAAAAATCATTACCAATTATTTTTATCCCATCTATCGTTATTATGTTTCCATATCTTCCGTATTTATTAATTACTTCATTATAAATTTTCTGAATATTAGTATTTTCTGAGATTTTCACTTTAGTTTTTACTAGATAATACACAGGAAGTCTATTAAATAAACTTGCTGAAGTTTCATTTTCAGATGCCATCATATCTAACATTAAAGCAAAAGACATAGCCCCATCTCTTACAGCTTGATGAGGAGGATACATAAAGCCACCATTCTCTTCAAACCCAGCAACTCCCCCTTCTTTAAATAGCATGTGTGCTATATCTACACTGCCCACTTTGGTCCACTTTACCTCTATATTAAAATTCTTTAAATACTCCTCAACAAGGCTAGAACTGGAAACTGCAGTAAATATACGTTTAGGTAAATTAGGAGCTTTTACTGAAGCCCAGTATGAGAGTAGTGTACCACTTCTATCTCCCCATTGAACTCTACCAGCAGAATCTATGAAAATTGCTCTATCTGCATCACCATCGTGAGCTACAGCTAAATCCACATTTAATTCTCTTGCAACACGGGCAGTTTCCTTAAGGCTATCAAAAGTAGGTTCTG
Source organism: Sulfolobus tengchongensis (assembly GCF_036967215.1). Taxonomy (NCBI): domain Archaea; kingdom Thermoproteati; phylum Thermoproteota; class Thermoprotei; order Sulfolobales; family Sulfolobaceae; genus Sulfolobus; species Sulfolobus tengchongensis. Next base: position 2,235,915 of record NZ_CP146016.1, read on the forward strand.
GAGTTCTAGCTGAAAATAATGGGTCCAAATTTCCATTAATAGTTAAAACCTTACAGCCCAGCTCTCTTGCAACAATAGGTGTAGTTAATGAACCTACGCTGTTTGCAGGATCTATAAGCACTTTATATCTTTTACTTCTTATCTTATTCACATCAACGTGTGATAGAATACCCTTTACATACACATCTATAACTCTTTTCTCCTTCTTAACATCATTTATCAATTCATTCCAATCGACAGAATTAAACCTATTATTAAAATAAATCTCCTCAATCTTATCTTCATCTTCTCTAGATATTTCAATACCATATGGAGAAAGGACCTTAATACCATTATACTCAGCAGGGTTATGACTAGCAGTTATGATAACTCCACCATCATATCCCATAGTCTTTACCGCATATTGAAAGGCAGGAGTAGGAGCCATTCCTGCTTCATAAACAATTACGCCACTACTCAGTAACCCACTCTCTACAGCCTTAAGTAACATATCACCACCTGCTCTAACATCCCTACCTATTAAAACCCTTGCACCTCTGCCAAAATATGAACCTATAGCCTTTCCTATTTTAAGTGCAAACTCGGGTTGGAGTTCACTATTAGTAATTCCCCTTATTCCATCTGTTCCAAATAACTTACCCATATAGTACTATAACTATCTTATAAGATATAAAGATAAGCATAGAAATTACGAGAGCTAGCTCTACATTTAACTAAAAATCGGCCTTGACGTAGAGTAAACTCAGATATTGAAAAATATTAGGAAGACTATTTTATCATCTTATTAACTATTTATCTATTAATTGTTATTATTGAAATAATTCGTTTCATCATGAAGACTAAATTATTTCTATATCTTTTCTCACAAACCCAGAATATTTTGAACTAAGAATATTCCTAAGTCTTTTCAAGAAATTTATATACGTAAAGAACTCTTGAGAGTGTCCGAAATGAGAGAAATTCAGTGAATAATTATTTGAAATCTATCCCATTAATGAAAAACTGAATAATACTTAAGTTGAGCAAATTGACATCTATGTTAGTCAATTTAACCTCAAATTAAGGTGATAACTTGGAACATAGAGTTAATTTTATACTTTATATTAAAATAGGCCGAATTTTATGCAATTCGGACACTCTCTCTTGACTACCTAACGATATAATGTATTTTCAATATTTTTCAGTTAGATAACTTTTAAAATGAGTCTAAGTTAATACTATTGGGGAAATATTAGATCATTATGGATATTATAGCCTAAATTGGGGATAAATTTAATATAAGTGTAATAATAATGTAAATTATGGGATATGTAGCCAAAGTTGATGATAGAGGAAGAATAAAATTACCAAAAAAGCTAGCCAATTCTAGCGAAGTGATAATAATTGATACTGGAACTTTCTTTATTGGTATACCAATTCCAAAAGATCCAATTCTAGCTACATCTAATGTTACCAATATAGACGTTGAGGTCTCACAGTTAAAGGAAGCTGCGGATAAGGAAGCCGAAAATGATGCGTTAGAAAATGCTAAGAAGAAGGGATTTATAGAAAAGTGATTTGAAATGTTACTCGAAAGTGATCTCTTAATAGCTCATCTGAAAACTAAAGATAAGCTAAAAGATATTGCAGACAAACTTCTATTAAAAATTGCTAAAGGTGAACTTACTGTTATCGTAAATAGGGAAATAATTCATGAAATATATTATGTTCTACGCAATTTGAATTTTTCTATACAAGATATACTAATTAAGATAGGTGCTTTAAAAAGTATCCCTAACATTGAATGGATCCCAACTACTATAGACACTGATCTCTTAGCTATGGCTTTGATGAGTCAATATGGAATAGCTTCCATTTTTGATGCATACAATATAGCCACTTGTTTGCTTTACGATAAAGATAGAACTATTATTTCAACAAACCATATATATGATAGGATAAACAGTATAAAGAGAATAGATCCTAGAGACCTTATATAAATCTTCATGTCTACTATTAGGGTTTACGTAAATCTTTGTCTGAAACATACCATAGTTTCGTCATGAATGCATAAATTATTTCTATTTTTTGACACTTATCTTCATCCCTTATCCTATACAAATCTTATCTTTTAGCCTCATATTATAGATATCATAGGTACCTTAAATTCTCATTACTTGGCAGCGCTACGTACTTGTTTTTCCCAAGGGTGAGAGAAATAGGGAAAATCATAGGTTATTTCTTATCTTTGTTAGAGGATGTGGATAACGAATTTGTATTGAAATATACTAAAATTTTAGAAATATTTTTAATAATTCAGATTTATTTTTCAAGGTGATGATTTTATGTCTACCGCGTAGAGTAAACTGAGAGAAGAGAAATGGCGTTAAGCTTATTTTAATAGAAGTAAGATAATTAACAAGGGGCTCAGCTCGTAACGGGTTCATCGTGGATCAGCTCTCGCTCCATTCATCGCCATGCCCCCGTTTTCTAATTTCGACTTTTGAAGTATTTAGATCTTTCGGTTTTTATTTTCACTCTATTAATATCTCATTAGTAATAATATTACAGTATAAGGCTAAGCAAGCCATCACGCCTTCATCTTCTGTCTACCCTTCTCGTCATCGCCTCAATAATGAAATGAGATCTGATATGGCAAAGACAATAATAGAAATCCTATGAACATAGTTATTCCGTTGATAGTAGGATTATCATATCTGAAATGGGCATAATTTTTGAAACAGTATAAGATTGTAGTTCAGGGTATTTTTTGAAGATATCGTCTAGTCCTTTAATAAATGCATCAATATAGAGTATAGCATTAGTAAGAGAGTCTGGGATTATTACATTTCTAGCTGGAGTCAGTAATTTAGTATATTCATCAAAAGATAATAGTTTAGAAGGATCTTCGGTACGCTATCGCTCACCTCCCTTTTACCGTTTTTTCAGAAGATACCAGTAAGTAGAAGATATTTCCTTAGGTTTTCCGTATTTTTCATTAATATGTTGTAACATTCTTTTTTTCTAGTGGGTTCATCAATTTTTTCAGTTAATCATCTGGGAACTCCTCACTCCCCGCTAAAAACTGTCAAAAATATCTAACAGAGTTATATGACAGTATTTACTCACTCCCTTAGAAAAACTCATATAACAAGTCATATAACAAAAACATCTTACGTAAAATTTCTCTTTCTAGGAACTTTCTTTCAATTTAATATAAAGAAGGGCTCGGGCCGGGATTTGAACCCGGGACCTCCGGGTCCACAGCCCGGCGCTCTCCCAGGCTGAGCTACCCGAGCCAAGCACTATTCTATATCATTATCCGGCTTATTTTAAACTCTTCTTTTGTTATCTTCTTAGTTCTTCCCTTACTATGTCTAGTATCCTTCTAGCAACAACTGTTTTGAAATTTTTTTCTATTTTCCTTACATTCCCTATTTTGTCTATTACAATAACTTCATTGTAGTCAGATGAGAAGCCTATATCTTTTCTTCTAACGTTATTAGCAACAATTAAGTCAAAACCATGCCTTTTCATCTTAATCTTTGCCTTCTCAATCAACTCCTCATCTGAATTTACAGTTTCTGCAGAGAAACCTACTAAGAAGACTCCATATTTTTTAATATGCTCACTAATTTTGGGAGTTCTTTCTAATTCTACCTTAGGTATTTCCGTATGACTATCTATTTTTGTATTTGACTTAGTACTAAACTTATAATCAGCAGGCGCACCAGCGAGAATTACAGCATCGTACTTAGCTTTTTCTAGATTCTTAGTTACTTCATTTAACATTTCTTCTGTAGATTCTACATGTGATATGTCTTTAACGTATGGCCTTAATCTAGAGCTTATGGGACCAGAGACTAACTTAACATTAGCACCTCTAAAATAAGCTTCATTTGCAATAGATATTCCCATTGTTCCACTGCTAGGATTAGAAATAAATCTGACAGTATCAAGATATTCCCTTGTCGGTCCCGCAGTAACCAATATGTTGAGACCAGCTAGGTCTCTTCCTCTTAATATGTATGATGTTATTCTGTATGTTAAATATTCCAATTCTGGATAATGTGCTATGTCCCCTACTATATCCGGTTCAATTATTTCTACTCCCATTCCTTTTAGCCTATCTATTGCACTGACGACTTGTGGAGATATATACATTTGCAGATGCATAGAAGGGACTACGATTAAGGATTTCTTCATCCCGATGAAGTTTAACGCTGTTACAGTTATTGGCGTATCAGCTATTCCATAAGCTATTTTAACTATGGTATTAGCCGTAGAGGGAGATATTATCATTACGTCATTATCTTCTGCTAAAGTAACATGCTCTAAATCGCCTGTAAGTCTAACATTCACATCATTTCCCGTTGCCCATTTAAACATCTCTGGAGAAATCAGCTTTGAGGCATCCTTACTCATCATAACATTTACTTCTGCCCCAAATCTCATTAAGTTTCTAGCTAAATCTAAAGACTTATAAATTGCAACACTTCCAGTTACTGCTAATAATATTCTCTTTCCAGACAATTCCTTACTGATACTCCCAATTATTTTCTTTGAAGGATGCACCATGTATGTGTGCATATATATTAACTACATTATATAAAGATATTGATATGGAAATCGCTGAAAAGACTGAAGGAAAAGATTTTGTTATAAGGAATGCAAGAATGGACGATATAGATCAGATAATAAAAATAAATAGAGCAACACTACCTGAAAATTATCCATATTATTTCTTTGTAGAACATCTAAAGGAATATGGCTTAGCCTTCTTCGTAGCCGTAGTTGAGAACAAGGTAGTAGGATATATTATGCCCAGAATAGAATGGGGATTTAGTAATCTGAAGCAATTGCCTGCGCTGGTTAGGAAAGGCCATGTGGTTTCCATAGCAGTATTAGAGGAATATAGAAGAAAGGGAATAGCCACGTCTTTATTAGAACATTCAATGAGAAGTATGAAGAACGATTATAATGCTGAGGAAGTTTATCTTGAGGTAAGAGTTAGTAATTATGCTGCAATAAGCTTATATGAGAAACTTGGATTCAAAAAGGTTAAAGTTCTAAAGAATTATTACGCCGACGGAGAAGACGCTTACCTTATGGCTAGATCTTTATAAGTGATTTGAATTTTATCTCATCTTTTTCCGGATAATACTCCACGTAATATCCCCTATTTAAATTGCCTATAGATATTACTCTGGTCCTACCTATATAATAGTCGCCTTGAATCTCGGAGTGTGCATGAAAAAGTATCTTAGGTTGATTAGATAAGACTTTAGATAAGACACTTTCTAAACCTATCTTCACACTATCAATAATACCGGTGATCGAATCTTTTGGAGGATAATGTGTAACTACGATATCAGATGAAAAATCGGAAGATATATTTAAAATTCTAGTAAAATATCTTCCACTATTACGTAAATATTTCAGAATTGAAACGTCCTCCATTTCTCCGATTATACCTTGAAAATTTCTTATAAATTGAGGGCACTCTATATCTCCTAAACCTATAAAAAGATCTGTATCAAAATTGTTAAGTAATTCTATTAAATTTATATCACATTGAAAACCTGCTATCAAAGTTATTTTTCTTATACCACTCATCTAGATAATATATACCTAATGCTGAGGCTATAAGATCAGCTGTTGATCCTGGATTAAACCTATTTTCAACCAAATATTCATTAAGCAGATTTAACTCATGAGAAGATGGACAATCGGAAATCATTCGAGCAAACTTCGATACCTTAAGTGCAACAGAAGCACCATATTTTTTGAATATTAACGTATCTGGGTATTCTGAAAGAATGCGTATAAAAGCCCTTTGAATATCATTTTCAAATCCACATTTTCTCTCTTTTATAATCTTATACGCTTCAAAAGTTATGAAGTATTCATTTGTAATATTTAATGCTAAAATATCATATTTAGATGAAAATTCCATAAGTTTAAAAAAATCTATATTTTCTATTTCCCTATAATCCATTGAACTTAACTTACCTAGATAAGTTAAACTTAGTTCCCTTAAGGCTTTAATAAACCACCCAGCTTCATCAGTTCCTAAGCGTTTTAGAACATAGCCTACTCCTCTTTTTAAGCTAAAGACATCTTTTACTGCAATTGATTCATACGCAATTGGTGCCAACAACATATAGGTACCAAAGAGTTGATACTCAAATCCAAGCCTTCTAGCTCTGATTACTAAGTCGTATAATGTATCATATATCCTCTTTATCCCTTTAACCCTTCTCACGCACAGCTCTCTATAATATTGGCTTGATAATGTAGCACTTCTTACAAGATCAATGTATTTTACGTTAGCAAGATCTTGGAACCTACTGGCATTGCCTGGTTTAAAAACATACGATTCAACCAATGAGGCTTGAGCCAGAATATAAGCAATTTCATTACAAAGGTTTAACGTATCCTCTAACATCAATATCCCCAATAATTACAACATTCTCATTCTGGCATTTCATTAACATGCCTTCAATTTCAACTTCTCTCTCTCCAAATAAAGCAGAAGAGAAAATGCCCTCATAGCTTACTACCTTATTAACATTATAAATATTATTACTTATAACATTTGCAATAGATGGATAAAATAAAGCCTCACAAGTACCCGAAATCGTAGCTCTAAATTTAATCCTGCCTACCTTTTTGCATACATCGCTACAATATTTCCAGGGTCTATCATCAACAAAAAGAATTGACACCCTTTTACCTTTATAAACTCCACGTCTTCTATTATCGTATAATATATCTGCAAAATCTATTCCATAATTTTCGTTAGCTTCATATATCCATTCGTAATCCTTCTCAAATCCCGTAAATGTCTCCATGAAGTCTAAGGTCTTTTTACACCCATATATTATTAGATCGATGTCTGAATCTTTATGATAACTATTCAACAAGATAGATCCAGTTACGCCTACCTTATCGACTCGTATATATTTTTCAACAATCTCTATAAGCCTATATAAAATCTCGTCATTTATACTTCTGCTTAATATTTCTTGTAGCTTCTCTTCGGGTTTCAAATGTTTAACGATATTGGAAAGGTTGACTATGGGAAAGGAAGCATCATAACAACTTTCAAAATTGAATTTTTGTTTAACTTTAATAAGATTATGTATTCCATATCTTTTCAATACCCTTTCATATCCATTCCAAATTCCCTTACCAGTATAAATATACTTGAGATAGGCAAATATATAACCAGGAGGATTATAATTTGTTAATACTGTATATACATTATTCTCCTTATCAATTATAATGTCCCTATCCAAGAAATAACCTCTTCCCACTCTCTCAGCCTCACGTATGAAATTGGAGTTCCACTGCTTTCTAACATATCTAAGTAATAACGCAGATTACCCCCAAAATAAGCATTAGCTATAAAAGCTGAACCAACAGCAGACTCTTTAAATTTAAAGTCATACTTCTCGCCAAAGTCTAAGGAGTTCTTATTATAGCCAGATACGATTATAGGTAAGTGATATTTTTGACTATACCATTCAGCAATTATTCTTATAAGATCTAAATTCCTATTAATGTTATAAATTGTTGATTTATTAATGCCAGAATACTTACTAAGAAGATACGCAACTTCTCCATCTAGGCCATTCAAATAGGTACCACCATATCCATCTATTATTTTACCTTTAATTACAACTATAATTGCGGAAAATTTTCTACCCATTTCAATTAAAATGAAATCATCAACCTTCAGAAAAACTCTATAAAAAAACGCTGAGGCTACTTTGTCTGCAGTCCCTTTATCTATCACGTCAATTTTCTTTTCAGTTGGCACACTCTCTAATTCAATAACAGATGGCACGGTGAAAGAGTTATAAGAGCTTAAATACTGCCTAGATGCCAATAAAAAATCTCTTAAGGGACCATGAGAATTAGGATCTTTCAGTGTAAGCAAAAAAATTTCTTTCCCACCTATATTTCTTATATTATAAAAAGGTAAACCGTGACCAGAAGGTAAAGCGATTGACATAGGGCGATAATTTGCAATCAATTTAGCTAAAACTATGGAATTCTTCTCAATCAAATCCGTAGGTATTTCAAAATAGTTAATCAAATTTCCTAGCTCATCAACAAATGCAAAAGCATAAGTTTCACTTCCAGGATCAATACCTGCATAAATCATCAGTGGCTGCCTCGCTATATCACTATTCAATACGGCTTTTCGTCATCATCAATCACAACATATTAATCAAATATAAAAATATATCTTGCTAAATGCCACGTTAGCAACTCCAATAACTTCTTTGCTCTCTTTGATACTGTTACAAGCATAGTCAACCCAAAATTTCTGAGACTGTAAATTACGTTATTCGTCTCATTCTTACTATTTCTTAACATGACATGAGATAAAATACAATAAACGAACTTAATACACTTACAAGAGATGCTATAAATATGGTCAAAATCCTAAACAAAGTCGATATTATCCACTTCTGCTATATAAAACTCGTCCGTTTGCCCCTTTCCGGAAGATTTTTCATAAAGCACCTCGATACTCGATCGAGTATTTTTTATAAAAACTAATTTTGCATGGAGATAAAAATTTTTTGAAGAGTAACGGAAATGCTCTTAATAAGAGTAGTAGGGGGCTATGACCCCCAATGCGCCGCGGCCGGGATTTGAACCCGGGTCAGGGGCTCGACAGGCCCCCATCCTAGACCGGGCTAGACTACCGCGGCATTTACCATTCTTTAAGATTCGAACTTGTGTTGCGCTCTACGTTATCGTATAAGTATGTAATAAAAACTCACTTAAAAAACCATCGCTTATCCGAGAACCAAGAATCCCATAAGATTATTTATAATAAAAGTAATGCTAAAGATTTGACATTGAAGTTAAGATTAATTTTTAGAATAATCCATGTAAAGATAATTAAGGGTTCTACTCAAGTAAAATTAAGAAAGCAATAACATAATAACTTCCTAGGATACTAACTTTTTAGATTCTCTAAACAGTAAATATAAGAATCAATAATAATGGTAGCGGGGCCTGGATTTGAACCAGGGACCTCGGGGTGTCCCAACGCGTGCCTACAAGTATATGAGCCCCGCGGCCTTACCAGGCTAGCCCACCCCGCTACTTTACCCCGCCATTTATTTTAAATGCTACTTAACCTTTAAAGTTATTGTTACCATGATTTTGATTTTTAAGCTTAATAATTAAATCGACCACAAAGTATCTGCCCATATATCTATTGTAACTTTGTAATTACGTAATCAAGATTAAATGGAATGATTTCTCTAAAATATAATGCCTATTTGGAATATCTAAATGGGATCTCTACACAATTGGGTTTAAATTACAGCAATATTATAATTTAGGGAAAACTTGTAAGATATAATTTTTAACGCCGGGGGCGGGATTTGAACCCGCGCGGGGAAGATCCCCACTGGCTGCCTGGAAATAGTCTCCAGGCCAGCCCCTTAGTCCGCTCGGGCACCCCGGCACTAATATTTTTTTGCAAGAACTATAAAAAGATTTTTTTATATTAGCTGGATTTCGATATATACGTCTTCCGGAACTCTAACTCTCATTAATTGTCTCATTACTCTCTCATCTGCTGCTATATCTATTAACCTTTTATGTACGCGCATCTCCCATTTTTCCCATTTTTTCCTACCTTCACCATGAGGTAGTCGCATTATTGGGACTTCTAGTTTACTAGTAGGCAGTGGTATAGGACCTCTCATCTCTATTCCTGTTTTTTCAACGATACCTCTTATCTGCGTAATTACATAATTCAAATTTTCAACATTAGTACTCCATAACCTTATTCTTGCTTTTGTAGGCATAAAATCACCAACAAAAAATAAAATTAAATCACTTTATTTCTACTTTAGCTGGCTTCACGTCTGTAATCACGCCGACACCTACAGTCTTACCCATATCTCTCATTGCGAATCTGCCTAATGGTGGGAATTCGTTATACTTCTCCACGCATAATGGTTTGATTGGCTTAAATTTAACTATTGCTACATCACCCTGCTTTAAGAACTGAGGATTCTTCTCAGCTTCTTGTCCAGTTCTTGGGTCCAATCTCGCTACTAATTCTGAAATTCTACATGCTACACTAGCTGTGTGGACGTGAATTACTGGTGTATAACCGTTTGCTAATGCTGTGGGATGCCAAACTACTATTATTCTTGCAGTGAACTCATCAGCTACTGTGGGTGGATTGTTTGGATGACCTGCTACATCTCCTCTCTTTATATCTTTCTTTTCTACACCTCTAACGTTAAATCCTATATTATCTCCAGGCTCTGCTTTTTCTAACTTAGTGTGGTGAGTTTCAATAGATCTCACTTCTCCTACCTTTCCTGCTGGCATGAATACTATTTTATCACCAACTTTCAATACTCCACTCTCTATTCTACCTACAGGAACTGTACCTACACCTGATATTGAATATACATCTTGAATTGGTATCCTCAATGGCTTGTCTACTGGTTTTGGTGGTAGTTCTAATTGATCTAAATACTCCTCTAAGGTTGGGCCATTATACCACTTCATATTCTCGGATTTATGAGTAACATTTTCACCCGTGGGTGCGACCACTGGCACAAATTTGACTTTATTCATATTAAATCCATAACTCCTCATAAATTTACCTACTTGCTCTACGATTTCCTTGTAACGTTTCTCATCATAAGGAGGCTCTGTGAGATCCATCTTATTGATTGCAACTATTATCTGATCTAATCCCATCGTCTTAGCTAAAATTATATGTTCTCTGGTTTGTCCTTCCGCACTCATTCCGGCCTCATATTCACCCTTCTTTGCAGAAACTACTAGAATAGCTGCATCTGCTTGACTAGCACCGGTTATCATGTTCTTTACGAAGTCTCTATGACCAGGGGCGTCAATTATCGTAAAGAAGTACTTCTTCGTTTCGAATCTCATGAAAGTTAGATTTATTGTTACGCCTCTTTCTCTTTCTTCCTTTAATCTGTCTAGTAGGAATGCGAATTTCTCGCTTTCTTTACCTAGTTTTTTAGCTGCTTCTTCTGCTTCCTTTACTGTCTTCTCATCAATAAAACCTCTATCCATTAATAGCCTTCCGACTAATGTACTCTTACCGTGATCGATATGCCCTATTACTATTAGGTTAAGGTGAGGCTTCTGAGACATTTATAACACTCTCCTAACCGATATAGTGATAGAGTTAATAAAAGTTTACCTTGAACTTAACGCTATTCTTTCTATCTCTTCTTTTCTTTTTATTGCAAAGCTTTTTGGATCATTATTTGCAGCCGCAATTATCTCTTCAGCTAATGCCTCTTCTATAGGCTTCGGATTATTAAATGACGAATCCTTAGCACCAAGAGCGATATGCCTCAGCGCTAAATCTATCCTTCTCTGTGGTGAAACGTCAACTGCCACGTAGTATACAATACCACCGTACATTATTCTTGTTACTTCTTCTCTAGGTGCACTATTCTCTATGGCTCTAACTAACACTTGTATTGGATTTTGGTTAGTTTTTAGATAAATTATGTCAAATGCCAATTTTACAATATTATACGCTAAATGTTTCTTTCCTTTGTTTCTACCAGGCCTCATTATTTGATTTACTAATCTTTCCACTATTGGCACTTTGGCTTTTCCGAATCTTCTGTGTTCATGCCTACCTCCAGTATGTGGTAAATAAACTGGCATAAGAGAAATATATTTCTTTAAACTGGGATCTCTTACCTCAACCTTTGTATCCCACTTGCCAAACACTTTAATATCTAACTGCAAGTTCTCCAATGACATCTATTTGTTACCTCTAATGCTATCTATGATTTGGATATTTAAATTTATGATACATAAGTATATGATAGTGTATAGATGATGAACCTCCAACCCATTAAGGATGAGGATTTCATAAAAGTCAATTCCGTTGACGCGTTCTTCATGCCACTTCACGGTATCCCTACTATAGTCTGCTATTTAGAAGACGGGAGACAATTCTACTTATTTAGCGTTCCTGCAGAAATTGTAATAGCGATAAATAAAACGAAAGGTAACAAAGAAGAAGAATTCGGTGATAAGAGAGAAAATATATACGATATCATTTCATTTATACCAGAAATTGTAGATGATTTCTCAAAACATATAGAAAAAGTTATCATAGATGATATGATAAGAGATACTGGAGTATATGTTGCAACTGTAGAGTTCAAATTCGATGGGGTTGTAATTCAGAAGAGAATGATACCGAGTCACGCAATATTTCTTGCAATAATTACGAATAAACCAATTTTTGTAAAAAAGGGCCTTGTTGATGAGCAAGAAAAAGAAGGTAGAGAAAACCAGCAAAAATTCTAAATTTCCCTCTAATCTAATGTTAGCTTTCAATGCTTGTTAATTTAAATCTTAAAGCTTGATAGATTCAAAACTCGTCTTGATAAATATTTTAAGATCCACAATTTAGTGTTTGGGTCTAATCGAATTTCATATACTTTGTATTCAACTCTCAATCCTCATATAAAACATATTAGTCGGGTTTGAGTTATACAAACCCGATGAACGAGGTCGACTAGACCCTCGTATTTCACCGAAGTCGCGGATTTTTCCGCTTATCCTTTCCAATCCCATTAGGAGGATAATCCCACTCACCCTTTAAGAAAACCCTCCACATCTTGACTCTTCTTACCCACCATCATTCGGGAATTTATCATCCACATCTAGGGTGGGATCTAAAAAGTAAATCATGCGTATAGCATATAAATTTCGTGTCTTTATGGGAACTGCTTTCAACGTCTATTAGTTAAAGCTAACCTTAAATATTAACAACTGTTAAGGACTTTCTACTACCTATTATATTTTTGGAAAGATATAGAGAATTAAGTTGTGTTAACTTAGGATTTTTAATTACAAATATAAACATATAAAATAATAATAATAATTAAAAAGTATCTAAGAAAAAGTCCATAAAAATCTTTGATGGACTTAGTTGGTCAGATTATATCATTATTGTATATAAATAAACCAACTCATAAAAATCGTAACATCGCAATAAATAGCAAAAATTTTGAACGATTAGAAAACATTAAAACTTATTGGATATCATATTTAAATAGTGTAAAATTACCTAACTGGCTTCTGTTTTTTCCCTTTGTATAATGCATCTAATGATACGCCATTTACCATTATAACCTTATATCTTACTCCAGGTAAGTCTCCCATTGACCTACCTAACGTACCACCTATACCCGTAATTATTACCTCGTCATGTTCATCAATGAAGTTAACACCACCGTCACCTGGAACAAAAGCTGTAACAACTCTACCATTTTTGACTAATTGCACTCTTACACATTTTCTAACTGCTGAATTGGGTTGTCTAGACTCTATACCAACTTTTTCTAACACTATACCTCTAGCCATTGGTGCGCCTTCTAATGGATCATATTTCTCCTTCAACTTTAGGATCTTTGTCTTATATTTCCTTTGACTTCTTCTAAACTTTAATCTCTTTAATCTTAATTTCCTAGCTGCGTATATTCCCTTTGGTGATTTACTTTTGACCATTTCCCTTAACACCTTAAACTATTACTACATTATCAATATCCATGTACCTCTTTAAAATTAGCTTTGCTCTTACAACGTTCCTACCATTCTTACCTATTGCTAATCCTTTATCTTGAGGATCTACTGTTATATAAACTGACTTTTTCGAGTTAGTATTTACTACTTTTACGCTTCTAACTCTAGCTGGGCTCATTAGATTTTTCACCAAGTCCTCTAAATTGTCACTATATGCAACAAGCTCTATATCTTTTCCTATAATTTTCCTTAACTTTTTAACGTTAGTACCACTCTTACCTATCGCGACTCCCATATCTTTTGAATCGACCAGAAATATTATTCTATTATTTTCATTGTCAATTATACAATCTTTTACATTAGCCTTAGTAACTTCTTGAAACAATGAAATGTAACGAATCTCTTCTGGTGTTAATTTAATCTCGGGCAGAAAAAATCACCTCTCCTTTATAATATCTAAAATTTTGGAGTCTCCCTCATCCAAAACACTTATTGTGGAAATCATAAATGGTTTTCCACACAACGTACCGAGATCCCATCCACTACCTTTGTACTCATAAATAGGTATATTAGAGAGCTTTGCGTAGTATGTTATATCTTCTTTAAGATCTCCTCTTAACGTTGATGCTATTATTACCATTTTAACCTTACCTAATTTTACGTATTTTATAGCTTTTCTTGCTCCAAAGATAACCTTACCAGTTTTTAAAAGTGTCTTTAACTCACCTTCAAATGACACTTGTTGTTCTGCCATTTTAATCACCTTAATATCGGCCTCATTCTTAATTCAACCATTCCAGTACCTAGTTTAATTGGATGGCCAATTATAATGTTTTCTACTACACCTTTAAATTCTTCCACGTCGCCTCTAGCTGCTGCATCCAAAAGGTGCTTTACAGTAACCTCGAATGCTGCCCTAGCCAATACACTACTCTTCTCTCCGGTTACACCATGCCTTCCTATTTGCCTAACAACACCCGTTCTAGTCATTACATCCGCAACCAACAGTATATGTCTAATATCAACATCTAGGCCTTGTTCAGATAGCACTTTACTAATCTCTCTTATTATTATTTCTCTTGCAGCCTCTATACCAAAGACGTCTTCAATCTCACGTATGTTATTAGTCTCTATTTTGGCTGCATCTATACCTTTTACGCCAAGAACACCAGCCAAATTTGAGCCATCAGTAATAATTATATATTCGTCTCCTTTCCTTTGAACTATAGCCCGTTTTATTCCCTTTATTCCCTTTATTTTAGTATTTAGTATTTTATCTCTTAACTTAAATAACGCCGCTATACTATCTACGTTTGCAAAATTTATCGTTAAAGTATTATTTTCTCCTTCCTCTATGGAAAAATCACCTAATTTCAGCCTGCTTATAGCCTTTTTAACATCATCCACAGTAACACCCTTATCCTTCAACATGTCATTGTCTAGCTGAAGAATAATGGACATAGAAGCAATATCAATACTAGTAGATGCCACTACATTTTCTATTTTTGTATATTCTAATTTTCTAGCAACCTCTAAAGCCTTTTCCTTTTCTTTTTTATATTCATCAGTTAGGTAAATTGTCATCATTGGTGTAGATGGTACCTTCTTTGCATCAACAATTTCTATAAGCCTCGGAAGACCTAAGGTGACGTTTAACTCCCTTATCCCTGCAAAATGGAAGGTCCTTAATGTCATTTGCGTACCCGGCTCACCTATGGATTGAGCTGCGACGATTCCAATAGCCTCTCCTGGTTCTATTAACCCCTCACTATACTCCTTAATAGCTAAATCAAAAATCTTATCAATTTCTTCTCTAGTTATTAATACTTCTCTATTTAATATTGCATTCCTTAAATCATCTATGATTCTTCGAGGTAAAATCGTAGAAGCTTGTTTAACTTTTTCTTCTAAATATTCTTTATCTTTTTCTTCTATCATGTCTTCCACCCTATAACTCTTTCTAAAATCCTGTTTACGTCTACGGTTTTACCATGAGCTGAATACATTGGGAATACTCCATCATCACCATACGCAACCTGGATAATTTCCCCATACAAACTTCTTACTGTACCGTCATACTCTGCTCTTAAATCTGATAATGCATTTATAAGTCTCCTTTGCATGTATCCACTTTGTGACGTTCTTACCGCAGTGTCTACTAATCCTTCTCTACCTCCAGCCGCATGGAAAAACAACTCAACAGGCTTCAAGCCACTTCTAAACGAGGAATATATGAAACCTCTAGCCTCTGGAGAGATATCGTATGGTTTAAAATGAGGTAATGTTCTAGTCATATAACCTCTTTTTATTCTCTCACCTCTAACTGATTGTTGACCCAGCATGGCAGCCATCTGTGTAATATTTAACACGCTACCCCTAGCTCCAGTTCTTGCCATTATATACGCAAAATTAAATGGGTCTAGGTATTTACTTGCAATATCACCTGCAGTACTTCTTAACTTATCTAATGTGTCAAGAATATAGTTTTCTAAACTTTCTTCTATTGTTCTCCCTGGTATAGGTTCTAACTCTCCATTTTTATACTTTTGTATTAAATTATTAACTTCTATTTTAGCCTTATCTATTTCATTATAAATTTCTTTCTTAACCTCATCCGATAACGTTACGTCTTCAAGCCTCATAGTAAATCCTTGCAATTCTATAAATCTTATAAATACTCTAAATAAGTTATCCATTATCCACTTTCCATACTCGTTAGAATATTCTTTAATTAACCAATGAAGTATACTCTCTGGTTGCTGGTTACCTATGGCCTTTTTGTCGAAAACTCCTTCCAATAAGATCCCATTCTTAATTACAATAAACGAATCGTGAGGGCAGTCTTCATTCTTACATAATCTAGGCCCGCTACTAACGTTAGCTTGGCCATGGAAGTTAAAGTCCTTAGGCAGAAACGCACTTACGATTTGTTTTCCAGTATAGTATTCTTTAGGTGCTAGAATGGCAGGCTCTCCAAGATCAATTTTAGCGTCAACTACACCTAATATTTCTTGAGCCTCTTCTTTAGTCAATAATGTAGTCTTAACAGTTAGTAAATATGCACCACTTATATAGTCTTGAGCAGCACCTATTATGGGTCCACCATATCTAGGAGTTATAATGTTTTTATGGACTAACATTATTTCCTTGGCTTCAGCTATTGCCTCCTCTGATTGTGGAACATGTAAGTTCATCTCATCTCCATCAAAATCTGCATTATAAGGAGGACACACAAGTAAGTTTAGCCTAAATGTAAGTCCTTTTAATACCCTAACTCTATGGGCCATCATAGAAATCCTGTGAAGTGATGGTTGCCTATTGAATAAAACAACATCTCCATCAACAAGATGACGCTCTACTATATAACCGGGGGCAAGTGTTGATGCCAGTTCTTTTCTATCCTTAACATATCTTAAGTCAATTCTTCTTCCATCTGGTCTAATTACATAATTAGCACCAGGCCATTTATCTGGACCATTAATAACAAACTGTCTTAATTTTTCTATGTTCCATATGGTAGCCCTCTCTGGTACCGTAAGTGTTCTTGCTACAATCTCTGGTACACCTACCTCATCAATACTAATATTAGGATCTGGGGATATGACTGTTCTTGAGGAGAAATCGACTCTCTTACCAGATAAATTGCCTCTGAATCTACCTTCTTTTCCTTTTAATCTTTGCGCTAACGTTCTCAATGGTCTTCCAGATCTGTGCTTAGACGGAGGCAAGCCGGGTATTTCATTATCAAAATAAGTTGCCACATGATATTGAAGGAGATCCCATAAGTCTTCTATTATTAGCTGAGGAGCTCCAGCATCTATACTCTCTTTTAACCTCTCATTAATTCTAACTATATCAACTAATTTATGAGTAAGATCATCTTCAGCTCTTATACCACTCTCTATCATTATGGAGGGCCTAATAGTAATCGGAGGAACTGGTAGAACAGTTAATATCATCCATTCTGGTCTGCTGGTTGTGGGATCATACCCTAATATTTCAACGTCAGAATCAGGAACCTTTTCCAATCTTTCTCTTATATCCGAGGGGGTTAGCTTAACTACTCCTTCTTTTCTCTCCTCATAGAAGTTATAAGGTTTCTCTAACTTTATTTTAAATTGTTTCTCCCCACAATGAGGGCATATTTGAGCTTTCATAGCTGTTTTCTTTACATATTCAGTTAATCTTCTGGCTGCGGAAGGCCATCTTTTCTTAATTGCGTTATATATCCTTGAATATTTTTCTATTTCTTCTTGCGAAATTTTTACCCTTCCACATCTCCTACATGTTGCCCTTAAAAATTCATATACATGTTTTACAAAACCTACATGAATAACAGGCCTTACTAATTCAATGTGACCAAAATGACCTGGGCAACTGCCTAATGTGTTACCACAAGTAGGACATTTTTGTCCTGGTTCTATAACACCTAGTCTTGGATCCATTACACTACCTTCTATTGGCGTCCCGTCTTCATCATACACATCTGGCGTTATTATCGCAGTTACAGACATCTTTCTTATCTCGTCTGGAGAAAGCACACCAAATCTTATTCCCTTTATTATTTTTTCACTCATTCTCCCTACCCCTACTTAGCTCAACCTTATCCTCTAGAATTAACCTAGGTGAAATAATCATACTCATCAACTCTTGAATTAGAAGTTTGAATGCATAAGACACTGTTACTGCATGCAAATTACTCTTATCACCATGTATTGGACAGACATATTTATTCTTATTCTTATCATACCAGCCTATATATCCACATTGTTCGCATACATAAATCGTCGTTCTGTCTGAGTTATCTAATAGTCTATCCTTTAACAGCATCGCAGTACCAAAACCTATTAGACAATCTCTCTCCATTTCACCAAATCTTAGACCACCTTCTCTAGCTCTCCCTTCAGTTGGCTGTCTAGTTAAAATTTGAACTGGCCCTCTTGCTCTAGCATGAATCTTATCCGCAACCATGTGATGTAGCTTCTGATAATATACTACGCCAAAATATATTCTGGATTTGACTTTCTGTCCTGTTCTGCCATCATAAACAACTTCTGTAGCGTCAGGAAGATATCCATATTTCAATATTTCTTTCTGCAATTGCTCTATCGGAATCTTATAGAACGGCGTTGCGTCTACAAGATTCCCAGACAGTGAAGCATATTTACCTGCTATCCCCTCCATAATTTGCCCTAACGTCATTCTAGATGGTAGTGCGTGAGGATTTAATATTATATCTGGAACGACACCCTTAACCGTATATGGCATATCGACTTGAGGTATAAGCATCCCTACGACACCTTTCTGGCCATGTCTGCTAGCAAACTTATCGCCAATTGATGGTATTCTAAGATCTCTAACTCTCACCTTAACTAGTTTATTACCTTCAGCAGTCTCAGTTACTAAAACCAGATCTACAATGCCCATTTCACCATGTCTAGTTACTATTGAAGTATCACGTTTTGCTTGCTCTGGAGATAATTCTTTAAATTCTTGCAAGAATCGTGGAGGACTAACTTTACCTATTAACACATCTCCTCCTTTTACCTCTACCTCTGGAGAAACTATTCCATTATCTTCTAAAAGTCTATAATATTCCTTACCTTTGTAGCCTCTAACACCTGGTTCTGGTACTACTATCTTATCTTCTTGCCCTCCAGGATATTTTACCTCTTCTGTAGAGTATAATCTAAAGAAGGTAGATCTATACATTCCTCTCTCTACAGAAGATCTGTTCATTATTATTGCATCTTCCATGTTGTACCCAGTATATGCCATTATAGCCAAAATCGCGTTGTTACCAGCTGGTCTATTAGTATAACCTATAACCTCCAATGCTCTGGTCTGAACTAAAGGCCTCTGTGGATAATGAAGCAAATGTGCCCTAGTATCTGTACGTAACTGATAATTTGCTGCATAAAGGCCTAAAGCTTGCTTAGCCATAGCTGATTGATATGTGTTTCTAGGTGACTGATTATGCTCTGGATAAGGTATTATAGATGCAGTGATGCCTAGAATTGCTGGAGGCCATATTTCTAGGTGTGTATGTTCTGATGTTATATCAGTAGGTTCTAGCGCAACATACGCATTTTCCTCCTCTTCCGCATCTAAATACTCTATTTTTCCTTGTCTAACTAAATCGTCAAAACTAATTGCACCGACTTCCAGTTTCTCTATATCTTCTTTAGTTACTAACGGTTTGCCATTAGAAACAATTATTAGTGGTCTCCTAACCCTTCCTGAGTCACAATTTATATGAACCTCATTAATAAATTCGGTAACAATATGCGCTACATTAACTTCATCACTGATTTCGCCTTTTCTCCTTTTTTCTCTAATCTTAATTGCTAACTCGTTACCATCTGGATAATATCCGACTAATCTACCATTAAGTATAACTTTAGACCATTTTAAATACTCATTTTGATCTTCTCCACCTTCAGTAACTCTTCTTATAACTTCTTCTACTGGAACTACTCCTAGATCATAAAGTGTTTTCTCCACAATTTTTTCATTTATCCCTACTGCAATCTGCGCCATTAATGCTAGATTTTTCACTAATCCACTATTTGGACCTTCTGGCGTCTCGAATGGACACATCCTACCCCATTGGGTACCGTGTAAGTCTCTCGCTTCAAAGTTTGGTTGGCCCCTCGCTAATGATGATATCACTCTCCTTAAATGGCTTAACATTGAAAGCCAATTCGTCCTATCTAGCAATTGACTAACTCCAGTTCTCCCGCCAACCCAATTTCCCGTTGCGAGAGCATGCCTTATTCTTTCTGTAATAATGTCTGGCCTAACTAATGCCTTTAAAGTTAGCTTTCTACCTCTAACCTTAGATTTTTCTAACTGATATGTTAAATCTTTTACAAAGGCTTTAAATGCTACTCTAAACAAACTTGCAAATAGATCTCCAGCTAATCTTAATCGTTTATTGGCGTAATGATCCTTATCGTCTGGCTCTCTTCTACCAAGGTATAGTTCAATTATTTTAGATACTGCATAGGCTAAGTAGTAGGCCTTCCTTTTTCTATCGTCTGGTGAAGTACCTAAATGAGGTAAGAAGTATTTATCTAGTATCTGCTGGGCTTTTTCTATTCTATTTTCTCTCTTCTGTCCTATCGCAATTTTACTACCTATGAAATCCAACGCATCTTCGGTAGTAGATATAGAACTCGCTTGCTCTAACGAGGGGAATAATTCGTTCTGGATCTCAGGGTCTAATGATACAGCGTAAACTATATCCCTATCAGTCAAGATTCCTAATGCTCTCATTATTATGACAAAAGGAATTCTACCCGGCACTGCTGGGAAAGACACGTTAAAAGTTCCATCTTTTAGTCTTTCTATTGTTACTGGAACCCTGTAACCAGCTGTGCTGGAGATAATTTTCGCAGTATGTGTAACATTAGATCCTGCTTTTCCAGTATCTACAAGAACTCTATTTGGAGCTAAGTCTTCTTGTGTTACTATAACTCTTTCAGACCCATTTATTATAAAATATCCTCCAGGATCTTTAGGATCTTCTCCTATTTCAATTAGTTTATCTAAAGTATATTGTGATATCGGATCTATAGCAGATTTTAGCATTATAGGTAAGTCTCCTATATAAACTTCTTCTGGCTCAGCTTCAATATTGTTTTCAACCGGAATCATTGTAAGCCACAATGGTGCCGCATATGTTAAATTCCTTAATCTAGCCTCCATAGGAATGATCTCTCTTTCTCCTCTATCGGACTCTCTGACTCTAGGCTTTCCTACTCTTATCTTACCTAGCCTTACTTTTAAACCAGGTATTTCTGTTGGTATCTCACCTTGTTCATCTATGATTTCTTGAAGCTTATTTCTTACAAAGTCATTATAAGAATCTAAGTGCTGTCTAACTAATCCTTTAGACCTAAAGTAAGCTTCTATTATTCTCCATCTCTCATCAACGCTTAAAATACTTGACAATTTAACTCACCCACTAATTACATACCTATACGAAACAACTTCTCCGTATAACGAACTTTTCCTTACGATTCTAATTATATCTCCTGGCTTTGCTCCAATGATCTTAACTACCGGATCTGATGCTCTTATCCAAGGTAATTGCTCCGGCTTAATACCTAATTCTTTCAAAATTTTATATGCTTCCTCAATACTAAGAACCTCATGTTTAGGCACAAGATAGTGAATCCTTGGATCAATCTTCTTATTAGATGATCCTCTCATTATTAACCATTATTCACATACTGCATTTGGTTAATAAGAGTTTTACTGTTGCTTATAACATTGATATTTTACGAAATGTTAACAAGCTAACTGCAGATTGCTTTCTAAGGACTATATAAATTCTTATTTATGCTCAAAACGCTCGATTCCATATAATTCTAAAAGTATATTAAGTATATATAGAAAATACTAGATTATATCATTATAGATTTATATATTCTGGTTAAAAATTTTAGAGACAGCATTAATAATCTTGAAGCAATTACAACATGCATAAAATTTAGCCAGAAATAATAGCTATCCCGTTACTATCATATTTACTCTATAAACAAGAATAAATTTGCATTTACTAGGATAATAAAAATGTGGAAATGAAACATTTAGGGTTTAGGTCTCATTGAATTTCATATATTTTGTATTCAACTCTAAACCCGTGGACTTCACGAAGTCGCGGATAAATCCACTCATTCCTCTCCGTCCCATTAGGGGGATAACCCCACTCACCTTACGGTGAGAAAACCCACATTTTGTTTTAATCCCACCATCATTCGGGAATTTATCATCCACATCTAGGGTGGGATCTAAAAAGTAAATCATGCGTATAGCATATAAATTTCGTGTCTTTATGGGAACTGCTTTCGACGACACTTCTTATTAAATTAAGCTAAGTAGTAGTGTGTAAGGTCTTTTTAATAATATTATAATCGTTAATGAATTGACAAGAGAGTAAACTAATTTATTCTTCTATAGTATATTAAGGTGTTGTGGGTGAGTGAAAATTAGCAAAACTGAAAAAAGACTTAGACAACCAATTGTAGTAGTACTAGGACATGTCGACCATGGCAAAACTACCCTTCTTGATAAAATTAGAGGTACGACAGTGGTTAAGAAGGAACCGGGTGAAATGACGCAAGAAGTAGGTGCTAGTTTCGTTCCAAGCTATGTCATAGAAAAACTAGCTGAACCGCTGAAAAAAGTTATACCAATAAAACTACAGATACCAGGCTTATTATTCATCGATACACCAGGTCATGAGTACTTCTCGAACTTAAGGAGAAGAGGGGGAAGTGTAGCAGATATTGCAATACTCGTAGTTGATATAACAGAAGGTTTACAAAAGCAGTCAATTGAGTCAATTCAGATATTAAGAGAAAGGAAAGTTCCATTCTTAATTGCAGCAAATAAAATAGATAGAATACCTGGTTGGAAAGCAAACAATGATTTACCATTCTTAGAAACAATCGAGAAACAAAGAAATGACGTCAAAGTCTATCTAGATAATCTAATTTATAATCTAGTCTCCCAGCTAGCAAATCTTGGTTTCAATGCTGAAAGATATGATAGAATAAAGGATTTCACTAAAACAGTTGCAATAGTTCCCGTTTCAGCAAAAACTGGTGAAGGTATAGCGGACCTTTTAGCACTACTTGCTGGTTTAACTCAAAGATATTTAGAAACTAGATTAAGATTCGCGGAAGGCCCTGCAAAAGGAGTAATATTAGAGGTAAAGGAGGACCCTGGTTTAGGGCATACAATAGATGTTATAATCTACGACGGTGTACTCAAGAGAAATGATACTATAATACTAGGAGGAATCAATGGTATTATTATTACTAAGGTTAGAGGAATCTTCGTTCCTAAACCACTACAAGATATGAAAGTTAGCAAATATGATCTAACACCAATAGATGAAGCATATGCAGCAGCTGGAGTCAAGGTTTCAGCGCCTAATTTAGAGGAAGCATTAGCAGGGTCGCCAATTTACGTAATTGAAGACGAATCTAAAATAGAACAGTACAAAAAACAGATAGAAGAAGAAATTAAAGAGGTAAGGTTTTACAACGATATTGACGGTATTGTACTTAAAGCTGATAGCTTAGGAACCTTGGAGGCTCTAGTAAACGCACTACAACGTGAAGGAATCCCAATAAGGTTAGCTGATATAGGACCTATCTCTAAGAGAGATGTTTTAGAGGCGAGTATAGTGGCTCAAAGGTCAAAAGAGTATGGAATAATTGCGTCTTTCAGAGTTAGGATATTGCCTGGTACTGATACAAATGGAATAAAGATACTATATAGCGAAATAATATATCAATTAATTGAAGACATTAAGAAATACATTAACGAAGTAAAGGAAATGGAAAAGAGGCGTACATTCGATAGTTTAATCCTACCCGGTAAGATAAGGATACTACCTGGTTACGTTTTTAGGCGCAGCGACCCAATAATAGTTGGCGTTGAAGTATTAGGGGGAATTATAAAACCTAAATACCCGCTAATAAAAGATGATGGAAGAAAAATAGGAGAAGTACTCCAAATCCAAGATAATAAGAAAACAGTTGAGAGAGCAAATAAGGGGATGGAAGTAGCAATATCGATAAAAAGTAATGCAATGATAGGGAGACATATAAATGAGGGAGACGTACTATATACCGACGTACCTAAAGAAGATTTGGAGATATTGGTTAACAAGTATTCAAGTTCCATAACAGAGGATATGAAGGAAGTTATAAAAGAACTGATAAAAATAAAGAGAAAAGAAGACCCACTTTATGGATTAGGTTTACAAATCTAATTTATCAAAAAATATCGACATTTCTCGCTGTGCCTTCTCCAGAGAATCTGAAGCATGAATTACATTTTCTGACTTAGATAGAGCATAATCTCCTCGTATAGTACCTGGCGGTGCTTCTTTAGGATCTGTATTTCCAATCATTCTTCTCACAACTTGAACCACTTCATCACCTTCTATTACCATGCAAACTACTGGACCCGAAGTTACGTAATTTATGAGATCTTCAAAGAAGTTTTTTCCTTTATGCTCCTCATATAATCTCTCAGCAGTTTCTCTAGACATTTTAACCATCTTCAATGCTATGATTTTCAATCCTCTCTTTTCAAATCTGCTGATTATTTCTCCTATTAATCCTCTTTTTACTCCATCTGGTTTTATCATTACAAACGTCCTTTGGACTGCCATTTTCATCTTACCTTCATATATCTTGTAGTCCATTTGTACTTCTTTGGATCTCTGTGATACTTTAACATGGACTTTCTACATTTACTTGAACAGAACCACAAAATTGTACCATCATTTCTAACGTACATCAGTCCCGTACCTGGAGATATTTCGTGCCCACAGAAACTGCATTGCTTGACACTAGGCATTTAAACCACAAATAAACAATATGGGTGAAGTATTTAAGTGAATTGTTTATAGTAATAGCTGGTGGAAAAATGAGTGAGAAAGCTCAACAATCACAAAGTTCCTCCATAATAGAAGAATTTGGATTTCCAGCAGAAGTAATTCAGATTTTAGATAGAACTGGAGTAACTGGAGAAGTTACACAGGTTAGGGTAAGGGTGCTAGAAGGTAGAGATAAGGGAAGAATACTTACGAGAAATGTAAAAGGCCCAGTAAGAGTAGGTGACATACTAATACTAAGAGAAACAGAAAGGGAGGCTAGAAAAATAACAACTAAGAGGTAATAAAAACTAATGCCGTTATATATTGTTGATAAGCCTTTAACGTTACATATACTAACACAGCTTAGGGATAAAAATACTGACCAAATTAATTTTAGAAAGAACATGGTTAGATTAGGAAGAATCCTAGGCTATGAAATTGCTAACACCTTAGATTATGAAATAATAGAAATAGAAACTCCATTAAATGTTAAAACAAAAGGGATAGATATAGTCGATCTAAATAATATAGTAATTATAAACATATTAAGAGCTGCCGTTCCATTAGTTGAAGGTTTGTTAAAGGCATTTCCAAAAGCGAGACAAGGTGTAATCGCAGCGAGCAGAGTAGAAATAAATGGGGCAGAAGTACCTAAGGAGATGCAAGTAACAATATACTATAAAAAGATACCAGAAATAAAGGCTGGAATTGACAATGTAATAATAGCTGATCCCATGATAGCAACTGCAAGTACCATGCTAAAAGTCCTTGAGGAAATTGTAAGAGCTAATCCTAAAAGAATATATATTGTATCCGTAATTTCTTCAAAATATGGAATTGATAGAATACTCTCTAACTATCCTTCTGTTTATCTTTTTACAGTCTCTATTGATCCTGAACTTAATAAAAAAGGATACATTTTACCTGGTCTTGGAGATGCCGGAGATAGAGCATTCGGGTGAGAATCCTTGGATGAAGATGTAAAAATAGGATTAGAAGTGCATGTTCATATAACAGCGTTGAAGACTAAGCTTTTTTGCTCTTGTCCAGCAGACTATACTGGAAAAGATCCCAATACAGTAACTTGTCCCGTATGTTTAGGATTGCCTGGTGCAATTCCTGTTTTAAATGAAAATGCTATTAAGTTTGGAATATTAACTGCATTAGCCCTTAATTGTGAAATTGCAGATAAACTGATATTTGATAGAAAGCATTATTTTTATCCAGATATGTCCAAAAATTATCAAATATCGCAATATGACGGGCCAGGTAGTATGGCCATAGCTAAAAATGGATATATTAAATTAAATGAGAAAATTATAAGAATTAGAAGAATAAATATAGAAGAGGATCCTGCGAAAATTGTTTACCCTACGGGCTCTATATTAACTAGTAAGTACACCTTACTAGATTATAATAGATCCGGAACACCGCTATTAGAAATTGTTACTGAACCAGATTTAAGATCAGGTAAGGAAGCTAGGTTATTTTTGGAAAAATTAAGATCCATTCTAGAACATCTGGGAGTTTGTGACTGCAACATAGAAGGTGCTATGAAGGCTGATGTTAACATTTCAGTAAAAGGTGGCGAAAGAGTAGAGGTGAAAAATGTCGGTTCTCCTAAAGATGTTGAAGATGCCATCAATTATGAAATTGCTAGACAGAGAGCAAGCGTATTGCAAGGAATAAAAGTTGATAGAGAAACTAGACATTGGGATAATGAAAGAAAGGTCACTGTACCATTACGAACTAAAGAGACTGAGGAGGACTATAGATATTTTCCAGACCCTGACTTACCACCATACCCCATAACACCAGAACTTATTAAGAAGATTAAGTTTGAAATGCCAGAATTGCCAGATCAAAGAGCAGAAAGGTTAGTTAAACAGTATAATATCTCCTCTTATCAAGCTCAAGTCTTAGTCAATGAAAAAGCATTAGCGGATTTATTTGAAGAAGTAGCCCAGAAATATAAGAACTATACAAAAATTGCTAACCTTCTAATTAATGATTATTTAAGATGGCTTAATGAGAATAATGTTACAGTGGCTCAAAGTAAAGCTAAAGCTAGCCATATTATAGAATTATTTGAATATTTAGACTCAGGCGTAATATCAATAAAGATAGCTAAAGAGCTCTTACCAGAAATTATTTTAACAGGAAAAACACCAACTCAACTTATTAAAGAAAAGAATATGACTAACATAAAAGATAGAGAATTTCTAGAGAAAGTGGTAGATGAAGTACTACGTGAGGAAAAGGAGGCTGCAGAGAAAGCCAAAAAAGATCCGAAAGTTGTAAACTACCTAGTAGGAATAGTAATGAAGAAAACTGGAAAGAGAGCAGACCCATCAATAACAAATGAAATAATAAAACGAAAACTAGGATTAACGTAACAGATGGAGATCATAATGATACAAAATATGCAAGTAAAGGAAAAGGAACTAAGATTAAGACTATTTAGCGTAGATATCCTAAAGGAATTAAAAAATATTTATACCTATAAGGAGTTGTCTGATTTTTTCAATATTCAAGAAAGTTTAATATGTAGATACGTTAATGGAAGAACAATACCGAGCGAAAGACAAGCCTTAGAGATAGTAACTAGAGTAAAGAATAAGGATTTTCTTTATAATTTCTTTATAAAAAAGATAAAAGTCTACGAGGACGATTACATAGACGTATCTAACTTATTATTTTACCCTAGCTTGTTAAGGCTATTCCTAGAACTATATCTTATAAAACTTAGTAAAGCGCAGGACATAACAAAAGTAGTAGGAATTGCATCTAATGGCATACCATTTGCAACAATAGTATCATCTATATTGGAAAGACCACTTATCATATCGAAGAAGCACAAGGATTCTACTCAAATATCATATATTGAAGAAAATATAAGAGAAGGCAATGGTGTAATTTCAACAATTTACTTGAGAGAGGATTATATTTCTAAAAAGGATAGGATACTTATAGTTGACGACGTAATTAGAAGTGGTAAAACTCTCCTTTCACTATATAGCTTGATAAGTAAGGCAAATGCATCTGTAGTAGGTGCTTTTATAATAGCGACTAACACTGACAGTTGGAAGGGCAAATTAGCAAATAAAGATCTGAATGTAACGGTGCTTTTTAAAGTATGAGCCTAGCTAAGGTTTACAAAAACGTATACATAGTAGGAGGTAAAATAGTAGATGAAAATGATACAAACGCGTATTTAATTTATAACGAAATTAATGACTACTATCTCTTAATAGATACAACGACCGGAATTAACATTCGGTATGTAATAGAGGGGCTATTAGAAATTATGAGAGGACAGAATAAACTAAAATATATAATATTAACTAGTTGTAAAATAGAAAATAGTGGTGGTTTGAGTTATATTTATAATATTTTTAAACCCATTACAGTAGCTCATTTCCCAGACTCAATTATGATTAGAAAAGGTGAGTGTCAAAATACTTCATACAGTCCGTCCCCTATATCTTTAGAGATTAAGGATAAAAAATACAATTTAGATATTTTTTCAATATTCCTAAGTAAGACTATAACTAATGGTAATATTTTGATAAAGTATAAAGATATAATATTTTCGGGTAGCAATACTAAGATCTCGCCATATTATAAAAACGCAAAATATATTTGTGATATAAACAACTGTAGATCAATAAGTGACTAGTATGGTCTTCGAAGAAAATTGTCAATCTTGTGGAAAACTAAGGGAAATAAAATACTGTTCTATACTTAAAATTAATGTTTGCTATGAGTGTTGTACGCTTTGTAAGAAGCGAAGCGAATGTGATCTAAGGGTTTGGTTTAAGCAACTCATCCCGACTAAAAAACAACAAATTAAAAAACAAGAAAAAACTAATTTAGAAAAATATTTCTAACTTTACAGAGTGTTAAAAGACTTATACGTATTCCTATATATGTCTGAGTTCTCAAGCATAGAGGCCATTCGCTTATACTTTATAGCATCTCCTAAAGAGTTTTCGCCGTGTTCTTTAGTCCATCTATCAAGCGGTATTTGATACTCCTTTAATACCTTATCCCTGTATAAATCATTTAATACATTGTAGGTACAGAATGGAATTACTCTCCCATCTGGTACTACGTAATGAATATCACATCTCATCACTCTCTGTACATCATAGTTATATAGATCCATGAAGTGCATAGTCCCTAAGAACAATGTTCTATAATGCCATTCTCCTAGTGCCTCATAATTATGATGAATTATTATATTATATAACATCTTGTATACATCAAAGTCTTTAGGTCCTTGTTCTTTATCTATAAACTTCCTTATGCTGTATAATACCTTGCTTGCAACCCATACCTTATTTGCACCTTCTCTTAGTTCCTCTTCTTTTTCTTTAAGATATTCTAATAGACCTTCTAGATCAATGAACTTTGATATAGGAATAAAGTGAGGCTCATGGTTTCTCCATTCTACATAAACATATGTCCCAGCTCCACATGATGGATGATTAGCCATTTCAAATTGCTCCTTGCCAGTTAGAGCTTCAACTAATCTCGAAAATACTACTGAGGTGCCTATAGGATACCAGCTATCTTTAGTTATTTCACCATTAGTTTGCTCTTCTATATTCTTTATTACTTCTGGTATTGTGATTCTAAACTTAGCTCTCATATTTCTCTTCATCATCCCAGTTAAGCTAACTGGTTGGAAGTTCACTGACCTAACTACGTCCATATTATATGCGGCAAATCTGACAATATTCCCCAGATCATTATCATTAACTGTCTTAATTACAGTAGGAACTAGTACCACACTTGTCATACCAGCTCTTCTAAATACTTCTAGTGTATAAGGAATTTCCCAATGATTCTTGGGATTAGTCTTCCTAGTAGTGCCGTCAAAACTCATATAAATAGTATTTACACCTGCTTCTCTAAGGGCTCTAGCATATTTAATTGCCTTATCAGGATCCTCTAGATATAGCTTAGCAAAAGTTCCTCCCCATGTATTTAACTGAATATGCTTTACGCCATTTTCTCTAAGCATCCTTATAATCTCTATTATATCTTCTCTTAATGTAGGTTCTCCACCAGTTACTTGAATTACTAGTGTTATGTCTTGTTTCTTTAATTGGTCTACCATGAATTTTATTTGTTCTAATGTTGGTTCGTAAACATATCCAGCCTTCTCTGCGTAGAAGAAGCAATACCAACAAGATAAGTCACACCTATTAGTGATTACCAAGTTAACAAGTGCTGAATGTTGATGATGCATTGGACATAGACCACAGTTATAAGGACAAGGTGATTTAAGATCCACATAAGGTACTTTAGGACCCTTTCCTTCATATTCCCAATAATCAAATTTATAATATAAACTGGAATCCGCATAATACAAATCTTCAAATTCGCCATGTTCTGGGCATATTTTCCTTATAAATAATTTACCCTCTTTCTCAAATATAGTTGCAGGCAACAGTCTATAACAAACTGGGCATAGTGAGTGCGTTACTCTAACCAATTTCTCGTCTTTAGCTAATGTAGGCAAAGGTCCACCTATCTTAATTTCCTTCTCTCCAAATTTCACTACTCCTTCTTCGAAACTGGATGGTGCAGGTAAAAGTCTAGAGTGCCTCTCAGTATTTACTATTTGAGCCATTAAATGTAAGATTGATGGTCTTTATATATAAACATATTCTCTTTCACTTACATACATTCAGTTAATACCATCCAGTAAAATTATCCCAACCAGTATTTTTAATAATTTGATTCTTATAGCTTAAAATATTATGATTATTTGTAATTCTCCCTATAATTAACGGATTATATGCTAAATATTGTAAATCGTTTATCATCTCCTCTACTGGTGAGCCCTTATCCAAAATAAGAATTGGTAAAAATTCTTCACCAGAATATTTTAAAATATCATATTCAGTTAGATTAGAATACGACTTCAATATTTTAACTACATTTAAATCAAGTGGTAGACTAGTAATTTGTATACCTAAATTGAAATTATAGATTATGTTATACAACGATACTATGAGACCATCGCTGATATCTGTAGAGTATTTTATAAATTTACAATATTTTTTCATAAAAAGCAAAAGAGCCTTATTAACTATAGGATGCTTCACCTTAATTAATGCTTTAGATGAAATAGGAATGCGGAAATTATTAAGATATGAAATAAAAACATTTGTTGTGTATCCAATATAGTCACCAATTAGTACGAGGTCTCCTTCTTGTAAAATCTTGTCACTTGTATCACATACGAGGTCTCCTTCTATAAAGATATCAACCCAACCGTTAAAATCTGAATCGTTTAGATCACCTCCTACATATCTACCTCCATAATAGTGAATAGCATCAGATATTCCATTAAGCAACTCTTTTGCTTTATCTACTTCTATATTGGGATTTAACCCTAATGACACCAAATAGAAGTTAGGTTTAATTCCTTTAGCTATAATGTCACTCGTTGATGCTGTAACGGCTTTCCATCCAATATCATAATACGTCATAAACGGAAAAGCGTAAGAAAGCTTAAATCCATCAATCTTGTAACCTTTATTTTCACTTATAAAAACATCGTCTAAAAGATTAATATCTACATAATTCCTAATAATTTTTTTAATAAATTCATGCTCGCCTATATCTTTTAGTCTCATAATTACATTATCTATTTCATATTCTATACTATTAAAAATGTTAAGCCGCCGGCGGGATTCGAACCCGCGACCACCGGCTCTCTCATTCTGGGTACGAGGCCGGCGCTCTGACCGAGCTGAGCTACGGCGGCACCATTTTATTCTATCGTTATTAGATTATTTAAAGCTTAAAATGTTAAGGGTAACTCTAAGTTAGATCCGCAATTTAGTTTTTAATGGAGTCTTCAGCAAAACAAAACACATAGAGTTTATCAAACGTGTATAGTAGATGTCCTAGCAATTGATTTTTGATGATTCGAAGAAGTAAATAAACTCTTAAAATGATTCTACCATGCTAGATAATTAGATGTAAGTCAAAGATTTAATATTAATTGTGAATTTCGAATTACCTCTTGAGAATAACTTATAGCTCTTTCAATTAGTTTATAATAGGATCCTAAGTAATTCTTAGGATTAAGTATCTCCTCTAGCTCATTTCTAGAGAAATAGCTTAATATTAGGTTATCTTCAAGACAAACCTCCAATAGTGACTTTC
Organism: Sulfolobus tengchongensis; assembly: GCF_036967215.1. Lineage (NCBI taxonomy): Archaea > Thermoproteati > Thermoproteota > Thermoprotei > Sulfolobales > Sulfolobaceae > Sulfolobus > Sulfolobus tengchongensis. The sequence continues at coordinate 2,268,067 of NZ_CP146016.1, forward strand.
CAGTTTGTTTTACCTTTGATGTTAGTTTATTCACATATTGATGTGCTTCATGTCTTTTCATACCTTTTAATGTTAAATTTATCATTAAACTTTCAGCCATTATTTGACCTTTAGTTAAATTTAAATTCCTCTCCATATTTTCAAAGTTTATTCTTAGTGATTTTAAAAGATTTATCATACTATCTAATATTTCATCTATAATTAAGAATTGATGTGAAAGTATTATTCTCTCAGATGAGCTATTGGTTAGATCTCTCTCATGCCATAATGGAATGTTTTCCAGTGAAGCTACTACGAGAGAACGCAAAATTTTCGCTAAACCGCCTATTTTTTCGGATATCACTGGATTTTCCTTTTGAGGCATAGTACTACTTCCGACTCGTCCTTCCACACCCTCACCTATTTCGTTTATTTCAGGTCTCATTAACTCTCTGACTTCCAGCGCAAATCTATCACATTGAGAAGACAAAATAGCTAGATCAGCAGTTAATTCCGCAAAGGCATCACGCGGAGCAACTTGTGTTGAGATCTCATGAGGCTTTAATTCTAAAGTCTCCATTACGCTCTTTTCAATTTCTAGCCCTTTGTCCCCCCATGCAGCCATTGTGCCTACAGCTCCGGACATCTTGCCCTTTACTATTCTTTTTTCTACCTCATTTAATCTCTCTAAAGATCTAGAAAGTTCATAAATATAATTTGCAATTTTAAAGCCAAAAGTTATTGGTAGTGCATGTTGTCCATGTGTCCTCCCTACCATTACGAGATCCCTATATTTGATTGCCAAATTTGTCATAATTTCCAATATTTTTATTAATTTATGTTTTACAAGAGTTATCGCGTCTTTAAGGATTAGGGCGTATGCAGTATCTACTATGTCATAACTTGTAGCACCAAAATGGATAAATCGACCAGACTCTCCACTTCGTTCTGCCATTAACACAACCATAGCCATAACATCATGGCCTATCTTGGACTCTAATTCATCTACTTCTTCTGGCCTTATTGTCATAGCAGCTCGCTCTACTTTCTGAATATCATCTTCGCTTACTAAACCGTATTTACTTAGAGCTTTTAATAACGCTATTTCAACTTGAATTCTTCTCTTTAATACCTCTTCTCTGCTGAAAAGTCTTCTCATTTCATTGCTTCCATATCTCCACTCTAAGGGACATATACTTTCATCCATGGCTAATTGCAAGTTATGTTTAACATTTATTAACTTATATATCAATCTCACACCAATGATAATCGGAACACTCGGCAGTCATTCTGCATTACAAATATTACATGGAGCTAAGAAAGAAGGTTTCCAAACTGCAGTAGTAGCTGATAAAAAAAGAGAAGATTTTTATAGAAATTTTAGTTTTATTGATAATATCCTCTCTTACGATTCGCTAGATAATGCTGTCATACAGATTAATAAAATGAAGGATAATGGAATTTTAATACCACACGGTAGTTTAGTTGAATATTTAGGTAAGGAAAGAGTAGATAAAATTCAAACAAAAATTTTTGGAAATAGAAAGATATTTGAATGGGAAGCAGATCAAAAGAAGAAAATGGAGTTATTAAGGAAATCTCACATAAAGATTCCAGAGATATTTGAACGAGTAGAAGATGTAGATAGATTAGTAATAGTGAAACTTAATGGAGCTAAAGGAGGAAAAGGATATTTTTTAGCGAAAAATAAGAGTGAAGTAAAAGAAGGCATATCCAATCTAATTAACAGCAAAATGATAAAAAGTGAAGAAGAAGTAATAATACAAGAATTCGTAATAGGAGTACCAATGTATTTTCAATTTTTCTATAGTTATATGCTAAATAGAACAGAAATCTTTGGAATAGATATAAGATACGAAACTAATATAGATGGACTAAGAAGACTCCCTTACAATTATATTAAGGAGACGAATCCGAGTCCGACTTTTGTAGTTGTAGGTAACATTCCGGCAGTAGCTAGAGAAAGTTTATTACCAGTTGCGTTGGAATATGCGAATAATTTTGTCAAAACAACTAAAGAATTAGTACCGCCGGGTATAATAGGGCCATTCTGCCTAGAGTCAATAGTAACCGATAACATGGACATAGTGGTTTTCGAATTCTCTGGGAGAATAGTAGCCGGGACTAATTTATACGTGAATGGGAGTCCTTATAGTTGGCTTTACTGGGACGAACCCATGAGCATGGGAAGAAGAATAGCACGAGAAATTAAAATTGCCAATGAAAAAGATAAGTTAAATTTGGTGGTGAGTTAAATGAATTTAAAAATCGCAGCATTGGCCAGCCATTCTGCACTAGATGTTTTTGATGGTGCAAAAGATGAGGGCTTTCAAACCATCGGATTGTGTAAAAAGGGGAGAGAAAGACCATATTTAGAATTTAAAGCCATTATGGATAGATGTATCCTTCTAGATGACTTTAAAGAGATCGTTTCAGATAGAGTGCAAGACGAACTGATAAAGGAGAATGCAATAATTATCCCTAACAGAAGCCTAGCAGTTTATTTAGGATATGACGACTTAGAGAGAATGAAAGTAAAGATTTTCGGCAACAGATACATGCTAAGATGGGAAGAAAGAATAGGTGAGAAAAATTATTATAAAATACTTAATGAGGCCAAAATACCCTCGCCAAGGATATTTAAACCTGAAGAAATTGATAGACCAGTAATAGTCAAATTACCGGAGGCTAAAAGGAGAGTAGAAAGAGGATTCTTTTTTGCAGTAAATAAAGAGGATTTCTATAATAAACTTGATGACTTACTAAGAAAAAATATAATAGATGAAGAAAGTGTAAAAAACATGGTGATAGAAGAATTCGTTTTTGGTGCACATTTTAATTTAAATTATTTTTATAGCGAAATTTTTAACAGATTAGAGCTAATAAGTATAGATAGGAGAATCCAAAGTGATTGGGATACCTTATACAGACTACCTGCAGATATTCAACTAAAACTGAATAGAGTACCTAGATTAATAGAAGTAGGCCATGAACCAGTTACAATCAGAGAGAGTTTATTAGAGAAAGTTTTCGAAATAGGTCATAAATTCGTAGAGGCTACTAAAAAACTAGAACCACCAGGGATAATAGGACCATTTACATTACAAGTTATGGTAACTCCAGACCTAGATCTCGTGGTATACGACGTTGCACCTAGAATAGGGGGAGGCACTAACGCGTATATGGGAATCGGCAGTCAATACTCTAAGTTTTACTTCGGAAAACCAATAAGCCTCGGAAGGAGAATAGCACTAGAAATAAAATATGCAATAATAAATAATTTAACCGAAAAAATACTAAGTTAGAATCTTAATTATCGTTTTAAAGGCTTACATCAAGAGTTTGATCATAAAAACTACGTATTTATCATTATAAAAAAGGCATAGATATGCTTAAATAAAATAAAGAAGAGGTATACAAAACGGTGCTTAATGTTATATTTAGTAGTCGGAGGATTTTTTGGCGATGAAGGAAAAGGAAAAGTAGCAGCTTATTTAGGGATTAAAGATAAGCCAAAATTAAGTGTAAGAACTGGATCAATAAATGCAGGCCATACTGTAACATATTCAAATAAAACTTGGAAGTTGAGAATTTTGCCATCAGCATTCATAAATAAGTCCACCGAAGTAGCACTAGGACCAGGTGCTCTTACCTCTTTGGAAGTATTATTCAAAGAGATGAGAGAAACCGAAACCTATGATAGATTGTATATTGATCCTCATGTTGGAATTATAACCGATGAGGAGAGACAAGAAGAGAAAAGAGATGAATATCTCATGAACGTTATTGGTAGTACTGGTCAAGGTGTGGGGTATGCTGAAAGTAAAAGAATATTAAGAAAATTAAAACTGGCTAAAGATTATAAGGAACTAGAAAGATTCGTCACAAATGTACCAAATAGGATATTAGAATACTTAGATAATGGATATAAGGTACTTATAGAGGGAACTCAAGGACATTATTTAAGTTTATATCATGGAGAATACCCATATGTCACTAGCAGGAATACAACAGCTTCAGGAATATTAAGTGAGGCAGGAATAGGTCCTAAATATGTAGATGACATTATAATAGTTTTTAAGAGTTACGTTACTAGGGTAGGAAAAGGTCCACTTGAAGGAGAACTATCTGAAGAAGAGGCAAAAAAACTTGGCCTGGTTGAGTATGGCACTGTAACAGGGAGATTAAGGAGAGTAGCTCAGTTTAACATTAAGTTAGCTAGAGACGCTATAAGAATAAATTCGGCTACGCAAGTTGCCATAACTAAGTTAGATGCATTATTTAAAGATGCGTATGGAATAAGAGAGTATGAAAAGTTACCCGTAGAGGCTAAAAAATGGTTAGACGAGTTACAAGAGGAGTTGAAAACCCCCATCACACTTATCGGAACGGGAGAGGATGCGTTAGATATGATAGATCTAAGAAAAGAGGTGAGTTGAATTGAGTTCTTATGATGTAGTGATTGTAGGAGGAGGACCCGCGGGGTTATTTGCAGCTTACGAGTTAGCTAATATAGCAAAGGAAAACATATCAAATTATAAGATATTACTGATAGATAAAGGAGTTAGAGCAATCAAAAGAACTTGCCCTTTATTATCACCAAAAGAAAAGTGCACATTTTGCAATCCATGCCACATAATGTACGGCTTTGGAGGAGCAGGAACGTTTAGCAGTGGAATAATAAACTTGCGCCCAGATATCGGAGGAGAATTACATGAAATAACTAGAAGCTGGGATAAGGCTCAGGATTTGATAAATTATGTAGACGATATATTTGTGAAATTTGGAGCTCCTAAAGATAGAATTTTTGAACCTAACATGGAAAAAGTTAAGGAAATTCAAAGAAGGGCAGCAAAGGTAGGTGCGGAATTTGTACCTATCAGACAGAGACACATGGGAACTGATAAAACACCAATAGTAATAGAAAATATCGTAAACTATGTAGAGAAAAGTGGTATTAAAATAAGTGAGCTGAACGAGGTATTAGATATAGAGAAGAAAGGAAATAAATTCTTACTTAAGACAAGTAAACAAGGAGAAATAGAATCTAAAGTCGTTCTTGTAGCACCAGGTAGAGCAGGTGCTAGATGGTTCTATGAACAAGCCAAGAAGTTGGGGGTAGATACTATACCGGGACCCTTAGATATAGGAGTTAGAGTAGAAGTGGAATCATTCGTATTTGATGAACTTACTGAGGCTGTATGGGATCCAAAAGTAATACTATATTCAAAGAGATATGATGATAAAGTTAGAACGTTCTGCGTGAATCCTAGAGGTTACATAATGAAGGAAGTCTACGATGATGGAACAATTGGCGTAAATGGAGAAACATATGTGGATAAGAAGAGCAATAATACTAATTTCGCCTTTTTAACAACAATCAAACTTTCTGATCCGCTCGAAGATACTATAGAATATGGGAAAAGCATAGCCAGGTTAATGACTAGGTTAGGTGGTGGAAGACCAATATTACAAAGGTTAATAGACTTCGAAAAGGGAAGAAGAAGTACATGGGAAAGAATAAACAGATCAACCGTTAAACCAACTTTAAGAGATGTGACACCAGGTGACATAAGCATGGGACTACCTTATAGAGTCGTTGATAATTTAATTGACGGATTAGAAAGACTTGACAATATAGCACCTGGTATATTTTCTTCAAATACTCTACTTTACGCGCCAGAAATTAAATACTATAGTGTAAAAGTCGTGGTAGATCATAATATGGAAACTGTAGTAGATAACTTGTTTGCTGCCGGTGATGGTGCAGGTTTGTCTAGAGGAATAAATGTAGCTGCCGCAACTGGTATTCTAGCTGCAAGAGGTATTGCGATCAAACTAGGATTAGATTAATATATCACGTTACCATTTTTTCAATATATGAATCAAGTTGAAATTTCAGATATTGACAAGGAAATATTAATGAAACTAGAATACGAATTTCCTTTTGATCCGCAACCTTTTAAAATTATTAGTGAAGAGTTGATGATATCCGAAGACGAATTACTTACTAGAGTTAAGAAACTACTTGAAGCTGGCGTAATTAAGAGAATAGGTATGTATGTTAGTTTCAGAGCAAAAGGAATGGATGGTGCACTAATTGCCGCTCGTATAGCGCCAGATAAAATAGAAAAATTTAGAAAGATAGCCCTTGGAATAAGGGAATTAACTCACAATTATGTTAGGGATCATCCAAAATATAATATCTGGTTTGTACTAAAGGCTAGTGATAGAGATACTCTAAATAAGAATGTTAAGGAATTACTTAATCAAGTAGATTCTAATGATTACGTAATATTATATTCTAAAAGGACATTAAAACTAAGTGTAAAATATGATGTAATAAGAGGTGTATCATGGAGTCCAAATAATGTAAGGAATCTAGGCAAAGTACCTACAGCAGAAGAATTAGGAATAAGTAAGGAATTACTTATAGATTTATCTTATCCATTAAAAATCTCACAGAGACCATTTAAAGATCTGGCTGAAAAGCATAAAATGAAAGAGGAAGAACTAGTTGAACTGATAAAGGAATTACATGAAAAAAATGTAATCAAAGACTATGGAGCCACACTTAATGGAGAAAAAGTAGGAATAGTTGAAAATGGAATGGTATTGCTAAATACTGATAACGTAGAACAAGCGTGTGAAAGGCTAGCCTTAAATATAAAAGAAGCAACGCATGTGGTACTTAGAGAAGCAAGTGATGAATCTTGGAAATACCTATGCTATAGTATGATACATGCAAGTAAAAAGGAGATTATAAAAAATGTAGCAAAAGAAATAGCAAAAGAAACTAACTCAAGAAGTTATATGATATTATTTAGTATAGATAACTTAAAGCCTGGAATTGTTATCTAATTTTAGAAAAAGATCCCTTTAGTTTTAATACTGAAGTTGATTTCAATAATTTTTCTATAAACTCCTTGTTTGACATATCACCCTCATATTCTAGATAAAAATAATATTGCCAAGGGATTGATTTTAACGGCCTAGAATATATCATTAAGATGTTTATATTGTATTCATAAAATACTTGAAGAACTTTATAAAGTGCGCCAGGCTTATGAGGAACTGTGAACATCACCATGGACTTATCTCCATTAAATCTAATCTCTTTTGATATGATTATAAACCTAGTATAGTTATTATCATAATTTAGCTTATTAAGAATAATATTTAGATTATAAAGTTTAGCTGCAAAAGCAGAACAAATAGCTGCGGCTTCTAGATCTTGTGATGCAATCTGAGCGGCTTTCGATGTACTTTCCACTGGTATATAGTCATTAAATCCTAATTCTTTTATTCTTTCTCTAGCTTCATTAAAAGCATGGGGATGGGAATATATTTTTTTAATTTTCCTTATATCATCGCTTTTGCTTGCTAGTACTAACTCAATTCTTCTCTCTATCTCTCCTATAACGTGAATATCATCGTACGTATACAAGTTATCCAGTGTTTCATTCACAGGACCCTCAAGACTATTTTCTATTGGAACTACGCCTATAGAGTTATTTGTTTTACTTATAGCGTTAAATATTGATGAAATTGTAGGGTTGCTTTTTAATTCCCCCTTAAGTATAATTGCTGCCTCATGGGTAAAACTTCCTTCTGGTCCTAAATAATAAATTCCATTTACATCTACCACCTACTCTTCTAAAATCTAAGATTAATAAATCATTCTACAATTTTTACATCTATTCCTTCATTTATTAAATTAGTTAGAAGCAAACTAAGAGATTCTGAGGATTGAAGTTCAAACGTGATGTATATTTTAGTATAACCAGGCAATACATCACTACTATGCCTATCATGAACTATATCAATTATATTTCCCCTAATTTTTACTACATAACTTAGCACTTTATTTAATTGCCCAGGTTTGTCTGGAACTATCACCCTTACCTTAACTACCCTTTTCTGCTTATATAAGAATTTTTCTGTAATTGTAGATAATAATGATAAGTCTATATTCCCTCCACTTATTAGAGAAATAACCCTTTTATCTAGTCCACTTACTTTTATCTTCCCTGAAATGAGAGCCGCAAGCGATGATGCGCCAGCACCTTCAGCTAAGGTTTTACTTCTCTCTAAAAGTAAGACTATGGCTTCGGCTATTTCCTCATCATCTACCAATACTATATCATCTACCAATTCATTTACAATACCAAAAGTTAGGTCAGAAGGAGATTTAACTAAAATACCATCAGCTATAGAATAACTAGGTTCTACTTCTATAAGTCTCCCTAAATCCTTCGAGACTTTCATTGAGGGTGATGAAGAGGATTGAACGCCTATTATCTTAATGTTCGGAAATCTGTATTTTAGAGCTACACTTATACCAGAAATTAGACCACCGCCACCTATAGGAATGATCACGTAATCTGGTTTAATATCGTATAATTCAATTCCTATAGTTCCTTGACCTGCTATTACATCTAAGTCGCCATATGGATGAACAAAAACTAAACCAGAATTCTGAATTAGCTCTTCGGCCTTTTTCATACTTTCATGCAAATATTTACCGTATAGAACAACTTCGGCTCCATAAGATCTTGTAGCTAAATACTTAGATGCTGGAGCAGTTTCTGGCATAACAATTACAGACCTTATACCTAAAGTAGACGCTGCGTAGGCTACTCCTTGTGCATGATTACCAGCAGAAACAGCGATAACTCCTTTTTTCTTTTCTTCATCCTTTAAGGATAGTAATTTGTTGAACGCTCCTCTAACCTTAAATGAACCAGTCTTTTGTAAATTTTCCAGCTTAAGATAAACCTTTGCATTAACTATTCTTGAAAAAGTCGTAGAATAGTCTATTGGAGTTTCATGTACATATTGCCCTATTCTTTCCTTAGCTAACTTAATTTTTTCAAAATACTCTAGATACGTCATCCGTAAAACCCTGCCTTCATCAATCATTCAGCATTCGAGGGCTTCTTCATTATCTCGTTAATTTTTACATTTATTTTTTTAAATGTTTCATCAAGAGTTTCTGGCATAACCTTGGTATTAAATATTACTGGCATAAAGTTTGAATCCCCATTCCACCTAGGGACAACATGAACATGAACATGCGATTCTATCCCAGCTCCTGCTACTCTACCTATATTCACACCTATGTTGAACCCATCGGGGTTATATACTTCTCTAATAGCCCTTATTGACAAATTGACTAAGTTAAACACGTCTAATGACTCCTCACTAGTGAGAAGTTCAATTGAGGGAAGATGCCTATAAGGCACAATCATAACATGAGCCGTGTTATAAGGGAAAGCATTAAGTATTATAAACGCATACTTACTCCTATATACTATATAGTTTTGTTGGTCATTATCTTCTTTCACAACCCTACAGAACAAACATTCGCCTCCCTTTGCTTTGCTAGAGTCAGCTATATATTTAGCTCTCCATGGAGCCCATAAAATATCCATAAATAATATACATATCAACAACACATAAAATATTAACTTCTATTCCTCTGCATCCCTTATTCCTTCTTCAGTTAATGCAAACACAACCTCACCTTCTGGAAGATGAGGGGCATCTACGACTCTTGCTATTCTTCTATTTCCTCTACTCTTCTTAAGTTGGACTCTTATTCCTGGTACGTGATATAAAGTATGGCCACCTACTGCTACTGTAGGATCTCCATAAAACATGTCTGGTCTGGCCATTACTTGATTAGTTATAATAACTGCTATATCATAAACCTCTGCTAATCTAGTTAATTGATGCAAATGCTTATTTAACTTCTGTTGCCTAACAGCTAAATTCTCCCTACCCGGATATTCTGCTCTAAAGTGAGAAGTAACCGAATCTACAATAATTAGCTTAATTGAAGGATCTTTACTGACCAATTCTTGCAAATCGTCTACTATAGCTATTTGATGATCAGTATTTATAGCCCTTATATAATATATATTATTCATAACATTATCTATATCTAATCCCAATGCCTTAGCCATATTTTCGATCCTTTCCCATCTAAATGTTCCTTCTGTATCTATATATACAGCCTTACCGGATAATCCACCCTTTTCAGGTGGAAGTTGTACATTAACACTTAATTGATGACACAATTGTGTCTTGCCAGAGCCAAATTCCCCAAAAAACTCAGTCATAGTCCTTGTTTCTATACCTCCTCCTAGCAGACCATCTAATGCTTGACTACCAGTAGTTATTTTCCTAACATTCATGCGTTCTTTTTTGATTTCCAGTGCTGTCTTGAATCTTATATCCAACGCATCTCTTGCTTCCTTAATTATCTTTTGTGCTGTGGATAACGGTATCCCAGCTGCTATACTTAGGTCTTGTGGAGAGGCTACAGCTAATGCTTCTAATGATGAATAGCCGGCCTCAATTAGTTTATTAATTACAGTCTGACTAATGCCGGACAGATCATTGATACTTTTTACATTCTTTTTCTGTTGTATCTCATTTGACATTATTATCACCGACTACTTATACTAGACAAATACCTCTGATTTCTAACTTTTATATTTATCCACCACGCCTTAAATACCATCCTATATCTTTAGTTGGTATTATCTCCGATAATCCTCTCCTTCTATTTTTAAATATCTTCACATAGGCTATAAAATTACCCAAATTATCAACAGCTATTGCATCTCTAAGATTATATACCAAGCCCATATATATTGGTTTTTTATATATTAACTTGTACAGTAAATTGTAATCTTTTATTACTATCTTATTCTTACACATATTCACTAAATAGCTTCCGAAAGCTAACGTAGGTAAAACTTCAATATCATTATAAACAACTATAGGTACACCAACAGAATATGGATGAAAATTTATACTTATCAAATTATTTATAAAATTTAGCAGAATATTATTATCACTATTAAACATAAATATTTGATTATATTTACCTTTAAGTTCAAAAAACTGCCTATCATGTACGAACTCGTCTAACTTATCCTTACATCCATATCTTAGGAATATAACCTCTAGTTTCGCCTTCACTTTGTCTAAATCAATAATACTAAATCTCATTTTCACTCCTTCTTTAAAAGGCATAGGAAAAACCCCTCAGTACCGTGAATATGTGGAAAAAACCTTAAACAGTTTTTTAAATCATCACTAAACTTAACATTACGGTAAATGGTATAGCCATTTAATGCAGGATAATTGTTTACGGGTATAATCTTCATTCCTAATCTCTCAGTAGCGAAATTTACAACTAATTCATCCTCCTCTGGTCCTATACTACATGTAGAATAAACCACGTATCCACCTTCTCTTAATAGGTCATAAGCTACTTTCATTAAAGATAACTGAATTAAAGAGAAGTTTTTCAAGTCCTCTATTGTAGTTTTATATCGTCTAGTAGGGTCCTTTTGAACTATCCCTTCACCGCTACAAGGAGCGTCTAACAGTATCTTATCAAAACTTATTTCTTTCACTTTTGTCAAATTCGATACATCTGTTCTAATTACCATTACATTTTCTGCTCCCAATCTATTAATATTACTTATTAGTGATCTAACTCTATCTCGATTCTTCTCTACTGCCACGACCAGACCTTTATTTTGCATTATTTGAGAAAGTTGTGTAGTTTTACCGCCAGGAGCTGCAGCCATATCCAATACAACATCGCTTGATGAAGGATTTAGGACATACGCTGGTACCATAGAAGCTAAACCTTGAATATGATAATATCCTAATAGGTATTCGAGAGTCGAACCTAAAGACGGTTTAGATGGTAACTTCTTAATAACATAACCGTGAGGGAGCCATTGTACCTTTTCCATTATAAAACCCTTTTCTGACATAATGTTCTCTAAAGCATTACATTCTACTTTTAACGTGTTACATCTAATGCTTTTCTTTAATGGAAAACTGCACGAAAATAAATATTCTTCAACTTCTTTTATATCAAGAAACATATTTAAATATCTTTCAATCATATAATCTAGAAAACTATACTTAGATGCAAGTTTCTTCGATTCATAAGAAGGAGAAATATCAAAGATCCTTTCATATTGGCTTAAATATTCTGCTACGAGATTTTCCATCAGAGAATAATGATTGAAAAGGAGGTTAAAATAGTAGTTGAGCAACCACCTATAAATCAATTGAAGGAATTACTAGATAGAGATCTAAAATTTCTAAACATAGAACATCAAGAAGATATTTACTTTAACTTTATCTATAGAAATTTTAAAATGAGCGATGAAGCTGTAAGAATAAGAATAAATGACAAAGGGATTGAATTAACATATAAAGGGCCTAAGTTTAATTCATCATTAAAAGCTAGGGAAGAAATAACCATTTCGGTAAATGATCTTGATAAAACAATTCATTTTTTAGATAGACTCGGATTTTATCCAGTGATAACGATCAAAAAAACCAGAATTAACTACCTAGACGATTCCTTTCTAATTTCGTTAGATCTAGTAGATAATTTGGGTCAATTTATAGAAATAGAAGCTATTCATGAAATTGAAGATGAGAAAATACATACATATGTTAATGATTTTATTAGAAAATATAAGATAAGAGGAAAGTTAACTACAAAATCTTATCTAGAGTTATTAATTGAGAAAAATGAGAAGAATTCCTCGTCAAATAGCAATACTTACTGATTTTGGAGCTGGAGATAATTACAATGGAGTTATGGAAGCTGTAATAAAAAGAATAAACCCTCAAGTTGAAATCACATATATAACTGGTGATAGTAAAAAATTTAATATAACTGCAGGAGCATATCTATTATATACTTCTTACAAATATTTTACCAGAAATACAATATTCTTAGTGGTTATAGATCCAGGAGTTGGAACTAGAAGAAGACCATTAATAATAAAGACAACTAACTATATGTTTGTAGGTCCAGATAATGGAGTTTTATTCCCAGCAGCTAAAAATGATGGTATTCAGAAGATAATAGAAATAAGTAATAATAAATTATATTTATCTAAAATGATATCAAATACGTTTCACGGAAGAGATATTTTCTCTGTAGCTGCAGCGTTTTTATCTGCAGGAATAGATCTTAACGTATTTGGAAACGAAGTAAAATTGGAAGACATAACTAAGTTAGATTTTGATTATAGAATAACAAAAAATGAAATCTGTGGAAAAGTAGTCTATATCGATCATTTTGGCAACGTAGCTACTAGCATACCTAGGGATGTAATATCAAATGCCTTTAATTACGATCAAGAGATAGTAGTAAAGGTAAATGATATGAAACACAACTGTAAATTCGTTAAAACATTCGGATATGGTAATGAAAACGAATTATTGATTTATTCTAATGGATATTTCATGCTCGAGATAGGAATTAATAAAGGGAGTGCACAAGATAAATTAAACGTTAAAGAAGGTGATGAAATCTGTATAGAGGGTTATACCCAGGAAGATTTCAGCCATTTCATTTAGGCCATTTAAATGTAGTTAAATGGAGCTTAGAAAGAGTTGATGAGTTAATAATTTTAGTGGGGAGTGCACAAGAAAGTCATACTGTAAGTAATCCATTTACTGCAGGCGAAAGAATAGAAATGATAAGAAACGCCTTGAGGGAGTCTGGAATAGATTTGTCAAGAATATATATAATACCAGTTCCTGATATATTGATGAATAATGTTTGGGCATATCACGTAAGTACATACACTCCTAAATTTGAGGTTGTATTCGCAAGGAATCCATTAGTAATTAGAATATTTAAGGAAGCTGGTTATAAAGTCGAAATTCCACCTCCATTCGATAGAGAGAAATTTAATTCTACGTACATAAGACGGCTTATAATTTTAAATGATAATTGGAGCGAGCTAGTACCTAAAGCTGTGCATAAGTATATTTTAGAGATTCGTGGTGATCAGAGATTAAAGGAAATTGTAGGCACCGATAAATGATTAGCTAAGAAATGTTTTTTATGTTTTCATATATTTGGAATATAGGAATTTTCCTAAACTGCTAGCAACAATATGAGCACTTTTCAGAACTTCTGGTATTTTAGAATAGATTTGATATTTTTCTATAATTGATCTTGTGAGACTTATATCGAGCGTGGAATATGTAAAAACATTCCCTTTTTTTGTAGGAATCTGCCGCAGATTGCCTAAAACGTTCAGTATCGCCTTTATTCTCTCCTTGTCACTAGAAAAATGTTTAACGAGAGCTTGCTTAATTATTTCTATCTTAGGCATTTTTGAATAAAAGAAAATCATATTCTCAGAATAGGGTATTATATAATTAAATCCTGCATATATAACACCATCTAAAATGATAATTTCGCCTTTCCTTAGTCTCTTTAGAACAGTTGTAGCATCGTCTCCATCGACAGTAATAAGATCCCAATCGACATCAACCATCTCATAATTGTCAAAAGTGACTACAACTAATGGAGCCATTCCTTTTCTTCCCTTATATGATAGTGGGAAATACCCATCATCAACCCCAGAGATCAGCAAACCTATTATCGCTTTCTGTTAACGTTTTAATTATTATATTTTTATCTACAGCTAAACTAATTTCCTTAGTTTTACCATACCTACCTCTATTTACAACTCTTGCAGTTAACAAGCCTACCATATCTAACTCATTTAAAATGTCGCTTACCCTTCTTTGAGTAATTGCCTCAATACCTAGCTTTTTAGAAATAGATAGATAAGCTTCGTACACATTTCCTGTAGTTAATACCGCATTTTTTTCTTCGAGTAACTTGGCTACAATTGCAGCAAGCACTAATTTAGAGTGAAAGGGTAAGGTTAATATAATATCCCTAACTCTGTCTCGTTCTATTTCATCTTTAGCCATATATACATATTCTTCCTTAACAGTTGAATCTCTTAACCTCTCGGCAATCTCTGCTGAAACTCTTAGAAGATCTAAAGCTCTTCGTGCATCTCCATGCTCTCGTGCTGCCAATGCAGCACATAACCTAATTACACTATCAGATAGAACACCGGGCTTAAGCGCCATTTGAGCTCTTTTTCTTAATATATCTTCCAATTCTTCTGCATTATATGGAGGAAAAACAATTTCTTCCTCACTTAAACTACTTTTAACTCTAGGATCCAACGAATCTACAAATTTCACATCGTTTGTAATTCCTATAAAAGATACCTTACCTTTGCTTATTTCACTATTAATCCTACTTAATCTATATAAGATATCATCATTATACTTTTTTACAAAAGCGTCGATCTCGTCAAGAACTATGACAACTTGCAAACTATATTCTTTTATGGCCTTTACTAAACGCCTATACAATTCGGCTATAGATAATCCAGTAAATGGGACCTTCACACCTAAGGCTTCTAATAAATCAGCCAATACTCTATATGGGGTATCAGTTTGTCTAGTATTAACATATACATACTTAAATTTATTTGGAAATTTCTTATATAGGTTAGATAAGACAAACTTTGAGACAGCAGTCTTTCCAGTGCCAGTCAAACCGTAAATGAAAATGTTATTGGGTCTTTCACCCCTATATAATGGAGCTAAAATTCCGGCAATCTTTCTTATTTGATCCTCTCTATGAGGTAATTCTTCAG
Source organism: Sulfolobus tengchongensis (assembly GCF_036967215.1). Lineage (NCBI taxonomy): Archaea > Thermoproteati > Thermoproteota > Thermoprotei > Sulfolobales > Sulfolobaceae > Sulfolobus > Sulfolobus tengchongensis. Next base: position 2,283,600 of record NZ_CP146016.1, read on the forward strand.
GGATATAATCTGGCATTAAATAATCTCTATTTATAAAGATATTCGAAACCTTAAACGATGAAATGACTTCGTCAATTATATCACTCATCTATTGTATTGTTCCTAGTGTTATATTTTTAAAATATAGCCCATTTAACTGGGGAGTAAAATACCCCTTTGTTTCCACTGGAAAACTTAAAAAATAGCTGCAAAATCTCGACCCCTTTCTTTCCTATGGAAAAATAAATGAGATACAATCCTAATAGTCACAACATGATGTTTAAACAATTTGTATAATGTAATTTATATATTAATGAGTTAGCGCACTAAATTAGTTTCCACAAGAAACAAAGGGGTCCGAGAGAAGTGTGTATTAGATTAGGTAAATTTTTAAAGTACGTTATCTTTAATTTTTATTCGAGGGCCGGTAGCTCAGCCTGGAAGAGTGCTCGGTTGGCATCCGAGAGGTCCCGGGTTCAAATCCCGGCCGGTCCACTATTTTAATTTGAGCTGTTTAATTCGTTGTGCATATGAAAACTCTAATATGTAAAACATGTTTTCTCTTATAAAGAGAGTCTTAAAATAATATAATTGAAAATCTCTAGTTATAAGCATTTATTAGACTCAGTATATGAATACTAGCTATTAAACTAATTCTAATATAAATTATTAATCCTTTAAAACGAGAAAGTATAGAGAGTGTCTATAGATCAAATAGATCGGCGTCTTTTATCAAAGGCTAAAAAGATAGCTATCGAAAGAAGGTTTATAAATATAATTCTAAGAGGCAGTATGTTTTCAGTATTCATCTATATTGGGAGTAAGTGTGACTATGTATTAGACTTAAATAATTGTAGCTGTCCAGCATTTCTTTTTAATGTGGTATTAAGGAAAAAGCAAGAGCATTGTTATCATATCCTAGGATTAAAGTATGCTTTAGAAAAAGACAAAATAATAAAAATTGAATTAGCATTGAAGGATTTGTCAGAGATTTTGAGCGACATTTATACTTGTGGAAAATCTTTAAAACTAAGAAAAATAGTGAGCAATTTGGAGAGTTAACTTTGAATGATGTTCAACTAGTGTTTATATCTGGAATATTAATATTAGCTTTTATAATAGTCTATCTAATATTTGTTGAATTTCCAGTAAAGTCTTCAAGTACAAAAGACATTTATACGAAAAAGAAAAAGAGTAAAAATAAATAGTAGTGATTAGAATGGGTGGAAAGAGACGTAAGAGAACAAAAATAATCAGAGTAAAACCTAAATTACCTAAGACATTTGAATGTCCAAGGTGTGGAAAAGTTTCAATTAGTATAAAAAGAAAGGAAAATATCGCTAGAATTTCTTGTGGTAGTTGTGGTCTATATACTGAAGTAGAAGTACCACCAGTATTTGACGAGGCTAATGCCTATGCCAAGTTCATAGACATGTATTTAGATGGGAGATTACAAATAAAAGAGAGAACGAACGAAAATACTGAAGAAGAAAATGAAATTGAAGGGAAAAGTGAAGAAATACCTTATTGACAAAATAAGTAACAATGAGAAATTACATTTTTCTTTATTAGATCCGTATAAAATAAATTCCAAAGACGAACTTAAATTTATAGCTAAAAATCTATATGATGCAGGGACCGATGCGTTTTTAATAGGCGGTACACTAGGTGTTTCAAAAGAAAAGCTAGATTTTGTACTATCATCTCTTGATGATTATGAAATACCTAAAATCATATTCCCTAGTAATATAAACTTATTATCAGAAAAAGCTGATGCATTACTATTTCTATCTCTATTAAACTCTGATGATATATACTATATTATAGGAGCTCAGATAGTTGCTGCGCCAATTATTAAAATGTTACAGCTTGAAGCAATACCTACAGCTTATGTAATAGTTGGCCATGGAGGTACTGCTGCTCATGTAGGTAGAGCTAGAGTAATACCTTACGATAATTTTGAATTAGCTGCAGCTTACACTTTGGCAGCTGAGTATCTGGGTATGAATTTCGTTTATCTCGAAGCAGGATCTGGGGCACCTGAGCCAATAAAACCAGAAATGGTATCATTTATTAAAAAAACAACTAACATTCCATTGATTATAGGAGGTGGAATTAGGAGTACAGAAATCGCAATAAAATTGGCTGAGTCTGGTGCTGATATAATTGTAACTGGTAACATTATTGAGAGCGATGTTGAAAAGGCAATAAAAATAATAAGGGGAATAAAGAATACAAAGTATAAGGGGATTTAAGAGTATGCCTGCTCCTAAGAAGAAAAAAGAGACAGTTCCCCTTCTTTCAATGGCTGGATTAATAAGATATTATGAAGAAGAGAATGAGAAGATTAAAGTAAGTCCAAAAATAGTAATAGGCGCTAGCTTAGCACTAACAATTGCGGTTATAGTGATTACAAAAATATTTTAAATGTATAGTTAAAAATGGTATGGGGGCCTCTAGAGGGGGTAACGGGATTATAGCCTGAGGAAACTCCGGCCTCCCACCCTTACAAGAACCCCGATAAGGGGTGGGGAGAGAATCCCCGGCAACTGCACAGAAACGAAAGCCCTAACTCTAGATAGATGATAGGATCTACTAACAGGTAACTGTTAGTAGTACAGGATAAATGAAAGAGTTAGGGCGTGAAACGGCAGTCCTCTTGGGAGCAAGTTAAAGGGGAATGAGCCAAGGGTCAACCCCTTACAGTACGCTTAGTCGAATCCCCCAAAACAGAAGCCGGGTTATGCTAGGGGCCCCCCAAATATCCTGCTAGAAATTCTTCTTCTACTTCTAAGATTTCTCTCTCACTCTTTTTGTAATACGCTTCTAGAAGATTTTCATTTAGCTTGTAGAAAGTCGGACCCCATTTTACTAATGATAGCAACTTTAATCCAAGTTCTTTCTCACCTATAATAATCAGACTCGCGGCAACTGCTTCTAGCGAGGATAGTTTGAAAGGTTTTGCGTAGTTGATAGGGTTGCCTGCTAATAAAAATGGTAGTCTTCTACTTAGAGAATTTTCGTATTTTTTGAAGAATTTTTCATCGGATTTGTTCCATGAACTATCTAATACTGTTAGTCCTCTTTTTTGTATTATCTCTCTATCTTCATACGATAATGTTTTATTGGAAATTGGATTCAATAAGATTCCTTTTGGCGTCCTTACTCGTATGGCGAATCCCTTTCTGATCATTCTTTTTGCTGTACACTTTTTTGGATCGTCTTGTTCAAATTCAATCACAAAAATTTGCATTAATTGTCGCAAAGTTCTTATATCTTTATAAAATTAAAAGTCTGTGGATAAAAGTGGCTAGTGCGATAGTCCTTATAAATACAGATGCTGGTGGAGAGGAAGAAGTATTTGAAAAGTTAAAAAACATGAATGAAGTAGTGGAAGCATATGTAGTTTATGGAGTTTATGATATTGTAATAAAAGTAGAGACTGAAAATATGGATAAGCTTAAGAACTTCATTAGCAATTCTATCAGAAAAATACCAAAAGTGAGATCTACGCTAACTATGATAATTATGGAGGGAAAAAGTGTAATAAAGAAATGAGATATATAATAGGTATTGATGATCACGACTCATATAATCTTGGATGTACAACACATTTTTCTGTAATTTTGCTTTCTAAACTATTAAAGAATCATAATGCAATTTTGTTAGATATGCCATATCTAGTAAGATTAAACCCAAATATACCTTGGAAGACAAGAGGTAATGCGAGCATAAGAATTGAAATTGAATTTAACGGAACTAAGAAAGAACTTGCGGACCTAATTTTTTCATACTCAACTAAATACGTAAAAGAAATTTCCTTTGCGCTGGAACGTGATAGAAAACCTGGCCTAGCAATAATAGAATATAATAACTACGTAAGATCACTTAGTAAATTAAATAGTTTCTATCTTAAAGGGGTTTCAGATGTGATTCCTCTTGATTATGCTAAGAGATTTGCAGAAAAAACTGACATAGAAGTTAGAGGAGATAGAGGAATTATTGGAAGTATTGCAGCGTTAGGAGTGTATGGAGCTTATACTTACGAATTAATAACTTACAGAAAAAGGGAAAATTGGCTTAAGAAAAGGATAATAGACACCGAGTCAGTAAAAAGATTTGATGAAATTACATTTCCTATGACATTTGCCAATTACGATTACGTAAAGGAAAATCCTTTTATAATTCCACATGGTAGCGATCCAATATTATATGGGGTTAGAGGAACTTCTATAGAAGATTTATTGAAAGCCTTACACGAAATAAAAACAAATGAGGATATAGACTTCTTCGCCATATTTAAATCTAATCAAGGCACAAGTATTCATTTTCATAAAACTGGGGAGTTTTTCTATCAAGAAATTAAAAAAGTCATTGAAGTAAGAAGTGTTGAGGTAGGTAAAGGAGGTGATGTATTAATTAGATCTACTAATAATGATATTCTATTTGTTTATAAGGAAACTGGGGAGTTAAATAATGCGGCCAAATTGCTAAAGGCCGGGGATAAGATTCTTGTTTTAGGTGCAATTAAACCATCAACAAAATACGAAAAAATAATAGAACTTGAACAATTTGAAATAATAGAACTAAATGATATAGAATATACTAATCCAAAATGCCCAAAATGTGGCAGTTCAACTGAATCTTTAGGAAGAAATAAGGGATTTAGATGTAAGAAATGTAGATATATTATAAAATCTTCATCTAAGGTTATTAAGAGAGTTTCAAGGGATTTATCGCTAGGGGTCTATCAAACTAGGATTTATAGACATTTGACAAAACCTTTATTTTTAGAGCTAAGGTACACAAATAAACAATTTGAAGATGAGATTAAATTTTTAGATTTATTTAGAGCAGAACTGTATAAGATAAATTACGTGTTATAACTTAATTATCCTAGTTTAAATGTAATAATTGGTATTGTCCTTATAGATTATGTGAAGATTTTTACGAAAAATAAAAATGGAATGGGTTAACGTACCCCCATTCTACTTTTTCTCTTCTTATTATCATCTTTCTTGAGCTATAATCTTTAATATGAAATGAAGTAAAAGAAAAATAGTTATTAACAAACAGCTAGTAGAACACACGACTTAATTCTGTGATATTATTCATTATATTTTTAATAAGTCTACTTTTTTCCCTTATTACTCTAGTTTTAAACGTGGAATTTAAGTATATTTATAGTATCTAGTCTTTAACATTATTTTCCCATATTCCCATCATATCATTGTATTCTCATGAGATAGATAAGTACTATTATTTACTTGTGGTAACAAATGCTTTAAGCACTATTTTGATACCCCTCATTCCAATTACTTTACGGGAGTTATAGTATCTAGTCTTTAACAGAATTTCATACTCTCTAATTAGTCCATTACTGACGTTTATGTATAAAGAAATTAGGGGAACATAGAATTGCTTTTGATAGTTGATCTATTCAGTAACATTTTTATTTCTGTATTGATTCTATTTACAAGTATTATATCAGAGTTTCGCTTTTTCTTGTTACTCTACACATTAGTAACTTTAGTGACATTAACGAGCAATATTAAAGCTAAAATGATATACGGGAATAAGTATATAACGAACCTAGATCAGTTGTAATAAAGGAGAAGTAATTCTTTCTTACATAATAGTTTATCTAATTAAATTGGTAACAATTGAAAAATTCTTAGGTAAGTAACGCATTTGAGTGATAGGGGTTTAGGTCTCATTAAATCTTATGGTTAGCTTGAGATATCATTTACTTAAATCTATTAACTCTAGATGTACTGACTACCTTCACAACGTTTTATGTAGTATGCTATAAGAAATCTTCTAGGAAATGCTTTAGGATACCTAGTATTAAAAATAATAAAATTTAATAAAAATGATTACAAAATATGGGCCCGCTGGGATTTGAACCCAGGACCTTCGCCGCGTCAGGGCGACGTCCTAACCAGGCTAGACGACGGGCCCCCAATACTAGGTTACTGTTATTCTCTTTTAAACTTTACCTTCAACTAATTGAGAGTATTTACATAAAAAGAAAGATGCTAAACTTACAGCTCCAATATCTGAGGCATCTTCTAGTATTTTCACGTATTCTCCTAGAGATTGTTCAATTTTATTGAAACCACTTCCCTCTATACCAGAAAATACTACTAGCAATTTACTATACTTTCCTAAATCACTAAAATTAATCAATTTTTCTGAGTTTTGAGATACTAGGACTGTGATTTCTGGTTTCAGTAGATCTATCGCATCTTTTAGCTCTGGTAAAACTAATATTGGTTTATTATATTTAAAGGCTAATTTACTAATTTCTGGAATTCCAGACTGTGCAGCCGTTCCTCCAACTTTAGTTATAACTAAGTATTTCACGTATTTTAGATTAAATGCTAACTTGGAAAAGTCTAATAATCTTTGATTGCTAGTTATATTATGTAGGCCTAAATATAGTTCTTTCATATAATATACCCATAATTTCTTCTGCAATAGCAGTAGATAAGGCTACTGGAACGGACTCTCCAATTTGATTATATTGTTCATCTTTACTACCTAAAAATACGTGATCATCTGGATAACTCATTAATCTGGCTTGTTCTCTAACAGTAAGGAATCTATCGTGAAAGGGATGTATGAATCTAGAGTTGCCTAAAATAGTTGGTGCTAAATCGTCTGGATTAAGTCTTATGTACAGCGGTATATTTCTCCCTTTACTACCCTTGTACATAGTTAAGTATTCACCATATTTTTTTCTAGAAATTCTTAGAATCTTCTTTTCATTAAGTTCACTTATCTCGTTATTAGGAACTTCTATCTTACCATCTAAATCATTTATCGCATCATATACTGTTATTCTTTTATGAACTTTAGTGGGTTGAATTTTAACATTAGAAATGAATACTCTTGTACGTTTTGATGGGTTTCCGTAATCTTCTGCATGTAGTATGTTAAAGAATACATTACTATATCCTGCCTTCTTAAATTCATGTAGTAGTGCTTCTTTTAAGGATTGGGTCTCAATAATTGCAGGTACGTTTTCCATTACGAAAATTTTTGGTTTTATCTCATCTAATATCCGTATGAATTCAAGTGTTAAGCTACCTCTTTCATCTACATATAGTCTACTTAAAGGGTCTTGCATGCGTAATGGATTTGCCGCTGTGTAGGCTTCACAAGGAGGTCCACCAATTATTACATCTACTTCGCCGTTTACGTGCTTTAAGATTTCTCTCCCGCTTATTTCTCTTATATCATCTTCTATCATTAGTGTAGTTGGAAAATTTAAGGAATATGTTCTAGCTGCAGCATGATTTTTATCTACAGCTACTTTAGGTTCTATTCCTAATTTTTTGAATCCTAATGAAAACCCTCCAGCACCAGAAAACAGATCAATGACCTTTATTTCCACCAAATTTAGTCTCCTTTTCTATTTCCTCTTCTATTTGTCTTATTTTTTGCTCTAAGAAAGACCTAATTTTTTCTGAATCATAATATGTGAGTTGTGAACCACACTTTAGACATTTAAATTCATTTTCAAAAGCTTCTTCAAAAGAATATCTGCTATTATCTTGTGGACAAACGAAGAACGTGTTATTTTTTTCATATTCTAATCTGCTTTTTAATTTATCTAGAATTAATCTTTTTCTATTCAAGAGTATCTCGTTAACTTGATCTATATTTGGCCTCCAATAGTATATGAACCAACCGCTATCTTTATCACGTGTTTTTCTGTAGCTCACGAACCCTTGTTCCTCAAGCAAGTTTAGTTTCTTTCTTACGTCATTAACTTTTATATTAAGCTGGTTTGCTATTTCTTCATCTGTCATTTCAGTCCCTTTTTCTAATAGAACTCTAAGAACGTCTATTACGTCATCGCCTAATAGGCTTTTCGCTAAGTTAATAAACAAATCTTCTGCATTAACCATTTCTTATCACCTTTTTACCAGCTTTTTGAGGTATTATCTTTATTTTAGCGTCTCCAAATTCCATATATAGCTCTCGTCCCTTATAAATTCTATCTAAAAAAATTGCAAGCGCAGCTACTTCTGAATGTGGTTGATTACCTATTGCAATGTTGTAGTCAGCATTATGATAATACCAACCTTCGACTTTCTCTGATCCAACAATTAGTAATAAAGGATATTTTATTTTCTCTATTTCGTTCTTAAGATCATCAATATTTATTCCGTACATGGTTAGATGTATTACAGTACCTCCTTTTCTTTTCCATTCTTCTACCAATTTTTTACCACTTTTAATTTCTTTTACTATAAAGTATGAGCTACCACCCCAGTTATTTAGGATTTTACGAATAGAATCTACAACTTTTTCATCTTTTCCTTCAATATATATACCTCTAGCTCCAAAAGCTCTAGCTACTAAAGCTACATGTGTAGTTACTCTTTTATCTCTGGCTGGCCTGTGCCCTAGTCTTAAAACGTATATTTCTTTTATCTCAGTTGGGTTACTAGTTGATATATCCTATCCCTTAATAATTCTAGATTTGTTCTCTTTAAAGCTGATATTGGTATAACATCAATTATGGGAGAGTAGAGCTCTTTTGAAATTTCTGTTATTAGGTTTAATTTTTTATATAGATCCCCATCTATCTTATCAATTTTGTTAAGAGTAATTAATAATGGTTTGCCAGAAATCCCAATTTCTCTTAAGATTTCGAAAGATGATCGTAAAGTTTCTATTAATAAGTTTTCCTGAAATGTTGCATCAACGACAAGGATTAAGGCATCAGAATATTTTGCCTCAGATAATGTGACAAAGAAGGCATCAACAATTTGTGGGGGTATTCCTCTGATAAACCCTACGGTATCAATTAGCATTATTTTTTTATTATTTATTGAAATTGCATATCTCTTAGGTGACATTGTTGTAAAGAGTTTTGTATCAACTTTTTGTGACAACCCCGTTAGTGAGTTAAACAATGAGGTTTTACCAGAATTAGTATATCCTACAATTCCTATTGAGGGGATCCCATTTCTTCTATTTATCTCTATATTTTTTTCTTTAAAATTCTTTATACTTTCAAGTTGTTTAGTCAGTTTATTTATTCTTCTATTATAAAATTTTATTATGGACTCTACTCCATACACTCCTGCTCCTAAAGGACCTTGTTGTTCACCTATTTTTGATTTAGTGTAAGTTTCCTTTATTATTGGCAATTCATACTTAAGCCTAGCTAACTCTATTTGCATTTTAGCTTCTTTAGAGCCTGCATGCAAGGCAAATATCTCTAAAAGTAGTAAAATTTTATCTAAGACCTCTTTCCCTTTTAACTCTTTTCTAAGGTTTATAAAGTGTCTAGGCTTTAATTGATCAAACACTATTAATGTACCAATTTCATGGTTATTTTTAATCTCCTGTAATTTATCAAATTGTATATAAAATTTCGGGTTAGGTGATTTTGGTATCTTATAAATTTCGACTAATTTATAATCTGCACCTTCAGCTAACGCTATTGCCTCTTCTTTTAATTCATTAGAGACGAACAGTACTGCAGACCTCACTTCTTTCCCTCTTTTATGTTGACCACATCCCCTAACGTTAATTCAGTATCATCTACCTCTCCTTGGTTTTGTTCATTACTTTCCATTGGGACAACTAATTTAATTCCAAGAATCTTTTCCAATTGTTTAGCTTGAGATAAGGTTGGTTTAAGTTTACCACTTTCAAATCTCTTAATTATGTTTTCCGATACCTTTAACTTCTGTGCTAGCTCTTGTTGTGAAAGTCCTAGTTGTTCTCTAGCTGATTTTATGATTTTATGATAATCTGGCACTATTTCTAAATCACTGCTTTCGATTTTTGGAAGTTTAGGAGAAACTTTCTTAGATATTTCACTTTTTTTCTTATTTTCATTCACTATTATAGCATGCTTTTTTATTTTATTATAACATGAGTTGCACACGGTAATAACTGAGCCTTCATATGACACAGTTATACCTTTGCCATTAATCTGAGCTCCACATAGTTCGCAGTATTCTTTACTATTAGTTTGCATATAAATACCTATTGTTAATACTCGTATTAAACGTTTTTAGTCTATACTAAACAAGTATATATACGGAGATAAGTTGTCTGGAGATTTTGATGCGATAAGAGATTCTGGTTCTTCCGAAGAAACTCAGCTAGTTAGACTGTTGGAGGAGAAGATAAAGTCATTACAAATTGAAATTGAAAATTTAAGAAAAGAACTGAATTATTATAAGGCTGAAATGGAAAAAATGTTAAGTCCTCCTTTGATTGAAGCAGTTGTGCTTGATGTTTTACCAGATGGCAGAGTATTGGTTAGAAGTTCGTCTGGACCTAACTTAATAGTTAATGTTGCAAGCCATATCGATCAAACGTTGATAAAACCTGGTAGGTCGGTTGCATTAAATCAAAGAGGTTCTATCATTTTAGAAGTCTTACCACAGAAAGAAGATCCAATAATAAAATCAATGGAGGTTGTGGAAAAACCAAACGTGCATTACTCTGAGATTGGAGGATTAGAAGAACAAATTATGGAATTGAGGGAAGTTGTAGAACTGCCTTTAAAGAATCCTAAAATATTTAAAGAGATAGGCGTTGAACCACCTAAGGGCGTTTTATTATATGGTCCTCCTGGTACCGGAAAGACTATGTTAGCTAAAGCAGTAGCTACGGAGAGCAACGCTGTATTCATTCATGTAGTTGCCTCAGAGTTTGCACAGAAATTTGTAGGTGAAGGTGCGAGAATAGTTAGAGAACTTTTCGAAATGGCTAAGAGGAAGGCTCCATCAATAATCTTTATAGATGAAATTGATGCAATAGGTGCAAAGAGAATAGATATAGGTACTAGTGGGGAGAGAGAGATTCAAAGAACATTGATGCAACTTTTAGCAGAGCTTGATGGATTTAATCCATTAGATAATGTAAAGATAATAGCTGCAACAAACAGGATAGACATATTAGATCCTGCCTTATTAAGGCCTGGCAGATTTGATAGAGTTATTGAAGTTCCTTTACCCGATTTAAAAGGAAGAATAGAAATATTTAATATTTATCTTAAAAAGATGAAATATTCTGGAGATATAAATCTTGAGCGATTAGCCCAGCTTACAGAAGGTTTTAGTGGTGCTGACATTAAGAATGTATGTGTAGAGGCAGCTTATGTTGCAATTAGAGATGGGAGAAATGCAGTAACAATGGAAGATCTAATCGAAGCCGTAAATAAGATTAACGTTAAAAAGAAGAGAATGGAGAATATACAAGAGAGGCGGGAGAAGTATAGCTAGTTACAGAGAATTTTTAAGTAAACCCAAGGAAGCTAGTTATGAAGAGATTTCACTTTTACGTTTAATAGCTGAGTACCAATTTGATTATAGTGTAGCTCGATGTTTATTCCCTGATGATCATAGTTTTTTCATACAAAGATCATTAAGCACGGGAAAGATTAGAAATATATTAAATAACAATAGAGAGTTATATTTAGTACTAAGAGCACAAGATGTTCTATATTCACTGACTCTAATTAGTGGTAGCGTACTCAAAAGTTGCACGAAATTTCCAGAATATAGAGTAGTTGTACCAAATGACATTGAAGAGTTTATAAAAAATGGTAGAAACGTTTTTGCTAAACACGTGATTGAGGTTGATAGACGAATAAGGGCAGGAGACGAGGTATTAGTTGTAAATGAAAATGATAAGTTAATAGCAATAGGTAAAGCTAAATTATCTGGAGAAGAAATGATGGAGTATAAAAGAGGTATGGCAGTTCACGTGAAGAGAGGTGTATTAGATGAGTAATGTTAAAATAATAATAAAGAAAGATTTAAGCAATTTACAAGGCGCTACATTTATAACAGGATTTAGGACAATTGGAGAAGTAGGCTATTTAGCAACTAGGCATCTGGCGTTAAAGAGAAATATGGAAAGAATAGGATATGTTGTAACCAAATATTATAGAGATGTCACATTTCTTGATGAATATGGACTTGCAACACCTTTTGATATTTTCTATGATAAGGAAAAACATTTAATTCTTTTACTTAACCATATCCTACCATTCCAACGTGAATGGAACGATTTTGCTAATGCAGTAATTAAATGGGTCAAGGGAGTATCCGTGAATAACGTACTTTTAATAGGTGCATTGGATAAAAGATATAAAGTAGGTAATGAAAATTTAAAGTGGTTAAAAACGTCAAAATGTAATATGAATTTAGATTATCCTCAGTTAGATAAACAATTATTAATGGTAGGACCACTGGCACTATTTACTTTGCATGCAGAGATCGAAGATTTACCAGCTTTGGTATTATTACCTTATGCAGATCGTGAAAGAACAGATCCAGTAGCAGCTGCGACTGCAATAGAGGTTCTAAATAAGATATTAAATTTAAGCGTAAGTGTAAATGAGCTGTACGAAGAGGCAAAAAGAATTGAAGAGGATTTGCAAAAACAAATGGAGTTATTACAGAGGGAATTATCAAGAGGAGGCACTGATAGAGTTTATATGTAGATTTAGTTTTTCACAATTAACTAATTCTACTTTTTGATAATTGTTCCTACGTATAAATTCTAATATTTTATTTTTTATATCAGTTATTATATCTTCATCTATTTCTTTTGGTGCTTCAAACTGTGATAGTGGGTAAGATTCTGCTAATTCTAATGGTATTAGACCAAAAAATGGAACCGCTAGAAATACATCACCCTTATCACTATTAGCTAGACTATCTTTAATCTTCTGTTTATAATCGTAAATTGTCTCGCTTACTATTCTATCATAACAATATATCGTAATTTTTTCATTCTTTTTAGTATATCTAGTTAAGAATTTAGAATATCTCAAGATTTCTGGTCTATATAAGGAGTTAACGTCATATAAGAATATTCCTTTTGCATCACCTCTTATTCTAGGATCATATTTTTCTAAATATTCACTATATTTAAGCAACCTTTTGAATGCAGTATATACTGCGGGATGTGAATAAGCTTTCTCTTGAAGATACTCAAAAAGCCTTCCTTCTTTTATTGCTTGCTTTGTAGCCTTTATTTCTTCTGAAATAGTATAAAGGTTATGTATTGCTAATAATCTAGTTCTAGTCTTTTTATCTAATTCGAGCAAATCCTTTGGAGTGTGTTTAGAACATACTGGACAAGAACAAGGGAAGTATTCTAGGTCTTCTAATTTATATACGCGTGATCTAGTTATGTATCTATTATCTCTTGCATATATTATGTATGAAGCTGAATCAAAGCTATCAACTCCTAATGCTACCGCAAATGGGATGATATGTGGTAGTCCTCCTCCAAATAGATGGAAGGGAATTCCTCTTTTTATATTAGACTTTGCAGTGTATATCATATCAACTACTATATCATACATGTAGTGCTCTAAAAGTACTGTTGGGCTTCCAAGTGCTGCCATATTATATATTTCTTCAAAATTTATTAGTTCTTTCGCTGAAAATTTAATAAGATCTAAGAACCTTCCTCCTTGTATAGGGTATACCCAAATCATGTCGTTATTATTGGAATTTTTTGTAATTATATCGGAAGCCTCTTTTGCTCGCCTTAAGGTCTCGTATACTGTTTCTCTAGCGTTATCATAATTGTCTATATTTCCTGTAGGTAAATCCAATATAACAGCTATATCTGGTTTTATTTTAAGTTGATACTTTACGATTTCCTCATTAGATATTCCTATGTCTCCATATTCTAGAATTTGGTACGCACCAGAGTCAGTCATTATTACCATATCTTCAGAATTTAACTCCGTGTGTATATCATTTTTTACTACGTTGTATTTATACAGCATATATGAATTTGTAATAAAATTCTTAAATCCAACATTTTTTATTTCGTTTATTGTAATCTCATCCTTAAATACGTTAACCACTGGAAAGAATACTGGTGTTTCTATGTTGCCATGTTTTGTTCTTAATATTCCTATTCTTGCTGCTAAATCCTCGTATTTAACTTCAAATATCGTCATAAGCCTAATTCCTTTTTCTTTTTGTTTATATAATCGTTGTATAAATCATAAATTCTTTGGGCCATAGGACCACTTCCTTCTACACCGTTTTGTGATACTTTAATTCTTTCTAAGATTGTTACTATTCCGGTTTCTTCATATACCTTTATATCAGCTGATCTCAAATTTAGTGATCTTTCAACTAATTCTGCAAACTCTCTTGGCTCGAATAGGGGTGGATTCTTTATTATGATCTCGGAGATTATATTCCCATTTATCATTAATTTATAGAAAGTGTTATTGTTTTCATCTTTTACATTTGTCAAGCTTATAATAAATGGCGAAAGCTCATATGCGTAAAGTTGACCAGTATATGTTTTACCGTTAGTTGTCTTTATCACTATCGTTTTATCTATTAAGTTATTTAATTCACTCGCTATTCTTCTTCCACTACTCATACTATAGTCCCCAATAACGTTAATAAATTAAAACTTAAATAGTAATATGATGGAATCAAAGGCACAAGAAATTATTCTAGATTGCGAAATAAAAAATATAGAAAAGGGTAGTCTAAAGAATTTATCAATAGTAAAGATGTCATGTAATGATATTGACGTAAATTTTGATATAATTGATAATATTAATATATTCAAGGAAAATGAAAAAGTAAAGATGCTTCTTTCTAAGAGTAAACCAATATACACTAGTAATGATTTTTGCGCACATGGATATATTGTAACTGAGCTTAAAGATACCAGCATAACAGCCGATGCAAGATACACTATGATAATTTCATTGTTTGGGTTATTAGTAAAGATAAGTAATAAAGATAGTTTACTTAGATTGTTTCAATTTCATGTTATGGATCATATATATTTCTGTGTAAAGAAAAACACTTAATATGGGATAAATGTGTTTTTGTAATTTCCTTGTCTATCCAATGTTGCGACATCTATCCCATCTCCTGAAGTCACATCACGTTCGATAGACGCTTTTACAGCTTTTGTAACTAATTGTATTGCAGTATCTAAATTCATCTTTGGATTATATTCTGACTCTAATACTCCTATTGCAATTCTTGCTCCAGAACCTACCGCGGCGTAATTATCTTCAATTAACGAACCTATAGGATCTAGTACGTATAATTGTGGACCTTTATCATCAACTCCTCCAAATAGGATTTCTGATATGAATGGCATTATCTTATACTGGTACAAGATTACCGAAAGTAGTTTAGCCGCAGCATGAACAGAAATCGGCTTACCAGTTGAAATTTCATAATATTTTATTTCTACATTCATTATTCGAGTTAAGGTTTGTAAGTCACCATATATACCAGCTCCTGCCATGAGGAATTTGCCTATTTTATAAACCTTTTTAGCTTGTTTACTTAATACATAACCACCGTAACTTAATCGCCTTTCTGATGCTAATACTATACCATCATCTACCTTTATACCAACAGCAGTTGCAGGTAATTCTTCCATAAAAGTTACCCATACACATATTCATAAATGCCATTTATAACATTTGTTTTATTGCTTCCTGAACTTTCTCTAGTGATATGGTGAGTTGTTTTCGTGTATTCAAGTTCCTTATAGTCACTTCATTCTTCTCAAGTTCTTGCTGGCCTATTATTATTGCAATTTTGAATCCTTGAGACGCATAATATGGTAACAGCTTAGAAAGAGGCTGATCTTTGCTATTTAGCACTACCTTATATCCTTCCTTTCGTAAGATTCTCGAAATTAATATCATAGTTAAGATTGCATCTTCTGTCATACCTATAACTACTATGTTAGTCGGTTCTTCTATCTTTATATCTTTAATTACCAACAACGTTCTCTCAACTCCTATAGCAAACCCTATTGCAGGCGAGGGTAAACCGCCATAAAGTTCAATAAGCTTATCATATCTACCTCCCCCTGCGATACTAAATTGCACTGAAGGATGAAGAACTTCAAAAATTAAACCCGTGTAATATGCTAGCCCTCTTACAAAACCCAGATCTATTTTAAAATTCATATTTAATCTATTTAGAACATGTGCTAATTGATATAGATATAGAATTTCATTTTTAATATCTAATCTACTAACTTCTTCAATTTCACTCAGTGATTTCAATTCTTCCATTTTTAAATCCTTCTTAGATAAGATATCATGAAGAAAGTTTACTACAGTATTATCTTTAATAACGTTTTCGATAATTTCTAACGCCTCATTAATTTTGTTTTTATCTATTAAATGTAGAATATGCTCTTGCAAACTGTCATTAATGTTATATTTATCCATGATCTTTCTAAATATACCAATATTATTTATTTTGATTATAATATTATCGGAAAGGCCGAGTTTATCATAAAAGTTGTATAGTAAGTCCAAGATCTCTAGATCAGCTAAAATGGAAGAATCCCCTATCATCTCAACTCCTGCTTGTCTAAATTCTCTATACCTACCATATTGTGGTTCATCGTATCTGTAGACTGTTCCAAAGTAAAACAATCTCACTGGCTTAGGTGAACTTTGTAGATATTTAATATAAGCTCTCGCTACACTTGGTGTTATCTCTGGCCTTAACGCTAACTCCCTATCAGCTTTATCTTTAAATACGTACATAGTATCTCTTAATTCCTCTCCACCTTTGAGTGCAAATAGTTGAAATTCCTCTACAATAGGAGGTATAATTTCTGAATATCCATATTTTGTAACTAAATCTCTAAACGTAAATTCTATGTATCTTATCTTTTCTGCATCTAGTCCAATATAATCCCTCATTCCCCTAACTGTTTCAAAACCTACCATAACTCAATCACTTTACCATCTTTATTTCTGATAATGTATAATAGGTTACATCCCCATATTTATCAACTATTGAGACGTAAAGTTCCATATTCATCAATTTTGACTGATGCAACTTTTCCAAAATTTTCTTAAAGCTGATTTTTTCATTTTCATCAACTATTAATATAGTAGCAGTGAATTTACCATTTTCCTTGTCTTTTATTATAAGTGACTTCTCGTCCATTCCATCGATTACTACTCTACCTCTTTGTTTTAAATCGACAAAGACATTAACCTTGTTCCAGTTTACAGAATAGATGATATTATCTGTTAATTGTTTTGGTGAATTTAACGCAAGATATAATTTATCCAGAATAGTTTCGTCTTTCTCACTCATGATAGTCACTTTATCTAAAATAAGTATATTCCCCATAAAAGTTATGTTAAAATTATGGAATGTCCCATATGTGGTTCAGCAGAGATAATATGGAATGACAAAGACGGTGAAGTAGTCTGTAGCAAGTGTGGAACAGTAATAGACAATATTTACTATTATAACAGAAATGGTGATCATAATACTACAGAAGTGATTATTATCGATAACAGTTTTTATAAAGATGAAATAAAAATTAAACAAATAAGAATCAAAAAATTTTTAAGAAATCATATCAGTAAAAAGACAGATCCATACGAAATTATCTTGAATTCAATGTTACTTGATGAGGAATATAGAAAAATATATAAATTATTGTATGAGGAGGGAATTCTGAGCGGATTGAAAGCAAAAGGTCAAATAGCGCTTCTTGTTTATTTTAGATTTATGCATAGCAATAAATACATTGATATTCTGAAAAAATTAGAAATAAGATATGAACTTCTTAGAAAAAAGCTTAAGAAAATCGGGAAAAAGAGAATAGCCTTACTTTTCGATAAACTTAACGATGAGATAAATGGTAGATGATTGGAGTAAAATTTTTATATAACCTTTTTTAAAGACACAGTGGAAGGTGCGTAAAATGGCAACAGCTACAGTTGCAACTACCCCCGAAGGTATTCCCGTAATTATTTTGAAGGAAGGATCAAGTAGAACTTATGGAAAAGAAGCATTAAGAGTAAATATTGCAGCAGTGAAAGCAATAGAAGAAGCATTGAAAAGTACTTATGGCCCACGCGGAATGGACAAGATGCTTGTTGATAGTTTAGGCGATATCACAATAACTAATGATGGTGCAACTATTTTAGATAAGATGGATCTACAACATCCAACGGGTAAGCTATTAGTGCAGATTGCTAAAGGTCAAGATGAAGAAACCGCTGATGGTACTAAGACTGCTGTAATTCTAGCAGGTGAGCTAGCCAAGAGAGCTGAGGAATTATTGTATAAGGAAATTCATCCAACTATAATTGTTAGTGGATATAAGAAGGCAGAAGAAATAGCATTAAAGACGATTCAAGAAGTTGCTCAACCAGTAACTATAAACGATACTGACGTACTTAGGAAGGTTGCTTTAACATCTTTAGGTAGTAAAGCAGTTGCAGGAGCACGAGAATATCTGGCTGATCTCGTAGTAAAGGCTGTAACACAAGTTGCAGAGCTAAGAGGAGATAAATGGTACGTTGATCTAGATAACATACAAATAGTAAAGAAACATGGTGGTAGTATTAACGATACGCAGTTAGTATATGGTATTGTAGTAGATAAAGAGGTCGTACATCCGGGTATGCCAAAGAGAGTTGAAAATGCGAAAATAGCACTTTTAGACGCACCGTTAGAAGTGGAGAAGCCAGAATTAGATGCGGAGATTAGAATTAATGATCCAACGCAAATGCATAAATTCTTAGAAGAGGAAGAAAATATTTTAAGAGAAAAAGTTGACAAAATAGCTGCTACTGGTGCTAATGTTGTAATTTGTCAAAAAGGTATTGACGAGGTAGCGCAGCACTATCTAGCAAAGAAAGGTATACTAGCTGTAAGAAGAGCTAAGAAGAGTGACTTAGAAAAACTTGCCAGGGCTACTGGAGGAAGAGTTGTATCTAACATTGACGAGCTAACGTCACAAGATTTAGGATATGCCGCATTAGTAGAGGAGAGAAAGGTAGGAGAAGATAAAATGGTATTTGTAGAGGGTGCAAAGAATCCTAAGTCAGTCAGTATATTAATAAGAGGTGGTTTAGAAAGAGTGGTAGATGAGACTGAAAGGGCTTTAAGAGATGCTTTAGGTACTGTGGCTGATGTGATAAGAGATGGAAGAGCTATAGCTGGTGGTGGAGCAATAGAGATAGAAATTGCTAAGAGATTAAGGAAGTTTGCTCCACAAGTTGGAGGTAAAGAACAACTAGCCATAGAAGCGTATGCAAATGCAGTAGAAGGTCTGGTCATGATACTAGCTGAAAATGCAGGACTAGATCCAATAGATAAGTTAATGCAATTAAGGAGTTTGCATGAGAATGAAGCCAATAAGTGGTATGGGCTTAATTTATTTACTGGAAACCCGGAGGATATGTGGAAACAAGGTGTTATAGAGCCAGCCTTAGTGAAGATGAACGCTATTAAAGCAGCAACAGAAGCTGTTACATTAGTACTAAGAATAGATGATATTGTAGCAGCAGGAAAGAAGAGTGGAAGTGAAACTGGAGGTAAAAAGGAGGAAAAGAAAGAAGAATCATCTTCTGAAGACTAAAGAATTTTTTTAATTTTTATTATCATTGGTATTTTTAGATTAGGTGAACTAATTATAGCTTCTCCTATATCTAACTTATCTAAACTTTGAGTTAGTCTTTCATCTAACGATAAGGCCTCTTTAATTGCCTTTTTATCTACATCTGACTTTATGGAATGAATAATCTTTATGTTAGTATTTTTCAAGACGTTTTGTGAAAGTAGTGATGGTGATTGTGTGATAAAACATAATCCTATATTATATTTACGTATCTCAGATGCTAATCTGTCCATAAATTCATTTCCATCTTTACTAAAATAGTTTTGGGCCTCATCCAGAATAATAAGTGTTTGTTGATTTATCTTAGATCTTACGTGACTTTCTATGAGTAATTTGATCAAGAATAGTGCATACAGTCTTCTAAGCTTAAGATTTGAAATAAAACTCAAATTTATAATACTTGAAGCCTTAAAATATTCTAGGAAGTTATTAAGTGAAGTCTCGTCTGTTGTATAGAATAGCTTTGTTGCTATTGGGGTAAATAAGATGAATATTTTTCTAAGCAACGCATATTTTACGTCTCTCATCCAATACGAAGTGTCCTCTATACTGTTTATTACTTCTAACATCTGATTTAGTGAGAACCTTTTAAAACTTCTCAATTTTAATAGGATTGTGTAGAGTAAGAAGCGTTGTGGGTCTGTAAGCTGTAAAACATCCCCTATAATATCCACAGTATCTTCTACATCTAAATCTATTAAGTATAGGGGATTTATTTGTACTATGTTATTCTCATCATAAACTATAAACCTGTCTTTTAGGAGTGAGGAATACTCTCCATGCCAATCAAATATTATAACTTTGACTCCCTTCAAGTTCAACTGAGAAGCTAAAATCATGGAAGTGTTAGTTTTCCCCGATCCCGTACTTCCAAAAATACCTATATGTCTGGTGATATCTTTAGTTCTTATACCTACCTTTGTTAACATTGTTCCATTTGTAGCTTCCCCTAACTCTATATCAAAATCTTCAACTACTATATTAGTATTTGTGGGGTTAGAGTAAGTTATCTCAGATACCATTAAAAATGGATAATTTCCAAAAGCAGATGGAATAGGCAGTACATTTTTTGACGATTGTATAATCTTAAGCTCCAGATGTGGTGCTACTGCCTTAGTTAATGCTAGAAGATCATTAATTTCTTCTGTAAACTCATCTAATTCTAATTCATTATTATCATCTACAATCTTATAGATTATTAGAGAGGAACCTAGTTTATTTTTCTCTATTGTAGTGATTACAGCAAATTTGAACTCAGAGTCTTTTCGTGCAATAGCGTTTATGAGATCTCTTAGTTCTCTTTCCAAATCAATATTCTTATTTGAATTAGGCTCAACTTTACCTACAATCTTCATAGCTACTCCGGTCACAGATTTACCATCGTATGAAACGCTGAATATACCATTTTTTGTATAATATTCGTTAATTTTAAACTTAATTTTATTTCTTAGTAGGCCGATTATAACAACTCCTAAGATCATTGGAATAACATATAGCATCAAATTAAAATGAATTGTATTATAAAATAAAATACCTATACCTACTATTATTATTAAAATTGGTCCAACTAGATTTCTATTCATCTTAAAAATACGTCATAGGTATTAATCACAGTCGGTCAACTAAAAGTAAGGAATTTTTAGTGAGAACTAATCTTTCTTCATTGCTTGAAATTCTATATGGCAGGAAATTTACATCTTTGTTATTACCTTTACAGCATTCTATAAGATATAATTTATTTGCTTTCTGTTTTTCTTCTCTAACATAATTTAAAGCGTCCTTTATTTGTTCAAACTGTGATAGAAGAAGTAAAAAAAGTATCCTTCTATTTTTTACTTTGATTGGACCCTTGAAATTGAAGTAAAAATAACAAGCTTGTCTAATTACACTCTCTGATGGTATATTCGGTAAAATTTGTGAGATGCAATTACTATCATCTTTGATTAATAAGGATAAATCTATATTGTCCGGTTTATCAAGTTCAACTATTCTTATATTTAGTATGTTCAACCACCATGGTTTACCGGTATTATTTCGATGACGTCATCGTCACTTAACTTCTGCAAGTCACATAATCTCCAATCCTTTCCATTTATTAATACCAGAATCCCAGATTTTATCTGATTATGCTGATTTAGTATTAAATGTTTTTTCCCATCTATCTTAGACAATACATTAAAAAGATTATTGTCATTTATAGTTATCTCTTTATAATTAAATTGAGAAACAAGGGGGCCTTTTAAAATTATCCTTACCATGTTAGATCTCTTCAGAGATCTCCTCTTTTTCCTCAACTTGTGAGGATTCTTTTTCTTTCATAACTTTGTAATATCGTGTAAGATAACCAGCCAATCTATTTCTAACTTTTTTTGATTTTACATCAACATATTTAACAATTATCTGTTTATTAGCACTATAGTCATCTTTAATTTCATCTTTATATTTTTCATATATTTCCCTTACAATCCTCTTTATATCTTTAGTATATATATTTCCCATTATCCATCACCTTACTCTTGGGAACTCTCATGGGAATACATGCTTGGCTTTGTTTTATACATATCTGTTTCCTTCTTAAATCTATTTCTAAGTTTCTCTATGACAAGTGGAAGTGTTGTATATTCCATTTCTTCGGGTTCTAGTCTATGAGGCATAAATGGTCCATGCTTTCTAATATAATCAGTAATTATCTGTGCAGTTCTCCTAACCTCATCAAACGCAGGGTCATCAAATAAATCAGTAGGTCCTACTAATCTTCTATTTTTAATATTAAATCCTAATCCTACTAATCTTGGCGGTCCGTCAAATCTAGTTGCTCTTGCGTCTTTTTGTGGGACTGGCATAAGAGGTCCATAATGACTACCCCTCATCCATCCTGGTACTAGATAAGGTACCGTAAATGCCTCTAAAATTTCACCTAACGCAGGTAAACCGTGTTGAGCTCTTATAATCATAACAGGATCATCCTTCCCTACATATTTTCCAGCTATCAAGTTTAGTCTTTCTACAGATACTACAGAAGCCTGTAAATTATCAGCCTTCCTATATACCCTTCTAATTATGTATCTGCTTGGTGTTCCTATTAGAGCGAGTAAATCGTAACTTTCTTCTGGTGTGTTTAAGATTATTGATTCACCCTCACGTACGTCTAACACTTCGAACTTATATCCTTCGTGCATTGTTGGATCTATTACCAGTCCAGCTGTGTTAAATGGATCAGCGAATATTTTATATAGTGGAAGATTATAAGCACCAGGTTCAGTTTTATCTGCCATAAAGATAACTACTGGTTCTGCTGGTCTTTCTTCAAATTCGATTTCTGCTATTCCAGGTCCCATACCTCTAAGATTACCTGAGAATGAATCAGAGAGCAAATCTTGTCCCGCAGCATATAAACCTAACTCTTTTGCTACCTTAGCTGCCTCTTTAAAAGCGTTCCAAGCAGTTTCATGAACTTTAGTATCCAATTCTCCTCTTTCATGCGTCATTATCAGTTGTAGGTCGTCTCCTACGAAAGTTATATAGTAATCAGAGATAATGTTATTTCTCTTGGCCTCAGCTAATACTTTGTTAGCAGCAGCTATCGTGTCTGGATGAACAACGTGATGACCTGCAAGGCTACCTATATCAGCCTTTATCACACTAAGCGTAGTTTTCATGCTTTAATTTATGTAAAAGCATAACTAAAAATCTTACTGGGCAGATACTGCCATAGAGTAGTATTCACCTTTTTCTTTCTGAACCCTATCCAGATAACTTCCTAATTTGTTAATTCTTGGTCTTCCAGTTTCTGAATCTCTTCTAAATGTAATATCTAATTCTTTTAGGAATTCATTCATTCCAGTTTTTAATGTTGTTGGAGAGCTAGCGTAACCAGATTTTTCAGGAATTCCTTTAAAGACTATTATCCTATCAGCTATATAATCGTGTATTGATAGATCATGATCTACTATAAAAGTTACAGCCTTTCTCTCTCTCGTTACTCTTTTTATAGCCTTGGCCACTATATATCTTTCCTCTACGTCAAGATATGAAGAAGGTTCATCAAGAACATACAGATCTGCCTCTTTCGCTAAAGCTGCTGCTATATATAGTTTTTGTAGTTCACCACCACTTAGATCATTGACATTTGATTCCAATAATCTGTGTAAATTAAGTCTTTTAGTTACCTCTTCAAAGAACCATGATGAAGTAGAAAGAGTGTCTTTACTAACATTCTCTAAATATTGTTGTACGGTTCCATCATAATTAGGTAATATGCGTTGTGGTTTGTAGGATAATATTTGCTTTTCGGGGATTACAAAGCCTTCATCTGCTTGAAGTTCCCCGACAAGTATTCTTGCGAATGTTGTTTTTCCTATTCCATTAGGTCCTAAAACGCCTATAATTTCTCCTTCCTTAGCATCTCCTTCATTTATTATTAACTCGAAATCACCTAATTTCTTGGTTATTTTGCTCCATTTCATTTTAACCTTTATATCTTTAGAAAGATCTAGGTCACTTAGCTCTTTTAGCATGAACTTTATCTCATCTGGTCTTATTTTCATATTTTCAGCTGGGAGATATCCTTTTAGAAAATTATTTATCCCAACTCTAGCTGAATAAGATTTAGAAACCCTTCCATATACAGAGCTTTCGCCATAAATTATATGTATCAAATCTGCTAAATAATCTAAAACTATTAAGTCATGATCAACTACTATAACATATTTGTCTTTCAACATCTCCCTAATAGCCTTAGCCATATTCATTCTTTCTCTTACGTCAAGATATGAAGAAGGTTCATCAAAGATATATACATCAGCATCCCTAAGTAATGAAGCTGCTATTAATAATCTTTGTAAACCCCCACCTGAAAGTACCTTAACGTCTTTATTCCAAAGGTTCGTAATATTAAGAAGCTCTCTGACTTCATCTTTCTTACCTATCTCATCAACTTTTGACAAAATTTCATTAACAGTACCTTTAAGAAATTTTGATACATATTCTATATATTGTATTTTATGTACTATTTTTAATTTATTATTATAAAGTTTATCAAAATAATTATAAATCTCTTTTCCTCTAAATCTCTTTAATACATCATCTTTAGTTAATTTGGCATTTGGATCTCCAAAGTTAGGTAATAATTCTCCTGCTAATATTTTAAGTACTGTAGTCTTTCCAACGCCATTCTTTCCTAAGATTCCTAATACTGTACTACTCTTTGGTGTGGGTATTCCAAAGAGTTTGAAACCATTTACCTTATATCTGTGCACAACTTCACCTTCCAATTCATCAGGCAGATTTACAATAGATATTGCCTCATAAGGGCACTTCTTTATGCATATTCCACAACCTATGCAAGTATCTTCATAAATAATTGGTTTGCCCTTTACAATTTCCGATAACTCTATTGCTTTTCCTCCAGACCTATCAATTGGACAGAAGTTAATACATTCATGATTACATTTGTCTGGCTTACAGAAATCATAATTTATTACAGCAACTCTCATCAATAACCACCTAACTCTTTAAAAACACTTAACCAGAATAGTTTACATCTTATTACTTCTCCTTTTTATCTTCTAATAAATCTTCCTATAATCTGTGAAGTAATGGTCTGATCAGAAATTCTCTAAAAACTTTTAAGTGTTCTTACATGTCCCTGTTAAATTTAAATTTGGTAGAATTTACATTAACTCGACTCCTAGGCAAAATAATTATTCGATTTATTTCTCCAATAGGATATTTTTATTTCCTATTAATGTGCTTTCTTAATAGTGGCCAAAATAGGTAAAAGCGTGAGTAGGAAGATAATGAAGATTGATTAATGTGAGCCCCTTTCTCATTCTCATTGAGATGAAAAAAGGTAGAGGGATTTGAATGGAGCTAAAAGAGAAAAGGAATTTAGAATTTAACTTCCTTCCCCTTTTTCCGAGGTAAGAACTTAAACCTACCTCTAAGTACAAAGAATGATACTAGTCCTATTCCAGCTATTCCTATTAAAATCTCTGGTAAATAACTGATATACCACGGTGGGGGTTGTGTAAAAGTTGCATTTGCTGGGAGGCCAAGTGTCCCAATAGGACAAACAGGTACACTCGAGTTTGTGCAACCGAAGCCATAGGTCACCGATATTTTGAACCACTTAAAAAAGGGGGAGTTGCCTTTTATGATATAAACCTTATCGTGATTTCATTATTTAACCAACACTTCAAAAGGTACACGGGATTTTTGACAAAGGTGAAAATGAATGTATTTTGATTCCATGGCGTCTTTGACGGACACCCGTAAATTCAAAAAATGGCTTAGTGTTTTTAATTAAGGAATTTTTGCCGTCTTCTTTCAATTTAACATGTTCTAACGGCAAAATTTAACGGTTGTCAAAGTCTTATAAATCTACTTTTGTTAACCGTAAATTAAGGGCGAAAATGACGCAAAAACAAAAGACTTATACGTTTGGTGATATAATCATACGTGAAGTTAAAAGTCGGTATTACGTCTATTTATCGAGAACGTCGAGTAGTGACGGAAAGGAACATTACGTAGGTCCTTTGGCTGACGTCGTTGAAACTTACGAGAAATTTAGGAGTGGGGGCGTGGGAGTTTCACCCCCACAGCGGACCCGCCGGGATTTGAACCCGGGACCTGCGGCTCCGGAGGCCGCCGCTCCGTCCTGGCTGAGCTACGGGTCCATTTTTATATACTATGGGCTTTTTGACGCATTTTATATTTAAATATATAAATCAATTACATCAAGAAGTTAGAATAAAAATGATTGTTGCAATGTAGTAGTCTGCCTAATGTATTCTATACTACTCATTATTTTTCCTAGTCTCTATGTTAGTTCTACTCCCTTAGTCTCTGGTATAAAAAGCAAGGTCACTATGCATGATATCAATGCAATTGCTGAGTAAGTTGCAAGTAAAACTGGAAGTCCGAATTTTACTAAAAGTAATGGGAATGCGGTTATGCTGAACGCGGCTGCTAGCCTATCGATTGCTACGCTAATGGCTTGACCTGTTCCTCTTATTTTAGTTGGAATGAGTTCTGGCGTTAACATCGCGGATCCTATTATTGAAGCAGGCCCTATTGCAGATGATAGATAATTTAGAAGATAAAATGTGAATCCGAGTAATGCAGCTTGTCCAGTTAGACTTTCTGCAGCGTTCAATGGATTGCTTATATGTATGTTAAATCCAAAATAATGTGGCTCTATAAGAAGTAACGAATACATGAAAAGCCAAAATGCTACACCAGCGTAACCTATTACGATTAAGGGTTTCCTTCCCAATTTGTCTACCAAATAAATGCTAATAATTTGACCTGGTAGTCCAGCTAAAAATTGTGCTGCATATGTAAATTCTATTGGGTTCAGTCCTAAATTGCCGGCTATAGTTATAGGGCCATAAATTGCAAACGTGGAGGAATACATATCATAAAGAAGCCAAAGTATAGAAGATATAACTATAATTCCTACTGCAGATTTAAATCTTTTTGAAAATGGTATCTCATCTAACGAAATTGCTACTTTACTTTTTAATTCTCTTTCAAGCTTTTCCAACTCTTCCCTTTTTGGCTTAATTCTAGTTAAATATTTGTAAGTTTCAGGAATTCTTCTTCTTAAGTAGAACACTGAAAATGCTGGGATTATTCCTATGAGCAAAACAAGTCTCCAAATTATATTACTGTTAGTTATATTAGTGACTAGCAAAATTTGCTCAACTAAAGCTGCTGTAACGGCACCTAATCCCCAAAGTACTGCGAAAGTTACTATCATTCGTTTTCCTCTATTTTTAGGATTTGAATTTTCTGCAGTAATTATAGGTGAAAGTACGTAATCTGCACCTATTCCAAAGCCTAGAATTATCCTGGCGACTGATAATTCTACAAAGCTATTTGACAAAGATTGGAGTAAGATTCCCAAACTCATTAGGCTGACATCTAGGCCATATATTAATTTTCTACCAAGTTTATCTGCTAAAAATCCCAATAAAATTGCAGCAACAGCTGCACCGTAATATGCACTTGCTATAACTAATCCTTCTTCGAAACTATTTAGCTGAAACGCTTTTTGTATATAATAGAATACTAAAGAAATGGCATAAAGTTCATATCCATCTGTGAACACTCCCATACCTGCTGTTAATACAGATTTTACTTCTAATTTAGTGAAATCTGGTCTATCGTAAACCATTACAGTGTGAATATGTTAGTAATAAGTTATAAGACTATCTTGAATTAGTATCTACCAATTAATATTATGTGCGGACCCGCCGGGATTTGAACCCGGGACCGCCGGCTGTCTCCCTTAACGCTAGAAGGCCGGCGCTCCGTCCTGGCTGAGCTACGGGTCCAACATAAAATGAGAATTCAATAAAATAAGATTTTCTCATTCGTTTACTCGTATTCTCTCCATACCTTACCGCATTTCGTACACTTGTAAAACCTAGTAGGTGGTTCATCCGCTCTTCTGGTCTGTAATATCCAGAAGTATGCTTCATCATTCTTACATGATGGGCATAATACTCCTTTTATTTTTTGCGCACCTGTTGGCATCTCTTCTTCTTCTAGTACTAGGGTTTTCTCTTTGATGCTATGTTTAACTTTAGTTGTTACTACTACTGTAGTCTGTGGAACGTCTTCCTCATATCCGCATTTCGTACATTTGTATATATTTTTACCATTAGTTTTTCTTGGAACCATCATAGAATTACATTTAGGACAGAACTTCATAATTACCACGCTACAAGCTTAACCATTTACTTTGTGTGTATTTAACTTTTCTGATATCTTCTTTACGATATTTTGACAGATTTTTTCAGCTTCTTGTTCACTAACATTTTTGCCTATGTTTAAATTAGAGTATTTCACTTCATTAATAATAGATGATGAGATAAATTGTAGAGTTAAACGGTCTTTATTCGTATCTAGAAACAATTTTTCCAAAAATACACCTCTGAATACGCATATTGCATATAATTCGTTACCTTCAGAAAATATTGCTATTCTAGCTTCTTTCTTCACCAGTTATTCCCTTTATTTCATTGACGTACTGTGAAGATAAGTTTTTTATGTTCTCAATTGCCTTTATTAGTGCATCTTTAGGGGTTATTGTGCCATCAGTTAATACTTTAATGACTATCTTGTCAAGTAGTGGATGCGGTTGGTAATACGATGCAAAATTTACGCCCTTTATTCTTCTTAACATTCCTGCTATCAAGTTACCTAACGTATGATCTTCTCCTTCTATTTCTAGCTCTAAGTAATTATCTTCACTTTTTAGAACCTTAACTTCCACTTTTCCTCACCATATAAACCCCTATTTTCCGCTGTTCAATATTTCCGCATCTCTGACATTTTAAATTATTCTCGTCTTGTTTCATTAATAAGTAACCACATCTTGAGCATTTAGCGTAGATCACACCTAGATCTTTCATTTTAATTGTTAAGGCTAAGGGGAAAGTATATGAAAGAGGCTTTGCCCTAATTATATCTCCTACCCTTACAGCTTCTGTTATACTGTTTAACTTCTTATTTGTGATTTGTGATATATGTAAATATGCTGAAATGGGTGGTGCTACACTTTTTTCTTCAATTCCAACTACTGATACTTGTGCGATGTCCTCTTTGACTGTGTTAATGATTCCCACTACATATTTTGCTTTTTTTAAACTCTGGAAAATAATTTTCTTTATTCCGAGTACGTTGCTTTTTCTATTTAACATATCGTAGAATATTTTCCCAATAACGGCTGCTCTTACTATACCATTTAGTTCATAAGTCCCATCTCCGGCAATAAACTCCTCAATTACTGCTAGTTCTTCCCCGGGTAAGGTTAATTCACCTTGTACTTTCACTCAATTCACCATGGAAAGATATATGGTTCCAGATTATTATTTATGATCATCTTTGCCTCGCCTGGCGTCAAGACTGGCTTTTCATAATTGTAAAGGTCATCTATGGGTAATCTAGGACATGACGTCACTAGAAATACATCTATATAATTTCTATCTATATTTCTTAAAACTTCCTTGGTAAGTACTTTATTTGTAACTATAAATACATCATATCCTTTCTTAGTTAGCTCCTCATAGAAATATTTCACCATCATTGGCCTATTCTGTCCAACTTTAATACCCTGTATAATTATCCAAGTTCTTTTATCTATAGCCTCCAGTATTTTACCATATCTAATTTTTAATATTTTTCTAACTTCATTTGTAATATCCTCACTTTTTTGCAAATATGGATCAAGTTTTATCGTTGGTTTATTAGTACTTAATCCTAATCCTAGGGCATGGAACATACCGCCTGATAGAATAACATATATATCAGCGTTAACTTCAGCTGCCTTGTAGTCACATCCTAAAATTTGTCCATCAAACATAAACTTACTTGAAGGCTTACCTATAATTACCTCGTATCCCTTACTTTCCAAAAAATTTCTAACTTTTGATAATAGCCTTACATGTTGTAAAGTTGCTGTTAAGGATATTTTCATTCCATCGTACTTTCCAAGATCTTTCTCTAACTGGAAAAGCGCATTATCAGAGATGTCTAACGTACTTTCCGTATTAATAAACAACGTAGGAAACTTTGGATAGTACCATGTATATGGTGTATGACCAAAATGAACTATCAGATCAGCTGCAACTTGCATTGCTTCATCTTCTGCAATATCGCAAGCTCCCCAACTTGGCTCCCCAGATATTATAAAATCAACATTAGGTAACTTTTCCTTTAATCTCTTTACGACATCTATAGAAAAATATTTCAATCCTTCAGGAAACTGCAATAAAACACGTTTAGCATTCCTTTCCTTTATCTCCTTAATTATGCGCTCTTCTTCAAAAATATAACTCAACTTGCAGCCT
The DNA here is from genome assembly GCF_036967215.1 of Sulfolobus tengchongensis. Lineage (NCBI taxonomy): Archaea > Thermoproteati > Thermoproteota > Thermoprotei > Sulfolobales > Sulfolobaceae > Sulfolobus > Sulfolobus tengchongensis. Next base: position 2,313,884 of record NZ_CP146016.1, read on the forward strand.
CCTGTTTGATAGGCTTTAATGGAATTACCTCAATTCTCGTACGTAAAGGTAATTTCTTTGAGGCTATTTTTAGCGCCTCTTTTGCAAATTCTAAATGTTCTTTCTTAACTTTTACAACAATTATAGTCTCTCCTAGTTTCTCAATTCTTGCTGCAGTTCCAATCGGCGTACCAAATGATAATCTCATTCCATCTTGTAATCTATCTGCTCCAGCAAATGCCATCATTTTATTTTCTCTTAATACGTGATGGGGGTATTTAAGGATCCACATAAAGAATGATGTTTCACTCCCAGTTCTCTTAGCTAATGTTTTTAGGGTAATAGTTCTAGCGGCTTCTAGGGCATTGTGCCTTATTTGTCCAATCTCAGTAGTAATTAATCTGACTTCGTAATCATAATCTCCATTAGGATTACCGGATGTGAATTTACTTATTTTTGGCTGTGGAATACCTGGTATATACTCCTTTCTAGTGTATGCAGGACCAGAGAAATGCCTATAGCATCTTCCGGGTCTTAATGGCATGTAGACTCACGTATAAACTTTTCATATCAAGACTAAATATTTAACTTAAACTATCAAGTGATGCACGCAATGCCTTTATATGTGTTAGGATCTCATCTGCAGTATTCCTTACTGTTAATATGTCATTAGCATTCTTTAATTGCATTCTTATTGTAATTTCTAGCAAGTTATTTTTAACATTGCTTTCAATTGTCATTCCCTCTGGGAAATTTACGTTATCAACGTTCAAACTTCTCATAATTATATTTGCATCTTTACATTCCAACAAGAGCTTTAGTTCTATCATCAATTTGAATCAAACCCTCCTTCTTTAATTGGGGCAGAAAATATCTACTAGTATAGAGTTTGTCTCTTTCTTTTAGTACTATAATTTTATCTCTTCTTATCTTTTGAAGCTGCAAAAGTATTAGTTGTGCTAACAAGGGAGAATTAAAATTAGTTACTTCTATAATGTAATACGTTTGTTTCGTATCTACCAAATTTACTGAGAACCCCTTAGAAAAAGTCTGTCTGAATCTGTTTATTAGTATCTCAGCGTAGGAAGATGATAATCCGAGTTGCATTAATTCTGTACTTCCTATAGTATCAAATGAGTATATTAGCGCAAATGTCAATTCCAGTAAATCATAATCTAGATAGAAAATCCTATCCGCTATTATGTCATCTCTAGTGAACTTAGGGTTTTCCTTTACTATTGCAGAAATTATTTTAAAAAGTAATGTGTTTAGTTGATTTTCATTAAGATCTTCTAATTTGGATATCTCATTAGCATTTATTTCTTTTATAAGATTTAGTGTATTTTCTCTGTTTCCAGTTATGTTAGGAATATAAGGATCTAACGAAAACATTAATGATAGGAATAACGGTAAGTGTTTATATCCGGGAATTCTAAGATTTTTCTCGAAAAACAAGCCAAATTTTTCTAACTCTTTTAGCATAGATAGTTCCCACTCTGATAAGGATCTTCTATCTATTGTCATAGAGGTTAATATACAAGAGACTATAGGTAATATGTCATCAGTATTTATTGACAAATACGAACAATACGAATTTTGACCTAAAAAGTACCTTTTTTTATTTTTATTGTCAATTATCCATTTGCCGTTAGCATCAAATTTAAGTTGTATTTCACATTCTTCTGATTGATACGAGATCATAAAAGCATTTTTTATGTTTTTTGAAATAATATATGAGAACAATAGAGGTTCTAACGAATAATATGTAGAAATGCAGAGATAGTCTTTTAAGTAAAGGTTTCTAACAACTTCCCTTATTTCTTGATTGTTAGGCTCTCCTAAGAATACTTCCATCACTATCTCTTTAGAATTTCTTTTGACCATTTTTTAAGTTCTTCAAAGCTCATATCCTTAAAGAATACGAATCCTATAATATTTGCTACTATATAATTTAGTCTCGTTAAAAATACGTATGAAGGATTTAGAAATATTGACAAAGCTAATTCTCCAACAATAGCTGCAGATGGTATTGGAATTAAAGTTGATACTTGATATAAAAATGCAATAAATATTGATAATAAAATATTATGTGTTATATAATAAAAATATCCTCCATAACAAGTGAAACTAAGTGCACCAATTAAAATATAAAACGTGAAATCCTTAGTGGTACCTTGTTTAAGGTACTGTTTAAATTCTATATAATCTGCTACAATTCTTTCCATTTTTATTATCTTAAATATGAACTGTTCCACTTTATTTACCTTATTATGCTGTAAATAGAAGTAAGAAAGAGCAGCAGCCCACCCAGCTATATTAGATATCACTACTAATATAAATATAAGTTCTAAGGGGTTAAAATACAGAGGAAGAAATAAAATATACCCAAAGCATATTGCAAGTACATCTATTGATCCCACAAGAATTGAAAAACTAAACGATTGCCTTAAATTTAATCCATGCTTATTATAAACTAAACTTCTGACTAATTCTTGCCCAGCCCACCCGGGTATTAGCAAACCAATTGAGTTGCCTAATAATCTGGCTTTTAAAGTTACATCTACTCTAAGTTTAGTTAATAGCGAATCTTTGATCGATATTATAAAATTTTGAACTATATAAGTTAAAAGAAATAGAAGAAAAAATCTCGGATCTTCAGATAGTACATGCAATATGTTAATTTTAAATATGAATGCGTAAACTGCAACAACTATAAATGGCAAAACTATTGCTGCAATATACTTCTTATCCATTATCTTCCCCTTTTCTCAAAACAACCCACATTAGGGTAGCATAAGAGTATACTACCCATACTTTTTGAGATTTCGGGTTTATCTATATCCAGCACTTGTAGATTAGTTCTAAAAATTCCACATTTAGGTTTCCTTATCTTCTGATTTAAAAATGGAAACTCATTTAACGAGCATGCCTTACATCTACTATTCTTCTCTACCTTTATTTTTTCCACATTTATGTTTCTAGAGTCTATATAGTACAATGAATAATCTGGCATTCCCCTTAAGTGATTGAGCATAAGATTAACTTGCAGCGTTGCAGTTAATTCCACTATCAGTGGCGTAGCACCTACAACATCACACATATTTCCGGTTTCTTCATCGTCTTCGGAATAGTTAATAAAGCATGACAAGCAAGAAGTTTCATTAGGTACTATTAATTTCGCAGAACCATATTCTCCATTTATTCCTCCATAAATTAAAATTTTCTTCATCTTTACTGCAGCATCATTTAGTAAAAGTTTATAATATAGATTATCTAATGCATCGAATATATAATCCTTATCGGAAAGTATATTCTCAATATTTCTTTCATCAATAACATCTATAGTATGATTTACTTTAATTGAGGAATTTATAAGGGAAAGCTTTTTTGAGCAAACTTCAGCTTTGGGTTTACCTATATCATTTTCGTCAAAGAGATGAACCCTATGTAAGTTAGTTATATCTACTACATCAGCGTCAATAACTGTTATTTCTCCAACTCCTAACCTTGTTAAAAGTTCAGCTATAACTGTACCCAAAGCTCCACATCCTGCAATTAGGACTTTCAGCTCGCCTAGTTTCTGTTGTGTCTCTAATCCTAGAGCTAAGAGCTGTCTTGAGTATCTTTCCACAAAAATATAATGTACAATAATCTTTAAAAATAAGTGTTTCTTAGTAAATCTGGGGTTTGATGTTGTTCCAATGGAAAAAGGTGGAAGTGATGGAGCTCCAATATCAATAGAAGAACTAAACAAATTAAGACAAATAGCTGAAAAAGCGAGAAGAAATGTCATCAAAATGCTATTTTACGATCAAACGATACATGTAGGTTCTTCTCTAAGTAGTATAGAAATATTAACTACTTTAATATTTAAATATATAAGACTAGATTCAAACTTAGTGAATAAAGATTGGTTAATTTTAAGTAAAGGCCATGCTGCGCCTGCTCTCTATGCCGTTTTAGCTGAAAAGGGATATATAAAGGAGGAAGAGTTATGGAGAATCCAAGATATTACGGGCTTATTGCAAGGTCACCCAGAGACTTTCATTCCGGGAGTAGATATGTCAACAGGAAGCCTAGGTCAAGGTTTAAGTTTTGGGATAGGAGTAGCTACTGGTATCAAAATGGCTAATGGAACTGGAAGGGTTTATGTCATAATGGGTGATGGCGAACAAGATGAGGGAGAAATATGGGAAGCAATGACACATGCGGTTACTAGAAATTTAGATAACCTAATTGCATTTATAGAAATGAATAATTTCCAGTTAGATGGCTCCACGGATGAGATAAAGCCTAAGAGTTTCTTACCTAAGGTCTGGGAAGCGGTTGGGTGGAAAGTATTAAGTTGCGATGGTCACGATTTTATTAGTATTAGTAATGCTATTAATGAAGCTTTTAAAGCAAATAAACCAGTAGTTATATTTGCTAATACCGTGAGGGGAAAGGGATTTCCCGCGATAGAAAATACACATAAACAGAGGTCTAGTCCAGATGATGCAAGGAAATATCTACTCAATGCGTGAAACTTTCGGAAGGTTACTAGCAGAATTAGGAGATCAAAATAAGGATTTAATAGTAATAACTGCTGACGTAGGGGATTCTACTAGAGCGTCATATTTTAGGGAGAAATTTAAAGACAGATACTTTAACGTTGGTATATCGGAACAAGATATGGTGAACTTTGCAGCTGGATTAGCAGCTATAGGTAAGAAACCAGCTATAGTTAATTTCGGAATGTTTTTAATGAGGGCTTGGGAACAAATAAGAAATAGCATAGCTAGGATGAATTTAGATGTTAAAATGTTTGTAACTCATACTGGCTATAGCGATCATGGTGATGGTTCTAGCCATCAAGTTCTTGAAGATATAGCATTAATGAGAGTACTCCCAAATATGAAGGTGATAGTTCCTGCTGATCCTAAAGATATAGAAAGAAGTTTGCCAGTTATAATAAATCAGGAAAGAGGTCCGTTGTATTATAGAATGGGTAGAGAGTACTCTCCACCGATTACCACAGGTCAAGATTATGAATTTAAGGTAGGTAAAGCATATATAATTAGAGAAGGAAGCGATTTAGCTATAATGGGTGCTGGTGTAGTTTTATGGGATGCGTTAAAAGCTGCAGAAGAGCTAGAGAAATTAGGTATTAGCGTCGCTGTGATAAATTTATTCTCTATAAAACCCATAGACGAGGATACTATAGAATATTATGCTAGAAAAACGGGTAAAATAATCACAATTGAAGAGCATAGTATATATGGAGGAATAGGATCTGCAGTAGCAGAGGTGACAGCAAAGCGTTATCCAGTGCCTATAAGGTTTATAGGTGCAACTACATTTGGAAGATCTGCTAGAAGTCAAAGAGATCTACTAGACTACTATAATATAAACTATAAAACTATTATAAGAGAGGCTATTGATTTATTGAAGTAGATGAGTGAGGAATTAATAAGATTAAGAGAGGAGATAGATAAAGTTGATGAGCAGTTAGTAAAATTGCTTGCATATAGGTTAGAATTATCTAGAAAAATAGGGAAAATAAAATCAAATTCCAACATTAGCGTTACTGATGAGAATAGAGAAATAAAAGTTAAGGAGAAATGGTTAGTTAATGCAAGGAAGTATAATATTCCTGATAGTCTAGTTGAATCAATATTACCCTTAATTTTTTCATACTCTAAGTTAATGCAAATTAATCCGGGGGAAAAGGAGAAAGTAGTTATTTATGGATATGGCGGAATGGCTAAGTCACTTGCTTCCATTATTTCTTTAGCTGGTCATGAATTAGCCATTACTGGAAGAGATCTAAATAAAGCTGAGATATTAGCAAGTCAATTTAAATGTGTAAGTATGAACTATTCACAAGCTATAAATTGGGGAGATATAATTATATTAGCGATACCGCCAGATATAATTATAAATAATTTAAATGAATTCTTTTCCAATAAACTTAAAGATAAGATACTTATTGATATTAGTTCATCTAAATCTATAATTTTCAGATATTTAGAGGAGTTATCTAAAAAAATAGGTTTTAAATACGTTTCTACTCATCCTTTATTTGGTCCAATAGAATATCCGATAGGAGAAAAAATAGTCATTATTCCCTCTCAAACTAGCTCTAAAGATGATCTAGCAAGAATTGAGAATTTCTGGAGAAAGGTTGGCCTAGTTCCAGTTATAACTGACGTAGATACACATGAGAAAGCTATGGCTGTAGTTCAAGTTTTGACACATTATTATCTATTAGGACTAAATAATTCAATAGAAATATTATCCAATGAGTTAAGTGTTGATTTTAGTAATTTTTATACAACAAATTTCAAGGAGATTAACAAGATATTAAGGAGAATTAAAGACCTTAAAGAGGTAATTCTTGAGATACAAAAACAAAATCCTTATGCTTATAAGGCAAGAAACATAGGTTTAGAGGAGCTTAAAAAAATTAAAGAAGAACTAGATGGAGGTTAAATAGTATGATCCTATATATTTTAAAAGATAAAAGCGACTTCTCAACGTTAAAAGAGAAGTTAAATCAGAATTCGGCGTCTTATAAGGTATTAAGTTTGTATGGTAAGAATTTAGTGTTAGCATGGCCAGATCAAAATGTAAAAAGTATCAGTGATGACAGCATAGAAATAAAAGTTGAAGTTAAGAAACCTTACATTCTTGCAAGCAATGATTGGAAAAAACAGCCTACGATAGTTAATGTGAAAGACGTTGAAATAGGTGGCAATAAAGTTGTAATTGCGGCTGGTCCTTGTGCAGTAGAAAGTGAAGAACAAGTACTTACTACTGCTAAAGCTGTTAAAAGAGCTGGTGCGTCATTACTTAGAGGAGGTGCATATAAACCTAGAACAAGTCCATATTCATTTCAAGGTTTAGGGGATGAAGGAGTAAAGATTTTGAGGAGAGTAGGCGATGAAGTTGGTTTACCTATCGTAACAGAGATAATGGATACTAGAGATTCGCCAATATTTAAGCAATATGTCGATATGATACAAATTGGAGCCAGAAATGCACAGAACTTCTCCCTCCTCAAGGAAGTAGGCCAGTTAGGCAAACCCGTACTATTGAAGCGAGGAATGGGTAATACAGTAGAAGAGTGGCTTCAGGCAGCTGAGTACATTTTACTAGAAGGAAATGGTAATGTAGTGCTATGTGAAAGAGGTATAAGGACCTTTGAAAGATCAACAAGATTTACATTAGATATAGGCGGAATGGTAGCAGCTAAATTAATGACACATTTACCTATTTGTGCAGATCCAAGTCATCCAGCTGGCAGGAGAGAGCTAGTACATTCATTAGCATTAGCTGCGGTAGCTGCAGGTGCCGATATGCTATTAATAGAAGTTCATCCAACACCCGAAAAGGCACTAAGTGATGCTGAGCAACAACTAACTCTGGAATCTTTTGAGGTCTTAGTTAATAGAATTAGAGATCTAACAAGAGCTTTAGGTAGAGATGTATGAGAGAAGTTACAGAAAATATTTGTTGTTCTGAGGTTAAAGTGGTAATAGGTGAGGGTTCTCTTTCTAAATTGCTTGATATAAAAGATCATAAAATTGGGGTTATATATTCAAAGAAATTAAATATAGATAATGTTATTAAGTATCTATCAGATCCTTATCTAATTTCAATTGAAGATGGAGAGAATGCAAAAGATCTATCTAATATAATGCTATTAGTGAATGAACTGTTCGAAAGGAATTTTGATAGGAGTGATTATATTATTGCCGTAGGTGGTGGAACTGTAACAGACATTGCAGGGTTTGTTGCATCAATATATCTAAGAGGAATAAATCTAGTAAACGTACCAACTACGTTTTTAGGTATGGTAGATGCTGCAATAGGAGGTAAAAATGGAGTAAATTTTAATAATATAAAGAATATTATTGGAACATTTTATCAACCCACTATGATAATTTCTGATCTAACATTTTTGGAAACCTTGCCAACAGAAGAACTAAAGAAAGGATTAGCAGAAGTAATTAAATATGGTTTAACGTTAGATAAGGAATTATATGACTTCCTATCTCTAAATAAAGATGAAGTATTAAATAAAGATAAGTTAGTTTTAGAGGAGTTAATTTATAGATCCACAATCGATAAACTTGCAGTTGTGAAGGAAGATGAGAGAGAGACGAGAGGTATACGTATAGTATTGAATTTTGGACATACAATTGGACACGCGATAGAGGCTGGTTCTGGATTTAAAGTTCCACATGGTTATGCTATTTCAGTAGGGATGGTGTGCGAAGCGAAGATAGCAGAGGAGTTAGGTTATGCAGAAGAGGGAGTTGTTGAAGATGTATTATGGCTGTTGCAATTGTATGGTTTACCTTATGATATTTCACAGATAGATGCCCCGCTAGATTTAAAAACTGCGTTAAACGCTATCGAGATGGATAAAAAACATAGAAGGAACGTTATCTTGATGCCTTTTCCTACAAGAATTGGCAATTGGAAGAAAGTTGAGGTACCCTTAAATGTGATTAAGGGGTTTGCTGAACAATGTTTGACGAAATAAATTATGATACTAAACTTTTTGGTTTGATAGGTAAGGATATAAAATATACTTTATCGCCATATATTCATAATTTTTCCTTTAGATCTTTGGGAGTTAATGCAGTATATTTAGTTTTTGACATGAATGAAGATAGATTTGAACGAAGTATAGATGGCTTACTAGAGATAGCTGAAGGCCTAAACGTCACTATACCATATAAGGAAAAAGTTATGAAACATTTAGATAGAACAGATCTATTATCTTCACGAATACAAGCTGTGAATACAATATACAAAAGGGAGGGATATAATACTGATTATGTAGCGGTAAAAAATTTAGTTATAAAAAAGGTTGAGAATATATCAGGCTTCGAGTGCTATATATATGGCGCTGGCGGTGCAGCAAAAGCTGCAGCTTTTGCATTAGCTGAAATGGGATGCACTATTAATATTATAAATAGAACTAAAGCCAGAGCGCAAGAATTAAAAACCTTACTGAATAAGAATGGTTTTGAAGCGTTAATTAAGGAAAAATGTGAGAAAGACAATAATTTAGTTCTAGTTAACAGTACTCCGGATCCAAATGTAGTTGCTGAAGAATGCGTGAAGAAATCTAATTTGGTAATAGAATTTGTTTATAAACCAGTGGAGACTGAATTGATTAAAAAAGCGAAGAAGTATGGAATTAAATATATAAATGGGTTAGAAATTTTAGTAAATCAGGCCGTAGAAGCGGAAAAGATATGGTTTAATAAAAGTGTTCCAGATGAAAAGATTATAGAGTATCTTTATGCCAGGAAACTCGTTTGGTAAGATATTTAGGATAACTACATTTGGAGAGAGTCATGGTCCTGCAGTAGGTGTAGTAATAGATGGGGTACCAGCTGGTTTACCATTAAGTACAGAAGATATTAAGTTTGAACTGGAATTTAGAAGACCAGGAAGGTTATATGTATCGGGTAGAAGAGAAAAAGACGAACCAGAAATACTAAGTGGGATCTTTAACAATAGAACTACCGGATCTCCAATAGCTGTGATAGTGAGAAACTCTGACGTGATATCCAGTCTATATGAGGAAGTTAAGTATAAACCTAGGCCTGGCCATGCTGATCTACCCTATATTATGAAGTATGGTTACGAAAATTGGGACTATAGAGGAGGTGGGAGATCTAGTGCTAGAGAAACAGTAGGTAGAGTAATTGCTGGAGCTGTGGCAAAGAAACTGCTCATGTTAACTAACACGTGGATAGCAGGTCATCTCAGGAGTTTAGGACCAGAAGAATTAAAGGAGGAAATATCATTCGAGGAGGTCCTATGTTCAAAATATAGCCCGGTAAGAGCTAGTAAAAAAGAGTTAGAAGAGAAATTTGAAGCTCTAGTAAAAAAGGCCATGCAAGAAGGAGATAGTTATGGAGGCGTAGCTGAAATAGTAGTTAAAAATTCCCCTGTAGGTTTAGGAGAACCAGTTTTCGATAAAATAAAAGCTGATTTAGCTAAAGCAATAATGTCAATTCCTGCTGTATTAGGCTTTGAATATGGATTAGGTTTTAATGCAAGTAAAATGAAAGGAAGTGAAGCTAATGACGAAATTGTAAAAAAAGATAACAGACTTGGATGGAAATATAATTATGCTGGTGGTATTTTGGGTGGATTAACTAATGGGGAAGATATAGTGCTAAGGTGTGTATTTAAGCCAACTAGTTCAATTAGAAAACCCCAAAAAACAGTGGATTTAAGGAACTTAGAAGAGACCACAATATCAGTAATTGGAAGACATGATCCAGCTGTTGCAATTAGGGGAGTAGCTGTGGTTGAATCAATGGTTGCAATAACTTTAGTTGATCACGCAATGAGAGCAGGATACATTCCCTCAGTTAGACTTACAGAAGATCAAATTAGTGTAATCCAACAACGTTGGGAGAGGTATGTGAACTCATGCAAGCCTATGGCGGGATCTCAGTAGTTAATGCCTTGCCTTCTTGGTATGGCTCTTCTATGGCAGTTAATCTAAAGATTAATGTTACAATTAAAGAGGGTAAAAGAGATTACACCAAAGAAAGTGAGTTAATTAGAACTATTGTTGATTATTTTAAAGAAAAATATCTCATTCCAGATATTGTAGTAGATATTGAATCTGAGTTACCCCAAAAAAGCGGTCTAAAGAGTAGTAGTGCAGTATCTGTAGCATTAATAAGCGAGATAGCAAAGCGATATAATATAAATAACGTTAACCCTCCCATTCTGTCCGCAATTCTTTCATTAAAAGCTGGAGTCTCATATACTGGGGCATTAGATGACGCCACTTCTTCTTATTGTGGCGGAATATCATATACACACAATAAGTATTTCCAAGTAATAAAGATGGATAATCCAAAAGACGATCTAGTTATTCTCATATTAGCAAAAGGAGGAAGACAGAAGTCAGTAAAGTTATACGAGTTAAAGAAATATAACAGTGTATTCGAAGAGATTTTTAAGATAGCTCTTAAAGATCCCTTAGTTGCAATGAAAATGAATGGTATATTGATAGCTAATATTCTAGGTTATCAACTAGATCCCATAGAAGTTTCATTAAGAAAAGGTGCGTTAGCTGCAGGCATTAGCGGGAATGGCCCATCATATTTTGCCGTAACTAAAGATGGAGAAGAAGGTCCAATATACGAAAGCCTTAAGAGATTTGGAGACGTTATTATATCTAGGCCTGTAGACCTTGATTGTAAGGATATATCCATCAAAAATTAGCGGAATGATAAAAGCACCACAATCAAAAAGTGTTGCCATTAGATTAATCTTTCTTTCTCTTTTTACTAGGTTGCGTCTTCGTAATCTAATTCTATCAGAAGATGTGGTAGATGCGATAAACTCAGTCAGAGCTTTAGGAGTAGAGGTAAAGGATAACTCTGAGTTTATTCCACCAAAGCATTTGGAAATTAAGGAAAAATATATAAAATTGAAAGGATCTGGTACCACACTCAGAATGCTTATTCCGATAATCGCCGCTATAGGTGGCGAGGTAATTATTGATGCCGAGGAGAGTTTAAGAAAAAGACCAGTGAGAAGAGTTGTTGAAGCATTAAGTAATTATGGGGTATTATTTTCCTCTTTCAGCTTACCCTTGAAAATTAGTGGGAAGATAAATAACGATAGAATAAGAATTTACGGTGACGAGAGCAGTCAATATATTTCAGGTTTAATATACGCTCTTCATATAATAAATGGAGGTATTATTGAAATTATACCACCTATTTCATCTCTAAGTTATATCTTGCTTACTGTAGATTTGTTCAACAGATTCGGGTCAGATGTTAAGATGGTCGATAACAAGATATATGTTCATCCTAATAAATTATCGGAGTTCGAGGGTGAGGTAGTAGGAGATTATGGCTTAGCTTCATTTTACGCTCTTTCAGCATTAACAAGTGGGGGAAATGTTACGATAACCAATTTATGGAAGCCAGAAAAGTATTTTGGTGATCATAGTATAGTTGAGATATTTAGGAGAATGGGTGCAGTAAGTGAATACGAAGAAAATAAATGGTACGTTGAGGCTAGAGAAAGATACCTTCCGATAAAAATAGATATAGATGAAGCGCCAGATTTAGCTATGACGATAGCTGGAATAGCGGCCATAGCAGATGGTATAAGTGAGATTAGCAAGATTGAGAGATTGCGAATCAAAGAAAGTGACAGGATAGAAAGTATTCAAAAAACACTTTTACTATATAATGTATTGAGTGAAGTAAAAAATAACTCAATTTTCATATTTGGAACTGATAAAAAACTGTTGAATTCTCCAGTTACGGATTGCCTAAACGATCATAGAGTTGCTATGATGTCGTCCGCTTTAGCCTTAATTAAAGGTGGTGCCATCACTTCTGCTGAATGCGTAAATAAGAGCAATCCGAATTATTGGCAAGATTTATTATCGCTTAATGCAAAGATTTCTATTGAATGAGACCATTAGTTGTAGCTTCATTTCCAGTTAAGAGGATAGAGGATTTAAGGCTCATAGAGAATTTTCTAGATTCTGATTTAATAGAGTTAAGATTGGATTACTTAAAAGATATTAGTATTATATCTAACTATTATGAATTTTTAGATAAGTACAAAAGTAAATTGATAATAACATTAAGGGACAAGGAAGAAGGAGGAATAAATCAAATAAGAGATGAAATAAAAGTAAAGCTTCTAAAGGAACTTTATGATAAGGGCTTTCTTTATGACGTAGAAGCATCATTTCTTAAGAGAAATGATTTACCTTATGATAATAAGATAGTCTCAGCCCACTACTTTAAGTATTTACCATCACGAAAAGAAGTTGAGGAAATAGTCAGGGAATTCTCTGAAAAAGCCTACAGCGTTAAGATTGCAATTCCTAGTTTAAGGGGATACAAAGAGATCCTTTTGCCTCTTCTTGAAAATGAAAAAATTACTATAATACCAATGAGTAATAATCCTTTGGAGAGAATCGCAGTTGGTCTATTAGGTTCAAAACTGGTCTATTCCTATGCAGTGGAACCTTTAGCACAAGGTCAAATTTATTATAAAAACCTTATAAAAATACTTAATTATATTAATGATATGATTACCTCATCCGGAGTTACCTGAGTTTTATACACTCTTATAGGCTTTCTTGAGGCACCCTTCTTAGGTTCACCAGTATATATCGAAAAGTGTGAAAAGTGACATTGACAAACCAGTTCCTCCTTTATTATGACACCATATTTCGAGATATCGCATCCTAAATGAGGGCATCTATTATCAAACGCAAAAAATCTATCTGCACCTAAGTAAAAAATCACCAATTCTTTGCCATCAGGCAAGCTAATTTTTCTTTTCTCTCCAGTTCTAAATCCATTTCTGCTTATTCTTATTTCTCTCATAATTTCAATATGTTAAAAGAGTAGAAGAAATTAAAAATAAACGCTAGGGTATTAAAACCCTTACTGCGCGTAATACTACAACTGCACTTAATGGTTTAGATGCCTAAAAATTTATACTTAATTACGATATTTATTTTTGATCTTATTTTACGTTTTGTATAAGGTCATTATGGCGTGGTAACTTTACTTGAAATCATTTATCTAAAAATTTTTTATTAAAGCAAATTGTAAGATTTAAACATAATAGACGTTGCATAATAAAAACTACTTAAAAGATTATGAACAAACAATTTATAAGAGTGAAAGCAGACAAAGTATAGTAGAGGAAAATAAAGATGTTAGAAATAAGTGAGGATCTCAGAGTTAAACTGGATTATAGAATTTTCGAAATAGTTCAGAACTCACCTGCTACTGAAATAAAAGCCATTATTGTAACCTCATTGCCTCCATCAAGTGAAGTAATAAATGAGATACAGAAAGCCTCATTAAAAGTAGATAGGGTTTTTAGTATTATGAATGTAGTTAAAGTAAGAGGAAAAGCAAAGAATGTAATATCATTGTTAGATAAGCCTTTTGTCAAGTACATAATGTTAGAAGAAGTTATAGTAAACGCTCCAGAATTAATTTAATTGTGGAATTCAGAGAGTGGCAAAGCAAAATAGCTGAAAAAGTTATTGATGCATTAAGAAATAATTTTTTAGTTATATTACAAGCTCCTACTGGAAGTGGTAAAACTCTCTTTGCTCTGTACACTTCTCTTAAGGTAAAACAGAAGGTAATATTCGTAGTTAGAACTCATAATGAGTTTTTTCCAGTCTATAGGGAATTGTCAACCCATTTTAGGGACAAGAGGTACGCGTTTTTAGTAGGTAAGTCATTAGCTTGTGTATATACTTCTAGCGACGTAGATCCGCAAGATATTTACTGTGGAGGCTGTGAATTATTTAACGTAGCTGACGTTAAAATAAATGATCCACCCAAAATAAGTTTAAATAAGCTTAAGGATGAGAGTAAAAAGTTAGGTTTTTGTCCATATTACTCACTTCTGGAGACTATAAAAAGCGCAGACGTCATACTACTTACATATCCTTATTTATTCATGCCTTGGCTTAGGAACTCATTAGACATAAACTGGGAAGATTATGTGATTATTGTAGATGAAGCGCATAATATAGAAAACATTTCAAACATGGAAGAGAAAAGATTAAATAAAAAAATAATAGAGTTGGCTATCTCTCAAGCTAAATCACAAAATGCAAAGTCTATCCTAGAGAGACTAAAAGAAAATTTAGAGAAGCTCGTATACTCTGATGATAGATATATACTCGTTGATAATGATAAACTAGCTAGTATAACGTTATCTGATGACGAGATTGACACTTTAACAGAGGAATATGAGGATATCAGGAAAGATATGATAAAAAATAAAAGTTTAACTAAGAATTATTTAGGATCAGTAATAAGATTTTTTGAACTATTGAAAGATGAAAAAGTAAGAGTGTTTTCATATTCAAACTCCTTAGTGGCTAAATATGTCATATCATCCGATTTCATAAATATACTTAATGACGAGAAAATCAGCTTTATGCTAATGTCAGGAACTATGCAACCATTAAATTATCTTAGAGATATTATCGGAATAAATAGGAAAATTGTTTATATAGATGTCGAGAAAATTATGAGAAGTAGATTAACTGGAACATACGAGTGCCTTATATCCATGGACGTAACAACGACATACAGTTTAAGATCAGAACAAATGGCACGTAAATACGCTTCGTACTTATTAAAAATTTTTTATAACTCTAATAAACATATTCTGGCTATCTTTCCCAGTTACGAATTTATGCATATGGTATCCAAGTTCTTAAATAATATAGGATACTTAAAAGAAGACTCAGAGACTAGTATTGAAGATATTATTGATAAGGTGAAAAAAGGAAAGACATTAATTATGGGTATAGCTAGGGGCAAGATATCTGAAGGTATTGAGATAGTTGAAAACGGAATTAGCTTAATCTCTGATGTAGCAATAGTAGGTATTCCATATCCGCCTATTGATGATTATCTAAAGTTAAGAGCAAGTGAGATATCTAAAGTCTTGAAAAAAGATGTTAGTGATGAGTTAATTAGAATACAAGCATTAACTGCAGTTAAACAAGCTATAGGTAGGTCTATCAGAAGCCCAAGGGATAAGGCGATAGTCTGGCTTCTCGATAAAAGATATGACAGTTTGTGGTGGAAGAAAGAGCTTAATTGCTTGAATGCAAGAAAAATTAAGCTGTGAAATGAAAATGGAAGTGGAGATCTTCATTCATAAGACATGTGTAGAATGTAACATGCTATTGGAATATTTGGAAAACAAAGGGTTATTAAGTAAAGTTAAGATAATAGATACCGAGCTATATCCATTTTTAGCTTTTGAGAGAGGAGTCATATCTACCCCATCAGTTTTCATAGATGGGAAATTAGTTTATGCTGGTGCTGTAGATTTTGACGAGTTTGAAAAAATAATAAGTGGAGAGAAAATAATTAAACAGATAGATAAGAATAACCTAATTGAAAAATTGATGTATGGTATTGTTGATTCATTCGCAGCGACCGCGTGGTTATATATCAACAGAGACTTCGATTCATTTATGGCTCAAAAAGATTTCGTCATTGCGGTAACTGGATTAGCTCTTCTAAATGATAGTGAAAAAGAAGAGTACTATAACTACTTAAGAAATGTGATGATAAAGGAAGGAGAGAAATACATAGAGGAATGGAAGCCAAAGATGTTGAGAAATATCGCCTCTAATTTCATTAGGGAATTATTTTGGTTATATGAAAAGAAAATAAGTAAAGATGTAGTTATTCAAAAGTATCCGTTAGAAGTTTTCGCTCATTGGCTAATGGTACGAGGTGGAGCTGTAGGAAGAGTTGGGGTAAGAATTCATTCGCTCTCCAATACTATAATCATGAACAGAATATTAGATGCCTATAATTTTATGTTAGAAAACTACGATGAACTGTTTAATAAAATTGAAAAAGAACAGACTGAGTTAAAAGCTAAAAATAGAGAAACATTAAGGTACATACGTATTTAAAAACCAATCATTAAAGCTAAAAAATGTTTTAAACTTTTAATCTCCAATAAAATAACTCATTACATGGATAAATTAGACCTTAGGGGCAAACCATGTGAGGAATTTATACTTGAACTTTCAAAATACTTAGTGACCATGAAAGTAGGTGACAGCATATTAGTATTAACAGATAAAGATAGGGTTTTATGCACTCATCAGCTTTTACGAAACGCTCCCAGATATCTATTTAAAGCGGACCTAGTGGAAGATCATGCAGAAATTACGATAAAAAGATTAAGGTAATGCTAATAATTGAATTTTTGACTGTCATATAAATTAATTTTTATGTTGTTCTCATAGTATCGTCATGAATGAATAAATTATTTCTATTATATCTTTTGGCCACTTATTTTATACAATCTTATCTTTCAGTCTCTATAGGGAGATCATAGATATCTTAAATTTTTAACTACTTGGCTGCGCTATGATGGTTTTGCTCTAACTATATGCATTAAGAATGATTCATTACTAAATTTAAATCAAAAGGGTAAAACAATATTATTTCATGTAACAGATGGAATCGCCGACTATCTTTAAAGTTGAACCTTTTTCTTGTAGTACTAAATCTATGAACTTACTGTAATCTAATGCTATTCCAAGATCGCTAAGTTTTATACATCCCTCTTCCAAGACTTTTTGTAATATGAGATCGTAATTATCACTAACTAAGTTTATAACATCTGCTATTTCGTTCTTATGTGTAACTATACTTGATAAATCTTGTATGACTTGCAGAAAAGACGCTAATGCCTCCATTCTTTTACAAATGGGTTTTGTATTATCGTTTAATTCCTTTTCAAGTAAGTTAATAAGCTCAAATTCTTTATACCTATCTAAAGAAGGTATCTCACTTTGTATACGTTTATATTCCTCTTTCAATTTGGTTACTGTATCAATAGCTAATTTTAAACCTTGTTCCATGATTTCTTCACTTTTTATTATAAATGTCGCGGGCTTCTCGTCATTAAGTTTTATTAATATCTTTAGAAGTTCTTGATTAGTGCTTAGATTGAGAGAATTTAACATCTGTAGAAATTTTATTAGCAACTCTACACAAGCTTTACAACTATCAATATTTTCCTTACTTGCTAATTCCTTAATGTATATTATTGACTTTTTAATGTCTAGTCTTATATCTGTAATTTCACTATCGTAGTTCTTACCTAACAGAGTTTTTAACGACTTAGTCATATTCTCAACATATTTAGATAATATATTCATATTTTCACTTATTCTACTAAGTAATTTGCTTATCTTAATCGTATCGTCTTCATCTATTTTTATGGGTTCAGATAATGGCTCAATCCTATCTAATACAATTCCATAATTTTTAATTTCCTCTACAATTTCATTGTATTGTGAAATTTGATCGAATAAATAGTCATTAATGTTTCTTTCTAGTTCTAATTTTTTCGCGTTTATTTCCATCTCTATATTTTGTAAAGACTTTATATCAGCAATTGTTTCTAAATTAGCTGATACAGAAGAGAAAAACTTTTCATATTTCTGTATTATAGAGAATAATTCCATATCTGTAGAATCTTTTGACAATAACTTTATTTTATCTAAGCTACTCTTAACTTCATTTAAACTTTCATTAATTTTACTCTTCCGTTCTACGATTTCACGTTTAATATAAAAGTTAGTTTCTATTATTGATAAGATAGACGGAATTAAATTTAAAATCGCTGAAATTAACGTAATTAAAGCAATTATCTCTATTTTCTCATTAGAGATATATAGGAATATGTCAAGTGGTATAATTCCAGCTAGGCTGAATATATATTTTAATCCGAATAATATCCCTGATATCACAATAAGTGCTAGTGATATCCATAAATTAGGATTATACGGAAAGCTATAATATTGTAAAATAGGAATTACAAGTAAAGGTAAGACGGAAAGAACATTTACGGAAATTTTATTATTTTTTTCACTTATTCCGAAAGGTAAAAATAATATAAGATATGGATTATATAGTGCTAGAAGTAAGGAATCAGATGTTATTACACTCTCATTAGACCTAAATTTTAATATTGAAATTAAAGGTATTACAAATAAGAAAACTAGTACTATGATTAACTCTATCAGATATTTGATCGAATAAAACTGTATAAGGGGATATAATGACAAATAATAGATAGCTTTCGTAAGTATTGCCTTATCTATAATATACAATGCTAAGAGTATTATGGAAAGTTGTTTATAGAAGAAGAATGAAATTACCGAGATTGCTGCTATAGTGAAATATACATATTCTACAGGAATAATTTCATATAATATATTATATGAGATGATCGCATTAACTACTGCTGCTACTACTCTATTAATATAGTCATAAACAGTTTCAGTATTAGGCTCAGGATTCTTTATAAACATTCTAAAGATTATATTATTTCAGAGATATATATGGTTTACTAGGTTTAGGAAGTTAAAGATATAAGTGGTTTCTCATATGTTTACCTATGGCTCTCCAAATCCAATTTAAAAAGTACGAGCTACCTCCATTACCATATAAGGTAGACGCACTAGAACCATATATAAGCAAGGACATAATAGATGTACACTATAATGGTCATCATAAAGGTTACGTTAATGGCGCGAATTCCTTTCTAGAAAGGTTAGAAAAAGTAATTAAAGGAGATTTACAGTCTGGTCAGTACGATATTCAGGGTTTGATGCGTGGCCTTGTATTTAATATAAATGGGCATAAGTTGCACGCCTTATATTGGGAGAATATGGCTCCAAGTGGTAAAGGTGGTGGTAAACCGGGTGGCGCATTAGCAGATTTGATAAACAAACAATATGGAAGCTTTGATAGGTTTAAGCAAGTATTCACTGAAACTGCAAATTCATTACCAGGAACTGGCTGGACCGTACTCTATTACGACACAGAGACGGGAAACTTAGAGATAATGACGTTTGAGAACCATTTCCAAAATCATATAGCAGAATTACCTATTATATTAATAGTGGACGAATTTGAGCATGCATACTATCTTCAATATAAGAATAAGAGAGCTGATTATGTGAACGCATGGTGGAATGTAGTAAATTGGGATGCAGCAGAGAAGAAATTACAGAAGTACCTAACGAAGTAAAACAATTTTTTATCTATTAACGTTCTTATCTTACTATGGTATCTGCAATTATACTAGCTGGGGGATACGCTACTAGGCTTAGACCTTTAAGCCTAACTAAACCCAAGGCTCTTTTTCCTCTTCTAAATAAGCCAATATTAGCGTACATATTAGAAACTCTTTATGATGCTAACATAACTGATATATACTTGTCGTTGAGAGTAATGGCCGATAAGATAATTGATTATTTGAAAGGTATTAAGATGGCAGACAAAATTAAGATTGAGGTAGAGAATGAACCCTTAGGTGATGCAGGACCCTTAAGAATTCTCTCTGAGAAGTATAATTTAGATGATGATGTCCTAGTAATATATGGAGATATATATAGTGAAATAGATGTCAAGTCTCTTCTAGATTTTTATTACAAAAAAGGATGTGACGCGGTAATAGTGGGAACTGAAGTTCAAGATCCTCGTAGATATGGCGTTCTTTACACTGAAAACGATATTTTGGTCGAATTAATAGAAAAGCCAAAAAAGCCTATAAGCAATTTAATTAATGGTGGAATATATATTTTCAAGAAAAAATTATTTCAAAATATAAAGATTCCTTCTTCTATAAGTAGAGACTTCTTACCTGAGTTGTTGAAATCTAAATGCATTGCTGTATATAAGTATCGTGGACTATGGGCAGATATAGGATTACCAGATGATTATCTAAGATTAAATTTTGAACTGTTAGTCCAAAAATATCCTAAAGGATATATTGATCCCTCAGCAAGAGTTAATGAAAATTCTACTCTTATTCCACCTTATTATATTGGTCCCAATGATGTGATAAAAGAAGAGGCTTACATTTCATCTAATACGATTTTGGGTAATGATGTGGAAATAGGAAAAGGAACATATATATCCGAAAGTATTCTAATGAATAAGGTAAAAGTTAAGGAATATACTTACATAACTGGATCAATAATAGCTGAGAAATGTAAAATAGGAAAATGGAACCATGTACTAGATGGCTCAATTTTAGGTGAAGAAGTTATAACTAATGATGGGATACTTCTAAATCGGCGCACTATAATTCTACCAAATAAAGAAGTTAATGATTCAGTTTATGATACGGGCCGTATAATATTGTGAGGTGAAACCTTTGATTTTAGGAGAAATTGTAGAGGAACTGTCATTTTATCTAAAACAGAGAAAAATAATAAATGTTTGCGTTAGTCCAACCTATACATCAGTTATGTTAGATGACCAATCGATAGGAATTTCTCATACCATAACAGACGGTGAAATAGAGGGAGCTGGCGAAATAGTAGGTAAGTATGCTTATGATGTAGTGATAAATAACTTAGACTCTAATCTGCAAAGATCTTTATCGTTAGCAATTCTAAATGCGATAGGAGGAATGAACAATTTTAGTCCTGGCGATCCTATTAGTCTATATTCTGGTGGTAAGCTTTGCGTTTTTGGATATTCGCCACAAGTAGTGGCTAATAACTTTGATAGTGTAATTACTTATGACTTCAGTGTTACCGAAATAAGGAAAGTTGGTAATAACGAAATAAGACCATTTTCATCACTGTCACGTGAAGTATGTTCAACTGCATTAATCTTTGCATCTTCGCTAGTTAACAATACTATAGATAAGATATTAAGTCAGATCTCTGCCAATCATTTGATTTTGTCTGGGATTTCGTCAGTAGATGCACCAAGCACGCTTAAGAGTCATGGATTTGAAGTTATAGGTAAATTATTTCCAACTGAGAAATACAGAGTATTTAGGGTAGTTTGTGAAGGAGGTAGTAATAGGATATTAGGTAAATATATGGCACGTTATTTTAGAAAAATTTAGGTTGTATCTCCTCTAACTTAGAGTAGCAATTGCCATCGTAAAATAGCATCGAAGAGGGGCAGTTATTATTTTTGACCACAGTTATTCTTACATCTATAATATTTGGATGATATTTATTTGCTTTTATATTTTCGAAAAGTTTGAGATATGCTATTGAAGCTCTCGCGATAACTTTAGGGTTATCCATCGTGGCTCCTAATGCGCTACTTAAGCCCTTTAATGCCAGATCCCTATAAGTATTATCGTTTGTTATATTCCATAATTTTGAAAAAAATATAGAAGCTTCTGCGTTGGAAATTGGCTCTAAATAAGACACTTTAGTTATATTATCAGTAACTTTTATATCTCTGAATCCTTTTTCATGTTCTAAATTATTTTTTATATAATTACTAATCTTCATCGAAATTTCTAGGTAATTTTCATTAAATGTTCTTTCGTACTCACTTAGTAATGCATTACCTACAAGCGCTTCATCTAATAGCACACCTTTATTTTCTTTTCTTTTACTTCTGAAAACCTCACCGTTAGTAACATCTATAAACTCTAATAACCTATTCACATCAGTTAACCCGTAATTTACCAGCATTGCAATATTGCCGGAATATCGTTCATCTATTTTGACTTCCTTACTTCCTTCTAAAAGATATCTGGCAAGGTCATCTGCAAGTTTTATTCTATTTCTTGCTTTTAGATACTCTTTGTATATATTAGTGTATGTTAAGAAAATTTCTATCATTCTACTGTCAGCTTCGTAACCTTCTATTACTCTATTAACAGTTTCATATATTATACTAGGTGTTGGATCTATAGGTGTTGGTATATATTCCTCTAATCTTATTCCTCTTATCTTTCTATTTTTATATCCGTCTATTATTTCCCTTAGCTTATTCTCAATAAATTTTATATCTTTCGATTCTATTACAGCCAATAAATCTAAACTAGGAGTAAGTATGGTTATAGTTGGTATAATTCCTCTTGTTAGTCTAATAGTATATTGAACGTACTCTAGAGCATTCACTTTTATTCCTATATACTTCGAAAAAATTGGTAATTCTTGCATTTTTAAATATAGACTATCACAGTCTTTGCAATTATCATCAGTAAAAAACATCAATATGGGCTTATCATAGAATTTAGCGTCATCGATTATGCGTGTAGTTATTATCATCATAAACCGTAACGCTTATTTGCATATAAAACTTCTACTATCTATGAGTCGCGCAGCTACAAAATGGAAGTGCGTATTATGTAATAATACAATATATTGGGACGAATTATTCACTTACTTAAAAAATGGTGTGTCCCACTATACATGCTTAAGAGATAAAGCAATGAAAAATACTAAGATAGATAACAAAGAAATGCAAACTCTTTTGGATTCACTAGAGGAAGAACTAAAGTCTATAGTGTATTATAAGCAAAAATTGTCCTCATTGCAAGATGAGGAAATAAAGAAGACATTAGATCAAATTGAGAAAGACGCAGAAAAGAACGCTGGAATTCTAACTAGATTAATTGAGAAATATAGTGATATATCTTCATAAAGTTTTTATATTTTTCTTCGATTTTATGCACTTAGAGTATTTCTGACGAATCCGGTAATAATATCTAGTATTGAAGCTTAAATAGGTATTTTTACGAGAATAATATTTAAGATAAGATGATTTCTGTCAAATTAGTTTCCTATACGCACGATGGGGAAAGAGTTATTGCAATAGCTGCCAAAATGTCGAGATCAAGAAAGGGATGGGATTATCATACAAAAAATATGACTGATGAAGAGATAGAAACATGGATTAGGGACGCTATTATACACGGATATTGGTCAGTTTTGGAGCACTCTGTCTATACGTTTTCCATTGAGGGTATTTCACGTGTTGCGTCTCATCAACTTGTAAGGCACAGAATTGCCTCCTACACGCAGATGAGCCACCGTTTCGCTAAACCTGTTGATGAGTACTATAAACCAGTGATTCCCCCATCCGCCGAGAAAAGAAATAAAGAGGCTATTGAGAAAGCGTATAAAGAGGCATACAATAACTATTTCAAATTATTAGAAAATGGAGTACCAGAGGAAGATGCTAGATATGTATTGCCTAACGGTGTAAATACGAACATTGTAGTGACAATGAACGCTAGGGAATTGTATAACTTCTTCGCTCTGCGTTTATGTTCCAGGGCTCAATGGGAAATTAGAGCAATAGCATGGGAAATGTTAGAAGAAGTAAGGAAAGTTCATCCCAGACTGTTTAAATATGCTGGTCCAAATTGTATTATACATGAGAATTTCATAAGAAATGAAAATGAATATATAACATTAGAAGATATATTTAAAGATTACAAGTTAGAGTTCATATCTCAAAGATGCATTGAAGGAGTAACGAGAGAAGGTATAAAAAGATGCATTATGAATTCGCGTAGTATATTGTCAGATATTAAATAACCGAGTCATAATATGTGATTTTTTAGCGTAACCTTTTAACGAAGAGTATTTAAATTATTCCCCCTTATATATGCTTGCGATGTCACTTACTCAAGCTATTTTAACGTTTGGGATTCCTATAGTCGTGTTCTTAGCTGCAGGTTATGGCGGATATAAATTCTTATCACTTGTAGTGCCCTCAAAACCAAATCCCCTTAAGGTTAGTAGGTTTGAAGCTGGTAATATACCAACGGGATTAGGCAGATTATGGTTTCCCCTACAATATTATGGTTATCTGCTAGTATATACTACACTAGAACCTATAATTATATTATTACTTCCTGTTGCTTATTCTGATTACTATTCCTCTATGACGGCTTTTAGAAATCTTCTACTCATAGTTGTAGTCTTCATAGTATTATTATATCCAATTCTATATTATTCAATAAGGCAAATTAATGTATTAAATTACTGGGAGATGAGAAGATGAGCGAATCTATGAAAAATCTCGCTAATGAGTTACAAACTAAGTTTAAGTGTCAGGTAAAGATAGAAAGTGATAGAAGATTAACTGTTATAGTCCCTGACAAAAAGGCAATATTAGATGTAGCTAAGTATTTAAAAGAATTTGGATTTGATCACGTTAAGGCAGTAACTGGAATAGATTATCCTGAACAGGAGAAATTAGAAGTAGTATATCATATATCTTCATATTCTAATTTGGACTTAGCGAAAGTTATACTAGCCTTAAGAACTTCAACAACTTATAAGGATCCTTCAATACCTTCACTATATCCGATTTTTGAAAGTGTTTGGACTGGTGAAAGAGAAACCTTTGAGATGTTGGGAATTAGATTTGAAGGTCACCCTGATTTGAGAAGATTATTTTTAGATGAGGATTTTGAAGGAGTTTATCCGTTAAGGAAATCATTTAAAATAAAATTGGAGGGGGTATTTGTTGACAAGCCAGCCACAGAGTGAAATTCAAAAGGATTTATTAGCAGCTACTGGAATGTCAGTAGAATTTATACCAATTCAAGGCGAACTTAATGTAGGGCCACAGCATCCAGGATCAGGTCATATGAGGATATTTGTGAAACTGAACGGGGATATCATAGAAGACGTAGATTTAGATGTAGGTTACGTCCATAGGGCAGTGGAAAAGCTTTCGGAAAATAGGAATTACATGCATCTTATACCATTAGTTGAAAGACCAGCTATCCTAGATTCCATACATATGAACCTAGGCTACATTATGGCTGTAGAGAAAATATTAGGTGTAGACGTACCAGAAAGGGCACAATACTTAAGGAGTTTTGCAGCGGAGGTAAATAGGATAGCTAGCCACCTTTATGGCTTAGGTATATTAGCTATATTCTTGGGGCATTCAACTGGTTTCATGTGGGGTTTTGGAGATAGAGAAGTCTGGGTTACCATATTGGAGGCTTTAACGGGAGCTAGAGTTACCAATTCTTATATTATACCCGGAGGAGTTAGGCGAGATATGTCACAAGAAATAAAGGATATGACTTTGAAGGCCATAGCTTATCAACGCAGAAGGTTAGAGGATTGGAAGAAGATCTTCTTTTATAATCCATCGATTAGAGCAAGGCTTGAAAATGTAGGAGTTATGAGTAGAGAGAATGCTATTAAGTGGGGTGCTGTAGGACCTAATTTAAGAGCTTCTGGAGTATATTATGATGTTAGAAAGATTGAACCATATGCTGCTTATGATAAATTAGATTTTGAAATACCGGTCTATAAAGAAGGAGATGGTCTTGCAAGAGGTTTAGTTAGATTAGAAGAGATTGAGCAAAGCATGAGAATATTAGAGCAGATAATAAAGAATATACCAGAAGGTAATATTTTGAGTGATAGATTCTTTAAGCAAATACCTCCCACTAGACTTAAGAAATATTGGGAAACATACAGACGTATTGTTTTACCTGGATATTATGCTTCGTTTAGACCTCCTAGAGGGGAGGCAATATCTAGAGTAGAAGCAGGTAGAGGTGAGCTAGCATATTATGTAGTAAGTGATGGTTCTCCAAAACCTTATAGATTGAGAATGATAACTCCTTCATATAGATTAATATACGTTTTTAAACAATTATGTAAAGGTTCGCGATATGCGGACCTAGTTTCGATTTACGGTAGTTTAGATTATTTCCCTCCGGAGGCGGATAGGTAATGAGTGTTCTATCAGCTTTAGAATATTATTTCTTTTACCCATCGTTTTTCCTTACAGTTATTTTCCCAGGTTTAATTTTTACCCTCATTTTTCTTTTAGTGACTATATGGTTTGAAAGGAAAGCTGCAGCTATTGTACAACTTAGATATGGTCCCTATTACGCTTCCAAAAGAATAGGTGGCTTGCTTCAGCTATTTGCCGATGCAATAAAGTTTGTATTTTCAGAGATTATAATTCCAAATGGTGTAAATCAGACACTTTATGCATTATCTCCAATACTTGTAGTAATATTCGCATTTTTGCCTCTAGGTCTCATACCACTTTCTACTATTCCTCAACAAGGATCAATACTTTCAGTTTATCACAATTTGTTCTATGATAATGTCATACATCAATCAGTTCTAGTTCCATTCTTCACTCAATACAATTTAATAGCTATAATTGCATTGGAGTCGCTATATCCAATTTTAGTGGTCTTTTTAGCATGGAATACAAATAACCGATTTGCAGTAGTTGGAGCTATAAGAGAAGCATATTTATCTGTATCATATGATGTATTGTTAATAATATCTACGTTAGCTTTAGCAATTGAGTACCATACTTTAGACGTTGCCAAAATAGTAGTTTCTGGAATACCTGGATTTATAGCAAACCCCATAGCAGCATTTGTATTTTTAGTAGCAATGCTAATAGGATCTTCGAGATTTCCTTTTGAAATAGTTGAAGCAGAGACTGAGTTGGTAATTGGCCCTTATACTGAATATAGTGGTTTCCTATTTGTTCTAACAATGGCTGGTTCATACGTTGCAAATTTAGTTTACGCAATTCTATTCGTAGATCTATTCATAGGTGGTTGGTTACCGTTTACCGGGTTTGTCGGAGCCGTATTTACTGTTTTTAAGGCCGCAATAGTAGTATTTTTTGCAGTTTTTCTTAGAAGCGTTTACGGGAGGTATAGAATAGATCAAGCACTAAGGGGAAGTTGGAAATACTTCTTCCCCCTAGCTCTTGCATCCTTAATATTAGGTGTGGTGGTGGGTTACTTATGGATAAGGTGAAGGAATATAAGAAAGAAAATATAGGTAGTTTATTCGCAGAACATATTCAATCTATAGTCACGGGAATAAAGTATTTTGTAAGACCTCAAAGAATTACTTTACAATATCCAGAGGATAGTCTTACTCTTCCGACAG
Source organism: Sulfolobus tengchongensis (assembly GCF_036967215.1). NCBI lineage: Archaea > Thermoproteati > Thermoproteota > Thermoprotei > Sulfolobales > Sulfolobaceae > Sulfolobus > Sulfolobus tengchongensis. The sequence goes on from NZ_CP146016.1 coordinate 2,341,125, forward strand.
GATATAGAGGAATGATTAGGCTCTATAAAGACGTATGTATAGGCTGTACTTTATGTGCTCTTATATGCCCTGCAGACGCCATGAAAATGGTTACCGAAAGTGGAAAGAAGTTTCCTCAAATAAATTATGGAAGATGTGTTTTCTGTGGTTTCTGTGTAGATGTTTGTCCAGTGGATGCATTAAAAGAGACTAGGGTTCACGATTTAGTTTTTACCTCTAGAAAGGAGTTAATATTTGACCCAAATAGGTTTAATGAAGATGTAGATGAGGTTCCTTTGGAGAATAAACCAGTGAGAAAAGTAAAAGCAGTAGTAGATGAGAAGAGGGGGATAAAATATGTCCCTGCAGACGAGTGATATTATTCAATATATATTGTTTGGGTTTTTTGGAATTATGGCAATAGCTTTCTCAATATACATAGTTAGGGCTAGAAATGTTTTCTATGGTGCAGTGAGTTTAGCCTTTTTAGGTGTAAGTATAGCTGCACTCATAGCGTTAGAGGCACCAGCTACCTACGGTATATACTCAATATTTCACATACTTCTTTATGTAGGTGCAACTGTAACTTTCCTAGCTATTTCGCTAGTGATGTTTAAGGATTTAGAAGTAAAAGTAAGTAGAGGCAATTTAGGAGTATTAGTAGGAGGAGCTGTTGCACTACTGTTCTTAATAGTTATTTTCCTATCAGTCTTTCAAGTATCTTCAGTTCCTCTTCAACCACTTAACTTTCAGATGCTGGCTAATGATTTATTGGAGAATTATTGGTTTCCATTAATTATCCTCATTATAGCTTTATTAACCACTTTGATTGAGGCAATATCGTTGGCTAGGAGGGATTGAAAATGATGGAGATTAGCTTATTGGGGATTATCATATCAGGTCTTCTAATAGGAATAGGCATTTATGGCTTGTCCTCTACATCAAATATAATTAGAGTGTTACTATCATCCGAAATAATACTAAATGCGTCAATATTATTCGTTTTTTCATTCTCTAGTGTTGCGGGTATGATTTACAAACCCATAATATTTTCACTCTTCGCAATAGGGATGGCCCTTACAGAAGTTGTAGTTGCATTCGCGGCGGTTATCTTGTATTATAGACAAAAGGGCAAATTGGAGGTGGAATAAATTGTCCTATATCTCCTTTATATTAGTAGTTATTTCTTTAATCATATCTGTTTCAATATTTTTTATTAAATCTAAAAGAGTTTCGTTTACATTAAGTCTAATAGCAATCGCGATAAATATTCCATTTCTATTTATGATAAATAGCTTTGAACATATCTTTATTGCAAGGTATGTTGGTGATTTTGGATTTGTAGTCAATAATCTGAATTATCCCTTTATAATAACCATTTTAGTAGTTACATTACTTACCACCATCTATTCTCTCAGATATATGGAGCATAAGTTTAGGGAAGAAAACAAGTACAATTGGGGCCTCTACTATGCTCTGTATACGCTATTCGCATTATCGATGCTCTACACAGTATTATCAACTAACTTATTGGAATTGTACATATTTCTGGAGATTTCTTTAATTTCTTCATTCTTACTAATAGCTCTCTATGGATATGGCGATAGGCGTAGAATAAGTCTTATGTATTTCATATGGACACATATAGGCACTATATTGCTTCTAGCCTCTATTATAGTTATAGGACTCACTACGGGAACTATGAACATTTATATTGATGCAAATACTTTCGCAAACTATTCTATAATACCTTATAGTATTCTAGTATTCTTAGTTGCCGTTATTGGAATGTTTATCAAAGGTGCTCAAGCAGGTTTCAATATTTGGTTACCCTATGCTCATGGTGAAGCGCCAACTCCAATTTCCATCTTATTGAGTCCAAATATGGTAGGATTAGGAATATTTGTAGTAATCATTTATTATTATCTGTTTCCATCAATGGCATTTTTAGCTCCTATTTTTATAGCTTGGGCTATTATCACAATGATTTATGGTGGTATCAACGCCCTAGCACAAAGGGACTTTAAGAGATTCCTGGCTTATTCAAGTGTTTCACAAATGGGATATATGTTATTAGGAGCATCTATAGCATTTTTAACTGGATTATCGTCTTCCATTTTATCATTACCACTAGGAATATTAGCAAGTATTTTAATATACGTCTCACATGGTTTTGGAAAAGCCCTCTTGTTCATGAGCGCTGGTGCTTCAATAACGGAATTGAACGAAAGAAATATAGAAAAGCTAGGTGGTTTATATCTATCTTCTCCTCTTCATTCTACATTAGCATTTATAGGAATTTTAAATCTTCTGGGACTGCCACCTACTATAGGCCTAGTTAGTGAGGCATTGTTAATATTTTCTGTTGGCACATTACTAAGTAAAATAGGCTTAACGGGATTTGTTGCAATAATAGCGTTTATCATGATAGCAATAGGTATTTCATCTGCTTATGCAGGTTACTTGTTTAAACTTGTTTATGCGGGTAAAAAGGAGATTAAAAGCATAGATAACGTGTTGGAGTACTCTATACCTATGGCATTGGTAGGTATATTTAGCATAGTGTTCTTCTTTATTCCTCAATATGTTACTCCCTCTTTATCATTTACGATACTATTCTCTAATGCCGTAATCTTGCCTATAATAGCATTTCTACCAGTTTTAGGTTCTTTAATAGCGCTAATTACTCCTAAATCTCTTAATCAAGATATAAGAGGTGCAATTGTAGTCTTAACAATAGGGGTCTCTGTGGTTTTATCAAGTTTACTTTTGATAAATAACCTAGGTCAACCATTATTTGGCCATCCTCAGTTTTCATACTCATTTGGTTATTTACAATTTAGCGCAAATCTGCTTCAGTCAATTTTAGCTCTCTTTGTCTCCTCTTTATCCTTCTTTATAGCTTTATACAGTATAGGATATATGAGAGAAGATAACGTTTTAAGGAGATATTGGGGATTCTTTGGACTATTTGTTTCATCAATGCTTTCTGTCGTTTTGGCTAATAATGCTTTATTGTTTATAGCTGGATGGGAAGGCACCAGTTTAGCATCATATGGATTAATTAGTTATTGGTTAGATGATAATGAAAGAAATGTAGTAGGAGACTTTGGAAGAAAGATATTTGGGATAGAAAACGTATCTAAGCCAACAACTAGCGGAATAAGAGCCTTAATATTTACCAGGATTGGCGATGTAGGTTTATTAGCAGTTTTAGGGTATTTAATTTCATTAGCGGGCTATAATTACATACTATATCCTATCGCTAATATCTCTTCGACGGTCTTTTCATCCTTACATGAGATCTCATCTTATCCATATGGTTGGCTTCTATTACTAATACTCTTTCTAGGCGGTTTAGCTAAAAGCGCTCAATTTCCGTTTACACAATGGCTTTTGACTGCTATGACTGGCCCTACTCCAGTTAGTGCATTAATACATGCAGCAACTATGGTCAATTTGGGTGCTATTCTTACATTTCTAACATATCCATTTATACAGATCAATTCCAATACATATTTATTCTTTGAAATAATGGTAGGTTTAACGTTATTTACTGCAATATACACTAGTATAAATGCATTAGCTTCGAATGAGCAAAAAGTAATTTTGGCCTATTCGACTGCTGATCAAATATCTCTTATGATGTTCTCATCCTCTTTAGGTGCTTTATTAGGTAATGTCACCTTAGGAATCATAATAGGGCTTATTCAGATGTTTGCTCATGGACTCTATAAAGCATCATTATTCATGAATGCAGGATCAGTAATACATTATACCGAAAGTAGGTACATAGCTTCAAAGCCATTGTTGTATAAGGAAATTCCTTATGTATTTGTGTTACAATTAATTGCCGCATTAAACTTAGCTAACTTACCACCACTTATCGGATTCTGGGCTCATAATTCTATAGGTAATTTAGTGAGCAACTTTTCCTCCTCTATTTTCTATACATATGTAATTCTAGAGTTTCTTGGATCAATATACATACTGAGGTATATATCAAGAACGTTCTTATGGAAAGGTGAATCAAATGAAACCCATGAAAAAGGACATCTAAGTGCCTTGATGATAATAACTCCGGGGATATTAGTTTTAGCCTCGATTATAATTGGCGCACTTTACTTTAACTTGGCCTCATTTTTCAATATAATAGCATATTCAGAAATAGATTATCTTAGTTTAGGTTTGTCAATATTAGGATGGATTATAGCGTTTGCTATCTATACTAGGTACTTGAATTTAAGATCAATAAAACCATTAATAGACTTCGCCTATTATGGATGGTATGTCAATCCTAGTTTCGATAAATTTGGATATTTATTCAAAGGTTTCTCTAATAGCTTATTTGCAGGATTTGAGAGAGGAGTTATTGATCTTGGATTAAATGAGAAATTGCCTAAATCTATAATAAATCTAGGTTCACGAATTTATAATGTGGTTGAAGATCACATTCTTGGAGACTACATAATGTTATACGCTTGGGGCGTATTTTTGTTCTTAATCATAGTTTTAATTGTATTTGGGGTGATAAGGTAATGAGTATAGATTATTATTTACCAATCTTAATACCATCAATCTTAATTTTATTTTCATCAATCTTAATTTTATTTATGGATAATGGTATTAGTACTAATAGATTTAAAAATTCAGTATTGCTTTCATCTATTTCAGTTGGTATTAGTCTAATAATTTTAATATACTTCTGGGCAGCAGGTTTCGTAAAATATACGTTGTTTTCCAACTCTTTACTTATAGACGTGCCGGGTTATTTCTTTTCAATTACAGCATTTAGTATCGGTATCCTTGCTATCCTATTAAGTAAAGATCATTTAGAGAGTTGGAGAAATCGTTCATCAATGTTATCATTAATGCTCCTAACTCTCCTAGGTTTGCTATACATGTCGTTTGCTGATAGCATAGTAATAATTCTTACAACATGGGCTATTTCATCTGCTGCTAGCTATGCAATAACAATGCTTAGAAAAGATTATATGTCAGTAGATGCGGGTGTCAAGTATCTTATTATGGGGCTTGTATCGAGTTCAATCATGATAATAGGTTTCGCATCGTATTTAATTTCTACAGATTCATTAGTATTTACTACATCTGTAATATATCCTAATCTCTTCTTCTTTGCTATTTCCTTTATTTCTATAGCCTTTTTATTTAAGATGGGCGCATTCCCATTTCAAGCGTGGTTACCAGACGTTTACACATATGCTGATAGAATATCAGTGGCTTTCATTTCAAGTGTTGGGAAATTAGTAGGGATTATTCCTCTATTTAGAGTTGTATATTTATCAGATCCAAACGTTGTAGAACTAACAATATTCATAATAGTTTCAATTGCAAGTATGATTGTCGGAAATATAACTGCTTTCTCTAGGAGGGACATTGCAGCAATACTCTCCTTTAGCTCAATAACACAGATTGGATATATTTTGATAGGTTTTGCTATGTTTACAATATCACCGGCTATAGCAATAGTAGGTATACTTGTACAATCTCTTGCATATGGAATAGCACAAGTAGGTCTTTTCGGTATTGTAAGTCATGTAGAAAAAATAACGGGAACCTCCGATATTTCAGCTTTAAGAGGTATATCATCCCAAGATAAACTTCTAGCGTTTGCAATAGTTATTTTAATACTAAGTCTACTTGGAATTCCACCGATATTTGGATTTTGGGGTAAATTATTCCTCTTTGAGAGCTCATTTACCTATCCTTGGCTAACCATAATAGCGGTTCTTAATAGTGCGATATCTGCTGGATATTATGTACCAATAGTAAGAGAAGTATTCAGAGAAGGAGAGTTTGCGCTTTCTAAAAGTTCTGAGAGGGATATAGCTATAGTCTCGGCAATTTTAAGTATATTATTAGGTATAGTTATCCCACTTATATTCCAGATTTTGGTGAGCCAGGTTGGTTAGAGTTGCATTGATAGGAATAGGTAATGTAGCTGCTGCGTTTGTTCAAGCCATTGAATTTGCCAAAACTGGTAAGGAAATATACGGAATACTTAACTTGCCAATAAAACCTAATAATATAGAAATCGTAGCAGCGTTTGACATAGATAAAAGGAAAGTTGGCAAAAGGTTAAGAGAAGCAATATTTACTAAGCCTAATGTGGTCGATAAGTATATTGATATAAAAAGTAATGATATTATCGTAATGAGAGGTCCTACTCTTGATGGAAAAGTAGGTATTTTATCAAGTATAATCGAGGAATCTGAAGAAAAACCAGTTGATGTTGTTAGTATTTTAAAGAGAGAGCATGTAGATGTTGTTATAAACTTATTACCAACTGGAGCTATTAAAGCGAGTGCTTTCTACGCAATGGCGTCGTTAGAAGCTGGTGTATCGTTTATAAACTCTACACCTTCTCCAGTGGCTAAAGAATTTGGAGATAAGTTCAGAGATAGAAATCTTCCAGTCTTTGGTGATGATTTGTTAAGTCAGATAGGGGGTACTATTACGCATGCAGGGATTATAGAATTTTTAAAAAGTAGGGGAGTTAAAGTTCTGAGATCTTATCAAATAGATATTGCAGGTTCGACTGAGGCTTTAGTAACGCTTGAGGATTGGCGGAAAGACCTAAAAAAAGGGATTAAGTCGACTTTCATCTCTTCATATACGAATGGAGCCGAAATAGTAGCGGGAACCTCTGATTATGTGGAGTTCTTAAAAGATAGAAGAGTTAGTTACATGGTAATTGAAGGTATGTATGGCATAGGGGTTCCTATAAGGATTGATATTTCATTAAAGACGTACGACTCGATTAATGCTGTAAGTCCTCTAATAGATTTAGTAAGACTTTCAAAACTTTTAATGGAAAAGGGAATAGGAGGAGCTATAAAAGAAGTATGCTATTACTATTTTAAAGATCCTCCAGAAAGAGCTAAAAGCATCATGGAAGCAAAGAAAGGTTTCGAGTTGCTTTTAAGTAATCTTTTATAAATCTTTTAGGAACATATATCTAAAAATGATGTTTGAACCCCGGACTGATTTGTGATGTACGCGTGTGAGGGCTGATTATATTTCTATGAATTCTGAATTTTCAAGAATCTTGTCATAGTCTAAGTTAACTTTTTCTTCTTGTTGTAATATTTCATTTAGCTCCACAGAAGTTCTAGCTTTTGTTGAGATTGCACAATATTCAGGAAGTTTTATTGAATATTCGTAAGTACCTATTTTCCTAGCTACTTCTACGATCTCCTCCTTATCAAATCCTATTAAAGGTCTAAATATCGGGAACTTTATTCCATACTCAGTTACGTACAAGTTAACCATAGTTTGTGAGGAAACTTGTGATAATGATTCACCAGTAGTTATTGACTTAGCTGAAACTCTTTCTGATAATCTTTCAGCTACTCTATACATTATTCGTTTAAGCATGACTACTCTATTTCCTCTGTCGATTTGTGATAGTTTGATTAATACATCTGTGCCTTTTACAATGAACACTTTGATTTTATGTCCACCACTCCACTTTTTAATGACGTTAAGTTCATTAACCACTAACTCCTTATGCACATTGCCTCCTAAGTTAAAGTTCAAAATTATCGGTATCGCACCTCTTTTCATCATCATCCACGTTGCTACCGGCGAATCAATACCACCTGAAAATAATACTACTGTTTTCCCTGCAATTCCTACTGGTAATCCTTTAGGTCCTTTAAAGTTTTCATGATAGAAGTAAGCTAAGTTATTTCTTATTTCTATGAATATCTCTATTTCTGGATTCTCTAAATCTACTCCTTTTGAAAAAGGAAATAATGCCTCACCTACTTTTCTCTGTACCTCTAAACTAGTAAAGTTGTGATAACCTACCCTTTTAGCTCTTACAGCGAAAATTTTCCCCCTTACTATATCACTGAAAATTTGTTTAGCTCTATCTATAATATCTTGTAAATTACTAAATTCTGTTACTATTACTGGTGAAAATGAGGCTATGCCAAAGATCTTGCTAAGTTTCTGCGCGAGATCATTAATATTATCGTTATTGATTTCCAAGAAAATTAATCCTTGAGATCTCCACAGTTTTCCCTCTCCTATTATATTTCTTATATTAGTAATTAATGTATACTCAAAATTTCTCCTAGATCTTGGAGACTTTAGAGCGATTTCACCTGAGGGTCTTATCATGATTAGCATTACTTCTCACCCTCATATAGTGCAGATATAATTGAACTGCGTGCCTGCAAAACTTCTCTCCACATTCGCATTCAGATTCTATAATTTTAAATCCGTCAATCCTTATTTTTACGTGATAACTTCCAGTTGCACATCTAGCATCTACGAATCCTTCTATAGAATTGCTATTAATGGAAATTATTCTTATCACAATGTAAAAGATAGAAGCTAAAAAAGAAAAATTTACCTTTTAACTTTCATGCCCAATAGGGAGTAGGTGTAGAGGACGTCGTTGTAGAGGTGGATCCACTCATAGATGTACTAGTTGAAGAAGATGAAATTTCGGGGGCAGTTAATATCCATGGTACAGGTTTGAAGAATGTTAAGTTTACAACTACACCGTTTCCGATTATTATAGGATCTTCAAACATATACCCTTTAGGTCCCCATGTCCACATTGTTACGTTCTGACTTGGTGTTAAGATTAAGGTTATGAATGGATTAGCTAGGCCAGTAACGGAGTTTATAGTTGAGTAACTAAAGGTTACGTTTCCATTTATTGCATATGCAAAGGCTAGTATTGGGACTTGACCATTAGGCGCAGCACCAGCATTAGCTGGGTTATAGAATACCACTGAGAAGTTGAAAACGGTTAAGTTTCCAGAAGGTGTAACTATTTTTGTATTAGGTTGTATCACTACTATCATGTTTCCTGCTACTGCTACTCCTCCTTGAGTTCCATTTATCTCGTAACTATATACATTCACTGGGGTTAGCCCATATGCAGGACCAACACTCACTTGAACTGGCTTAGGCGTAGATGCAATTGGAGTCTGTGCAGACTCGAAAATCCATATGACTGGCTTAAAGAATTGCACATTTACCATTATTCCATTTCCATATAACCAATGATCTAAGAATTTATAGCCTCCACCGATATATGCTGTGCCATTGTAAGTTCCGCCAAACCAAGTCCATGAAGTCCATGTATTTGGAGCCCATACTATTGTTATTGGAGCTTGAGCTTCAACTTTGCCATTGACTGTTGTAACAAGTGATATAGTTGGTGTTATTTGGTTATTTACTGCGAAGGCAAATGCGTACAATGGCGTAAGATTAGGTGTAGCTGGTGGTGAATAAATTGCCTCTAAACTAAATGTTACTAGTGAGAAGTTATAAACAGATAACATTGTTCCATTAGCTAATTCTGCATAAGTGTGTGGTTTCACTATAACCATTATATTACCTACTTGTAAAGTATATCCTTGGTTACTGCTAGCATTTACAGTCACTGTGGCTTCTCCATTAACCTTCATTATTGGTTCATTTAAGTTATAATATATAGTATCCGATAGAGCATTAACCTCAGTGGAATTCCATACTTCTTTAGTTATTTGCCAGCTGGCAGTTGTTGTGTTATATGTTAGATACGCAGTAATGTCTACGTGAATATCGTATATCATTGGGAAATTGGGTTGACCTTGGTTTACAAATCCAAAGAATACTGTATCATTAGCTATTACTTCCGCTGTGGCATTTGACGGAGATAGATAAACTTTCACTGTTGGTGGTATTGCAGTACCATTAGGTAATAGGTTTTGTGCATAGGTTAATGCGAAAACGAAGTACGAGTCCCAACTATTAAATACGCTTTCTATTTGAGACGTTCCATTATAGGTGCCTACTTTAAATACAGTAGGTAGTTGACCCATTAATATTAATTGTCCATTAGGGGCAAAGTTCTGAGCTATTACGGAGGCTGGGAATTCTGCACCTAGCGCATTTATTTGTGATAGAAATTCTTCAAGAACTTGGTTAGCCTGCATTGAGTGTTGTGATGGATAACCAGCAATTACGGTAGAAGGTGATACCTCATTACCTTTCCATAGTAGTTCAGTGATTTCTGGCACACCATGTATGTACTGTACAATTATCGTGTTGCTTGCATTGAAGACTTGTAGATAAACTGGGTCTGCAGTAGGTGCTACGAAATATTGTACTACATCAGTGATGTTAAAGGTATTTCCATTAATTTGGGTTACTGTAGGCAAAGCGGTAGTATAGAAGTACACAGTTTCGTATGTCCCAAAGAAGTTAGCAAGCCATGTATTATTAAATGTAGTTAAGTTATAAGTTCCTGCAAATGGTTCACCGATAATATTAGCGGTAAAATTGGAAGCTAAGAATGGAACCACGTCAGCAGGAGATTCTATTGCAATACCGTCATAGAATTGCATTACCACTGATAATGCTGCACCTGGTTTATATCCAGAAACGTTCAGTTTGCTTATTTGTTGTAGCATCTGTTCATATAATGTTTTATAATAAGTGTAGTTAGATTCTGCTTGTTGGTACAGTGTATAGTTACCCTTTGCTTCTGCTAGAAGTGCATTGTACATACCTTCTAGAACCTTATATTCGGAAGCTAACTGTGAGTATGTTTGATTCAATTTGGTATAATTACCTTGTAGTGCAGTATACTGCTCATTTAAAGATTGATAATTACTATTTACACTAATGTATTTAGAGTTTACTACGGAATACTCATAAAAACCTATTGCTGCTATTATAACTAAAATTATAGCTACAATAGCGAACCCTATCGTTTTCATATCCGCCATTTTAGATCGTGAAGTTAATTGAAGCATTTATAAAAAGTTTTTACCCAAATCTAGAATCTAGTTACATGAATCAAAAAACCGAAAGAGTAATTTCACCAAGTTTTTCTAATATTCATTTGCATTTTTGATTGATTTAGATAATATTATCAACCCTAAGGTTACTGATGTCAGTAGTGTCAATAGTGCAGAATTTGCTTGAATATTCCCTATACTAACTAAGGAGGGTATTAGGAATCCACTTAGTGACGCTAAATTCATACTAGGTCCTATCTTTCTAACTTCAATACCCATAAGTCTTACAATAATAGGCAGAAGAGAGTTAAACCCTAGTCCAAATACTGTGAAGGGAATAAATATCCATGTCTTTAGTGTGATAAATGCCAAGAAGCCAGTTATGCTTATTATTATTGAGCTTACTAATGAAATGACTCTAATATTCTTAATAGCTGGCAACGCTAAATAAGCTATGAATGAGATCGAATACGCAATTATCGTCTCTTTTATAGCTAATTCTTCTCCTAATAATGATGGGACTATTTGCAATATATATGCAGGTTCAAATCCTAATAGGAATATTAATAATGCCTCCCAAGAAAATGCAATCCTATTTTCTCTAGCATTTATTGGTAATCTTAAATTAGCATTAGAGTTTTTGCTGAATAAGAGAAATATGATTGAAAATGAACTCGCTATTAGAGTGTACTTTCCTATAGCGAATGTAATAAAAGCTGCTAATAGCCATCCTAATGCCCAACCTCCCATAGTCATCCCAATTATTATTTTACTTTTGCTTTGGGTTGCAATTTCTACAGCTGCTGACGTAGATAAGCCGAACAAAACCCCAGTTAGTATTCTTAAGAGCAATAACAGAATAGAGCTATTAGTAAAATATTCTATAATATCAATAACTCCCATGCTTCCCAATGAATAGTAGACCACTCTATTGATACTCATTCTGGTTACCAGAAGTGGATAAGTTAAAGGAGTTAGAGCTCTACCTATAAATGGCGCACCAATTAGCAAGAACTCTAGTAAAGTGGAGTATTTGAAGTATTGTAAGTAAAATACAAAGTTGACAAGATAGTAGGAGGATAGGGTGAAACTTAGAATTGGTAATATTGTAACGTTCTTCAGCGATATTTTTGTACCTAACATTTCAATCTAGATATATACTTTTCAATTTAAATTTAAAGTTATGTGCAAGTTATGTATAAATTGCTTAAACACTACTATGTTAATAATTATTTTATATTAACACGATATTATCATTATGAGATGCTTAAATTCTATCTAAAGCTAAAATCAATCTCCATTGATAATAATGTACGGACCCGGCGGGATTCGAACCCGCGACCACCGGCTCTCTTCCTTAAATAAGTTAGGAGGCCGGCGCTCCATCCTGGCTGAGCTACGGGTCCAATCAAGATATTAAATTATCATTTAACCATTAAAGTTTTTCCTCTTAGTTAATGACCCAAGGTCCCTTAAAGATTTTAAAATAATTTTCTAGAAACATGTTATTTAATACATTAGAAATTTTTTGCGATTTATATAAAATTAAAAAATCATTACTATATACAGCTTTACTAGATATGATGATTTCCTTATCGGCTTTTGTAACAGTTCTTGCGTTGATATTCTTTTTCTTTAGTATAGATATTATATTACCACTTTTGCTTAGTTGACTATCCAAGATGATCTCGCAATTTATTCTTAATTTTTCACAATATTCCGTAATCAAAAGTAATACGTCAGTTATCATATCACTATCTTTATATTTTCCTAGACCCAAATCTCTAAAGAAACCATCATCACATAAAAATATATCTTCACCATTTATCGCAGAAATCAATGTTAAAGCTAAATTATATCCATCTACTACTATTTCTTTCTCATTAACTATCTTATGTTTAATAATTCTGATTTCTTCATCAGAATGAACACAACGATATAATAAGAGTCTTTTCGCTTGGGACAAGTTATATCTTGCTGTTATAGCATCTAAGGCAATTTTTCTGGGATAACCTCTATTCAAAAAATACTTGTAATCTATGTAGGCTTCTTTTAAAGAATCTATTTCATCCATAATACTCTCTTACAAAACTTTTCTTAAGATTTCCAATACCTCTTCCTTGCTCTTTTTATTTTCCATCATGATATTAGCGAAAGTACCTCTTCCTCCTCCTCTTCCTCCTATCTTTCTTAGCTCTTCTACGATTTTGTCAACCTTTAGATTTTCTGCTGTAGCTATTTGAATCCTATTCCCAGATATTGATAATGCAATGGTACTTTGAGGAATAGTCAATCTTCTCATTATCTCTTTAATTTCCTCCTCGTCATCAACTCCTTCAACTATATATACTTTTATTCCATTTATCTCATAGGGCTTAAGATTACTTATTATGATGTTTTCGAACATTTTCCTATATTGTGCTAGTAATCTCTCATTTTCTTCCTTTTCATTAATTACCCTTTTTAATCTACTAGATAATTGACTTGGAGAAGCACCTATTATCTTTGATGCCTCATTTAGCATTCGCTCTGTTTCTCTAATGTAGTCTATTAGTGCTGATCCCGCTACGTACTCAAGTCTAATTACGCCATCTTGAATTTTTTCTACATTAGTTATTTTTACCGCACCTATCTCACTTGTATTACTTACATGAGTTCCGCCACAACTTTCTATGTCCCAGTCTTTTATTTCCAATAATCTAATTGTTGCAGAATTGGGAACCCCACCCTCATATATGGAGACTCCATATTTCATTTCAGCTTCCATTCTATTGATTTCTATGGCTCTAACTGGTCTTCTATCTGCTATTATCTTATTTGCATTGTCTTCTATTAGTTTAATTTCCTCCTCACTTAATGGCTTATGATGTGTAATATCTAACCTTCCTTTCTCCGGGGTTTTCTCTGCACCAGCTTGCCATACGTGATCTCCTAATACTTTCTTAGCTGAGGCGAGTATTATATGCGTAACTGTATGATGTCTCATTAAACGATATCTCCTTTCCCAATTAATCTCTCCTTTTACTACATCTCCAATATCTATCGTTGGTTGTTCCTTCAAGACGTGAACTACAACATCATTTACCTTTTGCGTGTCTATTACCTCATATTTTTTATTCCTTTTCTCATCTATGATGAAGCCAGTATCACCTAATTGACCTCCTCCTTCCGGATAGAATGCAGTTCTATCTAAGACCAAATAGTTTTTGTGTACGCCTATCACTCTTCCTTCAAATGATCTCATATACTGGTCTTTATAGTATAATTTTTCAGTGGGTTGTAGTTTCATAGCGTAATCTATTACGTCTTTAGGTAGTTTAGCCTTCTCAGTTTTATCCTTGATTCTCGAAGTCTGATGCCTTTTTGCAACTAATGCATAAAAGTTACGAGGTACCTCAATCTTAACGCCTCTTTTGTTAAGTTCGTCCTCTAATAGATCGGGAGGTATCCCATTAGAATCATATATCTGTACTAGATCTTCTACTGAGATCTCCTTCTTCTTTGACAAACTAGACGCAATAGATGGAATTTTATCTAATATAGTTTCAAATCTCTGTTGCTCTAATTCTACTGCATCCAAAATGTAATCTTTATTTTTTAAGACTTGTGGGAAATCTTCTTTCCAGAAATCTATCTGCTCCTTCAATAGTTCATACAATCTTACATCTGATTTAAGTAGCTTCAAGACTCTCAGAGCTCTTCTTATAACTAGCCTACCTAGATATCCCTCACCTGAATTAGAAGGTACCAGACCATCAGCAAGCATAAGCATAATTGTCTTAGTGTGATCAAGAACTTGAAACACTTTAGCAGCTCTATCTAATTCTTCGTCGACCCTTTTTAGTTCAATTCCAAGTTTCTCGCTAACCATTTTTCGATGCAATTTTATAGTTTCTGGATTATCTGGGTCAATTCTTCCAGCTAATCTGGATGCTATCTTTAATAGTTCCTCATCTACATAAGGTACACCTATTTTATCAAAGAATTTGTAAACCAGATTACCATATATCGCATGAAATGCTGAAGGTGTTTTTTGAGTTATCCAAGCTATTCTTTCTACACCATATCCAGTATCTACAATTTTCAATTTTAATGGAGTATAAGTACCATTTTCCTCAATTTTGTACTGCATGAATACTAAAGTAGCTAATTCTAATCCACCAACAGTAACTTCTAAACACGGTCCAGCATTTCCTCCTCCTTCCCACCATGACTCTTTAAAATTTAACTCTTCCTCTGGAATTCCTAATTCTTTTGTAAAGAATTCTGTAGCATAAGATGTAGTTTCATCCTTCCAGTATACGTATTTGTCTGGATAGTTGAAAGCGTGGTGTGCTGCCATTTCGAAAGTTGTTAAGTGCCTTCCAAATGTTATTCCTACATTATCTATATCCTCTAATCTTATAGAAGGCTGAGAAACCACTAATGGATTTGCAGGAGGGGGAACTAAACCACTGGTGACATGTGGTTGAAAATCAACAATACTCGCTATCGTTAAATATAGATCTTCTCTCCACCTAGCTAATACTGGTTTAGGTGGTATTACGGTATGTCCTCTTTTTTCAAAGAATGATAGAAATTTTTCTCTTGCCTCTTTTACGGTCAATGGTGAACTTTTTATATCTATATCAAAGAAATAATAGTCCGTACAAGGAATATCCGCACAATATTCTCTTTTTTCATCTTTAGTCCAAAATGGAGTCTTACACGATTTGCATATTTTTCGCTTAAAATCATTCTTTAAAAAGAAATTTAATCTATATTCCTCTTCTCCAGACTTCATGTGATAAAAGAAAAGTAGTTGAAGCTTAAAAAGTAAAGTCTTAACCAAATAGTGATGATAGTCCGCTTGCTATTTCTTCTTCGCTTGGTCCTTTCTTTTCTTCTTCCTTCTTCTCTTCTTTCTTTTCTTCTGCAGGTTTTGCTTGAGTAGCTTGTGGTTGCGCTGCTACAGCTACTGGCATTGCTGCTGCATTCTTTAATACTTCATCTATGTTTACCTCTTTTAGTGCCGCTACTACAGCTTTTAGTCTAACTTCATCCACGGTTATTCCAGCTGCTGTTAATACGTTCTTTAAACTATCTTCATTTATTTCTTTTTTAGCTGAATGTAATAGGAGACTTGCATATATGTACTCCATTCTTTTTCACACTCCACATTTTTGTCTTAAGTTAATAAATTTTTATCATCCAAATAGTGATGATAGTCCGCTTGCTATTTCTTCTTCGCTTGGTCCTTTCTTTTCTTCTTCCTTCTTCTCTTCTTTCTTTTCTTCTGCAGGTTTTGCTTGAGTAGCTTGTGGTTGCGCTGATGGTAGTTGTACTCCTAAATCTACTTTTCCACTAATAGCCGAAGCTATAGCATACGCTCTTGATACCGCCTTAGATATTACAAATTGTGCAGATTCCGGTGTAATATAGCCTATTTCAGATGCTATGGAGATAGCATTTCTGAATGACTTGCTAATTGTAAATCTTAGCACTTCTGGTTCAGGATAAGCTATTTCCACTGCAAGGCTAAACGCATTTCTATAAGCTTCTGCTACATTATTTCTATAACCCTCTAAATCAAGCTTTAGTTCTTCTGCAGGAATTACGAGATTTTCGTGATAAGCAGCTTTTATTTTTAATTTGACAAATACTGGCATTATTCCGAGTTTTTGCAGGATTGGCAATGCATCAGCAGGAATTACGTCCCCTGGTTTAGCTATTGTCGTATCTTTTACTACGTGAACTTTACCATCTTGCACTCTAGTTTGTACTTTTAATTTTCCGAATACGCTTAGTATAGGACCAGCTGGCATTCCAGTATCTCCAGCTGGAATTACAACTTCTTCTTCTGCCTTATCACCTGGCATTGCGTATCTTCTCAGTTTATAATTTTCGAAAAACATACTTATCGAGAATGGGTTATCTTTAGTGAATATGAAGACGTTAGGCCCCGTTAGATATTCTTTTAGCTTTTCTACATTTATCCCCGCGTTCTTAGCTGCTATTTCAAATAAAGTATTTTTAGTTACTTTTATCACTGCTCTTCCTCTCAATTTTTTCCTTATTTCGTGTAATTTGTCTGCAGGGAAACCTTCAAGGCTCCCAATTAATATTGTATTGTTATTTTTAATTAACTCAGTAAGCTCCTTTACTTCTTCTACTTTCCAGCTAGCAACTTTTCTGTGTTTTAGTACTAGTGCCAATTTTATTCACCCTAATTCTACTTTAACTACTTTACCCATAGTTGTTTTTACGTATATATTCCTTACTTTCTGTGCTAGTCCCTTAGTTTCTATTGTATTTAGTACTGAAAGTGCGTTCTCAGCTAAGTCTCCTATTTGCTGATCTTCAGTACCTATAAATACTTGTGTCTGTGGTTGATCTTTAGTTTTAACTATAGTCGACCTCTTAAATCTTAATATATATTCGGTTATATCTGCAGTATTTGGTAATGGAGTTGGGAACTTTCCTCTGGGTCCTAAAGCTGGACCTAAAATTCTACCTACTAATGACATTGAATCAGGGGCTATTAGGAACCAATCATTTTGACGTGCAAGTTTTTTAGTTGCTCTTTTGTTTCCCTGTAGCTTTTGAAGTTCCTCTTTAGTTAATATCACATTAGGTTCAGCTTTTTTGGCGTACTCTAATTGTTGGATAGTAGGTACAACTAACACTTTCTTTGATTTAGATGGTGGTTTAGGTAATACCACAATCTCCCTTAATTTCAATTCTCCCTTTTTCACGTCTACTTCCTTAAAAGTTATTATTAATTCTACGCTCTGCAAGAAATTTCTTTTAGGATTATTTTCCGGAGATAAGGCTAGTTTAAGTGAAGCTTCTAAGTTATTTCTGTCAACGATTGGCATTTTATTCCTTCACCTCATTCCATTCGTTCTCAAATTTGGCTAATAAATCATCATATTTACCTTCTTCCACTTCTTTTACCAAATCATGGGGATCTCTATTTTCCACAGTTAGTCCTATAGATTTAGCGGTACCTAATATACTCTTAACTGCTGCTTTCAGTGACTTTGCGGTTAATCCTGGTTTTTTCATTATCGCTACCTTAATCACTTGTTCTAGCGTGAGATTTCCTATTTTCTTATGCGCAGGATCTCCAGAAGGTTCATTTGCACCAGCTTCTTTTAGTAATAATGCAGTTGTAGTGGGTATGCCAACTTTTATTTCATATTTCTTAGTATTAGTATCAACTTCTATTGTTACTGGTACTGACATTCCTTTAAAGCTAGCAGTTGCTTCATTTAATTTCTTTACAACTTCACCAACATTCAATCCTAATTGTGAAAGTGTTGGGGCTAATGGCGGTCCTGGTTTTACATTACCTCCTTCTACCATTATCTTTATTGTTTTTGAGGGCATATTCTATTCACCTTTTTGACACCTTAATTTGATCCAGAGGAACTGTGACTTGTAATGGAAATGCAGATTCTAAAATATTTAACACTACCTCTCCTTTAGCCTCTTCTACTCTTACTACTTGTGCTTGTGTGCCCCTAAATGGGCCAGAAACCACTTCAACAATATCCCCCGGTTTTACTATGGGACCTACTGTCTTTCTCGATACGATTTTTAATATTTCATCTCTAGGTAGTAAACCTTGTGCCAATCCCCTAGCGTTTCTTATTCCAGAAATCAAAGTTTTAACAACATGCAAGCCTTCTGCTTCTAATATCACATACCCTTTCAAATTAGGTGGTACAATTATTGCATATACTCCCTTAATATTATTAGTCTTTATTCTCTCTTCTAACATTAGCGCTACGTTTATTTCTTGTCCTCCAATAACCTTGACAGCATAATAATTTCGCATATTTGGTTTTTCCACAAACTCACACCCCAATTAGTGTTAACGCAAGCTGAATTATGTAGGCTAATACACCTATTACGACAAGTACAAGTAAAGTAACTTTGAGATTAAGTGTAAAGAAATTCCTATCTGGTTTCCTGGCTACTGTAATTATCCTATTCCAATCCTCTCTGAGTCGTCTAAACCATCCTATTATCTTATTTGAGCTCACACTAATTTATATTTAGTTTAAGGTATTTAAGTTAACCGAATAGCCTTTTAATAAACCATTCCGCGTCAAATGGGATTAAGTCATCGTAACTTTGACCTACTCCCAAGTATCCTACTGGCTTATTAAGTTCATAAGCTAGAGATAGCACTACACCTCCTTTCACGTCAGCATCAACTTTGGTTAGTATCACCAGATCAAAGCCCACACTATTTTCAAAATACTTAGCCTGCTCTAATGCATCATTGCCACCTAAAGAATCAAGGACCAGTATTCTTATATTTGGTTTGGCAATTTTTAAAATTCGTTTCAATTCATTAATTAAATCAGCATCTGTATGCATTCTACCAGCAGTATCTATTAGAACTACATCTATATTTCTACTTTTAGCTGCTTGGATTGCATCAAAGGCTACTGATGCAGGATCAGCTCCGTACTTACCTCTAACCATAGGTATTTCTAAGTTTTTTGCGTGTATAGCTAGTTGTTCCTGAGCTGCTGCTCTAAAGGTGTCTGAAGCTGAGATTATAGAAGAAATCCCGTTCTTTTTTAGCATATACGCGAATTTTGCAATTGTAGTAGTTTTACCTACACCGTTTATTCCAAAGAATACTATTACGTAAGGTTTTGGTGATTTTTTGATCTCTTCTAATACGTCAATGGACCTATTTTTTGTTAATACTTCTTCTATAGATTTTTTTAAGGATTCCGTAACTATTTTTTCCAAATCTTCGCTTCTTCTAATTTTCTTACCTATCAGATTCGTTTTTAGGTCTTCAAGAATTTTTTCAGTGACTTCATACGAGACATCACTTTCCAGTAATTGGTATCTTAGCTCCTCTATTAGTTCTTCTACATCCTTTTCTTTAATCTCCTTATACTTAAAGATATCGAATATACTTCCACTACTTTTCTTTTCAGTGATCTCTTCATTCTCTTTTTTCATCTGTTCAGCTTGTTGTGGTGGTAAAGCATTGTTATTTTGCTGAGAGACACTAGTAGATGCTTCAGAAGGAGAAGGTTTTTGTTCGTTTAAAGGTTTTTCTTCTTGTTCGCCTTTTAGTTTATCTATAAAATTAGAAAAAGCTTTTTTTAACTTATCAAAACAAATTATTCACCTTGTTGTTCTCGTCTTGCAGCAGCTTGTTGTATTTGATTTAAGATATCAACAATTTGATTATATGCACTCGCAGCTTTTTGTAATTCATTATTTAGGCTTTGCGCTGCTTTATTCATTTCATCTTTTCTCTTATCCAATATTTTGATGGCAGTATCTAAATCGACTTCCGCATAGTATGATAACCCCAAATGTATAGTAACCTTGTCCCCTACAATTCCTCCTACTCTAGCTAAAAGATAGCCTTTCCTATCTATAAAAACTAACATTTCCTTACTCCCGCTTTTTATTGTCTCGATGGCTTGTTTTGCAGCATCTATCGAACTAATTGACTCTAATAATTCTAACTGTGTCTTCTGTAGGGAATCTATATATCTTTTCAAGTAGTCTGCTTGTGCTATTAAATCTTCTAACGTTATACCTCCTTGACCCTGACTCATGTGTATCACACTATAATCTTATCAATTTTACCTAATTCTCTTAATCTTCTATCAGGTATTTCATCTTCCTTTATTTCGCTAATTTGTTCTATTTTTATGTTATATCGTTTTATTTTGTTCTTACTGCCTAAATACGAATAAACATATTCTATAGCCTGTTTTTCATTCATAGCTCTAACTATCTTTACAAACTTCCTTCTTTCTGGATAGTGTGATTCTCCGAATAGCGCAGTTCCTTTAACAACGTAAATTTTTATCTCACTCATCTCACTCACCTAATGCTTTTTGAATTCTTAAAATCTCTGGACCCGTAGTAGACGATCCAACTAACGCTCCTTTATCGTTCGCTACTAAGCCACTCCTTATAAAAACACTGCCAAAATTTACAGTACCAATATCTATCTTAACTCCAAATAATTTTTCTAATTCTTTTAATTCATTCTCGCTAGTATCGACATGAACTAAGCCACCCTTATTTGTCACTACTCCTACAGAGCCTACTGTTACCATTTGAGCTATTTTTCCTCTTCTAACTTCCTCTACACCTAACGTCTCCTTTATTATCTTTTCTTCGATATCATTAAATTCAGGGTAAATAAGAGCTGCTTTATCATTAGCAAGTATGGTATTTCCCAGTGCTGTTACCTTCGAGTTTAGTACCTCAACTCTACAATCTTTAAGGTTATCCTTTAGGAACTTTACTTCATCATCGGTAGTGGACTTGGGTAGTAATATTCCATTGTCATTACCACTTATGAAAATACCTAGTAGAAAACTTCTAGAAACTTCAGCTTCTATAAGTTCAGTACCTAATATTTGTACTATATTTTCCTTAGTTACAGTATCTAATCCTTTAGGGATTATCGTATATCTATTATTGGTATAAATATAGACTCCAATATTATCTGTCCCAAAAACTGATAGCCTTTGTAGATTCATTTACTTTTAATAGCGAGTCTTACAAGATATATTTTTTCTCCTATCTTACTAACTACTACTCTAACCTTACCTACTATCTTGTCATCTCCATTTTTTGATATTGATCTAGTCAAAAGTGGGTCTATGACAACTTTTTCTGCATTAAAATGTCTTAATACAATTTTCCTGATAAATTTTATCGCCCTTTTACTTCTTCCCGTTCTTTTGCCAGTCTTAATTTTTCTTAAATTAATTACCATTTCAAAATTATCCTTCTCCTTCATTCATCACACCTTTAAATCATTTCTTCTCCAATTTCTTCTTAAGGGATTAAATCTAACTCTTCCATTAGTCTTTAATACTACCCATATGGGTATTGGCGAATTCGCTTTCAGAGCCTTACCTAATCTATACTTTTTCGCTACTGGCTTATTTCTACTCATTTCCATCCCCTTTCTTTTATTTGTATTCTGAAATCACGTCTATTTTGTTGCGAGATTTGCTCTAATATTTGCTTTAGTTCATCATCAGTTATTGGTACTTTAATTCTACCAGATTGTGCCAATGCGATTAATTGATTCTCTAAGGATTCTGCAAATTCTGGTTTAACTAATTTTATGTTAGTCAACCTTTGTCGGGCCTCAGGCGTTAATATTACCCTTAAGATTGACTCTTTTTGTGCTTCAAGCTCGGCTTTCCTTCTTTTTTCTTCTTCTAATCTTTTCTGTTCTTGTGCAGCTTTCCTTCTTAACAATTCTTCTAGTTCTTCATCATCATATGAATTTGGGGCGGACACATTTAACACCTCTTTATTCTAAATACACTTTCAAAGAAGTATTACTCTCAGCCAGCTCTTTAAATATTTCTAGTGCTAGTTTATCTAATAGTGATCTTCCTTTAGGGCTTAAAATTCTTCCCTTGTTTTTTATCTTCTGAACTAATCCGGCTTTTTCTAATTGCTGAAATATTAATCTGTTGGCATGACCAGGAGCCTTTACAAATTTTTCTGGCCTAGTTCCCCTTCTTTTTCTCCCTCCATAAATTATCCTAGTCTTTTCCACGCCTATGGTCGAGTTTACATATAATTTTCTAAGCAGCGAGGCAGCTCTTATGTACCACCAATCATCTACATTATCTGGAACTCTCTCTTTAAAACTGGCCGTTTTAGCTAATAATGCCCAATCTGGTGGGACAACAGTCTTTACATTCTCCTTTAAATACATTGCTAGTCTCTTTATCAAAACGTCTGGAGGTACCATTTCTGCTGTTATCATTATAAGACTCCATTAGAATCGTGGTATATAAGGTTTAAAATTTATCCTTTTTATTAACATATGATCTTGTATGGAATTTTACATAGCCGATTTCAGACAGATCAAAGAAGGTAAAATTACAGACGTGTACTTTGAGAGGACATTAAAAACATTAGAGCATCTAGGTATTAAGGATGCTAAAGTTAGAATGGAAATACACTCTTACGGATTACCTAAAGGATATGAATGGGCTGTTTTCACGGGTTTAGAAGAGGTCCTTCATTTACTAGAGGGAGTTCCAGTTAACGTATATGCCATGCCGGAAGGTACATTATTTAAGGAAATAGAACCAGTGATGATAATAGAAGGTAATTATTTGGATTTCGGTATTTATGAAACAGCATTCTTAGGTATACTAAGACATTATTCTAGTATATCAACTAAGGCTGCTAGACTTAAGAGTTTAGCAATGGACAAAACATTATTTTTCTTTGGTTTAAGATCTCTTCACCCAGCATTAGCCCCAATGGCAGATAGAGCAGCATACATAGGGGGTATGGACGGTGTTTCTGGTTCAATGAGTAAAGAGTATTTGGGGATTGAGCCTTCTGGTACCATGCCTCACGCTTTAATGCTTATTGTTGGTGATAATGTTAAGGCTTGGAAGGCTTTTGATGAAGCAATGGGACCAGAAGTTCTCAGAATAGCATTAGTTGACACATTCGAGGATGAGAGAACTGAGGCATTAAAGGCAGCAACTCTTCTAGGAAAGAAATTATACGGTGTGAGGCTAGACACCCCATCAAGTAGAAGAGGGAACTTTAGAAAAATTATCCAAGAAGTTAGATGGACACTAAAAATACATGGCTACGATCATGTTAAAATATTTGCAAGTGGAGGAATAGACGAGGATGACATAATTGCTCTTAAAGATGTAGTGGACGGATTTGGAGTTGGGACTAGCGTTGCCTTTCCTCCTAGTGTGGATTTCAGTGCAGACATTGTTGAAAAATATATTGATGGGAAATGGGTGCCTTTTACGAAGAGAGGAAAATGGCCTGGAGCTAAACAAGTATACAGATGTGGAAAGCTAAATGACACTATTACCTTATTTGATCGTGAACCTCCTTCTTCAGAATGTAAACCATTACTTCAAAAATATCTCGAAAATGGCAAGATTATAAAGCCATTACCTTCTCCAAAAGAGATAAGGGAATATGTAATAAAACAATTAACTGAACTATCCTCCTAACCGTTTATTATGACTTCTTTTTGATTTTCTATACTTCTATTGAATGCTATTTCGGTTATAGGTTCCATTCTTCTTATTGCGTTATATAGCCTTAAGTTAAATGCTCTTAACACGGCTAATAAGCTGGGCGACTTGACCTCTCTTAGCATCTCTTCCGATATTATTGCCTCAGTGATTAAAACCCTTCTTAAGGTTCTTAATTCTTCCATAACTTCGTTTATCAGAATAGTATCTTCTTTAGCTAGGACCTTTACTGCATGATCTATTACTGAAGAAGTTTGTTCTATATACATATTTATTCTATTCCACAGTTTCTTTATTTCCTCTAGATCTGAAGGATGTAAGGATAACAGATCTAATGCTATTTCACTTATTTCATCAGCAGCCTCCTCTATGGCTTTTATTAATATTCTATTTCCTACAATCTGTATCCTCTTAACTCCTATCATATACGCTAAGCTTCTGTTCATTTGAGCCAATAATAATTGCCTTAAGGCAAGATAATAGAGTCTATCTATTTCTTTTTCTAACTCTACTACTTCTTGTAGGAATGTTCTACTCGACTCTTTTATTCCAAGATCTAGATAATGAAGCATTTGTTTTATAGAATTAGATAACCTATTTATCAAGTTGTTCATCGTATATTTAGTTGGATCTAAGAAAGATTGAATTTGAATCGAATCTGTTGTTTGTGAAACAATTTCTAATCCAATTAGGTTTCTAATGGTATCTTTAACCTTTCTTAAAATATCTTCCGTAAAGATTCCATTCTTACTCTCTATATCTATTCTATCATAACCTAAAATGTAAAGTGAATATAGTACTCTGCTTACTAATTCTCCTTGAACTGTTTCATTTTGTACAATGACCTTCATCTCCTTTGATTTGCTTTCTGCCTTTAGGTTAGGCGGATATACTTTGAGACTTCCATCCTCATCAACTTCAAGATATACACTTTCTCCCGGGCTTAGTCCTACTTCTTTAACCCATTCTGCAGGTAAAGAAACCATTAGTGTGGATTTGCCAAATTTTTGAACTCTTCTAACTTCCATTGAATACTACCTCCACTTGTATCATACAGTTCAAAGTTTATAAAAGTAGTTTTATACTATACTATACTATTTTTACCTCGGGTATTTCTCCAAACATCTTAGTTAATACTGGGCTTCCATTAGTTGGTATCATCCTTACACCGTATGGTTTTCGTTTTGTATATTGAATATAGTATATCGATTTCAATATATTTTCAAATGTAAGTAAATCTGAATGTATTCCTACCATATCAATACCTGCTACGCAAACATAACTCATTAGTAACAGATCCTTTAAAGTCAAGCTTCCCTCCTTCACTCTTTCCTTTAGCAGATTGTCCTCAGCAACTGGCAACATAAGTTCTGAAAAACCTATTGGAGTTATCCTATTTCTCCATACTCCTTCAAATATTTCTCTGTTAATTTCTGCTATAGTCCATAAATTGGAAATGCTGAATATTTTATTACTTCTACTTTCTATGATCTCCCCTACACTATCTTCCATCCATGGGGATAAAGAGGCATCTATACCCAAGTATTTTATACCCAGTTTTCTCTCTAATTGCCTGCCTATCGCATCTGCTTTAGATAGGGCTTCATCTATTTTTTTCTCCTTGAATTCCTTGACATATAATAAAGATATTGCAAATGAGACATATAATGTGTTGGCTGAAGATGTCGGAAAATATGGGGTTGTTAAAAAATCTTGATTAAATAGTAATGCAAACCTCGATGCTTCTTCAGGTTCTAGGCTAATTAATAATTTTGACAATTCCCTTAAATTTTCAGTAGTTTTTACTAATACGTGAGCATATATTCTGTTGTCAGTTTTTAAAATATCTTTAATCTCTCCTATTCTTTTATCTTTTTCTTGAAGACTGACCAAACTAAAAATTATATCTTTGTTTTTAGATGGTAAAAACTCAATTAATTTACTTAGGCTTAAGTCCTTAGGAGTCGGTGGTAGGGAGAGTCTTTTACTCCAAATATAGTTTTCATTTAATTTACTTAGCTTATCGGTATTTTCATCAATTTTTAGATAGTCATTGACAAATATTGTTATAGCTCTTATCATCATTCTGATTACACGTTTATAATCTTTGCAGAAGTTTAAATCATTGATGAATAAGATTACTATTTTACTTGCAGATAACAGTATGGATAAGCTTTATCATGGTCTTGTAATAGCTTTAGGTGCTAAGGCACTAGGTTGGAGTGTGAAATTTTTTGTAACGTCACAAGCAGTAGTTCTCTTTACGAAATCAAAAAAGGGAAAGGCAAGGCTTGATTTACCCTTTTTTGCAAGATTTTTCGTTAAGATGCAAATGAGAAGGCTTAATATCCCTGACGTGGAGAAATTAATTTTTGAAGCTATTACTCAAGGTGTGGAATTTTACGTCGATGAGGCCGGTTTAAGGCTTGTAAATGCAAAAAGAGAAGATCTATTGGACAAAGTTAAATTGTCTGGCAGTATATCATTTTTATTGGAAGCTAGAGATTCTGATGTGGTGATTACACTTTGAAAATTATTAAGTCAGATGATATATGTCCAGTAATTCTAACTAATGTACTTAAAGAATGGACATCGTTGAAAAACGGTGAAGAGGAGGAATTAGTCATAATTACTAGTTGGGAAGCAGTTGGACAAGAATTAGAGAAATGGTGCAAGGAGACTAACAATATATTTCTTGGAGTATCAAAGAGAGACGATAAGTTTGAAGTAAGACTTAAGCTCATTAAAAATAAATAATAGTTCCTCATAACTAGAAATTCGGTAGATCTATATTGTGTCAAATCACCTAAACGTATTCTCAAATGAGCAAGAACTATTAGAGGGTATGTGGCCTACTCCTCTACTAAGACTAAGAATAGGAAATGACGTATGGGCAAAATTAGAATACTATAATCCTTTTAGTAGAAGCGTAAAAGATAGAACTGCGTGGTTTCTATTTAAACAAGCTTTATTGAATAATGCAAAGCATATAGTTGAGGCTACTTCTGGAAATACCGGGATAGCATTAGCGTCACTATCAGCAATCTATGGAGTGCAATTTACCATGTTCCTTCCAGTTGTATCACCAAAAGTATACAAGGTTTTTGTTAAGTTATTAGGTGGCAATCTTGTTGAAGCAGGAAATTCCACTAACGATATAATACCTTTAGTGAAGAGATTTGCTCAAATAAGCGGGGCACTAAATCTAGATCAGTTCAATAATCCCATAAATGTAATAGCCCATTACGAAACCACTGCAAAAGAAATAGACGAACAATTGAAATCAATAGGAAAGAAACCTGCACGTATAATAGCTACAATGGGCACAGGTGGTCACTTGGCTGGAATAGCTAAGTATTTTAAAGAGAAATACGGTAATGAAGTTGAAATAGTAGGAGTTCAACCAGCTGAAAATTCTAGAATACCCGGTATAAAAAGGCAGAATGGGTCTAATAGTTTGCTTAGAGATGTTAAAATAGATCGCGTGATCGACGTTACTTTAGAAGAGGCAGTAAATGGTGTAGTAAGTATTGCAAGATCATCTGGAATTTTAATAGGCATAAGTGCAGGTGCTACAGTATCAGCGTATAAGAAGATAGGAGATATATCTTCCACTACGGTACTCATATTTCCAGACGACGCTTTTAAATACGTTGATATACTAGAGCAAACTTTAAAAGAGATTTAGTAATAAGCAAATAACTGTGCCAGAAGTAATAGTTATAATGAACAAGAAAGGAGATATTTTGGATTTTTCTCCCAGAAGCCTAGATATATCAAAATTTTTATCAAAAGAACCTAATGAGATCTATGATGACGGAGAATTAATAAGGCTAAGAATAAATATAGCAAACGATGTTTAAAAGTTCATACAGCCAGTCAAGAATTATAAAGAAGGATGATGGACTATATGTTCAAAAATGCTATATGACAATCTTTGGAATAAAATGGTATTTTATCTCTACTTTCTTTTGGAATTACCCTTATGTCGCAGATCCGAAGGAAAGATTTACTAGAGAACTCGATTTCTTCTTAGATAAGTGGAAGGATATAGTAGTTGTACCTAAATTAATTGACATAGATGCTAAAGAGCTTTGTATAACTAGAGAATATATTGATGGAGACGAAATAGGTGAAGAGAATATAGAGATCGTTGCAAAAGGTTTAAGAGAGATTCATGACACGGGATATGTATTAGGAGATACTAAGATAAGTAATTTCGTGATAGTTAATAAAAGTAAGTTTGCAGTTATAGATGCTGAACAGTCTTTCAGATCCAATAATTCATATTATAAAGCTTGGGATTTAGTGGTATTATTTTTGTTTCTAAGTTATAAAATAACAAATCCAAATCATTTTCAAGAAGTCTCTAAAAGATTCCTAAATGAATATAATCCAGATAAAAACATTGTAAAAGAGTTTTTCAATATAAAGAACATAAGCCTAATGGGGTTATATCCTCCAACTCATATTTATATATTAAAAAACCTAATGAGTAATTTTTATTAAAATACTGCTTGTATCTTTTATAGTCTCTATGCTAGAGTCCAAAATTCTTGAACCACAAACTGGGCATCTATAATAATATCTTATTACCTTTCTTGTACCATCAGTACTTTCAGATTCTGCTATGAAGTCCATCTTTATTTTGCATTTTGGGCAAATTACTGCATTCATACATGTGTTTATAATCTTTTGAGGTAAAAAAGCTATTAATGATTGACAGATTTGGTAGACCACTAGAGGATCTTAGAATAACACTGACTCATGTATGTAATTTCCAATGTTTCTTCTGCCATATGGAAGGAGAGGAAGGGATGGAAAATGGATTGAATAAAGATGAGATACTACTTGTCGCTAAAGTTGCTAAAAAATTTGGTATAAATTCAGTGAAACTGACTGGTGGAGAACCTACATTGAGAAGAGATTTAGCTGAAATAATACAAGGACTGAAACAATTAGGGTATAAAGATGTGTCAATGACTACCAACGGATTTCTTTTGAAAGATCTAGCACCTAAACTAAAACTAGCTGGATTAGATAGGATAAACATTAGTCTTCATGCAGTCTCGAGAGAAACTTTCAAGAAAATAACGGGAGTAGATGCCTTTGACAAGGTAATTGAAGGTATAAAAGAAGCGATAGATGAAGGTTTAAGGCCAGTTAAATTAAATTTCGTAGTAAATAAACGAAACTTAGCCGAGGCTTTTAAATTTATTGAATTAGCGCAAGACTTAGGTGTTGATGAAATACATCTTATAGAACTCCATCCAGTGGGATTAGGCAAAACTGCCTTTAATGAACATGATGATTTAACTAAAATAGAAGAGTATATTTCAAAGATAGCAATTAAAAAGCAGATTAGAAAGAAGCACTTTAGGCCACGTTATATTCTATCTTCTGGTCTAGTTGTTGAAGTAGTCAAGCCTTATGCAAATCCCATATTCTGCGCTGGATGTAATAGGATTAGATTATCTGTTGATGGTAAACTGAAAACATGCTTATACAGAGAGGATAACATAATAGACATTTTAGATATCTTGAAAGCAAATTATCCTAAAGACGTTAAAGAAGAACTATTAGAAAGGGCTTTTATGATAGCAATAGCTATTAGAGAACCCAATTTCAAATATAAGATATGAATAAACTAAGAAAACTTCAAACAATCCTTGAAGATAAAAAAGAAGCTTGCGCTGTAATAATAGGCTCTCCAAATTTATTCTATTTTCTAGAATATAGTGGAGTTGGAGCTTTAATCTATTGTGACGCTCGTTTTACTTTGCTTGCTCCCGCTTTAGATATGTACAGAGCTAGTAATGTGAAGGATGTTGATGTGCTAATTTACTACCCATCTAAAATAGCTGAAAACGTAATAGAAGGGAATATGTTCAAGGCTATTGAAAAAGTTATCAATGAAAAGAGTAATATATTGTTGGATGTCAATTGGGTTGATGCAAATACATATAAAACTTTATCAGAAAAATACAAGATAAGTGATATTTCCAATGATATAATAAAATTAAGAGAAATTAAAGATGAAGATGAGATAGAAAAAATAAGAAAAGCTGGCGAAATTACTTCTACAGCGATGAAAATTGGTATGGAGAGATTAACTGAAGAAGTTAGTGAAAAACAAATTGCAGGTATTATAGATATGACTATGAAATCTGCCGGAGCCGAAGATTATGCCTTTCCCTCTATAGTTGCCTTTGGTGAGAATACCGCATATCCCCATCATATTCCTACAGATCGTGTATTAATGAATAATGATATTGCACTTTTTGATATAGGTGCGAAGTATAATGGTTATTGCTTTGACAGCACTAGAACTTTCGTTTTTAAGAACAATGAGGCAAAGAAAATTTATGAAATAGTTTTGCAAGCGCAATTAGAGGCCATAGATGCGGTTAGAGACGGAGTTACAGCATCAGAGATAGATAACATTGCTAGAAAGGTTATTGAAAAAGCTGGCTATGGCAAGTATTTTATGCATTCAACTGGTCATGGTGTTGGTGTAGAAATCCATGAAAGTCCAGCTATTTCTATGAATTCTAAGCAAGTACTAAAGGAAAATATGGTTATCACTGTAGAACCCGGAATATATCTTAAGGGCAGGTTTGGAATACGTATAGAAGATACGCTTATCGTAACTAAAGGTAAACCAATAGTGTTAGAGACAACTTATAAACTATTGTAGAAGTTTTTTAACAAAATAGTTATAATTGATTTCTTCACCAAACTATAAATGGTATGCAGAAGACAGAATTGGATAATCAAAATCTAGTGGAAGAGATAGCGAGAAGAATAAGAGAAATTTTAGAACTATTGGGAGAAAACCCAGAAAGAGAAGGACTAAGAGAAACTCCAGAAAGGGTAGCAAGAGCTTTGTTAGAAATGACTTCAGGGTTAAGAACACCACCCCCGAAAATTAAGGTTTTTAGCTTGGGCGCTGATGGAGGAGTATATGAAGAAAATCAAATAGTGTTAGTAAGAGATGTTAATTTTTCATCGCTTTGTGAGCATCATATGTTGCCAATAATTGGAAAAATTCATGTAGCATATATAGTTGGTAATGGCGGTAAGGTAGCGGGGTTTAGCAAAATCATCAGAATTGTGAATTATTATGCGTCACGTCTTCAGATTCAAGAAAGATTAGTGGAACAAATTGCCGATGCAATAATGAATAGTGAAATAAAACCTAAGGGCGTTATGGTAATTGGCAATGCTATACATATGTGCTCGTATGTTAGAGGCGTTAAGGATAAGGAAGCGAAGTTAGTTTCGGTTGCATATAGGGGATTATTTAAGAATAATAAGGCATTACAAAATCACGTCTTCAGATTACTAGATAATACAAATAAGGTAAACTTATTATAGAGTTTTTTAAAATAACTACTTGTTAATGAACAGTAAAGATAAAGTTGTATCTATTTTGAAGGAGAAAGGTCCAATACCGCAAACAGAACTAATAAAACTCGCTGGTTTGTCTAAAAGTAGATTATCTGAAGTTCTATCTGAATTAGAAAAAGAAGGTATAATAAGAAGAAGGAGAATTCTAGGTAAAAATTTAGAAGTAAGCTTATCACAAGAGAGATTTTTAAGATTAGGTATTATAAGAGCTGCGGAGTATCCCTTTATAATTCCCTTTATAAAAAATCTAGAAAGAAAGGGATATATAGTATCTGTCAAAATTTATGACAATGGCATAGATGTAACCAGAGATCTAGTTGAAGGCAAATTAGATTTAGGCTTGTCTCCAATTATTACGCAATTAACGTTTTCTGCAATATTTGGGAATATAAGAATTATTGCGGGCGGAGCTAAGGGAGGAGGTGGAATTGTAGGTAAAGCGTGCAATAGGATAGCATCAACTGTAATGTCAAGCATGGAAATATGGGCTTTTAATGAATTTAAGAACGTTGATATAGTTCCATCTTATAGCCCATATCAAATGATTGAATATCTCGAAAAAGGGACAGTAAACGGCATAGCTATTTGGGAACCATTTCTTACCTTTCTAGAAAGAAAAGGACATAGAGTTCATCGATTTGCGCCATTACATTGTTGCACATTGGCAGTTAAAGAGGGATTAGATTGGGAGAAGATTAAGAAAATATATGAAGAGTCCTTTAGTTGGTTTAAATCATCAATGGATAGATGGATTTCAGATTATTCAAATCTATTAGATGTAGATTATAACATTTTAAAAGAAGCTTCAAAAAATTACGAATTTGATCCTTATCTTGATTTAAGTGAATTTAGAAATACATTAAAAAAGTCAGGTATTTTCGTACCCATTTAGGAATCTAAGTAATAGTATAATTCCATTGGGTGTGGATAGCCTTGTAGGTTTCTTGCTTCCTCTCTCTTAAGATCTATGTAAGTATCTAGTAGTGATGAATTGAAT
Source organism: Sulfolobus tengchongensis (assembly GCF_036967215.1). Taxonomy (NCBI): domain Archaea; kingdom Thermoproteati; phylum Thermoproteota; class Thermoprotei; order Sulfolobales; family Sulfolobaceae; genus Sulfolobus; species Sulfolobus tengchongensis. Next base: position 2,373,311 of record NZ_CP146016.1, read on the forward strand.
ACTGGCTTTAAGAATTCTTTATCACTCTCTAACTCATCTAGCGCTTCATCTAGTGATCTAGGTAATTCCTTAATTCCTAATTGTTTCCTTTTCTCTGGAGTTAGATGGTATATGTTTTCGTCCACTGGATCACCTGGATCTATTTTCTTATTTACACCATCTAATGCTGCCATTAACAACGCAGCAAAGGTCAAATAGGGATTAGAGGATGGATCTGGTGGTCTATACTCTACTCTTTTAGCCTTCTCCATACCCTTATAATATGCTGGTACTCTAACTACAGCACTCCTATTTGATTTACTCCAAGCAATATAAACTGGTGCTTCAAAGCCTGGTATTAATCTTCTATAGCTATTCACGCTGGGTGATACTATTGCTGACAATGCCCTAGCATGTGCTAGAAGACCTCCAATTACATACCTTCCGAACTGACTTATTTCGGCATATTCGTCATTTGGATCATACATTAAATTCTTCTTTCCATCTTTTGTCCACAAGCTAAGATGGGTGTGCATACCAGTTCCATTATCACCATATATAGGTTTTGGCATGAATGTAGCTACCATTCCATGTTTTGCAGCTATGTTCTTTGCTACATACTTTAATGTTTGAACTTTATCTGCAGTATCTACTAATGTGGAAAATCTGAAGTCTATTTCTCCTTGACCTGCAGTAGCTACTTCGTGATGAGTAGCCTCTATTATATAACCAAAGTATCTAACTAACGTATCAACGATCTCAACTCTTACGTCCATTAATTGATCAATAGGAGGTGCAGGATAATATCCCTCTTTGAACCTTATAACGAAGGTTCCACTATCACTCCATGGTGCTTCTCTAGCGTAAATCTTATATCCAGTTCCGGACTGTGGTGTACTAACATCCAATTTTACCTTATCAAATATGAAGAATTCTAATTCTGGACCATAGTAAGAGACATACCCTTGATCTGACTGAAACCTTTCAGCCTCTTCAGCAATAAATCTAGGATCTCTTTCGAATCTTCCTTTTCCTCCTCCCCAAAAAACTTTACATATTACTCTAGCTACGCCTGGAGACCAAGGAACTAGAGTCATGGTCTCTGGTACTGGTAATAGAACCATATCACTCTCATAGATGCTGGTAAATCCTCTTATACTACTGCCATCCAGTTTACCGAAACCAGTCTTTAGAGATTCCATGTCGAAATCGCTAGCTGGTATTGTTATGTGGTGTAGTCTGCCAGGGACGTCGGTGAATTGTAAATCCACCCATTTTATATTATTTTCTTTAAGGAATTTGAGTACTTCTTCTGCTGTACTTGGCATGTATGTGGCTACTCATATATAGTTTAAAAATATTGCTAGATATTATCATAGAAAGTTTTCACTTTCTTATGTAGGATTTCATGTGAGATTTCTCAAAATCTTTCACTTCACTTATAAAGCTTTTAAAAAACTTTATGAAGAGATCCATTATTCATAACGTAATGATGATCAGAAAACTTAGTGTCATTAATATCTTGAGTAACATATATAAGTTCTATTTCATTTTTTTTACATAAATCCGTATAAATAGCAATAAAATGATCCTTATCAGTTATGTTACTAAAAGCCTCGTCAACTAATATTAGATTTGGTTTAGCTAAGATGGCTGTTGCTAAAGATACTTTTTCCTTATTACCTAAGCTTAGATTACCTACTTTTTTATTCTCAAACGGAATTTTAAGAAGTTCAGTTATCTCTATTATATCTTTCTCATTTACCTTTTTACCTTTTAATTTAGCTCCCCATACTAAATGTTTCTTTAAATATAATGTAGGGATATAACTCTCCGGAGTTACTAGTACAATATTTCTTTTATTAATAGGAACAGTAGTAATGTCTTTCTCATTTAGCCTTATATAGCCCTCATCTGGTTTCAAAATACCTGCGATTATGTTGAGCAACGTGGTTTTCCCGCTACCATTTTTACCAGTGATTGCTATGATACCTTTATCAGAAAAATTAACGTCTAGAGAAAAAGATTGTAGTTTCTTTTTTACCTTAACCTCTATCATTGTAAGTATTTATTTATAGTACTCTCTAAAGTATCTTCATCAACAGCTCCAACCAAGGAATCCACTAATTGGCCATTAACGAAGATTAGTGTTGTTGGTATATTAAGCACGCTATATTTATCTGCTATCTTTTGATTTTCATCTACGTTAAGTCTTCCAAATACTGCTTTGCCCTTATATTTTTCCGCTACCTTCTTATATATAGGCTCATATAGATGGCATGGAGCGCACCACTCCGCCCAACAATCTACTAAAACCACCTTATTATTCTTAATAACTTCATCAAAATTTTCTTCAGTTAAGACTATAGTAACATCGTCTTTCTTTTTTCCGAATTCTTCAGCTTTTTTCTGTAGCCTTTCCGCAACTTCTTTTATTAGTGAGTCAATATCGCTCAAGCTTGTCTACCACATATACTTTTTTCAACCTCTTATAAAAAGCTACCTTAGAATTTACATAGTTAAGTAATTCATCTTCTATTCCAGCTCTCTTTTCCTTTACCTTAACTAAGGCAATTGGCTCTTGGCCTAAACTCCCCGCATCCTCTCCTATAACTTTTACATCCTCCACGATTGGATGTGTTTTCAATATTTCCTCTAAATCTCTCGGAAATATTGGATAACCTTTGAATTTTATCATTCTCTTTTTCACGCCTCTAAAATATAATAACCCTTTATCATCAATTCTCACTAGGTCTCCAGTCTTTAACCAGCCATCACTAAATGCTTTCATAGTTTCTTGTGGATCCTTATATCCTAGCATAATCCATGGAGCTTTAACCCAAAGTTCCCCCTCTTTACTCTCTTTTCCATCTTCTCCTACTATTTTAATCTCGACATTAGGCAACGGTTTCCCTATCGTAATTATACCGGCTAATTCTTTAGGCTGAAACGTTAAAATCAAACCTTCAGTAAAACCATATTGCTGTATGATATCTTTTCCATATTTACTCTTGAAGGTGCTTACGGTTAAGGGAGATAAAGGAGCCGCAGAGCTCACGCACAATTCCAAGCTATCTAATTTTCCTTTTCCTTCATTATTTAAGTAATCATATACTGTGGGAACTGTTGAGAGGTAGTTTATGTTATACTTGTTTATGGCATCGATGGCTTCTCCTACAGTAAACTTTCCCATTATATATAACGTTCCACCAGCCTCTAAGGTTACCCCTAGTATGCTATTTCCCAATACGTGTGCTATTGGAACTGTTAGTATGCTCCTAATTTCCTTAAGTCCAATTGCATGGTAAAGAGTAACTGAGTTAAGTTCAACTCTGTTAGCGCTGTGTAATACTTGCATAGTCCTTCCAGCAATACCAGCATAATAGTAAATTAACCCAACCTCTTCTTCTCTATAATCATATGGTTTAGTGAATACTTCTTTTCCCGATTTACCTATAATGGTCTTATATGACCTAAGGACTTCATTTTCCCTCTTATAGATCTCTTCATCTGTAATTATCAAATCCGGGTTTGAGTCTTCTAAGATAAATTTCAAATCTTCAGCTGAAGTTAACGGATCCACAGCCACTACTTTACCGCCTGCCCAATATATTGCTAAATAATTAATTATTGACTGAATGGAATTAAACATTATATGGACAACTGTATCACCGGGTGAAATATTAGAGGCGATATATGCAACTTGTGACGCTGTTTGTTCAAAAGTAAGTGAGGTATTTTTATCAATTAAAAATGTTCTTGATGGTCTCTCTTTATACCATTTATACAGTAATGTTGCTAGACTCATCGTTTCCTTTTTTATTATTCAATCTTATTAATCCTTATGATAAAGATTATTGGCCTTTCTCGCATTCATATAACGCTATTTGACCTTGAGGGAAAATATGGCAGGATTGATGGAGGAGTAGGCGTTGCCTTAAAATATCCTAGAATAGTGATTAGAACGGGAGATTGTTTCACACCAACAGTATCTTTACCATTTAAAGTTCCTCAAGTTTGTATAGAAGAAGATTACGAGCCTCATATAGGATTAGGACATACTACGCAATATCTGCTTGCAGTGGCTAAACTTGCATCAGAATATAATTTTAAGAGACTTAATTCATACGAATTGGCAAAGTTAGTAAAAAGAGGAGGTACTTCGGGAATCGGCGTTTACGCTTTCGAGTATGGCGGTTTTATAGTTGATGGGGGACATTCCACGAAAATAAAGAAAGAATTGTTACCATCAGATTTTTCCTCAGCTCCTCCTCCCCCTCTCATAACTAGATTAAATTTCCCTTGGTATATTTACGTTAATGTACCTAAAAACGGGAAAAGAATATTTGGAAGTGATGAGATTAATGCATTTAAAGAGGCTAAATTGGAAGGTTTAGATACTTTAGCGAGAGTTGTCTTAATGGAGTTAATTCCATCAGTTGCTGAAAACGATTTAGAAGGAGCGTTAAATGCTATCTCGCTTATACAAAATTTAGGTTTTAAGAAGATTGAGGTCTCATTGCAATCAGATGAGGTGAAAGCGATAATGGCAAAAATGAATAAGTTAGGATTCCCAGCCGGACTTTCCTCATTTGGTCCTACAATCTATACCTTTATTAGTTCTAGAAAAGAAGGCGAAGAGTTAATTTCAAGATTTGGTGGTTTTATAAGTGAACCAAATAATGAGGGTGCAAAGGTATTCTGGAGTACGATGAATTCGTAATGAGCGATTTGAAGGAAGTTTATGGTCAGTACTTAAATGAATTCTTAGAGGCGGTTAAGAAACCAAATCCTAGACTGTACGTTAGAGTAAATACTTTAAAAACAAGTGTAGAAAGAATATTAGAAAAATTCCCATATTTCAAGCGAGATTACGATTTTAACGAGGCAGTTTATGCTGAGGTTAAAGGTCCAAATGAAATTAGAATTTATGAAAACAAGGTTATAGTAGATAAAAAGACTGCTGAAAGCGTAATGTTAGGTGCTAACGTGTATAAGCCCGGTTTAAAGAGCATTGTAATTAATGATTCTAAGAATAAGATGGTTACGGTATATAGTGAAAATGGAATACCAATAGCTGAAGGTAAGTATTATGGAATTAATACAAGTTTAGTGGTTGAGGTTACCAATTCTATTTACTCCTCACCTAAATTAGCTGATTTAGAGGAGTTGAAAAATGGTGAAATATATGCTCAAGGTAAAGCGTCAATGTATGTTGCGCATCTATTAGATCCTCAGCCTAATGAGACTATTATAGATATGACAGCTTATCCTGGCGGGAAGCTTACTCATATTTACCAATTACAACCAAAGGCTAGAGTAATTGGTTTCGATCACACTGAAAAGAAAGTCGAGAAACTGAGAGAGATAGTAAGTAAAATGGGGATGAAGATAGAGGTATATAAGGCTGATTCTCGATATCTTTTTGAGGATTTTAACGTTAAAGACGTGGATAAGGTTATAATTGATCCTCCATGCTCAGCATTAGGCGTAAGACCTAAATTATATGATAAGAAAAGTAAACAAGATATACTTAATTTCCATAACTATCAGAGACAATTTTTAAATTCTGCATATAAAATTTTAAAGAAAAATGGTGTTGTAATTTATTCTACCTGCACTGTGACTACTTGGGAAAATGAAAAGATAGTTGAAGATCCAAGGTTTTCAGTAGAATATGAAGTTAGATTTCATCCCAATGTTCATGAAACTACTGGTTTTTTCATAGCTAAGCTAATAAAGAGAGGGTAAGAATTCTAATATATGCCCATAGAAGAATATTTGGGTAAAGTTCCAAAAATTTCTCAAAGGGCATACATACATCCTACTGCTTATGTTATAGGTGATGTGGAGATAGGAGATCTGACTAGTATATGGCATTACGTGGTAATTAGAGCGGATAATGACACTATAAGGATTGGCAGGGAATCTAATGTTCAAGAGAATACCACAATTCACACTGATTACGGTTATCCAGTAGAAATAGGAGATAAGGTAACTATTGGCCATAATGCAGTAATTCATGGGGCTAAGATCTCATCTCATGTTATTGTAGGAATGGGAGCTATATTACTTAATGGTTCTCAAATTGGTGAATACTCGATTATAGGAGCTGGGTCTGTAGTTACCCAAGGTACCGTAATTCCGCCTTACAGTATAGCTGTAGGTGTACCTGCAAAGGTCATCAGAAAACTAAAGGATGACGAAACTAAGTTAATAGATGAGAATGCTGAAGAATACTTAAAACACACTAGGAGGTTATTGAAGTTATGAATAAGGATTTAAAGGCTATAAGATGGTTTTTCGTTACGCAAATCCTTAAGGATCCTTTTAATCCTGCATACGCTACGTTTAAGGTTACTTCTAGATGTAATCTAAGATGTACCTTCTGCTCTCCCTCTTACTATTCTGGAGAATTAGGTGAAGCAAGTACTGAAAGGGTGAAGAAAATAATAGACAATTTGAGGAATTCTTCAATTGTAGTATTATCGTTTGAAGGTGGTGAACCAACCACCAGACCAGATATTTTGGAGCTTTTAGAATATGCTCATGATGGTTCTTTCTATATTATGTTAACAACTAATGGTTATAGACTTAAGGATGATAATTTCCTCTCTAAGTTAGGAGATAAGATAGATTTCTTGCATTATTCTATAGATGAATATCACTGGAATGTAAAAGAATTGGACAACTTGTGCAGATTTAGACAATATGGTCTTAAGGTTAATGTTCAAACTGTAGTGACTAGATACAATCTGCATAAACTAGAAGAAAAAGTGAGAAAAGTTAAAGAATGTGGGTATAAGATTCTCGCTATGCCTGCAGTAGATTACCCCAATTCTAAAGTTAAATTAGCTCCAGATCCGTACGAATTCTATAAAGTTCTATCTGATCTCAAACGAAAATATGGTTCAACATTAAATAATTCATGGGGCTTTATAAATGCAATAATAGGTAAAGTTCCAAAAAGAATAGTAAGCTACGCTATAACTATATATCCTAATGGCGATTTACCCTATCCAGACGATATAAATGGAGAGATAGTAGGTAATGTTGCTGAAGAGCCTTTAGAAAAAATCCTAGAATCTAGAAAAGTAAAGGAACTACAACAAAAAATGTTAGAGAATCAGGCTAAATTTGAATATCTACACTTGCAAACAGCATCTTTCAATAGTATAAGAGATTTAGCCTCATATGTCAGCGAGATGTTAAAGTGGCGTTTTACTGGAAGGGCATAATTACCTATTTAGCTGACATTACCTTGAGATATTCATTTCTTAAGTCCTCTAATACTAGGTGCGTATACATTTGTGTCGTTTTGATATCCTTATGACCTAATAACTTCTGCAGAGTTATTACGTTCATTCCTCTTTTTAGGGATAGTGTAGCAAATGTATGCCTCAGAATGTGTGGCCTTAGATCTATCCCTATTCTTTTCCCTAGCCTCTTTAACTTCCTATAAAGCGCATCATATGTCATGTTAAATAATTTATCATCCGGATTCCTCCCCTTGATGTACTTCTTTAGCATCTGTTTAGTTTCATCAGTGAAGAAGACCACTCTCTCCTCTCCATTCTTAGTATTTCTTACTCTAATCATATTATTATTTATGTCTACGTCTCTTACTAATACTGAAAGTAATTCATTTGCTCGTAGTCCAGTGTCGACTAGTAACCTTATGATTAACTTATCCTTTATTCTTTTGCATGCTTCAAGTATTTTCAGGACTTGAGTCTCGTCAAGAGCTTTTACTTCTCTTCTCTTTATTTTAGGTATGGGTGGTTTTACAGGGACGTTGATCCATTTAAGGAATCTTCTCACTGCTATTATATAATACCTAACTGTAACGCTCTTGGCTCTTCTTCTCTCTACTTCATCTCCTCGGATCTTACTTTCTCTATTGAGTAAACTTGAAATCCATTTATTTAGATCCTCACTAGTAACTTTGCGTGGATCCTTCCTTATGAAGTCTAAAAAGTCCTTTACTGCACTAGAATAAAGCTTTATAGTTCCACTACCAGCCCCTGCTATTATTAGAGCATTTATAAAAGCCTCATACAAATCTCCAGATTCCGGAGGGGATCCTAATTCCAATTTCACATATTATAATGTTCATCAGAATTCAGATAAGGATAGACTCTCGATATTATGGTATTACCAAATGTTAGTTCAATACTATGATTATGTAAGAATATTGATATTATAATTAATTCTGTAATAGATTAAACTACTCATATATACACACACTTTTTATTGAAAATATAATTCAGTTCATACATATTATATGTGGAATTTTACTCGTATTATACGACTTCTAATACTAAGAAGATCCTGTAGATTCAAAAGAGAATTAGGGTAAATTTCCAAGGATATACGCGGTTTGAGGAGAGCGGTTCTTCGTTTAGTCATTAAAGTATAAAATCGTTTCTGTATCTTTTGAATTTATTTTGGCTCTTTATCCCATATCAAATCTTATCTTTTAATCTCTATATAGAGATCATCAATACCTTAAATTCTTAATCTTGACGACAATATGAGTGATTTCACAAATTTATATTTTAAGTTCGAAATCTCTAATTTTTAATCTCTCTTGAGCTTTAAATATTATGGCTGTTTGGTATACTGGAACTGGAGATAAGGGAAAAACAAAATTACCGTCAGTTGGTGAAATATGGAAAGACGACGATATAATAAATGCTTTAGGAGATCTAGACGAATTAAACGCTACTTTAGGGGTTGTATCCTCGTTTTATCCTCAGCTTCGTGAAACTATCACTACTATTCAATCAGATGTTTTTACAATATCCTCAGAAGTAGCTGGTTTTGATCTAAGTTTTAATGAAGAGAGGATAAGGTGGCTAGAAGACCAAATTAAAGAATACTCTAAATCTTTACCAGAATTACGTAATTTCATACTACCTGGAGGTCATATCGCATCTTCCTTTCTTCATCTAGCAAGGACAGTTTGTAGAAGGAGTGAGAGGAGTATGGTTAAGATATTAAAAAAGTATAAGGCTAAAGAGACTCACATTAAATATCTTAATCGCCTATCTTCATTACTTTTCGTTCTAGCTTTATATGTTAACAAGCAGGAAAACTTTAAGGAAATTATATGGAAACGTTAATTCCAATTCCCTTTTTTATTGCTTCTTGATATGCGACATATGCAGTTATATTGTCTTCTGCTGAGATTCCTACAGTTTTAAATATAGAAGGTCTCTCAACCTCTAATCCCTTATCTATTATCTCCCCTATCTCCTTTATGACCTTATTTTTTAGTAATCCCTTCTGGCTAGGGATGATGTAATCACCAGATTCTTTAGATACGGCTTCTAAGGAATCTACCAGGTAACTCCTTATTTTAACTATTGTTTCGTCATCAATTTCTCTAGCGTCTGGAGTATGGGCTCCTATACTAGCCACATGGAATGTATCCTTTAAGTATCTTCCTAACACGACTGGAGTTGATGAAGATGTTGTTGAAAAAATTACGTCTGAATTTTTTAGCAACGTATCCAAATCTACAGCTTCTCCTCCCATACTTTTAGCCAGTTCAAAATGTGACTTTCTTGCTGAGACTAACAATTTCTGAATCTTAAAGTACTCAAGGGAAAGTTTTGCATGATAGTAAGCCTCCGTACCAGCTCCTATTATTCCTAAATTACCTATACTTCTAGTCTTCATCACAATTTCTGTCGAGAGAATACTTGCTGCCGCTGTCCTTATTGCGGTTAGGGTAGTACCATCCATTATAGCTAAAGGCTCACCAGTATCGGGTGACATTAAAATTACAATACCTTGAACAGAGGGAAGTCCTTTATCCTTATTCTTAGGTATAACGTTAACTATCTTAGTTACGAATGAGTAATCAGTTGATGAAGGCATTAGACCCCACCAATTTCCTTTAATAGTCATAACTAGACGTTGAGGTTGGAGTATCTTTTTCTGGTAATGGAGTTTGAAGGCTTCTTTCACAGCACTAACTGCAATCTCTGCCTTAAGCAATTCATTTAGGTCCTTTGACGATAACCCTATCATCAATTAGAAATGCCTGCGATTCCATATAAACTTTGATATTCATTTTGAGATTATTTTCAAATTTGTTGAAATTTGACGAGATTCAAATGCAGTAAATCTTAAAAACGTTTTTAAGGTTATGTGAGGCATAGTTTAATGAATGCCTAAGTCTACCGATCTATAACTTTTAAGGCAATATAATACATAAAACACTTTCTCTTATAATACCACTTAGCAAAAAGTTTATTTGCAACTACGTTTTGCATAATGTGATGTCAAGAAATTTAATAAAAGCAACTATAATTGGCTTAATATTTGTAGTGTTTCTTTTAATACTTTCCATTCCAACATCTTTCTCACAATCGTCTCAAACAATAGGCAATATAGTACTTGCACCAACGGGAACATTTGTCATACCTACTACTTCATCATCAGCTACTTTCACAGCATATGTCATAAATAATAATCCTACAACAGAAACAGTTACAGTTTACTTAAACGGTAATGCATATAGTACACTATCCATTCCACCTTATTCCTATACTCCGGTTTCTTTATCCCTACAATTAGGTAAAAACATCATAATCGTAGATGGCCAAACTTTGACAGTTATCGTAAACAAGGTAAATAGTTCAGTGAGTGGGAAGATCTTACTAAACGGTAGTATAGGCTCCATATATATTAAAGGTGCTCCTGGAAAATCTTATACGGTTAATTTATCTGTTATAAATATAAATAATTGGAATGCTTCTGCAGAATCATATATATCCTCTTCAATATTCTATACCAATATGTATCGTATATACAACTTTCCAGTAAACTTACAGACACCTATTCAAAATTCAACATTTCTATTATTTCAAGTTCCATTATATATTCCACAAGGTCTATATTACTTCTTCAACTACTTACTGTTTTATAATACCAGCAATTACCAGCAAGTTCTCGGATATATCCCATATTTCGTTTTCATTAATGTTAGCTATGGCCTAAATGGTAGTTTAGTTACTTCTAATACGTATACGCTAAATAACATAACGGTATCATTTGCAACTGTAGGTAATTACACTTACATCCTATCAAAGTATCCATTTAATTTGAATGACAAAGTAATAGTGGAGGTTCTACCGCAATCTCCTTCGTTAAAACCATTTACTACGATTTTGAAAAATTACAGCATTACTATATCAGCGTTTTCTCAAACGTTTAACGAGACATATTATGGTAGTAATAACGCATCGTTTGCCTATGGTAACTCTTGGATAGAAGTTAAAATACCCGTACAATATACTGGAACTCAGTATCAATTAAATATCACCTACGTTACTCCTACCGGTATCATAAGCACTGGGCTAACACCAACAGTAACTAGTACCACTACCACTTCAACGACTTCGTCTACTACAACTTCGTCTTCAACGACTTCCACCACGACGTCAACCACGTCTTCAACAACCAGCACTAGTACAACCACAACTACTACCTCTACCACGACCACATCAACTACTACCTCCACTACCACTTCAACGACTTCGTCTACTACAACTTCGTCTTCAACGACTTCCACCACGACGTCAACCACGTCTTCAACAACCAGCACTAGTACAACCACAACTACCACGCCATCTATCTCAACGCCTCTAATAATAGGCATAGTGATAATAATCTTAGTGATAGTAATAGTCGCAGTAGTACTTTTAAGAAGAAGATAAACTAGAATAGAAAAAGGATAGTTTAAGTATTTATTTTTTCGCTTTAAACTCTAGATTTTTGTTCCAACTTCTAATACTGTACCGTGTTTTATTGTTTCCTCTGGTGAGATTAGAGCGCCTAATTTATTAAATCTTGGCCTATTTAATGACTTTGATGGATAACTTGCAGTTATAACTGAAGCTCCTAATCTGGCCCGCTTTCCCACGATTGAATATGTTAAATAAGATTTCGATCCTACCTCAGCTAGAGGTTCGATTAATGAATGTGCAACCTCACAATAAGCTCCTATTTTTGAACCTTCTTCTATTGAAGAGTAATCTCTAACTAATGAATACGAGCCTATATATACATTTTTACCTATATATGCTGGTCCTTTAATTATAGCATAATCTTCAATCACTGCGTAATCTTCTATTATTACCCCTTTTCCTATTATCGCAGTTTTTGAAACTTCAGCTTTATCTGAAATTACGCTCTCCTTTCCCTTTAGTAACACTTCTAACGCAAATAATAAATCTTCTGGATAACCTATATCAACCCAGCTCTCTGACCAAATGAAGTAATGAAGTTTATTCTGGCTTGATAATAAGTCAATGTATTCTAGTAATGAACTAAAATCACCTTTTGGTATTATATAAGCTCCACCTAACGCTAATGTTGAACTTTCCTTAACTACTCTTAATCTTTCGTTAATTTTAACTAAACCATATGTTTGCATACCTTCGCTTATAGGTATTAATGGCACTACTGCAGGTCCGCCAGTCATTATATACGTATCCATAAGACTTTTGTAGAATTCCGGAGGTGCTACAATATCTCCAAACGCAAGAGCGAACAAATCATCGTCGATTTTTTCCATACCATCTTTTATTGCGCCATCTATTCCTTGCCTTCTTTGCCTTACCATCTCAAAAGATACGTCAATTTTTTCTAACTCTTCCTCTATTTGATTACTCTTCTCGTTAACGACTATCACAAATTCTTTAACTCCCGCCCTCTTTAAACCCTCAACGCTATACGCAATTATGGGTTTACCAACTATTGTAATAGCCTCTTTTTGAACTTTCTCAGTATAAGGTAGTAATCCTTCTCCTTTTCCCGCTGCTAATATTACCGCTTTCATTTTATTCCACCGTAACAGTTTTAGCTAGATTTCTAGGTTTATCTGGATCATATCCTCTCCTAACCGCTGCGTAGTAGGCTATTAGCTGTACGATTGGAGCTATAATGATTTCAGCAAGTCTTCCGTCAGATTTGATCACAATTTCATTATCTGAAAAATTAAGTCTCTCGTTAACATTAATGGAATATGTTGTAGCCCCTCTTGCCTTCATCTCTTGCAAATTCTTTTCTAGCTCATCTACTAGCTCTCCAGTGTTAATGAAAATTACTGGAAATCCCTTTTCAATTAACGCTATAGGACCGTGTTTGCTCTCTCCTGCAGGATAAGCTTCCGCGTGAATATAAGCTATTTCTTTTATTTTTAAAGCGCCCTCCATAGCTAATGGCACTCCTAACCCTCTTCCTAAATAATAAATGTTATTTTTATTTGCCAATTCCTCACCTATCTTCTTTGCAAATCCCTCTGTTTCAGTTATTACATTTCTAACTATTTCGTGAGCTTTCTCTAAATAATCTAAGCTCTCTCTCTCTACTACGGAATGTAAGAATTTAAGGGAAACCAATTCTGACGTAAAAGTCTTAGTTGCAGCTACGCCTATTTCTGGTCCTGCTCTCATATACAATTTATAGTCACTTTCTCTAGCTATATCACTTTCAATGACGTTAGTTAAGGCTATAATTTTAGCACCCTCTTCCTTAAATTTCCTAATGCCCATCTTCACGTCTAAAGTCTCCCCACTCTGACTAATTGCTAAAACTATGTCGCCTTTTTTTGCCCTCACGCTATGATACTCAGATGCAACTAATGGCATAACGGTGTATCCTCTTCTTGCCAATAGTAAAGAGAAATAAAGACCAGCATGATAACTGGTACCAGCAGCGGTAACTATTATCCTCTCAGCATTTCTTATCTCTTCAGCTATCTCCTTAACTCTATCAATATCGTTTAATAATCCAGAAATTGTGTCCTTTATAGCTATAGGGTTTTCGTGTATTTCCTTTAACATAAAATGAGGGTATCCTTCTTTAGATGCTGAGGAAGCATCCCAGTCAATTATCTTTATCCTGCTTATTACATCTACTGGATTTCCATTTTCGTCCTCTATATAAACATTATTCGGTGTAACATATCCAATTTCTCCATCAGCTATCACTATAACCTTTCTAGTATAAGGTAAGAAGGATGGTATATCACTGGCTATGAACGTCTTATCATCTCCTAATCCTATTACCAACGGATTATCTCTCTTGGCGAAGAAAATTCTCCTTTCACCTTTAATTATAGCTAACACTGCATAACTGCCTTGAATCGTTCTAATCGCACTCTTAAATGCTTGAAAAGACTCCATACCCCTTTTCATGTACTCCTCTATTAAATGAGGAATTACCTCAGTATCGGTCTCGCTCTTGAATTTATGGCCTAAAGTCTGTAATTCGTCCTTTAATTCCTTAAAGTTCCTTATTGTTCCATTATGGATTACCGCTATTGAATTTCCACAATCTGTATGGGGATGGGCATTGTAATCAGTTGGCGGACCATGTGTAGCCCATCTAGTATGTCCTAAAAAAGCGTAACCTGACATTTCCTTAATGTTTTTCTTTTTGATTACCTCCTCAACTGTACCCTTAGCTTTTCTAACCTCTAAAACAGTATCCGATAATGAGGCAACGCCAACACTATCATAACCTCTATACTCTAATCTATTAAGACATGATACTACTAACTCAGCTAGCCTTTTACTTTCTCTGGTAGATATGATCCCTATTATTCCGCACACAATAATCTGTACATAATTAGAAGTAAATTAGACTTTTCCCTATATTTCATAAAAACTTTTCATCTAGTTAGAATTGTTACACCTTCAGTGGTTAACGATGAGTTAACAATTTTAGCGTTATAACTTCTCAGAAGTACCTCAGCCTCAGTAGATTTTATACATACAATAGAACCTCCAGCGCCTCCCCCACTAATCTTACATCCCCTTATTCCCAGTTGCTTAGCTCTTGATACAATTTCATCAACTTCTGGTGAAGTTATCCCTAAGGAGAATAACAATCCGTGGTTAACGTACATCAAAAGACCAAGTTCATCATAATTTCGTTCAATTATTAGCGATTTAGCCCTATCAGTTACTTTGCCGATAACATCTAATATGTGATCGAAGATTTCCCTATTTGAATCCTTAAGCTTTCTTACGCGCCACAATATATCGGCAGTGCTCATGCTCCTTCTAATGTAACCAGAAGTTAACTCAATGTTGGTATCAATTTTTTCAAATCCTTTTCCACCAGCTGGAAAGTAAATTAAACCCCCATACGTTTCAGTATAAGTATCCATCCTACTCGCAATTCCTTGGACTCTTAATTCTATTTCATGAGATATCTTAGCGATCTCATCTTTACTTAATTCTATCCCCAAATATCTAGAATATGAAGCTACCGTGCCCACAATTACAGCAGCACTTGTACCCAATCCAACAGAGGGTTCCACTGTAGAATCTATCTCTATCTTTACATTTTTCTTTACCCCAAAATAATTCAACACTTCTAATATGTACTTCAGAACCTTTTTAGCTTCCTCGCTCTCAATTTTCATCTCGTTTAAATCCAATTTTACTCCTTTAATATTAAGAGAGGGGGAAATTATCATGGATTTGTCGCTTTCACTTACTCTTACTCTTAAACTTTCCGATATAGTCATAGCAATTGCGGGCTTATCATAAACTACCGCATGTTCACCAAATAAGGTAAGTTTTAGTGGGACATTAGCCTCTATTATCATATGGGGAATTTCAAGTTTAGGATAAAAAACCCTTCTTACTTCCGCCTTTTAGAATAGTAAAGCGGTAGATTTTGCTTTTCTCTCACTTCATCTTTTATTTCTTTAATCAGTTCTTCAACGCTCATGCTTCTCTGTTCATTTTTTGCCCTAATTTTCACTGTTAGAGAATTAGTTTTAACTTCTCTCTCCCCTATAATCGCAACATAAGGTATCCATTCAGTTCCTGCTCTTCTTATTTTATTTCCTAATCCGTCATCTAGATCATCAATATCGACCCTTATTCCTCCTTCACTTAATTTTTCAGCAACTTTAATTGAAAATTCAAGAAAATCCTTCTTTACTGGTAACAATCTAACTTGTATTGGGTTAAGCCAATCTGGCAAGGTAGGTGGTTGAGTTTTATTAATTGAGTCTAAAATCAGATGGTAAATTAATCTTCCAATATCAATATAAGTCCTATTCTTTTCTGTAACCCACCATATTCTAATCTTATTTTTACTATCATTAATTTCTTTAGGCAAGTTTAGATCTCTAACACCACCGAATATAACTAACGTTTTTGGATTCTCATTGATACATGGAAGGGTTCTTCCACCTTCAACGTACTGATGAACAATACTCATTTCACCCTCACTCACATTTTCGTTATTCTCAGTCTCGAAAGATGGTTGAAGCGTTCTCCTTAAATAACCTATTACAGCCCTTCTCATAAACGCACTTTCTGGAGAAGTGGGAAAACCAAACTTTTCACAATATTTTAATTCCTCACTTTTCTCTAATTCCTCAACTTTTCTAATTCTTCTTGACAATTCACTTAAAGGATGACCATAACAGTTTATGGAAAAAGCCTTGTACCATCCAAAAGGTGCTCTATAAACCTTTATCTTATCCTTTAACAAGTTCTCAATTTCCTCCAAGATTTTCACAGCAAGTTCCGGGCTAGCTAAATTTGAGGATAAGTGCGCATAAGGATAAATTACCACTGACTCCGCCTTCACTTTATTGTAAACATCTAGAATGTCATTTATTGACTTATTCACGATCTCTTCATCATCACCCTTTTCTACAGTTGTAAAACATACTAACGTATTCTTTAGTTCTATTGAAGTCAGTTTAGGCTCTTCTGGTTCCTTAATGGCTTTATCCTTTACGCTAAACGAAAAGTCTGATGCATGAATGAATAGTATTATCATTAAATTACGTCTAAAACGATAACTTATAAACTAATTTCTTGGCCATTCTCTGGTATAACTACTTCAACTCCCATTTCCTGCTTTATTAAATCAGCCAATGAACTTTCATTATCTGGCGATCCATGAACTAACACAACCTTTTCTAAGTTCTTAACGCTCTTAACTATTTCAAGAAGTTGTTTTCTTCCAGCATGGCTAGAAAAATCAAATATTTCCAGTCTTGCTTTAAGCAAAGGCGAATATTCATCAAATTTACCCATTTCCAATAATTTTCTTCCAGGAGTGTTTACAGCTTGATAACTAACTAGAAAAACTGCATTTTTGCTATTTTCTGACAATTTCTTAAAATAGTAGACTGCTGGTCCTCCTTTAAGCATACCAGCGCTTGCAACAATTACTCCTTTCTCCTTCCAAGCCCTATGTCTATCTTCCCATCCCTTAACGTAATTGAAATTATCGTAGGCCTTCTTCAGCAAATCCGGTCTATTCAAATATTCTCTAAAGTCTAACATCAATTCCGTTATTTCTCTGGACATTCCGTCGTAGTAAACTGGATAAGGAAAATCCCTTTCTGCTAGGACTGATAAAATCTCTTGACTTCTAGCTAGGCTAAATGCTGGAACTAGAACAGTACCTCCACCTTCAACAACCTCTAAAACTTTCTCATAGAATTCGTCTTCAACTTCCTTCCTAGTTGGATGATTAAATTTGCCATATGTGGATTCCATTACTAGAACATTAGCATCACTGACATTTTCAATTTCCGCAGGTTTCATTAATTTAGTCTCAGATAAATTAATATCTCCAGTAAAAGCAACAGTGCTCTTCTCTGAGGAAACTTTAATAATTGAACTTCCGGGTATGTGACCAGCATTATATAATGATATCTTCATTCCCTCAACCTCTATTTCTTCACCGTATCCAATTGCCACGAAATTATCCATGGTCTTTCTAACCTCAACCCACTCAAAAGGGACTTTAGCCCCGGATAATTTCAGAAAATCTTTAAGCATCACTTCAGTTATAATTCTAGTAACAACTGTACCATAGACCTTAGTGTTCAGAGAACCTATCTGATAAATTGGTAAAGCTCCAATGTGATCTAAATGTGCGTGAGATATTACAAATCCCTTAACCTTACTGGGCATTTCTTGTAACGGAAAATTGGGATTATCCTTTTCATCAAAGTTAACACCGTAATCTAATACAACGCTGGAATTACTGTTCCCAACCTCAATTGCAGATCTTCCTACTTCTCTGCCTCCACCTAATATTTTCAGAAAGTAATTCATTTATGAAATCTTCTAACCGCAAACTATTAAGTTTACTTCTTCCCTATAAAATCATGTAATGGCAAAAATAAAACCCTCAGATTTAAAGAAAATGGAAAGAATGGGAATAAAAACTGAACAAATTAATGCAATAAGAGTCATAATTGAGACCCCGGATAAAAACATAGTAATCGAATCACCGACAGTAGCAAAAACCAACGTAATGGGAAACGAGGCAATAGTAATATTTGGTGGGCAAGCTAAAGAGGAGGAAAAGCAGAAACAAATCGAAATAAAAGAGGAAGATGTCAGATTCGTATCAGAACAAACTGGAAAAAGTGAAAAGGAAGCCAGAGAAGCTTTAATCAAAGCCAATGGAGACATAGCAAAGGCAATTATGATTTTACAAGGAGAGACCTCAAACCCTTAATTAAATCCTCCTCGCTAGGCTTAGTTGACACAATTATATTTATACCCTCAACTTCACTTAACATAAGTGCTAAAGGATCTAATTTAACCGGCCTATGAAACACAACTATTGGCGGTCTTATCGGAGCGACTTTTAGAGCTATCATTGGTGATCTTCCACTGCTAACTCTAGTAAACACCACAACCCTATTAACCATCATACTCAAAACTTGATAAAACTCTAATCCACTTAGACTCAAAATTGCCTTAATGCTATCAGTCACAATATAACCGTAAATCTTCCTTTCAGTAACAAAAGAATTCACTATAACTCCGTCTACGGCTTTAACTAATTCATCAACGCCAATTGGTAATCCAAAATCCCTCATATCCACTATAAAGGGAAAATTAATCCCAAACATTTTTGCTAATTCCTTAACCACCTTATAACCCCTTCTCATGTCAATTGAAAGTAAGGCCGAAACATAACGCTTAATGAACTCACTTCCAGCTTGTCTTCTACCTCTTTCGTAATCTGCGATAACTGATTGCTTTATCCCCATTTCTCTAGATAACTCGCCTTGAGATACGTTAAACATTTCCCTCCATTTTCTTAAAGCTCCTGCTAATTCCTTACTCCACACAATATCCCCTGCTATTCTCTTAGCTACGGTCTCTATAACATAAGAATCTAGTAAATCCTCAGCCATCAGTGTTATAAACGTGTATTAAGATTAAAAATATAGAGTGGGTCCGTAGTCTAGCCAGGACTAGGATGCGACGTTCGGGTCGTCGTGATCCCGGGTTCAAATCCCGGCGGACCCACCTTTATTATATAACGTGTGTTGTAAATGAGTACTGAAAGAACTATATATAATATTACATTATGTTGTGTAATTTCTTTCTCTTTGTTTATTATCTCGAGGGATAACGTCAATTTAACCATTATGGGGGTTAAGGGGGTTGAAGTCCCCATCCGAAAGATTGAGGCATTACATGCTTCGTCTCTTATAATCGGACTATTTTTTCGTAACTTGTTAAAAGGCTGAAGATAAGGTCGAATCTTCCGTAAACACTTGGCTCCTTCTCTCCTGACCTTCATGATCTCATAGTGTGAAAAATTGTATGAGGATGAATAACCCCCTTATAGAAAAGTTTTTATTTATAGTTATAGATGTAATCTGGATTGATGAGGAGAACCTTCACTATTTGATAGCGGGAGGAAGTCAGAAAATGCACATAAAGCATTATACATTACTCAAATAACTAATAGCAAGGAAATTTTTAGTCTTGCTTGAAGATTAGAGGATATTTTCCTACTTCGTTTCTAACAATCTAACTTGTTGAAGTAGTTGAAGAAAATGCCACATATCAACATCTCTAATAATTTAATGGATTTTTGTATCTATAAATATGTAAAGTCAAATATTTCCTTATTTCAGATGAAAACTGAATTTGAATAAATAGTAGCATAATATAATCATCTTATTGCTAAAAATAATCTATCTTTAACTTAAACTTACGATATCTCATAAGTGTGAAAAATACCTCTATAAAGCAATATACTATAAACTAATTCCTAACGTTGTCATTTCTTTTTATAATCATCATAAACTTTATTTAGGCTTAATAAAAAATCATAAACTGGGCCGGTAGCTCAGCCTGGAAGAGTGCTCGGTTTGCACCCGAGAGGTCCCGGGTTCAAATCCCGGCCGGTCCATATTACTTAGTAAATCATTTTTGGCCAATTGATCTTGAAAGTGGGAAAAACTATCAAATTGATTATCACGCCAACATGGATGTATAAATTATTTATGGAAAATTCATAAATAATATCGTCAAATAGGTAAAATTTTAAAGAGATTGTCTATTCTGTGCATATACTCACTCAAATTTCATAGTTGCTGAGTTGCACACAAATTTTTACATAGTCCATTTTATACTAACATGATCACACTATGCTTTTTGATTTACTCTTGTAAGGTTTTGTATGATATTTCTAGTCTTTGGTATACTTATTTTGGTCTAAGTATCATAAAAAAGATTTATATATAAAATATAAAAACTTTATTTATGGAAAAAAGAAACAGTTTTTCACGGCTTGTGTCTATTCTACAACTCTCTATAGTATTCTCATGATGTATCTTTTATTATATGGATGTTGAAAATCAAATCGTTTTTGTAAAACTTTCAAATAAGGTTTATCTTATAACTTGAGCTGATAATCTTAATTAAAAACCACTAGTAAAAGTAAGAATTAGATTGTATCTTTAATAAATATTTAAAACTGATATAAAGAAGAAGGTTAGCAATATCTTAATCCACTATCCCCTATTTTACCTAATTCAAATCAGCAATTGGCAGCTAATTAGTAGCATGATCTTATATTTCCTTTAATATCTTTTTAAACAAACTAATAACGATGAAATTTACATAACTTGAAATCTCCTCTAGTGATATTTTATATTGTAATTTGTTAAAACAGAAGCCGTATACAAAGCTTTATAAAGTATTTTGAGATATGATTGAGGCAGAGGTAGTATGAATAAAAACCTAGGTTTAATCTTGGTCTCCGTGTTCATCCTCTCTAGTTTAGGTATAATACCAGGTTTAATAACAACACAAGCAGCAACATCCAGTAGTTCCTCAATGTACACACTGCCACCAGTTACATCACTTTTTAACACATCCATAGAAACTATTAATCTATTCTTCATCCCTACGTTTAATGCCTCAGTAGCAGCTAATATAAACGCTTTTGACTATGGAGCAGCTGTAAACTACACAGTAAATGATACTACTTTTAAAATAGTATTTCCAAATGGTACATCACTTCCTTTAAATCTTGAGAGCTTAGTTAAGAATTATGGGATTAATAAAGTATTCTACTATGACCCACATTATAACGCAATAGTTGTTGTACTAAACACGAGCGGGGGCATTAATAGTCCATATGCGGCACCAAAGGGTGGCAATTTGCAAGAGTTTGTTTATCAATATGAAGTAAGTACCGGGTTAAGCTCTAGTCAAGCGACCTATAAAATATATAATTATGCTAATGATAGCTTAGCAGTTAATCAAAATATGTTTGAATTGAGCTTACCTTTCTTGATACATGAAGTCGATCCTTACTATACATATTCAAACTTAAGTAAACTACCAGCTGGTACTCAGCTGATATTCTCTTATGGAGGATACACATACACAGTAACCGTATCTCCGCAGGTGAAATTAACTGGAACTTTAGTTAACCCATTATATTATTCAAATTCTAAAGCATTACCCGGTCCTACCTATGCTGTAGGAAGGAGTAATATCACAGTAGCAGTATTCGACCAGTATCTCTCTACAACGTCAGCACCATTTGACTTCAATTTAACTTATGCGTCTCAAACACCCGCTATAATTGATTGGTTCGTACTTTTGAATATTTCTAAATATTCTAGTGGAGCAAACGTTAGTGCCAATTTCCAATCACCAGTGTTTAGTATATATAACACAAGTAATAATAGTATAGTCTATAAGACTGCATCATTGCCTGTAGTATTGCAATTCAATGGAGCCTTAAACGTCACAGCTATTGAGAACAATGTGGAATTAACTGAACAACCCGGTAGTTATATATACACCTCACAGAACCTTAATGTAACGCCACCTGGTAATTACTACTTCTCTGGTAAGTTGCCCATAGTGTTTACTGGTTTTGTGTACAATAACGGGAGTGCTACATTAACTGCTAATATATTTAATGGGTCGATATTCTACTTCTTCCCCTCACCAGGGTCATATGGTAACTTCTCGTTCCTAATAACCCCAATAGTACCAATGAACCTAACAACTAACGTTATGTCTCCAAATACTGCCAAAGTAATTTATAATGGAAAGTCATTATTTGTAGGTTTTCCAGAAGTAGCAATCATGTTTAACATATCAGCGCGCTTCTTTACTCAGGAAACTTCTACCGGTCACATGAGTTATGTCTTATATGCTAACGTTACTGAAATACCATTGAACCTAACAAAACTACCCACGTTCCCATATGAGCCATATACAGGGCCACAATATACTTATCAGCAATTTAAGGGATATATATTGCAACATTTAAGTACAGAAGCCATAGAAACTATCTTTAACTTTGGTGAGTCCTCTACTACTATTACTGGAACTTCACTAACGTTCACAGTACTACAGCCATTATTATTTGTCGTAAACAAATTAGGGTATATATACATGGTGATAACACATGTATGGGGTCCATCTACTACGGTGTCTGTAACTGGTAAAGATGAACAAGGATTTCCTGTCTCTTTAGGTACTTTTAGAGCATATATAGCATTACCATCTTACTATAGCCTACCCACAACTCCAATAAGTGGATTAACATGTGATAATATGTATACATTGGCTCAAGTAAGCGATACAGGAGCAGTGTTAGAGACCTCAACTGCTAATTCACAATGGAATAACGCTACTTATACTGGTCCTTGGGATCTAATATCTATACCTTCTTACTTACAAGCTGGGTTACATATAGCAATTTACAACGGTACTAAGTTAGTTAAGAATGAGCTTGTAGGTATGTTACCCAATATTACAACGTCTACAACATTTACTGTCACCTTAAATGGTCAAACTGTTGCAATAACTTATACTAATGCGCCTATTGCAGTATATCCAGTAGCCTTCAAGTTTGAACCAGGCTTTAGTTATGGTGTTACTGTTAACACGTTATTCAACACTACTCCATATACTCCCGTAATCACAGTATACATGCCACTAAACTACATATTGAAGACTAAGATTGTAATGTGGTATGTAAGTCCAGACTTCGCATCCTATTATTACTATAATTTAACCGGGCAATATCACACTAGCAACGTGACGCTAACTTTTGCAAATGTAACACCTGCACTTATAATGCCTCAAATATTCTTCGTGAATAAGCTATACATGCCTTTCGGAATTTATGATCCATACTATGTATTCTTTAATGGCATAACTATAGGTCCACAGAGCGGAATATTAGAAGCTGTTGAGAACGGATTCAACATAGGTAACATTACCTCTATAACTGTTCAATTAAATGGAATGAATGAGAGCATTATATTATCCCCTGCTAATGTTACCAAGCTATTAATATCTACAACCCTAGGTGAAGTATCTCAATGTAGCCCACTATTTGAAGCAACTGTATTCAATATATCTGCACTAGCTTCATTGCTGGGATTACCTAACACCGCTGCGTTAAATGGAAGTTATCTATATATAACATATCATGATGCTATAAGTGGTGCATATGTAACTAACAAGACAGAGTTACTTGTAGGAGGATTCTACGTAATGCCACCAACAACTCCGGGCTCTGTAGAATGGATATTAACTGCGAAGTACATTAATGCAACCACTGGTATACCAGTTGAGATAAGTTATGCTGTAGTGCAGCAACCTAGCGTTAAGGTATTTGATATCAATGCAGCAAATGCAAGCATTACTTCTATACCCGTAACACAAGTGGAAATTGTAAGTAAATACGCTACTGTGCAAGTAATGTATAATCCAAGCAATGCGAGTACTATAGTATATATGAATGGCAAGTTTGTAACGTCTTATGGTGGTAACTTAATATCTTCCATACCAGAAACTGCAACAACTGGAGTTTACTATGGCCCAGTAGTTAACTTATACGTCGCAACTGGCACTTTAAGTAGTCCTAACGGTACAATGTATGTGGTGTTAGGCTCTCATAAGGTTGCTGTAGGTACTGCTAATCTATACACTTATGCAGGCTATCACTTTGGTCCATATACTGCATCACCAGTATCGTCTAACGTTACTTTCACTGTGCAAGATCCAGTAACTCATGCGACACTAACTGGCACTACGCAATTAGGCGCATTCAATAATACTCCAATAAGAATATCTCCATTGGGCGTATCAATTCCAGCTACTGCTCAAAATAAGGTCTTCTATTACTACTCTAAGCCGTTAGTGCTAAGTCCAACCAGTCAGTATATAGTGTTGTCAGTAACAAGTACAATAACTTATGCGTATCCGTTCTATATAGAGACTATATCATTCTTAGGTTATAATGTAACTACTGGCACTCCAGTTCCTGGAACACCAGCTTTCCAGACAGTCTATTCGCCATCATTAGGTCCTGGTGTAGTATTACAAGTTCCAGTACAAGCTTATCAGTTCATAAGCTTATCCACACCTAGCGAACCTCATACTGTTGTGATGGTAGCTGTGCCGTTTGCAGGAGGACCAGCAATATCACTATATCCAACCTTCCTAGTCTACTCTAATGTGACGGCAATCTCAAGTTAAAAGGTTTTTATTTTTTCTTCATACATATTTGAGGTGAAAGGTTATGAAAAAAACATTCGTTTTATCTACCCTCATATTAATCTCACTTGCAGCATTAGTAAGTACTGCAGTATATACATCTGGAAATGTAACTTTTTACAGTCCTAGCGTTAATGGTCAAATATACTATATAGGGAAATCCATAACTATTGATGCAGCGGTACCTCAGCAATTTGCTGGTGACGCTGCAACCATAAATTTCTTCTTCCCTAATTCTACTTTAGCAGCTACTATACCTACTACAGTTAACTCTACGGGAGGAATTTACGTTCCTAACGCCTATACCTTCCCTAACGTTATTGGAATATGGCAAATCACGGTTGAAATAGCCGGAGGTGTTGCTGTGGGAACGATAAGCGTTAATGTAACTACTACCAAAATAGCTCCAATAATTCTAACCTTACAGAACTTAGCAATGTATGAAAATACTTATCCGCAGTTCGTAGAATTTGCTAATGGTGTTATAACTGCTGTAGTTATGCAAAATGGTACGGTAAACTTAATGGGATATGTTTATAATTCGACAGTAGCTCCAATATCTGGTGCCAATGTAACTTTAGTTCTTAACATACCTACAATAGGAACTAAGACGTTCACTACTACAACTTCGAGCAATGGTTCGTTCTCATTAAGTTTCCAAGTACCTGCGCTTGCACAAAGTCTGTCATTGGTTTCCTCATATCTAATTAGTGGTACTTTAACCGTGACGTACGGTATACACACAGTAACTTATAACTTGTTCATTTCAGCTATACCAAACTATCTGAGTACGATTGTGGCATTAAACAATGAGATTAATGTGTTAAAGAGTGAGATTGCATCCCTAAATGCAACAATAGCTAATCTAAATAAGAGTTTAGGAAGTGCAAACGCGCAGATCTCTAATTTGCAAAGTGAGATATCGAGTTTAAGTAGTGAGATAAGTCAATTAAACAGTACTGTTAGTTCCTTAAGTTCTCAACTTAGCTCATTGTCTTCACAATATACTACTTTGAATAGTGAGGTTTCAAAATTAAATAGCAATATAAGTAGTTTGAGTGCAAGTCTTAACGCTTTAAGCGCTGAGGTTGCGAGCTTAAAGAGTTCAGTAGGTAGTTTAACCACAATAGCATATGGTGGTATAATAGCAGGAATAATAGGTATAATAGTTGCCATTGTTGCAATAGTTCTAGTAATGAGGAGAATAAGTTAAAAAGATTTTTTATTTTTTTAGCCTCCTAATTCCTAACTAATTTATTCCTAAGGTCTGTTGTTAGGCACTTTAATGGCCTATGTAGAAAGATATATGGAGGGAATTTAATGTAATAGTATAATCTTAGTAAATATAGATACTGCTTCCTTAGCAATGCTTTTTAAGGCTTTTTGTTGAAAATTTTTATTAAACTTAACGTAAGGTCAGATTTATTCAACGTAATATCTAATTCACTCGTTATTTGAGGACTCCTTATTTCTAAGCAATAATTCTTAACTAGTATTCAGCCATGTTAAAATCTGGAAAGTGACAATAGGGTATTTGTGACTTAAAATTGCTTAAGTCTTTCTTAAAATTTCGAAACAACATTTCTTGTTATGAGTTTCCTCTTCCTACTAGTTCTCTCTGTAGATTAGTCCAATTTTTAGTTATTACACGCTTTGCCTCTAATGATTAAACTAACTTGAACTGAGGATTCGTAGTAGCTAGAGAGATAAAAATCGATTTTGCTAAAAAATGTTTTTTAAAGACTTATAATACCTTATAGGCCTCCTCCGTTTAAACAATTATTTTTAGTTATTTGAATTTTAGATGCTAAATGTTACTGCTTCTAGCTAGATAAGTGAGATTTATAATAACTTAAAACTAATTATTATGCAGTGATTCCTAGCAAGTACAGAAAATTTGCAAAAGCCTTTTACTTCATTTCACATAAAGACATAAATAGGGCTAAAAGAGCGTTAGGGGAAAAAGATTATCCTCTATGCTTATTTTATGCACAACAGAGCGTAGAAAAGCATCTAAAGCTAGGCTTGAGGTTAAATTAGTGTATAAGAGAGAACATGATATAATTGCAGACGTTGCAAATAATTTGCAAGATCTGGGAAAAGAATTAGATATCGTATTAGAAGCCCTAGACTACTTAAGCAACGCATGGAATATAGCTAGATATCAATTTCTAAATGGAAATGAGGTAGTTGAACCTGAAGAATATATAAGTGAAGACATGTGCAAGGAAGGAATTAGATAACGCTGAAGAGGTGACTAAGATTGCAGAAAGTTATCTCAAAAAATATGGAATTATTTGAATTAGCAACAGAACTTATCTTAAAACAAGGTAAAGAAAGTGTATTGGCCATCATATTCTTTGGTAGTAGAGTAATTGGAAAATATAGAGAGAATTCAGATCTAGACGTGTTAATAGTTACAAATGAGCAAATTGATTTTAAGGAGACTAGATTGACTTTCCTTAGGCAAACTGGTATTAAATTAGATACAATAGTCATGAGTGAGAACACTTTTGAAGAAAACTTCACTTTAGGAAGCATAATGATGGGTATTAGCATAGCCTTTTGCATAACATACGACAAGATAAATGCTTACAATAAAATAGTAAGATGGAGCGATGAAATAGAGAAATATAATGCTAAGTTAGTTTTACCTTACGGTGAATTCGTTGTCGGGAAAATGTTGAAAAAGTGCATTCGTGAAGATAGCCGTATTATGAGTTTTGGGTCTCATTGAGCTTTATTTACTTTGTGTTTACATCTCAACCTCTTATAGAGCTATCGCATGGAAGGAAACTGCTACAACTTACCATCAACTGCGATAGGATTTCTTGAATGTACATAAATGTTAGAATACATTAATGCTACAACCAGATTATACTCTTGTAACTGTTATAGGTAACAATTATCTAATACCATTAATGTTAGCAGAGTCTGGAAGCACGATATTTATACAAGCTATAAGATCTTTGATTTGATCATTCGATATAGGAAGCACTCAGTACTACACAAATAGCGGGTATCATTAAAATTACCATTAGGTGAATCGTATAGTAATGTTAAAACATTGAATAATAAAATATATTCTTAAACAGTATTTGGATAGTATCTGCGATAAGCTATCTAAGTCAATTCTTTTTTAAGTGAAACGGTTTGACTATTCAAGTTTCCTTTGTAGATTGTAATTAGTTAAACTAAGCGAGACGAATAAAATTGATCTATCATTTTCAGTAGAGGAAGTCAGATTTAATTATTTAAATTAATTGCATCATATTATAAATATGGAACAGAATTTTAACGTCTCTTATAGTTCTAATCTCGTGGTCTCAGCTAATATTTACATGAATTATCCAATTGAAATTATTGCAGATCATGAGTTTGGTAACTTGCTAGTTGAGTTTAAGGATAGAAAACCAGTGAAAGATGCTGAAGGCGAGGCATTTGTAATCATAGGAGTAGATGAGCGAGGAAGGCTTTCTTATATTTCAATTATCCCTGATGATGAAGATCTAAAGAAGCTGATTAAGGAGATTAAGAATGCTTGAAATAACTGATTATCAAGTTATTGAATCTCAAGAGGGAGTTTACGAGATAAAGACTGAAAAAGAGAATCTTATAGTTAAGATTATCCCAGTAGTTGTGAAGATGTATAAAGAAGACGACAAATTAGGTATTGTAATTAACAACGTGATAGTTGCTACTACTGATAAACCGTCTTTTGGGCCTTTATGTAATCCTTCGATGCTAAGTTCTCGTTCTGCAAATATCATAGAAATAAAGGAGATCAGAAGGCCCTCAGGGAGGATTAAAATTCAAGATAAAGAAATAAATGTCCAAATCATGGTAACTAACATTTCAGTTTACGATGGTTATAGAGATAATTTTGGTTCGCTTTGTGTAGTTGTAAGTACGGTGACTGTATATTAAGCTTGTATTTACTAAGCATGCAGAAGATCAGAAACTTCTAAGAGGACAAACATTAGCAAATAAGTTTGGGATGGAAGTTTATGGGGGAAATTGATAGGAAAATAGAACAGTTTGCTAATAATCCAGATGGAAAGAAAAGGTCAGATTGTACTTATTCGTCTTGTGTGAAATTAGACATCAATGACTTATATTTAGTGATTATATTCACAATTGAAGGAGATGTTATTAAAGTAGTTATGTTATTTCCTACAAATAAGCGTAGTTCGATTGAAAAGTTTTGTTAACCTTTTGGAGTTAAGGGAGTGGAAGACCACATCAGTGACAGTAGTAAACACAAAATCATCCTTGAAAATAAATTGAACTTGTTAAAAAGTGTTTGCAAAATTTTAGTGTATTTAGATATAAATTTATCGTTAACATTCTCTAGCAGAATCAGGGAGAGGCACTGCATTATATCTCCTATGACAGTTGAACTAATTCACACTGCGAATTTGTAGTAATCTTGCCCATATACATGTCTAGAGTGTTTTTACTACTTCTTTCCCGTAAAGTTAAGGGTTAGAGCTTATATGTCGTATATTTCCAAGAGTTTTCTAAGCGTCTTAACTGATAATGGATAAAGCTTATATTTATAACTTGATTTATGAATTTTGAAGTAGTTGTAAAGGAGTGCTAGTTGGAGATTTTTCTTTCTTTACATAACGCTTTTGCTGCTGAACTAAGTCATAGTCTTTCTATAAGCTTTGCTACTATTCTCTTCTTCTGAGTTTTATTTAGCTATGTAGTGTCAAATACTCTATTTCACTTTTTATTTATATTTATAAGTTTTATTTATAAGAAAGTGATACTGTTCCAAAAATAAGGCTTGCTGTTCCATTTACGCTTTTATAAAGAGTATAATACGCTCTTTCAAATTAACGTAGAATGTATGCGGCCGCCGGGATTTGAACCCGGGATCACCGGCTTGGAAGGCCGGCGTCCTAATCCAGGCTAGACTACGGCCGCACTGCAAATATAGTGAACTTATAAGGTATTTATGTTTTTCCGTTTATTACTAGAAGTTGATCTATTACCTTTCGTCTATTTTATCGATAATATTTTGGTGCTAGGGAGAGTGAAATCCCCGGTAAATACCTATTTATATAAAAATAAAATGGCAAAGGAAGTTAGAATGAGGGCTTTTGGTAAAATTATTTAAGTTCAGTAAGCTTGTTTAGATAATCTAAAGAAAATAACTAAAATTGTAATATAGCCTAAGGTAACCCGTGTTTATTTTTTATATCAGAATACTTTTCATATTATAAGCTATCTATTCGTACGCTTTTCGATTTTTATACGAAATATATAAAAACTATTCATAGTTGTCCATATGGTTTGAATAATAGTTTCAACTATTTACAATCAATAGTTTAATCTGCGAACTTATAAGGAAAGCAAATTATAGTTACCTTATATAAATTAGAACTTTTCCTTACCATACTATTTCACATAAACAGTTATATAATATAATTCTTATAGTTATTTCGCGGTAAGCTTGCTCATATACAACAAATATCTACCAATCCCAAAGCAGTTTAATGATGAGTTTTGGACTATCGAGAAAATAGAACATATCAGATATCTTTCATTAACTGGAAAGCCATTCAAAATATTTAATGAAGACATTAACTCGTTGAGAATATTAGATAGGGTTAGATTTAAGCTTGATAAGCCAACTTCCATTTCTTTGACTCCAAAGGCTAATCTAGAACTAGAATTTTCTGGAATATATATGAAGTCTCCATTATATTTAGGAGATATGTCGTATGGTGCCTTAAGTGGTAATCCAAATATAGCAATAGCAACTGCTGCTGATCTGACTGAAACTTTAGCCGGTACTGGAGAAGGTGGATTGCATCCTGAAGTAGCTAAGCATAAGAGAATTTTCGTGCAATGGGCATCTGCGAGATTTGGCGTTGATATCAAAGTTTTAACTGCTGGTATGGGAGTAGTTATAAAGATTGGACAAGGTGCTAAGCCGGGTATTGGAGGTCATTTGCCAGGTAATAAGGTGACTGAACCAATTTCAATAACTAGAAGAATACCAATAGGTATTGATGCCATATCTCCTGCTCCTCATCACGACATTTACTCAATTGAGGATTTAGGGCAAAGAATAGAGGCTTTGAAGGAGGCTACTGGAAAACCAGTATTCGTTAAAGTTGCTGCTACCAATTACATTCCTTATATAGTTTCTGGGATCGCTAGGATGGGTGCAGATGGCGTTATAATAGACGGTCATGGAGCTGGAACTGGTGCGACTCCAGTTGTGGTTAGAGATAACGTTGGTATACCTATAGAGTTAGCAGTAGCCTCCGCTGATAAGATTTTGAGGAGAGAGGGATTGAGGGATAAGTTCACGATTATAGCTGCTGGTAGAGTTTCCTCGGCAACTGATGCAGCTAAATTAATTGCCTTAGGTGCGGATGTGGTTAGTGTCGGTACTGGCGCTTTAATAGCGATGGGCTGTGTAATGGTTCATAAGTGTCATGTTGGTTCATGTCCAACTGGGTTAACCGCTAAAATCGATGGAACTAGGGTTGTTGATGTGGAATTTGGGGTTAAAATGCTTATTAACTTCATTAATGGGTTCTCATTGGAGTTGGCTAATATTCTAGATAATTTGGGTTTGAATAGCGTTAAGGAGCTCAGAGGTAAGAGGGATTTACTTTACGCGCATGGACTAACTAAGGATACTTTAGAAATTTTGGGCATTGAGGGTAGTGAAGATGAACCTAATCCTAAAATGGGTGAGTTATGGAATAGAAGAATTATTGCTTACATGCATGAGTTAATGAATAAGGGTAACCCGGTAATAACTAGCATGGGCAGTACTGCTCCCCCAGATGTGGAAAAACCGGCTAGGATAGTAGATTGGCTTAGATCAGATGGAGCACAAGTTACTAGGCCTTCAATAGATCCTTATCGAGAGGATGTAGATACTTCCTTTTATCTTAAAGGCGGGGAAATATATCTTTCTCTTCCGATAATTTTCGATATATCTGAAGCTCCTTATGAGTTTAAGGAGGCCTTTAGTTGGAGTGCTTTAGCCTTATCCTCGGCAGTTTTCGATTATGAGACCATGGATAAATACGCTGAAGTCTTCATTAGTAATGATGGAAAGGGAATTGCGAGATGGAGTAAGAACGATGTTGATGAAAATTCCTATCTCTTAATTCCAGCTGATGAAAGTGTAATTGATGAAGTAGTGGGAATGGGTGTTCAAGGATTTATAATTGATGAAGACAGTGGGAACAGTGATTTAGAGTTAGTGGTTAGTCAACTCGATACTAGGTTAAAAGAAGTAGGTGTTAGAAATCATTATGATATTTTAGCCAAATCAAGTAGGCTTAGGCACTC
Source organism: Sulfolobus tengchongensis (assembly GCF_036967215.1). Lineage (NCBI taxonomy): Archaea > Thermoproteati > Thermoproteota > Thermoprotei > Sulfolobales > Sulfolobaceae > Sulfolobus > Sulfolobus tengchongensis. The sequence continues at coordinate 2,405,467 of NZ_CP146016.1, forward strand.
TGCTGATGCCTTTAAATTAGTCTTATTAGGTGCTGATTCAGTTATAATGCCCTATTTCATTTTGGAGAAGGCGATAGGCGAGGGAAGTAAGGGTAATTTAAAAGAGAAGGCTTTCAGTCTCGTTGCTGGAATGAAAAAGGAAATAGCTTTACTTGCTGGAGCTGCTGGAGTTTACAGCGTTCAATCCACTTTGACCGGAAATAGGGAATTATTACGTTCAATTAATCTGAATTATGAGGTTAGGAGGATACTTAGAATTAAACCTGCGGGGTCATTATAATGGTAGAGTATTATCCTTCTGGTTGTGGAGTTCTCGGTATTTTAAGGAAAAAGAATGCTCCAAAAGTAAAGGGTAATTTAGTGGTAAGAGCTATAGATAGAGTGAGATATAGAGGAAGCGATAAAGGTGCTGGATTTGCTGTATTTAATTTGGAGAGGAGAAATTACTATGTAGTTAAAGCATTTTATGATGGGGATCCAGAGGAGTTAAAAGAGATTTTTCTTAGGCATGGAGTAAGAATTGAAAATGTAGAATTAATAGCTAAGCATTCAGATTTATGTGATTGTAATCTTATAGCGTTGGGAGATTTGAATCAGATTAAAAAAGCTATAAGGGATATAAATGAGACCATATGGAATAGTGAAGGAAGGAAAGGTAGAGTATATAGTGTTGGAAGTTCTCTTCACGTATATAAAGGAGTGGGGTATCCAAGGGACGTAGCTTCAAAATATAACGTTGAGGAGTTAGAAGGTGATTTATGGCTAGCTCATACAAGGCAACCTACTAATTCACCGGGATATTATCCGTTTTGGTCTCATCCGTTTTCGTCATTTAATGTTGCCATAGTACATAACGGTGATGTTAGTTCTTTTGGAGCTAATGTTGAATATTTAACTTCTAGGGGGTTAAGTAGCTTTGTAGGTACTGATAGTGAAGTTTTGGCTTTTTTATTTGAGGAATTAATTGAGGAAGGTCTAAGCATTGAAGAAGCTATTAAGATTTTAATTAACCCCTCAAGGAGATTTAATGCGCTATCTAGAGATGTTGATTATTTGTATAGGAATGCAAGGTTAGATGGACCATTTACTGCTGTTATTGGTTATGATGCTGGGGATGATTTGTATTTAATTGCAATTGCTGATAGGGCTAAATTTAGGCCTGCAATAATTGGTGAAGATGAATTCTATTACTATGTTGCTAGTGAGGAGAATGAGATAAGGGAAATAAGTCCTAAGGCTAGAGTATGGACTCTTAAGCCCGGTTCATATTTTATAGCATCTTTAAATAAGGGTGTTATATCCTATGGAAGAAGTAAAGAAGAGTTAATGACTTTCTCTCCACCGCCTATAATGTTTCCAGAAAGATATGATATCAATGCGTACAATATAGGGTATAAGGAATTAAACTATGAGATTCTCAAACTTGCTAAGGAAGGAAAGAGGGAGATAACAGTAGCTAATGTCCTAGGTCATAGGTATATCGGGATAAACTTACCTGCAATGGGAATAAATAATTTGAGAATTAATCTTTATGGAGTTGTTGGTAATGCAATGGCTAATTTAAATGAAGGTAATGAGTTTTACGTATATGGGAATGTAGCCGATGATTGTTGTGATACTATGCATGGCGGTAAAGTCGTAATATATGGCGATGCTAGAGATGTATTAGCGCAAACTTTTCAAAATGGTAGAATCTTCGTTAAAGGTAACGCAGGTAATAGAGTTGGTATCCAGATGAGGGAGTATAAGGATAAAAGACCTTACCTTATAATTGGGGGTATTGTGGATGATTATCTAGGTGAGTATATGGCGGGCGGAGTTATAGTAATCTTTGGTAAGGGATTTAATGGAGAACCGGTGGGCAATTTTGTGGGTACTGGTATGGTTGGAGGAAGAATATATATAAGAGGTAGGATTTCTACATCTAAACTAGGATTACAGCCACCTAAATATGAGGTAATAAGGCTTTTAAGAGCGTTGTATATTGATGGATTAATTTCTTCTGAAGAATACGAATCACTGAAGGACAGTGAATATATTGAGATAATGGATAAATTAAAAGGTGAAGCTAAAGAATACGCTAAGAAACTGTTTGAGGAGAAGATTGGGGTTCCCAAATATGAATACAGAGAGTTAACTGAGGACGAGTTTAAGGAGTTATTACCAGTTATAGAGGAATATTCAAGAGATATGAATGATAATTCCTATGTTGAACTTCTGAAAGAGAAGTTTACTATCGTAAGTGCTAGGAGATTATAGAGCTGATTTTATCAAAAATTTTTTGCTTGAAGTTTTCTTTATTAAAACTTAGTGCTCTTCTTTTCATTTCTCTCCTTAGTTCTATATTTTTATTTTCGATTAATTCCTTAAGAATATCCACTGCTTCTTCAATATTTGAATACGAGAATTCTGGAACTACTTCATAAGCTCCACTTTCTTTGGGTACAATAGGAATTGTCCCAGTAGCCATTGCCTCTATAACTGGTATTCCGAAGTGTTCTCCCACAGTGGGATGGAAATAGACTTTAGCCTTAGAAAGTATTTTCGATAATTCGTCCCTAGGTAAATTAGTGTAGATTTCTACATTAGCGTTTAATTTTCTCTTCATTTCATTTAACTTTTTTAGATAACTCTTTTCATTTAGAGATCCAACTATCACTCCTTTTATTCCACTCTTAGCTGATAAAAGTATGGCATTCTCTAGCGTTTTTCCTCTCTCTATTCTAGCTACTGTTATGAAGAAATCTTCTCTTTCATTTTCATTATATGCCTTCAGGAAATATTCTACATCAACAGGGGGATAAATAACATCTGGTTCACTAATTTGATAAACTTCAGCTATTGCTTTAGCTGAATAACGGGAATTCGCTATTATTTTTGCCCTCTTCGCTTCATCTTTTATTCTGTTAATTATAACACGAAACGGTAATAAGTAGAGTTTCCAAAATAATGACCTATTATATTTGCTAGGTAGATTAGATATTGCAGGTGCCCCTGAATATATTATGTGGGGAGCTATATCGGAAAGTGGAATAGGTATTCCAGAGGCGTTAAGATAGAGATCCGGTTTTATTTTTTTGGCTGTAAAATACGTTAATAATCTTTGGTACTTATCTAGTTTTGGTAAGTGAAAAGGCAAGGAATATATTGACGGGATTGTTCTGTCATAAGGTTTTGAGAAGCTTACTGCTATATAGTCTATATTTCTTTCGTTAAGCATTTCAAAAAAGGTTTTGTAAACGTTTCCTTCCCCACTATATCCTTTACTCATTCCCAGACCATGGGCTATTACTGCAACCTTTATTTTCTTCATGCCACATTTTACTTTTAGATGGTTCAGATTATAATACCAGTGGGTCCTAGCGATAAGGTAGATTGGGTTAAGAAAAGTGTGCTCTCTGCTCTATCACAGCCAGTTGATGACGTTATTATTTATGACAATAGTCAAAGAGATGATATTTCCAATCTCTTTCAAGAGATTAACGATAAGATAACTTATATTAAAGATAAGAGAATGAGAAAAGTAAATATGGCTAAGTTACGTAACAAAATGCTGTCATTAGCAACTGATAAATACGTTATTATGCTTGATAGCGATGTGATAATACCTAAAGATTATTCTATAAAAATTGTAAATAAGTTAGAGAGTGGGATAGCGTTTAGCTGGATGCATTATGCATATTCTGAAGATGAGATAGAAAAGCCTTTATCTTTGACTGAACTCAATCCCAATTTAGGCTGTGCTGGAGTAAATCTAGAGATAATTAAAAAGATTGGATACTTTGATGAAAGATATGAGAGAGATGAAGACATTTGGCTTTATGCTAAATTAAAGAAGAGTGGATATAAAGTAGAACCTGCTGAAGGGAGATGTTTACATCTTAATAAAGTGCATGCTAGACTTGACTTTTCTTCGTCTCTTTCTGAGGCTAGAAGAAATTTATGGAGAAGTAAATACGACGTAATGTTAATTTTTGATGGTCTTACAGACTTTACTTTTCTAACCGGTTACTCATATTATGGAAGTTATTACATATTGGCTATTCTTTCAGTTTTCCTTCATCCTCTAGCTCTTCTTTATGTACCCCTTATAGGCTATGGTATTTACTACTATAAGGGTTTCAGAAAATATTTATTGAATTTAGTGCCAGGCCTAGCCTTGGCGATTTCGTTTCCTTACGGATTAGGGTATAATATTATCCAAAAGTTCAAGTAGTTCTTTCCTTCTTTTCCTAAAAAGCTCTTTATGTTTTTCCTCATCATAAACTAATTTCCCGTTTACTATGACTTTCCGTACGTGCTCTCCAACCGCATTATACGCTATATTTGAGAGTATTCTATCCTTTTTTAACGGATATAAATTATCCTTCTCCAATAGTACTATATCAGCGACATATCCTTCTTCTATTCTTCCTCCTTTTATTCCAATTAATTTATATCCCTCTTCCGTTGATGCCTTAAATACGTGGTGTGCTTTTATTTCAACATCCCAATACGAATGCCTTTGGAGTAATACAGCATTTTTCATCTCTCTGAACATATCTAAAGAGTTATTACTTGCTGGCCCATCGGTACCTATAGTTACGTTTACTCCTTTTGTTAATAATTCTTTAAATGGAAAAAATCCTGCAGTAGCTAACTTCATATTAGATGTTGGACAATGGGTTGCATGTCTTACGTAATTTAGTTCCCAGCTAGCTACCCATCCTAAATGAACCATTTGCGAATTTTGTGCCATATTTAGTTCATTAAGCAACTCTACTGGAAATTTTCCATATTTTTTCTTTATCTCGTATATCTCTTTTCTTGTTTCAGATACATGGATATGAATCCAGGTGTTCATTTCCTCAGCTAATTGTTTAGCCAACTCCAACGTTCTTAACGAAGCAGAATATACGCTGTGAACGTTAACAACTGGCCTAAACAGTTCACTTTGTTTGAGTAGTCTTTGTTTCTTATCTATTTCATAGGGTTCAAAAAGGTCATCAAGAAACGTATAGCCAGCATAAGCTCTTATCCCATACTTCTCAGCTAGACTCTTCACTCCATCAGGGTTAAAGTACATATCTATAAATGCTGTGGTACCTTTTGATAACATCTCAATAATGGCTAGTTCTGAGGAAATATTCATCGCATCTAATGTAAATGTTTTCTCATATTCCCACATCTTTTGTAACCATTCATTTAGTTCTGCGTCATCATAATATCCACGTAAAGATATCATTGGAGTGTGTGTATGAGCATTAACCAAACCAGGGATTGCAACGTAATTGGAACAATCAATTTCGTCTCCTTCAGATTCTCTTCCTATCGTTTTTATGTAACCGTCTTCTTGTATAACTATATTGACGTTTTCCAGTACCTCATCATAATTTACAACAAACTTACAATTCTTTAATGTATATTCTTTATTTCGTATCTCCACTCGTACTCACTTATTTTTCTTAATTCTCCTTCAACTTTTAATTGTCTTTTAAATAGAGGAGCATATATTACGAAAGTTTCTGCTTCACCTCCCTCAAATGCGGGATTAAATCCATATTTTCTAGCACTTGTAATTATCTTCTCTACGTCTTCTTCGGTAATTTCCTTACCCAAGAGATTAAAAGGAAAGCCATACGCAGAAGCTGAGGTTATTATAAATTTGAATCCTTCTCTAACTAACCATCTCATGTACTCCTCTTGGTTTTTTCTCCAGAGTGGTGTGAACGTTTTTAATCCTAATTCCTCTGCTATTAGACTTATATTTAATCTTTGATAATCTGAAAGTAAGGCTCCACTTATAATTCCTTCAGCGCCTTCCTCTTTAGCCTCTAAAAGAACGTTTCTGAGGTCTTCTAACTCTTTCTCTTTTTCTCCACTAGTGTTAAAGGTGATCAGATTAAATCCCATTGCATCTGCTTGATAGCGTGTGTAAATCACGTTAGGATATTGGAACATCCATGAATCTTCTCTTTTAGGTATTAACGTTATCAGACATATAACCTCAAATCCTTTTAAAACTGCCCAATGTAGTGCATATGTACTATCTTTTCCCCCAGAAAATAAAGCACAAATCTTCATAGGTTGTAAAAGGTAAAAAAGGAGTTAACTTTAATATTTTACTCCTTAATACGCTATAGTACTTTACTTCTTTTTCTGCTCTCCGCCACTTTGTTGCTGTTGTCCGCCTTGCTCCTTCTTCTTCTTGGCCATTTTGTATCTGATAAAAAATCATTTGGAAATACCTAATAAGCGTTCCTAATGAAATTTTAGTCGAATGTTATCGAAAATCTTCTACGTAGCTTTTGTAAATCATTTTATCATTTATCTTTTTATTATACATTCCGTTGAGAAAGACAACGCAAATTTGTAGAAAGTTTTCATTTTTCTCTCTTAATAGAATTTGTTTTGCCAATGGAATTCTTCTTTGTTAATCCTTGATCTCTTTTTCAAGAAAGAATTTATGTTATATTAATAATTATTTTTGTCACTGTTTTTATTCTAATAGGTTTATAAATGAAGTCCGTTATCCTATTGACATTAATTAGGCTGTATAATGACGGGTCTATTTTCATGAGTTCATCAGTTCCTACTAAGTATACCGAAGAAGAAAGTCTAATCAAATCAAAAAGTCTATTAACTTTATCAATATTTTCTTCGAGAAACCTGGTAGAATAGCACCCCAATAATGGTTGAGGTTCTTCATCAATAGGCATCACAATATCATATGGCTTATTACATAGATATTCTACTAAATTTTTAGTTAAAAATGGGAAGTCGCACCCAGTTATGAATACTCTGTTCTTATTCACGTAATTTAAACCTTCTTTTACACCCTTAATTGGTCCTTTGTACTCTCCATTTTCTAGAACTAAAATTCCTTTACTAACTCTCCTAGGAGACCTAGATACTATGATAGGATAGTCAAACTGCTCAACTAACCTTTCCAGCATTGTTTTAGAGTTTACCTCAAAACAGCACTTATCTGATCCAAATCTACTTGATAATCCACCAGCTAGGATAATGACGTCATATGAAAAGCTGTAACTCAATTTCTTCCCCTTTTCTGTAAAGTACATTTCTTTTAAGTATACCAAAAGCGTTAGCTTTTGTTAACACGCTATATAGCCCGACTCCCCATCTGAGAGGAATTGCCTCATTTCCCTTAACTGTAAACAAGTACAAAGAATCCATTGTGTGATTAACGTAAATGTCCTCTGCTAAATAACTCTTTACGTACTTCTTTAAATTGACCTTTAATATGTTAGACAGAACTAAAAGGCCAAATTCATGAAATGACGTAACTGCAGATACCACTTGTCCTGGCAATATTATTATTGGCTTTCCATTTATTTTACCTACGCTGCCTCGTTTAATTACGTTTATTGATACCCCTTCAAATAGTATCTCACCTAGCTTATTTACTGCCTTTTTGACATAATCTTTTTCACCTACTGAGGATCCACCTATGGATATTATTATGTCAGAGAATTCTAGGGCTTTCTCAATTTTCCCCATCACATCATTTAAATCGTCTCTTGCCACTCCCAAATATCTTACATTACCGAATTTCTCTAAGATCTTCAATAATATTGGAGAAATAGAGTCTACTATTTTACCTTTTTCTGGGGTCTCAAAATTAGTTATTTCATCTCCATTTGCAAATATCGAGAAGTTTATGTCAGAGATTTTAACATTCAATATTCCTTGTTGAACTAGAAGACCTAAATGGTAAGGTGTAATCTCTTCACCTTTAGATATCAGCACTTGACCAGCTTTTACGTCTTCTCCTTCTTCCCTTACGTTTTTACCCTTTTTTACATCACCCTTAAATATTACATAGTCTCCCTCAATTTTAGAATTCTCTATTGGAACTACTGTATCTGCGTTTTTAGGTAAAGGTCCACCTGTTGTTATATAGTACGTTTCACCTTCCTTTAATTCTTCAATTTCTGGAGTATTGGGATATATTTTTCCTACTAACTTTAATTTTCCATATTTTAAATAGTCATCGTACCTAATTGCATATCCGTCCATTGCAGACAATGGTCTCTCTGGTATACTTATCTTAGCGATCACATCTTCTACTACTATTTTCCCTACTGCTTGAAAAATGTTGATAATCTTCTCTTTTTTATCAACGCTGAAACTAGTTCTGATGATCGTTTTTCTAGCTTCATCAATTGGGATAAGTGTCACAATTTAATATCTTAATATTCACACTAATATATGATATGGCGTGCATATTTCATGTTATAGGCAAAAAGGACGTTGGTAAGACTAGCGTAATAGAGAAGGTAGTTAAAGAGGTTAAGAAATACGGTTTAAAGGTTGCTGTAATTAAACATTCTCATCATAAATTGGACTTATCTGGAAAAGATACCGATAGATATAGAAATTCCGGGAGCGATTATATTATATTTCAAGAGGGCGAATACGAATCTGTATTATTCATGCCTAACGTCTCTTCTCTTTCTCTTATCAATGTACTACCAGCTGATGTTGTTATTATAGAAGGTTTTTCAAATATCGAGATAGGTAAGAAGTATGTCATTAATAGTGTGGACGAAATTGAAAATCTCAGCAAACAAATTTTGAACGATGTAAAAAATGAGTGCAAAAAAGAAATTAGAAATTTAAAGCTAAATGGGATAACTACAGCTATCACTTCTGATCACCCTTTGCTGCTAACACTTTATAACTTAATGACAATATTAGGACTTAGAGATGTCTCTTCGGATTAATGGTTCTGATATCATATCGCTTGATCCTAACGCATATGTGGTAGACGCTCTATATTTCATGAGAAGAAATAATGTAAGAAGATTAGTTGTGAGTAACGTTAATGGGATTATTGGCGTGTTTACAATTGAGAATGCTATTAAGCAGATTATGGAGAATAAGTTAGAAGTAAAGTTAGGTGAGCTGAAATTAAGAAAACCAGTATTTGTCGAAAATAACAACATAAAGGATATAGTAAGGGCTATGGTTAATGAGAATTCTGATTTCGTAATATATAATAAAAGAATCATCATAACCGAGAAGGACGTTGTGAGAAATTTCGATTGGAACTCAATTAAAGAAAATGTAAAAAACATAAGCAAGGAAGCAATAGTTGTTTTTCCTTATACAAAAATCTCTACCTGCATAGAAGCAATGCTTAAGAATAGTATAAGACACTTGCCAGTGGTTAGTGATATCCCTTTAGGTATAATCAGTGCAAGGGATATAGCTTATTCCTACGATACAATTACTATAAATACTAATGCGGAGAAAATTATGAACGTCAACTTAGTTAGTGTAGGCGAGGAGAGTGAATTAGTGGACATAGTTAGATTAATGAATGAAAGAAGTGTAGGTAGTGTGCTGATAAAGACTGGGTTAAAGAACAAAGTTAAGATCATCACTAACAGAGATTTAATAAAGTTGATTTTTAATTATATATCGTGATATTTGCTTGTCCTATAGATAAGACTAATATAAATGATAATTTGGAGTGCGAAAAAGGCCATAGATTTAACCTTATAGATGATGGGATCTATGATTTCTTACTAAAGGACGTTAAGACTGATAGGTTGTTAGAGAGAATCGTACCAATCTACGAGAACATATGGGCACCATTAGGGATTCTGATAACAAGTGGTAAGACGTACTCCTTTTTACTTAGCGAGATTGCCAATTTTATAGAGGGTGAAGTAATCATTGATGTAGGTACCGGTACTGGTAAGATTTTTGATTTTTTACGATGCAGTACTTGTGTAGGCATTGACGTATCTATAAGGTTTTTAAAATATTTGAAAAGAAAGAGAAGCAAAGTGGTAGCTGTAAGGGGAGATGCTAATAATCTTCCTCTTAAGTCTGGTATAGCGGATGGAGTTTCTTCCACTTTAGTGTTGCATATGTTGTCTAATCCGTCTTTTGCAATAAAGGAGATTAATAGAGTTCTTAAACCTAATGGTAGATGTAGCGTAATCGTTTTGGGTAATGTAAATTCAACAATGGCTAAGATATTATCGAGGTGGTGGAATGTTAGTTTGAGACATTATGACTATTACGTTAATTTATTTTTAGAAAATTCTTTAAAAGTTGTAGAAAGAAAGGAACTTGGTCCCTGGGAAATAATAAAGTGTGTTAAGATCTCATGAACAATGTCGCTGATAGTGCTAAGAAGCTTAATCCATTTATGAGCTCTAACACTTTTTCGATGATTCCAGCTATAACTGGTGTATAAGCTAGTATTAATACACCAGAAACTATGAAAATGAAGAATACTCCTAAAAGTGCAGTATAATAAAGCTCACCATCACCCGCTAATAATCTAAACAATTTTTCACTTCCCGTAACTCCAAATACTACTCTCTCTACTCCAAATACTATCCCTAACATGTAGAATAATATGGGACTTATGCCAAAAAATAATGCGGATTGGATTTCTTCACTATTTATTCCCGTTTTCACTATTAATACTATCGACGTAATTAATAATACTATTCCTAGTGTTATACTCACCAATCTTTTTCTTATTTGCTTATTGATATGGGCCATCCTAATACACCAATTAATTTTTCTCCCATTTCAATATCTACTAACTCACCTAAAAATATTCCCCCAATTGTACCTAAAAGTAATCCAGCAATCCCCCCAAGATAGTATCCCGCTAATGCACCTAAGGCTCCTCCGGCCATTTTACCTAAATAACTATCACTTATTTGATATATGGTAGCGAAATTATAATCGCCGTATTTGCCGTTCTTAGATAAATAATATGATAAATCTAAAATTGCTTCTTTTACTTCACCTAGATCCTTACCTTTGAACAATGTCACGTAATATTCTTCTCCTTTATTTTTTCTAAAATATATCGGAATGAATCCAGCTTGTCTTAATTCCTTAAATGACGTTCCTTGTCCTCCTCTTATCTTAAAAATAACTTTGTACACAACATGATATAATGCAAAATTTTTATTTTAATATTTTGCTTGTTCGTAGTTAGAACCTAAACTTTATTTTGATATATGAGGAAAGTTATAATGAAAATGGCGTCTGAAGCACAAAAGTTCTATGCAATAGCTAAGGCATATGGTTTTGAGATAGAAACAAAACTACATGATCATATATCAGCTGCTGTTGACGAGGCTATTGATAGGATAAAAGCAACGTTACAAAAGGAAGGGTTAAGTGGAAAGAAAATAAATGCTATGATAGAGGTTTTCGCTAAAGATGAGAGAGCTTCAAATTTAATTGAGAGTATAAAAACAAGAATTACCACATAGCTATTATGGTTGAGCTATCAGAACCATTAGAAAATTACTTAAAGGAGATTTACGAGCTAGAAGAGCTTAAAGGAAGTGCGAAGGTTTCAGAATTAATTTCTATTTTTAATATTTCTCCGGGAACAATAAGTAAGGCGTTAAATAAGCTAGAAAAATTAGGATTAATAGAAAGAACTAGGGATAGAAGGATAAAGCTAACTGAGGAAGGAAAAAGAATCGCTGAAAGGTTAATAAAATCTCATAGACTTAGTGAACGCTTGCTAACGGATATAATAGGGCTAGATTGGATAAGGGCGCATGAATTAGCGCATAGGCTTGAACATATTTGGCCTGATGATGTAATGGAGAAAATAGATAAAATACTTGGTTTTCCCACTACATGTCCCCATGGTCATCCCATAGAGAATAGAATAAAGATTAACGGTAAGAAATTATCCGAAATTAATCAAAGTGGTAGATATAAAGTTGCTATGATTATCAGGGAGGAACAATGGATTTTGAGAGAAGTATCACAGTTGGGTCTGAAGCCTGGAGTAATTATCGAAGTCATAGAGAATAATGGCAAAAGTATAAAAATTAAAATTGGAGAAAAAACGGAAGAAATAAGTAAAATTTTGGGTGATCAGGTGCTGGTAGTTGGATGAGCTAATGAAGAAGATTCTTATCCATATTTACAAATATGGCCCAGATAATCCTTGGTATATGAGCAGAAGGTTGTTAGGAGAGAGCGGATGGGCTCCAAAATATAATGAAAATGAAATTGAGGAGGCGTGTAAGAGGTTAGAACAATTGGGATATTTAGTAAGATTTCAAGGTTCTCTTAAACGATCTGTAACTTCCTCTGTAAAACCTTGGTTAAAAGTTAAAGCTAAGGAGTTAGACCACAAACCTAAAGGAATTTATTATGACTTAAGTAAGGAAGGGAGAAAAGTTGCCTCAATGTTGTATAAGGAATATAAAAGAGATAAAAAATAGATACCTACATGAAAGAAATTATTAAGAAAATACTTGAGTTTTCAGATCCTTATAGAGCTTTACAGGAGAAAGTTAGAATAAATGATAATACGATTAGTTTTAATGATGAAAGAGTTTATTTTAAAAAGCCGATTTTAATTGCGGTTGGTAAGGCATCAATACCCATGGCAGAATTCTTTAGACAGAGGATATCTCTAAAAGCAGAGATAGTCATCACACCTAAGGGCACTAGCAAAGGAGGCGATGTCATAGAAGCTGGACATCCCCTACCAGATGAGAACAGTATTAAAGCAGGCAAGAAAGTATTGGATTTATTACTTAATGAAGATTATGATCTGGTAATATTTGCAATATCTGGCGGTGCTTCAGCGCTTTTGGAATACTCCGATATACCCATTGAAGAATTAAAGATGATAAATAAACTCTTGGTTACCTCTGGAATAGGAATTGATAAGATAAATATAGTGAGAAAACACCTATCTAAAATAAAGGGAGGTAAGATAATAGAATATGTAAAGGATAGAGCACCGGTTATTTCCTTCATCGTTAGTGATGTGCCGGGCAATGATATAAGTAGCATTGGTAGTGGACTTACTAGTATTGATAAGTCTACGATAAATGATGCTCTAATGCTTCTAAGAAAGGTAGGTCTAGAGAATTATGCAAAATATTTAACTGAAACTCCTAAGAGTTTTTCTAGAACTATTATAAATTATTTAATATTAGATAATATGGAAGTCCTTAAGAAGCTTTCAAACTACCTAGGTAATTCATTGATCCTCACTTCGGAGGTAAGAGGAGAAGCTAAAGATGTAGGCGTTTTTATGGCTTCTATTTACAACTCTTCTGAGAACTACGGTATACCGCTAAAAAGGCCATATTATCTATTATTAGGAGGAGAACCAGAAGTTACGATAAAAGGAAAAACGGGAAAAGGTGGAAGAAACGGAGAAGTCTGCCTATCTTTTTTGAAGTATGTAAAAAAGAGTGGTAAATTTGAGTTATTGAGTTTCGCTACTGATGGAATTGATGGAAATTCTGACTATGCAGGTTGTGTAATAAGCTCAAACACTAATATAAATGAAGATGAAATAAATGATGCGCTAGAGACTCATAATAGTTATGGTTTACTTGAGAGATATGAGAGTACCATAAGAACTGGCTATACATATACTAATGTAAATAACATTTATGTATTAAATGCTCCTTGAGTTCTTATCTTCTTCTGTAGTGTTAATACTGCTCTCGCTATAGCCTCTGGTCTAATTGGACATCCTGGTACATATAAATCAACTGGTATCCCTACATCTGAAGGTAGTACAGTATTGTAAGAATTCCAGAATATTCCACCTTCAAGTATACAAGCTCCAAGTGCTATTACAAATTTGGGCTCTGGCATCTGGTCGTATACAATTCTTGCTGCTCTGGCCATCTTTCTAGTTAATGTTCCTTCTATTACAAGTATGTTAGACTGTCTTGCAGAGGAGAAGGGTAACATACCATATCTTTCTGCATCAAATCTAGCTGCTGCAAAAGCTCCAAATTCTGTACCACAACAAGAGGTAGTAAAGTGAGGAGGCCATAAGGAAAATGAAATTCCCCAATCAATTAGAGATTTTATGGGTTTTCTATTGATTAACCATTGTGCAGCCTTTTTAGCTACTTCATTTAAATTACCAACTAATAATGTTTGTTCTGTCATGACTATGACTTATTTGATCACACCTTTAAATAACTTTATTCAGAGATCACCTCAACTATCATCAAACTCAACTTTCCCTAGATCATCATCGATAAATATATTTGTTCCTAAATCTTTAAAGTTAAAAATATGACCGAAGTAATTAAGGTTGACCCTTTATATCCAGAATTAGATAAAATAAAGAGAGCTGCTAGTGTAATAAGAGCTGGTGGCACTGTAGTCTTTCCAACAGAAACTGTTTATGGGCTCGGTGCTAATGCTCTTAATCCAGAAGCTGTGAAGAAGATATTTATTGCTAAAAATAGACCTATGGATAATCCGTTAATAGTTCATATAGAAAGATTAGATCAACTTCAGGAAGTAGCTATGGAAATACCAGAGGAAATAATTAATATAGCAAAGATAGTATGGCCAGGTCCATTAACTTTCGTTTTAAAGAAAACCGATAAGGTTCCTAAGGAAACCACCGGCGGATTGGATACAGTAGCAGTAAGGATGCCTGCTCATCCAATAGCTTTAGCTTTAATAAGGGAAAGTGGAGTTCCTATAGCTGCTCCCAGTGCCAACTTAGCTACTAAACCTAGTCCTACTAGGGCGGAACATGTAATTGATGATCTTTATGGAAAAGTAGATATGATATTAGATGGCGGAGAAACTTTTTTTGGTGTTGAGTCGACAGTTATAAACGTAACCGTAAATCCACCAGTACTATTACGTCCTGGCCCATTTAGTGTAGAGGAGTTAGAGAAAATATTTGGAAAGATTGTTGTTCCAGAACAAGCTAAAGGAACTGGAGAATTTAGTGTAGCTCTAGCACCAGGGATGAAATATAAACATTACGCACCGTCTAAAAAATTATTAGTTGTAGAAAATAGGGGCATATTGAGGGATGTGATTAAAGAATTAATAGAAATAGGATACAGAGTTGCCCTTCTCTGTGCTAAGGAAGTATGTAAAGAATTTCAAGCGGAAAAGGTCGAAATTATAGAGTTAGGAAGTGAACGTAATTTATACGAGATTTCTAAAAACTTATTTGATAGTTTCAGAAAATTAGATAAGCTAGATGTAGACATAGGTGTTATTCATAGTTTTAGCGAGAGGGGCATAGGGTTGGCTATAATGAACAGAACTAGGAAGGCATCTGGTTTCTCCTCTATTTATAATAAAGAGGATGTGTGGAAATATGTTAGTGATAAGGTTAAGTAAGGTGACATCTACACAAGATTTCGCAGAAGCCATCAGTAATATGTTATACGAGGATTTTTTAGTAATAGCTGAGGAGCAAACTAAGGCAAGAGGAAGATTAGGAAGAAGCTGGTATTCCCCAAAGGGTGGATTGTGGTTTACGTATGTTAAAAAGAATTTTAGAACGGAAGAGATTCAAATGTCTGGTCTGAAGGTGGCTATTGCAATACTTAATGTCTTAAAAAAATTTGTAAGTCCTAAGATAAGATGGCCAAACGATATAGTAGTAAATGATAAGAAAATTGCTGGTATCTTAATTGAGGCAAGGACTTATGATAACCCTGACGTTGCAGATCTTTTTATTGGAGTGGGAATAGACGTTAACGTAAAGAATTTTCCTAATGACATTGATGCTACTTCATTATACTTAGAATTAGGAAGGGAAGTATCAATTGATATAAGTGATGTTACGAATAAGATAGACGAGGCTCTAAAATTAAGCGATAAAGAGGCAGTTGATATTGTAAACCAATTCCTCTCTATAAAGGAGAGAAATGTAATGCTTAAAGGCGAGAATTGGGAAAAGACGTGTAAGGCCTTGTTCGTGGATTATATGGGCAGGTTAGTCACTGAATGTGGAATTTATGAGGTTGAGGAAGTTCATAAGGTTGATGTTTTAGACTAAGGAAAGTCCCCTTACCCTAAGCTTACCACTAACTACCTTACCATAAGCTTCAATATCCTTTGAGCTACTTACTACATTTTTGAGTAATTCTTTAAGGTTTCCCGTAACAATCACTTCTCTTAAGCCCTTTTTCTCCTCTTTTTTATTTATCCAACTTACACTCGCAACCAAGCTGAAATTTCCAGAACTTAAATCTGCAGTATCGATACCTTGTACTTGATCTATTACAACGCTATTATCTTCTACCTCATGCTCGCTATTTCTATGTTTCACAACGATATTTGAGAAATCTATAAGGGGTAATGTAAAATATGATGGAATTAAAGAATCTATAGTTCTAGAAGCTGAACTAGTGTTATCTATTGAGGCTTTTATGGACCAATATGTATTGCTTAGAAAAGTTTTTACTATTCCATTTTCAATTACATTGTTAATCTTAGAAGGATTACCTTCATCATCAAAAGATCTACTAAAGGGTAATGCTGAATCTAAAGGGTTATCAATTATTTCTAAATCTTCATTTATAAGCTCTCCCAACTTAAATGGGGTTATTCTCTTAAAATAGCTCTTAGCGGAAAACAATGAAGGGAAGAGTGATGAGAATATGGAGTCCAACGCTTTTTGCGTAAAAGTTACGTCATATCCTTTCACGTCTACCTTTTCTCTTTTTCTTAATATTTTAGCCTTTTCAATTATTGTCTCCTTTAGTTTATCAAGTTTGATATCATGATTTCTTGAGAGGTTATATTCATAAATTTCTGGAGAGTTATTGTCGCTATTAGCTAGAATTTGTATTAGAAATAATCCTCGTTTTTCACCTACGTCAACTCCTTCGGTATTAATTATTGAGATTTCGTAATCTATTATTGATACCGATATTGAAGTTAGATTTAATTTATCCTCTAAGTCATTCATTTCTGAAACTACTTCCTTTACCTTATCCTCAGCGTTTTCTAACTTATATAATCCATTAAGTTTCCTAATTGGCTTTCGTGATGGTAAGACATTAGCCTTATCTGAATCCCCTAATTTAGCCACTTTTAATGCGTCTTCTAGAATCTTATCATCAAGTTTCTTAGAGTAAAGGTAACCCATTCTGTTATTACTATCGATTACCCTGATCCCATAGCCATTTTCCTCTATTTTTATTGGGATATAATATTTATCTTTAGTTATAGTATATTCTTTGAGTTTAATCGAGAATATTTCAGCAGAGATTCCTAATTCCTTAGCTCTTGAAATTATTTTTTCATACATATCCTCCCACCTTGAGTCTCTTAACCCTTACATATGGACCCCCATCACTAACGTGTACTTCTTGCCCCCCTTTACCACAATACCCATTAGACATACCAAAGTCTTTAGAGACCAATTCAACCATTCCCAATGCTTCTATAGTATATCCTGATATGCCGACATTTCTTAAAGGCTCTTTTATTTGACCATTTTCTATTCTATAACCTTCTTGTATCGCAAATTGGAAAGTACCATCTGCACTGGTTTCACCACCTACGGGAGATACTAAATAATATCCTTCCTTTATTCCCTCAAATATTTCATCTAAACTGGAATTTCCGGGTAACATATAGGTATTCCTCATTCTAATTAAAGGTACGTTTCTGTAATTCTGCGCTCTAGAGTTTCCGGTTGGTGGTTGACCAAGATATGCAGAATAGTATCTATCAGTCATGAATTCCTTTACAACACCTTTTTCTAAAATTTTTACCTCTCTTCCCTCAACTCCTTCATCATCATAATAGATTAAGGTAGATTGAGGATAGTTTCCAATAGGAAGATCAGAAATATTTAAGAAGTCTTCTCCTATTTTCTTTCCCCTTAACTGATATAGTAAACCATTTACAGCAGTGTCGGCTTCAGCAAGATGACCTACTGCTTCATGAGTAAAGACCCCAACTACTTCCGGGGCTAGCACTACCGGATATTCCCCACCTTTTGGCACCACTCCTTTTAATTGATTTTCTAATCTATGTCGAAGTTTTTCTAAGATCTGATTGATATCAAATGTTTCTAACACATAACCAAAATGAGTAGTGATAATCTCGGAAACTTCAGCTGTGATATCGCCTTCCCTTGCTATTATGAAGATGGATAGACTCGATAAATTGCCATCAATTGTTATTTCCCTATCTTCTGTACTATAATATTCCTTGTGAAACTTCTCTTCAGAATATTTTAGGGTAAATGACCTTATACTGGGATGTAAACTTTTAATTTGCGTTGCTATCTTATCTAAATCTGAACTCTCTTCTTCTATGCTCTTACTTATATCCTTACCTATTTTTACACTATCGTGCTTAGATGGTAAGTAGACTATATTAACTCTTTCATCACCGTAAGTGTTATTCACAACGTCTTCAATTTCTCCCTCATCGATCTTGTTGGTCACTTTAAATCCTAAATTCCTATTAGTTATTACCCTAATTGAATAACCTTCATCTATACCATATCTACTTACATATTTTCTATCCTCAGTGATGGTGATACTACTAGTTTTAACTCTTTCAAATCTAATATCAGCAAAGCTTGCTCCTAGGTTTTCTGCTCTTCTTAGATATCTAAACATACTGTTTACTTTAATACTCTTTTCAAGTATATAATATCAATGAATGTTGAGAAAATAAGCATATCTTTGCCTAAAGATCTTTATAAAGAATTAGAAGAGTTTATAGCACGTAAAAGTATCCAAGATAGGTCTAAGATATTTCAAGTAGCTTTAAGAAATTATTTGGATGAAAACAGAGAAAGCAATGAGATTGTTTATGGAATTATAAACTTAGTATATGATAATGAAGAGGCTTCTGAGTCCTTAACTAAAATTCAACATGAGTATAGTAATTACATTATTTCTACTCTTCATTTGCATGTTAATGATAGAATATGCATAGAGGCTATAGCTGTAAAGGGAGAGAAAAACAAGTTGGTAGAATTAAATAATAAACTGGGGCAAACTAAAGGAATTCTTAAAGCTAGGTTCTTAATATCTTTCCCTTATGAAAAAAGTTAGTATATCAGAAGATGTTAAAAGTTTAGGTGTTTTTGTTGCAATAGCTGAAGTAAGCAATGTAATAGTGAAGGAAACAGATCCCCTTATAGAGGATATGGTTAAAAAGATTGAAGAGAAATACAGATTACAAGACCCTGAATTATTGAAGAATGATCCAGTTGTCAAGGCTTATAGAGATTTTTATTGGAGAATAGGGATTGATCCTACGAAAATTAGACCAAGTGGTGAAGCTCTTAGAAGAAGGATAGCTAGAGGGAATAAATTTCCTAGGATAAATACAGTTGTAGATATAGGAAATATTTCGAGTGTTGAAACACTAGTTCCGATAGGGATTTATAATAGGGATAAGGTTATCGGTAACTTATATCTGACTCTCTCAAAAGGTGGAGAGGATTTCTTAGGTTTGGGTAAGAAAATTGAAAAACTAAATAGAGGCGTACCAATATTAGTTGATGATGAAGGTAAAGTTCTTCATATCTATCCTCACAGAGACTCAATCTTAACTAGTATAAGCCTTGATACTAAGAATGTAATAGTAATTGGCGCAGGTGTGCCCAAAGTTGACGAGAGCTTAGTTAAGTATGCAGTGGATCTTGTAGTAGATTTATTAGAGAAAATATGTAATGGTAAGAGAGATTATGAAACTCAGGTGATTAAATGAAGCTATTGTTAATTGGGTATGGGAATGTGGGGAAGGCATTTAGAAAATTATTTCACGAAAAGAAAGAGAGATATCCAATATTACAAAATGTGGAAATTGTTGGGATAGTGACTAGGCAAGGGTTAATGTTAGGGGATAAGGAGAATTTTACTGTAGATAAACAAGTGTCCGTACTAGACGCAATAGATTACGTAAAACCAGATGTAATCGTTGACATGTCTTCACCTAATTATAAGGACGGTGAACCGTCTGTAAGTGCGTATATGAGGGCTTTATCAAATGGAATCCACGTTATAACTGTAAATAAAGCGCCTCTTGCATTAAAATTTAGGGAGATATTTGATGTTGCTGAAAAAGTAGGTGCAAAAATTGGATTTCAAGGTACAGTAATGAGCGGTACACCCTCAGTAAATCTCTTTAGAATCCAACCAGTAGTAGAAGTATCTAGAATTAGGGGGATACTTAATGGTACTACAAACTATATATTGACCAGACTTTACGAGGGATTAAGTTTTAATGAGGCCATTAAAGAAGCTAAAGAGAAGGGGTATGCAGAAGAAGATCCTACATTAGATCTTAATGGTTTTGATGCAGCAGCTAAATTGACAATTCTGACAAATTTCGTAATGAATAGAAATGTGAAAATAGGCGACTTTAAGTTTAAAGGAATAACAGAAATTACAAGCGAAGAGATAAGGAGAGCTAAGAGTGAAGGTAAGAAAATAAAGCTAATAGCTTACGCTGATAACTATACTATACAAGTTTCTCCTCAAGTTTTAAGTCCTCAAGATCCATTATACTACATAGATGGAGTTGAAAATGCATTAGAAATTCAAAATGAAATACAACGAATCATAATTAGAGGTCCTGGAGCCGGACCGATAAATGCCGCATACGGTGCACTATCTGATTTAGTACTATTATTGGAAGGATGTTTATAACAGATTTTTTTATTCTCATAATACTTACTATATGTTGATGAGTATAGAGCAGAAAGTAAAAGCTTATCTGAAGTTGGGTAAACTCGGAGTTGTAAGCTTACTTGATTTAGCGGCTATTGCTGGTGCTTTCTTAGCTTATAGGCATGGGATGTCTCTTTTACCTATACTTCCAATGTTAATTGGTGGCACTTTGGCATCAATGGGAGCAATGATAATTAACAGTGGGATAGAAATTGATAAAGATAAGTTAATGTCACGAACATTAAAGAGACCCACTGTTGTAGGTTACGTTGGTAAGAAAGAAGCAATATTAGTCGGTTCCTTATTAGCAGTTATAGGCACAATAATAGGCTTTATAGATAATACATTGACAGCTTTCTTTATAGCATTAGGTGTTATAATATATGTATTTGTGTACACAATCCTATTGAAACCTAGGACATGGTTAAATATAGTAATAGGAGGATTTGCGGGAAGTGCTGCAGCTTGGGCTGGATATACCTCCTTGACAAATTCTTTAACCTTAGAAGGATTTCTTTTAGGTCTTCTAATATTTATGTGGACTCCTGGTCATTTCTGGTCTCTGGCATTAAAGTACAGGGAAGATTACATGAATGCTCACTATCCTATGCTACCAGCAGTTGTTGGAATAACTGCATCAGCAAGGGCAATAGCTATTTCTAATGCATTAATGATTCCCATAGTACTTCTGATGGCGATGTATATCAGTCTAATAGCCTTAATAGCATCCGCAGTTATAAGCGCAGTTTTGATGTTCTTATCCTATAGATTAATAATTAATCCAACTAAAGAAGAAGCAATGAGATCATTTATATTTTCCAATATTTATCTAATGTTAATTCTCTTGATAATTATAATAGTTAAATTAATATGAAATATCTATTACCATATCTGCTATCTTTTTAGAGGATATTACTATTCTAATATCTATATCTCCACATTTTCTCCTTATCACTAACTTATCCTCGTTCAGATAGGAAACTTTTAGTCCAGAACAATTTGAAACTCCAGACAGTTTATAATAGTAATATGGATTTCTTATTCGATTTAATGCTTTATTAAAAACATAATTAAATAACTCGTGTGGATCATGAGAGGTCATATTTATGGGAATCTTAAATTTTATTTCAATGTAATCCTCACTATAACTTATCGTCATGTTTCTTCTAGTTAATAAGAACGACATTGGCAGTGGTATTATTGCAGGAATTAATAGAAAATAATCAGCATATTTTGGAATTACGTTGACAAATAAATAATATGTTGTTCCTAAGGTGATTGGTAAGCCCAGTAATATATATTTTATTACCTCTTTTAAATCTCCGTATTTCCTGCTCATTATAAAGGAGATGATGCTAGTTCCAACTATGGGTGGTATTGCTGATAATAATGAAATAATTATGTCCTTCTTGGTCACATATATTATTCCTGCTAATTAGCTTAAAAAGATAAATACAAGGTTACTGCATGTATCTTGAGGTTGCTATAGATGGAGACTATCATTGTAAAAGAGGAAGCACCAATAGGGTGGATAATATTAAATAGACCAGATAAGCTAAATGCAATAAATCTAAAGATGATAGATGAAATCTGGAATATACTACGGCAAATGGAGAACAATGAAAAAATTAAGGTTATCATATTTACGGGAAATGGAAAAGCATTCTCTGCTGGTGCAGACATCTCACAGTTCAAGGAATTAGATCCAGTAAAAGCCTGGGACTTTGCGACAAAGGGAAGGAAACTAACAGATTACATAGAAAATTATCCAAAGCCTACCGTGGCAATGATTAATGGTTACGCTTTAGGTGGAGGTTTAGAAATCGCGTTGAGTTGTGATATTAGAATTGCATCTCGTAATGCAGAATTAGGGTTTCCAGAGATTAATTTAGGGATTTATCCAGGATTTGGTGGGACTCAAAGGCTAGTGAGATTAGTGGGAAAGGGAAGGGCTTTGGAACTTATAATGTTGGGAGATAGGATAAAAGCAGACGATGCAGAAAAGATTGGTCTTGTAAATAGGGTTGTAGAGCCTTTATCGTTGGAAAAGGAAACTAAAGATTTAGCATTTAAATTAGCTGATAAACCACAAGTTGCTTTGAGGTTAATAAAAACTGTAGTTAACCACGGAATGGATGTACCAATATCAGTCGGCTTAACTATGGAAAGTTTAGGCTGGAGTATTGCATTCGCTACAGAAGATGAGAAGAAAAGAGTAGAGGAATTTCTTTCAAAGAGATCTAAATAAATACTGGTTCAAATCTTTCTTTAAATGCATGCCTAGATAGTTTACCTTTAATGGGTAATTTATGTCCACAGAATTTACATCTCATGTCCTCAGTTAAATGCCATTCTAGAATATCAAAACTATATCTCCTTATTACTAGATTACCACAATTTGGGCAATACGTATTCTCGTAAGGATGTCCGGGGACATTTCCTATATAAACGAACTTGAAGCCTACTTCTTTAGCCATCTTGTAATGTCTTTCTAGAGTTTCTACTGGTGTCCATGGTAAATTATTTAATTTATAATCAGGATGGAATCTCAGAAAGTGGATTGGCGTATCCGGGCCTAGATAATCATATAGTTTAACTAAAAGTTGTTTAGCAGATTCCAAGTCATCTCCAATTTGCGGTATTATTAGATCAGTAATTTCCACATGAACTCCTCTCTTTAGTAAATCTCTAGCTGTTTCAATTATGGGTTCAGCGCTCGTAGCACCAGTATATCTTTTTAAAAACTTTTGTTCACCATTGCCTTTAAAATCAATTGTTACTGCATCTAAGAAATCCTTGGTATAATCTACTAATTCTGCAGTCCAATAACCATTAGTAACCATAGTATTGAATAACCCGTATTTTTTAGCAAGTATACCCACATCGTGCGCAAATTCTGCAAATATCGCAGGCTCATTATAGGTGTACGTCATTCCGTCTACATCGTATCCCATTGCTAATTCTATAATTTCCTCTGGTGATAACTCCACCCCCTCAGCTTTTCTTCTTTGACTTATATCGTAATTTTGGCAGTACATGCACATCCAATTACATCCATATGTGGAGAATGAGAATACCTTTGAACCCGGATTAAAATGAACTAATGGTTTCTTTTCGATCGGGTCAATATGTGCTGCAGCGATCTTCCCATATACGTCAAGGTACAATTTTCCATTACGAACTGATCTTACACCACAAAATCCAATCTGCCCTTCTCCAATTAGGCATCTTCTGGCACAAGCTACGCAACGTATTCTACTATCTTCTCTTCTATATAGCACTGCTTCTCTTGACATACGTTATACTATTTCTTTTCAGAGGTAAAAAATATTTAGTATCAGATTGGTTATAAGGTAAGTGTTGAACAGAGTTTTAATGTTTTACCATAGAGGTATCTTTAATGAAAACTTAAAGAGAGTTTTAAGGGAAAATAATATAAATGTAATAGATATAAGATTGGGAAAATATGTAGAAATAGATATAATTGATGATCCTAAAAAGGTGATCTTATTGATTGGTGAGCCATTGTTTATTGTAACTGAGATTGGTGGAAAGTTTAAGCAATTGTTTTACGATATGAGATTTTGGGAATGTCATGAGATTTTAGAGGAGAAATGGAGAAAAGCTGAAAATGAAACTGAGAAAAACTATTTACAAGCTATAATATTAATTTGCGCATCAATGATTAAGTACTTGAAGGGTGAAGTAGAGGTTTCTAATATGTTAATGGATAAGGCGTTATCTCTTATATCCAATTTTCCTCAAGAACTCCTTCCTCTCCTTTATATCAGACTCGGACTCGACTCCTAATGGGGTATATCCGTCTACTACTCCAATTATACCTCTTCCTTGGTCAGTTTCTGCTACTAAAACTTGTAGAGGGTTTGCAGTTGCTGCGAATATCCTAACGACTTCTTCTACGTTCTTTATTCTATTTAACACATTTATTGGATAACCATTCTTTAAGTAAATTACAAAAATATGTCCAGCTCCTATCTTTTTCGCATTCTCAATGGCAATTTTAATTAATTCTTGATCATTTCCATCATATCTTACAAGCCTTTTACCACTTGCTTCATTAAATGCTATGCCAAACTTGAGATGTGGACTACTAGATGATAAAGTTTCATATAGATCTTCTACAGTTTTAATGAAATGAGATTGGCCGATAATTACATTTGTTCCTTCAGGTATATCTATCCTTACGACATCTATTTTTACGCTCATCAATTATATAAAAGGGGGTTAAAATAAATATGTTTTTCATCAGTGAAGGACCACTACATCACATTCATCAGTTGTACTCCCGTAGTCCTCATCCACTATTTAAATACGCATAGCTAATTATAACCTCTTCGTTTTGATTCAGATTAACATCGTACGTTAAATGCAACTGTGTTACTAATATTTTGTATTGGCCCATGGGTAAATTAAACATGGCAACTCCTTGTGCATTGGTAAAGTTATATGTATAGAATGAGTAAGTAGTACCATTATATTTATACACCCAAATTACGGCATTAGCGAGTGGAGATTTTCCCCCAAACGGTCCATAATTCATTATTACATTTACTTTTAGTGTATATAATCCATTATTTTGGGAACCACCAAGTGTTATTGTATTAATTTCTGTTTTGTATTTATGTCCTTCATAGACTCCTATTGCCATAATTATGATGACTATAACTGCTAGTGCCAATAGTATTTGTTTGTTCATCAAAAGCACTGCATTAATCTAATATAAAAGTTCAATCCTAATCTGTTATGTGGTAAATAAGTTATACGAGGCTTTTATGTATGTAATAAAGTACGAGTTGAAACAATCAATTAGACGGTACGTAATATTAGGGGCATTTGATGGTATATTATTAGGTTTGTCAATTCTGTTAGCTGGTGTAATTTCACACATAAGTCTGGATAGCATATCTATTTCGATATATAGTGGAATTGTTGCTACGGCTATTTCATCTACATGGAATGCATTAGTAGTAGAATTAGGTGAAAAGAAAACTGAGCTAGAAAGGATGGAGAAACAAGTATTAAAAAGTTTAAGAGGTACGATATATGATTATAGTGGCAAAATAGCTTCAGTATTGGCAGCAATTGCTCATGGTCTTTCGCCTTTCTTAGGATTGACTGTGCTATATATGTATGAGTATTCTCATAGTACTTTTCTCTCATTATGCGTGGGATTAGCATCCTTAGGTATTTTAGGCTTACTTTATGGAGAGGGAATAAAAAATAAAATATATACTATGATTCAACTAATAGTAGCAGGCATAGTCACGGCTTTTATCACGCTTTTAATTATAAGGTAGTTATTTAGGTTTTGTATGGGTTACTTCTAGCTAGATAATTCAAGTTATAGATTTGGTTGATGTTGTTTTTAACATAAACATTATTATATTACGTAAATCTTATAATAGTCATATTTTTAAGCTATTTAAACAGAATGAGCATATGGAAGTATTGAAAAGAGTTGATAAGCAAGAGGAATTAAAAAAAGAGGTTATGGAATTAGCTAAACAGATAGAACAAGATGATTTAAAAGTTGTAACTTTCATGGAATACACTACTCCTCCTGAAAAAATTAAACCAAAAGTAATAAAATTTGAGAAAGTATTGCCGTTATTGGAGAAGATAGCTGAATTAGGAAAGATTGAAAAAGGCGTTGCTAAGATTATGTTCTATTCTCCTTCTACGGCTAGAAATAGGGGTCTGACACCAACGATGATGGCAGGGTTTCAACTACTTAAGCCAGGAGCATCCACTAAACCACATTCACATAATATGGCCTCAATTTATTTCGTGTTTAAAGGGAAGGGATATTCAGTGATAGGTAATGAGAGAATAGAGTGGAAAGCTGGTGACGTTTTTGTAGTACCTGCAAATGACATTCACTATCATGTTAATACTGGCGATGAGGATTCTATATTGTTTGACGTTACTGACTCTGGGTTAATTGAAAGTTTAGGTATACTGGAATTTAGAGAATAACAAGTAACAACTAAAATAAAAGGAAGATGGAAAAATCTCATTGCTAATGATATATTTATCTCTTTTTATCCTCTTTATTTTTGTTTTCCCATACAGCTTTATAAACTCTTATTAACATTTCATCTCTCCATTTCGATAAATCTTGAAAACTTCTGTTCTTTATAAATTCATATTCTTTCATTTGTTCTATAACTTTTTTGACAGCAGTATATGGAAACTTATCCCATTTAGCCAAAGTGTGCATCCATTCGTTAACGCCATAACCAAACCCTCTGTTAAAGAAATACTCAATTCCTCCTTCACCACCGCCTAGATGATATGTTAAAAATGGGCCCATAAACGCCCATCTTAGGCCTATGGCTGCAGTCATAACTTTGTCTATATCTTCGACAGTAGCTACACCCTCGTCAACTAAATTTATCGCTTCTCTAAATAGTGCAAAAGCTAGCCTATTTCCAATAAATCCAGGAATTTCCTTCTTTAAAACTACAGTAACTCTATCTATTTTTTCCATGAATTCTTTAGTTGTCTCTATTGTTTCTTTAGATGTCTTCTCACCTGGTACTATTTCAACTAGGGGTAATAAATGCGGAGGATTCCAAGGATGAGCTACTACTCCTCGTTCTGGATGTTTTATCATTGCTTTTTGTATTTCACTCATTAACAAACCAGAAGTACTACTGGCGATTACAATGTTTTCTGATAGTTTGCTATCGATATAACTAAATACTTTTTTCTTAGCGTTATAATCTTCAATTATAGCCTCTATCACGAAGTCAGTTTCACTTATAGCCTCATCTATTTTAGTAGTAGTAGTAAGGTTCTTCAGATATTCTTCTGGTTCCTTGTCAACAATTCCGAGCGTTTTTAAATTGTTCAAATAGTTAGATACTTTAACTAAACCCTTTTCTAACGTTTCATGTTTCTCTGTATATAAATTTACTCTATAACCTTTAGATAGTAATAGAGTAGTCCATCCAACTCCAATGACTCCAGCTCCTATTACGGTAACTGTATTAATTCTTTTCATATATATAAGTATGCTTAAGAAGTATAAGTAAATTTCTGTTAGTGAAATAAAGTTAAAAATGCAGAATACCTCCATTATTACCATGTTCGTTCAAAAAATTAAGAACTACTTAGATTCAATTAATGGTGTTCTTCAAGAAAGATTTGAGAATAGAGAAAAACTATTGCTAATGGCTAGAGAGTTGATAAGGTTTTGCGGAGAGACTATTTCACTATCGCATAAAGGTAGACGTGAAGAGGCATTAAAAAAGTATGAACTAGCTATATCTAAAGCTTTTGAAATAGAGAAAATCATCAGCAATTTTCCTGAATTGTTATATGGTGATGTAGGAGTTGCTTTTCAAGAACTTGCTGAAGCTTCAGTTGTAGTTTCGTTGTATTTTAATGTTGATTTGAAATTACCTAATGAATTAGGTATCCCAGACATATACTATATAACTGGAATTGCTGACGCAATTGGTGAAATGAGAAGAAGGGTATTAGAATTACTTAAGAAGAATGAGGTTGAAGAGGCAGAAAAAACATATCAAATAATGGAAGAATTATATGAACTATTATGGGAGTTCGAATACCCTAAATCTCTCGTACCAGGTTTAAGACAGAAAATAGACAGTTTAAGAAGAATTTTAGAGGAAACAAATCATGACATATTTTTGGCTAAGCTCGGTAGGTCTTAATAATGTAATCTACCAGTTTCTCTGCAACGTTAATACCAGTTGCTAATAGAAATCCCTTAAATTCTGGTACATCGTTTAATTCATTTATAACGTACCCTTTAGTAGGATGCTCTAATACATCTATGGATACGAATTCACCCTTAACCACTTTAGCGGATTTTATTGCCAATTCCCTTATAGTGTCATCTACTTGAATAGGTGTTGGATTTCCTCCTAATGCTACGTTCGCTCTCCACTCATTTGGCGGAATATTCCTCGCATAACAACCTAACAAATTATCTCCAATAACTATACACCTAATATCTCTCTCCTTATATTTGATGTATTCTTGAACTATGTGAACTTTTAATGCCGAGTTGTTTAACATCTCTCTATGCTCTATAATTGTCTTCCCCTCATATACGTCCCTTATAAGGGATACCATTCGTCCCCAACTTCCTATAGGAGGTTTGTCTATTAACGGGAATCCCATTTGCTCATAGGCTTTCATTACTGCATCGGGAGAAGCAGCTATTATAGAATCCGGTATAGGAACTCCATTCCTAAATAGTTTTGAATATGTCAATATTTTATCTCCACAAGTACTAATAGCTTCTGTGGAATTTATTGTATGCACACCAGAGGCTTCTAATACAGCAGAGGAATAAAGTGCTCTATACATGCTAACTGGTCTAATTATGCCAACATCGTATTTACCGAGCGCTTTATTAAAGGGTATTGGTTCTTGACCTACGTTAATAACATCGTAATCAATTTGCCTATCATTTAATGCTTTTATCAATAACTTTTCTTCTTGTCTTATTATATCTACTATTAAGGCCACTTTCAACTATATCCCGCCTCCATATTCTGATATTTCATAGAACGTCAATGAATTATATTCTAGAAATGCACTGCTCACTTCACTACCAAGCCTGCCATTTAGTATTATCGGAATATTGTAATCAACGGCTGTTCTTCTAATATTATAATCAACTTTCTTCAGATAACCGTCAGTTACCACGAGCTCAACTCTTTTAGCTCTTACCAGCTCTTCAGCCTTCATCTTATCTATAACCTCTATTCCTTGTAATGGAAGTTCTGAAAGAGTATAAACTGTTAAACCATACTCAATTAAATTCTTTGCGGTAGTTCTCAAGTAGTTAACGTTCTTTTCCCCATATACTAGTGCAATTCCTCCCCTATTTGGCATTCTATTAGGTAACGAAGAAAGCCAGCTCTTTAGAAGTGCATCATGAAAAGTGACTCCAAATGAGGCAGCCTCACCAGTGCTTTTCATCTCTGGTCCTAGGAAGGGATAGGCTCCTCTTAGTTGAGACCAGGAGAATTGTGCACTTTTTACTGCCCAATATCTAGATGGAGGTTCGTAATAGTCTTCTGAGAAATCTAGTCCGTTAAATATTGCTTTCGTAGCTTCATTTATTAAATTTATACCCTTAGCCTTACTGCTGAAAGGCATTGATCTACTAGCTCTGAGGTTTAATTCAATTATATATGGTGTATTATCTTTAACTACAAATTGTACATTAAATGGTCCTCTGATTTTTAGTTCTCTAGCTAAGCTTACTACATATTCTCTCATTTTATTTACGTTACTTTCAGATAGTTTTCTGTAAGGAATTGACATAGTGGCATCTCCACTATGAACCCCAGCTTCTTCAACATGCTCTAACGTTACTCCCAATACCCTAATCCCATCAGAAACCCCGTCAATTTCCGCTTCTATTGCGTCTTCTATGTACTTTGAAATTACCACTGGGTATTTAGGAGAAACTTCTGTAGCTTTTCTTATATATTCATATAATTCCTCTTCAGTATATGCAATTTTCATTGACGATCCGCTTAAAACGTAACTTGGCCTCACTAAAACTGGGAAACCTACTTCATTAACAAACTTCTTAATTTCATTTAAAGATGTTGCTGAAATCCAATTAGGCTGTGGAATACCTAACTTATCTAGTAATTTAGAGAATTTTTCCCTGTTCTCTGCTGTGTCAACACTACTCCCCGAAGTGCCTAGTAGCCTCACGCCACTTTCTTCTAACTCTTTAGCTACAGTATTACCTATTTGCCCACCAGAAAACGTAGCCACATACCTAAAGTTTTCTTTCTTTATTAAGTCTAGGATCCTCTCCACATTAATCTCATCAAAGTAGAGTTTTCTTGCAACATCCCAGTCAGTAGATACAGTTTCTGGATTATAATTAAGCACAGCAACTTCATCAAAATACTTTGATGCAGCTTCCATTAGAGATACTACGCTCCAATCGAACTCAACTGACACCCCTATTCTGAAACCACCTGCACCTACTATAAGCAACTTATTACCTTGTGAGAATTCAATATCATCTTCTGTGCCATTATATGTTAGGTACATATAGTTAGTAACTGCTGGCCATTCTCCGGCTAACGTATCTATCAACTTCACTACTGGTGTTACGTTCCATTCTTCTCTGAGTTTCCTTATATAATCTGTAGAAACTCCTAATGCTTTAGCAAGCTGGTCATCACTAAATCCTAATTTCTTAGCAGACCTTAATACTGATTTATCTATTTGTTTTGTTTTTCTAATTTCTTCATAAAAGTTAACAATATCCTTTATTTTATTTAAGAAAAATTTGCTAACTCCAGTGGCCTCGTATACTTCATCTATTGTTGCACCTTCTTTGAAAGCCTTTGCCGCATATAAGAACCAATAAGGCCTTCTTTCTTTCAAATACTTTATAGCTTCCTCTTTTGTCATTTTGGCCTCGTATATTTTTCCACCTACAACACCTGGTTCTCCAAGATCTAACATTCTTACAGCTTTCTGTAAGCTTTCTTCAAATGATCTTCCAATACTCATGACCTCGCCAACGCTCATCATTTCAGTTCCTAATGACTGATCCACATTCTCGAATTTGCTTAGATCCCATCTAGGTATTTTGATTACTATATAATCTAAACTTGGTTCGAAACACGCACATGTTCTTCCAGATACTTTATTTATAACCTCATGAAGTTCGTATCCTAACGCCAGCTTAGCAGATACGTAAGCTAATGGATAGCCAGTGGCTTTACTAGCTAATGCACTTGATCTTGACATTCTTGGATTAGTTTCTATTATATAGTATTCATAAGCTTTGGGATTTAGAGCAAATTGTACGTTACATTCACCTACTAAATCAATAGACTTTGCTACTTCTATCGCATAGCTTCTCATATTTTGATATTCTAGATTGTCCAGAGTTTGACATGGTGCAACAACTGTGGATTCACCGGTATGAACTCCCATAGGATCTAAATTCTCTATGCACGCAATTACTGCAGAATTGCCTTTTTTATCTCTCATTACCTCATATTCCAATTCTACCCAATGATATAAGTATTTTTCAATTAAAACCTCTCCTATGTAACTTTGTGATATTGCTCTTCTAATATTCTTCTTAAGATCTTCTTCTGTCCAGGCTACCATTGAACCTCTTCCACCTAAATTAAAGCTTACCCTCACCATAACGGGATATCCCACAATTCTCGCGTTCTTTATAGCTTCTTCTTCACTTCTAGCCGATAAGCTAGGTGGTACGGGTAATTTTCTCTCTATCATCGTTTCTCTAAACTTCTCTCTGCTTAATGCCTTCTCTATACCCTCTATTGGTGTCCCTAAAACCTTTATATCATATTTTTGTAATATACCTTTTTTATACAAATCTACACCAACATTTAGAGCACTTTGCCCTCCAAATCCTATCATTATTCCGTCTGGCCTTTCTCTTTCTATAACTTTCTCCACAGACCACCAAACTACGGGCAACATGTACAATTTATCAGCAAATTTTTTACTTGTCTGAACTGTTGCAACGTTGGAATTAACTAATATTGTTTCAATACCCTCTTCTTTTAACGCCTTTAATGCTTGACTACCGCTATAATCGAATTCTGCTGCTTCAGCTATCTTTATTGGCCCAGATCCAACTACTAGAACTTTCTTTAAGGTCTCCTTCATTTTCCGCTCACCATAACCTTAAATCTGTCAAATACCCAAGTTGTATCCCAAGGTCCCGGTCTAGCCTCCGGGTGAAATTGAGTTGTAATAATTGGTAATTTTTCATGAATTAGACCCTCTATTGTCCCGTCATCTGGGTTATAGAACCAAACCTTAGTATTAGGTGGAATATCATTTTTCGATATAATGCCATAGCCGTGATTATGAGTGGAAATATAACATTTATTTGAATTGATTTCTATAACTGGTTTATTTATTGCTCTATGTCCAAATTTCATCTTCTTAATCTTTCCTCCTAAAGATAGTGTTGCAATTTGATGTCCTAGACAAATTCCTAGTATTGGAAGCTTATACTCGGCTAACTCAGAGAACGCTTTTATCTGATTTTCCAATAAATTGGGGTTTCCAGGGCCATTACTGAATACAATTCCTTTAGGATTGAACTGAATTACTTGATTAGCGCTATAATTACAAGGCACTCTAACTATAGAAAATCCTCTCTGATATAGTCCATACAAAATACCATGTTTTATTCCACAGTCAACTACAACTATTATAGGGCCATTATTTGGATGAAATATTGGAGATTTCGGAGAAGTGAATTGTGTAAAGTCTATTTCATCGTATTTCTTTTCCAAATATTTTCTTGGGTTATCTATTTCTGATCCAGAGGCTATAATTCCCATCATAGTTCCATATGTTCTGATTTTTTTCACTAACATTCTGGTGTCTACATCAAATACGCCCGGGATACCTTCTGATTTTAACCATTCGTGTAGAGTCATAGAGGAATTCCATTTAATAGGGTAAGTGTGTTCAGCCACTACTAGGCCTTCCACTTGAATTCTCTCTGATTCGAAGTTTGTTAGTATTCCTTGCTGATATTTCTTTTCTGGAATTCCGTAGTTTCCTACCAATGGATGTGTAATAATTAATATCTGTCCTTTATATGAAGGATCCGTTAAGCTTTCTACGTAGCCGTTCATTGCAGTAGTGAACACTATTTCTCCTGCTCTAATCCCTTTGGCTCCGAAGCCGTATCCTTCAACTAATGTTCCATCTTCTAGATATAAATAACCTTTCTCATTCCATGATTCCATCTTCAATCACCTGTAATTCTCCTATCTTTGAAAGAATTCTTAACTTGTACTCCTCTATTTTCTTTATATCCTCCTCGAGTTTTATTTCTTTAATTTTTATCAAGTTAGTTATTAAATCAAAATTAGGAGACCCTATTACTGCCTTCATATTAATTGATTCTTCTATTTTTAAAGTTGACTTATAAGATCCTTCCCTTACTTTCTTGGCTATTTCGAAGTAGGCTGACCGATAAGGTATCCTTTTATTTATGGAAAGTATTTCAGCATCATCAGTTGCTAGGCTTGACTCATCAATTTTTACATTATTTACTTTTATTTGACTAATCAAAGAATTTAAAACCTTAAGAGAAGATTTAACGTAATCAACTAGTAGCCAATAGTATTTATTCATTTCTTGTAAATCTAGATTATATCCAATGGGAATTCCTTTATATATAGAAAGTAATGATACTAGTATGCCTATCGATTCTCCTGCCTTTGCCCTTAATATTTCCATTGTAACTGGATTTCTTTTTTGGGGCATCAAACTACTTGTGCTTACATGTGAGTCTGGTAATGTGACTAATTTATTTGAAGAAAAGAAAACTAAATCCTCAGCTATTCTACTTAACGCTGTCATTAATACCGTCAATTCTGAAATGGCTGAAATTAAATCTGCTCTTGATGCTGTAGCTGACATGGTATTATATATTATATCGTCAAAACCTAGTAACTCCGCTTCCTTTATTCTATCAATTTTCACGTTTGAGCCTACTATTGCACCAGAACCTAAGGGAGATCTATTAACTTGCTTTAAGGCTGAAAATAGAAGTTCCCATCGAGACTCTAACTCTTCTTCAATATAAGTTAAATAATGGGCAAAGGTAGTAGGCTGGGCTAATTGTAAATGTGTATATGAGGGAAAAATAGTTGATATATGTTCTTTTGCCTTATTTAGAAGAGTTTTCCTTAGGTTATTAATTTCTACTAGAATTTCTATCATTTCATTTCTAAGTTTTAATCTCAAAGCCGTGGCCACATGATCGTTCCTACTTCTGCCTAATCCGATCCATCCAGCATCTTCACCTACTTTTTTCAGGAGAAAATCTTCTAATGCCTCATGAATATCCTCATATCCTTGACCTATTTCTTTAAATTCGTTTAGTGAAGAAAGTAATCTTTTGGCAATCTCCTTGGTAATGTATCCGCCCAGATAAAGGCTGATAATATGCGCCTTCATCGTCATTTTTACTTCTTCTAGTATTGCATTATCGGTATCAATAGAGGAAGTGTAGTTAATTACCTCATCCTTGTTAGTGCCCCAGCTTCTGTACAGCATTTAGGCTATCCCCTTACTCTTCTTGCCATTAATGAGTGCATTCCCCAAATTTCTATAAATCCTCTAGCCATCTCGTCAGTTGGATACCAACCTTTATTATAACTCGCAATTTTTTCAGAATATGGCGAGTAATCTGATTTTCTGCCTAATATTCTAAATGCGCCGTTATTTACTTCTACTTTAACCTCTCCCGACACCCATTTATTCATTTCATCAGCTATTTTATGTAAGGTTTCTCGTAGTGGTTCAAGCCATAATCCTTGGTATACCAGATCAGACCATAACTGGTCTACGTATTTTTTGAATCTTAATTCAATAGGAGTATAGATCATTTTTTCTAGATCAATATGTGAGTAAATTAAGCCTAAGGCAGCAGGCACTTCATACACCTCTCTTGATTTAAACCCTACAACTCTGTTCTCTATGTGTTCAACTCTACCAAATCCATGACTTCCTAACTTCAAATTAAGTAGGGCTACTAGTTTGTCCAATTCCATTTTTTCTCCATTAACTGCTACTGGTATCCCCTTATCGAATTCTATTGAAATTACCTCTTTATCGCTAGAAGTCTGCTTTGTCCACTCAAATGCGTCTTCTGGTACTTCAGCTGTCGGATCAGAGATTATATCTCCTTCTATACTTCGTCCCCATAGATTTTCATCTATACTATATTTATTGCTTTCAATTTTTATTGGAATTCCTTTCTCTTTTGCATATTTTATTTCATCTTCTCTTGTCATATTCCATATTCGGGCTGGTGCAATTATCCTAGCCTCTGGATATAAGGCTTTAACTGTTAAATCAAATCTAACTTGATCGTTCCCTTTGGATGTAGATCCGTGCGCTATTGCATCAGCCTTCTCTTGCCTAGCTACTTCAACTACTTTTTCAGCTATTAAAGGTCTTGCTAATGCTGTTGATAACGGGTATACTCCCTCATATAATCCATTCAATTTTATTGCGTACGAAATATAATTATTTGCGAATTCAGCCACAGCATCTATAGTGTAATGCCTAAAAGCGCCAGCTACGTAAGCTCTTTCTTCTATTTTTTTGAAATCATCTTTTTGACCAACATTTACAGTAACTGTTATAACGTCAGCCTTAAAGGTTTCCTTTAGCCACCTTATGGATACTGTAGTATCTAATCCTCCTGAATAAGCAAGGACTATTTTCATCTCACAAAAAGGGGTAAAGAGCTAGCTTAAAAACAATTTATATCATGAAAATAAGGCAGTCTCTAGATATAGAATGTTAAAGGTTTCCTTTAGCGCTTGCTCTTTATATAGAATTCAATAGCTTGCTTTATAAACTCGGTTCTACTATTCAGTCCAAGTTTTCTAGTATACATGTCTACATCTTTCAATATGTCTTCCCTTAATCTGACACTTACTACTTTTCGCATATATAATACAATCTCATCCATTTTTAAAAACCTAAGTGATACCGTGTTACAAGAATGAAGCGGATAAAGCAAAGGAATTATACAAAAAACTATTAACTTGCAGAAGTAAATATTACGGCTCTATTTTGTTGTATCTCTTGCTTTATCTTTTCAAGTTTTTGCATCATCATGTTTATATTTTCATTTAAAATTTCTTTATGATATTTTCTAATATGTTCCTCACTATCCTCTTTTGCAACAATTATGTTACATATTGAGCATTCATACGATCCATCATTTGACTTCCTAACTATTGGTTTTACTCCTTCTGAAATAGCCTTAAGTATGGGTACGAGCTTTTTAGCTTTCCCTTCACTTCCACTTTTCTCGATAATTCTTTGAGCATAACCACGAAGTTGATGTTTTGATATATTGTATTTATAGGCTACTGTAGCTGGTCCTTCTCCTTTTACTAGGTATTCCTCTAACGCTTCCAATAAATAGTCGCTTCCACCTAATATCTTTAAAGCTACATAATTTACTAAAGATTTTATATCTGTTTGTTTCATATAGAGGTCACTGGAACCCTCTATATTCTTTAGAGTTTAAAAGGTATACACATAATTCTATAATCTGAGAATTTCGTTCTTATAACTTCTGATAATGATCCCATTTCCATCATATACTCTACCAAGTTCATATACAGTTACGTATTTTTCTAGTTTTGTTTTTACTTCTTTCATTAGTTCTTCTGAAACAAATAAGACAATACCTATGCCCATATTGAAAACTTTATACATCTCTTCATGTGGAACTCCTGCTTTTTCGATAACTTTAAAAATCTCTTGTGGTTCTGGCATATTTAAAACAAGCTTATAACTAGTAAGCCTTTTAAGCTTTGTAAAGGCCCCTCCGGTTATGTGTGCAGCTCCTTTTATCATGTCCATTACTTCTAAAACCGGCTTGACATAAATTTTAGTTGGTTTTAATAACTCAGTTTTATAATCATCAAAGGAAATTTTTCCTTCATCTATTAATTTTCTGACTAACGAGTAGCCATTTGAATGTATACCATTGCTTTCTAGACCCAAAATAATATCTCCGGGCCTTATATCGGATCCTGTTTTTAATTTGTCTACAATTCCTATCGCTGTGCATGATAAATCAAATCCCTTAATTACATCTGGCATTATTGCGGTTTCTCCCCCAATAATCTCCACATCTGCCTCTTTCGCACCTTCTACTAAACCGTTAACTATCTCATTTACTATATTATCCATTGGCCTCTCTAATGCAATATAATCTACTAAGGCGAGGGGTTTAGCGCCAACGCATATAAGATCATTTACGTTCATAGCTACACAGTCTATGCCTACTGGCTTTACTAACCCACTTCTCAATGCGAGTAATGTTTTAGTACCTACTCCGTCAGTGTGCATTGCAAGATTAAGGTTACCTACTTTTATCACTCCAGAATAATGACCAGCTCCAATTACAGTATGTTTGTAAGTACTCGATATAATTCGTGAGATCTCCTCATGATAGCCATGCAATTTATCTAAATCAACTCCCGCTTTCCTGTATTCTCCGCTCACCAAAGACCACCATTAGGAGACCAATCAGCAGAAACTCCAAGAATACCTTTTCTTTGCCTATTCATATAGGAATATCTTACAATCTCAGCTTTTTCTATTTGATAATTGATATTCTTTCCAATGTCAGATCTGTATACCAGTTTAGTATCAGCAGAAACGTAATTAATACACTTATCTACTTTTTCAGAAGCCTCTTCCAGTTCTCCAATTGCAACTATCTCTAAAGCTCTTGAACCTTTAGTTATTAGTTGCATTCCTTCCATAGATATAGAGCCGAAGAATACAATACATCCATTTTCTCTCATTTTATCTAGATCTATTGATATTCTGTGTCCGGAAGCCATTTGTCTTGAAATTGGATATCCTAATGGTGCAACAGCCTTGACCACTGATGCTCTCTCATTTACCTCTATCTTACCCTTATTGAGGTGTCCGGTTGCCGTCAACTCGATTATCTCTCCAAAATCTGAGTTAATTCTTGGGATAATAGCTGAGGCTTCTGGATCGCCGAATCTTGAGTAATATTCAATTACTGTAGGTCCCCAAAGTTCAGTTAGCATCATTTGACCTGCTATTACTCCTACATAACTTTCTCTAACTTCTTTGTATATTGCTTCTATTGTGGCTTTAACTATATCATAAGTAATATTATACTCTTCCTCATTTATAAATGGTAGCAGATTATGTGGACCAGAAATCGATCCCATTCCGCCCGTTTCTGGACCTATTCCATCTTGGTATGCATTTTTATAATCTTGAGCTAATGGTAAAGGAATTGTAGTTTTTCCATCGGAGAGTACATGTAATGTATATTCTGGCCCGTCTACCTTTTCTTCAATTATAATTTTTGGCTCTCCTTCCTTATTGTATAGATTACCTATATCCTTAACGCTTTTCATTAGGGCTTCTCTTTTATCCTGGGTTAAATAGGCCTCTAGATCAGCTACAACTTTTACTCCTTTTCCTCCAGCTTGTCCTGCAGGTTTTATTGCAACAGAACCACCATATTCTAATATGAACTTTGCAGCCTCCTCTATAGTATAGAACGTTCTATATCTTAATCTCCCTGGAATACTATATTTCCACATCAACTCTCTTGCCCAAGCTTTTGATTCCTCTATCTTTGCGCATTTTCTACTAGCTCCAAATACGGGTATTCCTTCTTTTCTAAACACATCTGCAACTCCATGGAATAACGGTTCCTCTGGGCCTATAACTCCTAAATCTGGATTTACTTTTCTTATTATATTTTCAATAGTATCAGATGAGTTAATATCACCTACAAAATATTCTCCATTGCTTCTCTTAACTATCGAATTGATTCCAGGGTTAATATATGACGACATTGCATAAATCCTATAATTATTTGGCGATTTTTCCAAGGCGTAAGCTAGTGCATTTTCTCTAGCTCCATCTCCAATTAGTAATACTTTCATCTTTCTATCACCATGGATACTTTTTAGTCATGCAACCTAAACAGAGATTAGTATGACCTACAACTTTAAATAAACCTTCGAGACTTAACCAATTTATTGAGTCTGCTCCTAGGACTCTTGCAATAGTTTTGTCGTCAAGATTTGCTGATATTAACTCTTTTTCATCTGGTACTTCCACTCCATATGGGCACTGAGATATTAGTTTAGGACTTCCTATTAGGACATGAACCTCCTTAGCACCTAACTTTCTTAAATTAAATATAGTGTTTTTAAGTGTAGTTCCAGTAACCATCGAATCATCTATCAGAACTATCCTTTTTCCCTTAACTGCGCTCTTTATGGGGTTTAATTTAAGTTGGACTCCAATTATTTTCAAGAACGCATCAGAAGCTAACATTGTCCTTATTGGACTTCCAGTTCTAGTAAATCCTAGATCTAATGGGAGATTTAATTTCCTAGAATAACCAATTGCAAATGGCAATGCAGTTTCCGGGACCCCTATAACGGAATCCGCTTCTATTGGGTATTCTATCGCTAATTCTTCCCCTATTTTTACTCTTAGGTCATAAATCTCCCTCTCATTTACTATACTATCTATTCTAGCTTGATATACATACTCTATGGTACAATATGCCTTTTTAGGCGTTTTAACTTGTCTAGACTCTAAATGGTACTTATCAATAATCACTAGTTCCCCTGGCTTAATTTCCCTCTTGAGTTCTGCTCCTATAACGTACATTGCTGTAGGTTCCGAGGAGATAATTGCCAAATCAAAACCAAACCCGCCTAGGCTTAATGGTTTAAGGCCTAATTCATCTCTATAGGCAATTAATTGCCCGTCTTTGCTAAGAGCGATGAACGTTATTGGTTCTTTTATGGACTCTTCTATTGTTTTTTCTGGGTCCTTCATTAGTTGTTTAAAAATACTAATATCTTTCACTGGGCCATCAACTACTACTGCGCTGTTATCAAATAACAAAGGATAGCTGTGTCTAATTCCTGCATAACCTATTCCTGCCCATCCTCTCATTTCTCTGATTTCTAAATCCTCTGGCGCTACGTTTTCCGATTTAATTGAGATATTGCGATCCTTACTTAAGATGGCTATTCCACTTCTGGAATAACCCCTATGTTGTAATCCTATTAATCCATAATATAGGAATTTAGATACATTCCACACTTCGTCAAATGCTAATATACCTAATATACCAGCCATTTATATCACTTCCCAAAATTCTTTTCTAACTCTTTTATATCATATTTAAATTTAAGTGGATAAATTCCTGAAAAACATGCAGTACATAAGTCTTTTCTACCTATTGCTTGAACCATCTCCTCAACCGTTAAATATTCAATCGAATCTGCGTCTAATTCCTTACCTATTTCCTTTTCTGACTTGTTGTAGGCTATCAATTCTTCTCTTTTTGGAAAGTCTATTCCCATGAAGCAAGCGTATTTAATCATCGGAGACCCTATACGTACATGGATCTCCTTAGCGCCACTGCTACGCAGCATCTTAATAATTCTCTTCATTGTATTTCCTCTAACTATTGAGTCATCTATTAAAATGACACGCTTATTCATAATTACCTCGGATACTACTCCAAACTTTTCTTCTAATACTTCAGTTCTCTTATCTTGAGTTGGCATTATAAATGACCTTACTGAAGATATCGTTCTCACCAGAGCCTCCTCTAATGGTACTCCGCTTTTTCTGGAAAAACCAAGAGCTATGGGTCTAGAGGAGTCTGGAACTGGGACTACAATATCTCCCTTTGCTGGGTGTTTTTCGGCTAAAACTTCACCTAATCTTATCCTAGCTAAATAAACCGAATAGCCATCAATGTTTGAATCTGGCCTCGCAAAGTATATGTATTCAAAAGAACAAGTTGCATAATTCCTAGTTCTTTCGTAAATCATCTCATCATACATTATTTTTCCATCATGTATTATCATTAGTTCCCCAGGCGAAATATGTTTCAGTACTCTTCCTCCTAATTGTTTAATTGCAGAGTCTTCAGATGATACTATTAATGAATCATTTAAAGACCCTACTGTAAGTGGGTGTAAACCCTTGGGATCTCTAAAAGCTACAATTTTACCATCCTTTAATAGTATTACTACTGAGTATCCACCATCTACAATTTCCATGAATTCTTTAACTATATTCAAAAGAGGATAGTGAGTTATGCGCTGTTTAAAGAAGTCATATATAAACTCAGTATCGGTTTTAAATGAACCAAATTTGTAATAATTACTGATGGTTCCATTAAATGCTACTACTATTTCAGAATCGCCTAATGGTTGAGCTTCCTCTACTGAACTAGCTCCAGTTGTTGAATACCTCACATGACCTATTCCGTTATTTACTAGCTTGTTGAAATTTTCCTTGAATACCTCATCAACCAGTCCAAGGCCTTTTATAGCTACTATCCTCTCATTTTCTGCGTATGCAACGCCAGCAGATTCTTGTCCCCTATGCTGAAGAAGCCTAATTCCTTCTATTATTAGTTGTATACTTGCCCTTTTAGGGCTAGATAAAGCGAAAACTCCACACTTATCATGTGCCTTATCCATTATTCGTCACCTCTTCTAAGAAATTAAAATAATTTTTAACTAAATTATCCAAATTATATATGGTATCATCAATTTTTAATAAACTAGAATTCCTATTCACTTTTCCTATTATTGAAGCCACAACACCTCTGCTTTTAGCTCTATCAATTATCCATTCTGGTTCATTTGTTAAAACTATGAAACGTCCGCCATTCTCTGAAAATAGCGTTTCTAATGTATTGTCACTATCGCTTAATATACTCTTACTATCTATCTCTATCCCATAACCGTGCACTATTACGTTAAATAGCGTAGCTATTAATCCACCCCTATTAACATCTTTTGCGAATGTGATCTTTTCTTCATTAATTGCATCTATTACTAATTCTGATGATAATAGGTCTTCTTGTAGTCTTGCCTTAGGAACTTCAGCTGAGATATTAAACATCTTAGAAAACAAAGATCCACCCAATTCCCCATGTGTGTATCCTAATAGCACTATATCTAGACCATCTTCTATGTTGTTCTTTAATAATTTACCTTGGATTAAACCTGCCATTACAATCAAAGGCGTGGGTTTAATCGGATTTCCTCTGCTATTTTCATTGTAAAACGATACTTTACCACCTACAATAGGGATGTTAAAGAACCTAGTTGCTTCTCCTATACCTCTTATTGCTTCTACGAAAGTATAATATACTTCAGGTTTCTTTGGATCTCCAAATTGTAGATGATCTACTGCTACTATTCCCTTAGCTCCTACTGACGCTAAATTTCTATAGGCCTCTGCTACTATTCCCTTTCCACATTCATAAGCATCCTCATAACATAGATCAGGGTTTGCATCACCCTTTACAGCAAGTAGCTTACCATTAGGTAACGCTATTACAGCACTATCAGCGTGACCGGGCTTTATAACAGTGGACGTGTTTACTTCATAATCAAACTGAGAGTAAACCCATTCTTTACTTACTAAATCTGGGTGAGAAAGTACAACTGATATTGCATCCTTCAAGGGCGGTAATTGAACGGTAGTTTTCTCGTTGCTCTTTTTTATTCTTCTTATTGGCCATATAAACCTTAGAGGGTTTAATAGCAAATCAGATGGAAGAGCTACCAAATCCTTATTATGATATCTAAACCTAATTATAGGATCTTTGGTTATTTCTCCTATTACACTACAAGGATATTCATACTGTTTAAATGCTTCACATACTTCCTCTACGTTTTTCTCGTCTACAGCATATAACATTCTTTCTTGTGTTTCAGAGATAATAATATCTGAAGGATCCATATCTTTTACACGTAATGGTATTTTTTCAATGTCTACTATTGCTCCAAACCCGTTAGCTATCTCAGTTACGGCTACTGCAAGACCACCGCCACCTAAGTCCTTAATAGCTTCAACCTTATCTGCTATATCTAATGTTACATCGAGGATAATTTTTCCCGCAAAGGGATCAGCAATCTGAACTGCACCTATCTCATTTTCTCCACTCAGCTTTCGTGAAGCAAAAGAAGCACCACCTAATCCATCTATTCCAGTAAGGCCAGCTAATACTAGTTTTAATCCTGGTCTATTTACTATACTTGGTTTTATTCTATCCTTTTTGACTACTCCAATTGCCGCGACATCGACTATTGGGTTGTCGTTATACGTATCATCGAAAGACAATTCTCCTCCAACTACTGGGACACCAATACTATTACCATAGGCTGCGATTCCTGCGATTATATTCTTAAGTAACCATACATTTTTTCTTATCTTAAGATTGCCCACTCTAATCATATCTAATAAGGCTATTGGTTTAGCCCCTTTACTGATAATATCTCTAATTATGCCTCCTACACCAGTTGCTGCACCATTAAAGGGATCAACTGCTGATGGATGATTATGACTTTCCACTTTCACTACAATTGCCCATCCATTACCTATATCCACTGCTCCAGCGTCTTGCCAATCAGTAATGCCCATTATAACATTAGGACTCTCCATAGAGAAACTTTTTAAAAATATTTTTGACGATTTATAGGAACAGTGCTCTGACCATACAGCATCTATGACTCTCCATTCAGCTTCGTCAGGTTCTCTGTTTAATCTCTTCCTTATCTCATCCATTTCAACTTGTAAAAGATTTATACCCATTTGCTTAACCTCCTTAGGAGAAGTAGACCATCAGTGGACCCATCTATTGAGGTTAACTTGAAAGAAGCTCTTTCTGGATGTGGCATCATCCCTATTACGTTTCCTTCATCGTTTGCAATGGAAGCAATGTTTAATAAAGAGCCATTGGGATTAACATTCTCATTGATGTTTCCGTTTTCATCGCTATATTGAAGAACCATGTGTGTCTTTGCGTATTCTATATCATCTACATAATATCTACCTTCTGCATGCGCAATTGGCATTTTAATTACTTTATTTTCTAGATCTTTAGTCAGTATAGTATCAGCTCTGATTACTTTTAAGTATACCCACTTAGAGATGAATCTTAGTTTTAAATTTGGAAGTAGCGCTCCTTTTAAAAGACCGCTCTCAACCAATATTTGAAAACCATTACATATTCCTATAACCGGTTTACCCTCTTCAGCCATTTCTTTTACTCTTTTCATGGTTTCCGTGCTCGCTGCAATGCTTCCAGCTCTTAGGTAGTCTCCGAAGCTAAATCCTCCAGGTAAAATCACTCCCTTATATTTATCTGGATCAAAATCCTTGTATTTTACAATTATAGCTGGTACGCCAGCTTCTACTAATGCCTTATATACGTCAGTCTCACAAGTAGTTCCCGGAAACTTGATGATTGCTATCATTCTCTCTTCACCCTTATTAGGATCTTATGGACTATGGGATTGAATAAACGTCCTTCAATTGCAATTTTTTCGATTAACTTTTTTGCCTCATCCTCACTATTAGCTTCAATTTTGAACTGTACGTATTTCCCTACTCTTGTTTCGATTACGTTTTTTGTATACTTCTCGATTACATATCTTTGTAATGTCTCTCCTTCTGGGTCTCTAACTGAATCCTTGTTTATCACTATTAGCTCCACATCGTATAACATCGTTGTAAACCTCAAGAGATAATTCTCTTAAGGAATTCCTCATATGACGCTTTTACTATACTTATATCTTGGCCTTTTCTATACAGATCTTTATCATATATCCTACCAGAGTTATCTCTAATTCTCATGCTATCTAACGATATCTCGTCTCCTATTACCAATTTATTACCTAAACGACCAAATTCTAATTTAAAATCATATAGTATTAA
Organism: Sulfolobus tengchongensis; assembly: GCF_036967215.1. Classification (NCBI taxonomy): domain Archaea; kingdom Thermoproteati; phylum Thermoproteota; class Thermoprotei; order Sulfolobales; family Sulfolobaceae; genus Sulfolobus; species Sulfolobus tengchongensis. The sequence goes on from NZ_CP146016.1 coordinate 2,450,265, forward strand.
CCCTTTGCTTTTAATGAAACTTGATAATATTTGATTTACTTTAATCATTATATCTTCTATCTGTTCAGCTTCTTTTCTATTTAATAATTTGAGATACTCCATATGGTAATAATTAAGTAAAGGATCATGGCGTTGATCGTCTTTTAAGAAAAACTCAACTATTGGTGGTTCGAAAATCTCACCTTCATTTATTGGCAGTCGCTTAACTATGCTACCAGTTGCTATATTTCTCAATACAACCTCTACTGGTATCATTTTCAATTTTTTAACTATCATCGTTCTCTCGTCCATCATCCCTACATAATGTGTATCGATGCCTTTACTTTCCAACAGTCTGAAGAAGAATGCTGAGGTTTGAGCATTTAAAACACCTTTACCTTCTAATACATCTTTCTTTTGGCCATCGCCTGCTGTTATATCATCCTTAAACCTTAGTAATACGTGATCTTTATCAAACTCATAAACTATCTTAGTTTTTCCCTCAGAAATTTTGTTGAGCTCCATTACGACTATTTTACATAGCCGATATAAAAAGTTAGCTTAGAATAGGAAATAGTTTTACTTAATTATGTAAATGAAAATCCTTATAACTGTTTGAATATGCTTAACCCCATGAGCACACAAATTACCATAGACGAATTTGCTAAGTTAGATCTTAGAGTAGGAATAGTAAAGCAAGCTGAGAGAATTGAAGGAACACGATTGTTAAAGCTGATTGTAGATTTAGGTTCAGAACAGAGGCAGATAATTGCTGGATTAGGAGAGTATTACACTCCAGAGGAGCTAGTAAACAAAAGGATTATAGTAATAGCAAATTTAAAGCCTAGACTAATTAGGGGTTTTGAGAGTCAAGGTATGTTACTTGCAGCTGGATGTAAGGAAGACGAAGCAAAAGGCATAAAGCCCAGAGTACTAACTATAGATGGAGAAGTTCCTCCAGGAACAAAAGTATGCTAAATCCGTTTGAAAGATTAAAAATTCCACCAAAAGTTAATGAGACAATTAAAAGTATGCTGAATAGATTACCCAAAATAGCTGGTTCTTCAGTTAAAGATAGAGAAATAAGGAGACTAAATGAATATTATGAAAGAGTTAAAAAATACTATACTTTTGTAGAGCAATTTCCTAGAATTGAGGAATTGCATCCTTTTTACTTAGAATCAATTAAGATCATAACGGACGTTGATAAACTAAAGATATGCTTATCAATTACTAGGAAGGCTAGCATGATATCTATGAGAATTTTAAAGAAATATGTTAACCAGATAAGGAAGAGTCCAGAGGAGGTTGCCAACAAACTAATGAGACAAGCTTTTGGAAGAGTAAGTTCAATACTTAGGAATTCTAGTGAGTGCATAGATAGTGTAATAAATATAGCTACTGAATTGAAAAAGATTAGAACGATAGATCCTACATTGCCCACTATTATTGTTGCAGGTCCTCCTAACGTAGGAAAATCCACATTAGTTACGAAAATCTCTACTGCTAAGCCTGAAATTGCTAATTACCCTTTTACTACAAAGGAAATCCACGTAGGTCACGTTATTTTAGACCTATTACGTATTCAAGTTATTGATACTCCAGGAATTTTAGATAGGCCAGAAAATGAGAGAAATAAAATAGAACGGAAAGCCATTAATGCAATAAGAAATCTTAATGGAATAGTCCTATTCATGTTTGATACCTCAATTTCTTCTGTTCTGTCTATAGAAAGTCAGATCGAGTTATTTAAAGAAGTTAAGTCTATGAATAAGATTATTATTCCCGTTATTAACAAAATTGATGAAAGATATGAGGAATACTATAAGAGGATTGTTAATTTTCTTCAAAGTGAAGGAGTTACTAAATGGTATGAGATAAGTGCAGAAAAGGGAACAGGATTAGATAAGCTAAAGGAAGAACTTTTTAGTCTAATATTGAGGGGTAATATAAATGATATATCGCGTAATTGAGATTTTTACGTCGATACAGGGGGAAGGCGAGGTTATAGGCACACCTTCAAACTTCATTAGACTTGCAACTTGTAATCTAAGATGTGTTTGGTGTGATACGAAATATTCATGGGAAATTGGTAATCAAATGAGCATTGAAGAAATCTTATCTAAGATAGATAAAAAGATAAAGACTACCACGATAACTGGAGGAGAACCTTTACTTCAAAATTTGGTACCACTTGCTAAGGAACTTAAAAGAATAGGGCATAGGATTGTAGTGGAAACCAATGGTACTATTAAACCATCAGAGGAATTAAGAAAAATTATTGATGTTTTTTCGGTTTCTCCTAAGCTTAGTAATTCAGGACATAGGTTGAAATATGATTTCACCGACGATTGGGCCACGTACTATAAGTTCGTTATAGTTTATCCTAATAAGGATATTGATGAAGTCGTGAAATTCGTTGAGTCTCAAAAGATTGATCCTAAAAAGGTAATATTGCAACCTGATGGAAATAGAAAGGACTATTTAAATGCGTTAAATGAGATAATACAAGTAGTATTAGATAGGGGTCTTCAATTTAGGGTCCTTCCCCAATTCCATAGGATTCTTGGAATTAGATGAGAGAATTTCTTCTAGTAATTTCATTTTTTGTTTCCCCTTAATTAACACTTCATTTGCTACGTTAACCAAAGTTGTTAGTTTATCTTGCTCAACTTTTTCTGTATTGGAATTCCTTAAAAGATGGACCATTCTTATTCCAGTTCTTAGTTCTACTAATACTCCCTTTTCATTTGTTGTCAAAATTCCGCTATGTTTAAATCCTGCATTGCGGGCTATCTTTAATATTTCCCAAGCAGAGTCTATATTCTTAGCATATGCGTGAACTATCGGACCTTGTACTATTAACCATAATCTTCTAACCTGATCTTTATCTAGTACGTCTTCTATGTCTCGTACTGTTATGCCCAAATGGTTTTTAAATACAATTGTAGAGTTTTTTCTATCCCAAGGCATTTCGGAGTCTACTATTGTTATTCTTCCACTACAACTACTTTGAGTGTATACATCGTTCCTATATTTATAGAATGCTAGTAGGAAGTCCATAATATCTGGATCAAGATAACCTATTTCCTTGTCATGATATATTCTGTGAAGAGCCTTTTCTCTTAGTTCTTCCCACATTAGTATAAATTTAACCTACCTATTCAATAAAAAGTTATGACACTTAATGCCGTTATAGAAAGATATTTGTTAAGCGAGGAGTCCATCATTAAGATAAGAGAGGGGGAAATTAAGGCTGAGGACTTCTTATTAAATGATAACGAGATAAGTGTTGGTATAAGGGTTATTATTGTTGGAAGAAATGGTAGAAGAAGATTAACAGATTTAGGATTATTACAAATTATTGCTAAGTGTGGTTATTTAGAGTTCGTAAAAGACTATCTTGATATGTCACTTACTTTGAAAGATATATACAAAAAGTATAACATTTACACAGAACTTGAATTCATTGCGTATCATTATGAAGAATGTAATAAATATGTCAAAGACGAAGATGTGAAGTACACGTTATTGAAAGTTAAAGACAAAATCTTAAACAGAAAAGGAAAATAATTACGTATTTAGTACGTTTTGAACATTAATCATTTTGTATATCATGCATTGAAGTATATTAGCTTGAAGCCACAAGTATATTTATCGTATAATGAGTCAAAAGGAACGTAAACAGGTTAAAAAATTTTTCAAATTCCTTTTTTTCACATCGAGAGGAGGGACAACTAGGTTAAGAATAGTACGTTTATTAGAGGAAAATCCCTTAAATCCTAACCAGATAGCGTCAACATTAAAACTTGATTATAAAACTGTTATGCACCACTTAGAAGTTTTAATGGAAAACAACATAGTATATAAAGAGGCAGATGGATATGGTTTACCTTATAAGCTTACAACTTTTTACAAGCAATATAAAGATATCCTGGACGAACTAGAAAAAGAGATTAAGCAAAAACCTCTAAAATAGCTTAACATTCTCCTTTTAAACCTTTCTAGTTAATAAATACCTTGTGAAGAAGAGAGGAAAGACTTTAGCTGAACTATTGATAGATGTGAGAATTCTACGAAATAAAGTACAACATGTAATAGTCAGAATGCGCAATAGACTGGAAACGTACAATGACGTAGTTATAAGAGATATTTCCTCCTTCCCTCATCTATCTAAGATGGTTGCTCAAGAATCAGAAGTACTAGAGGGAGTTTTGGAGCGCTTGCTAACATTAGAGGTTATGCTTGAAATATTAGAAATAAAGATTGAAACTATAATCTATATAGGCAATATAGTTACTAGTGCAGTATCTGTTGTTGAAGCCATAAAGTTACTTAAAGAGAATTTCAACTTTATGCCAGAAATTTCAGTTTCTCTTGATGAGATTTACAATAATTTCTATATAAATGTCGATTTGCCAAAAGAAATAAAGATCAATGCAAAGGAAGAAGCTAGAAATATATTAGCTGATGCAGAGAAAATAGCTGAGAAAAGAAGAGATCAAGTTTATAATCAAGGTATCAGTAGTACTATATAGATTGGGTTGAGTAAACCAATAACAAGGAAAATTCAATTAACTGGAGGCTCCACATATATAGTCTCCTTACCAAAAGAGTGGATAAAGGCATTATCTCTTTCTGCAGGAGACGAAGTTGAGATTTTTCAAGACATAGATATGAAGTTGGTCATAGTTCCAAAATCCCTAAATTCACCAGATCAGAAAGAAGTCAAGAAGATAATACATTGCGATAATGTCACTCCAGACTCTATTATCAGAGAATTTATAGCTTATTATATAGCTGGATACTCTTCTGTAGTGATAACGTGTCCTAGGATGTCTAGTTCTACAAGAGCATATATTAAAGATGCAGTTAGAAGAAGACTTCTGGGTGCAGAAGTAGTAGAGGAAGATGTAAATTCAATTTCTATCCAATTTCTGGTTGACGAGAAGGAGTTATCAATTAAAAAAGCGATTTCTAGAGCCTTTACAATCTCATATAATATGCTTAGAGACTCATTAGAAGCTATAAACAAATCTGATATTGAACTAGCCAAAGAAATAGTTGGGAGAGATGATGAAGTAGATAGATTCTTCTTTTACATTGCAAGACAGTTGACTATTTCAGTAAAAGCCATAAATGTCTTAGACGCTGAGGGCTATAATCTTACGCAATCTGTTGATATATATTCAGTAGCTAAGACTATCGAGCGAGTAGGCGATCACGCTAATAGAATAGCTAGCTTAGCCGAGGATGTAAGCAAGTTTAGTAATAAAGAGGACTTAGTAAAAAATGGACTTTTAATTTTAGAAAATTATAAGTCAGCTATAAACGCGTTTCTAAATGAGAAGAAGGATGTAGCTCATAATTTAATTGCAGATATTGAAATATTCAAAAAATTAATGGAGCTACAAGAGGTAGCTATTAAAAGTAATGACAATCCGAAAATCATAACTTCTACCTCTATGGTAATCGAATCTTTAAGAAGAATTGCGAGATACTCTTCCGATATAGCTGAAGCAACAATAGATATGTTAGCTAAATCGAATAAGTGATGAATTTTAAGTAATTAGGAAAGATCAAATTCTTATATATATTTAAAAGTTCCTCTACTGTCTTAGCCTTTCTTACCTTATTTACCGTATTCTTCAATACGCTTTTATCTTCAAATGTATAAACACCGCATCTGTATAATGAAGAAACGCAATCATTATTCATTACAGAAACTACTATATAACCACTGCTAAATAGTGAGTCAGCAGTTTCTAAATCCTTATATGAAAAAAGGCAAATTCCAGGATGCGTATGCACTGTTGCTATTCCCTTTGGAAACGGTATTGAAACTTTTCTTTCATCTCCCTCAAGTATTATATAAGATCCGTCCGTGAGTATTATATTCATGAACTCAACTTCTGAATTGATTGTCCTTATGGCATAATTTAGCATAACTTGTCGCAAAAATTCGATATACGATTTCAAAATTTCATCGTAAATTGCAAAATATTGATTAATAGACTTTCCTTTCTTCACTAACTCATCTTCAATTTCATAATTGTTATCTACATAAATATAATTAAAATCTGTAGTTGGAATTATTCCATATTCCTCATGTATGTTTTCCGCTACTATACTTAATTCATAAAGCCTAGTTATCTTCTCACTAAGTTCATTTTTACCTAAGAACTCCTCCTTTACACTCCATCACCTTATCGTTGATAGTTTTATTTATACTTTTTAACGAATTTACTGGATCTTCAGAATTATAAATGCTTCTTCCTATGATTTCGTAATCGGCCCCTGCACATATTGCATCTCCATAGCCCGCACCCTGTACACCTATACCGGGGGAAATTATTATGATGTCGTTAAATTCTTTTCTGAACTCTCTTATTAATTCTAACTTAGTTCCGCCCACAACTATTCCATATGGTCTTATTTCCTTGATAGTGCTCTTGATATAATCTGTAAATGATATATTCCATCCTTCATGAGACATTACTGCAACTAAATATAAGTTTTTATAATTCATTTTAAGATATTCACTTAATTCATCTAATGATCCTTTAATACCAATAAAAGCGTGTGCTATGAAAGAGTCTGCAAAAGGTAGCTTTTCTACAATTGATTTCATCACATATCCAATATCAGCTAACTTAAAATCCACAATTATTTCATTTACATCCAAATCAGTTAAGAGTTCTTTAATCTTATTTACTCCTAAATCTAGGACTAATGGCAAACCAATTTTTATTCCATGTAGTTCATTTCCCATGTTCCTAAGAACATGATGCGGAAGAGGTTTATCCATTGCTAAGATTATTTTTTTCTCACGATTATTATTTCTCAACGTTCTTCACCAGGTAGTCAACAATTGCCTTCTTTTCATTCTCCTTAAGTTTATCACTTTTTAGCAATTGATCTAAAATTTCTGAGATTCTAAATAAAGAGTGCAACTTAATTCCTAATTTCTCTAACCTTTGCGATGCTCCTTCTTGCCTGTCTATAATAACTAATGCATCTGAAACTATACCACCTCCGTTTACAATTTCTAGAGTTGCTTTTTCTATTGAAGTTCCAGTAGTTGCCACATCATCTATTAATAGTACTCTTTTCCCTTTTACATTCACTTCTAACGTGCGATTAGTTCCATGTCCTTTCTTCTCTATCCTTATATATCCCATTGGCTCTCTAAGATTACAAGCTATAAAGGAAGCTAAAGGAACTCCTCCAGTTGCTATCCCCACTATTATATCGTGAGGCAATTCTTTTACCTTATTTATAGCCATGTTAACTATATCGTAAAATTCAGGGTAGTTAGGAAGTGGTCTTAGATCAAGATAGTAAGGACTAACTTTACCAGACGTTAATACAAAATTCCCTAATAATAACAACTTCCTTTCGAGTAAAATTTCTGCAAAATTCATACGTAGAGAGAGTCGGAAAAAGAATTTAAATATACTTCTCCTATAAGCAGTAATAAGGGCTTTGTGAAATTAAAACACGTTATTTCGGCATTGGATCTAACGAGAGATGACTACTTTAGAATTTTCGAACTTGCAGATAAGTTCTCCACATCAAAGGGTAAGTTAAGTTACTTGTCGAATAAGGTAATTTCATTAGCCTTCTTTGAGCCCAGCACTAGAACCGCCCAAAGTTTCCATACTGCCGCGATAAAATTAGGCGCAAATGTAATAGGATTTAGTTCAGAAGAGTCTACGTCAGTAGCTAAAGGTGAAAATCTAGCTGACACTATAAGAATGTTAAATAATTACTCAAACTGTATCGTAATGAGACATAAGTATGATGGTTCAGCTCTATTTGCAAGTGAGATAAGCGAGGTTCCTATCATTAATGCAGGCGATGGTAAGCACGAGCATCCTACTCAAGCACTGATAGATTTATATACAGTTTACAAGATCTTTAATGAAATTGATGGAAGAACCTTTGCTTTATTGGGAGATTTAAAATACGCGAGGACAGTAAACAGTTTGTTAAGAGCGTTAACTAGATTTAAACCTAAGAAAGTATTTCTGATTTCTCCACCTCAACTAAAAGTTAGGAGGGAGATATTGGATAGTCTGAATTATCCGGTAATAGAAACGCAAAATCCCTATGAAGTTATACAAGATATAGATGTACTTTACGTTACGCGAATCCAAAAAGAGAGATTCGTTGATGAAGTAGAGTATGAAAAGGTAAAAGAGAGTTATGTTGTTGACAATAAATTGGTAAGTATGATGAAGAAAGACTCTATTATTTTACATCCATTACCTAGAGTTAATGAGATTGATAGAAGAGTAGACAAGACTCCTCATGCAAAGTATTTCTATCAAGCATCTCTAGCTGTGCCAGTTAGAATGGCACTTTTCTACGATATTTTAGGTGAATGAGATATGATTAGCTACTCAAAGAAAGATGAATTAATCGTAAGTAAAATAAGAAATGGCACTGTAATAGACCATATCCCCGCGGGAAGAGCATTAGCGGTTCTGAAGATTCTAGGGATAAAGGGAAATGAGGGTTATAGAATAGCGTTAGTTATGAACGTAGAAAGTAAAAAAATAGAAAGAAAAGATATAGTTAAGATCGAAGGAAGGGAAATCGATGAGAAAGAAGCGAGCTTAATCACTCTGATAGCTCCATCTGCAACAATAAATATCATAAGAGATTACGTAGTAGTAGAAAAAAGGCATCTTGAAGTTCCAAAACAAATTAAAGGCTTAATAAAATGTCCCAATCCCCAATGTATAACTAATAATGATGTTGAGGCTGAAAGTAGGTTCCTAACAATCTCTATTAAACCTCTTAAATTAAAGTGTGAATACTGCGAGATTTACATAACTGAAGAGGATGTAGTAAGGCAGATATTATGACATATTATTACGACGTTATTGAGAAGAAAAGGATCATAGATCAAGGCATTTATGAGATAAAGATAGCCAATTTTAGCATACATCCAAAGCCTGGACAGTTTGTAAGTTTAGTTCTTCCCAGTGAGAGTGAAATACCTTTAGGTATTGGCGATTATGATGAGTTTAGCAAGACGCTCAAACTATACATAGAATCAGAGAAATTAGCCAGCAGAATAGGTAAGAGAGTAATATTAAAAGGACCAATGGGAAAACCACTGGATTTTAGTGGTTTAAGAACTATTATAGGAGTAGCGTATGGAAACCTTTATCATGATTTATTATATCCACTACGGTTTGCGAGTAAAATAGGAATACGAGTTTTAGCTAAATGTGTAGATTGCCATATTGGGTATGAAGAACCTAAAAGCCTTGAAGAAGGTGATCTAATTATAGTTTCTATGCCGTTACATCTACTTCATGAATTAAATTTACCTGCGAGAAAAACTCTAGTATATAATAGGTGGGTTAAAATGAACTGTTCTTTAGGGGTTTGCGGTATCTGTGAAGTTAAAGGCAAACTAGTTTGCGTTGAAGGCCCCTTTATGAGGCTTGAGGAAGTTGTGGATTAGAGGAAAAGCATATGTGAATAATGAGATTAGAGAAGTATGTATAAGTTTTGATAGGAGGATAAAAGAGATTAAATCGCTTTGTAAGCCAGATGTTACGTTACCACAAGGTACCTTAATTCTACCAGGTGCAATAGATCTTCACACCCACATAAGAGGTTTAAAATTAGCATATAAGGAGGATGTAATATCTGGAACCAGTGAAGCCTCTTATGGTGGAATAACCCTATTAGGTGATATGCCAAATACGATGCCCGTTGTAAATACAGTAGAAATCATAAATACTAAGTTGAAGGAATTCGAATACTACTCTAGAGTAGATTATTTCATTTATTCTGGTGTTACTAAGGAATTTGAAAAAGTAGAAAAAACTCCTATAGCAGGTTATAAGATATTCCCTGAAGATCTAGAAAAAGAAGAAACATATAGGGTTTTAAAATCTAAGAAATTGAAAGTTCTTCATCCAGAAGTTCCATTAGCATTAAGAGGTAATAGAAAATTGAGGTTAAATATTTGGTACGAGATAGGAGCATTATTTTATGTCAAAGATTATGAAAGAGTACACATAACTCATGCTACTAATTTAACTACAGTGAAGTTAGCTAGAGAGCTGGGTTTTAGCGTTGATTTAACACCACATCATCTACTAGTTAATGGTGAAAGTGACTGTTTATCTAAGGTGAATCCCCCAATAAGAAGTATCAATGAAAGGTTATGGTTATTACAAGCAATTAATGAAGTTGATACCATCGTTAGTGATCATGCACCTCATGCCAAGTTTGAAAAAGCACAACCTTACGAAATCTGCCCACCTGGTATTGCGGCAATCTCGTTCACTGTTCCATTTGTTTTCACATTGGTTAATAAGGGTATAATAGGTCTAGATAGGGCCATAGACTTAATATCGAGAAATCCCGCAAGGATTCTCGGAATTCCTTATGGCGAAATAAAGGAAAATAACTATGCCAATTTTACTGTTATTCAATTTAAAAACTGGAGATATTCGACTAAATATTCTAAAGTAACTGAGACTCCACTAGACCAATATCCTTTAGAAGCCTCTGTTTATATGACTATAGTTCAAGGTAAAGTAAGTAATCTAGAAGGAGAGGTTTTTCCAGTAAAAGGGATAAACCCATTTGGTGAGAATAGAGATGATTAAAATAAAAGATCTCGAATTTAGTGACCCATTAATAATAGCGTCCGGTATAGTACCAGACGTACCAAATTACATCAGAGAGATTTGTGAGAAATATAACCCATCAGCTATTACGACAAAAACAGTTACGCTTAATCCATTGGATCCACACGCACCTCCGACAGTTATTAAACTTTACGATGGAATTTATATTAATGCCATAGGATTAGGAAATCCAGGTGCAAAAATATTTGATAATATAAACGTTCAATGTCCTCTTATAGCAAGTGTTAGTGGTTCATCTGTTAGTGAAATTATGGAAGCAGTAAAAATTGTCGAAAAGAAAGCTAAAATTATAGAAATAAATGTGAGTAGTCCAAATAGAAAAGGATATGGCGAATCACTTTCGTCATTAATTGGTAATATAGTTAAAGAGGTAAAGAGCGTAACCAACCTACCAGTATTTGTTAAGTTAGGCCCTTGGGATAACGCTGTTGAATTGGCTGGGAAAGCTCTAGAAAAAGGAGCAGATGGATTAACTCTCATAAATACCATTAAGGGGTTAGTGATAGATGTAGATACCTTTAAACCGATTCTCAGCTATGGTACTGGAGGGATTTCGGGTAGATGTTTATATCCCATAGCGCTTAGGATAATAAAGGACGTTTACGAAGAGTATGGTGTTGATATTATCGGGGTTGGTGGAGTATTCGAGTGGGCTGATGTGATAGGGATGTTAGCAGTAGGGGCCAAATTGGTGGGTTTAGGTACAGTGCTTATTGAGAAGGGATTTAATGTAATCAACGAAATTCGAAAGGATTTACATTCCTATTTACTTGAAAAGGGTTTAAAATTTGAGGAGATTATAGGTATTTCAGTGAAAAAATAAAATGGTTAGGCCAGTAATGAAAGGACGAGACTTAGAAACGTTAGTGTTTTTGGGTAGGCTAAAAGAAGTAAAAGTAGAATATTGTGATGAAGAAAAGAAAATGGCTAAAGTAGTTGGAATTACAGATACTAATGAGGAAGTTGAAACGGAATGCATACCATTAAGAGCAGCGGGTAAGATTTCTACGGTGCTTAAACATTATATTAGGTTAGGTGTAGGAAAGTATATTATAAAACAAAGTGACTTAAGTAATGTTACGAACGTGGATACCATAGAGGAGGAGGAAGGTAAAAATGAGTAAGTTTAGAATAGATAAAATACCTAAGAATGAGCAAGATATGGAGGATATTCAAAGAGAGATTGAACAGACTCATCAACATGAACATGAACACGAGCACAGTGTGGAAGAATTATTAGGAGAACTATATTTGAATGTACAGAGCCTCCAGGGTAAATTAGAAGAATTAAGTAAGTCTAACGATGATTGCAAGAAAGAAATTTCTAAAATATACCTTATTGTTGGGAAGTTATTGATAGCATTAACTACTAAGGACGATAACGAGAAGATTAAAAATCTTAAAGAAGTTCTTAGTTTACTAGAATGAGTTCAATCTTATCAGTCCCAGAGATAGCCTTTAAGTTATATGCGATAATGGATCCTCTATCTATTCTTCCTTATCTTATTGCTATATATGAGGAGTTTAATCGTAATTCTCAAACTAAAATAAGCTGGAATTTCTTAGTAAATAAGCTATCTATAGCTGTTACTGCATTACTTGTGTTTTTCTCCTTACTAGGAGGACCTCTATTAGCATTTTTGGGAATAAGTGTCTCAGCTTTAGAAATAGGTGGAGGTATAATATTAGTATATCTAGGTGTTGATACACTTGGTGGATTTCAGCAATTAAAGTTCTTGTCAAGTAGGATTGAGGAAGCTATAATTACACCAATTGCAACTCCTCTCATTGTAGGTCCTGGTACTATGACTGCATTAATTACATTGACGGTTAATAATAATTTACTAATCTTAATATTAGGTAGTTTACTAGCAGCACTTTTAGTATATCTTTCCTTATTACTAGGGCCGATTATAATTAAGATCTTAGGTAATACTGGAACTGTAGCAGTGGGGAGATTTATGGCAATTATAATAGCTGCCTTTGGAGTCCAATTAATAATAAATGGTATATCCCAAATAAAGTTGATATGAAGAACTGTATTTAAGATGAAAATTTTTTAACATGATCTCTATATGTCTATTAGCATGTCAGATAGTAAAAAACGAATGGTAGATTTAGACGCAATAGACAGAAGGTTATTAATAGAACTAACCAGAGATGCTAGAACTAGTTTAAGGCGTCTTGCGGAAGAGATGAATGTTTCACCTGCTACTCTTCATAATAGAATGACTAGAATGGTTCAAGAAGGAATAATAAAAAGCTTCGTTGCATTGTTAGATTACTCTAAGTTAGGCTTCGCTCTAACGGGAATAATCATGGCTAAGGTGGATGGTAAGCATCTTGTAGAATTTGAGAAAGAAATAGCAAATGCTGATAACGTAATAGCTGTTTATGATGTAGTTGGAGAATATGATGTGGTAATAATAGCTAAATTTAGAAGTGTAGAAGAATTAGATAGTTTCCTAAAACAATTACTTAAAAACCCTAAAATTGAAAGGACTTATACAAGCATAGTATTGAATGTAGTTAAGGAAGATCCAAGAATAAGAATATTTTAATGTAATGCAAAAGTTTTTATACTATCCTATCGCTTTATTTTCACTTATGAAGTTCTGTCCTAAGTGTGGAGGATTAATGGTTCCATCGAAGAAAGATGGAAAAGATATTCTAAAGTGCAATAAATGTGGTTATGAAATGGCATTAAGTGAAAAAGAGAAGAAAGAATACAGTATAAAAGAAAGTAAAGACAAGAGTAGTAAAGTGCTGACTACGTCGATAGTTAGTGATAAAGAAGGAAGAAATTTAAGCGAAGAACTAGAGCATGAGAGAGAGGAATACTACAAAGAAATAGGATTGGAATTACTACGTGAAGAATTTGAGGGGAATGAGGAAGAAGAAAGTAGAGAGGAGTAAGTGTCAAAGTAGTAAATCTTTTATAATTATACGTCATAGATTCTAAGGCATGAAGGTAAGTGAGATAACAGCTAAATATAAGGCTCAAATTGGTAGGGAACAGATCCTTATAGAAGAAGCTAAGAACGAAAAGGGGGAGACGTTATATATTTTTACCTCAATAAAGGCGGTTAATCTACCAAATGGAGAAAAATGGAAACCTAAGGATGACGATGCAAAAGCTCTTGATAGGAATAACATAACGGAAGGTTTTAAGAAGAATTTTAGAAAAGCTATGCAACTTTTATAAAAAGGGTTTATATATATGATTAAAAGAAGGAAAACAAGTAGGTGAATTTTTTGGAGCAGACATTTGATTTCATCCTAACCACTGATAGATGTCTGATGACAAATCATCATGGTAAAGAGTTCCTGGGATTTTTAGGTACTGGACCCGCTGTTGGTGTACCAGAATCTGTTTGGAAATGGTTAGCTTGCCCTAAAATGAAAGTTGATGATATAGGAAGACCTAGAGAAGCGCCCTATGGAATGAGAAAAGTTGAAGCTAAGTTAATAGATGAAGGATTTAAGGCTGCAATAATAGATCCAGATTATCTAGATAGACACTTAAAGTATGCTAAGGCATTAATGTTTTCTCATCATGACTATTTCGCTTTTGGTCCGCCATCTTCTACATGGTGGGGTATCACTAAAAAGGAGCCGATAAACTACAAGAGTTTTCAAGCCTTGATAAATAAACCAGAAATTCAAGAGGCTAAAAAAAGAGGGATGAAGATCTTAGTAGGTGGTCCGTCAACATGGCAATGGTTATGGAGAGAGGATATGATAGAAAAAGTAGGAGTGGATACATTGGTAGATGGAGAAGGAGAAAAAGTAGTGGTAAAATTAGCCCAAATGATACTTGATAATGAACCTTTACCCAAATATGTCTATGTTAGTGGAGATGATGTACCAGATATAGACGACATTTCAGAAATAAAGGGTGCTAGTGTAAATGGTATGGTAGAAATAATGAGAGGATGTGCTAGATCTTGCAGGTTCTGTTCTGTGACCATAAGACCCACTAGGTATTACCCATTAGAGAAAATTGAGAGAGAATTACAAACTAATGTCAGAGCGGGAGTAAAGCATGGTATAGTTCACAGCGATGATGTATTATTTTACGGTGCAGTCGGAATATATCCTAGACCAGAACCGCTGATTAAACTTCACACTTTGGTAAAGAAATACTATAAGACAATAGCGTGGAGCCATGCCAGTCTAGCTGCAATAAGATACTCTGAAGAAAAATATGGTCTAATAAGTAAGCTAGGCGAAATAATATTTGATGATGAGCAGAGGTACTTAGGTGTTGAAGTAGGAATAGAAACTGGATCAGTAAGATTAGCTAAGGAAATAATGCCTGCAAAGTCTGCACCTTATAAGCCAGAAGAGTATCCTGAAACTGTAGAGGAAGCGTTCAAAATCATGCACGAAAATAAAATAATACCAGCAGGCACCATGATAGTAGGTCTTCCAGAGGAGACTGAGGATGACGTGTATAGGACAATTGAATTAGTTGATAATCTAAGACCATATAGAAGTATATTAGTTCCCATGTTCTTCGTCCCCATGGGATATTTCAAAAACAAAGATTGGTTTACGAGGGTGAAGTTAAGCGATGCACACATAGAGTTATATAGGAAAGTATTTTGGCATGATGTATATTGGGCTGAAAATATCATAGACTCATTTTACATGAAAAGTCCAGTGTATATGCCAGTTAGATTCGCTCTAAAATTGTTCCTGAGATTTGCAAAGAAGAAAATGAAAGAGGTTGAAAAGTGGTTAGAAAGCCAATTAAAGAAATAGTCAAATTATCTTATTTTTTAGGGGGTATATATAATCTTTAGGTGCTTTAGGAAATATTTCCAGATATTTTCTTAAAACTTTAGGAATTTCTACAACGCCATCTTCTCTTTGGTAGTTTTCCAGAATTGCAGTAATAGTTCTTGTACTTGCAATTGCTGTACTATTTAATGTGTGTACATAACCTTTCTTATTATTCTTTCTATCAACATATCTTATTTTCATTCTGAAAGCTTGCCAATCTGTACAATTGCTACAACTTACCATTTCTCTGAATTTAGCCTGAGCTGGCATCCAAACTTCTAAGTCGAACTTCTTAGCTGCACATGCACCCAAATCTCCAGACGCGATATTTACAATCCTATACGGTAATTCAAGTTGTTGGAATATATTTTCTGCATTCAATAATAATTCAGCGTGATATTTCCAGCTGTCTTCAGGTGATGAAAATATAAACTGTTCAACCTTATGGAACTGATGAACTCTGAAGATACCTTTTAAGTCCTTATTTGCAGCCCCCGCTTCTTTCCTGAAAGCAGGGCTTATTCCAGCAAATTTCAGAGGTAACTTATCTTTTTCTATTTCCTCTTTAAAGAACATTGCTGCTATTGGATGTTCTGCCGTAGCAATTAAGTATAGATCCTCATTTTCTATCTTGTATATTGCATCTTTGAAAGTATCTAGGTCAATTACGGATTGAATTACCTCCCCTCTTAGCATATAGGGCGGTAAGACCAATGTATATCCTTGTTGTGTCATGTAATCTATTGCAAACAGTAGCAAAGAGAAATCTAACCAAACTAAATCATTAAACAGATAGTAAAATCTGGAGCCAGAAACCTCTGAGGCCTTTAAAGTATTTCCTAAACGTAGAACGTCTTCAAGCATTTCTGCGTGTCCCTTAGGTTTCCACTTTATAACTTCGTAATTTACTTTAATGCCTGCAGTTTGCTTAAGGAACTCTTCAAGATCATTTTCATAAACCTTAAATTTTCCCCAGAACTTTATGGGTATATTGTAAGTATCGTCAGGGCCAATTGGAACATCGTCAGCTATTATATTTGGTAAAGAGGACAGTAATCTGTCTCTTTCGTTTTCTATTTCTTCTAACTCCTTCTCCTTCTCTTCTAGAACCTTCAATAAGTTTTTACTTTCTTCTATTTTCTTTTTTCTCTCTTCGCCAGTACTTTTGGAAATCTGAGAACTTAACACATTATGCTGGTGTCTTAACTTTTCAACTTCTTGTAATACTTGCCTCCACTTCTTATCTAATTCAACCGCTTTATCAACTAGTGAAATGTCTATAAATCTTTTTTTCAGATTATTTTTGAGTTCATCCGGATTTTTTCGCAAAAGCTCTAGGATACTCCAAGACATTGAATAACATAATTATTAAACAATTTTATGACTTCTGTTCATCAGCAGGTAATCCATAAGTTTGTACCCACATCTCCACTATATCATAACCGTATAGTTGTTTGAATTTCTCTCTCCCTTCAGCTGTCATTTTTAATGGTGTCCATTGCGTCTCTAAATCTATGTCCACTTCCACACTTTTGGCGGGAACACTTTCTTTTATTACCTGCTCTACAGTATATATTAAATCATCTACAACCGGGCAACCAGGGGCAGTTAAACCTAATTTTAGGTACACATCTCCCTCATCTGTTATCTTCAAATCATAAATAAGTCCCAAATTCACTATATCTACTGGAATCTCCGGGTCATAGACGTCCTTTAAAGATTCTATTATCTTTTTCTTCCATTCTTCCTTGTCTACTTTTTGTTGTTGTGAACTCATATTCTTTAACTCTGTTAAAGTAAATTTTAACTCTTACTATTAATGATATCGCTGTAGCTTCTGTAAAAACACGTAGAATTACCAGTATGGCAAATTGGTCCTAACGATTTAACTTTAAGAAGTATAGCATCAGCATCACAATCTACTTTTATTTCTTGAATAATTTGAAAATGTCCACTAGTTTCTCCTTTTAACCATAACCTCTTTCTGCTCAACGACCACAGATGAAGATAACCAGTGGTTAGGGTCTTGATTAACGCCTCCTTGTTCATGTTTCCTACCATTAATACTTCATTTGTTTTATAATCTTGGATTACTGCTATTATGGTATTTTCTTCATGCCTAAAATTTAATGACGAGACTATTTTTTTAATTTCATCTTCATTTAACTTTAACGTTTAACCCACCCTCTAAGATTCTCTAAGAATATTTTACCAGTGCTAGAACTTTTTTCAGGGTGAAACTGGGTACCTACGACATTTTTATCACATATTAATGCTGGATATTCTATGCCATATTTGCTCTTCATGTAAACATTATCGTTACTTGTTGGGTACGCAACATAACTATGTACATAATAAACGTAATTTCCATCTAACCCATAAGTTAGTTCACAACCACTTTTTACTTCGAAAATAAGATCCCATCCTATATGAGGTAGTTTTACATCTGCTTTAATCTTATCTACTATCCCTTTAAACCAACCTAACCCGGTACTTTCTTTTCCTTCAGTTCCCTTTTCAAACATTATTTGCATCCCTAAACAGACACCTAGAAAGTTTACCCCACTTTTTCTTAAATCATCGAATAAAGCCTTATATCTTAAAATAAAGTCAGATACTGCCGAGAAAGCACCCACACCCGGAAATACGATTAAATCATAATCCTTCCCAGGCTTATCGCTTATATTAACCTCAAACCCTATTCTATTTAGGGCAGAAGAGATGCTATATAGATTTCCAACACCATAATTAATTATAAGTGCCTTCATTTTCTTCTCCTCTCCAGCTCCTTGTATATGTCCTCTGGGGTAACTCCTTCTATTGCCATCAGTACTAATAGATGATAGAGGAGATCAGCTACCTCACTTATAAATCTCTCTCTTCCTTCAGATAATGAGGCCACAATCACCTCCACAGATTCCTCTCCAACTTTTCTTGCCACGTATGCTTTTCCTTTATTTACTATTTCCACAGTATAGCTACCTGCTGGTTTTTTATCTATTCTATCAATTATTATCTTATATAAGTCATCAATTATTATACTACTCATATCTTACACCTATACTCTTAGCGTGAGTTACAAATCCCTCATAATTAGCTAAAGTTATGGAAGCGTCTAGTAACTGTCTATTTATATCACGCAAATTGGCGTACATTATAGGTTTAATGAAGTCATAAATCGTGATACCACCTCTTACTTTAGCCCATCCATTAGTTGGTAAAATATGGTTAGGTCCTGCAACGTAGTCTATTAATGCTGGAGGTGTAACTCCTAAACTTATCGCTCCCGCATTGACTATTTTATCAATAACAGATGAAGGATCCTTAACGTATAATGATAGATGTTCTGGCGCTATCCTATTAGCAATTTCGATAGCTTCTTCTATATTTGAAGTTCTTATTATATAATATACTTTTTCATCGTCTCTGACTTTCTCCTCTACTTTCCTTATCAATTCTTCACTATCAGATAGTAACACTATAAATGTATTAGGACCATGCTCAGCTTGGGCTTTCATATCCAAAACTACGTAATCATATTTTGCACTCTGATCTGCTATTATAACCAATTCAGTTGGTCCCTCAATACCATCAACACTAACAACATCGCTTACTAGATATTTAGCTGCTTGAACGTAAATATTACCTGGGCCTACAATTTTATAGACCTTCTTTACACTCTCAGTTCCATAAGCTAATGCTGCTATTGCTTGTGCACCACCTACCTTATATACTTCATTGACTCCAAGCTTGATTGCAACATAAGCTAATGCTGGGTTTATTGTGCCTTCTTGATTGGGAGGGGACGCAACATAGATCTCCTTTACTTTCGCTACTTTAGCAGGTATTCCTGCCATTAATAAGGTAGATGGATAAGAGTACTTGCCAGAGGGAACATATATTCCCACTTTTTCTATACTTTTCCATACTACGCCAAACGATATTCCTTGATATCCACCACCAATATTGGGTGGGACTAACATTTCATGAAATGCCTTTAGCTGCTCATAGGCTATATCTATAGCCTCTTTAACCTTACTATCAACCTTTGAAGCTTGAGTATTTAGCTCTTCTTTACTTACTTTAATGTTACTTATTTTCACCTTATCTAATTTTTCAGTTAGCTCGTAGATTGCATTATCACCTTTAGTTTTTACACTTTCAATTATGTCCTTAACTATAGGGATTACCTTAGTGAAATCATTAGGTCTAGTTTCTGGTAAGTTATGGGATATCAAAGTCTCACCTCAATTCCTCTCTGCTTTAGATATAGCTTCAAATCTTTTATTTTGATTATACCATCATGGAATATACCTGCAGCTAATGCTGCATCTGCATTTGCAATTGAAAATACATCATAGAAGTGCTCCATCTTTCCAGCACCCCCACTGGCAATCACAGGGATACTAACAGAATCTACGATATTTTTTGTAAGTTCTATATCATATCCAGCTCTTGTGCCATCTCTATCAATACTAGTTAGTAATATCTCTCCCGCTCCAAGTTCTTGAACCTCCTTAGCCCATGCTATTGCATCTAATCCAGTGTTATGAGTTCCTGCTTTAGTGAAAACTATCCACCTATTTTCAACCTTTTTTGCATCTATAGCAACTACAACAGCTTGTGAACCAAATTCCTCTGCGGCTCGTTTTACTATTTGCTTATTTTCGACAGCAGCTGTATTTATACTAACCTTATCTGCACCAGAGCGTAGTGCCATAGAAACATCTTCTATGGTCCTAATTCCACCACCAACTGTTAATGGAATAGACAACACACTCGCAGTATCTCTTATAACATTATAAAGCGCTTTTCTAGCCTCTACTGTTGCGGTTATATCTAAAAATACTATTTCGTCAGCCCCCTCTTCCTCATATATGCTAGCCAATTTAACTGGATCTCCTTTCAGTTGAAGATTAAGGAAATTCACACCCTTAACTACTTTTCCGTCTTTTACATCTAGGCACGCTATTATTCTTCTTGTAGTCATATTACTCCCTTCGTACTTCGTATTTCATTATCGATTATCCTAGTTGCATCATATAACGCTAGACCTAAGGCCTTAAAGCTAGCTTCTATAATATGGTGCGTATTGTATCCATTTAGTTGGTTAACATGCAAAGTAATTCCACTATTATATGCGAATGATTGAAAGAAATGCGAAACGTTCTCTGTAGCCATTCCCCCAATATTACTCCTCTTAAGATTAAGGTTAACGAAAGCCATTCCTCTACCTGAAATATCTATGGCAACTAATATTAACGCATCGTCCATTGGTATTATTTGGTGTGAAAACCTCTTTATCCCTCTCTTATCTCCCAATGCTTCTTTTATTGCTAATCCAAGCGTTATCCCAACATCTTCAATTACATGATGATCATCATACGGTAATTTGTCAGTTGCAGCTATAGTAGCTGTAACGTTCATATAAGATAATAATGTAGTTAACATATGATTAAAAAATGGTATCGGGGTGGATACTTTCACTTCTCCCTTTCTATCTATATCCAAAAATACTTCTATTCTAGTCTCTTTAGTTTCTCTTATCATGTTTGATGTTCTATTCAACTTAAATCCCCTAATTTATTCAAGTAGAAAGCCATTCCAACTATTACGTAATCAAATCCTACCTTTTTTAGATAATGTACGTCTGAATCTGACGATACTCCACCTGCATATTCTTTCAATCCTTCTATGCTCTTCGCATATTCTTTAACGTTAGAATCAATTCCTTTTGTGGTTCCCTCGTTTGTAACGTAGGTTAATATTATTCCTAGTAATTTAAGTTCATTTATTTTCTTTATTGCATTATAAATATCTATAGATTTCTCCTTCCATCCTCTTATTAAAACGCTTCTAGTATCGTCATAATCTATTGATGCTAACACTTTATCTCTACCTACTTCATTAACTAACTGTATAAATAAATTATAATCCGTAAAAATAATAGTAGAAAAAATTAAAGCAGTAGCTCCAAACGAGATTAACCTTTCAGCTTTTTCTTTATCTCGTATACCCCCACCTACCTGTATCCAATCAAATCCTATTCTGCAAATTTCCCTAATTTTCTCCTCATTATTACCGACACCTTCAGCAGCATCTAAGTCTACAATGTGTATGTGAGTATATCCCTCATCGTAAATTTTTTTAGCAACGTTTATTGGGTCGCCTAGAACCAATCCAGTTCCCTTAATTCCTCTAACTCTCTTTACAGCTTTTCCAGAACTTATATCAATACTGGGTATTATACTCTGCACTTCTATTTCACCACTTTTTCTATATCAACTACGACAATATCTCTAGCACCTGCTGCTTTTACTTTTGCTATAATTTCTGGTAATATATCCTCATCAGCGACTGTTATTACTTCCCACACATCTGATCTGCTTAGTCTAGTAATTGCTGGTGCGAGCATGGCCGGTAATGAGTTTATTACTTCATCTAGTTTACTATCCGGAACATTCATAAATATCATCTTTTTACCCTTAGCAGCTAATGCCCCCTTCATCATCGTGAGAAGTAAATTAATCTTGTCAGCTTCATCACTTTTTATCCAATTTCTGTTCCCTATTACTACTGCATAAGATTCCATCACGTTATCAATCGGCTTTAATCCATGTAGTTTTAGAGTTGTACCAGTACTCATAACATCAATTATAGCATCAGAAGCCCCTAATGAGGGCATTACTTCAGCTGCTCCACTTATTTTTACTATTTTAGCATTTAACTCTTTTTTTGTTACATATTCTCTCGCTATATTGTAATATTTTGTTGCTATTCTTATTTCCTTTCCCTTTAACTCCTCGACGGAATTTATACTCCAGTTTTGTGGTATGGCTAAAACTATTTTGGATTTTCCAAAATCTAGCTTGATCAATTCTTCAACATCTGCATTACTTTCTATGACGTAATCATGTCCAGTTATTCCTAGTTCTGCAGCCCCACTTTCTACAATATTTGGTATGTCCTCAGTTCTAATCATAACTAGTTGAACTCCCTCCCAGCTAGTTGGTACTATTAACGCTCTATCGTCACTTGCTAAAGACTTTATACCTACAGATTGTAAAAATTGTAGAGTAGGCTGTTGTAATCTCCCTTTATTTGGGATTGCTATTTTCAAGTTCATCACCTAACTTTTCTATAACTAATCTACATTGTTCTTCAGTTCCTACGGTTATCCTATAGAAGTTATCATATAGTTTCCTTATCGCAATACCACGTTTGAGTAGTATTCCTTGCAAATCCCTATCATCTTTTATTAGTAAGAAGTTAGTGATTGACTTATAAACCTTCAGATTAAGACTCTTAAGTCCTTGGTAAAGTATTTCTCTATTTCTTCTAATAGTTTCCACAACATTTTTAACATAAGAGGGATTCTCTAGTGCAGTTATTCCAGCAATAAGTGAGGGTAGGGGTATATCAAAAGGCGTTGAAGATTTCATTAAAGCTTTTACTATTTCATCATTAGCTATTAGGTAACCAAGCCTATAAGAGGCTAATGAGAACGCTTTACTTAAAGTTCTTACTACTAACAAGTTAGGATAATCGTAAATTAGTGGCGCGACAGTATACCCGCCAAACTCGTAATAGGCTTCATCCACAACTAAGAAGCCCTTAGTGTTTTCTGCTAGTTGCGAGATTAACTCTTTTTTTGCACTTAACATGGGAGAACCAGTGGGATTATTAGGATCATCAATTACTACCAATTCGGCGTTTTTAGATTTTGAAAGTAATTCATCAAAATTCTCTCTCCACCAATCATTATCTTCCTTCAGGTTAATTCTCATTAACTTTACTCCTCTTACTGATGAGTACACTGAGTACATACTATATGATGGATAATTTACTACTACTGTATCTCCCGGCTCAATTAAGTTATAGAATATTGCTCTAAGCGATCCATCAGCTCCCACTGAAGGGTAAATATTATTCGGTTCCACTTTCGCGTATTCTGCTGTTAATTCTCTATATCTCTCTAACAGTTCTGGGTGCTGGTATCTATTTCCCTTGCTTAGGTAATTTTTAACTGCTTCTATAATAAACTGTGGCGGTTCAAATGGGGATTCATTTAAATGGAGCCTTACTCCCTCTTTAATGTCTGAGAAATCGTATTCACTAGCATTTAATAACCAAGATTTTATTTTATTTCTAGCTAAGCTGGTTGGTGCAATATAAAACCCTAGTTAAGCAAAGTAAAATAAATAAATAAGCTTTGATGAAACTCTGATCGTGAATCTAGTAGATTATGTAGTATCCTTGAGAAATGGTAACATACTAATATATTCCTTTTATATTAACGTAAAAATAGTGTTAATCTATAATATTGCACAGAAACTACTAGAAAGTAAAACTGACATATGTATAGTTAATTATGAGAAATTTCTAAAATTTTCTGAAAGGCAAATAATACAGTCATGTAACGATACGTCATATGTTATTGTATTTGAAGTAGAGAAAACTTCAGAATTACCACCTCGATATAACCTAGTAACGAGTTCTGTTAAGCTAAATAAGGACTTTAATGATATTATAAGAATTGATAAAATTTCTACTAACCTATATAAAGCTCTCAACAGTTCTGGAGAGTTATTCTTGTTCAGCGTTATTAACGGTGAGGTTGTCGAAAAGACGTTAAAAACTGTACATGAGGAGATAATTCAGTTCTTAAGAGAATTCGGTGGAGAAGTACAAATTAATGATGTAGTAAGTATTATTTCCAGAAAATACAACATAAGTAGGGATAATGTTAGAGTTGAGTTAGCATTTCTAAAAGATCTAGGTCTGATAGAAATAAGGAATGGAAAAATAATTCTTACTCAATTATTATAGCTGGTCTTAATGGTAAGGCTTCCTTATTATAAGTCTTCCTAACCTCTTCAGAATACGCTTTAACTAGAACTTCTACATTCAACTTTTTCTTCAAATACTTTGATAGTTCATTAAGTACGCTCACTTCATTAATCTTATAGTTCATGATTAATCTCTTCATTTTATCATCTATTTCCAAAGATTCATTGAATATTTTTTGTAATAGTCTAACTTCTTCTTTATTCTTAGGTTTATGAGCATCCATAAACTTCTTCATTTGCCCATTCGCACTTATAGCATCTCTTAATAGCTCTACGTACCTATCGTCTTCTAATGCATATAGCTTAACAGCCTTTGGCGAACCCTTATATATGTTTAGAATTGATCTTATATCCTCAAGAATTCTTTTCATATACTCATATTCTAGTAATATTAATTCATCTATTTTAGATTTTTCTACCTCTGGCCATCTTTCATTAACTATGAAAGTAGACTGGCCTAAGATTTCATGCCATATTTCCTCTGCTATATGAGGTGTAAATGGTGTTATTAACTTAAGCCATACTATCAAAACTTCTTTTAAAACCTTACCGTTTCCTCCTCTACCCTCAGCATTAACCATATTGAAGTATTCGTCCAGATCTGAAGAGAATACAAACAAAATTTCATTAATTGCGTCTCTTAATTCTAGAGATTCTATGTTTTTAGTTACTTTGTCTACAACCTCATATATTCTGGATAATAACCACTTTTCTGGGAATCCATAAGTTTCATCTTTATAATTATCTAATGTCTTGAATAGCTCGTATGTTTTTCTTATCGTTTCCCCTACCGTTTTAACTAATGACTCAGAGAAGTTAACATCTGATCCCATGTCTGCTGTTGAAGAGAGTGCGACTCTCATTACATCAACGCCATATAATTTTAAGCCTTTTCTTAAGGGTATGATATTTCTTAATGACTTACTCATTTTCTTTCCTTCATATAATACCAAACCATTTACAGCTATTGCCTTAGGCCATAGATTTTCTGGAAATATTGCAGCATGATTGAAGATAAAGAAGGTTAAGTGATTTGGAATTAAATCTTTTCCACTGTGTCTAACATCTAAAGGATACCAATACAAGAATTCATTTCTTAGATCATTTATTACATCTGCAGGTATTCCAGTATTTTTACTAATCTCCTCTAGATTACCTATGCCTAACATTACATAGTCCCACAACTCTTGAGTTAGTTGAGATGGAGATAGTCTATATTGTTTAATTTTGTGTGATATAGTATAATAGGCCATATATATTGTAGAATCACTCAAACTTTCAATGATCCATTTTTTATCCCAAGGCAGGGGAGTACCTAGTCCTCTAGTTCTGGCACAAGCTCTTTTCTCCAACCATCCTATTGTAAACTCAAAGTCTTTTCTAGCCTCTTCCGGAATTATGCGCATCTTTGACAATGATTTTTTTGCCAATTCTTTCCAATCTGGATTTGAATAATCTAAGAACCATTGATCTTTAAGGATCTTGACTACAATCTCAGTTCCACATCTACAGTAAACTGGTTTATTCATAATTTCAAATATTTTTCTGCCTAAGCCTTTTGAAATCAGAAAATCTGTAATAAATTCTCTAGCTTTAGGTACTGGGAGTCCACTTAAACTTCTCAACTCAGATTTATACTCCTCTCTAATAATTAGTTTCTCTAAATCACTTCTCATAATGCCCTTGTTGTACTCTGTTCTGTAAACGTATTCTGTAAGCTTCTTTAGATCCTCATCATTCCTAGGATTGTTCTTCTCTACCACGTCTTTACCTAAAGTGTTACCTAATCCCTCAACCGTAATTACTGGAACAACTTCAAAGTTACTTTTGTTAACTTTCTTAGAATAGTAATAATCAAATGGAGCATGTGCAGGTACACTCATAACTACGCCAGTCCCTAGGCCAACATCAACGAAGTCTGCACCATATATCTCTATTTGTTTTCCAGTTATGGGATTTTCAACCTTAAGTCCAACTAATTTTGACCCTTTGATTTTATCCTCTATTTGAATATCATCTATTTGAAAAGATAGTTTGAAAGCAGCTTTCTCACTTAATATCATTTTATTGCCCAATACGTTAGCTATCACGTAGTTCTCATTAGGATTTATCCATAGATTAGTAGCGCCAAAAACAGTTTCTGGTCTTAATGTAGCTGCAGGAAATATTCCCTTGTCAGATTTGAAATATATTAATATAAACTCGCCTATTTCTGGCTCTACATCTCCTTTTGTATCATGCATACCAACTGGAATATGATGTACTGGGCACCATCCAACTGGGTGGGTATCCTTAACTATATACCCTTTACTTTGTAACTTATGAAATTGCCATATTATAAACGATGAAAATTCTGGATCTATAGTAGTGAATTCTCTTCTCCAGTCTATTCCTAGGCCTATTTCTTTCATTGAAACCTTAATATCTTCCTTAAAGTAGTTTGCCATAAATAGTGGGTCAGACATTCTAGGAATTATATCAGCAGGTATTTCATAGATATCTTTAAAAGTCTCAATTAACTCCTTATCGCCCTTCGCAATAGCATCTGCCATTGCCATAATTGGCGTTCCAGTATAGTGGAAGCCCATAGGGAATAGTACATTATATCCTCTCATTCTCTTATATCTGGCTAAGATATCTCCAGTTACATAAGTTCTTCCATGTCCTATATGCCAAGGGCTATTAGGATAAGGAAAAGCAACTGTAGTAAAAAATTTAGGTTTACTGGGGTCGGGATTTGCTTCATAAACTTTGGCCTCTTCCCACTTTTTCTGCCACTTAGAAGCGACAGCATTCAAGAAGTCAATAAAATCCTTATACTGTGAGCTTATTTTACTTCACCAAAAATGATATATCTATGTCTTTTTTAAATATTAACTAATGTTTACCAGAACTGGGGATGATGGGAATACTAATTTAATATCTAAAAGAGTGGGAAAAGATTCTCCTTTAGTCAACTTCTTAGGCGACATAGACGAATTAAACTCTTTCATAGGTCTAGCATTGACTAAAATTAAGTGGGAGGACATGCAAAAAGATCTCATGCGAATTCAGACTGAACTATTCATATTAGGTGAGGAGGCAATTCAGAATAAAGGTAAAATAAATGAAGAAAATGTTAAGTGGCTAGAGAATAGAACTATAGAATATAGGAAAGAAAGTGGACCAGTCAAATTATTTGTAATACCCGGAGGATCTGAGGAAGCAGCTTATTTACATATAATTAGGAGTATTGCTAGGAGAGTTGAAAGAAATGCTGTAGCATATTCTAAAGAACTCAACTTCAGTAAGTGGTTAATTGTATATTTAAACAGATTATCTTCTCTTTTGTTTGCCATGGCAATAGTTGCTAACAAGAGGAGAAATGTTGAAGAGAGAATTTATGATATAGGTAAGTATTTCTGATATTCTTGTGGCATCAGCCCACTTCTAATTAACAGTTCACAATTCTTGCATACTGCTCTACCGGGCGTTGTAGGTTCTCCACAAATGATACAAGTAGGTAGTTCACTAGAGAGTTTATACTCATTTTTAAGTTTTTGAGAGATCTCGTCAAACTGTTCGATTATTTTTAATAATGTTCCAGGTTTTCTTTCCTCTAACTTATATAGTAACTCTCTAACTTTAGCTCGAAGAGTTGGTTTTTGTGAAATATAAGGGCATTCAACTTCTTGAAATTCAAATCCCTTAAGATTTGCATACATGGTAGTTTCCCATTCATATATCTTTCTTAGAGGCTTTACCCTCATTACGAACTTACTACTCACCCTCAATGGTTTATCACCGAATCTTATTAGCCTCAATAGATCTCCCCTTATTAGATTTATAATTATAGTTTGTGCTTCATCATCAAGATTGTGGCCAGTTGCAACATAATCTGCAGAGACCTTAATTCCAGCTTCGTTTATCAGTTTTCTTCTAAATCCTCCGCAGAAAGTGCAAGCAGAGACCTTAAGTCCTTTCTTTAATGACGCACTTACCATTTCATCTAATGAGAAACCTACTTCTTGTCTAAAACCACTTTTAATGAGCTCTATTCCAAGGTCTCTTAAATAGTCTTCAAGCTTCTTAACCTGATCATCTCTATTATATCCTCTTATCCCTTCATTTATATTAAATGCAATTAGCTTGGAGGGGTTAACGAATTGAGATAGTGCATCAGCAAGTACTAGACTATCTTTCCCTCCAGAGACTGCTAAGAGTATTTTATTAGCATTTATTATACCTTGCTTTCTAGCTTCCGTTTCAATCCTTTTTCTAATATCTTCTATAAAACAATCTTTGCAAAGTTTCCTTCTAGTGTGCGATTGTAGCACTACTGCTTCTCTACTTTTACAATTATCGCAAATCATTCTTTATCTTACCCTCAATTATCTTGTTTCCGCTAATTACTTGGTCGATACTATGTATCGCACATCCCTCTTCTTCTAACATTTTCCTTATATCATCAAAGTTGAGGCTAGTTCCTTCAATAATTATCATTAACCCCATGGTTTCGACGTCCATATCAGTAACACTTATATTAACTCCCTCTACACCGCTTAGGCTTGAGATTTTCTCAGCTAGTTCAACTATTGATGTTCCTCTAATGGGCTTCAGAACGTCTAAAACAAGTCTTCTAATCGCCACTGTTCATCAGATACAATAGTATTTATCAATTAGCATTAAAAACTTACTTTTAGCCCTGATTAGGCGGAAATAAATTTATAAATGATTAAATAGAGGGGTTTAAGTGGGGGGTTAATGATGGGGGTAGAGTTATCTTTTCCTAAAGTAGTGGGAAAGCAAGTATATGGAAGCTTATATGATTGTGACGAAGAAATACTTAAAGACTCTAAAAAATTAGAGCAGATAGTAAAGGAGGCAGCAGAAATAGGGAATATGAATATACTTGATATAAGATCTTGGAAAATTGGCGAAGGTGTTAGTATTGTTGCAATTATCCTTGAGAGTCATATAACGATTCATACTTGGCCTGAGTACAAATTTGCTACAGTTGACGTCTATTCATGTGGAGCCCATACAGATCCTTATAAAGCGTTTTCATATATAGTTGCAAAACTAGGAGCAAAGAAATATACTATAAACGAGGCTGATAGATCATCAGAGTTCTAATAGTGGGTGGAGGGATAGCAGGATTATTACTAGCTCATAAAGTCCTAGACTTTAATCCTACGGTTTTTGACAGAAGGCGTATCCCCGGAAAGAAATGTACGGGAGTAATAAGTTATCAAACTTTTACACAATTAGGTATAAGTAAGGAGTTCATAGATAGAGAATTTAAATCAATTGAAATCAGGTATGGCGATAGGTATTCAATTTATATAAACACGAACGTTATAAGGTTAAACAGAGAAAAGCTAGAAATATGGTTAGACGGCGAGGTTAGGACGAAAAGACCTAATGATGCTGTGATTAAAGGAAACACAGTAATTGTTGGCAGCGAGAGATATGATGGACTAGTAATAGACTGTGGCGGATGGAAGGGAAATGCTAGATGGATTAAAGCAATAGAGTATCTAGCAGAACCTATTAATGAAGATAAAATAATTGTATATATAGATAAGAGAAATGTAGGAGGGTTTAGCTGGATAGTTCCATTACCTTATGGTACTCTTATAGGTGCAATTTCCTATAAAGATCCTAAATTATTCTTACCTAAATTTAACAAAAGAATTATAGACGTTCATGGCGGGGCAATCCCTCGTGTTAGACCAGAATCTAAGATAGTTACTTTAAAACTAGGTGATTCCACGGGTCTTGTAAAGACGTTTACTGGTGGGGGTATATTTGGTATTGCAAATTTGCTAGGACCTTTAGTAAGTGGAATTCGAAATGGAAGCTTCAAGAATTACTACGCGAAATATAAGACGCTAGCCAAGGAGGTTAGAAGGCAATATTATTTAACAAGATTCTTAGAAACTACGTGGAGACTACTTCCTTTTATTTTCAAATTATATAATGAAAGAACAATTAATGTCGCAGAGGAATTTGATTTGCATTCACTTCTTATTCGTAGAATTCCTCACTAAGTTATAACAACCTTCTCCTCGCTCTATTATCCCCATTTCTATTAGTTTTGATATTACAGCTTGTGGGTTTGAAATGCCTTTTGCTTTAAGATCCATGACAGCAATTATTTCTCCTACTGAAACGTATGTTTTAAAGTACTCTATTGCTATCTCAATTTCTTTCTGATTAACAGACATAAGATATATTAGCCTAGTATTCATTTAACGTTATCGTGAGTTTTAAATCATACATGCAACTTGTCAGGATACATAACGTTATTGGAGCAGCATTGGGTGCTATTATGGGCTTTCTCGTCTCTTCAAAATGGCAAATCTTAGAAGCTAAGCAACTTCTACTATCAGCATTAGTAGTGGGCTTAATAGCAGCTGGAGGATATGTCATAAATGACGTATATGACGTGGAAATAGATAAAATAAATAAACCATACAGACCTATCCCATCCGGTAGTATATCCATTAATCAAGCTAGGACGCTAGCAATAATCTTATTCGCAGTAGGTGTTTTGGCCTCAATATGGTTAAATGTTTTCGCGATAATTGTGGCATTGCTAACTGTAATAGGTCTCGTTTATTACGCAAAGGAACTAAAACGGACCGGGTTGTATGGAAACTTGTTAGTAGCTACGACCACAGCCTTATCTATATTTTATGGCGGATTGGCCTTTTTCTCAGATGATTGGCTATCAAGAATAGCAATTCCTACATTTTATTCCTTTTTCTTAACATTAACAAGAGAAATAGTAAAGGGTATTGAAGATTATAATGGTGATCTAGCTAATAATGTAAGGACCTTAGCTACTACTTTAGGAATAAATAAATCATGGAAAATAGTTAAGGCTCTTCTTGCTCTCTTGCTGATAGTCTCTCCTATACCATTTTTTATAGGTTTTAATTTTATTTATATTGTAATTTTAATTGTAGCTTTTATTCCATTTACAATCCTTTCAATAGTTCAGAAGAACACGATAGAGGGTGCGTCAAAGGCTAGAAGTTATTTAAAAATATCCGCAATTGCAGGAATTATTGCTTTTCTACTGGGTAGTTTACCATTCTTTAGAGGCTAATTTGTTTGTCGACTATTTGCCTATATCCTCCCTTAACTCCCACTACTCTTATGTTTATTATATGTGCTTTTTTATTCTGGGTAATTGTTAAGGGAAGTTTAAGATCTATCGTGGAATTAATTTCTATATTGTTAAATGATTTGAAATGTGCAGGGACTCCGTTTATCATTACGTTTACTATTAACTTGTCTAGGTTTATCTCACTATCGTTCCTTAAAGCTAGATGGATGAAGTTGTTATCCACCTTACTATCCACATTAATGGTTATCTTAGGAGTTTTCTCCAATAAACTATATGAAGCCAAAATTATTCCATAATCCTTTTCATTTGCGGATTGTAATATTGTTGTAATTAGACTCTTATCTTCGATCTCTATTTCATCGCTATCAGAATTGGGTAAGACCGTATAAATCGGCTTCCCATCACCATCACTTATCTTTACTTTCCCTTCTTTGCTCTCATTTCTTATAACAAAATAGGATTTTCTCATCAGTTGAAAAGAGACTATTTCATTGGGCTTTAAAATCAAAGAACCAGTAGATAATTTATATTTAGTGCTAAAACCTTCTATCTTATAAAAAGAAATTGCACTTACGTTTAATAACTCTAAAGTGTGAATAGAAGGATGATAAATTATTATTTCATGTTTTCCTTCCTTAACGATTGGCGTTATATCATATACTATAGTGGAAATAATATGTGAATCATTTATCTCAATTTCAAAATTTGGTTTGAATTCTTTTGTAAGAGAGAAATTGTCAAACCAAAGCCTCCATCTCGGTAAATAAGTTTTTTCTCTTTTAGCTTGAATTATAAGATAGAACTTAGTGGGTCTAAATGTTATATCTAATGGGAAACCTACTTCCTTATTTATGTTATTTAACTTGATCGCCTTTGTAAAAGATTGGTAGTCTATTGATCCCTCAAAGTCTCCTTCGTCAAATGTCATTAATTCCCCTTTAGGCATGCATAAAAATAGTAATTACAAGAAAATAAAATGAATGCTGGGGAAAATCATTCAGTTGGTCAAAAGATCTGATCTCATAATAGAAGTATTGGATGCAAGAGAACCATCTTTAACCAGATCAAAGAAAATTGAGCAAATTGTAATAAAAAACGATAAGAAATTATTATTGGTACTAAACAAAGGAGATCTAGTTCCCCTATGGGTACTTAAGTCTTGGAAATATTATTTTAAAGAGGAAGAAAATAGGGAATCCGTTTACGTTTCTTCGACGTCTCACTTGGGAACTAAAAAATTACGTGATACTATGAAAGCATTGCTAAGAGGAAATAAAGGTGTAGTTGCCTTTATTGGCTATCCCAAAACTGGCAAATCCTCCATTATAAATGCTCTTAAAGGTAGACATTCAGCTCAGACTTCAGCTTATCCTCTAGAATATGGGTATACTAAATCTATACAGCTGTTTAAAATAGATAACAAAATATACGCATGGGATACGCCTGGTATAATACCGCCTGATGGTAATGAACTAGAAAAAATAATTAGAGGTTATAATGTAGATCTACTTGAAGACCCAGTAAAGCCAGCAATAGAATTGATAAACAGAATAATTAAAGCTTCAAGAGAAAGCCTTAAGCAAGCTTATGGAGTGGATTTTACAGATCCTTATGATTTACTCGTTAAAATAGCCTTAAAAAGGGGATGGGTTTACAAAAGCGATAAAGAACCAAATATAGATATGGCAGCAAAAACGATAATAAGAGATTATCATGAAGGCAAGATTACTTATTATACTCTCCCCCCAAATCTGTATAGGGATGATAAAAGCAGTAGTGTTTGACGCAGATAAAACTTTATGGGACCATCATAATATATCGGAATTTGAGGAACCATTAAAGATAGTAGATGCGAATACTCTAGAAGATTCTAAAGGACGAGCACTTCATTTATTTCCAGAAGTTAGAGAAACACTCAGGGAACTTAAGAACAGAGGATATATATTAGGATTAGCAACATGGAACTATGAGGAAAAGGCTATTAAGGTTTTAAGTGCGTTAGACTTAATGCAATATTTTCATGTAATAGTAGCTAAGCCTTTTCCTTACAAGTTCTTAATGCTAAGTTATATTATGATTGAAATCCGTAATAGAATGAACGTACGGATAAAACCAGACGAGATATTATTCTTGGATGACAGAAGAGGTCATTTTGGCAATATTTGGCTATATCTAGGTAATGTAAAGTGTTTAGAAATGTGGAAAGACGTAACACGATATGTCGAAATATTTGATATTATAAAGGGCGTAGATAGTGAATAATTTTTATTATTGAGTTTATGCTTGCTAAATAAAAATAATAATAAAGTTTAAAAACACACCAGCATTAAAAATTAGTCGTGAAAAAGATGATAGGTGACTTCTCCCTCCAAATTTAATACATTTTGTAAAAAAGTTAGTGGAATATTTGTTCAAAATAACAAGAGGCGGAATAATTCAAAATGTTCTTCTAAGTATAAAATGGTGATTCAAATTGCCAACAGGAGCTAGAATTTTAGTAGATTCTCTAAAAAGAGAAGGAGTAAAGGTAATATTCGGAATTCCAGGTTTATCAAACATGCAAATATACGATGCCTTTGTTGAGGATCTGCAAAATGGCGAATTACGACATGTACTAATGAGACACGAACAAGCTGCTGCACATGCTGCAGATGGTTATGCCAGAGCTTCTGGGGTACCCGGTGTATGTACTGCTACATCTGGTCCTGGGACTACCAATCTAACTACCGGGCTTATCACCGCATATTGGGATAGTTCGCCAGTAATTGCGATAACTGGAAATGTACCTAGAAGTGTAATGGGCAAGATGGCATTTCAAGAAGCAGATGCAATGGGTGTTTTTGAAAATGTAACTAAATACGTTATTGGGATTAAGAGAGTAGAAGAGATACCACTATGGATAAAGAACGCGTTTTATATTGCAACTACCGGAAGACCGGGACCAGTAGTTGTAGATATACCAAGAGATATTTTCTATGAAAAAATGGAAGAAGTGAAATGGCCAGAGAGACCAATGGTAAAAGGATATAGAGAGTTCCCAACTAGAATAGATCCCTTATCTTTAAAGAAAGCTGCAGAAATTTTGATTAACGCTGAAAGGCCTATAATATTAGTAGGTACTGGAGTAGTATGGGCTAATGCTACACCAGAAATTCTCGAGTTAGCAGAGATTCTACATATACCAATAATTTCTACGTTTCCTGGAAAAACGGCAATACCTCATGATCACCCATTATATTTTGGACCTATGGGATATTATGGGAGAGCAGAAGCATCAATGGCCGCATTAGAATCAGATGCAATGCTAATTGTTGGCGCAAGGCTTAGTGACAGAACGTTTACATCTTACGACGAAATGGTAGAAACTAGAAAGAAATTTGTTATGATCAATATTGATCCCACAGATGGCGAAAAGGCAATAAAAGTTGATGTAGGACTTTATGGCAATGCCAAAATAATATTGAGGGAATTAATAAATACAATACTCAAGTTAGGTGAAAAAAGAGAAAAAAACGCTTGGTTAAAAAGGGTTAAAGAATATAAGGACTACTACTCGCAGTTTTATTATCATGATGAGAACGGGAAACTAAAACCATGGAAAATATTGAAGACTATAAGACAAACGTTACCAAGAGATGCAATAGTTACCACTGGTGTAGGTCAACATCAAATGTGGGCTGAAGTGTTTTGGGAAGTACTAGAACCTAGAACATTCTTAACATCATCTGGAATGGGTACTATGGGATTTGGGCTCCCCGCCGCTATGGGCGCGAAATTAGCTAGGCCAGATAAAATAGTGGTTGACTTAGATGGTGATGGATCATTTTTAATGACTGGAACTAACTTAGCCACAGCAGTGGACGAACACATTCCAATTATTTCAGTAATATTTGACAACAGAACGTTAGGTTTAGTAAGGCAAGTGCAAGATCTATTCTTTGGAAGGCGAATAGTAGGTGTGGATTACGGTCCTTCACCAGACTTTGTTAAATTAGCTGAGGCATTTGGTGCATTAGGATTTAACGCAACAACCTATGAAGAAATAGAGAAGTCTATAAGGATCGCTATAAAGGAAGATATCCCTGCAGTTATTAGAGTTCCCGTGGATAAGGAAGAACTTGCACTACCTACCTTACCGCCTGGTGGAAGATTAAAACAGGTGATTTTACGTGACCCTAGAAAGAGTAGTTAGAGTATTAGCTTACTATAGGGACCCAGCGCTTATAGAGAGGATAGCGTCAAATTTTAGAAAATTATTTATGGATATTAATTGGATATACGGATGGAAAGTAAATGATGATAACCTATATGAGTTTTATATTGGTGTCAAAGATCATAATAATTTCCATACTGCGATTCTTCTATTAAGTAAAACAGTAGATATAGAAAGGGTAGAAATTCTCGAAGATGCACAACTAAAAAGAATAATAATAAGAGAAGGAAAAATAATAGAAGATCAATCAGAAAAGATAAATGAAGGAGACATGATAATTTATGTACCAGTTTTCAATAAGATAAAAGGGTATAGTTGGGGTGAAACATATGTCAAAAGTATACACTGATAAGGATGCAAGCCTAGATGTAATCAAAAATAAGAAGATAGCTGTATTGGGATATGGAAGTCAAGGTAGAGCTTGGGCTCAGAATTTGAAAGACTCTGGACTAAATGTGGTAGTTGGACTGGAAAGGGAAGGAAAATCATGGGAATTAGCTAGAAGTGAAGGATTTACTCCGCTTTATACTAAGGATGCTGTTAAGGACGCAGATATTATAATTTTTCTAGTACCAGATATGGTACAACGAACATTGTGGTTAGAAAGCGTCCAGCCATATATGAAAAAAGGTGCTGATCTAGTATTTGCACATGGCTTTAATATTCACTACAAATTAATCGAACCCCCCAAGGATTCAGACGTATATATGATAGCTCCTAAGGGACCTGGCCCTACAGTAAGAGAATATTATAAAGCAGGAGGTGGAGTTCCAGCTTTAGTTGCAATTTATCAAGACGTAAGCGGTATTGCTATGCAAAAGGCTTTAGCAATAGCTAAAGGAATAGGAGCTACTAGAGCTGGAGTTATTCCAACTACTTTTAAGGAAGAAACAGAAACTGACCTATTTGGTGAACAAGTAATATTAGTAGGGGGAATAATGGAATTAATGAAGGCCGCATTCGAAACCCTAGTAGAAGAAGGTTACCAACCAGAAGTGGCCTATTTTGAGACTATAAATGAATTGAAAATGTTGGTGGATTTAGTTTATGAAAAGGGAATTACGGGAATGTTAAAGGCAGTATCTGATACTGCTAAGTACGGTGGAATGACAGTAGGAAAGTTCGTTATAAATGAAGACGTTAAAAAAAGGATGAAAGAGGCACTACAAAGGATAAAGAGTGGGAAGTTCGCCGAAGAATGGATAGAAGAATACGGAAGAGGTATGCCAACAGTAGTTAATGGATTAGCGCAAGTACAGAATAGCCTAGAGGAGAAAGTCGGTAATCAGCTTAAGGATTTGATCCAAAAAGGAAAACCTAAGACTAGTTAAGTTAAACTGTGCTTTATAATTAACTTTAATTAAATTTTTACTTTCTCATAAGATTTTACATTTTTGAAATGACATTTAGTATTTTAAACATCAGAAGATATTGGGAATATGGAGTCTAAGTAACGCGCTAAAATTGATGTCTCAGTTTTTATTTCAACTTTATAGATGATCTCCAAAGTTAAAACATGTTGTTATTTGTTGGCTTTACGATGGAAAGACTAAAAACTATTAATAATAATTATAACGAGTGAATGCTAAAAAGAGGAAAGGTACAAGTGTAGAACGCGAGGTTGTAAGTAAATTAAGGGAAAAAGGGTTTGCAGTGCTAAGGGCACCAGCCAGTGGAAGTAAGAGAAAAGACTCTGTACCAGACATTGTAGCGCTAAAAAATGGTGTTATTATTCTCATTGAGATGAAAAGTAGAAAGGATGGCAACAAAATATACGTCAAGAGAGAGCAAGCTGAGGGAATAATCGAATTTGCAAAAAAGAGTGGTGGTCTCTTGTTTTTAGGCATAAAGAAACCTGGCATTCTAAAATTTGTTCCGTTCGAAAAACTAAGAAGGACCGAGACTGGAAATTACGTTGCTGATATAGATATGGAAGGTTTAGATTTAGAAGGTTTAGTGAGATTAGCAGAAGCTAAAGTAAGTAAAACATTGGATAATTTTCTCTAATCTGATAATTTTATCTTTATTTTGATGTTGTTCTTCTTCTCTAAACGTTTTAGTCTTTGAACTAGTTTCCTGTTATACTTCCCTATTTCTTCTCTGGGTATTACTATGACATATTCCCCATCTTCATATCTTACCATAGCGTTAGGTATGATACTATTTACGATTTTCGATATTTTGAATTCTAGGTTACCCATTACCATACTTCTATTTACTGGAACGATCATAGTCTGTTCTCCAAATACATATATTTCATATTCAGTATTTCCAGTTGCTAGATCTTTTATTTCAACAACTGGTCTAGCTAAATCAGCTTCTTTTAACCCAGCAGGGACTTTTACAGTCATTTCGAGAGTATAAACTTTGCTTACATTACCAGAATGTATGAAAATTATAGTATCTAGAATATTCGGTATTGTACCTATATCGACTCTATTTACAAATCTATGAATCGCGTCAATAGGCGAAGTAGCATGTACTACTCCTATCATTCCAACTCCAGCTAAACGAAGATCAACATATAACTTGAAATCTTCGTCATTTCTCATCTCGTCATAGACGGTATAATCGGGCCTACTCAATAACAGTATATCGTGTAACTCTCCAATTTCTGCGTAGTTTTTAGAGTATTGCGTTATTTCTGGTGGTAAATGCATATCTCTTGGCGATTCGATAGTTTTTACTATTTTTCCCAATCTCATATAGTATTCAGCCAATGCTTGGGCAAAAGTGGTTTTACCCATACCCGGTGCTCCAGCTATTATTATACCCTCTGCTCTTTCTTCTAATCTTTTTATTAACCTCTCATCCAGATTATACTCCTCTAATCTCTTCCTTACCACTGGTCTGGTTATTGTAATCTCCCATCCATCGCTTAAGGGAGGCCTAGTTATAACCACCCTATAATTACCTAATTGAATTATAAGAGAACCCTTTCTTTCTATTTCTATAAATGACCCTTTAATAAACCTAACCGCATTAATTATTTCATTTGCTATTCTCCTCACATCAAGGGAAAACATAGGTTTATCTGAAAGATTTACAAATTTCCAATTTCCTGGCTTACCTTTTTTGGCTCTTGGTACCGTATCCTCTTTTATGTGAACACTCATGGTCTCTTCATCAAAGAAACTCTCAAACGACAGACTCTGCTCTACTGGTTGCAAGAAATAATACTGAAGCCCCATAATTTCACAAATCTTTCTCTGTATTTCATCGGCTGTCACTATTGTACATCCTTTTTCTGTACAATATTCACGCGTAACTTCATTTACTTCGCCTCTTTTTGAATCATCACCTACTATTTCAAAGTTAACTAGAATTCTTTCTGTGACCTCTTTTACCTTTTTTACTTCATCAAGAGCTATTTCGGCACTAACTAAACCTTCATTACTTTCATTTTCTAATTGAGTTAAGAGCGATTTATGAATTAAAACGTTGCCAGTTATTATTCCCTTTTCTAGATACTTTGAGACTCCAAATAATAGAGCACTCTTGTCCAACATTAGATCATTCAAAATTCTTATCCCCACTTTTCAACCAAGATATATATTACAAAAAATAAAAAATTACCCTTTAACTATATGTAAAAAGTATTCGTGGATAACTGTAGTATCAGACAACTCTGGATGAAACGTTGTTGCTAGCATACCATCTTCTTGCGCTAGGACTGTTATGCCATTTAACTCTGCTAGACTTTTAGCTCTTCCAAAAGTTTTTGTTATTGCCGGGGCCCTAATGAAAACAAATCTAGCCCTTCCCATTCCGATTTTTGATAAGTCAACATTAGCTTCAAAGCTTTCTCTTTGTCTTCCATAATAATTTCTAATGATATTGATGTCCATTGTCCCAATTAGTGGCTGTGAAGTTTTACCTACCTTTGCATCACTTACTTCCTTTGCTAGCATTATAGCACCAGCGCACGTGCCTAAAACTGGAAGACCAGAGGAAATTTTATCTTTTAGATCATCTAGAACTCCTAATCTCTTAGCCACTAAACCTATTGTAGTACTTTCTCCACCAGGTATTATAACGCCATCAATTTCTTTAAGATCTTTAGGAATCTTTATCTGTACGATCTCTCCATTTAATGAAAGCTTATCAAAAGCTCTTTTTAGTTGCAAATAATGCTCCTCAAAACTTCCTTGATAACCTATTATCCCTATTCTCATAATCCTCTCACTTGCAATAATTCTTCTGGCTTTAATGATTTTATATCAATTCCCATCATGCTCTTTTGTTCACTTATCATTTTTTGTGCTTCCAAGACAATTTCAGGATATTCCCAGCAAGCAGCTGCTAATACTACTGCTTTAGCTCTTTCCTCTGGGTCTTGACTCTTAAATATACCAGAACCCACAAATATTCCATCAGCCCCTAACCACATCATGAGTGCGGCATCAGCAGGAGTGGCAATTCCACCCGCCGCGAAGTTTACTACTGGCAATCTCTTAAGTTTTGCAGTGAGTTCTACTATTTGGTAAGGAACTTGATATTCCCTAGCTTTCTTTACTCTATCTTCTTCTTCCATACTTATTAAGCTCCTTATTTCACTATTTATTATCTTCATGTGTTTAACTGCTTCACTTACATTTCCAGTCCCAGCTTCGCCCTTAGTCCTTATCATTGACGCTCCTTCTGCTATTCTTCGTAATGCTTCACCTAGGTTTCTAGCTCCATTTACAAATGGTACCTTAAATTCCCATTTATTTATATGATGTTCCTCATCAGCTGGGGTTAACACTTCACTTTCATCTATCATATCTACGCCTAAAGCTTCCAATACTTTAGCCTCATAATAGTGACCTATTCTTACCTTCGCCATTACTGGTATAGTTATTGAATTCATTACTTCTTCAATTATCTTAGGGTCTGCCATCCTTGCAACACCGCCTGATTTTCTTACATCATAAGGTAATTTATCCAGTACCATTACGGCTACTGCACCAGCTTCTTCCGCTATTTGTGCCTGTTGCACACTCGTTACATCCATTACTACACCGCCTTTCTGGAAAATTGGAAATGCGTGTTTTACTCTCGTCGTTCCAATCTGTATGCTACTATCAGATTTTAACTCTGGTAAGAATTCTAATAACCCATTATCTTTTATAATATCCTTGACTTCTGCTAATTTATAGAAAAACTCCTCTATTTGTGCAAAAGATAACTCGTAAAGTCTCATTACATCACGTAGATTTTCTCCTAGACTTAAAAAGTTATGTTAAACGAGCCTTTTGTTTTCTTTCGTTTTCTGCTCTTATTTTAACAATTCCCATAAACACTGCACAGTTTATACAATAGCACTTAGTAACTGGGTATCTAGCTATAATAGCGCCCTTCTTCTCTAACTCAGATGCTAGTGAAGGGTCTACTGGACTATACATCTTAGTTACACACACTGCCTTATCTTCTGGAACTCTGGCTCCACACTGATCACAATAAATGTAACCTACGTGACCTTTATCTCCTTTTCTTCTTCCTCTATTCTCTCTCTTCTTAGGCAAATTTGCACCCTATTTAATTCACAGCATTTAATCGCTAATAAGTTTTTGCAATCCTTAGAACTGTTTTTGCGTCCATTTTACATACTACGCATTTGTCATTTATTTCTCTTTCTTCTTCAGTAGGATAACCCAATACTCTCGCGTTAGTTAACTCTTCAATTTTTAATCCACATTCATTTCTTCCACACCATGGGACCTCTATAATACCGAGATCCTTCTCTAAGGTTTCCTTAATTTTTTCTATATCATTAGAGTATTTTACTTTAGATTTTAGATCGTCCCATGCTCTTTTTCTTAAACTCTCTTGAATATCATCTAGAATTTCATTTACCTTACTAACGATTTCCTCTCTCTTTATTGTATAAGGTTTTAGATTGTCCCTTCTCTTTATAAATACAGTGTTTGAGGAAAGTTCTCTAGGTCCTATTTCTATTCTAATTGGGACGCCCTTAAGTTCCCAGATATAATACTTCTCCCCTGGTGTTTTATCCATATCTAAATCCGCATTACAAGTTATGCCACTTTTGTTTAAGATATCGCAGATTTCTAAAGAATATTGTATTATCCTTTTAGTTTCATCTTCGCTTTTTCCTGGAATTGGTATAATTACAACCTTAATTGGAGCAACAGTTGGAGGTAAGACCGGACCGTGATCATCACCATGTATAGCAACTATTGACGCTATTGCCCTATCTGAAATTCCATAACTTGTTTGATGTGGATAATCCAAACTACCATCTTTTTTCTGTATCTTAAAATCTAATGCCTTACTGAAATTCTGACCAAGATGATGAACTGTACCTATCTGCATTACTCTACCATCTGGCATAATAGTATCAAAAGCATAAGTATGGAGTGCACCAGCAAATCTATCCCATTCTGGTCTCTCAGATAAGATATATGGAATTGCCAACTGATCAAAGATCTTTTTATAGATTTCTATGGCTTCTTTAACTTGCCTCTGTGCGTCTTCATAGGTCTCATGAACTGTATGAGCTTCTTTGAAAGTAGTGATTTCCCTTAATCTTATCATTGGTCTAGTTGCCTTGGTCTCGTATCTAAAAACACTAACTATCTGATAATATTTTTTAGGCAACTGCTTATAGCTCTTTATCCACAAGTTCTCCATTAATGTTATTGCAACTTCACTTGTTGGTCTTAATGCTAACTTTACATCTAAATCTTCATTTCCTCCTTTAGTTACCCAATATACTTCGTTTTCAAATCCCTTAATGTGAGTACTTTCTCTTCTTAACAGATCTTCTGGGATTAGAAGTGGGAACAATACTTCCTCATGCCCGGTAGAGTCTAGAAGATTTCTGATAAGGTTTATTACATTTTGCCTTAGCTTAAATCCATATGGCATCCATACTCCCATTCCTTTTACCGGATATCTTCCATAATCGTAAAATTCTCCTTCTCTTAGTACCCACTCAAACCACTCGCTGAAATTTTTCGACCATTTCTCTCTAGTTAACTGCACAAGAAGGAGAAAACACACAAAATAAAAAACTTTAACTTTAGAACTTACCGAATAACATTAGGACCGCGAATAGTATTCCGTATACTGCTATTCCTTCACCGATAGCTACGAAAATTAAAACCGTACCAAACATGTCTCTT
This sequence comes from Sulfolobus tengchongensis, assembly GCF_036967215.1. NCBI lineage: Archaea > Thermoproteati > Thermoproteota > Thermoprotei > Sulfolobales > Sulfolobaceae > Sulfolobus > Sulfolobus tengchongensis. The sequence continues at coordinate 2,493,023 of NZ_CP146016.1, forward strand.
CTTTCTGTTAATACACCTACACCAGCAGCTGCAGCCATACCTACAGCTATACCTGCACCAATAGCGGCTAATCCTACAGCTAAACCAGCACCGATATTTATACCCTCAAACCCTTGTGCTGTCTCTGATGGAGCTTGTGCAGCAGCTATTACACTACTTATTAGTATTGGTAACAATATGCTTAAGACCAGGGTTCCTCTCTTCATGGTTAAATCCCACACAATTATTATGACAATTCCTTTAAAACCTTTCTTTTCACTTCATCTAGTTGACTAAGCCTACTTTTTAATAATCTTTCATATTCAGCGTTGAGATTTTTTAAAATTTCGCTCTTTTTCTCTTCTAATGAGTTTCTTAAAATTTGCAAATATTTATCCTGCTCCACTTTCTCTCCTCCTCTGTAAGATTCTTCTTATAATTTTAAGTCTAGAGAACTCTTCTCTTTGTCTATCTTCTAAAATTTGTTTTATGAATTTTATAGATCTCCTATAGAAAGGCAAAATATAATTATCTATGGAGTTAATAAGCCGTTGAGTTTTTCTTAATTCAGAAACTAGTGACCTTATTGTTGATTCTAATTCAACCAACTCGATAACCTTATTTAAAGCTTCAGTCATCTCCTCATAGGACTCAGACAGATAGGGAGAGGTTTCTACGTCACTAAAGGGTTTTGGTGGTATTGAGTCCTTGTTTAATCTGATCACGGGCACTTTTACTCCAAATATAACTTTTATCGAACTATTTACCTCTAAACTTGGTTTTTGTGAAAGCGCTATTTCCTCTATGTTAGATATTCCTTCTGCTGCAACGGCTTGTAGATAATTCTCATAAACTTTCTTCATGGTTTCATTAACTTCATTGTAAATTTTCTCATACTCGTTAGCATAGGTTCTTAAGTAAAGAAGTAAAACCTCTCTCTTATTTTCTAATAACCTTTTTATAACAGTAATTAATCTAAGCTGTCTTCTAAACTGTATCAAATTTATTTTTGTTGGTAAAACTTTTTGACTCATTTCTTACCCCTATAGTTTGGATGGTACTTCTGGATGTACTGCGTCTTTATGTTAGTTAGCTCAGATTCTGGTAGAACCGAAAGGATTTCCCATCCTATATCTAATGTGGTCTCAATATCTCTGTTCTCATTAACTCCTTGACTGACAAATTTTCTCTCGAATAGCTCACCAAATAATAGGTATTTTCTGTCGACTTCTGATAAGGAATCCTCGCCTATTATTGCAGCTAATCCTCTTGTATCAACAGCTCTCGCATAAGCTGCGAATAACTGATTTGAAACATCTTTATGATCGTCTCTTGTCTTTCCTTCTCCTATTCCATCTTTTGCAAGTCTCGATAGGCTCATTAACACGTTAATGGGTGGATAAATACCCTTGTTATATAATGCTCTATCAAGAACTATTTGTCCCTCAGTTATATACCCCGTTAAATCTGGAATTGGGTGGGTGATATCATCGTTGGGCATTGTCAATATTGGCATCTGCGTAATTGAGCCTTTCTTTCCTATTACTTTTCCAGCTCTCTCATATATTGTGGCTAAGTCAGTATACATATATCCAGGATATCCACCTCTACCCGGAACTTCCTCTCTAGCAGCGCTGATTTCTCTTAACGCCTCGCAGTAGTTTGTCATATCAATTAGTATAGCTAAAACGTGCATATCTTGCTCAAATGCTAAATATTCAGCTAATGTTAGTGCTGTCTTTGGTGTTAACGTTTTCATTACAGGTGGTTCATTAGCTAAGCTAACTATCATTGCGACTCTATTAATAGCCCCAGTTTCTTCAAAGAACTTACGGAAGAATAGTGCGTCATCGTATCTTGCACCTATTGCAGCGAAAACTACTGCAAAATTGCTTTCCTCACCCCTGACAGTAGCTTGTTTAGCAATTTGTGCCGCTAAAACATTAGCTGGTAATCCACTACCACTAAATATAGGCAATTTTTGCCCTCTTAGTAATGCGTTTAATCCATCTATTGCAGAGATTCCAGTTTGTATGAACTCTTCCGGATATTCTCTAGCTGCAGGATTTAAGGGTGAGCCGTTTATATCTCTCTTATCTCCTTTAATCACTGGAGGACCATTATCTAATGGATCCCCTAAGGGATTGAATATACGTCCCAGCATCTCCTCTGAGATTTTTACCTCCAATCCTCTTCCTAACATTCTTATCTTAGTTCCAGTGGGTGAAACACCAGTGGTTCCTTCGAAAACTTGAACTATAGCTATACCTAATTGTGAGTCTATAACTAGTCCTCTTCTTCTCTCCCCATTTGGCATTTCTATTTCTACTAGTTCATTATATGATGCGTCTGTTACACCCTGAACATATACTAATGGACCTTTAATCATAGATATGTTGGAGAATTCTCTTACGCTTAACATTAAACACCAGCCTCCTTTTCTAGATTCTCAAATGAGGTAATTAATCTTCTCTCTAACTCATCATATTTATTCAACTCATCATTTTTAATTGTAGCTTTTGATCTAATTATTTCTGGTAAAAGTGATCCTAAATTATCCGTAATCTTCTTAACTGGAATTCCCTTTTCTACTAATTTGCTAGCATAGTTATTGAACAAGTAAATTAGTCTCATTATCCTAGCTTGCTTTTGTGGAGAAGAGAACGCATCTATATCGTCATAAGCATTTTGTTTCAAGAACGCCTCTTTTATTAGCCTTGCTGTCTCAAGTACTAATTTATCCTTTTCCGCTAATGACTCTGGCCCTACTAATCTAACTATCTGCCTTAGCTCGTCTTCTCTGATTAATGTTCTCACCATCATATCTCTTATTTCCTTCCACTTTGGATCTACATTAGTATTCCACCAATTTGCAACCAAATCTACGTAAGCTGAGAATCCTTGTAACCAGTTAATTGCTGGATAATGTCTAGCTTGAGCTAATGAGACATCTAAAGGCCAGAAGACCTTCACAAATCTTAAGGTCTGACTAGTAACTGGCTCAGTGAAATCACCACCTGGTGGTGAAACCGCAGAAGCTATGGTAACGGAACCAAATCTTTCAGGTTTTCCTATTGTTCTAACTCTTCCAGCTCTTTCGTAATATTCTGCTAACCTAGATGGCAAATAACTTGGGAACCCTTCTTCAGCGGGCATCTCTTCCATTCTACCTCCTAAGTCCCTTAAAGCCTCAGCCCATCTCGAGGTTGAATCAGCAACGAGTAGAGTATCATATCCTTGATCTCTGAAATACTCTGCCATAGTTACTCCTACATATATACTTGCTTCTCTAGCGGCTACCGGCATATTGCTAGTATTAGCGACTAATATAGTCCTTTCCAATAAAGGTCTTCCCGTCCAAGGGTCTTTAAGCTTAGGGAATTGCCTTAACTCGTCTGTCATTTCGTTACCCCTTTCACCGCATCCTACGTAAATCACTATCTTCGCTTCACTCCATTTAGCCAAACTTTGCAAAGTTACAGTTTTGCCACTTCCGAAAGGCCCTGGTATTGCTGCAGTACCACCTTTGGCTATTGGGAATATTGTATCTAGAACTCTAGTTCCAGTTAGTAATGGTTCAGTTGGTTCTAATTTTTCTTTGAATGGTCTCGGAATTCTAACAGGCCATCTTTGCATTAATTTTACTGGTATCTCATCTCCATTCATATCAACTACCGCTATTGTATCTTCTACTGTATAATCTCCTTCAGATACTATTTCCTTCAATGTTCCATGAACGTGTGGAGGTACTAAAATTCTATGTTCCACCAATGCGGTTTCGTTTACAGTACCAATTATATCTCCTCCTTCTATCTTATCTCCTTTTTTAACTTTAGGTATGAAGTGCCATTTCTTATTTCTATCAATCGAAGGAACTTTAATTCCTCTAGCTATAAATGGAGATTTTGCCACATCCCTAATGGAATCTAGGGGTCTTTGTAATCCATCAAATATTTTTCCCACTAATCCTGGACCTAATTCTATTGATAGTGGTGCGCCAGTCCTATATACTGGTTCATTTGGCTTTATTCCGCTAGTATCCTCATAAACTTGGATAAATGCTCTATCTCCTTCTATTCTGGTTATTTCCCCAATTAATCTGAGCTCTCCAACTTCTACTACTTCGTACATTTGGGCATTTCTCATGTTGTCAGCTACTACTAAAGGTCCATTTACTCTAACTATTCTCCCCTTCTCCATTTTCATTTACCTCCGAATAATATATCGGAGATCTTTCCCCTCATACTATCAAAAACCTGGTCTAAGATAAGCTTTAATGAAAAATCTTTTGTTAACCCACTTCCCTCGTAATATATTCTTATACCACCTAACATCTTTTCATCAACTTTTACCATAGCATTCTTGTTTTTATTTACTATCTTCTCGATTAATGGTTTATCGTTTGGGGAGCAATATATTGTTATTTTTTCTCCTTCTCCAGCCTCTTTAATTTCTCTGCTTAGGATATTCTCTATAGCGTCTTTGTACTCCTTGGTTTTAATTATATTATTAATTTTCTCTAATACCCTTTCATAAACTTTATTTATCCAATATTCCTTTTCAGATAATAATACTCTTTTATTCTCTACTTCTAATCTGGCTTTTTCTCCTTCTATTTCCTCTTTTGTCTTATTTATTAAATCATTTATTTTCTGGGTATATTCCTGCAATATCTTGCCATGTCCATCATTAATTAATTTTTGAGCCTCATCTAGACCCTTCTTTAACTCCGTCTTTACCTCTTCTCTAACTTTCTCTATTGATTTATCAAGTAATTTTTCGAATTCCATTCACATCACCCAAAACCTAACGCTTTCATTATCATCTTTTTCACGTCTATGGGTTTAGATTCACTAAAGGGAGAAGGAATAATTGTTATTAAAGGTTTTTTCTGGTCAGCAATAATGGGATCTAGTTTCTCCTTAATTGGTTCATATATATCCTTTGTTATTAGTATTAAATCAATATCCTCCCTTTTCCTTAGTTTAGAAATAAGATCTGGTAAACTATACGGATCGTCTAGAAAGTCTCCCTCTGTCCCCACCATTCTAAAGAGGGACACCGTATATTTGTCCCCTATTACAAACACTTTACCCATTGCGGATTAATTCTAAATAACAGAGATTAAATACTTATAAGTATCCTTCTATTACATATTGCGAGGGAAATTAAAGTGCTATTACCAGAGAATATGGTTAGATTACAGATAATTTCTGATAAAGCGTCTTTAGATACGATAGTAACTAAACTCCTTAAACTTGGCGTATTTCAGCCAGAGGAACCTCTTTATCCTATAGGGAACGAAAGAATAGAAGAAGCTAGGAGATTAATTACCGCAGTTCAAGACCATATTAGCAAATTGAAAATAATAATGGAGTTAGGAGGATTAATAATAGAACCCTTAGGGAGTATAAAAGTAAGTAGTTGGTCTAAAACTGCAGAAGAAGTAAATGAAGAAGCGTTAAAATTAGAGGAAAGATATAAGGAGTTACTAGAGGAGATAGGCAGGTTAAGAGCTGAGAGAGATCTTTATCAACAACAACTAAAAGAATTGGAGCCTATTAAGACAATAACAGTTGAACTATCGAGATTATATTCGCTGGAACTATTTGACGTAATATTGGCTCAAGTAACAGAAGATAAATTAAAGCTTCTTAATCAAATACTAGGAGAATCTAGTGGTTTCGTATATAGTGTAAAATCTGGAGAAAATAGCTATACTGTTTTAGTGATAGCTGAGAAGTCTGCGGATATAGACAAAAAATTGAGAGAAGTAGGAGTTAGAAGGTACGAATTACAAGAAGGCAAGTCTCCATATCAATTATATAATGAAATTCTAGAGAGAATAAACCAAATAAATACTATTCTTGAAAGGACTAGGGATGAATTAGCAAGAAAAGTGAAGAATGAGGAGAACTATATAAAGAATGTTTATGGTAAATTGCTAACAATTAGAGATGCCTTAAATATAATGAATAAAGCAAGAGTATCTGAATATTACCTACAGATTGAGGGGTACATTCCAGAGAAGTATGTTAAAAGAGTGCAGAGTGAAATGAAGGAAATAGCATATGTTGATTATATAAGACCAAGGCGCTATGGCGAAAAAGAGGAACCGCCAACATTGGTTGAAATGCCTAAATCAATAAAAGTTTTAGAATCATTAGTTGAAATATATGGAACTCCATCGTACTGGGAGATTTCCCCTATAGCGTTTCTAGTTTTCACATTCCCTATCCTTTTTGGTCTCATGTTTCCAGATTTCGGTAACGCTATAGTTTTACTTCTATTCTCAATTTGGTTTTATAGATATGGTAAGAAAAGGGGAAGCGAAAATATTCCTAAGTTATCTATAATTCTAATATACTCAAGTGTGATTGCAATGATAACTGGTTTATTAGCTAGAGATTTCTTTGGCCCTCTGCCAGTAGGTGGCTTGAGGGAAATATTAAATAATGGCAACTATTCTGTAGGTCCTCTATATAACATATGGCCAATTCCAGCTAGCGTATCAGAGGCGTTAAAGTTCCTTTTACCTTTTGGTGAGTATAGTACCAGTGTCAGCATAGAGAATACTATGATATTTTCAGTTTTATTAGGCGCAATTGCATTATTCGTAAGCTCTTTACTGGGTGTTATCAATGCTGTTAGAAAGAAAGATTCGGAATTCCTATTCTTCGAAAAGTTACCGTTATTTCTACTATATGTAGTTCCCATATTCATTTTCATGTATGGTGTAACAAACCCCGCTAACTTCTTTGCTGCAGATGAGCAGGTTTTAGGTCAAATACTTAATGCCGTTTTAATGAAGTCCTTCAGCCAGAATATTATAGGTTATGGAATAGTGTGGTGGACTTCCTTTGCTTTATTATATAACTGGGCAGCTCATGCAATTTTAGTTAAGAGACATGATAACGCGAGTTGGGGTTCTGCAATTGCAATGGGCTTTATAGAGGGTGGTTTTGAGGGAGCACTCTTATTGCTATCCAATACTATCTCGTTCATAAGAGTTTTAGTATTTGCGTTGTCACACTATTACATATTATATGCGTTTTCATATATGGCTTACTTAGTTGCACCATCTACGACTACAATAGGAGTACTGATAAATCCTATCGCGATTGTTATTCTAATTATAGGAAACTTGTTAGCAATAGGTTTAGAGGGATTAGTAGTATTTATACAAGATCTAAGGCTTCACTTTTACGAGATGTTTAGCAAGTTCTATGAGGGAAGAGGAAGAAAATTCGAGCCAGTAATGGCTTATGTGTCACTTGAGTAAGGTAGGTCTAATTTTTTCTATGTCTTTTCTTATGTTTTCCAACTTACTTTGTATTTCTTTTTCGAAATCAGTAGGAAGTTTCTTGAAAAGCGTTATTACTTGCCCTATCTTATGGCCAGGCTTAATGTATAATTTAGACGCGTCATCCCATTTCTCATTTTCTATATCTCCCATATTTAGCATATCATATATCTTCTGTGCATAGGAAGGCATTAATGGATATAATAATATTGCTATCGTTCTCACTGAATTAACACCTATATAAAGGGTGTTCTTTAATTCGATTTCTTTACCAATTTTGTATAGATTCCAGGGAGCCTTCAAATTTAAGTACGCATTACACTCTCTAACGAATTTCAACATTTCTTCTGTTCCAGCCTTTAGTTTGCCTTTTTCAAAAAGACTTCCAACGTTCTTAGGAGTCTCCTTTATCATTTCTATAATCTTCTTATCGTTATCGTCTGTATTATTATCATTAAATTCTGGAATTACCCCATTGTAATATCTGTTTATCATACTAAGTACTCTGTTAATATAATTTCCAATATCATCATTGAGTTCCGTATTAACTATCCTAACGGTTTCTCTCCAAGTAAAGTTAGTGTCTTTTTCCTCTGGCCTCAATCTAATTAAGATGAATCTCCAATATTCTACATCCATAAGTTGTGGCGCCTCATCAATCCACACTCCTATTCTTCTGCTTTTGCTGAACTTTTGCCCTTCATATAATAAGTACTCAGTAGCTGCTATTACATCTGGTAAGTGATATCCTTCTTCAGAGGCCATAAGCATTGCAGGTAGGATTACTGCGTGAAATGGAATATTGTCCTTTCCTATAAAATAATAGCTCTTTATATTATTCCCAAACCAGAATTCTTTCCAATTCTGTGGTTCACCTCTTTTTTCAAAATATTCTATAACAGCCGAAATGTAGCCCAAGAGTGCCTCAAACCACACGTAGATAGTTTTATCTTCTGCTTCAGCAAACGGAGCCTGTATACCCCATTTGTTATCTCTTGTTATACTTCTAGGTTTTAAGCCCTCGCTAACCCAACTTAATGCAACCGACTTTACGTTTTCAGGCATGTCTCTGGATTCACTTATCCATTGCTTTATCTTATCATTAAACTCTGATAGATCGAAAAACCAATGTTTAGTTTTCTTAAATACTGGTGTTCTTCCGCAGATGCTACATTTAGGGTTTATTAGTAGATTTGGCGTGAGTAATCTTCCACAATTATCACACTGATCTCCTCTCGCATCTTCAAATCCACAATAGGGGCAGGTTCCTTTAATAAATCTATCAGGTAAATATAGTTTATCATATTCACAAAATGGTATTTCATCTTCAGAGACCTTAATGTATTTATCTAATTTAAGTAAGAACTCCCTTACGAATTTCTTGTGAGTCTCACTTTCAGTTCTGGTATAATTATCGAAACTTATTTTCCATACGTTCAAAAAAAGGTGCTTATCGTACTCATGGGCTTGGTCAGTAAGCTCTTTTGGATTAACTCTCCTTTTTATCGCCTCTACTTCTATAGGAGTTCCATGCTCGTCACTACCACTAACAAATATTACATTTTCTTTCCCGTACTTTAGCCTTGCATACCTAGCGAAGACGTCTGCTGATAATATAGAGCCTATTAGATTACCTAAATGTGGTACTGAATTTACATATGGCCAAGCCGAAGTTACAAGTACTTTCATTACATTCTGTTTTTCAGCAAGTCTTTATTAAACATAACTAAATAGATAGCTTAGTAAAAGTTATGGTATTAGACGTCAAGAAATATCCCTTCACTAAGAGTCTAGAGGATGAACTAAGAAAGTATGGTGGAGGAATTACTTTAACCGACTTATTACTCAGCGATAGCGAGATTATAGATCAAGCTAAAGATAGAATACAGAAAGCAATAGCAAATGAAAATCTTCCGCATTACACAATGTATAGAGAGCCCGTATTGGTTTTTTATACAACATTATTATCCTTAGCAATATTAAATGATGCTAAGCTCATTCGTAAATACGCTTATGAAGAGGCAAAGCAGTTCAGAATCTTACTTCTTAATGAGAGTGAGGAAAATCTAATTGAACTTTCAAGACTGTTAAATATCAAAATAAATAGATGTACTCCAATAAAGTTTAATTTAGAGAAAGGAAAAAGAATCATTCAAAAAGAATTCTGTGTACATTTTATAGATTATTTAAGATACACTAAAAATATGAGCGAAGAGTGGAAATTAAGTAAACAAGTATTACAAAAGGGATACGTCTATCTCACTAAAAACCAGTTAAGCGATATAATAGTTGAAAATATTAGGAATAAAATAGTTGAAATGATAAAGCCATTAAACTTGAAGGAAATTCCTGAAAAACTAAAAAGTTTGATTGAGAGAAAAAGAACAATTCCACCTTGCATAGAGAACATCTTAAATAAAGAACAATTAAATGAAGAGGAAATAAGAACATTAATTACCTTTTACATAGATATAGGAAAGGGATTGAATAGTATCACGGCAATTATGAAGAAGTGGAATTTAACGAACGTCAGAGATCTGTATAAAAAGTATAGAGGAAGTGGTAGAACAAAGTATATAGTATATTCATGTGAAAAAATGAAACAACTAGGTCTTTGTGTAAGTAATTGTAATGTTAAAAATCCCTTACAGCTCTACTTTCTCAATAACGAATACACTACGTAGAATCTTTGAATTACAGTAATTGCTGTAAGCATAAGAAATATATAAAAAATGTATACAGATACAATTTTATTGACTATCACATAAACCAAGAGAATTATTAAGACGAATATTATTCTCTCTCCTCTTTCTATTATTCCTCTTCCTTCCATCTTAAGTCCGAGAGATTCAGCCTTAGCCCTAATATATGAAATTACTAAAGATAAGCCAACAGCTATTGCAACTAGATAAGATGAAAATCCTAAGAAAATGAAGGCAGAGATGTACAATATATCTTCTACTCTATCGAGTGTAGAGTCCAAGAAGCTTCCAAAAGGCGATACGGTATTTGAGACTCTAGCCACTTCTCCATCAATTGCGTCCATTAATGCTGAGATTATGAGAAAGATTATCCCCAATATTATATTGTAACTCATGATTTCAAGAAAATATATAATTGCAAATATTAGCCCTAGAACTGTAATATAATTTGCACGGATATTAGCACCAGCTAACGTTTCTGCTAATGGTTCTATTATCCTCTTAACTTGCTTCCTTATTCTAGTTAGCATGACAACCACTACTATTTTAAACCCTTTTAACTAGTGATACGGGATGACAGCTAAAAAATTGATTCTGGTAACTTCGGAATCCCACCCTTTACATAAGGTATTCATGGAAATTGTAGACGAACTTTCAAAGGAATTAAATTTAGAAAAAGAAATTAAAATGGAAGACTATGCGTTTCTTGCAGACTATGGTGAAAAGGACGAATTCGATATGCCGTTTCTTCCTCAACTTTTCATCCAAACTGCAGATGGTAAAATAACTCCAATATTAACTAAAATACCATTCGACGCCAGTTTAAAACCAGATAAGAAGAGTGGGAAAGAGGAAGCTATTAAAAAAATTAAAAATCTAGGATAGGATAAGATTATTTTGAAGTGAGAAGTGTGAGTTACGTACCACATGTCCCTTATGTACCAACACCTGAAAAAGTAGTAAAGAGAATGCTAGAATTAGCTAAAGTATCTGCAGATGATGTGGTATATGATTTAGGATGCGGAGATGGTAGAATAATAATATCTGCAGTGAAAGATTTTAACGTGAAGAAAGCTGTGGGTGTTGAGATTAATGATGAGAGAATAAGAGAAGCGTTATCTAATATTGAAAAAAATGGAGTAACAGGAAGGGCAGTAGTGGTAAAAGGAAACTTCTTTGACGTGGATATTTCAGAAGCGACTGTAGTTACAATGTTTCTCCTAACGAATGTTAATGAAATGTTAAAACCGAAGCTCGAAAAAGAGCTTAAACCGGGAACAAGAGTTGTTTCTCATGAATTTGAAATAAGAGGTTGGACTCCAAAAGAAGTCGTAAAGGTTGAAGATGGTAATATGAACCATACTGTATATCTTTACATTATTGGTGAACATAAATGAAAGTTTTAGTGATAAAAAGTGAAAATGGGAAAGTAACTTCAGAAAAGATAGCTGAAGGGGAAATTAGTAAGGTTCTGCGTGATGTTGCAAAAGAAGCGCTAGAAGAATGGAACGAAATGACATCAGATTTTATAATAATGAGAGATACTCAAGAAGTGCGAATACCTCTTCCTCTAAAGCCCGATGTTTACGAGGCTATAAAAACTTTTCTTGTAGGTAAAGATAAAAAAGAAGCAATAGCTAAAATTCCAGTATATATAATAAGTTATGAAAATGAATGGAAGGAAAGCGATTTTCAAGATAAGAAGATTTACGTTATATCATACTATATTAATGATGAAATAAAGAAAGATGTATTGGCTGATGCAGCCCAAATGACCAGTGAGCAAAAACAAGAAGAAGCAGAGGAAGAGGATTTAGAAGAAGAGGAATAGGAAAAACTAAAACTAAGATATTAATTCCTTTTCTCAGAAAACGAAAAGAATGAATCTATGGATATAGTAGCTGCGATCTCATCCCACGATACTCCAAATGCCTTCAGTATTTGTTCAAACGTGCTTCTTAATGCTTCAAGATATTTCTCCACATCTATCTCAGTTACTTTAGCTAATTGTACTGGTTTTACACCATCTTTCGACCTAACCTTTACATAGTATATCACATCCCTAGGTAATACGTTTATCCCAAATGGCCTCAACTGAAGAGCAGCTTTTACATGCTGCGGAGTATTCTTCTTATAAGCGTCTAGAGGCTTGGATAACATCACCTTAAATGCTAATTCGTCTAGATTGTAACCTTTGTTCTTTAACCTTTCATATGATTCTTTTATCTCCTTTACTATTTCTCCTTTTATTTTCTTTACGTCATCTGGTGAATTTATACGAACCATTAAATCCTTTACTTCATTAAATACTTTTTTCACGAATTCTGGAGTGTTTCTCTTCTTCACTAACATACCCTTTATATCAACTTTACCATCTGGATAAACTCCAAAATAGTTCTTCTTTAATCCAGAAAATGCCACAAATTTGTACGTTTTATCAACTTCCAGATCTAAATTAAAGTTAGCCTTTACCCATTTTATAATATTTTCTAGACTTTCCTTGGGAGGACTAAGGAGGAATAATGAGTCAGTATCACCATATAATACAGTTAATCCTTCTTCCCTTGCTTTTTTAACAGTATTAGTTATCACATATCTACCCAATGCGGTAACGCTCTCAGCTACAGCAGGTGCATATAGTGGGAAGCTTTCAGCGCCAAACACTCCATATGTCGCATTTATGAACACTTTCATTGCTCTTTGCACTACATCATAAAGCATTTTTTGCTCTTCGCTAATACTTGGACTCTTCGCTTTCTTCTTGTATATCTTAACTCTAAAATCCCTCAGCAAACCAGTTATTACTGCTGTAATTCCTGGCCTATCCATACATACTACATGCAATACTTGTCCAGTCTCATCTTTAACCTCATACGTCTTCTTACACTCTTGTATATCAACAGTTTCATAGCTTAGATTCCACGTCCTAATTATTGATGGGTACAGTGAAGCAAAATCTAATACAGTTATATTAAAGAATATACCAGCTGGAGGGTCTATAACTACTGCACCTTTATACCCTTTCCCTTTTATCAAGGCAGAGGTCTTTATGTTTGAGGATCTTGCAAGTATTTCTTCTTTGAGTGGGATGAGCCAGTTTCTTTTCCTATGTTCCCAATAATATAGATTCTTCACCCATGTGGATATTTCAGTTCTCGTTAATTCCTCTAGTCCTAGTCTAGAAATCCTAGAAAATAGAATTATTAACTTCATAGTTAGTTCATTATTAAATGTCGTAAGTTGTAATGTTATTTCAGCATCCCTAAAGTTATACTCTATAAGTTTTCCTATATCCAAGAAAGATATCAACGTGTCAACTTTAACTTTAGATGTACCTAGTAATGCCTTAGCAACAGCATCCAAGTTGTACTCACTATACTTACCCTCAAAGGCATAATTTCTTACAGCTTTGTTAAAGAAGAACTTATATAAATCTATATGAAGACCAGCTAAATATTTTGCCTCATCTCTACTGGGTATGTCTATTGGAATTTCTTCCGGATAAAAGCCTAATTTTAATGCTCTAAAGTAAATGTAAGGTAAATCAAAGTCATCACCATTAAAAGTTAGAATTATGGGATAATCCACTATTATATCAAAAAAGCGTCTTAACAGCTCATATTCGGAGTTGAATCTCTCTACCGCCACACCATCAAGATTTACAATTCCTTCTTCTACATCGTCCCTATTTAGTACGAGCACTTTCTTTAGTCCATCATTACCAGCTAATGCAATGCTTATAATTGGAAATTCTGCCTTCTCTGAATCTGGAATTCTTCCCTTTACCGGAGTGTATACTTCAATATCTATTGCAACTCTCTTTATTTTTGGAATTTCTGTTTCAAATATAGGAAGCCAGTCAACTGCCATCTGCCTTGTCATCTCATCAGAATCAGCAAAAGCTTTCTTTATTTCTTCAACGTCCTTTTCATCTAAGGTTAAAGAAACACTGGATAGTTTGCCGTTTTTAACAACATAAGGCATTCCGGGAATTAAGCCCATATCATAAATATAATTATTGTAATATTTTATGTGAGCCTCATAAGCTTTCGGAACATCATTCCTTAATCTCCTTACAGCTAATGGGTCCTTGACAACAATTTTGGTCAACTTCATTCTATTCCAAGTATATGGGTCTATTTTTACAACCGTTTCTATATGATCAAAGGAAGGATCTCTAATTATTTTAGGTATTTTGCTTACCTTATCGGGTTCAATATCAACTAAGAAATAAGACTTGTGTCCAGTATTATCATAAAGGACATAGATTTTTTGGGTTTCCTTATCGAATAACTTACATACTGCCTTGCCCTTCTTTCCATCATAGTCAACTTGTAACAAGAAGTAAATCTTATTTTCTTGCGCTTCTGAGAGCCACTCTTTTTTAGATATCTTTCTTTCTTCAGATTGTGGTTTAGTTTCTTGAACTTTCTCTTCACCCTTTTGCTGTTTGGCAGAAGGAATGTCAAATAGTGTAAGTTGTTTAGCCATTTTCTAACATATATACTTTTTTAAGAAATACGCTATAAGTTTTAATGCATAAGGACCCGTAGCTCAGCCAGGACGGAGCGACGGCCTGCGGAGCCGTAGGTCCCGGGTTCAAATCCCGGCGGGTCCGCTGTGGGGGTGAAACCCCCACACCCCCACTCCTAAATTTCTCGTAAGTTTCAACGACGTCAGCCAAAGGACCAACGTAATGTTCCTTTACCTCACCGTTTATCGTTTCCAATTTATAGACGTAATACTTCCCTTTCCTTTAACGTATAATCACGTCACTATACTTATATCTCGTTTTTTTCTTTCAACATTTTCGCCCTAAAATATCGGTTGCCAATTTTAGTTTATAAGCTATTGGCAACCGTTAAATTTTGCCGTTAAAACGTGTTAAATTGAAAGAAGAAGGCAAAAATTCCTTAATTAAAAACACTAAGCCATTTTTTGAATTTACGGGGTTTCCACTACAGCTTCCATGGGATTAATATGTATTCGTTTTCCCCTTCCAATGAATACCAAACTAGTCTCTCTATTAACGGTACTCCTAATTCTTAATTCCTATACTAATAGTACTAAATGCTAGCGCTAGTTCGAGTGGCGGTTCAACGTACACAGTGGCATTTTACCCGTCATTCCCACTAAAAAACTATAACTCTTTCTCAGTCTATTTTAACACTCCACCATATATAAATACGGGTAGTAGCGGTAACTATAATGGTTTAGTTCTAACCGCAGTCCAATACGACGCCGTGAAAGAATACGATCCATAGACGGGCGCCATATTATTAAGTGGTGACTACTACATATGATTCCAAATAGGCTTTGTTTTCGCTTATAACTATGGTACATACAATACAACCGTACAAGTGTGGGACCCAAAAAACTATAGCGAACAAGTCCTTTACGCTATTTATTATTACACTCTGATTCCGGTTAGTCCCGGTCAATACGTCAACATGACATTAGCGGTGACGTCGAGCAATAATCCATATGCCGTATTCAATGGACAAAAGTACAACTTTCCTCTGACATTTGTTTTATCTTCATCTGACGTAGTCCAATTAACACCACTCGGTAGCTTCTCTATCAGGTCTTCTAATAGTTTAGTACCTTCATTCGCTATCGAAGGAAACTACTACAACTTACCGTCCTCTTTATTCGTTTCAGCATCTATTTATAATAGATAATAGTCTCATCTACGACATTAACGCCACAGCGGGCGTAACGTCAATAACGGGAATTGGCGGTATCTATCCATTTCCGTCAGTTCTGGCAGAATCTGGTCTCAGAATAATGACTCCAAATGGTGCGGTATCTTGTATTATGATAGGAACACCGCAAACGTTCCAAAGCCATGGATATAATTACGTACAACTGTCATTAGGTCAAACATATCCTTATATTGAAACGCTAAATACACAATTCGTTGGCTAATACGATAAGGTTTATATTCTAAAAGACAACTCCTTTTTTTTTAGGTGATTTAAAATATCATTTGCTTATACCAACACGAGCTTGACTCCTCTACTATTACTATTGGGACATTCAGTGCTCCAATAGATGCGCCAACTCCTCCATGGTACGTAACCTATTTACCAGAGATTTTGATAGGGGTAGCGGTAATAGGACTAGTATCATTCTTTGTACTTAGAGGTAGGTTTAAGTTCCTATCTCGGAAAAGGGGAAAGGGGATTTGAGTTCTAAATTCTTTGATATCTTTTAGCCCTTTTTAAATCCCCCTACCTTTTTAATCTCAATGAGGACGAGAAAGGGCTCACATTACTAATCTTTACTATCTTCCTACTCACGCTTTATACACTCACACTATCTCAGAACTAAACAGAGGGAGTAATAGGATATATATTTGTTAGGAACTCATAGATTTAGGCTTTAGACGTAAAACCATATCTTTCAATTCTAATGTAGATCAATTGTTAAGGATTTAAACTTTAATAGCATAATGTTATTAGAGGCCCAGAAATTGATCTTTGACATATTTAAGAGGGACAAGAATGATGACATCAAAGATCCTTTTTACGCTGATGATTACGGTGAGTGGTTAGTAATCTCGCATAATAAACCATTAATATTTATTTCAAATCTATTGCAGAAATCCGTTAAGAAGGCAGGTCTAAAAAATTACGATTTTTACGTCATACAGTACTCAGAAGATGAGAAAATAAAGAATCTAGCTAGCGTAAAGGGAATGATAGCAAGTAATGGAAATATAAAGGAATTAGATCTTGCGAATGCTATAAAGAGTTCATCAAGTAACAATCTCGCGATAGGCGAGATAAAGATATTTAAGCTAAAAATCTGTGGAACACTATTCATATTTTTCCACATAGACGTAATAGTGAGAAACCTGAAGGAGACGAAAGGTAATGTTAAGCTTCTCTTTCCACCGTCAGGCGTAAGTTTGTATGATATACCTTATACACTGCAATCATTAATGAAGAGCGTAATAGAACGAAATTTAGGTGTCAGTTGTAATATCTCTGAAATAGACACAGGAGATGGAACAAAACTTAAAGTGATAGCTGAGTGTAGAATACAACAAGCTTTGGATTCTATTGAGCCATTAAGAAAAGCGTTAGAGTATTTTAGCCTCTCTGAGCCTAAAATATCGTTAAATAGACAAAATACTAGACAAATAGAACTACAAATATTTATAAATCAATTAAAGACTAGAACCCTAATACCCCTAATTTGGGATCGTTTTATCATAGATTCCTTACGTTGCTAAAAAATTATTACCCTAAACTCCAGTATAAATTGGGGATCTTTCTGATTAGAGTCGGAGACTTGACTATACCCACTATGGACGATATAGATCTACATTCAAAAAAGGTTTTATTGCGAATAGATATAAATTCTCCGATAGATGAAAACGGAAATATAATTGACGATTCCAGAATAAAAGCTCATATTTCCACTATTAAGGAATTAATAGATAAAGATAATTCTGTTGTATTAATATCACATCAAGGAAGACCCGGTGATAAGGATTTTGTAAGTTTAGAGGAGCATGCCAAATTACTCTCAAGATATTTAAATGAGGAAGTAATTTTTGTAGATGATGTTATAGGTCCATATGCTAGAGAGGCAATAAAGAAGCTAGAAAATAAAAGAGTGTTGCTTCTAGATAATGTGAGGCTCATATCAGAGGAATTAATAGAGGCTCCTCCACAACAACATGCGAAGACGTTTTTAGTAAAGAAGCTGGCCCCACTCTTTAATGCATATGTGAACGACGCGTTTGCTACAGCTCACAGAAGTCAGCCTAGTATTGTAGGATTTCCATTGGTTCTTCCTTCAGCTGCTGGAAGAGTAATGGAGAAAGAAGTTTTTGCATTAGCTAGGATTTTTAACGCAGAAGATACGCCAAAAATCTTCGTACTAGGTGGAGGAAAAGTTCATGATACTATTAGGATAATCGAAAATCTGGTAAGGAAGAGAATAGCAGATAGAATACTTACTGGAGGTCTCGTGGCTGAATTATTTGCTGCTTCAAAGGGAATGAACTTAAATCCTAAGAACATGGAAATCCTAGAGAAATTAGGCATATTAAGCCTAATTCCAAGAGCAAGAAAATTGCTCTTAACGGGCGCACCAATCGAAATACCCGTTGATTATAAAGTTGAGGTAAATGGTAACGTTGTTGAGGAACCCGCGAGTAAGGTAACTGGAGTGATAAAGGATATTGGATCTACTACAGCAGAGATATATTCATCATTTATAAAGGACGCTAAAGTAGTAGTTTTAAGAGGACCAATGGGAGTAATAGAGGATGAAAGATTTAAGAGCGGTAGCAAGAGTGTTTTAAAGGCCGCATTAGAAGGTCAGGGTTACGTTATAATAGGAGGTGGACATATGGTAAGTGCATTAGATAAAGACGTCAAATTAGATAGTAATAAGGTTCATATATCAACTGGTGGTGGAGCACTTCTTCTATTCTTATCTGGAGAAAAACTACCCGCCCTCGAAGCATTATCCATGTCGGTGGTGAACAGCAGTGATTAGTGTAGCAGTTAATGGATATGGCACCATAGGAAAAAGAGTTGCTGATGCCATAGTGAAACAACCGGATATGAGGCTAATAGGAGTAGTTAAGACATCACCTAATTACGAAGCCCTAATGGCTCATCGTAAGGGAATAAAGATTTACGTTCCACAGCAATCCATTAAGAAATTTGACGAAGCTGGAATACCAATTGCAGGAACTGTTGAGGAACTAATAAAAACAGCTGATATCGTAGTAGATGCGACACCAAATGGAGTTGGTGCTCAATATAAATCTATTTATCAACAGCTTCAGAAGAATGCGATATTCCAAGGTGGCGAGAAAGCAGAGGTTGCCGATGTTTCCTTTTCAGCATTATGTAATTATAACGAGGCGTTAAATAAAAAATATATTAGAGTTGTTTCGTGCAATACTACAGCCTTGCTTAGGACAATTTGCACCATGGGTAGAGTTGGTAAGGTAGAAAAGGTTAGGGCTACAATTGTGAGAAGGGCTGCAGACCCAAAAGAGGTTAAGAAAGGTCCTATAAATTCTCTCATACCAGATCCAGCAACTGTTCCCAGTCACCACGCAAAAGACGTTAACAGTGTAATTAAGAATCTAGATATAGCGACAATGGCCGTGATAGCGCCTACTACACTAATGCACATGCATTTTCTTAATATAACCTTAAAGGATAAGATAGAAAAGAAAGATGTATTTAGCGTGTTGGAAAATACGCCGAGAATAGTACTAGTCTCTTCTAAATATGACGTAGAAGCTACTGCTGAATTAGTAGAAATTGCAAGGGACTTAAAGAGAGAGAGAAATGACATACCAGAGGTAATGATATTTAGTGATTCAATTTACGTTAAAGATAATGAAATAATGCTAATGTATGCGGTTCATCAAGAATCCATAGTCGTACCAGAAAATATAGACGCAATACGCGCTTCCATGGGGGCTAGAAGTGCAGAAGAATCAATAAGGATTACTAACTCAAGTCTAGGAATATTAGGGGGATATTTAATATGAGTGAACCTTCTTATTTCGTAAGTTTCTGGATGAGAAAGATATTAGTGCCAGTTGATGGATCTGAAAATAGCCTAAGAGCTTTAGATTTAGCTGTAGACTTTGGTATGCGTTACGGTTCAAAAGTCACAATAATACATGTATGTGGTGATTGCAATAATGTAAATGACATACAATCGCTTATTGAAAAAAGAGTAAATAATAAGATTGAATATGAGTTAAAAATACTAAAGGTCAATATTAAGGAATCCAGCATATCAAATGAACTACTAAGAGTACTAAGTGAAGAGCCTTATGATGCAATAATAATGGGGGCTAGAGGGACATCATTAAACAGCGATATAAATATAGGATCAACTGCCTTGGCATTAGCCATTAATGCACCAGTCACTGTTATATTAGTTAGATAACCAACCTTAGTGATTTAGTGGAATATTTTTCTAACTCCTTTGAGTCCTCAAAAGTATATTTAACCTCTAGGAAGTTCTTCCTCATTTCTATTACTTTCTTTTTAACTTCAACCACGTCCTTTTTATCTATAATTACTTCCTTAAATAATTCAGCAATTTCCTCCATTTCACCCTCCTTCATGCCGTACCTTGTCATCTCTTGAACTCCTATTCTTAAACCGCTAGGGTCAGAAACATTTTCTGGCTTATCATATGGCAATAAGTTCTTATTAACAATTATATTAGCATCTTCCAATAACTTAGCTATCTTATTTCCACCACCAAATTGCCTCACATCAACTGCAACTTGATGACTCTTAGTGTAGCCTAAGTTTTCGCCAATTACTTTAAATCCTCTTTCAGCCAATGCCTCAGCTAATGCTTTTGAATTCCTTACTATCTGACTGGCATAACTTTCTCCAAAATATTTCATTTCAATTGCAGTGACCGCAGTAGCTGGTAGCCTATGTAGGTGATGATTGCTCACAAACCATGGAAATATCGTTTTAGAGACCTGTTTAAATACTTCTGAACCATTTGAGAAGATGGCTCCGCCTTGAGGACCAGGAAAAGTCTTATGTGTTGACACAGTTAATATATCTGCCCCATCTTTTAACGGATTACTCCAAACTTTACCTACGATTAACCCATAAACATGAGCTGCATCATAAACTAATTTAGCTCCAACTGCGTGAACATGATCCGCAAGTTCTTTAGTTGGATGAGGGAATAAATATAGACTACCACCTAATACTACAAATTTTGGTTTAACTTCTTCTATCATTTTTATTGCCTTATCTACATCTACGTTAATCTTCTCCTCATCAAAAGGCATTTCGATGTGTTGAATACCTAAAGCGCCTAAAGTTCCAAATTTAGTATGACTAACATGCGCTCCAGCTTGAACTGGGGCTATTAATGCCTTATCACCGGGTTCGGCTAAAACTCTGAAAACTGCAGCATTAGCTATGGTACCACTAGTTGGTCTTAAATCACAATCTTTTGAATTAGTTATCTCATTCATTAACTCCATTGCAAATGTCTCTATTTCATCTACATATTTAGTGCCTTGATAGTATCTTTTATATGGTTTCCCTTCTGCGTATCTAGACATGAAGTCACTCATGTATACACTTTCAGCCAAAGGACTCATAACGTTCTCAGATGCTATTAGATTCAAAGTTTGAGTTCTTCTCCATATATTTTGTTCCCTAGTAATTTCAAGAACCTTTTCCAATTCCTTCGGAAATGGCATAAGATTAGAGTAGTTACAGAATATTTAAACTTTGATAAAAAAGGAAAAGAGGTTAAACTCTCATTGCTCTTCCAAATTTAGCGTGGGCCTTTCCTAATTCTTTGTTTGCTAATGCCGCTAAAAGATTCAGCTCTCCAGCTAGCACAGTTGAGGCAATTATTTCAGCCAGTTTCTTTGAATTAGAACCGGGTGGATCTCCACTACCGTAAACACCCATAATGGATAAGGCTTCTTTTTGCGTTGGTAATCTCGTACCGCCTCCTACAGTTCCTACTTCTAGAGAGGGTAACGTTATCGATATATACAAGTCTTCTCCTCTTACCTCAGTCCAGGTATAACCAGAACTGCTTTCCACTAATTGAGCTACATCTTGACCAGTTGCTATAAAAATAGCAGCTATTATGTTTGCGAAGTGTGCATTAAATTGTGCAATAGATCCCGCTCTAGCTGTGCCAAGCCAATTCTTTCTCAAATTAATATCATGAATCATGTTCACGTTCGAGCGTAGTATTTTCTCTACAATTTCTTTCTTAATAATAGCTTCAGCGACAACAGTCTTGCCTCTGCCAAAAAGGCTGTTTATACTTGTCTGCTTTTTATCACTACACATATTTCCACTTACAGCTATACAATCAGCTGAGGGAAAATTCTCTTCTAAGAACTGACATACCTTTTCAACGGCTATGGTAACCATATTCATGCCCATCGCATCACCAGTTTCGAAAGAGAATCTAAGCCAAACATTATTTCCAATAACGAAAGGCGTTATTGACTTTAGCTTACCATGTGAGGTAGTAGAATTTGCAATATTTTTTATTTTTTCTAAATTTTCTTCTATAAATTTCAGAAAAGTTGGTATATCCTCTATGGAATTGAACTTGAAGACTGGAGCCCTCGTCATCTCATCTTTAAAAATTTTAGTCTTAACCCCACCACTTAATGTAACTGCTTTAGCGCCCCTATTGACGCTAGCTATTAACGCACCCTCCGTAGTCGCTAAAGGTACATAAAAGTCTCCTTTAGCGTAATCACCATTAACTCTAATTGGACCCACTACACCTAATGGTATCTGAACAGCACCAATTACGTTCTCAGCATTCTTATTCTTTATTTCACTATAATCAATTACTGTGGAACCAATTGAAGGAAGACCGATTCCTAATATTTTCTCCAGTGCGAGTCTTCTAGCAACCATTGCTGCATTGGCTTCTAATAAGTTATCGACTTCGTGAAAAGAAATTTCTCCTTTAACTAGCTTTTCAACAACTTCATCTATTTTCATCTTCAGCTACCCTAAATTTTATACCATATTGTATTAAACCGTTATACGAGTCCGTATAGACTCTTCTAAGAGTAGCTTCTACTCTTGCACCTTCCTGCAATTTATCTAAATCCACATCAACAATAGGAGCAACTATTTCTACACCCTCATCCAGTTTAATAAGACCTACTACATTTGGAAGTCCTTTCTCATATCCGTCTCTTGATTGATAACTTACAGTATAAGATATCAATCTACCTTTACCACTAGTTTCGATCTTTTTTACATTCTTGCTTCCGCATTTAGCGCAATATGGGGAATAAGGAAAACTTATGTTACCACATTTTTCACATTTAGACGCTATTAGCTTATACATGAATCTTTTATTTCGCCAAACTTGAGGAGGAGCAATCTTCATAATTATCACCTTGTTAAATTTATCCCATAACTTACAATGCCTAAATCATCAGAGGAAACAACGAAATATTCTTCTACACTTGCCTTTTTACCTTTAAATGAGCCGAGTAACTGCATATGAGCCTCAGCAACTTGATATATAGCTGAAGCACCGCCTGCATAACCTCTAGCCTTAAGCCCACCACCTAAGTTTACATTTATATTATCTAAGTTATACAAAGATTTGCCACTTTCAGATATCCCAAGTTCCTCCAACATTAAGGCGGCCATTATACTATAAGAGTCGTGAATTTCGATCCCAGTTTTGTCATTAACCTTTATTCCCAATCTCTCCTTAAGCATTCTGATTGAAGGTAAGGATGGATTAAAGTCGTATTTAGCTTGAGTAGAAAATATTTTATCTATCTTTACAGATGTGTCAACTTTCTTATTTGACAGTAATAGTATAGCAGCACCGTCAGCTCGTGCTCCAATATCAAATAATCTTATAGGATCAGACACCACTTGTGAATTAATTACTGTATTTAAATCCACAGTGAATCTTAGATACGCGAATGGATTTTCTACTGCATTCTTGTGCATTTTAACTGCCCAATTTGCGAAATACTCCCTTCCAACGCTG
This sequence comes from Sulfolobus tengchongensis, assembly GCF_036967215.1. NCBI lineage: Archaea > Thermoproteati > Thermoproteota > Thermoprotei > Sulfolobales > Sulfolobaceae > Sulfolobus > Sulfolobus tengchongensis. The sequence continues at coordinate 2,516,540 of NZ_CP146016.1, forward strand.
TATTTTTTCATGTATTGTTTCATTAACAATGCAGCTATAGAATGCGTTGTAATACCATTGTAATACATATAGTCTTCAAGATTAGAAGCGACTACGTCGTAAAGATATTTAGAGGGGAAATCAGATTGTTTTTCAACTCCTATTACTAATACTGAATTAGCTAACCCACTTTTAATCATAGAGTAAGCTGTAAAAAGTGCTGCACCACCACTGGCATCAGCATTATCCACCTTAATAGAGGGTATATTGGGTTTGCCTATTTTTTCTACAACCTTTGGCGCAATTAGAGAGGTATTATTCAATCTTTGAGAGTAAGCATTTGCGACAAGAACCAGATCAATATCGTTTACATCGTACTCTCCTTCTAGATTTTTATATGCCTCTATCACTAGGTCGTAAATGTCATATTCATAATACCTATCAATAGGGATCATTGAAGAGGAATTAACATACACGTCCATTACTCATACACCTTAATCTTGTTAGTATATTTAGCATATTCGGCATAAGATACGTATTTCTTGTTATTTATATAATATTCTACTGTATTAGCTAATTTCTGTTTTTCTAATATCCCCTCAGTAACTAAAATGCTAAATGCATCGCTACCAGCTCCGCTACCAAACGGAGCTACCAATATCCTTTGCCCAGGCTTCGCGATATCCAAAACCTTAGCCAAACCTAGCAGTGCAGAAGCATTATATGGATTGCCTATATATGGAGAAACTAATCCTTGTTTAACCTTCTCTAATGGAACACCTAATTTTTTAGCAACTTGAATCGGAAACTTTCCATTAGGCTGATGAAATATGAAATAGTCAAAATCAGAAATTTTAAGACCGCTATTCTGAAGTAGATCGTTCACTGCAGAGATTATGTGGTGAAAATATGCAGGCTCTCCGGTAAAACCTTCTCCATGAACCGGATATGGTGTACCATCTCTACGCCAAAAATCTGGAGTATCTGAAGTGTATGATGACGAATACTCTATTACACCTGCAGAATGTTTCTCATCTACTTTACCAACTACAAAAGCTACACCTGCAGCTGCTGAACTTAATTCTAGTACGTCACCAGGGTTTGATTGAGCTGTGTCAGCACCAATTACTAATGAATAGCTATCACTGTTATTTAATACGAAACTAGATGCTAACCTTAAGCCTACAGACGCAGCTCTGCATGCGAATTCCATATCTGCTGTTGCAGAATAATTATTAATACCTAATGCGTCTATTAAAATGGTTGATGTAGGCTTAACCGCGTAAACTTTAGATTCTGAACCAAAAAGAACTAGTCTTATTTTAGACGGATCTATTTGAGCTCTTCTAATTGCATTTACAGACGATTCCCAAGCTATAGTAGTTGAATCTTCGTCATAGCCAGGGACTGATTTCTCGGTTAGACCAAGACTTTTTACAACAGAGTCATCATAACCCCACATTTTTGCTATATCAATGACTTTTATTCTATATTTTGGGATGTACGCACCCCATCCTACAATACTAGGAAGCATTATATTCTTACTGCTTTGATTAAATTTAAGGTTTTCGATTTTTGACTATAATAGTAATCGACATCTGTCTATTGAGTTTAAAAATGAATTGAAATAAAAAAAGGGAAAGTTATTGTGAACTTCTATCCGCATAAAACATCTGGTAACGCTTGGGATTGAGGGCATTGACAATATGAGCAAACGCGGACTGTGGATCACTATCTTCACCACATGTATAAACGTCAAGCGTCGCATAATTGTACTCATTCCATGTGTGAAGCGCAATATGACTTTCTTCAACTAAGGCTATAACCGAAACCCCACCTTTTTTACCACCAAATGACCATGCCTTAATTTCTACGAGCTTCATATGCGCTATATTTACTGCCTCTAGCACTAATTTTTCTAAGAATTCTTTGTTAGTTAACTTTTGCGGGTCTATATCATATAGGTTTCCAAATACATGCTTCCCTATTATCCTATCGTTGCCATCTTCGGGGGATTTATTTTTTTGTAAGACCTCCTGTTCTGACATCTCTCTTTCTTATGCCCCCACTGCATTATCATTAGATGAGAATAATAAGTGTATCTATTGCCATAAACCTTGGGATTAACGTTATAATCAGCTAATAAGTAGTACACGTGATGGCAAAAAGTATTGGCATTGGAACCATTTTGATAATAATAAGTATAATTCTAATCGGCGGTTTGGCAACGATATTCTATCTAGAAAATATCGATGTAAATATTTCAGTAAATCCATTATTTTGGAGAGTGTATCCTAATGGAAATAATATAAATAATATAATAGCATTATCAGTTGAAGCTACAAATAACGCGCCTTTTACACAGGCTTTAAACATAACAGCAGTAATGTATTATTACCCCGTTGGTAAACCACCATATACAATAATAGCAAATGGCACAACTTTAAGTGTAAATTCTCACTCAACGAGCAGAACAATAATTTATCTTTATTTCACTTCAACCTCGCTTATCCCTGAGATAATAAAATTTGTTATTGTCATACATGGTTTATATGGATATTCGAAACAGCTAGGTAATGTGGAAATGATTTACTCTCCAAATGTCTCGAAAAGTTTTGCAATACTAAGTGGAATAGGCAATAACCAATTTCCTGCAATAAATGCCGTTGGAAGCTTCACTCCAACTGCGAATTTCAACTATTCGTTCAGTTTAATATATTTTCAGTATAATTATACTAATGGTGAAACCGCCCTTCTAACGAGGTTTGAAATATTACCCTTTGGTAATAATTATCTTACACCAGGTAAATACAACATTACCCTTAAGTTCTTAAACTACACTCACTCATTCCCAGTTTTGATTAATAGTAAAAACCCAGTTACGTTTTATCTAGTAACGCCACTAACGAATTACAACTTATCTATCTCCATTGAAGGTCCTTCAAAGTATTATGGTGTCTTCACTATAACTCTGTCATAAGTTAAGAAAAGCTTTTTAGGCAAATGATAAGAATCTTATAACAGTGCCGCCGTAGCTCAGCCTGGTTAGAGCGCCGGACTCATACGCAAAAATCTGGGAAATCCGGTTGTCCGGGGTTCAAATCCCCGCGGCGGCATTTTCTTTCAATTTCCTTAATCTTACGTTTTTAGAAAGAGGATGGGATTGAACGTTCAGACCTAAACAATTTAGCTAGTTAGATAGTACAAATCTAAGGTGATTATTACTAACGTTTCTAACAAACTAACTAGTTCGTATCATGAACTCATAGGAATAAGAATATAAGATTTAATCTAGGTATTAATTAATTATTTCTATTTCTATATGATTTAATATTAACATTTATGATTTCAGAAAATTTATTTTCATTAGTAGCATAACTTATATATAGTTAACTAAGGAGTTGTTCTACTAATTCACGGTATGAATAAACCGTGTTATCTAACAAGAATTTTATCTCTCCTTTGCTTACTTTATAAAAATGGAAAGAATAGTAAAATTAGAGGAACAAGTTAGGAAGGAGAAAAACAAACAAAAAAGGCTAATTTTGTACAACATACTCATCCAAGAGTATTATAATCTATATAAGAGATACAAGAATCCGGAATTTTTAGATAAGGCTCTAGGTTTAATAGATGAGATTGGTGAAAAGAACTCCTCAACACTTAATATTTTAGGATTGATCTACATCGAGAAGAAGGAGTATAATAAGGCTATTTCAATCTTTAATGAATTACTTGATAGCCATAAACTTTCAACTGACGATAAGGACATCATTTTGTATAATCTTGCATTAGCGTATTTCGGAAAAGGCGAGTTAAAAAATGCATATAACATTCTAAAAAGTCTCACCTTAACTTCTAAAGGAGAGATAAATACATTGAGTAGGAAGCTATTGGCTAAAGTCTGTCTAAAATTAGGAGAATCTAACATTACCTATGTAAATGAAGCTAAGGAAATATTAGAAAGTCTTGACATGCCATCAGAAGATTTAGCAGTAGCTTACGCTGTATTAGCTAAACACAATAATGATAAATATTTTTTAGAAAAAGCAAAAAAGATTGCAACAATGTTAGGAAATGAAAGACTATTGGCGGATATTTTATCTATTTCAGATAATGAGGAGGATTTGAAAGAAGCCATCAGACTCTATGCAAAAATAGGTGATTATAAAAATCAATTGAAACCACTATATAAATTATCACGTAGTGATCAATCTATTTTCACTGAGATCCTAGATAGATTAAAGAATATAGAAGATAGTAAAGATAAACTAGAGATTCTTTACGATATTTACAGAAGAACTAACCTAATATATTTCCTTAAAGAGGCTATAAAAACTGCAGAAAAAATAGAGGATTATTTATTTTTAGCGAGAGCTTATGTAGAATTAGCAAATTATGAGGATGAGGCTTCAAATTTGAAGAAAGCCGTCTTATTTTACGAAAAATACATACAGAGTAAACAGTGATGGAAAAGAAAAATGATATAATTCCTTTTTGTTTTTAACTATTATCATGATTAAGCATGCTGAATACACTAGGCATGGGATTACCGAGCCACTAATGCTAATAATGGTATATAAGAAGGTAGAGGACGGAAAGGTTGTTTCTGCATTCAGATTTTCAGTGTACAAAAACATGGTGATAACAGTTTATGAGGATGACAAACTTCAAGGTGGAGAGGTTCTGGATTTTGATATTTATAACATTACAAATCTGATAAATAAGATAAAAAAGTATTACGATGAAAACATAGATGATCTTGTAATATTTGGAGAAAAGCCATATGTAGACGAATTTCTTAATAAGTTTTTAGATGATGAGGAAAGCGAATCTTGATTCATGAAGAGCCATTCATGCTCTGAAGTTTCGGAAAATTTTACTGGGAAAAGAGAGGATTCGCAAATATTCAGATCACCTTTTTATTGTCTTATAAGTTTCACATAGAATAGAGCATACATCTTCACGTTTTAATGGTTTCAGACGTAGCCACGAGCAACAAAAACACTAATATCAGCTTGCCTATGACGAGACTCAATAGAAAACAAATCAAAAAAACTACAACATATCCCCACAAACCATGAGAAATTACATAGAGGAACAAGGAATACAAATAACAGACAAACTACTACACAAAATACAAGAAATAGCAAAAGAACTACTAAAAGGAGTAGAAGTAGTAGACATAAGCATAGACTGGACGGGAATGGGGAGAGAAAGTAGAGGGAATAGGAAGTGGGGAAAAGGGATATCAATGGAACTACGCAACAGCAACAACGACAAAATAGTCATCCTAGCGTTCACACCATACACAAATGGAATGAGAAAAGATGAGATTGTGAAAACGCTAGTTAAACAAGTCACATCACTAGGATTCAAAATTGGTATAATAGCACTTGACGCAGGCTTTTACAGCGTTGAAGTAATAAGGTTCCTCTCGCAGTTCAAGTACATTATTTCTGTTCCAGTTGGTGATGTTAAGATTTATGATGAGTATGATGGTACTTATACTACTAGAAGTGGTAGGGTGAGTGGTTAAGTTAGTTTTAGGTTGATTGTTCATGGTCGTGAGGTTACGAGGAAGGGTAAGTGTCGTGTTGAGTATGTTGCTAGGGGTACTAATCTTGATTTGCCTAAACATGAGGTTTTGAGGTTGTATGATGGGATTAGGAATCCCATTGAGACTTCTTATAGAGAGATTAAGGGTTTTCTTGTTTTTACTTGTTCTAGGAGTTGGGTTTTTCACTTGTTTGTCTTTGTTTTGGCTATGTTTTTGTACTCTTTGTTCTTTAAGGATGAGGTTAATAAAAGGGATTTCAAGCTTCTTCTCGTTTTGCTTTTCATAGGCGAGATACAAGATGACTTTGTATCAGAACTAATTAAAATTATGGAAAGGCTTTTTATTTATCTTAATTTATTATCAAGGGGGTGATTTTTGGGAATACCGTTTAGGGTGGAGAGAAGTCAGTGCAGAAACAAAGCTTTTTAGATTAAACGAGAATAACAATATATGATGAATGAATTAATTGGAATTTACACGTCGGATAATTCTAATTCCCCTTATCAATCATTTAATTATCTTGTAAAAATAGTGGAGGATAATGAGTATGGAATAATTATAAAGCTATCAAATAATCCTCCATATAAAGTTGATTCCCACGAAGCTTTTGTGATGATCTTTCGTGATAGAAAAGGAAACATTGTAAGTATAGACATTGAATATAAGGGTACGGACGATGCTTCAGATAATTAGAGCAAAATACGAAGTTAAAAAGATAAACCCTACTAAAATTTCAATAAAAACCAAAGAAGAGAACTTGATTATTCAAATATTTTTTATTCCTATTGCTGTTTTTGTAACATCTGATTACAAGAGTATTTCTCCCATAATTAATCCAGTTATTGCAATAGATACTGATAAACCTAAATACGGTGAATTATGTTCCCCTATTAAGATTTCCTCTCATACTCCTGAAAAAATAGAAGAACAGAAAATTTTGGATGAAGGAGGAACTGAGATATATCTCAATGAGAATGAGAGGGAGTACCTAATTAAAGGTAAAATCACAAACCTTAACATATATACAGATTTAAGGGACCAATTAGGTAATCCGTGTGTGAACATTTCATGGACAGTCTTGACGATTGCGAAATAGATTGCGGATTTGTGATCAGTGAAAAGAAGAGAAGACTTTTGGAGAAGAGACTTTATGAAGAGATAAAACCCCTTTTAGAAAATAGAAACGTTCCCTTTATGAAATTTTGCGATATTTTAAATTACGTTTGTCATAATCCTAACGAATATTCGTGTTTGCAATGTTATGATGCTAACTTAATGGACTATGTTACTAACGTTTGTGCGACAAGCTGTGAAAATAAAAGTAGAGAGAGCTTCTGCTTCGAAATTCAAGATATATATTTTAACGTAATAGCGGAAAGCGGTGATGAAATCATAATAGTCACTTTTTATATAATTTCTGATCCTAAAGATTTTAAAAATAAATGTAATGATAGATTTATAGAAAAATAACTATTCTAGAGTCTATATGCCTCAAATAATTAAATCTTTTATCTTTAATAACTTATTTATTATCATAATAATGTAATCAATTCTAAATAACTATGAGTGTGTTTCTAGTGTCGTAAATGGGTATAAACTATTTCTAGATCATTTTAATATATTGATTTCCATTTTATCTTAATAAAGAGAATTGATATATGTGAAAATCTCAACTACACTACAATACTATGAGCATACTAGACCACTCTACTTTTAATAAAGTGACACTGTTCCAAAAATAAGACTTACTGTTCCATTTACGCCTTTATAGAGAGAATGTAAGTCTCTTTCAATTTAATATAAAATAAGTGCCGCGGCCGGGATTTGAACCCGGGTCACGGGCTCGAAAGGCCCGCATACTTTCGGCGTAACCTGCACTTGACCGGGCTATACTACCGCGGCACTAGTATGATATCTGTTATGAAAGGTAATTTAAAGTTTTTGAGTTAGAGTTTAGTGGATCCTCACATGGTAAGAAAAATGACTTTTATTGCGATATTTTTAAGGTTAGGAAGTGAATAGATGTAGTACACTATTGATCTCTGGCAATCTGGCTGACTTCAATAAAATACATATTTCCGCGCTATATTTGTTTATGAAATGAATAAACAGTATAAAAGAAGTTTGCGAGTTAGATTGTATTTTAATTCAAATTATATTGTATAGTATAAAGGGCAAATAACGTAGATAGTTTTTGGCTTAACTGTATAATTAATCAATTTTATTTTAATACTTCATGGTAGTTACAAGGATTGTCTTTTCTTAGTCTTTGATAAAATATTTAAACCCTTTTTTACTAATACATTTTTATGCCAGTTGAAGAAGTTGTAAAGGTTTCTCGTAACTATCAAGTAACAATACCTGCAAAGGTTAGGCAAAAGTTCCAAATCAAAGAAGGAGATTTAGTAAAAGTAATTTATGACGAAAATGAAGGAGTTGTGAAGATTCAAGTTCTAAAAAGTTAAAACCAATTTAACAAGTCAATTATTTTTTCCATAAATTTCTTTTTATCTATTTCATATACTACTTCAGCATTTGGCTTATCCGACCACCTAGTATCTGCATCAAACCTATCAACTAATGTCATGCCTCTTGTAATTCCATCAGTATTATCAATCGCTACAAATCTCTTCTCCTTCCTTGTTGCAATTCTCTCATCAATTGCTATTGCAGTAGTTATGGCGTCTGGATGTGGATGGCCATTGATCTTCTGTATATTTGATGAGTATTGTCGATAATGTGAATACATCATGATGTAAAGCTCGCTCATTTTGGTCCTCATATTCTTAATCAAGTTCCATTCTTCATCGGTTACTGGGTAATTAATTATAACATCCCAGGGTACTAAGGTAATATTGAAACCAGCATCAAATACTATCTTAGCCGCATCTGGGTCAACCCATATATTAAACTCAGCTACTGGTGTAATATTTCCTATGCTGAAAATTGAGCCACCCATTATCCAAACTCTTTTTATTTTCCTTACTATTGAGTTATCCAACAAATAGGCGAGTGCTAAATTAGTTAAAGGTGATATTGCAAGAAATTCTAACTCTCCTTTATATTTCTCTGCTAAATCTATTATGGCTAATGAAGCGTGCTTTCCTTGGGCATTGAACCTCTTGGGTTCTACTAATATATCACCTATCCCGCCTTTTCCATGAACTTTTTCCACTGTCATAAAGTTCTTAATTAGCGGTCTCTTAGATCCCGGATATACCGGAATATCACGATTAATTTGCTCCAATGCCCATAATGCGTTCTTTACTTCTTGTTCAAAAGGTATATTTCCTTCTACAATAGTTACTCCAACTACGTCAATATTATTTTTTAAAAGAAGATACAAACTTAATATGTCATCTTCTGCAGTATCACAGTCTATTATAAAATGTCTCATGTTATAGTATTGCAATCGCAGGACTTAAAGGTATTGCTTGTGACTTTTTGCCTTTTATATCTGGTGCCATAGGATCATCTGCATCATATATTACTATCTCAGAAACACCTAACTTCTTCAAAAGGTAATTCATGTTCCTTATTACTATTTGCTCCTCATCTACTTCATTATTTAATAAATAATCTCTTATATTCTTGTTTAATTTTGAAACTACAACGTAAATTTTTTCACTAATCTTATCCTTATTTTCAATAACAAAGTCCCTCATTGAAACTCCATCATTTAGTGCTACGATTGCTTTTTTGACTAATTGTTTCGCATTATCATTATCACTGATATATAATATTACTTTTTCTGCTTTCTTTTGTATGTAATCTTCTAATTCCTTTACACTCCCTATAATTGTGTTAAGATAGTCTACCTCAAATATAGCTTCTGGATAATACTCTAGTTCATTAGCTTCTGGATACCTCTCAAGTGACACGAAAGTGTTTGACACCTTATGCCAAAGTTCTTCTGAAATATGGGGAGCGAATGGCGCTAATCCCCTTATCCACGTTTCCATCACTTTTCTTATAACATTCTGATTGGGAACTTCAACTAAATCAAAATAATCTCTTAGTGTATAATACATTTGGTACAAAAGCAGATTAACTCCATTCCTGAAATCAAAGATTGTGATACTATCATTAACTTGTGCAATAAGTTCTCTGACTTTTGACAATAGCCATTTGTCAGCTGTTCTTAACTCTTTTACCTCACTATTGAGACTTAATAAGTTCTCGATTAAATCAAAAATTCTCTTTAGCTGTTCAGCATAAGTTTTAACTATATTTTCACTAAAATCTAGGTCTTGTAGGATATCTACACTTGAAGTTAAAGCTATTCTTATTGGATCTACACCAAATTCCTTAATTGCTTTAGATAGTGGGTATATATTTCTAAGGCTCTTGCTCATCTTTCTACCCCCTACTCTTACAAAACCATTAATCACAATTCTTTTAGGCAGATATTTTTCACCTAGGATTGCTAGATGAGTGTAAATATAAAACGGTAAATGGTTCTGGACCAGATCTCTTCCACTATGACGTTGGTCAACTGGATACCAATATAGAAATTCATCTCTTAATTGCCTTATAATTGAACCATATTTTTTCTCTAATTCTATTTGATGCCCCTTACCTAAGAATATGAAGTCAAATACATCTTTCTCTGGAGTGAAATTCATTTTGTGAATTATTGTATATAATACTGTATATAGCGTAGAATCACTTAAACTTTCCACAACTTGTGATTCATCCCAAGGTAATCTGACTCCAAGACCTCTAGTTCTTCCTATCGCCTCCTTCCTAATGTTAAATATTACTTTCTCTAATTCACTTTTAATTTGCTTAGGAATTAAATCAATATTACTCATAGATTTCAACGTTGACGTTTTCCATCTAGGGTTGTCATAAGTTATAAACCATTGATTTTGAATTTTTTTAACCACAATTTCTGCTCCACACCTGCAATAAATTGGTCCATTTGTTATCTCGTAAATGATGTCATAAGCGTCTAAAGACTTCAATAACTCAATAACGTTCTTCCTAGCCTCCTGAACTGGCTTACCAACAATATTTTCTCTTACAAATTGTTTTAAGAAATCTGGAACTATAGAAATTATATTTTCTCTCATATATCCCTTATAGTATTCAGTTTTGTATATACTTTCCATAAAATCTTTCAACGCTGCAGGATTTTTGCTTTGTAAAACTGCGCTTTCTCCCGGAATCTCGTCCAGCTCTTCTGTCTTAATAACTGGTATTACATCAAATTGTTTTCCTGCTTCAATCATTGCAAGGTAATGGAAGGGATCATGAGCAGGATAGCCCATTACTACTCCAGTACCTATAGATGGATCAACGTACTTGCTCTTAATGATTTCTAGTTTTCTTCCAGTTACTGGATTAACTGCGTGTAAATTTACTATTTCGGATATTGTAATATTTTTCACAAATTTCATTTCCTTCTGATATGACAATTTCTTATAGGCTCTTTCAGATATTATGAAGTTCTTCCCCTTATGTTCAACAACAACATAGTTAGCATCTGGATTAATAATTAACATTACAACTCCAAATACGAGTTCTGGTCTTGAAGTCGCTACCATAAAATTTAATGAATTTGCACCATCAAAAGATATTAGATGCATTGTACTAATTTCTGGTTCTATATCACCTCGTGTGTCATGCATTCCAACGGGGAAATTATCATTAGGACAGTATCCTACCACGTCCTCCTCAGAGGTTAAATAACCTAGTTCTTTCAGTTTCTCTAACTGCCAATGTATAAATTTTTCAAATCGACTATCAATAGTTGTAAACGATCTCCTCCAATCAATGCTCATTCCTATACTTTTAGCCGTATTAATCATTTCTTCCTTAAAGTATTCAGCAAGCTTATAGGGATCACCTAGTTCCTTTATTTTTTCCTCAGAGATTCCATATACATTTTTAAAGAAATCAATCATGTCCTTATCTTCTTTTTTTATAGAATCCGCTATGGCTAAAACTGGAGTCCCAGTGAATTGAAAAGCAAATGGGAATAATACGTTATAGCCTTTCATTCTAAGATATCTGGCATAAATGTCTGCAGTTATGTATGTCCTACCATGACCTACATGCATCGGGCTATTAGTGTAAGGAAATGGAACCGTTATGAAGAATTTAGGCTTAGAATAGTCTATATTAGCTTCAAATAACTTATTCTTTTCCCATTCTTTCTGCCATTTGGTAGCTATGGAATTGAAGAAATCACTACTCATAAGTCATAAAATACTTTCTAGTTTAAAAAACGTTATAACTTCCCAAGGTTCTTATAATTTGACTTAGATAATCTATTTGCCTCTTTAATTCCTAAGATAAGACTACTGATGCCTATAATTCCAACTACTGTTATAACGAGTAAGAACCCGATATCTATAGCATCAAGATTTGGTATTGGATTTCCAGTAGATATAGCGAAGTTATCAATAGCTGGAAATGCAATTATTAACAGACCTGCGATCACAAAAACTAGGCCTCCATAGTACAATACTCTTCCGGCAGTTTTTCTAGCAATGTATGAAACTTGCTCTTCAGTTAACCTCCTCGTGCGTATAATGGAACCAAATATGGCACCAAATATTATTTGCATTATCATTGTCCCTATTCCAAACATTGCGCCTGGCAATGGAGCGAATACTATTGAGGGGAGTTTTGGAGCTAATACAAACGTAATTATGGTTGCATATGCTCCAAATCCAAAGCCAGCAATTAGACCATGAACTATAGTCATCTTTAAAGGAATATCACGTAGTTCTACTCCATTAGTTTTCTCGCTGTGATGCTTGCTCTTTAGTAGAACGTCTATAGGTAAGTGCAAATATCTACCCTTTAATATGTAAGATCCTGCAATTGCCATGACTATACCAACTATTGCATATACTGGACCATCTAAATTATACCTTTCATAAAACGATGCAAGGCCTATGAATCCTATCGTAGTTAGAAATGCTCTTTGTATTGTAAAACCCAGTGAGAATAAAAACCCTGCTTTCATACCTCCTTTCGTACTGTATTTGCCTATTGCATAACTAAACGTTATTGGCCAGGTATGCTCATCTGGTGTCGCTCCGTGTAACATACCTAAAATTAAAGAAATAACTAATATTTCCGATACTGACAATTCTTCTGGAGGATTTAGCACGGTGTTTAGGTCTATCATTTTTATCACTATGTTAGGGTTACCCTAATAAAATTTAAATCTTTCTGCAGATATTTAGCATAGATGATTTGTTCGCCAGCGACTGAAAGGTGACGAGAGTCTTAAGTAATGATTAAAAAAATTATAGGGCAAACTTTCCAAATTTACTTCTTATAAAGACGCCTATCGCAAGAAATGCTATAGCAAATCCTACAACAGCTGGGATAGCTTGTCTCCATTGTGGAGCTAAAAATAATAAATTAACTACCCATATTGTGATTACTAAAAATACTGATAGTGGAAGGAGTATTAATAACCACGTAGTTATAGAATAGCTATCTGCCATATGTATGTGTATGGCATATGTGGTTTTATATATTTTTTCCAAAAATAACTTAACCGAGCGTTTCCTCTTTTCTACTTTACAAAGTTCTTGTCATTATCCTTTCAATTACCTTTTAATACTTTCATAATTTCATTATACATTTCCTTATCTCTTTCTTCAATTCTCTTTAACGACCATGGTAATAGTCCCTTATTCTTAACTCCCCTTATTACAGATTTCAGCCAAGACTCATATACTTTTCCAGACTGAGATTTATAATAAAATTCTTTCAACAAGTTAATCGCTTCTTCCTCACTAACACCTTTTACATTAACTAAATACCTAGAAGCCACATAAAGTATAAATCTCTTTCTCGAATCTTGTAACCCCTTCTCTAATACTTTGTCTATCCACGAATAGTCAGAGGATTTATGGGGAGGTGGTGGAAATTTTCCCCTAACCCTAAATAGAAGCTCTCCTTCATTATTATAGATAACAGAAATCCCATTAGCGTATTCTATATAACCAGCCGGCGTATCATCTGGATAATGTACTAAGATTCTCTTACTTTTCTTTTCTTCGCTCACAATAGATTATGATATAGAAGAGGGAAAAAAATATAGCTCAAAATTTGCATTAACACATCAAATGGAAATATTAGCAGAATTACATCCAAAGAAAAAAATCGATAAACTACTCAACGAAATAAAAATATTATCTTTTCTTGATGGTTTCGATATTCCAGACTCTCCATTAGGAATTCCATCACCAGTACCTTTATTTATAGCTACATTGATAAGATATTCTCTATTACTAGATAAAAAAACAATAATAATTAATCAGAGACTGCTAGACGTAAACGAGTTATTTATTCGTTCATTATCAATTACTGCTAAGATTCTCAATACTAAAATAGCATTTACAAAAGGAGATAAGCCTAAATATGGTAGGGAAGTGGGCTATTTATCATCTGAGGATGCTGTCAATATAGCTAAAGAGTATGGGGTAGAAAGTGGAATGATGATAAGTTTGAGAAGAAGTGAAAACGAAATCAGAGCCAGACTGGAGTCAAAAGCAGACTTCTTCTTAGTTCTTAGAATGAAGAGTATAGACGATCTTAAATATTTTGGTCCTGGACTTGTTGAAAGAGCTATTCCATACCTAATTGTTATGACTGACAAGAATAAAGAATTAGTAAAGAGTTTGGACCAACCTTACTTTATGGAGAAAGAGATCGCTTCGGTCATAGATTTCCTAGGTGAAATAGGTGTAAGATCGGTTTTAGTTTCGTCGCTAGGCGATATAAACTTTTTTGAGAGGTTTTACAGAAAGTTATAACGTCTTTCTCATTAACCTTAGTATAGCTAAAATTTCTTGAGCATAATCTGGCATTTTATCAATTAATTCATTGATTTCAAGATACCAGTAGTTTTGTTTCCTCGGATCTGCTAATTGCAAATAAACCTTCTTTCCCGATACTATAGCCTTCCTAATACATATCAAATTAGCTTTACAGCCCACACTAACATTTTTTCTATAGAATAAAGTCAAGATCTGTTCTAGGTTTCGCTTTATCTCCTCAGAAATATCTACCTTATAACCTTCAACTAATATTTCTTTAATTACCTTACTTTGTCTATAACATATTTCTTGAATATTGCAACTATCACTTATTTTTAACATGGAACTATATAATTTATTTTCTATCGACGGAATCATATAAATAAATGAACTTACATCTACTTCATTTTCCCCGTAAATTAGCTTGTTATGTTTTAAAGTAATTTGAAATGAATCCCTAATCTTTCCACACTTAATTATTACATTCACATTTTTATTACTCTTGCTAATAATAACTCTTAAATTACCCGTAATAGCTATTGTCCTTGATGGAGAATACGACCTCATATCATATGTTGCACAAAAGTTCTCGTAGGCGACCTTTCTTACGATATTAAATACTATAGTATCGATGTAAGCTAGTATCGCATGCATTCACTTACCCTTAACGTAAGTTCTTCAAAATCGTCTATTGTAATACTTGGTACGAAAATTCTCCAACTCTCATCATTAAGTGAGGGCATACTCATTATTACCTCAAAAAGTTCCCTACATTCCTCAATGGAATTTTCCCATCTCTCTTGATTTTCTATAACATAATGTTTTAAGAACATCAAGGCACTTAACACTTTCCCTTTCCTAGCTAACTTTAAGGCAGTTTCCATATAAAGGAATTATAGCAAATGCGTATAAATATGATTAATCATAAGTAAAAAGGCAAAATGAAAGAGGAATCTTATCAACTACTTGAATATATAGCAGAGCGTGGAGTAGAAGGCACAACTACGGCATTAGAAACAGATAAAGGTGTACCTATTCTTTTAGTTAAGGAAAATTCTCACACCTTAACAGCTATTATATGTATTAACGGTATAGCTAAAAGAATTACAAAAAAATATACTAGGACCACGGTTCATAAGGCAATATATGATTTAATAAACGAAATTGGAGACATACTCTCACAGAATATAGAAGAATTGAAAATATCACAAAAGATCTCCTTCGAAAATTGTATCGAAGAAAAGACAGAAGTAGATAAGAAAAAAGAGAATAAAAGAAAAATAATAAAAAAAGAAAAATCTAAACTTCCCTCAATAGAAGAATATAAGAAAATTGAATTACCACAAAAACACATTTTACCTTTACTTCATTTAGGTGATAAGAAGTACTTATCGTTGTTAATGGAATTGGGGATAATTGATGTATTCGAATTAGCTCTTTCATCTCCATTAGTGATGCGTGACAACCAAACTATCCCATACAAAATCAAGGATATGAGACCAATATACACGATTCTCTCGATGTTTAAGCTTGATACACATTATCTATCTAACCCATTTTCAACTATTAATATCAATGGAGAAAATATATCGTTCTTCACCGCGTTATATAATGATCTAGAAGTACTTAGCCAATTCACTACGGAACTACTGCAAAAGAACTTGAAACTAATCAAACATAAAGTTAGGCTATTTACAGTGAATATGAAAGGAGGATTTCGCCCAGTAGAGATAGAAATACTAAACTCTAAAAATACAATAGATAAAAATAATGTAAGAGTAGGGCTATTCATAAAAAACGATAAGGGAGATATTATTCAAATAGGAGACCTAAATTTAGGCGAGCTACATGAGAAAAACTTGTTCACAATCAATGAGTACATTTACTCTTCATTATACATAATGAAGATAGATGATTATACATTCTTTGACAATATAGTGATGAAGCTACTCAATTCCTATATAGCTAAGAGTAACTACTCTAAATTAACTAAGGATATAATAGAAAGGGAGACTAATATTAATTATTCAATACCATTTATGATAAGTAACACTGGAAATAAGGTGATATTTGCACACCCTATCTTATTCTGGTACTCCAGGGAAGTATTAAATACCGAGGAAATCTGTGAAGATTGCCCAGCAATAGAGTATGCCAACAAATTTGATCAAATTTTGAACGCATATCTAAAATTAGGTTATTTCAGAAACGTCTTTCTCTAAAAACATACGCTGCTAGCAAAACAGCGAGAACGATGAATAAGAACAGGATATAGTAATCCATGTAATTAATACTGATGTCAATAGGGTTCTCTTCACCTATTGTAATAGTACTTAGAGGTATAGAAAGTTGTCCAGGTACTCTTATTAGTGGTATTATTAAAGTGACATTAGTTGAGGCATTAATCCATGCTATTCTAACGTATTCGTATTCTCCATTCATAGAATATATAATCGGTAAAGGTATAGAATATAACCCATTAGCGTCAGTATAACCTTTGTAGTAAAACTGTAAATTTGAAATGTTGCTGCCTAGGTATATGTAGAATTCTTGTTTTGGTATGGCTGTTCCATTATTTCCTATGAACTCAAATACTAAATTAGCCTGCACACCTACAACAAAGTTCTGAGGCAGAAAATAAATATTAGAGGTACCATTATCAACTCTCCAGCCTATATAAGTTATATTTGACCAAGGTACTTTAGTTGTAATATTAAGATAGTATATTGCGTTATTGGTTATGATTTCATATAGGCTCACATTATTACTCACATTTAAAAATACTAGAGTTAGTAATCCACTTTTAATCACTGGTAGACTTGTGTTAATAATCTGCCAGTTACTCATTGGGGATCTGATATATAAATATCCATTATTTACTGCATAAAGAAGGCCGTAAATTTTCTGAGTAGTATCAAGAAGATGGAGATTTAGATTACTACCTAACAATTCTACACCTGCATTACTCCCATTATAGTATGTAAAATTAACCGAAAGTATTAGGTAATTTAAATGAGAAATATTATAGAACTGAACTACGTAACTACCTTCTTGCGAACCCTTAACTACTTCATAATTGTCAGTTAAACTTGTAATTTTAGCTACGCCTAGATTCCAATTTGGAGAACTAACAACATTTGACTCCATATAAGTTTGCCCAGCTATCATTGGAATAGTCTGTACAACTGAATACAGTGAGGATAAATAATACAAGGTTGAAAAGCCATAATTTTGTAACCAACCAACATATTTTATTTTAGACCAAGGTATTGGTGTTATATAGATTAATCTCGTAACATTACCATTCAACTCAATTGTCTCAACCGTTAAATTGCCCTCAACGTTAGAGAATTGAATAGAAACGAGACCATTAACACTTATTGGTAGATTATTCATAATAACCCTCAAACTACTATTTGGAGTTTTAATTAGTAATTGCCCAGTAACTACAGAATATATCAGAACGTACTGCTGTTCATTAGCTGGTTTATTTAATTTAACGTTTCCACCTAATATTATAGGACCCGCTAGGGACCCTGAAAAATAAGAGTACCTAGCTGAATATGAAAAGTTAGTGAAGTTTTCAAAATTCACATACTGTACGGCATAACTATATGTTGACCCAATTATTGACTCATAGGTTATATTGCGCTCTACTATCGCAGTTCCATTAATCCAATTAGGGTTACTACAAATACTGTTATTAGTCACTTGTTGATATGATATGATCTTATCTATCTTTGGTGATAGTATAACTATCGAATATGAAGAGACGACTAAGGAGGATAAAATTGAGAAGAAAAATAGTGCCAAAACTACTTTGCTTGTCATATTCTAAACCTCCTAATTAAGAATATTAAAGAAATTATTGTTAAAAATATGGAAGCATAACCAGAATATTCAATTTTCTTATCGGAAATTACTACAGTGTACTTTCCAGGAGGAAGAATTATAGAGTGATTGAAACTTTTTCCATTGATTAATACGCTCTGATTTATCGGTAAGTAAATTGGATAATTAGATTGTATAATCTCAGTTATCTCGCCTATACCAATAATCGTAGTTATTGATGGCTTGTAATAGGAGGAAAAAATTGATTCATTATTTACAAGTATTTTGCCTCCAAGTAATGTTAAAGATTTGTTTGTAACAATCTCTATACTATTATTGTTAATTAACGCATTAATTCCACTTACGTTTACAACCTTAGTGTTAAATACTATTACAATTCTTGAGACAGAAGGAGAATATACCTCAATACCTAATGGCTTATTAAAGGGAGAGTATATGATATTAAGAGAACTAGAATTAGAGTAAACGTATGAGACACTTAACTGTGGCGTATAATTAGGTATTGCTGGAATCGGAAAGCCAAAATAAAATGGGTTTTCAACTACGGTAAAACCATTGATGACAAAATATTTAACGTTGTAGCTTACTTCTGGTGTTGGTATTCCACTTACAGAAAGGCTAAAATTGCTCACATTACTTATAATCCCAAACCCATAAAAACCCGCTGAGGGAAAATTCATTTGTGGATCGAAATTGTAATATTCAGTTGTTGTATAACTTAAAATTGTCTCATATGAAAATCCAATTATTATTAAAATTATTAGGCTAGACAATAATGTCATATAAAGTATACTCGTATCCCTTATGCTTCCGAAAAGCATTACTGTACCTAAGAGAATTAGTGGTGCGGTATTGATTCCCATCACTAGTAGTATAAAAGCTATTAAAAGAAGATAAATTGCTTCATTATTTTTAAATTTCAAATGATATATTATTGCAGATAGAGAAATCAAGAGGATTGAAAAAATAACCTCTACATTAGAGATACCGTTCATGTCTAGATTAAAATCTAAGAGTAAAAATGGAATAATCCAGAAAGCGTTAATACCCAAGGCATATAATAAATACTCATATTTTCTGTAAATTATAGGCAATATTAAACTAGATATAAAAATCGGTAATGAGGAAGCTGTAGCTAATGTCAAGATTGTGTAAACTAGCTTATTTCGATTGTGAATAAAAAGTAATGTTAATGGTAGAAAGGCATAAGCAAATATTGAAATTGAATGATAAATTACGGGATCAAATATGTTAAGCTGATATATTATCGAGAAGAGGAGTGGGTATTTCAAATTAAGTCTTTTAAACACAATATATGAGAAAACGCCAGAAAGAAATGTGAAAATCCAAAGGAATACTGTCGCAGTCATTAACGGATTTCTTATTACTAACGATAAAAGATACGCGAAGACCCAACTTGCAATTAAGTGTTGGTTTGAGTTATAACCGATTCCGTAGATCCAAGGTAGATATAAATACGTAAAATATAGTGAGTGATTGGACCAGTAAATAAATGGTGAGTTTATAGGATACCCGAACATTATGGAAAGAAATGATGCGGGTACAAAAGCAAGATATTTAAGTATAGTCTTCGCACTATTTCTCATTTTTATATGCATCCATTTGTTTTCAACTATAACTCCAATAACACCAAAAATTAGATAAAAATATGAAATTTGTGAAATTTGATCTGCTAGTTGCGAGCTATGTGTAAATATTATACTAGAATAGAGAAGATACACGATACCAGATACTATTAAAGCTCGCACTTCACCATTTATCTTTATTAAAACGGGAATCAGTAGAACTAGGACTACAATTAGAAGATAAAAATTGGTGATAATAAACCCAGGTGATAATGCGAGTAAAATCGAATAAATCCATTTGCTATTCTTTCCAAGTATTGAAATCATCATTAGAATGGATATAATCATCAACTTCTGTAATTGAATATTAGTAACATGAATAGCAAACAGTAACGTGAAGACAACTGTGGGAGCTATTAAAGATAACTGAGCATCATAAAGTATAGATAACGAAGAGGAAAAGAGAGAAAATGCTAAAAAAGGTCCGTATAATGGTAATTCATATATACCAACAAGGTTAGTTATACCTAAAATGAGAATTGCAAGTCTTCTATCCATATTAGTACACGAAATATAATCATGGCACCTTTAAAATGTTACTTTTTCCCACTATTACTTACTATTATTTCTAATACTTCTATCTATTTCATTACCTATTTCTACTGCCCTTCTGTAGGAAGCTTCAATTGTTTCAATCAAAGCAGATTTCACACCTTTAGCCTCCATAATCATAAGTCCTCTAATTGTAGTTCCTGCAGGTGTGGTTACTTGGTCACGCAATAACATTGGATGATCTATCTTACCCTCTTTAAGCATACTTATTGTACCACTAATCATATCCAACACCGCACTATATGCGATTTCCCTTGACATTCCACTTGCAACTGCACCTAAACTTAGTGCATCTATTATCTCAGCTATAAATGCGGGCCCACTTCCTACTAATGCAGTCCAAATATCGAGATATTCTTCTGGTAACCAATATACGTTACCTAACGCCTTAAAAATCTCTTCTACTAAATCCTTTTTTTCTCCATTATTTTCAGCTATTGCAGTAGTGGATCTACCTACTATTGCATTAATGTTCGGCATTGCTCTGAAAACCTCTGCTCCATTAAGTAAATTGGATAAGGTAGCTAGTTTGATTCCAGCCATTATTGAGATGACTACCTTATTTCTCCAAGCTTCGATACTAACTTGCCTTAACACAGTGGGGAAATGATATGGTTTAACGCTTAGAATTATAACGTCTGATCTAGCCACAGCGTAGTTGTTATCTTTAGTACTTTCTATATTTAACTCCCTTAAACTCTTTAGTGTTTCATCTTTTCTTGCAGTAGCTATAATATTAACATTTCTATATTTTGTCTTTATAGCCCTCACTATGGCCGAACCTATTTTACCAGCTCCTATTACTGCAATAGTTAAACCTTCCACAATCACTAGAACAAATTAGAAACTTAAATATTCAGTCGGGTAAGTTATCTTCATCGATCGACGTGGTCCCTTCTCATCACACAATCTAAACAAACTCAGACAATATTTTAAGCATATGCCTTGCATTTTCAAGCATCCAGTGATTATTATTAAAGAAGACATAGATGTACTTTGGGTTTAATGAAATCACCTTATTGGCTAGTTCTAACAATTCGCTGTCAGAGTATTCATAGCTGTACCATACTTCCCTTCCATGCAATCTCAAATACACATACTCATTACTTTTTGCTATGTAAGTGCCCATTGGTGAATCTATTGAAACTATCACGCAGTTCAAATTTAATGGCTCCATATACCATTTCGGGTCTCTAAATTCAACAGCCATTTTCTCCTTTATAGCTTCACAAAAATTCAGTACTCTCCTCTCGTTTTCCTCATTTCTCTTAAATGAGGGAGGTAACTGGAATAGATAAAAATCCGGATTTAAAGGCTCTGTTATCTGTTGAAATTCACACCATATCTGTTGGTCCTTTAACCTTTTTATATGGCTGATCCTTCTGTTTACTTTTACTACCCATCTAACCTCTCTATATTTGCTCCATCTTCTAACCTGCTCCTTTGTTGGGAACCTATAAAAAGTCATATTAAGTTCTATCGCATTAAGTCCGCTTTTCTTAACATACCACTCTATAGATCCCTCTGGATTCCAATCGTATGACCAGCCCGAGGTTCCAACAAAAATCTTCATAAAGTCTTTAACCCATTGCCAGTTAACACTAATACTGCATTGTCAACCTTATATTTTTTATATGCTGCAAAGACAGTAGCTGAGCTGTATTCTACTAAAATCCCTATTCTTGCTAAATCTTTCCAGGCTTCAATTATCTCATTATCGTTAACCACTATGCATTCATTTATTGTAGACAACATCTTATCCAGTAGCACTGGTTTAGTTGAAACTAGAGCGTCTGCAATTGAAGTCACCTTTTCTGGCGGGTTATAGGGAATATTCTTAAATCTTGCACAAAGTGGCATTACTTGTTCAGTCTGAACTGCGATAATTTTAGGCATAGTGGGTATGATTCCAGACTCTAAGAGATGATTGAAGCCTTTATGTACACCTAGAAGTAGCGTACCTGCAGAAACAGGTAAAAATACATATTCTGGCACTTTCCACTCCAAATCCATAACAATTTCATATGCCAAGGATCTGATCCCATCCCTAAATTGAGGCTGTAAAACATGAGATGCGTAATAATAACCAGAATTCTCTGCAGCTTTTGCGACATCTTCCCTAGTTCCTTTAACCCTAATCACATGCGCACCATAAGCTTCAATTTGTTTTAGTTTCCCACCTTTGGCGTTATCTGGAACATATATATGTGCTTCAATACCCGCTGCTGAAGCATAAGCAGCTATAGCAGCTCCAGCATTACCAGAAGAGTCTTCGCTGATTTTGCTTATACCTCTTTCAGCTAAATATGATATTAATGCTACGGCACCCCTATCCTTATATGAACCGGTTGGATTTAGAAAATCTAGCTTGAACCAAATTTTATCTCTTTTTATCATAGGTGTTTTTCCTTCCCCCAATGATATTAATTTCTTGATGTAAGGAAAGTTATTTCTTGTTTTACTATATTCAAATTCCAGTTTAATTTCAAAAGGCCCACCACATTTATTACATCTAATTTCATAGATACTTTCCCTTTCTTTACCACAAACCATACAAACCTCTTTAATCATAATAGTCCGTTTGTAGCAAAGGTATATATTAATTCTTAGATAAGATAGTATTATCACAATATATAAATATATAAAATATATTAGATAGTTTGCGCAACTAGATAAGATTAGAGAGAAGTCATCATCCACCTAGTAAACCATCAAACTTTTTATATGATACTACGGGATATTAATACAAGCCTAATTCATAGAAGTCATTCTTAGAAGCTCTGACTATAGCGTAGCTATACTTTTTCATATCTTCTAATTCGTCTTCATAGTAAGTTTGTAGGCTAATACTCAACTCACTCGTAGTAGTCTAAATTAACTCTAATTAAGCTCATGACATTCAATTTTAGATAAATTGGAAAGTTCTAACGCCTTCTTTAGGCCTTCAGAATTCTTAACGTATCTAATTAGTGAATCACTGCATAAAAACTTTTTGTAATCACCAATTTTTTCTTTTAGCTTTATATCGGCAAGTCTCTCTAAATCGGAGTATAGTAGGAGGTCTCTTCTACTTATTCCAAATAAAAAATAATCGTCTGGTATGTTAAGTTCTTTAGGTAATGTTAATTTATTAAGTCTCTCAAGAAATGAATTAGTTATATTGTCATGCAATGAAGAATATCTATATATTCTTTTTAATTTTGCAATAAAATAGATACCTAATATTATAGGAAGATATGAATAATGAATTCTACGGTATTTAAAATATAAATTATAAACTTCTCTCCAGTTGAATCCACATCCTCTTATAGTATCGATAAAATTATTAATGTTTCTGAGCAGAAGCTTTGTACCATGAGCATATCTAGATTCCCTCTCCTTGGTTGCTTTACCCTTATATATGCTCTTGCCTACTATTACTGGGATATAGTAATCAAATCCAATTCTATTTATAAGTTCTACGTCTTCCGCTCCATTTAAATCTCTCCATCCACCTTTATTTACAATATATTCTTTCTTCCCAATAAATAACCAATGTGCATATGTTATTTTATCTAATGAAGACCATTCAGTTATTCGATGAAAATTCTCGTTATATTCTACATCTAGATCGAAAAAGCTAGTTTTTGAATTATCGGGACAGTGTCTAAGAGAATAATCCCTTCCTTTTCCTCTACTGCTTCTTAGTCTATATAATATTAGATTATATTCTTTTTTTATCTCTTGTAATTTCTCCCATGTCCCGTCAGTTGAGTAATTATCAGTGATAACAATCACATAATCTGGTCTCCAAATACTTTTAATTGAGTACTCGATAGTATTGTAATTATTATACACAGTACCATAAATACAAATATTACTCATCAATTATCATAGAACATTAGTAAAATATTCTTTAAAAATTATTCTCTTAGGCTCACATATATGATAACCATCATAATAAATAATATAAGATTTATTTTAACTTTGTTCTCAGATACAAGATTAACGAATTCTCCATTTGCCAACGTAAGCAGATTTTTAAATACGTACATGATAGTAATATATTTTACTTTAAACTAGAAAAAGATCTTAATGCGATTTATTCTTGAAAAACTAATCAAAAATAATTGAGATAGGTAAATGATATAAAAATACACGCTATGTATGATAAGATTCAAACAGAGAAATCAGCACGATAATTCACAATAACTCTTATTTACTGTAATATATTATTAGTTGCGCCATAAATTGGATCATATTATTGAACCTCAGTTTGGAAAAAAAGTTATTAATAGTAGTTCTCTATCAGCATTGCAAATGACCTAATTTTTACATATAATGATCAAATCAAATATTTTTTAGCATTATAATGATACCTCCGGCTTAAAGAAAACTTCATCATCTATCTTTATCTTTTTGAATTTTATACCATAGGCATCATAAAGTACATCCTCTGAAAGGTCAGAGATACTTCCATCATATTTTAATTGTCCCTTGTTAATGATAATCACTTTATCAGCATATCTTAATACTTCTAGTTCATGAGAAGTAATGAGAAATGTTTTATCAAATTTCCTAAGAATTCTCATTATATTAAATCTATTTTTTATGTCTAGGTTTGAAAGAGGTTCGTCCATGATTACATTCTCACCCTCAGCCAGAGCTTTTGATATGAGGACTAGTTTTTTCTCCCCAGAACTTAGAGTAGAGAAGTCTCTATCCAAAAATTCAATTAGATTCAGTTCCTTTATAAAATAATAGTAATTAGCTCTCTTACGGCCAGACATTATAACATCTATCACTTTCATCTTAGGTGAGAAAAATTCTGCGGGAACAAAAGAGACGCTTCCGTTAATTATTATCTCCCCCTTATATTTCATCATTCCTATAATAGCTTTCAATAACGTAGTCTTTCCGCTCCCATTAGGTCCTAAAATTACGTTAATACCTTTACTAGCACTAAAAGAAATATTTGACAAGATATTTTTGTTACCGATATTAACGCTAATACTCTTCACTATTAGCATCTCTCCTCACCAGCGCAAACATCATTATAGGAGAACCTACTATCGAGAGAATAGCGGTTAAGGGAATATAGTATCCAAAAACTCCATGAGATACAATGTTACTTAAGATTAAGATTGCTGAACCTACTATCGACGAATATACTACAAGAATCTTAGTATTTCCCCCAATTAATCTTCTGACAATATGTGGAACTATTATACCTAGAAATCCGATTATACCAGCTATTGATACGCAGAAGGAAACTACAAGACTTATAAACAGCAACCAAAATATTCTTTGCCTACTTGGATTTATACCTTGCGAAAAGCAAATTTCATCACTAATCGCTAATAAATCTATTAATCGAGAATTCGATAGGCTAAAGTATAGTAAGAGAATAGCTAGTATTAATAATATTATTACGTTAAACCAACCGACTATACTAATATCTCCCAGAAGCCAGAAGGTTAGTGGAGGTATTTGAGGATATTTAGAACTCATAATAGATAATATGATCTCTATTAAGGATGAAAATATGAAAGAGACTAGAACTCCACCTATGATAAGACCAAGATACCCAGTCCTCTTACCTATTAGAATTGTGATTAAGGTTGCTAAAGTTGAAGTAAAAAATGCTACCAGAGGTTGAAAGAACACCAACCAAGAAAAGGGTAAATTAAATAATAATAAAAAATACGTAAGTACTGCGCCGAAGGCTCCGCCTGAAGCGGTTCCGCTTATATAGGGATCTATTAAAGGATTCCTTAATAACATTTGTAAGATAGCCCCAGCCGTAGATAAGATTATACCTATAAGCAACGTAGCAATCAGCGTAGGTAATCTTATATTAAATAAAATATAGGCGTAAATTCCAGTAGGGTGAAATATCTCTCTTATTGGAATTGTAACATCTCCATATATTAGTCCAACAAAAATTGAGATAGGAAATAATGTTAGTAATAAATAAAAAAATGGATTTTGATTTTTCATCTTAAAACACCGGTAGTGTGACATTAAGCTCTTTTATCACCCAACTATCTGAAATATAATGTGGAGCTTCACCTTCAAGAATAAGTTTAATCATTTGAATAGAATAGACTGAAAGTGGGCCAGGTTCATTAAATAGATTAGTAGCTAAGTTCCCCATAATGTAAACCTTACTGGAATTCATCCCCTTATACTGAGATATGAGATATTGAGTATATGACAAATTATATTCCTCTTGTGCAATTATAACTGATGGTTTAGCTAATAATAATGATGATGGTGTTAATAGTGGATATCCAGAGTAATTAGCGAACACATTTGTTCCACCTGATTGCACTATTATACTATTTATAAATACGTTTCCTCCAGCGGTATAGAAGCTCAGATCGGGACATATCCATAAGAGATAAGCTACACTTACGTTTCCAGTAATGGAGAAATTACTTATTTTCTCGTTCATCCAATCTATAAGTTGTTGTGCCCCATTAGTATCATTGAAGAATTCTCCAATTTTTAATATACAATTTTCTATCTGAGAATATGAATTGGCAAAGTCATTATTTGTAACTAAAACATTAAGACCAGATTCCTTTAGCTGTTGTAAGTAACTCCCTATTAATCCCTCCTCTACTACAACTACAGTAGGGTGCAATAATAGTAGTCCGGAGATATTTGGAGGAGATATTTGACTAAATATTGTAACGTTAGATGGAATGTCCTTAGTAAGATTAAGAGATTCTAGAAGTTGATAGGAATAATAGTCAACTCCTACAATATATTTACCTAAACCTAAGCTTATCAGAATTTGTGTGTCGCTTGGTGCAAGCGATATAATTCGAAGATTTCTGCTTATAGTCGTAATCTGAGGAGAAGTTGATAAAGTTTTATAATAGTAATAGATAGAAACCAAACTAAGAACTAGAATTACAACAATCATTGTTCCAACTATCTTTAAGTCTGTCATAATATATGGATAAACTGTCCATATTATAAATCTTTTGCCGTTACATAAACAAAGCTTCTATAAAAAAACTATATTATCAGTAGTTCAAATAATAGCGTTAAATTATCGTCGTTTATGAATAAATAGCAAATATACGTATAACAATAACAGCTCTTTATCTTTCGTAGAAATATAAAATCCATATAACTTATATATAACTAATAAAAATTAAAATAAATATCATTAAACAAGTGTCATATATTTTGAAATATGTGATTCTAATATTTTTAAATATTTTACTGAGATGATATATTGACATAAATTACTCTCCGCCTAATATCTATGACATTCCTTTTTAATTGTTATTATTTATATTACTATCTATTTTTGCTTCTTCCTCTTTCTACAGTCTTACTTACTAGTGCACCTATAAAAAATAGGGTAGATAACGTTATCCCTATCACAGTTTCTATTATACCACCAGTAGTACCTGGAGAAATTATCCATGCTATTATAAAAGAAACTAAAACACCCCATCTCCAATTTTGAAGCCATGTCTTAGATTTTACGACGCCAATAGCTGTTAATCCCGTCATTATAAGTGGAAGTTCAAATGCTAGGCCAGTTGCTATTAGTAGTGTCATAACAGTGCTCACAAAGGATCTCAGACCTAAAGTTGGTTCTACTGCAGAGCCTAAAGCACTAGCGTATAAGAGTATTATTCGCAGCATAAAGGGAATTAAAAGAAAATAAGCAAATGCTGAACCGAGACCAAAAAGTACGAATGCAGGAATTATAGTGCGCTTTAAAAACCTCTTTTCATGTTCGTAAAGACCGGGAGCAACAAAAGCCCAGATTTCTCTCACGATAATGGGGATTGATGTAAATATAGCTAGATATAGAGAAATATAAAAAGACGCGAACAGCGGATCAAAAAGGTTAATTATTATTAACTTTACGCCCTTAGGCAATTCATTATAGATAAAAAGTTGTGTTAGTTGGACTGAAATACTATTAAATAAGGATGGATAAGGAATAGGGATGGTTGATATTACATATTTAAGTCCAAAAAACGGAAAGGGTAGGTAAATAGTGACCAATTCTATACCTATCATGAAATAAATGAGGAAGGTGACTAAAAGCGAAACTAGTATTCTCCTTAATCTATATGCGAGTTCTCTTAAATGCTCTATTAGAGGCCTTTCTTCAAATTTCTCAACCTCTCTAATTCTTTCCGTCACTTGTCTTCAACCTCTCTAGCTCCTCTTGTAGCTGCCTTATTTTAGCTTCTAACTCCTTTACTCTATCTTCACTAACACTTTTTACATATTTAAAAGTCGTTGTTGGATTTTCATCAACACTGTTTAACTCTCTCATTAATTCACTCCTAAATTCCTCCTGCCTTTTCTTCATTTCTCCAAGGAATTTTCCTATTGACCTCGCAGTCTTTCCCGCATTTTTATCCCCTGCCATCAGAAGTATGAAAACTACTACCACCACTAGGAAGTCACTTAGATTATTAATCATCCATTGGTCACCTCAACAAAAAAAGTTATTTTTGTTTACCCCAATAGTAAATATTGATTTATTGACTCTGCTTAGATTTCTTCAATTCTTCTAATTGTTTTTGTAATTCAGCTATTTGCTTCTCCAAATCCTCAACTCTGCTTTCCTTTTGTTGAACTAATGGCTGTTGTAGAGCTTGTTGTTGTAATTGCTGTAGCTCCATTTCAGACTCCATCCTACCCTTCTTAAACTCACCTACGGCCCTACCCATCGATCTAAACAGTTCAGGTATTTTAGAAGCTCCGAAGAACAATACTGCAATTACTACCAATATTATTATCCAATCGTAAGGATTTGTAAGCATTTACTGCACCTTAAAAAGTAAATCGTATTATAAGGTTAAAAACTTTATCTTCAATATAGTGTATAACATTTATTATCTCGGTTTATTCCATTAATTCACATAATGAGTTTAATATCTTAGCATTATATCTCTTTACCTCTGCCTCGTTAAGTGGAACGCTACTCCTCACTACAAAAATTTCTTTTATACCAGCTGAATAATAAGCCATAACATCATATATAGTATCGCCTATTCCCATACTCTGCTTGGGATCTGCGTTCAATCTTCTGATAGCTTCCAATACTGGCGTGGGATCGGGTTTCCCTATCTTTACATCATCACCAGCAATTAATAAATCCGGTTGAATTTCTATTATTTTCAGGACCTCACTTGCTGATTTGTGCATGGATGAAGTTACTACTGCAATAGGGATCTTTTCATTTTTTAGATAAGCTAGTAGTTCATAGACGCAAGGTTTAGGCTTAGCTAGAGTTTTTATTAATTCAGAATAAATTTGAGTTTTTACTAATGCCAACTTTTCTGCATTTTGATCTCCTACCAAAATTCTAGCTATATCAATAGTTTTTCTACCTAATAGGTACCTTATATCGATCTTAACGTCATATCCTAACTTCTGCAAAGCCATTTCCCACGCTTGCTTATGAATTTCATCAGTATTTGCTAACGTTCCATCTAGATCAAATATTACTGCTTTTTTCACATATTATATCCTTGATAAAGTATATTAAAAATTGACAGACATAGAGCTTAGAAGGTATATAAATAAAAGAGCTTGTGAGAAGTATACCCTAATGCAAGTAATAAGAAAACCAACTAGGATGTTATCCGGTGTTACGATAGTCTCGATCATGACACATCCCCACTCTTGCCCACATGGCAAATGCATATTTTGTCCTGGAGGCATAGATGTTGGTACACCACAGAGTTATTATGGCAGGGAACCTACTCTGATGAGAGCTATAGAAAATAGTTACGATCCTTTTCATCAAGTTCAATCAAGGCTAAGACAATATATAGCAAATGGCCACACTCCTAGTAAGGTAGAATTAATAATAATGGGTGGCACATTTCTCTCGCTTCCAATAGATTATCAAGATTGGTTTGTGACATATGCATTAGAGGCTATGAACAGATTCCCAGATTCCAATAAGCCATCATTCATTTATTTAGAGGATGCTCAGTTAAGGAATGAGACAGCTAACATACGATGTGTAGGAATGACTATTGAAACAAAGCCCGATTGGGCAAAAGAATGGCATGCTGATCAAATGTTAAGGTTAGGTGCAACTAAAGTGGAATTAGGTGTACAGACAGTATACGATGATATCTTAAAGTTTACCAACAGAGGTCACACCGTGAAGGATTCCATAGAGGCTACTAGAATTCTAAAAGATGCTGGGTTTAAAGTAGTATATCACGTTATGTTAGGTCTACCTAAATCAGATCCAGATAAAGATTTAGAAGCATTTAGGACATTATTTTCTGATCCCAGTTTCATGCCAGACATGCTAAAAATTTATCCAACATTAGTAGTGGAAACAGCACCTTTAGTAAATCTATGGAAAAGAGGTTTATATAAACCATATGATACAGAAACGCTTATTGAGTTAATATCTGAAATGTATAGGTATATTCCAAAATGGGTTCGTGTAATGAGGATACAAAGGGATATTCCAGCAAATATAATTTTGGATGGAAATAAAAAGGGGAATTTGAGAGAACTTGTTGAGAAAAGAGTGATAGAAAAGGGAATTAAAGTAAACGAGATTAGATTCAGAGAGGCAGGGATGATGTGGCAACATAGGGGTCTATTACCAGACGAAAATAAAGTCAGACTCTATAAGGAAGTTTATGAGGCAAGTGAAGGAACTGAAGTATTTCTATCTTTTGAAGACGATAAGGAGATACTAATAGGATATTTAAGGTTAAGAATACCTTCTCATAAAGCCCACAGGAAAGAGATTAATGGGAGAACTGCAATCGTAAGGGAGTTGCACGTTTATGGAATAGAAGTACCTGTGGGAGCATGGGACGATTTAGCTTTCCAACATAAAGGATATGGAGGGAAATTACTTAGTGAAGCCGAAAAAATAGCTAGAGAAGACTTCGATATAAATAAGATTGTAGTTTTGTCCGGAATAGGAGCACGAGAATACTATGCTAAAAAGGGTTATAAAAAAGAAGGTCCATATATGGTCAAACAACTGTCTTGATTCCATAATATAGAGCGTTATTTGGCAATAAACTTCCCATTCTATAGATCTTGTATACTTTCGTACTAAATCCCATAGATTCCATTACTCTCTTAAGCTCATAAGGATAATAGAGCCTATAAAATCGTCTGACCTCTTTTCCATTGATAATACTTTTCTTAACCAGATATCTTCTAAAAAACGTTCTAAAGTGAACTAGCCATACAGTAACCAATATTTCACCCTTATCTTTTAACACTCTGTAACCTTCATCTAATGCCAGTGAAGGATCCCTTAGATGATGAAGAGAAGCAATATATAATAGAGATGAGAGTGAAGAGTTTCTAAATGGAAGATATTCCATATCTGCGTGGATTAAATTTTCACAACCTCTTTTTTTAGCTTGCATAAGCTGATTTAATGAAAGATCCAAGCAAATTGTTAATTTTCCCTTAAATTGGTAACAATTTTGACCAGAACCGCATCCAATATCCGCTATAACATTCCCAGTAATTAGTCTTATATATGGGTTCGGTTTTCTTCTGTATACTATGTTATCATAGGCTTCCATAAGATCTCGTTTTAGTATAATATCGCTCTCACTTTCATTCTGATATATGGAGTGACACCCCCATGGTCCTCGTCTATAAATACACCTCTGTTTTCTTTAGTTACAGCATCTATAGTGAGTAGCTCTTGGATAGGAATTGCAATTTCTCTAAAGAATACCGAACCTTGGCCTATTTTAATCACACTTCTCGGTGTTATCCTTATACTATTCTGAATCATTTCAGATTTTTTGACGCCTATTGCTATGTAAGCTCCTTTACTCTCTTCAATTAACTCATTAAGAGTCCAATCTCCATTTTTGACTTCTATTGAAAAATAATCGGGCTTAGGCAATACACCTCTAGCATTTCCCGGCTCACCATATTTAGTCGTAAGTGTCCCTAAGTAATTTACAACTATTCCGTCTCCTATTATCTCCTTTCGTTTAGTTTTGACTCCTTCATCATCAAAAGCTGAAAATGTGGAAGAGAACTTATTTAGAGGATTATCGTATACTGTAATTTCACCAAATACCTTTTCATTTAATTTTAATTTCGGAATATTACCATTTAGAAAATTAATTAGAATATAATGAAAAATGGTTGCGACTATTTCAGAATCTAAGATAAAGGTTAGCCTACCACTTTCGGTTAGCATTTGTCTTGAGGCAGGTAGTTTCATCTCGCTAGTCTTCAGATATTCTACAATGGATGGTATATCTTTAGGGTCTCCGGTATATGAGAAACTTAAATCATTATACTTAACGTAATTAACTACCTTTTCTTCATGGCATTCCTTAGCGTCATAGATTGAAATAGTTTTAGAAATTTTCTTACTTATAAGTTTTAATTGATCAGTCTGATCTATGAGGATCTTATTAAGAATTCCAACGTATTGTCCCTTATCTACCCATGTCTTTACTGATTCATGAGAAGAACTTTCACAAATCTCAAACTCTTTTATTTTTTGAGTACTTTCTAATTTATCTCCATTATACACCCTCCATTTACCGTTAATCAAAGCGCGAGTTAACGTATAGGATTTCTGATAATTAATAACACTATAACCTTCTGTAGAGTATTCTGCCTCTATTACATCTTCATGGTATTTAACATTTTCAAGTACCATTTTGCCTTTAAGTATACTATTGCATTTTCCCCTTTTTTAACTCTAGCTCAATTGTAAAATTGCATATATTTAGCTGGTTAAAAGTCATTCGGCGTAAAAATTACGGTATTTTGTATAAATCATTGCGCAATAAAAAAGTTTACACAAATCAAATATTACTCTTTTTCATGACCTATAATGTATACTTTTTATACTATAGTAAGAAAATATAATGTGATGACATGGGACATTGTATTAACAGCAGATAAAGGCTCATTTACAGATTATGGTGGCTCAAGTGTATTAGGTTATGTAGCATGTATGCCAGCTAGAATGGTACCTAGATTTTTCATGGATAGGTTCTTTACTCCAGACGTTCCAGTAGATGCTGAAGGAAGAGCTATAGTAGCCCCTTACGCATTAAGGAAAGTAGAGAGCATACTTGTAAATGCTGGCTTCGATCGTGTAGCTGTAATTCCTCCAAGTAAACTTGAGAAAGCAATAGGATATAATACCAAAGTAGTTGGGTTAACCGTTCACGATCCCTTTGGTATAAATCCAGTTAGCTTCAAATTAAGTATGATATTTGGAGGAGGACCTACTTGGACTGCAAAATATTTTGAAGAGATTGGTGAAAAAATCTCGAAGCTAAAGAGCAAATATCACTTTAAGGTAATAGTTGGTGGTCCAGGAAGTTGGGAATTATCGAAGGAGAAACCAGAGTGGGTAGATACAATATTTATAGGGGAAGCTGAAGTGGATTTACCTGCGGTAGTGAAATCATTGATAGATGGCCAAGAGGTACCTAATGTTGTTTATGGAAAAAATCCTAAGGTGCACGAGATACCGCCGATAATAAATCCTGCTAGGTTAGGAGAAGTTCAAATAACCAGGGGATGTCCTAGGGGTTGCCAGTTCTGCCCAATAACTCCAGAAACATTCAGATCAATTCCATTAGATGTTGTTAAAAAAGAAGTCGAAGTTAATATGAGAGCAGGGATAAAAAGAGTAGAATTTGTAACTGATGATGTATTACTATATGGCTCACAAAAACTAAAGGTAAATCATGAAGCTATAACGAAACTCTTTACAGAAACTATGGATATGGGAGTTGATGGGATATGGTTTCCTCATATTTCAGCACCAGCTGTAAAGAGCAGTCCCCAAACAGTAAGGGCTATGTCAGAAATTGCCAGATATGATAAAGATAGGGCAGCAGCTCCAGTGGTTGGATTAGAAAGCGGTAGTGAAAAGATTCTCACTAAATACATGAGAGCGAAACCCTTCCCATGGACTCCAAGAGAATGGAAAGATGTTATATTAGACGCTACTGCGATAATGAATGATAATTACATCTATCCTTGTTATACCATGACAATTGGCTATCCTGAAGAGACAAATGAAGATGTTGATCAATCAATTGATTTGGTACAATCAATAATTGATCATAAACTCAAGGCATGGATATTCCCATTACCTGTAATACCAATGGGCGTTTCATACATAAGAAACAATCCATTTCCGGCATTAGAGAAAATGCCTACTAGGTATTGGGATCTATTGTACATATCATGGAAATATGATTTACAAATAACTAGAGAAATGATACCAATTCTTACCGGTGGTATCGGTAATAAATTCGCTCAGAAAGTTGTTCAATATATGATAGATAGGATATTTGATAGCATCGAATGGGTATTTAAACAATTAAAGGAAACACAAGGTAAATACGCGTATACTTTCGCAAATGTTAACCTAAATAATACCATTGGAGTAATAAAGGCTATATACTGGCTATTCAGACTAGCCTTTAAACCTCTTTGATTTCTCTACTATTGCATCAGAAATATTTTTCCAAATTATATTATATCCTAAGTAATCTAAGATGTCCACTATGTAATTACCATATTTGCTAACTAATTCAGAAAGAGATTTATTGGAAAAATCTTCTTTGCTTAATTTTTGAAGAAGTGTTTTCTTTACAGCATAACTCTTTAGTACAATATATTCGTCTTTTGAGAGAAATTTAGATCTTATGACTTTTTCCTCTACCCCGTACTTAGTAGATAATTCCTTTATGGATACAACATCATCGTTAATATCGCCTAAATCTACGTCTTGAGCGACACTAGTTTGAAAAGACCTTAAAGCCAAGTATACTTTGCCTATATCAATTTTTCTCTTAAATTTGATTATATTTAAATTATCTGGTATATAGTTATCATATGAGAGTTCTTCATTCAATAAAATTATAATTGGATACTTAAATTTCTTTAATTTTTCTATCTTCGAGTTGACATATTCCTTAGTCCAGAACCCCATTATCTCCACATATACTTTTATGTTTCCCTTTTTCAAGAGAAAGTCAGGAAAATACAATCTTTTTTCTATTACAAATGGTTCAGGTTCTCGTATAATGTTCCAATCTTTTATGACCTTTTTAAAGTCATTGTAAAATCTCTCCTCAATTGAGCTGTCAAATTTTTTCTCTAATTCCTCATCTTTTATGTATTTGAATAAACTAGAATATTTACTTGATAGTTCTAGCCTATAGGTCCTTTTCTTCTTTCCTAATACGATATCAGCTATAATCTTCCATTCACTCTTAGATACTATAAAAGGTACCAATGCAGCTAAATTTCTTCCATATTTCTCCGTCATTTTAACTAAAGACAAAGGACCAAAAATTTCTATTCTGAGAGGACTTTCATAGGCTAAATACATCAAACCTAACATCTTTATTCTCCTAACTATCTCCTTCCATCCGTCATTAATGGATATAGTCATTTTATACGCATTGAAAATAATAGTTTGTAAAAGGGAAAGATTATAAATCTTTAACAATTCTTCTGGGGAAAAGTTGGGTAGCTCTACTATCTTCCTCTCTATATCTAGATCCTCATACATAATTTTTATTGGATCTACATGGAAAACTTGCTTAATCTCTTCTATTACCTTCTCTCTATCTTGTTCATCTAATACCGGGCCTCTACTAAATAATTGCCTACGTAATTCTCTATAATCAATTTTAGTTTCGCTCTCAACCTTACAATGCCTTAAATAAACCTTTGCTAATCCTTTTACCAGTTTATAATCATAAATACGCGACAAATATTTTATATCCTCTAAGATTTCTCCTACTTTTCTACCGATTTTAAATGTGTCAATGACCTCTTTTGCTATATCAATGTCAGATTGAGATGCGAATAATGGAGTTACCCTATCGCTTTCTATCTTAAATCTAGCTAATTCAGAGGGTAGCATTTTGTGTTCTCCTTCTACTTAAATTATAATCGCTTGTGCCTTTACTTATTATTTCTATTAGTCTAGCACTCTTATTCTCTTTCTTTCTTAGTATTCTTCCTAATCTTTGTATAAATTGCCTAGGAGTGCCGTACCCACCCAAAACTATTGCTATAGAGGCATCGGGAACATCAATACCTTCATCAAGGACACTGGAGGTAACAATGACACTATATTTCCCTGACCTAAATTTCTCTAAGATTTCTATTCTTTCCTGCTTAGGAGTTTTATATGTAATTGCTGGAATTAAAAATAGCTTAGATATCTCATATGCCATTGATGTATTTCTAGTAAATATTATGATCTTTTCACCTTTTAGCTCTTTTAACAGTTCCTTTAGCTTCTCTATCTTAGCTTTTGAATTAACAGCTATTTTTAGTGCCTCATGCCAAGCTAGTAAAGCTTCCCTAGCTTCTTTATCTCTAATCGCAAGCCTAACTAGCCTATTAAAATCCTCTAACGACTTTAATTCAAGATTGTGATTAACTAGAAAATTTCTCAGAATACCTCTATAATGCTTATAGAGCTTTTCCTCATCTTCGGTTAATCTTACATATATACGTTTAATAGTAAAGTCTGATAAATACTTTCCAGCTAGGTCCGATATTGCAACTCTGTATACTATAGGTCCTACTAGAGAGGGATATAACTGGTCTCTCCCATCACTTCTTTCTGGTGTCGCAGTTAAGCCTAACCTATACGGAGCAGCTGATCCTTGAGCAATCATAGAATAGCCCTCTGACGGTAAATGATGAACCTCATCGAATATCACAAATGCAAATTTGTTCCCTATTTTCTCTATTTGAGTATATGCTGAATCATAGGTAATTACGGTTATTCCTTTAAGCTCATCATATCCCCCACCTATTCTCCCAGCCTCAACTCCTAGTAAATCTTTTACCTTCTCATACCATTGTTGTAGTAAGTCTATCGTAGGGACTACTATCAACGTAGACTGCTTAATTAATGCAATCGCCTTTAGTGCTATTACAGTCTTTCCACCGCCAGTTGGTATCACTATTATTCCTCTTTTTGTTCTTAACCAAGCTCCTAGGGCTTCTTCTTGATATCTTCTTAATCTTATTTTTTCTGTGATAATAGGGAAAGGTAACAGCTCGAGAACCTCATCATTCACTTCAACGTTTGACCTCTTAAAGTAATAGAGAACATCTCGATATTTCATAGCAGGGCCAATGTAGCACTTAAGCTCATCATTCCAAGTTAAGCCAGGGGCAGAAAAGTCAGATAATATCAAGCCTTTAAAATATCGTATTCTAACCACATTATTATAAATACTCTCTACAGTTATAAACGAAGATGCCTAGAAATATCTAAATATGCTTGTGTACTATATTGATGTAGATAGACATTCCCGCGTAGCGTAAATGAGTTGCTACCTCAAGAGTATTATTTCAGAAGTAAATGTGAAACTTAGAAGATTAAAAGATAGTAAATAGTATTTTATGTAATATTTTAGCTCATGCTATTAATTAAATAGATATACTACTCTGAATAGATATGGCAGCCACAAGTAAGTTATCATCTCTCTATTAAAATGGGGATTTAGTGGCCCTCCTTCCTATTATGAACATTATCAGATATATTATAAGAAAGATTATAGTAAATATTACACCTACTATAATTAAGTTACTTAGTATTGATGGGGGAACATTACCAAAGGCTATTGGGATTGGTCCTATCAACACCAATCCTGCAAATTGAGGAGAAGAGGTTGTAGTTGCATTCTGAGAAACTTGAACTGCTTGCAATATCGAGCCTAAGAAAAGTAGCATGAAACCAAGGAATACTAATACAAAACCAGCCACAATTAACTTCATATGTTAATGTTTTGTTATAAGCTTTATAAACTTTATATTAGGGATCGATCATGTACTATGGAGGCATAATTTCGATATTATCATCCGATAAGAACAAAACCATTGAAATAGCAGACAAACTAGGTAAACTTCATGAGACAACAAAAACTAAAATATATTATAAGAAGAAAGGTGAATACATCAGATCTATTCTATTGAGTTCTGAATATCCTGAGAAAATATTGGATGTAGCCGAAATACTTTCCCTTTCATCAACAGTTATCCTTTACTTGCCAGAGACACTTTCATGGATGGATGGAGAATTAGCTCTTCTAGTTGACGCTTTTAATATTAGAAATAAAATAGTGATATCTAATTTAAGTGAAAATAAAATTAAAGATCTTCTAAATCCTTTAAAATCATTTGATAAATTTGAATTACGCAACGAAATTAATGATGTTGACGAAATTAAGGAAGAGGATAATGGGTTAGTTTATATTGACAGAGTATTTACAGTTAAGGGCGTGGGAACTGTAGTTACTGGATTTTCATTAACAAATGTCGAAGTTCATGAAAAGCTTATAGCGTTACCCTATAATCGGGAAGTAGAAATAAAAAGTATACAGGTTTTAGATGAAGATCAAAAGGCGGTTTCCAGTGGAGTTAGAATAGGATTTGCGCTAAAGAACGTTAAAGAAGAGGAAATAAACGACCTAACGTACTTGGTTAAACCAAATGTCAAAATACAAAAGGAAATTGAGGGAACAATTACTAAATATAAATGGGGGTCAGTAAATGAAGGCCAAAATCATGTAATCATCAGAGGACATTCGATTCCGGTTAACGTTAAAATTGAAAATGAAAAAGCTAAGATTACCTCACTTCTTCCTATACCGGTTGTGGATAACCGAATACCAATATTGAATGTTAATGTAAAACAAGGAAAACCAAGAGTTGCAGGATATATTAATTTATAAGTGCAAACAGAATGATTTTATTTCATGGATAATTCAATTATACTCGCATATAGGAAGGCTATGGAATTAAATGGCAATAATAATGTTCATCTATTCAAGGATTCAAACGATTCTTATTATCTAATTATAGTTAGATCTGCGAGCTGTAAAGATAAATCGAAAATAATAGATTTAATTTATGACGAAGTATATAAGAATATTGAACATACGGATCTTATGATCTTAATAAT
This sequence comes from Sulfolobus tengchongensis, assembly GCF_036967215.1. Classification (NCBI taxonomy): domain Archaea; kingdom Thermoproteati; phylum Thermoproteota; class Thermoprotei; order Sulfolobales; family Sulfolobaceae; genus Sulfolobus; species Sulfolobus tengchongensis. The sequence goes on from NZ_CP146016.1 coordinate 2,555,882, forward strand.
GTCTGAGGAGACATATAGCAGATTCGCAAATGAAAATGGGGATTTAGAAGAAGTAATATTATAATTTTGATAGAACGTCCTTTACAATATTTAAATTATTTTCAGCGCTGAAGAATACCGGAACGTCATGTGGAAGAGCAGCTTTAAAACTTACCAGCAGCCATTGACCTGGTTCTAATTCGAGAGTTCTATCTAATAACATATCACTAATTCCAAAAGTTTCAGCCAACAATTGCCTATCATAAGGTCTGGGAAGAGTACTTATGAAATAGGAGTGTAGTTGCTGTAATGCGTTAGTATTTAAATATGCTAGCCTCTGTGTGCTTATTAACGCGTGTAGGTGATATTTTCTACCGTGCCTAAGTAATTTCTCTATCGAAACACTGGATGCCTCACTTTTGTCCTTTTGTTTTGTATCATATGGTATAAATTCTTGAGCCTCATCAATTATAAATAATATTTTAGGATTATCGGAATACATTCTTTTCCTTCTATTATAAATTTGATTAATTATAGTCGCAACTACTTGTCTTCCCTCTTCTAAGTTAGGTAACTCTAAGATTACTAACCTAGGAGATTCTTTAGAGGAATCCAATATTTCTATTGCCAGTTTTTCTATATCATATTCTTCGTTCTCACGAATTCCCATGGATATGTAAGACCTCACGCCTGCTATAAACGTAAATAGCGAGGAATTCTCCTTTAAGTGAGCTTCTTTACCTAGAGTTTCCATTTCATCTAATAGTTGGTTAATTGTATCATCAACAATATCGTCTGGAGTTAGCTTTCTTTCCCTCATGAAGTTATCTAGTTTGCTTAAAAATGTATAAAGCAAGGGTTTCTGTGATATTGCTGTATATTTATCTTCTATTTGTTTTTTAACTAAATCTATTAAATCAGCATAACTTAAATACGTTAAGCCTTCTGGTGGTATATATAGTTGTTTCATCTTTCCATTTTGATATAAGATCTCCGCCCCCTTCCTCAACTTATCTTTTATATCCGCTATATCATCCGGGATTACGTGACTACGAATGAACCTTCTACCTGCATCTACTGCACTCATTGGGATCCTATCTAAGCTTACAATCTCAGATTGAACCTCCAATAACTTATCTATGAGAAGTACAGCGTACTCCATTGATACGTCAAATATAACAACTTTGGTATCAGATAAGTTGTCTAGTACCCTTCTAACTATTAATGAAGATAAGTTTGATTTGCCAGAACCGGTAAACGCAAAAACACCTAGATGATATTTTATTGCTTTTTCTAAATCTATATTTAAAGGAATATTTTCGTGTAATATCTTACCTAGGCTTACGTTAGTTCTTGCGCATACAAAGCTCTTATATGCATCTTTATTAAGTATTTTTACAGAGGAACCCAATAAGGGGGGAAGATATCCTTTTTTGAATATTATGTTATTAGGACTAGCTTCAAGTATGTAACCTAGTGGATAAGCTATAGCATCTATCCAGGTTTCCTTCTCATCTTCTGAGTTCCAGCTTTCGTCTACCCTCTTCATTATTTCATTTCTGATCTCTTTTGGTATCGTAATATCTAGGTTTATCATACCATAATGCATTGGAATTATATCCGCAACTTCTAACACTAGATAGTTATTTTCCATAATTGTATTTGCTGCAAGCAATTTTCCTATTCCCAATTTATTTTTTAATGAAAAAGGAAATTCCACTATATAATTCCTAAAAGATACAGTACCTCTACCATCAGATGTTTGTCTAGTTATTACCTTAGCCTCCCTAAGCCTTCCCTCCTCCGCTTCAAATATACTTTCCATTATTTCTTAGTTTTTCAATCCAACTTCTAAATTCTCTGTACCTAACGTTACTTTGCAAACTGGTCGTGCTTACGAGCTTATTCAACTTATTTCTATAATATTTTACTAGTTTATCAGCCAAAAATAATGGATAATTATATCCTAGGGCCTCTGGTATGGGTTCTTTGCCTAAATTATAGATTAAGAATAATAATTCCTCAAGATTCTCCGTAAAAACTTGAGATTCTATATAAAATACCCATGATGAAGGAAAAAGCTTGAAGTATCCATATATGATTCCGTTGTCTCTTTTGCTGATAATTAGCCAAGGTGGATTTGGAATTGAGTTTAATCTTTCTCTAATTGATAGATCGAAGTCTTTTACTATCCCAATTGAATTTTGAGGTACTGAAATGCCTAAAGATTTATCCAGAGATAGTTTCCTATCAAAAAATATAAGATCCACATTATTCGTGTCTAATGCCATATATTCTAACTCTCTCATTCTCCTCTCTCCATCACACATACATATTTCATCTTTAACTACTATATTTTCTATATTAAATTTAAAATTACTATATATTTTACCTTTTATAATACCTATAACTACATAAGATCCCTTACTATCCTCAAAAAATATGTCTGAGAAGGATCCATCAATCGCCGCGAACGTTAACTCTTGATTCAGAAAGTAATTTTTTTCTGATCTCAATCTTATTATTGTGCTAAAATCGCCACTATCTATGTTCGATGATGTATTCATAACATCAATTAGAGTTTTAGAGGCTAAAAGGCTTAGAGAACTTCATATGAGCCAGACAAGAATAGCAAACTTACTAGGAGTAAGTCAGCCTGCAGTTAAGCAATACCTTGATGAAGATGAGGGTATTTACACTAGAAGACTTCAAAATTTAGGATTATCTACTGATGAAATAGAAGATTTTTTAGATAAGCTTACTCAATTACTAATAAATGGAGATTCTAAACAAGTAATGCAATACATCAGTATCTTCTTTCTATTAAATCTAAGTAGGTTAAAATTCTGCAGATATCATAAGACAATTGACAGCGAAATCCCACTAGATTGTGATATTTGCAAAAACTTGTATAGAGAAAATGAAGAGGAAATAATGGAACTAGCATTATCAATGCTTCAGAATGAATCAGTCTCACTTTTAATTCCTGAAGTATTAAGTAACTTAGCATTCGCTAAGGCTAACGCAAAAAGAATAGAAGACGTAATCGCAATACCGGGAAGGATAACTAAGGTTAGAGATATACCTACACCAGCATCTAAACCGATGTGGGGAGGAAGTAAGCATCTAGCTAAGGTCCTTTTATCAGTAATGGCTAGTAATCCAACCATAAGATCTGTAATGAACATAAAATATGATGATAAAGTTGAACAAGCGCTAAAGGAGTTAAAATATAGATATAAGAAAGTAGGTCCTCAAAACGACATAGATGACGATAAGATAGCCTTACTAATATCTTCTGCATTTGAAGAGAATATAGACGCGATAATACACTTAGGAGGTACTGGAATTGAAGCCAACACTTACGTTTTTGGAAGAGATCCCCTAGATGTAGTAAAAAAGGTAATAAACATAGGGATTAAATATAAAGAAATTTCCTTATCTTAAATGGCCAAAAGTTATATTTTTTGAGAATTGAAATTATGGCAGGAACTAGAACCGGTCTAACAATAAAAGTATCGAATAAAATTGAAACACCAATACCTAAGCCTATTTCTTGTAGAAACCTTAAATCTGCAACCATTAGGGAAAAGAAGGCCCCGGCTAAAATTAAGCCACATGTAGTTACTACTAGTCCAGTATTCTCTACGGACTTTACTATGGCAATACTAATATCTTCATGATTCTTCACTTCATCTAATAGTCTTATAATTATGAACATATCGTAATCTATACCCAGACTAAAAAGAAGCGCGAAAATCACAAGAGGAGACAGCCAATAAGGAGAAGAGAAAACGAAAGAAACGACAGATGATCCCAATAGCGAGCTTAAACCGATAGTCAACGACAGCCTTAAGGGTAGAAACACTGATCCTAAAAGTATGAAAAGATACGCTATAATTAGAACTATTGTCAAGGGTAATGTATACTTAAAATACGTATTTACAGTATTTGTAACAATATCTATCCTTTGAGCGTTATCACCACCCACAAGAAAGCCTTTATTTATAAGTGAGCTAGTAAGATTTATCGCACCTTGACTGAAAACTGGATATCTTAGATATACTATTAGTAAAGTATAATTACCCTCATGGAAGTGTCTATACAAATTCGTATTATTAAGTATTAATTGATTGCCCACAGATAATGGACCGTAAACTAAATTGCCTTGAGCTATAAGCTCCTTTGTCAGATCGTAGAGAAGTGTGTAATTAGATGAGGAACTACCATGCAATATCACATAATCTATACTATAGTTATAGAGTTGACTGAGGATTTTCGTACCTATAACTGAGTTAGCATATGGTGGTAATATCTCGTCTATGTTCACATTCGTATGCGTAGTGATGAAGAGAAAAGATAGAGCAACTATTGAAATTAGCATTAAACTTACTATTAATTTATTATGCCTTACAGCGAAATTTGAAAAATTGTATAAATATTTCTGCCTAATATCAGTTATACTTGGTATCTTCCTCCTAGGAAAGCTGAGATATTTTGGAGAGATTAAAAGTAACATTATATACACTAAAAATACTGAAGGAAAGAGTGCTGAAAGAGAAGAAGTTACTAGAGCTATTCCTATGTTTTGCAATAGGGTTGATGGTGAAATAATAAAGCTGGAAAACCCTATGATAATACTAACCCCGCTGAGAAGAATACCTTTAATGGAGTTTCTAAATGCAAGCTGAAGTGGAGTAGGATTATTATTTGCCAACTCTTCGAAATACCTATAAATAAATAAAATACCATAATCTATGCTAAGCCCGAATATTATAGGTGGAGCGACTAGCCCCGAAATGTAGTATATTTTATATCCTAAAAGAGTCTCAATGTACATTATTCCATAGGTTAGTATAAGGCCAACTGATGCACTGCCTATGAGAACTAAAATAGGAATTATTGACCTTACTAAAAGTACCAATAGGATCAAAACTAGGATAATTGTGGTTATATCTATGATTTCAATATCCTTTTGCGTATAATATGCAGATTGAGCATAGTAAGCTAAATGTCCTACAATGTAAGAATCTTTAAGACCTTCAGTAAACCGATTTATAGAGACTAAACTTTCATTAGAAGGAACTTTCACAATAAATAACCATAAATTACCCTTGTGAAAGGATGAATTAGATATTATTGATAAATTGTATTTTTCATTATCGTGAATTGGAGTTGTATTAGTTACGTTTAATAACTTATAAACAATTGCAGAATAATTGCTAAAATGAAGTAGAAAGTTAAACGCTAACGTATAATTTGTGTAGTTATTAAATCCGAAGTAAAAGAGAAATGGGTCTTTAAAAGTAAGATAACCAGCATACCTAGCTTTTTCTAGAATACTTCCATTAAATTTTTCAAAATTAACCTTATAAACTGGACAAGAATTGGAAGAAAAATTATGCAAGGGGAGACCGAAGGTTATATTTAGTTGATATTCAAAATATTGGAAATGAGAGATTAAATATAATTTTAATTTAGATATGTTAAGATATAAAATATCCAGGAATCTAGAAAAATTACTTACATTATTGGCTAGCCCAAGATAGTTGAGATACTGGGCTTTAAGTAAACTAAGGTATTCGTCGGGAGTTATTACTGTGGCATTATTAAGAAGATATATATTAGAGTAGATCTCTTGAAGAGCTTTATCATAAGAAGAGGAATTAATAATTACATATAGATAATCCGTATTACTAATATTAAAATAGTGATTTAAAATATTATTGGCTCTTACGCTTTGTATGTTATTAGATAAAAATGGGGTATCAGAATAGGTAAATAATTTAGGAGTTCTAATTGCAAAAGGTAAGAGTATTGCTATAAGTAGTAACCATATCATCAATAATAGGAGAGCAGTAGTATTTTTCACAATACGTTCAGTATGTCATAAGGGTAAAAAGTATTGTGGAAATACCGTTTTTACACAAGTAACCATTTTTTAGAAGTTATGAAGATTGAAAAGTATGGAGACAATTCAAGAAGTGCTAAGGTTATTGGAACAAATAGAGGCCATTATAAAGAATTACAACCCTTCTACGAATGATAAAGTGTTGTTAGAAAAAGTGCTGGCCAAAAATATGGAATTAAACGCAGAGATATACGCAAAGTATTTAAAAGTTTAGACTATACTACTTTATTTTTGTGAGATTTGAAGCAACAGTAGATTACTTACGTGGAATAGGTAAAAGATACCTTACTACAGAAGGTCATATTATTGAATTGGGAGAGTCTCTTGAAAAGGAACTATACTTAATAGGTATTTCGCCTAAACTCTTTGCTGAAGTTTTAGCAGATCTCATGGCACAAAAGGATGGGATGTATTCCTTTTTTGTTCCTGCTAAAAATATTAGTGAGGACTGTGCAAATGTTTTAAGGATATTTGAAATTTTAATCTCTACATATAATATCTCCAGGAAAATGTTAGTGGTAATCATAAGCGTTGAGGGGAATGCTCAAATAACCTTACTGAGGCCAGAACTTTATAATAACTTCTCTAAAGAACTAATGGCAGTTCTAACTAAGAAATATATCTGTCTAAAAATAACAATGCCATTCATTTACAGGTCTGTTGTTTTTGATACATTTAACTCTTTTAAAAAACTGTTTAATATTATATTCGAAGGAATAATAAAACTGAGTGGGAATACTTACATGGCAACAATAAGTAATGACAAAAAGGCACTGATCTGGAAGATAGATAGCACTAACATAGAGTATCTAAGTAATAATTTAATACCTTCAGAGCTACTAAGTTTAATAAGATAAAATATGTCGTGGGATATTAGGTACTTAGAGTGGAAATACGCTAATCTGAATGAAATACTAGCTTTTTTGCTTGCAGCATTGTCATTAGCAGTAGCCTATATACCATTTGCCTCGCCTATATTAATACTCATAAATCCATTAAGATTCGTAATAATTCCTTATGCAGTAGCGTTATTAGCTATAATACCACACGAAATAGGACACAGACAAGCTGCAAGAAGATATGGATGTTTTTCGAGATTTACCTTAAGTTTTGTGGGATTTTGGACTACATTAATACTTAACTTAATTGGTAGTTTTATTGGTATCCTAGTGTTCTTCGCTGGGTATACATCAATATCTTGCGGGTTCAGATTTAATAGGGATATAGAAGGGAGAACAGCACTTGCAGGGCCTCTTACCAATATAGTATTGGGCTTTATTGGGCTTATTGGAGAATCGATAATACATTATGGGTTAGCGTTAGCATTTTTCAGTGACTTAGCTAGATTTAACTTCTGGGTAGCATTCTTCAACCTACTACCATTTTGGGTTCTAGATGGTTTAAAGATTTTTAGATGGAACATGATAATATGGTCTATATTGATAGTTTTAGCGTTTGCTCTGGTGTTTCTATAATGGTTAGTAAATATAATTTAATAAAAAATATAATAGATATACCAACTTTTTTGTTAATGTTTTTTATAACGTTGGGATTTATAGTTGGTATTGTAGCAACTTTTGTGAATAGTACTTCTATATATTATCTCGAGCAATTGAATTATCTAGTAATTAGAGGATATTATTATGAACTCGTCTCATCCATTTTTATAACAAATAGTATTATAGATTATATTTTCAATTTTATCGCATTATATGTAGTATACTTAATTTTCGGTGCAAAAGCTGGAAAACACGAATTTGGAATTTTTATTCTCTCAGGTATTTTAGGTAATGTACTTACGGTATTATTTTATGGTCCCTTTACTTTAAGTTCAGGGGCTTCTGGAGGGATATTTGGACTACTAAGTTACTATACATTTTATGATCTGCTGAACAGAGGTAATTTAGGGATTTATGGGTTATTATTTCTAGTGTCAGTCTTTGGAGTTAGTGACCTTTTATTTCCCAATGTGAACGTCATCGCACATATAGGCGGTATTTTAGGCGGTATTATATATGCTGGTACCTATTATCTTATAAGAGGAGGGAAAAGAATAAACTAATTATGATACTAATAGAAGAAATCTTGTTAATATTAGGTTTCTTGATGCTCCCATACGGTATATATGAAATTATAAAGAGCGAGGCAGATAAGACTGTTAAAATAACTCTTATTGGAATCTCAATAGTTTTATTTGCAGTAGAAACAGTACTAGCAATGATATAATGATAATAATAGTAACTGGAACTCCAGGCGTTGGAAAAACACTAGTTTCTAAGGAGATAGCAGCCAAATTCAATTTAACATATTTTCAGCTATCGCAATTTATAATTGAAAATAAACTCTACACAGAATATGATGAATTAAGGCAAAGTTATATAATAGATGAGGATAGGGTTAAGGAGGAATTAGGGAAAATTATTCAAAAAGGCAATTTTGTAATAGAAACCATCTATCCTTCTTTGGTATCTACGGCAGATATGGTTTTTGTCCTCAGAAAACATCCTTTATTGCTATACGATGAACTCAAAAAGCGGGGTTGGTCTGATCTAAAAGTAGCTGAGAACGTTGAAGCCGAAATTTTGGGTGTAATCTCTCAAGAGGCTAAAGAGGTTTTTAACGGTAAGGTATGCGAAATAGATGTTACAAAATTAAGTACAGAACAAATTTTATATAAAATATCAAATAAACAGTGCAATGAGACAGTGGATTGGTTAACTGACTTAGAAGTGCAGAAGCTCTTAGAAAAATTAGATAATATTATTAGCTCCTACGAGAATGATATCTAGATGAGCAATAATCCTTTTAGGATTCAAAATCCACAACCACAGCCTCAAAGACAGCCTCGTGACTTGAGAAAAGTTAACCAACAAATTCAGATGGCAGATTTAAAAATACAGATGAAATTAAAAAATATAAAGTATAAAATTGGAGTTGTCAGCGGTAAAGGAGGCGTTGGAAAGTCATTTGTCTCATCTAATTTAGCTATGGCTATAGCTGCGAGTGGAAGAAAAGTAGGTATAGTTGATGTAGATTTTCATGGGCCGTCAGTACCTAAAATGTTAGGGGTTAGAGGACAAATGTTAACCGCTGACGATAAAGGAATAAACCCGGTTGTAGGACCTTTTGGCATAAAGGTTGTTTCAATAGATTTCTTGTTACCAAGAGATGACACACCGGTAGTATGGAGAGGAGCGATAAAACACACTGCCATAAAGCAGTTTTTAGGAGATGTAAATTGGGGAGAATTAGATTATTTAATAATAGACATGCCTCCCGGTACTGGAGATGAAGCATTATCAGTTGCCCAGTTAGTTCCAGGACTTACTGGTTTTGTAATAGTGACAATACCCTCAGAAGTATCTACGCTAGCGGTTAAAAAATCCATAAATTTCGCCAGAACAGTGAATACAAAAATATTAGGTGTGATAGAGAATATGAGTTATTTTGTATGTCCTAGCGATGGGAAAGTATATTACATTTTTGGTGAAGGAAAAGGTAAAAAGATGGCAGAAGAAATGGGTGTAGATTTACTAGGTCAAGTTCCTCTTGATCCATCAATAGCCGAAGCAAATGATTCTGGAGAACCATTCTTCTTAAAACATCCAGACAGTCCAACCTCTAGAGAATTTCTAAGTATAGCCGATAAGGTAATTAAAATAGTAGAGTCGAATCAATGACTTTTACCTTTTACTCTAAAGTAAAATTTCTTCTCTTCATAAACTGGATACTTCTCAAGAACACCTTCTCTTACAAGATCCGCTAAGGCTTTTCTAAATTCGATTAAATTTATTTCCTCGCCCAGTTGAATTAGCTCTTCTCTTATCTGAATAGATGTTTTATCACCTTTTGAGAGAATTTCTATTATTTTGCGTTTTAGCTCTTCACTCATGATATTATTTATTATATAAATGCAAATAAAAAATTGAGGGTTAATGAAGGAAAAACTTAAAAATAAAAAAATATTAAATAAAGATTGGTGAAAGTTTATTGAGTATTGAAATTAGCGAAAAAAGTTTTTTATTAAAGAGATTTCTAATAGTAGCCTACGGTTTATCAGAGGCAGATGTAGATGCGTTTGTAAAGATATTAGGTAGTAATACTGGCAAAGACGTAGATACGATAGCCGGCGAACTGGGAATAAGCAAAAGTAGAGCAAGTTTGATATTGAAAAAATTAGCTGACGCAGGATTAGTAGAAAAGGAAAAAACTAGCGTAAGTAGAGGTGGAAGGCCTAAGTTTTTATATAGCGTAAAGAAGGATGAGCTTAAACAAAAGCTTCTTAGAAGAGCAGAAGAAACTTGTAAAGATTTACAAAGTATTATATCTTCTCTTCTTTAGATATTCCTTTAAAAAGGGAGTATCTTCTATTTTTTGCCTAGATAAATATTCTAAATAAATTCCCTTTGGCTTCTCTCTTTTTCTATTAATCCTTATAATTCTTGTAGGTGTCGCAATTATGTCAATTGGAACATCATAAGGCTCTACTGGAATCTCATCAACTATCTGAATGTCATGAACTGTTGTCGCAATCGGCGTGATTTCGTTTACCTTTCCTAATTCCCTCAATATCGCAAATTCTAACTCACTATACCCTTCGCCTTTACCGACTCTGTTTCCATTCAAATCCACAGCAACAGAACCGGCTACTATCAGGTCCACTTTGTCTATATCTTCCAGCTGAATTCTTATTCCGTATTTTGAAAATCCAGATATTCTAGCGGCTTTTGTAATATCAGAAACACTAATCTTATTTGGATCTAACAAAAAGAAGTCCCCTCTCAGCCTAGGTGTAGGGACTAAAACCTTTTTCCCCTCTCTTAGAGCAATCTCCCTAATCTTATATTGAGGAGAATCAGGGTTCACCTTAATAACTTCAGATTTCTGAAATTCTACGCATTTTGCTAAATTAAAGGCTGCCTTATCTGCACCTTTAAAGTTAGGTATTCGACCGTAAACTGGTCTAGGAAATAAGGCTATATTCTCATACTCTAATTTCTTCCATATCATCTGTCTAATTTCTTGCTTAGACAACATTAGAAATACCCTCGTATAATAGGTAAATACCAAATATCAACAGTATGATAGTTGAAATTATCTTTATATATTTCACATATTTGTTACCAAGTATATTTATAGCCTTAGGGAAAACAATAACCCAAATTACAATACCCATAAAGAACCCTGGTATTATAGAAATTGAAAGGGATTTAATCATTGAAATCCCAACGCTAATCCACCAACTTATTTGATAAGGGTTCATTAAACCCATGGAAAGTCCTATGAAATAATTGCCACTGACGGATCTAGAAGGCATTTTAGACTTAAATGTTAAGTAGGCTAAGTATAACATAAATGCTCCTCCTATTATGTAGAGTATCTTTACTATATAATTTGGAATATACTCTTGAATGAAATAGGTAATTACAAAGAAGATCAAATCGGCCGTCATTGCTCCTGCTCCCACACTACTTCCATGTAACCAGGATTTTGTAGACTCATTGGCAATCATAGCATTTATTGGACCAGGAGGAGCAGCCATAGATAGACCTAAAATAATTCCCAAACCTAAATAGAGGAGAAAATTCATCAAATTAGTTTAGACACTAAGTATGCTTTTAAATTTTAATGCGTCTTCGAATGAATAAATATTATTAAAGAGAACATATATTATATCTTTATTTTCAGATAAAACATACTCCTTAAGTCTTTTTAGATCATCGTCAGTATATTTATATCTATAATTGACCTCCTCTTCTCCTAAACCATGAAGCCTATAATATTTTATTTGTAGCTTATCTAAAGGTTTGTTTTTAAAGGGATCTACAACGTGAATTGCCCTTATCTCATCAAATATTTTACTTAGAGTCTCAAGATCAGAATACCATTCTCCCCTAGGCTCCCAGCCGTAAATAAATGATTTATCTAAGGTTCTGAAAAAATCTTTAAGATTCTTTATATTTTCTTCAGTTGGTCTGAAAGATGCTGGACTTTGAAATATTATGATTCGAGAACCTAAAAATCTAGCTTCATTCAGCGTAATTTCTAAAGCTTCCATAACCTCTTTCGTGGGTTTAAAGTAGCCGTAGTTTTCCACATTCCCAAATTTGTTTTTGGCTCTTCTATACGTAAATTTATTATAACTATGAGTAATTATCTGATTGGCTTTAATCGTTAATTCCACGTTATTCTTAGTTGAAAGATCTTTTAGTTTCGCCATTTTCTCCTCGCTTAAGAAATCATAAAATGTCTCCTGAACTTCCAGAACGTTAAAATAATTAAAATGTTTATAAGTAAAGCCACACGTACCTATTTTTATCATCTTACATAGATTTTGGGAAAAGATTAATATAATTGATTTAGAATAAGGTTTTACCGTGGACGAAGAAGAGATTCTTGAAAAAGTTAAGAAGATGTATGAGAGTGGATTAAGTATTAGACAAATTGCCACACAATTAGGATTAAGTTACTCTAAGGTTCGTAGGTTATTGCTAAAAGCACAAGTTAATTTCAGAGGAAAAATCCCATCTGAAAAAGTACAAAAGATCTTAGAACTAGCTAGTCAGGGCTACAGTGCTAATAGAATAAGTAAAGAACTAAATATCAATTTTAACACAGTACTAAGAATACTTAAGAAGAATAACCTTGTTAAAAAGAGAAGAAAATTGAATCAGAAGGAAATAGAGAAGATAAAAGAAGAATATGAGAAGGGAAATAGCATATATAGAATAGCTAAGCAATTAAATATTTCCACTAATCTAGTGGTGTATCACTTAAAGAAAATGGGATTATATAAGTCTATTCATGAATCTTCTTCCACATCTCACTAGCCAATTTTCCATCGTATTTATATACATGTACAAGCTCTTTAGCCTCTTCTCTTTTCCTTCTATGTTCTTCTAAGAAATTATTTAACTTCTCTATTAATATCTGTTTCAGCTCACCCGTTAGCATTTTACCAGACCTATATTCTTCCTCAATCTCTGCAATTCTTTTGTCATCTTCCTCAAAGAAATAATACAGCCATTGAAAAGCTACGTCTATCTCGGGGTTACCTCCATACTTTCTATGTAACTCTATTGTGGGCTGACCTCCTGAAAATGCATATTTCATGATCTTTCTCTCCACGGTTTTAGGATCATCTACAAGATATATTGCAGTTTCTGGATTTGATGAACTCATTTTTCCTTCAGGGCCGGTGAGTGGTGGGAGGAACTTACTGTGTATTTGCGCAGCTTTATAATATCCTAAACTCTCCGCTATGTCTCTCTGCAATCTCCAATAAGGATCTTGGTCTATTCCTGCAGGTATAAGACATCTTCTTTTTTCGAACATAGTAGGGGCTATTTGCAAAGCTGGATAAAATATAATCCCTATGTTTGAAGAAACGTCTAAACCGAATGTTGCCCTAACCTCAGAAAATGTTAGCTTCTTTGCAATTTTAATTGCGATAGGATACATGTTTCGTATATACTCTGTATCTTGAAAGATAAAGGTTTTATCTGGGTTAAAGCCAACTGCGATTATGTCTAAAATATTATCATAAGCCCAACTTCTAGTTTGATCTAAGGTATACTCTGGATTTCTCATGAATTTTTCATCATCAGTTATTTCAATATACACGTTCACGTTAAACTTTTCTTGCAACCATTTTGTAAATATAAAAGGAATTAGGTGACCAATATGCATACCTAATGATGGGGCTCTTCCAGTGTATAAAAAGAAACCATTACCTTTCTCATAGTCATCCAAAATTAGATCTAGATCTCGATGAGAGAAAAATATATTCCTTCTGAGCATTACGTGTAAATCCCCAACTATATTTTTCATCCTTTGTTTCAAACTCTCAGTAACCTTTTGAGTTCCGAATTGGATAATTAACTTATCATAATCTACCTTACCCTTAACTTCCCAAGGTGTAACAGTAAATTCATCTGGCATTGTACTATAAAAATACATGAAAATATAAAAGGTTAAAATTGAGGTGAAAAGAGAAATAAGAAGTTACGTTTATGTATTAGATTTGCTAGTCAGACCAGAACTAACTGGTAGATCTGGGAACTTCTCCTTCATTCTTTGCTCAGCCACAATTGAGGCTTCTTCTAATATCTTCCTTGCCTCTGGTGACGAGGCTGCTGCATAAGATCCCATACCGGTGAACTCTCCAGACTCAGTAACTATTTCTTGCAGCCCTTCTCCTAATTCAGTAAGCTCAAGCGACACTTCTGGCATTATACCCTTTAAAGCTGACTTTAATTCATTTACTACACCCAATACAGGGATCAAGTTTACAAACACATCGCCCAATTCTGTTACAGTCTCTAACCTTAATTGTACTTGCTCTAACGCAATTTGCGTTGTTAACAACTGTCTGGAAATTTTTCTAATTTCAGCTACTTCATTCGCGTACATAGCTGCCCTCTGTACATCTTTAGCCATTTGTGCTTCTACAACTCTCTCAAATAATATTTTATCTCTTTCCTGCATTTTAGCAATGTAAGCGTCAAGTCTACTAATCATTGAACTAATTTTATAATGAGCGTTAACCAGTCTATATTTTAAAGGCTCATTAGAGCCTTTTACTTTAAATTTGTCTTGCCCGTTACCCCACATCTTTTGGAAATCTTTCCCGAGCATGGCTAATATATATCTTGCTCTGCTAACCTTTATAAGACCAAACACGTAGTGTGAAGAGTTTAAATTGTTAGAATCTAATATTAGTAATATGGCAAATGCGTTCATCAGAGAAGATGAAGATCCAGATTATGATATAATTATATCGTCAAACAGCGTGGTAATATATTTGGATCTTAGGGGGAAAGAAATAGTATATGATAAAGTTAATATAAAGACTGATGGGAATAAAATTTATGTAACTGACTCGTCAGCTAATCGTTTAATTAAAATTATACCGTTACCTGCTAAAGTAGATCCATTAACCCTAACCTATAAATACAAGAATGGAATATTTATACTTCAAGGTAATAAGATAAATTAAATGACAGAGGAGCTTTACTTAAATGATTCATACATAAAAGAATTTGAAGGAAAAGTTATCAAGATAGAAAATAATTTTGTAATATTAGATAAGACTGCGTTTTATCCAGGAGGAGGTGGACTAGAGAACGATATAGGCTTTTTGATAAATGAAAATGGAGAAAAGATAAACGTAACTGAGGTAAAGAGAGAAAATGGAGAAATTCTGCATAAGATAGACTCAAGCTCACTTAAAGTAGGAGATAAGGTAAAGGGCATTATAAATTGGGATAGAAGATATAGAATGATGAGATTGCATACTGCATCCCATATAATTGCTGCGCTAGCATATACTAAATTCGGTGCGTTAATAACAGGTGGCCATATAAGCCCAGATCAAGCTAAAGACGACTTTAACGTAGAGAATAAAGACGTCTTGAACGAATTGATAAATGAGGCTAATGAAATAGTTAAAAAGGGAATAGATGTAAAAGTGTATTTTCTACCTAGAGAAGAGGCTTTAATGATACCGGCAATAGTAAAATTAGCTGGGAGAAATCCACCTCAGATCCCAATTTGGCGAATAGTTGAGATACCGGGAATAGATATACAAGCTGATGGAGGTCCTCACGTTAAAAATACCAAGGAAATAGGAGAGATTGTTTTACTTAAAGTAGAAAACAAAGGAAAAGGAAGAAAAAGAGTTTATTACACTGTAAGACCTTAAAAATTCCAATGAATGTGTTTATTAATTTACTCACGATAGTTATTTTGTGTCATATATAATTAGACTCCTGAAGTTCGCTGTTGTTGGCGGAATAGGTACAGTGATTAATGAGGGAATATACGTTTTAACCTCTAAAGTGATTCCTGTTGGAATAGCGTTAGCAATTGCTATTGAAATTTCATTACTCTTCAATTTTATCTTAAATGATATATGGACCTTTAGGGATAAAAGAAGCGGTACATATTTAAGTCGCTTGGCGAAGTTCCACGGTTCATCTTATCTTGGGAATATAGTACAATATATTGTAGCGATAGTTCTACTAATATACCTATTACATGTGGCATCAATATCACAAGCAATATTTATATTGTTTTTCAGCACATTTGGCACTTCAACTATCGTGCTATTGCTAACAAATCTCATTGGCATCCTA
Source organism: Sulfolobus tengchongensis (assembly GCF_036967215.1). Lineage (NCBI taxonomy): Archaea > Thermoproteati > Thermoproteota > Thermoprotei > Sulfolobales > Sulfolobaceae > Sulfolobus > Sulfolobus tengchongensis. The sequence continues at coordinate 2,571,908 of NZ_CP146016.1, forward strand.
GCTGGATTTCTAGTAAGATTTATAACCAGTTTAAAGTACGTATGGGCCTAAAATGTAGCAGACAATAATAACTTGCAAATATTATATCTTGAGTTTTGAAATATAAGCTAAGTTAATCAAATGTTAAATAAAACTCCATTCCGTTTTTCTGAAAAATAGTTCACCTTCCTTGTACAGATGAACTTATAATAATCCCGTGCTTTAAGCAAGTAGCCAAAAATTTCTGCTAATATAATTTCTTGTCTTGGTATATATCAAAGAGTGTCTCTGTTTAAAATGACTTACCTTCTTGTAAAAATAACTTATACCTTTATTAGGGTTTTACTGAAATTGACGTTGAAATTCTCTCCCACTAAAAACTTTTTAGACTAGTAATTTGAATAATGAGCGTCAGAAGCCAACTGAGGAAGCTGAGGGGAGAGTTAATACTCAGAGGAAACAGTAGTATGTCAAGTTTAGGGCTGACGTGTTAAGGAAACTCCTTCTAGACCGAGCATAATTACAACTGTTAAACAAGTTTGGGGACAAATAAGTCCTCTTTCTGGTGCCCCTACCAGAAGAAACAGAGTATCTTGGTCTAATAGTTGCAAATGCAGAGCCAACAATAATTGCCGTATATTCACTATCGTTATATCTACAATACTATTTATGGTATACCATTAACTCAATCGCTAAATCCATTAAACGCATATCTTATCCCATAAAAGATAAAATCTTTTTTAATCCATTTTTTATTATGCTAGAAAGAAAGATAGTAAGGGTACCCTTGTATATATTAATTTCATTTTTCTCTTTTATAATAGGAAGCATTTTAGGATTTTTAGGAATCTTGTTATTGCCACAATTTTCTCTAATATTTTTGCAATTTTCTTTATTTATACCTATATTAGTAACTGCTAGCATAGAGGCAATTTTAATGATACCGTTTTTCCTAAAAGGTTATCACAAAGGCCCGGCAATTGCTACTACGATTACATCTTTTCTTTCAATCTTCGGGGTATTATTTATTTTCTTAGTATTTGCGGTTGCGGGCAACTCTTAAGCCTTTTTTTAAATCCTTGTTCTTTTTTCCTATATCAATGAAATAGATTACATTATTATTAATTTTAACTATCTTTCTTCCTAATTATATTAGTAAGGCTAGATTACGAGACCTTACCCAAAAGACTAAACCAGCTAAGTGAATCAATGAGAATAGGAAAGGAAAGAGTTGGAAACCACCTAGTCCAGATTACCATTTGACGACACGTAAGACAAGAAAACTTACACCATTGCCATCCTATTATCAATGAACTGACAAGCATCTTTTACGAGAAGATTTCTACCAGCTAATCAACTCCTCGTGACCACAGTAAGGGACTTAAGCACCAATGAGGTCTACGTTGGGCATGTAGAAGGTTATGTCAATATGGAGTTGACTGAGATCACTAAGGCGCTAAACTAAGACTCAGCATTTTTCTCTTCAATTATATCGTTTATTACATGGATTAAGTCAACTATATCTTCTCTCAGTGCTATTCTAGCGTGGGTCTGCCTTAAACCTAAAAAGTTACTGGCATCTCTTATGTAGCACTTACATCTTTTCATGAGTTCTTCATTTACTATTTTTGTAGGTATTTTAAATTCGACTAGGAAAAACGGTGCATAAGACTTGTACAGCTTAAATGAACGTTTAATGCTATTTACCTTCTCATAAATCTCCTTAACTTTACTCCTACTCATGGAAAAGAAAGACCTCACTTCCTTTGGGCTTAAATTAGATATCACATAGTACGTAATGGAATTAATACGCCAGATAGGCACTAATTTCTCCAATTCCTTACTTTTTTGCCCTATTGAAAAACCAAATCTTAAACCCGGTATTGCAAGGCTTTTTGTAAATGAATTTATAATAGTAATGTTGCTAAATTCGTTTACTAATTTAACTGCACTGTCGACTAAGCTTATATCTACAAATGACTCATCTAAGATCAGCTCATTGCTCTTTTCTTTTAAAAAATTCCCTATGCTTTCCAGGTTGATTGCGGATCCAGTTGGATTATTAGGATTGCTCGTAAGTATTCTGCCAGCTTTCAGATCGTATATAAATTCTTCGTCATTTTCCTTGGCTAAATAATATTGCTTAAATTTATATTCACCATAATTCGGTTGAGGGACTGTGAAATTATCGCCAAGTATATTAATAATCTCGGAAGCTCCATTGAATACACCTATTAGATCTTCATTTACCCCATAAATATCTGCAATTTTACTTTTTATCTCCTTCAACTCTTCTGGTGGATAATAATTATATACCTTGAACTTTACCGCATCATTAATTAACTCTTCCACAAATCTAGGTATTCCTAATGGATTCAGATTTACACTAAAATCCCTTACATCTAATGGGGGCTTCCCATTATTCCAAGGATATCCACCGTGTCTCATAACTCTCTCTCTTCAAAGTAAGCCGTAATTATATTCTTCTCAGCCCTTCTTATGATTTCACTCAAACTTGATGGACTCATGTTAAGCTTCTTAGCTAAGTCCTTTAAACCTATTCTCCTTGGATAATCGAAAAATCCAGCTTCTAATGCTATTCTTAATATTTGTTCTTGTCTAGCAGTTATTGCATCTTTCTTCTCAGCTTTTATAACTTTCAGAACTCTAACGTCCTTTGTGATACTAATTAAAGAGTTTAACAAGCTCCTTAATTCAGCATACCCATTTAATATTAGAGTCCATAGTATACCGTCATCGGTTAAAGCCCCATTCATAATGATGTACTGAGATAGTACTTTAAGTAATTCAGACGAAATGTACAACGTACAAATAAATTTGTATTTAGAGACTTTAATGGGTTCTTCACAAATCTGTCTAGCATTATATTCATCTCCGCGTATTTCTATAAGCAGTTTACCTTTTTCGCTTTCAACCCTGATATCAAGTATGTTAATTGCCATACTATCAGAAATAATTTTTGGAAGTTGAAGCAAATTAGGCGTTTTAATAACAACGTACAACAGCATTACATAATTACCTCTCCTTATACTACTTAAACTTATCTACTAACTATTAAACTCAGCACTCAAGACCTAAATTCACCTTTCATCAACTACGAGGTTCATCATCAAGAAACCTATAACTAAATCCCCTTATTAAAATTGAAAATAATAGATAATGGAAATTACGAATTAATAAGCATAAAACCAATCCTAACATAAATAAAAATTACTCGTAAAACCTTTTTAGATTATCAGCTTTTTCGCCATTTTTCTGAAGAACCTCATTCAATTCAACTATAAAATATATGCGGCCGCCGGGACTTGAACCCAAGACCTCCTGCGTAGCAGGAATTAAGAGACGATACTCAACGTCGTAAAATTGCGTTAGTTAACGACTTACGCCAATACGCGAGTAGTGATAGCTTAAACGCCTTTTACGCTTACTTACTTCACGAAAGGAAAATTAGCGAAACGACCGCAAAGGAATACGTTAATGCGTTAAAACGACTATACCGAGAGACGCGTAACTCTCAAAAAGCTTATCGACTTTTCACTAAGTTTCTCACGTTACGCGGTATCATTAGCGAAGAGTTTGCCGACAAAATACTCAAAGTCGTAAAGATAGGAAAAACTAACGCCGATTTATACGTCCCGTCGTTAGAAGAGATTAAACGTACACTCGATTTAGCGAAAGAGTATAGTGATAACGTCTATTTCGTCTATCGTCTCGCATTAGAAAGTGGGGCGAGACTTAGCAAGATACTGAAAGCGTTAAATGATCCTTCACGTGATATTTGCGATAATGGGGGACCCCCATACCCCCAATGCTAATAGCATCGGGGTTTTAGGGGTGTCCCCTAATGACGTTTGTTATTATCCGTTAGCCTGGACACGTGGATATAAAGGCTTTTTCTACATATTCCACGTCACTCCGTTAAGGCAAATCGATATAACGCGTCACGCTATACAAGATTTCGAAAAGAGGTGTCCTAACGCAGTAAAGATAAATTACGTTAGGAAGTTTGTCCCAACTAAATTAGCCGAGTTAGGTGTACCTCTCGATACAATTGATTTTATCCAGGGTAGGAAACCAACTAGAATACTGACCCAACATTACGTTTCACTATTCGGAATTGCGAAAGAGTCGTATAAGAAATACGTTGAGTATCTGAAAGACGTTTTGTACACAAATACATCACTATGATTATAAACAATTGTCAGTAGGCTAAATATACAATAATATTCAACCTTTGAATATGCGTTATTCTAAAGTATAGCAGAATGTACTACTTGTGAAAACGTTTTTAATTCTTTAAAGGTAACCCTTTTTTTAGGCGAAACACATTGATTTTAAATGCAGAAAATATAAATGGTCTGACTCCACTAATAACTAACTCTGCGCCAGTAAATATCAGTAACATTAGTTTCGTTATTCCTCTGAACGTATCACCAGCGACGTTTATTCCAGTAAATAGTCCTTCATTACCATGGTACATAGCCTATTTGCCAGAAATTTTAATAGGAATAGCAGTAATAGGCGGAATAACTTTCTTAGTATTTAAAGGCAAGCTTAAGTTCCTAAGAAAGGCAAAAGGCTCTTTATAAATCCTCATTCTTTTTCCACAAGTATACTAAGGGATCCCACGTCTTTTCATGTGACCCCAATTATAACCAAGCTACCCCCGTTTTCTAGCCTAAAAATACGTTACTTTTACGTTTTTATAGCCACAATTTATTGCGATTGATCGCAATAAACCCGTTTGCGCTTATTCCTATATAATATTTTAGTAAATCAGATAAATACATTATATCGACTAAAAATCGCGTCACTTCTCCCTTCCTGTTAGAATATACAGCAATAAATCCTTTTTCCGACTTCCGTGCTCTCGATACACGCTTTCACTTCGTGCAAGCAATCCGCCATTACATCATTACTATCATCATATTCTAATCCGTCAAACTTAGCACATATGGGGGACTCCCAATTCTCACACATGAAAGTGATAACGAGAAAAGGGGGAAGTGGTGACGTTTATTATTTACGCATACCACGTGATATAGTAGAGGCTTTTAATATATCGAAAAATGATGAGTTTGTATTAAACGCTAATTTCGATAAAGATGGAAATCTCATTTTATGTTATAAACGCGTGAAAAAGTCATAATTCATTTTTTGCCTATATAGGTCTATAGCATTATATAGCGTCTATAGAGTACTATATATCTATATAGTCATTCATTTTTTTCTCACCGATAAGGATTTTTTGCCGTCTTCTTTCAATTTAACATAAATCACGGCAAAATTTAACGATTGCCCATAGCTTATAAATGAAAATTGGCAACCAATAATTTAGGGCGAAAAATGACGGAAAAGAAGACTAGATATAAATATGGCGACATAATAATCCGTGAGAGGAAAGGGCGGTATTACGTCTATAAATTGGAAACGATAAATGGTAAGGTAAAGGAGCGTTACATTGGTCCTTTAGATGACGTCGTTGAAACTTACGAAAAATTTAGGAGTGGGGGTTGAAGGGGGTATTCCCCCTTCTGTATGCGGCCGCCGGGATTTGAACCCGGGACCTCCTGCGTGGCAGGCAGGCGTCCTAATCCAGGCTAGACTACGGCCGCACTGGGATTATAATGATATAGCAAGGTATTTATTTTTTTCTTCATTTCTCTTAGACCTCATCAGTCAAGTTATATCAGCTAAGATAATCGATTTCTATATCTTAGCAGCGTAAGTATTGAATATAAGGTAGCCGGGCAGGGATTCGAACCCTGGTCCCAGGGGCCAAAGCCCTGGATCCTTGACCACTAGACTACCCGGCTGATAGTATATTATTTTGCTTATCATATAAACTTAACGCTTTATTTTCAGTTATCTCTCTGTTTTTTAGATAAAGCTTAGGTAATTATGACAGAAAGATTTATAAGGAGAGGAATAGAAAAGTTTAAAAGGTTTACTATTCGTGGCTATATATAATTGGGGTGTTATGTTTGTCTGAAGAAAATAAATCTGTATCTACTCCTTGTCCCCCTGATAAGATTATATTTGACGCTGAAAGAGGAGAATATATTTGTAGCGAGACTGGAGAAGTCTTAGAGGATAAGATTATAGATCAAGGGCCTGAGTGGAGGGCATTTACTCCAGAGGAAAAGGAGAAGAGAAGTAGAGTAGGAGGGCCTTTAAATAATACTATTCATGATAGAGGCTTATCAACACTTATAGATTGGAAAGATAAAGACGCAATGGGTAGGACTTTAGATCCTAAAAGGAGACTTGAAGCGTTAAGATGGAGAAAATGGCAAATAAGGGCAAGAATACAAAGTTCTATTGATAGAAATCTAGCACAAGCTATGAATGAGTTAGAAAGAATAGGAAATCTATTAAATTTACCTAAGTCAGTTAAGGATGAAGCCGCGCTAATCTACAGAAAAGCTGTTGAAAAAGGTCTAGTTAGAGGAAGAAGTATAGAAAGTGTTGTTGCTGCCGCAATATATGCTGCATGTAGAAGGATGAAATTAGCTAGGACATTGGATGAAATTGCACAGTACACTAAAGCCAATAGGAAAGAAGTTGCGAGATGTTATAGATTATTGCTAAGGGAATTGGATGTTAGCGTGCCAGTGAGTGATCCTAAGGATTATGTTACGAGGATAGCTAACCTATTGGGTTTAAGTGGAGCTGTTATGAAAACCGCTGCAGAAATCATAGATAAGGCAAAGGGTTCTGGGCTAACTGCTGGTAAGGATCCTGCTGGTTTAGCTGCTGCAGCAATTTACATTGCTTCATTGCTACATGATGAGAGAAGAACGCAAAAAGAAATAGCTCAAGTTGCGGGTGTTACTGAGGTTACTGTAAGAAATAGGTATAAGGAATTAACGCAAGAATTAAAAATCTCAATTCCTACTCAATAACTAGGATATTTGATTCTGGATATCCCATTTTTATCAAGATTTCTTTTACTTTTTCTTTATGATCACCTTGAATCATTATTTTTCCCTCTTTTACTGTACCTCCAGCTGCTAATTTTGACTTAAGTTCAGAAGCTATTTTTTTAAGTTCAGTATCGTTTCCACTTAGCCCTTCTATTATTGTTACCTCTTTACCATATCTCCTTTTTTCAACTTTTATCTTTATAAACTGTTCTTCCTTTGAGAGCTGTTCACATATATCTGGTGGAAGACCACCACACAGATTTTCTGCCATTCTCAAAAATTATCTTTATAAGTACTCCCCTTTTAATCTTTCTATCACATTTTATCAGATAATCTTATAAGCATACTGGTAGAATAGATGATACCATGGCAGTATATAGATGTGGTAAATGTTGGAAAACGTTTACAGACGAACAATTAAAGGTTCTTCCAGGTGTAAGATGTCCATATTGTGGATACAAAATTATTTACATGGTTAGAAAGCCTACTATAAAAATAGTTAAAGCGATCTAGACTTGTAAATAGCAGATGCAGTCTCAAGGATAATTCTAGCTGCCAATACACTAGTTATTCCAGAACTATCGTAGGGTGGAGAAATTTCTACAATATCAAAACCTACAACCCTTTTATCTGCAATAAGATTTATGATCTCGAGTAAGGTAGTTGGATCTAATCCTTCTGGTTCTGGTGTTGCGACACCCGGTGCGTAAGCTGGATCTATTCCGTCCATGTCTACTGATAGGTAAATAGATTTACATTCTTGAGTTGAGGTAATTATTTTTCTAGCTACTTCCTTACTTCCCAAAAGTCTAATTTGATGAGGTGTAAAATAAGCTATTCCATTTTGCCTAGCATACTCAATTTCTTCTTTACTAACAGCCCTAGTACCTACTTCAATAATTTTCACATTATATTCTGATATTCTTCTCATTACGCAGGCGTGGTCATATTTATACCCCATATATTCTTCTCTTAAATCTAGGTGAGCGTCAAAACTAATAAGACATAATCCCTCTTTTCTTAACCCTTTTATAATCCCTGCAGTTATTGTATGTTCTCCACCTATTGATATAGTAATTTTTTTGTTATCTTGAAAATAATTAATCACACTGGCTATTCTAGTAAGATTTTCCTCTACGTTTGAAGGATGTAAAACTATATCTCCTACATCATTAAAGCCTATTTCTCCCATATCGATATCATTTCTTATGGAATAAAATTCAATATATTGCGCTGCATCTCTGATCGAGTTTGGAGCGAATCTACTGCCTGGTCTATAACTGCTTGTAATATCCATTGGTATACCAATTATCACGAATGGGGAAGATTCTTTATTAAATCCTGCAAATTTCCTACTATGTTCATTTAAATAAAATAATCTACTGTCGTTCACTCATTTATTTTGAGCATTGAGCTTTATAAACTTGTTGTGATGTTTAACACATGTGAGCGAAGTAATAAATAAAGTACTAGACCTAGCTAAAAGAAGAGGAATCTTTTGGTCGTCATATGAGATCTATGGGGGAGTAGCAGGGTTCTATGATATAGGACCTATTGGTGTTAAGATTAAAAATAGAATAGTAGAGCTATGGCGAAAATACTTCATAAGAGACAATAATGATTTAGTAGTTGAAATAGAAACACCAATAATAGGCCCGGCTAAGGTATTTGAAGCAAGTGGGCATGTTGAAAGTTTCACAGATCCCATTGTGGAATGTAAAAATTGTAAAAGAGTGTACAGGGCAGATCATCTAATTGAGGATACAATAAAGAAAAGTGTAGAAGGATTAAAACCAGAGGACCTCACTAAAATAATAAGGGATAATAATATCAGATGTCCATCATGTGGCGGCGAATTAAGTGAAGTGAGACTATTTAATTTATTGTTTACGACTAATATTGGCCCTTATACTGGTAACTTAGGATTTCTTAGACCAGAAACTGCACAAGGTATGTTTACTGCGTTTAAACGAGTGTATGAGACAAGTAGACAGAGATTACCAATAGGAATAGCACAAATTGGAAGAGTAGCGAGGAATGAGATTTCTCCTAGACAAGGACTAATAAGAATGAGGGAATTTACCATTATGGAAGTGGAGTTTTTCATAGATCCTAATGATACTGACATTAACAACGTGCCGTTGCATCGATTTCAAGATATTAAGTTTAATATACTTACTGCAGTTGAAAAGGAAAAAGATGGAAAGCCACAAGAGTTTAAGCTAGAAGAGGCTGTAAGAGAGAAAATCATTATTCAACCTTGGATGGCATACTGGATGGCTGTAGCGTCAAATTTTGTAAAAGCATTAGGTATTAATGATTTTTACTTTGAGGAGAAATTACCTTATGAAAGGGCACATTACTCTAAGCAAACTTTTGATCAAATAGCAATAGTTAATGGGATTAAGGTTGAAATTTCTGGACATGCATATAGGGGAGACTATGATCTGACAAGACATATGAAATTTAGTGGACAAGATCTAACTATTTTCAGAAAATATGATGAACCGAAAATTGTAAAGAAGAAGACATTAATTATAAATAATGTTAAACTGAAAGAAAAGGAGTTAAGAAAGAAAGTAATGGAGTTAATAAACAATAGAAGTGTGGAGGAGGTAGAACAACTGATAAAGAATAACGTTAAGATTGACGATAAACCTTTGAGTGAGTTCCTTAGCGTAGTTGAGAGAGAAGAAAAAATTCATGGAGAGCACTTCATACCACATGTAGTTGAACCTTCTTTTGGCGTAGAGAGAACGTTATTTTTGACTGTGGTAAATGCCTATAGAGAAAAAGAAGGTCGAGTTATTTTGTCTTTACCTAAATATCTTGCACCCTATGACATTGCAGTTTTTCCTCTTCTAGAAAAAGAAGAATTAATTAAAAAATCTATTGAAATTAGAGATACTCTTTCTGATAGATATGATGTGCTATACGATGAAGTTGGAAGTATTGGAAGGAGATATGCTAGGGCTGATGAAATAGGAGTACCATTCGCTATAACTGTAGACCCACAAACGTTAGTGGATAATACTGTCACGATAAGGGATAGGGACAGTTGGAAACAAGTAAGAGTTAAAGTAAATGATCTTCAGATTTCACTGGAAAAGTTATTTAGAGGAGAAGCTCTTAATAAAATTGGAATTGAGGTGAAAGATAGTAATGAGTAACAAGGAAGATGAAGAGAAGGGAGAAGAGAAAAAGGTTGACATAAAAACTCTTGTTAGTATAATACCACCAGCTTCTGCACTAAAGGGAAGTAAAGCTCCACCGAAAGAGAAGAGAATTAAAATTAGGAAGAGAAGCGATGTGGATAAGGGGTTTGCAATAATCTCTTCTAAATTGGCAAAAGATTTAGGCATAAGCGATGAATTAGAGGTATCAGTAAAGGGAAAGAGAATCAAGTTAAAGGTAATTCTGCAGGAAGGAGTACCAGAATTAGAGATCTGGGCTAACCCCCAAGACTTAATAACATTAGGTATTGAAGATAATAGTACAGTAACCGTGAGGGCTTCCAAATGAACGATAGTGATAGATCAATAAGTCAGGTATTATTTAATTTTGAAATTGTGATAAATGATCATACAGCATATTTAAATGAATTAGAGAATTTAATGGTTTATCCCGATCCTGATATTCAGAAAGCTACAAGATTAGTTAAAAGGATGAGAAAGGTTAGAAAAGAACTCTCTCAAGGACTGGAAATTATAGTGAAGAATATTGACAAAGCGTCTGATCCAAAAATTAAAGAAGAAGCACTTGGGCTAGTGAATTATCTAACAATAGTGGGATTGAAAGACGAAAGGGAAATGCTAAGCACGTTAAACAACTATCTAAAGAGCAAGGGAGTTGATATAGAGATAGACAAAGATTTAGAACAAATAAATAAGATCATCAACAGCATATCCCATCTTAATTTTTAAACTTTAACGAGTCTTTTAAATCACAATGAGTGAAGGAATTGCAACACTTACAATAGAAGAGCAACTTCAACAGATATCATTAAAATTACTAGATGAAATTAGGGTTTTATATGAATTCTTATCTAATAATAATAGTATCAATGCTAATGCAATGCAAGTTTACTCTAAGGTAAACGGTATAAAGAATGAGATAGAGACAAGCAAATATAGATTGGGTGAATATATTTTTAAAATAAGAGAGGGTTTATTGGATAAGGATTTATACGTAGATATTTTAAATAATTTAGAGAAAGTCGCACAAAATTTGGATGCCGCCGCGTATAGATTAGGTGTAATTTTCGCAAAACAATTAGTTATTGATGACGTAGTTAATAGGTTGCTAATAGTAATTTGCGAGAAAATCATAGCATCTCTTACACATTTTATAGAAGCACTGAGACTCCTTTCTTTAAATCCTAAGAACTCTTATGAAAATGCTCACAATGTGATAAAAATAGAGCAGGAAATTGATGAGCTTTACAGAAGTTTAGAGTTAACATTATTTGAGAAGAAAATAGTTGATTTTACCTATGTTATGTTACTTAAAGATATAGCTGATAGATTAGAAGATAGTGAAGATTTATTGAAAAATTCGGCTGATAACATAACTTACATAGCGTATGAGAGGATGTAGATGATAAGAGCCTTGTTAGTAGGCTCAAAAGTAGTAGTCCCTGATGTAGATGATTCAAGATACCTGTATTCAAGTGGTTTTTACGGCAAGCCTATAGGTATTTCTAAGCCTAAGTCACCCAAAGATATTACCAGGCCTCTAGAATTGTCATTAATTGAGAGTGTGTACTTAACTAAAAAAGGATTAATCAGTGTCGTAGATAAAAATGGCGAAACTATAGAATATTCAAAATTATATGAATATAGCTCGAAATTAATATCGAAATTCGATATAGTATATAAAGTTTATGAAGATTTACGGGAAAGGGGATTTATAGTCAGATCTGGAATAAAATATGGAGCTGACTTTGCAGTATACACATTAGGTCCTGGTCTAGAACACGCACCTTACGTAGTTATAGCTGTAGACATTGATGAAGAGCTATCTCCTCACGAGCTATTAAGCTTTGGGAGAGTTTCTCACAGCACAAGAAAAAGATTATTATTGGGACTAGTTGACCGTAAAGTAGGTAGTGTAAGATACATAATGTTTAAATGGGTCAAAATGTAACATTTATATGATTGTGTAAAGTTTTGGGGGTTCAAGTAATTTGAAGAATGGAAATAGAGGCTTTGAAAGACAGCCCTCCTTTAGTGATGATCAGAAACCAATGCCTTTAGGAGATAAATGTAATTATTTATGCCCATATTTTAGATGCAATAAAAGAGCATTACTGATCCAAGTAAAGTACGCCAAAGGTAATCCATATAAGGTTGGCTACTGTAGATGGGTAGGAGATGTTTGTATAACTGGTGAATGTCAATACGCTTATTGTGAGAAAAGAGCTTTACTACCTGGCAATAAATGTGCTTTTGCGATAAATAAAAAAACTGATAAAGAGAATGAAATTGAAAAAGAACTTGAAAAAGAAGATTATGATGATAAAATGAAAGAGATAATATCTAAAAAATTTGGTAAGAAAGGATTAGACATATTATGATGACAATATTTTTAGAACGTTTACTTCAAACATAAACTTAACATTTCTTTTACCCTTTCCATCTTTTATATATATCATGTTCTATACCTAATAGATCTAGGGCCTTACCAACTATAAAATTGACCATATCATCTATGCTTTTTGGTAAGATATAGAATGCAGGAGAAGCTGGCATTATTATTGCACCTAATCTAGCTAACTTTAGTGCATTTTCAAGTTCTATTGCACCCAAGGGGGTTTCCCTAATTACTAATACTATTTTCTTGTTTGTTCTAATGAAATTCAGAGCTGTTCTAGATATTAAATTGGATCCTATTCCATTTGCAATTTGTGCAAGTGTTTTAATACTACACGGAATAATAATCATACCTTTCGCAGTAACAGTAAAGCTTGAGCTAGAAGGCGATGCTTCAATTTGACTTTGAGTATAAATATACGAAGAATATTTCTTTATCTCTTCCAACAAATTTAAGCCAAGTTCTTTTTGTGCAACTTTTTCTGCACTTTTAGATATTATGACATGTGTTTCATAACCAAGTTTATTTAAAACCATAACTGTTCTTATACCATATATACTTCCACTAGCTCCGCTTATTCCTATAATAACCCTTTCTGTTTTTTGCCTCCAGCCTTTTGCTCCTGTTTCCTCAGCCAATCCGCTAACCATTGCTGATAGCACCTATTACTACAAAATACCCACGGCTTATTATTACAACATGTTTTAACTACTATAGGATTTTCTTTTATTATCGTACCACACCAATTACATTTCAGCGTAACTGTATTAGTATTTAATTGTAATGGCATGAGTATCCCTATTAAAGCTATTACTAAAAAACATTATTGTTGTCTACCATTATAAAAGTTAATTTATAAGTTAGTTATATCAGTTAAGTATATGGAAGTTAAAATTAAGCAAGTGGATGAAGTAAGAATAAGCCGATACATAATTAAAGAGACAATGGAAGATTGGTATCAATTCGTAGATTCTGACGTTGTAATAGTTGGAGCGGGACCTTCAGGATTAACTGCTGCTTATTATCTGGCTAAAGCTGGATTGAAAACACTATTATTTGAAAGAAGGTTAAGTTTCGGTGGAGGGATAGGCGGAGGTGCAATGTTATTCCATAAACTAGTTATAGAAAAGCCTGCCGATGAAATCTTAAGAGAAGTTAATATAAGATTAAAGGAAGTTGAAGATGGAGTATATATAGTTGATTCCGCAGAATTTATGGCAAAATTGGCTTCTGCTGCTATTGACGCCGGTGCCAAAATAATCCACGGCGTTACTGTAGATGACGTAATATTTAGAGAAAATCCGTTACGAGTAGCAGGTGTGGCAGTTGAGTGGACAGCGACACAAATGGCTAGCCTACACGTAGATCCAATATTTATTGCAGCAAAGGCTGTTGTTGACGCCACTGGTCATGACGCTGAAGTAATTTCGGTAGCTGCGAGAAAAATACCAGAGCTAGGAATAGTTATACCAGGCGAGAAATCAGCCTATAGTGAAAAAGCTGAAGAATTAGTAGTAATGAATACTGGAAAAGTTGCCGAGGGGTTATATGTAACTGGTATGGCTGTGGCTGAAGTTAAAGGGTTACCTAGAATGGGGCCAATATTTGGAGCTATGGTGCTTTCCGGCAAAGCCGTTGCGGAAGAAATAATTAAAGACGTTCTGAAGAGCACAATAAAGGCGTAAGATTACGATAGTACTTAAAAACAGTAAACCTTAAATTGATACGTATTTTTAAAAATGGTGAGTTAGAATGTCTTCTCAAACAAAAGTGAAGATCTCGGATAAGGCTGAGGGAGTTGTAGAAAGAGATGTACAAAATAATGTTATAGGTAGGCGTGAAATCACGTTGAAAGTTTATCATATGGGAAGTGGGACTCCATCAAGAAAAGATATAATAAAAGCTATAGTACAGACATTTGGCGTTCAAGATAACGTAGTAGTAGTAAAAAAAGTGTCCACAAATTACGGAGCTGGAATAAGCAATGTAAAACTACATATTTATAATTCTCGTGATATTTTAGAGAAGATTGAGCCAAAATATTTATTAGATAGAGATGCAGGAACTAAAGAAAAGAAAGGAGGAAGTAAAGGTGGCCAAGGAGCAAAAGGTTAAGGCGATTGTAAGAACATATTACATCATAGAAGGGGGCAAAATAAAATTAAAAAATAAAAAATGCTCGAAATGTGGAAGTATAATGGCGCATCATATGAAACCGTATGAAAGATGGGCATGCGGAAAATGCGGTTACACTGAGTTTATAGGTGGTTCTAAGAAAAGATGAATATGCTAGTGCTTGGTATAGAATCAACTGCCCATACTTTTGGGGTAGGAATAGTAAAAGATGAACCCCCATACATACTTGCTAATGAAAGAGACACTTTTATTCCTAAAGAAGGAGGAATGAAACCAGGAGATTTGTTACGACATCATGCTGAAGTGTCATCAATAGTATTGAAAAGAGCTCTAGAAAAAGCTGGAGTAAAAATTAACGATATCGATTATATAGCAGTAGCATTAGGACCGGGAATGGGGCCTGCGTTAAGAGTTGGGGCTACATTAGCAAGAGCACTGGCATTAAAATACAATAAAAAGTTGGTACCTGTTAACCATGGAATAGGACATATAGAAATCGGATATTTGACTACCGGAGCTAAAGATCCATTAACTCTTTATCTCTCCGGTGGAAATACGATCATAACAACATTTTACAAGGGAAGATTTAGAGTTTTTGGTGAAACATTAGATATTGCATTAGGGAATATGATGGACGTTTTTGTGAGAGAAGTAAAACTTGCACCACCCTATATTGTAAATGGAAAACATATCATTGATATTTGTGCAGAAAAAGGAGATAAGTTGCTGAATTTACCGTATGTAGTAAAAGGCCAAGATATGTCATTCTCAGGTTTATTAACGGCATCATTAAGATTAGTGGGCAAGGAAAAATTAGAGGATATATGTTTTTCCATAAGAGAAATAGCATTCGATATGTTATTAGAGGCTACGGAAAGAGCATTAGCACTTACTTCAAAGAGAGAATTGTTAATAGTTGGTGGAGTAGCTGCAAGTGTAAGCTTAAGAAGGAAACTAGGAGAGCTAGAAAGGGAGTGGAATATTAAAGTTGAGATAGTACCGCCAGAATTTGCTGGAGATAATGGAGCTATGATAGCTTACGCCGGGATGCTCGCAGCTTCTAGAGGAGTTTTCATAGATGTTGACAAGTCGTATGTGAGACCAAGATGGAGAATAGATGAGGTAGACATTCCTTGGAGAAGTTAAAATTAATCAAGCGTGGAGCCGAGTCTAACATATATGAAGGATACTTCTTAGGTATTCATGCTATATTTAAGCAAAGAATTAAAAAAAGTTATAGACATTCAGAATTGGATCGCAAGATAAATTATGAAAGAACTATACTAGAGGCTAAGATAATTTATACAGCACTTAAGAACGGTATAAATGTGCCCGCTGTGCTCTTTATTGATCCAGATAATTATCTCTTAGTTTTAGAGTACATAGAGGGCAACATTGTAAAAGATGTTCTAAGCACTTCTACCAATTCCTCTCTTATCAAAGACATAGGAAGAAGGATAGGGGAACTCACAGGAAAGTTACATAACATAGGAGTAGCGCATGGAGATCTTACAACAAATAACTTAATTTTAAACTCGTCCAACGATATTTTCATAATAGATTTCGGATTGTCAAAAAGAACTCATGATAAAGAAGATCTAGCTACTGATGTACATGTATTCTTAAGATCCTTAGAGAGCGTGCATTCTGACTTTAAGGAGATCATATATGATTCATTTATTGAGGGTTACAGGGAAATTATGAAGGATAAGACTGATGAAATATTAGAGCTTGTAAAAGATATAAGAATGAGGGGAAGATACGTTGAGGAAAGACGTAAAAATAGGCTTAGTAACAAGTAATGAAAATAAGTTTATCGAATTAAAGGAGATAGCTAGAAAGTTTAATATAGAGCTTGAACTTTTAAAGGGAGAGAAAGTCGAAATACAGAGTAATAATTTAGAGGAGATTTCTAAGACATCTGCTTATTTAGCTTATTTGACTTTTAAGCAACCACTAATTGTAGATGACAGCGGATTATTCATAGAAGCCCTAAATAACTTTCCGGGACCTTATACTAGTTACGTCAAAAATACTATTGGCCTTAAGGGTATCCTAAAATTACTTGAGGGTGTTAAAAATAGGTCAGCATATTTTGTTACAGTACTAACATTTATCGATGGAAAGACTATTAGAACCTTCGAAGGAAGGATAAAAGGAGTTATTTCTGAAGAAATGAGGGGTAATTTTGGTTTCGGATTCGATCCAATTTTTATCCCAGAAGGAGAAAGTAGAACGTTTGCAGAAATGACCCTAGAAGAGAAAAATAAGTATTCACACAGATCTAAAGCTTTCGCAAAATTTGCAGATTTCTTGAATAGTTACTTGGAGAATATTGAGAGTTAAAACGCATGAAGGAATTCTTCCGGATAATTTCTTATAAAATACACTTTGAATACTATGATGATTCATTTATACCTTAAGGTTTCCTTAATGCTTTCGTCATTTAGATCCTCATAGAACTTCTTATAATAATCCTCTATGAATTGTAAATCTTCATTAGCAAGCTCTGGTAAATTTTCAACCTTAATGTACTCCTCTAGTTCTTTTATGGAAGCTATATTGGGAACTACTGAGGAAACGTTTTTGTTGGATAATACAAATTTTAATGCTAGTTCAGATAGTTTAAGCCCCTTAGTAGATGCGAATTCTTTTAATTTTAAGCTCCTTCTTACTGCTTCATTAAGCCATCTGGTATCTTTTAACGATCTATGAAGTTTAGGATCTGAAAATAATGGCCACTTGTCCTCAATAAGCACGTCAGAGGCGTGTGGCACTCTTATTATGTGCCCTATTTTATCGTACTTTAAGAATTCATTTCCAGGTTTTTGTTCAATAATATTGTATATATATTCTAGGCTTTCATATCCCGTTTTTATCGCTTCTATACCCTCCTCTCCCCAGCCTAAAGTAGGGCCTAAGGCAACTCCGAAAGCTCTTATGACTCCATCCTTCTTCAATGACTTAAGAAAGGATAGAATTTCTGGATTCTTAATAATATTCATCTTAGGGTTATGTAACATTAGAATATCAATATAATCCGTTTTTAACCTTTCTAGAGATTTCTTTAAGGCAAACTCGAGATAAGGTATATCAAATCTCTGTTTCATTTTACCTCCTTCCTTATGGTAAAAGTCATATCCTATTTTTGTTAGAATCACTATATTATCTCTTTTACTTCCTAAAACTTTAGCAAGAATTTCCTCACCTTTACCTTCTCCGTACGTGTCTGCAGTATCATAAAAGTTAATCCCCAGTTCGTATGCTCTCTTTAGAATTTCTTCTGCCTTATTAATATCAGCGCCCCACCAATCAGTTACTAAACTCCAAACTCCTATTCCTATTTCCGATATCTCGATATTAGTATCACCCACGTGTCTGTAGAACATGTAATATCAACCATTATTATCATTGCATTTTAAATAATAAAAATAAAGGTGTAATTGATGTTAGTTAAAGTAAACGAAAAACAATTCGATAAGATTATTGACAAGCTAAAGATCCTAGTCTATGATTATAATAGTAAGATAAAAGAGTATGGTGTTTATTTAAAGCCTTATCATATAGTTTATAAAAATGGGAAAAAATATATTTATATTGGGAAATATTGGTACAAACTAGAGAAAATTGGAGGTAAACTAAAATGGATCTATTTAGGTAAAAATAAACCTATAGAAGATATGCCAAATCCACCACAAATCCCAACAATGACTATAATAAAAGAAGACAACGAGTACGTAATAGATGAAGAAATTTTATATAAGCTCGAAGGATGACATCTTTTTAATTTCTTCTTCCTTTAGCCTTAAGTTTTTAGCATTAGCTATGGTTATTATATCTTCCGTGTCTAGTCTTATTAATTCAGCTAATGCTAAAGCTAAAGATGGATTAAAAGGAGAACTCATGAAAACTAACTCGGAGTTCTTTCTAGCATTAACCCTAGAAAGTCTATATAAGCTGGCTAATGCTTCATGAACGTTATTTAAGGTAATCGTTTTTGAATATTGAGTTCTTCTTAAAATATCTAATGTTTCAGAATCGCTTGTTGAAGTGGAAAGATCTTTGAGTATTTCGCTTGTAATCTTGCAAACTGTATTTTCAACAGTCTTATGTTTGATAGCTAATGATATCGCATAATAGTCTTTATAGTAGCATATTATATTTTCCGCAGTGCTTTTCCAATCTCCTTTAAAACTTTCTATTATTTCCGATAATTTCTTTATAAAGTAAATATCAAGCAATGAGAGTAAGAAAGAGATATTCCTACCCTGCGACTCTTTGATGGCATATGAAAGAGCATTCGCATATATATTTCCTTTGAGACTATTTACTAGCTCATCGAGTGATGATGGAACTTGATCAAAATATTTCTTGAAAAATCTAATTTTTTTGGTATTACCATTAGCAGTACTGTTAACTATACTAACTATTATGTTTTTTAGTTCATCTAAGGAGAGCGCGTATAAGTATAGGTCAACTATATTATAGGTTATTCTAAAAATCGAGAAATAGTTTCTGATCTTCTCAAGTAAGGTAATTGCACGACTTTTTAGAATAAATTCAAAATCTTCTATACTTGCAGGTTGTTCCTCAATTATCCCCCTTTCTTTCAATAATGAGGCTATATTATTCCAGCTTTCACTAGTAATTAACTCATTAACTAGACCTTTCGTTAACAATGAGACCTTTTGTGTTCTGGAAACTGAGTGAATAAAGGAAAGAATTGCATAACTCATTTAAACGCACCTAATAATTGCCTTATAACTTCATCTGCAGCCTTATCAAGATTCTTTTCAGCTTCTTTCCTTATTTCGTTCAATTGTTTCTCTCTCTCTGACATGTATTTATTTCGTATCTCGTCCAATTGTTTCCTTTTCTCCTCATCTAGCAACTTCTGTATTTCACTTATTGATTTCTCAGCTGCTGCTCTTAATTCAGAGACATACGAATCAGAAAGAGTGATTAACCTTTTACTATCATCTGCTATTCCTCTTTTTATTCTCTTAATCTCTTCCTCAAACTCTATTATTGCTTTTGAGTACGCGTTGAACTTAACTTCACTCATCAAATATACTCCGTAAGAAGTATCTTATATTGGTTTTCTTCCTCTAATAATAAAACCCGTGTGCATTATGCCCACATTTTTAGGCCTTACTGCGTTCTCTTTAACTTGATATTCTCTCAGCATAAGTTCTTCCACATGTATGTCTATGACTCCAGAATTCCTCATAGCGAAATATGTTTTCTCTATTTGGTTTACTGTGGGTACAAATACAACTATTGTTGCAGACGGATTTAGCGAATCTAATATCTTAGGTATTACATTCCAAGGATCTGGCATATCTAAAAATGCCCCATCTAATTCCTTTTCCTCTACGCCTTCTCTAACATCTTTAAGTTTAAATACTATCTTATCTTGAACTCCCAATACGTTTGCGTTAAATTTAGCTATTTTTTGCATATCTTCCCTAATATCATATGTATAAATCTTGGCGTCACTACCTAAACTTAGAGCTAGTGAAATTGTTAAAAATCCTGATCCAGTTCCTGCTTCAAGCACTCTCTTAACTTGACTTAGTGAAATTGTAGTCAAAATGTATCCTATATCTTTGGGATAAAGAACTTGTGACGGTCTTTTAAGTCCCTTATAATATAAATCATGTATCGTAGGTTTTAACAAATATGCCTTTATACCAGTTTGTAAATCTAATGAACTCCCATACTCTAAGCCTATTATCTTATCGTGAAATATAATGCCTTTATCAGTCTCTATTCTCTTACCTTTCTCCAATTTAGTAAGATAGACCCTTTTTGGATCTAACCAAATTACTACTGGATCTCCCTCGTTTAATGGCATCATATAATAGGAAAAGTGGTAAATTAAGTATCTTTCCCCTTACGATAAAAAAATTATTTTTATAGATTCAAAAACATCAGCTTTGGTGTCTTATTTCATTATTGTCAAAAATACCAGCCCTCATCATTCACTCTTCTGTAGTTACCCATAGTTCTTTCCGTATAAAATCACCTATTGCTGCTCTTATGACTTCACTTCTAGAACTATATCTTCCCGTATTAACTAATTCATCTATCGCTTCTAGAAACTGTTCTGGTAGTTTTACCGTTATTATTTTCATAGAAACTCAAATAGCATAGTTAATTTTATAACATTTATAAGAGTTAGCCCGGCAATGTTGACCATAAATGATTAAAATATACAGTGCCAATATCAATGAGATATCTGTGATTTGAAAATAAGCCAGTCAGATTTTCGTTATTCTTAATAATTAAGAGAATCGAATCTGAGGTTATTATTCCGCTTCCAAATAAAGATTGTGCACGCTTAATCTGGGCTGATGTAATTTCCGGTATATCCAAGCTCTTATCAATAATTATCCTTGTCTCAGCCTTAAGGGAATTTGCTTTTAATATATCTACAATCTCATTCCTTATGAGTTCTCTATATGAGATTGCTACCAAATACATTTTACTATAGTCCTTTAGTAACCTTAATGCATTATCTATTATATTGTCTCTTGGTATAACTACAATATTATATAATGTACTAGAGGAAAATACATTAGATATTGGTTCAATAAACTGTTTTTCAAATTCATTGATTTTTTCCTGGAAAGTATTCTTAATCTTGTTCCAAACATCTCTTAATGGAATAGCCTCATAAACAGCAGGTCTTTTGTCTATTTTTATAACCCATCCTCTTCCTTCAAGTTTAGATAATATATTGTACACCTTAGTATAGGGCATACTTAATTTATCTGAAACCTCTTTAGCGGTAGCTCTACCATATATTAGGAGATATGAATACACTTTAAGTTCTGATTTTGATATTCCAAACACTGAGGCAAATTTAGATACTCTGCTTATGGTTTCCTCTATTAATTCAAATGACATCTATAATTTATTAGGTAGAATCAGAATTTTAAAAATAGTGACTAAGATTGGGTGGAGCATCAAAGAAACCCATCTCAACTATGGAAAAAAGATTAAAGAAGGAAGCTGAAAAACAGCAGAAGGCCGAAGAAAAGAAGAAAGGGCCTTCGAAAACCGGAAAAGAAGTTATCAGTAGAGCAGTAACAGTGGATGAAGAGACTAAAAAGAGAGTGCTAGATGAAATTAAAAAGGAGAGTATCATAACTCCTTATACATTAGCTACTAAATCTGGAATAAGCATAAGCGTAGCTAAGAAAATATTGAAAGAATTAGAAAATCAAAATATAGTAAAATTGTATTCTAAAAATAGAAGATTAGAAATATATGTAGCTGCATCTTAAAACCACTACTCTTCCTCAGTTACGGAAGTAGTTGATCTCCTTTTTGCCTCTCCTTTAATCTTTTTTACGCCCTTACATAAACCGTTTATTATCGGTTCTAAATAAGTCAATGATGCTTGTTTTGTCCCTGATGATACTAATATAGAACTCTCAACGAGAAGTATACTATCATCTTCTTCAGCTTCCTTGCTTATTAGGTTCTCTGGAGATGTTATGAAAGTAGGTGAATATCCTATTATCTCCCCCTCTTCATCTTCTATACTTTCTCCAACAACTAGATAAGGTATCCCGTTCTCTACCGTTCTTGCTATTGCAAGATGCTTTATAACTTGTTGTTCTTTTCCTAATGCTTTCATAGTTCCAATAATTATCTCTGAACCACCCATGGCCAAAAGTCTACTTATTTCAGGAGAAAATATATCATCCTCAGCTATGATGCCATATCTCTTATCTAGAACTACATTAACTGGTTCTTTTCCAGCCGATATACCTAATCTTATATCTTTTTCAGATAGTATAGTTTTCCTATATTTTCCTATAATCTCGCCTTGAGGAGATATTATAAGAGATGTGAGAAATATTTTAGGACCTGCTTGTTCTAAAATTGGTCCAACTATTACATGGACTTCCCCATCCATAGCTAAATTTATAAGAACGTCAGTATTGTTACCAGGAATTTTCTCTGCCAGATTCTTAATAAAACTCCTTAATTTCTTGTCATTATCATATATTTCAAAGATATTTCCAGATGGAAACAATGACGGTAAAATAACTAATTTTGCACCTTTTTCCTTTGCCTGCTTTATTAATTTTTTAGCCTTCTCCAAATTATGTTTTCTTGACAGTTCTTTAAGTCTTAGATGAACTAATGCTATAAGCATAAACTTTTCACCAGCTTAACTAATTGTTTGTATTTCATTATATAACTCTTTTAGGACATCTAAGTAATCAACTTTACCTTCCTCAATTTCATTCATTTTAAGTAATAGTTCCACAGTCCTATTCTCATCCACTACCTGCCTATAATTGTTAATAAGATAATCTCTAACCTCTTTACCTAACTTAGTTGGCACTATTTTCTTTAAGTTTCTAGATTCTATCACATATCTCCTTTTCTTTAAAGTAGATATTATAGTTGCGTATGTACTCGGTCTTCCGATTTGTTTACGTTTCATCTCACTTACCAACTCTCCTTCAGTATATAACTGTACCTCACTTTTGCTTAGTGTTCTAACTATCTTCGCAGGAAAAACTTGACCTTTTATATCTTCATTTAAAGGAGAGGAAATCCTAAATGGGAAATATATTGCCTCTTGTAACATTTGTTTAAATTCATCTCCTTCTTTTAGTTTATATCCGATAATTAATTCTTTTTCTTTCTCATTTAACTCTAATTCACTGTTATCATCACTATAAGCTTTTATCTTAATTACCTGCTTCGTTATTGTTAAGGGCGGTAATTGACTCGTAATAAATCTTCTAAATATTAAATTATAAACCCTAAAATGATTAAATGTCAGCTGTTTAGAAAGCTCTAGATCTCCTTGTTCTATCGCCGCTTTTAACATTGTCTCATCTAAAGGTTTAGTTGGTCTTATAGCCTCGTGCGCACCTCCCTCTCCCCAGGTTCTAGGTCTAAATACCCTAGATACATCAATTTGCCTTGACTTTAGATAGCTTTCAGCAATGCTTATACCTACATTCGATATTCTAGTGCTATCAGTTCTATGATATGTAATTAAACCCAGTTCGAAAAGATCTTGAGCTATTTTCATCGTTTCAGCTGACGAAATTCTTAAAAGATTCGCAGCATCCGTTAATAACGTATCCGTAGTATAAGGGGGTAAGGGACCAAAGTCCTCTTCTCTTGTTTCTATATTCTCAATTAATACATTTATATTACTTCCTTTCGAAATATTTATATCATTTCTCTTTAGTGCTAATAAATTTAACTGTAAACCGACTTTATTTTCTTGACCCGATACTTCTATTACGAAGTATCTTTTCTTTTTATTCTTATAATCCTCATATCTCCTAACCACCCAATCTAGCACTGGGGTCTGAACTCTACCAGCGCTTAAATTACGATTCTCATCATCGCATCTATCAAGTTCATATTTCCTGCAATACACCTCTCTCCAAAAGTCAGTTTGTAATTTTTTAGATAATTTAAACCCTATCCATCTATCTTCTATTCTTCTGACTATCTGAGCTTTAATCAAATTATTGCTGAATTCCCTAGGATTTTGTATCGCATTAAGTATAGCTCTTCTAGTAACTTCATGAAACTCTGCCCTTCTTATATTACTATTAAATGGTCGTAATGCTAAGTATATATCCCAAGCAATTTTTTCTCCTTCAGTATCTGGATCAGTACCTATTAGAACTTCGTCAGCTTCTAGAGCAAGTTCCCTCAATATACTAACTATCTCAGTCTTATCCATAACTATTGGTGAACCGCAAATGGGGCATCTATTCTCCACTAAATCCATAACTATTTGATGACCATTGCTACATCTCTTTATAGTGGAATAGATTGGGATATACTTGTTATCTTCGATCAAGACACCATAAACATTCTTACCAATACCTTTCTCTTCTTCTTTTTTCTCTTCAGCTATTAAATCATAAATATGTCCACCACTTGCAGCAACAATTAAGATTCTATCACCAAGTACTGTCTCATATACTTTAACCTTACCATAAGATCTTGAAGAAGGCTTAGAGAAGAAATTGGAAATCGTTTTAGCCTTATTAGGAGATTCCACTATAAACAGTGTGGTTTTAACTTTAAGTGTAGATGGTTCCACATGTCCTTCCTTCTTAAATTTCCTTACGTTTTCTCTTTCTTCCGCTATTCTCATAATAATATTGTCTAAGTTTTCATGTCCTAATTCATTTGTCTCAAGATTTAATGGATTCCATCTTATCTCATCCAAAATTAGATTTAACTTCTTATCGAGTATTTCGAATAATCTAAAATTATCTATAAATAATACCGAGAGACCAGTGGTCAAATTTGCACCATATAATCTCGAAGTTCTTCCACTAGCTTGAACATATGTCAGATAATCCGGCATTAGAATATAATCGCCTTGTACCACTACATCCCCAACTACAGATATCCTTTGTAAAAGATCATTATCCTTTAGATATTCATTAACTAATTTATACGCCTCTTTTAGCATCTCATCCTCGATCCTTCCTTCTTTTATATCTCTAGCTAACATGGCTAACGCTGACGGACTCATTCTTCTTAATTTTCTACGTATATAACCTAAGAGTTTCTTTATTTTGTCATCATTTTTGACTAGGTATATTAAACTTAGTATTCTGGTTAATGCTAATGGATGCATATTTTCGCCGATTTTGAATTTGAATTTAGGTATCCCTACGAATACTGCATACTTTACCCTCCAAGGTATGTCAATTCCCCTAACTAGAACTCCGTAATGGGTTGCCACTCCGACTAAGACATTTATTTCTCCTTTCTCAAACTTCTCTAACTTAGATATGGAGGAAGATGTTATAGCTTCTGCATTAATATTATACTCTTTTAATATTGAGGCTAATTTTTCTGCGTAAGCTATACCTTTATCAATTGGTACATAAATCAAGGTGCCATCATTAAGTCGTTTAATTAGCCTAATTAACGTGTCAAGAACACATTCTTCACCTACTTGGTTCTTACAGATTTGAGTTAAATCAACGTAAGAGTCATAAATATTCCTTAAGTAAATTAGAGAACTGCCAGGCCTAAATCCCATAAGTGTAGAAAGAGTAGGATTTCCCCTACTTATTGTCGCTGAAGAAAAAACAACTACTTTATTTTTTAATCTAGCTTCTCTAATTTCTCGTATTTTTTCGAATTTCTCTTCATCTTGTATATTTTCTCTTAATAATTTCATAGTCTTCTGAATATCCTCATCCGTAAAACCAACTAACTGAAGTATCGCTTTTGCACTTTTACCAGATTTTAACGCGGCATCAACGTCGTCAACGAAAAAGAAATCAAAATTTACCTCAGACAAGTGTTGAAGGTTTTGAATCACATATCTACTAGTGGATATAAAAATATCAAAATCCCCGTTCTTAAGCTGTTTTAACACGTCCTCAGACTGAGTATTTGATGGTTTGTTATAAAGTATCCTCGGAGAAAATGAGTAGTTTTCCGAAAATTTAACAAGTCTACCGACAGTTTGTGAAATTAAAGTTCTAGTAGGAAAAACTATTATTGATTTTTTATTGAGAGTAGCATTATATAGGGACATTATTAGACCGAAAGTGGTCTTACCCAAACCAGGGGGGGCTATTATAGCAAAGCTCTCCCCCCTCAAGAATCTTATTATCCACGATCTTTGGGGGCCTATTGGTTTCGAATCGTTTAATACTTTTCTAAAGATTTCCTCAACTTTGCTATATTCTTTAAATATATTATATAATTTATTAAGTTTTTTTAGATTATTATTGGCATAAAGCGTTTCAATAAGTCCCGTTATACTATTAAACTCTCTTTCCTCTTTTAGGCAAATGTTACATACTGATCCGTTAAATAACCTTTCAGCTGTTATATCTCCTTCACAATTAGGACAAGATTTGCTATATATTGAAGGAGGAATCTCATTTAACTTTGTCAACTTCTCAATCTCGTATAGTTTTTATGAGTAAGACTTATTTTAAACGTTTCGGAAAAATGAATTATGTCTCAACAATTGAAATTCAGAGTTGTTGAAGCTAGGCAAAGAGATGTTGGCCGGAAGGTAGCTAGAATAACTGATTACGCAATGAGCAAGCTAGGTATTGAAAACGGAGATTACATAGAAATTACTGGACCATCTGGCTCCGCACTAGCCCAAGCACTAATAGGAGATGGTATTGGAGATAATGAGATAAGAATTGATGGATACATTAGAAGATCTATAGGAGTTGGTATTGGAGATGAAGTAACAGTAAAAAGAGCTCAAGTTCAAGATGGTACTAAAGTAATATTAGCACCTACACAACCAATATCATTTAGCCAGAGCTTCGTAGAATATGTAAAAGATTGGCTAATGGATAAACCATTAAGTAGAGGAGAAACAATTTCAGTACCTACTTACGTTGGATCCATAGACTTCGTTGTAGTATCTACTCAACCATCTTCCTCAATAAGAGTTACTGGAAGAACCTCATTAGAAATAAGACAGGAACCTGCAAAAGAAGCTGGAGCATTTCCAAAAGTGACTTGGGAAGATATAGGAGACCTAGAGGACGTTAAGGAAAAAATTAGAGAGATAGTCGAATTGCCTATGAGACATCCAGAAATTTTCCAACATTTAGGAATAGAACCTCCTAAAGGCATTCTATTATACGGACCACCAGGTGTTGGCAAAACTTTGCTTGCAAGAGCGTTAGCAAATGAAATTGGCGCTTACTTCACTTCGATTAACGGACCGGAAATAATGAGTAAATTTTATGGAGAAAGCGAGCAGAGATTAAGAGAGATATTTGAGGAAGCTGAGAAAAACGCTCCTGCTATAATATTTATAGATGAAATAGACGCAATAGCCCCAAAGAGAGAAGAAGTAACTGGAGAGGTTGAAAAAAGAGTTGTGGCACAGCTTCTCACACTAATGGATGGAATAAAGGGAAGAGGAAAGGTAATTGTGATAGGAGCAACTAATAGACCGGATGCAGTTGACCCAGCATTAAGGAGACCTGGAAGATTTGATAGAGAAATAGAAATTAGACCACCAGATGCAAAAGCTAGAAAAGAGATATTACAAGTTCATACTAGAAATATGCCCTTATCTGATGATGTTGACCTAGATAAGATAGCAGAACAAACACATGGTTATACTGGAGCTGATCTTGCAGCATTAGCAAGAGAAGCTGCAATGAACGCATTAAGAAGATTCATTAGAGATCGTAATATTAACCTAGAACAAGAACAAATACCAGTCGACGTATTGAAGGAATTGAAAGTGACTATGCAAGATTTTATCAACGCAATGAAATTCATACAACCTACATTGCTAAGAGAGGTTTACGTAGAAGTTCCAAAAGTGAAATGGGAAGATATAGGAGGTTTAGAAGAAGCAAAGCAGCAACTAAGAGAAGCGGTAGAATGGCCATTAAAGTTCCCAGAGATGTTTGAAAAATTAGGAATTAGGCCACCTAAGGGTATATTGTTATTTGGTCCGCCGGGAACTGGTAAGACTATGTTAGCAAAGGCCGTGGCGACAGAGAGTGGAGCAAACTTCATAGCAATAAGGGGACCAGAAATACTATCAAAATGGGTAGGAGAAAGTGAAAAAGCCGTAAGAGAAATATTCCGAAGAGCCAGACAAACTGCACCATGTGTAATATTCTTCGATGAGATAGACTCGATAGCCCCTATGAGAGGTTTTGCACACGATTCAGGCGTAACAGAAAGGATAGTAAATCAGTTACTAGCTGAAATGGACGGAATTCAACAATTAAATAGAGTAGTTGTAATAGCTGCAACGAATAGGCCAGACATACTAGATCCAGCGCTACTAAGACCTGGAAGATTTGATAGACTAATATATGTTCCTCCGCCTGATGAAAAGGCTAGGTTAGAAATACTTAAAATATATACAAAAACATTACCCATAGATTCTAATATAAACCTAGAAGAACTTGCAAAGAAACTTGAGGGTTATACGGGAGCTGATATAGAAGCGCTAACCAGAGAAGCTACAATGAAAGTGCTTAGACAAAAATACTATAAATGTATGGAGATTTCTAGAAGTCAATGTAAAGAAAATCCAGAGTGTATTGATAAATCAGTAAAGACTTGCATGAATAATATCGATATAAAGATTACAATGCAAGACTTTCTAGATACTATGAAAGTTGTAACGCCAAGTCTAAGTAAAGCTGACATTATGAGATATGAGAATATGGCGAAAGAGATTAAAAGGGCGGTAATAGGATGAAACAATATAAGATCCTTCTAGTTATTGCAGATGGTTTAGGAGATAGACCAGTAACTAAGCTTAATGGACTAACCCCATTAGAGGCTGCTAATAAACCAGCCATTACTGATCTGCTTAAAAGTTCGATAGTAGGTTTAATGGATCCAATATCGCCCGGTGTAATAGCGGGAAGTGACACTTCGCATTTGTCGATCTTTGGTTTAGATCCTCATATATATTATAGAGGGAGAGGAGCTTTCGAGGCACTAGGAGCTGGTGCCACGCTTAATCACGGAGATGTTGCATTTAGAGGAAATTTTGCTACTGTAAATGATGATTTTGTAGTAATTGATAGAAGAGCTGGAAGGAAATTGGAAGAGGGAGACGATCTCGTAAAGGAGTTAAACGAAAAGATTAAGGAAATTGATGGAGTAAAGGTTAAATTCTACAAGGGTACTGAACACAGAGTTGCAGTAGTATTATCTGGGAAAGGGATAAGTGACAAAATATCTGATACTGATCCACATTTTGAAGGTAATAAAGTACTGGAAAGCCGACCATTAGAGGATACAGTAGAGGCTAAGAGAACTGCTGAAATAGTTAACTTACTTACCCGTAAGATATACGATGTCTTAAATTCTTCCGATATAAACAAAAAGAGAATAGAACGAGGAGAAAAGCCTGCTAATATTGTACTAATGAGAGGAGCTGCTAATTACGTTAAATTACCACAATTTTCTAGTTACACTAAACTTAAAGCTGCAGCTGTCTCCGCTACTGCGCTAATAAAAGGAATATGTAGAGAACTTGGAATGAATGTGGTAACTCCACCTGGAGCTACTGGTGGCATCGATACTGATTATAATGCCAAGGCCAATGCTGCAATCGAGCTATTAAAGGAAAACGATTTCGTCTTTTTGCACATTAAGGCAACAGATGCTGCTTCTCATGATGGACTAATAGAGGAAAAAGTGAAGGCTATAGAGAGAATAGACAAGGTAATAGGCTCTATTGTCGATAAAATAGGAAGGGACAATCTAATAATCATGTTTACTGGAGATCATGCGACTCCAGTAGAGATTAAAGAACATACGGGAGACCCAGTTCCAGTTCTTCTCTATATACCTTATCCGGTAGTAAATGACATTGTTAAAGATTTTAATGAAAAAGAGGTTAGAAAAGGGAGTCTGAGAATAAGGGGATTGGACGTAATAAATATATTATTGAACTACTCTAATAGAGCAGAGAAATACGGAGCATAATATGATGAAGCTCGGAAGGTCAGAATTATTAATGAAGAACCTGCGCAGGTCTGACTTAACAAATTCCGATAGTTGTTTTTTCTAAAAGATCTTTAACTCTCCATCTTATCATCTCATTCACAATAATTACTACTGCGCCTGAGTTAGGTTGCCCATAAATTATTAAGTCACCATCATCAGAACCTAAAACAGCTGGAATTACCAATAGGTCCTCTTCTCCATCTACAAAAATTACTCCTCCATCTTTTTTTAATATATTCTTTATAAAGTCAAATAATTCCAATCTTATAACTCCAGCTTCATTTAATATTTTATATTCCTTAGACCTCGAAAGGGGATTATGTTGTTTAATAGTTCTCTTAGTTTTTCCATCAATAATCTCCAAAAAAGGATTTACATTATTTTCCTCTAAGATGTGACTTACATAATCTCCTACAGTTATTATCTTTGCCCCTAATCTTTTCGATTTGTATATGAAATTTAAAAATAAAGTGTTATTCACAAAGAGAATACCATATGGCCTAGAGAGCTCTCTTCTTATATTTAAATTATTAAAAATAAAACATAGATTTATTTTACTATTATCGCGTATCTCCACGGTTTACTAGCCTCTGTTATTTTTGCGATTTCTGACTCAGAATCTATGATAATAATTATTCCGTCCCAGTCATCTGTAAAGCTTGTCCCTCCGCATACCGGGCATACATCTTGGTCTGGCTGTACTAGGGCTTTACAGTTTTTACAAGCTTTAAAAATAGATTTCTTCGCCATTTCTGTATCACTTCTTAGTTTGAACTATCCATTCTATTTTACCAAGATATGGCTGTCTCATTGTTAATGCAATTCTAGGTAGTCTGCCAGTTGCAGTAGACGCTACACTTATAATCCTTGCTCTTACTTTATCGCCTTTTTGAATAATCTTCTTAGACTTTTCGCCTATTATTATTCCTCTTACGCTATCATATTTCAAAGTATCGTCTGTAATTTGGGAAATATGAACAAGACCATCCATTGCGCCAAGATTAACAAAAATACCATAGTTATCGACTTGAAGAACTTCACCTTCAATTACTTCTTGTACTACAGGAACATAGGTTAGCATTTCAAACTCAACTTCATGATAAGTTGCACCATCACCAAATACTAATGTCCCTTCTTCACTGGCTTTAACATTTAGTATAGCGAGCACTAGCCCTAAATCCTTAAATATCTTCTCTTGATACTGCTGTCTTAATTCATTTAAAGCAATCTCATCCAAAGGTTTTCCAAACTCGCTAGGCGGAATCCTCACTATGCTACGGGCTTTAATAAGTTTATACATACGTTAGATTGGATATAAGGATTTTATAATTTTACTCCTCTCTTTAAGAAATAAAACTCCTACACCATTTTTAATTGCTTTATTTTTTAATTCCTTATCATTAGTAAATATAAACATATTATGACTGATTGCAGTTCTTATTAATGCTTCGTCTGTAGGTAAATCTTCATAATCACTTATTAAACTCCACATATTTCTATATGTTTCTAGATATTTTTTTGCTATTCTCACCCTTGCAATAATAATAAAGCCTTTTTCATTCTTATTTGACAATATATCCAATTCTTTTAAAACCAAGGAATGAATGAAAAAATTTGGTTTATAATCAGTAAACTCGATCACTCTATTAAAAGGATCTAATCCATCATATATGTACAACAGAATGTTGGTATCTACTAGGATATTTAAATTTCTATTAACCCCCATCCTATCATTCTCCACCTACCAGCAATTTGCCTACTTATGACTGCTCTAATATTATTTGACCAAACTGCAACTGGCCTTCTTAATTCTACCTCGACCTCATCCCCCTTTACAGAAGTGACTACGCCTAAGGTTGTTGAAGAACCTATAGATAACATTAAGGTTTCCTTATTTTTTATAGGATCTACCTTCAGCATCTCCTTAACTCCAACTACACGTTCTAGCAAATTGTATTTTATCCTAATATTCCATAGGACAGGTACTTTAGCATCAGCTAAAGTCACAATATTACCGAGTAAATTATCAGCCTTAGTTAATGAAGGATCCAAATAGGTACCTATCGCAACAAGTCCACCCGGTTTTGCTTCATTAAATTCTTCATCTCCGAATCTTATTGAAGATATTTTAGTGAATATAGGTTCATAGGATACTTTACCTTGCTTTTCGACTCTTATACCAGGCAGTATTTTTATTTCTTGATCAACTTTAAATAATCCTTGTATAATACTCCCGCCTATAACGCCACCTTTTAGTTCATTAAACGATGTGCCTGGCTTATTGACATCGAAACTTCTTATGATAAGCATTATTGGCTGTTGTGAAAGATCCCTATAAGGAGTCTTAATATTGTTTTCGATTGATTCTATTAGTGCATCAATATTGACTTTATGAAGAGCACTTACTGGAATTATAGGTGCATTTTCAGCCCACGTGCCTTTTACAAATTGTTTTATTTCCCTATACTGCGCTAATGCGTCTTCTTTAGATACAACATCAACCTTATTTTGTACTATAACTAAATTCTTTACCCCAATTATTCCTAATGCTACGAAATGTTCTCTCGTCTGAGGTTGTGGGAAAGGCTCATTAGCAGCTACTACTAGGATTGCACCATCCATAAGTGCTGCTCCGGATAACATTGTAGCCATTAATACTTCATGACCCGGTGCGTCGATAAATGAAACTCTTCTAAGAAACTTAGGTTCTTCATCAGATCCACATGATTTGCAAGAAGGTTCTGTCACATACCCTTCGGGTTTTTTACAATTGTCACAGAGACCGATGCTAGCTTCTGCGTATCCTAATTTTATCGTCATACCTCTCTTTAATTCTTCAGAATGTTTTGATGTCCAAATCCCAGTTATAGCTTGGACTAGTGTAGTTTTACCGTGATCTACATGGCCAACTACACCTATGTTTACTTCTGGCTGAACCTTAGGCCAAGGCAAAAACTATTTCACCTTACTATTATAGTGTTTACTTGCACTATTTCTTGACTAATCATATTTCCTCTTATAGTTTTTCTTCTTCTTTCTCCATCCTCTTTAGGATGAAAACCAGGAGGTCCACTTATCAAAATTTTACGTTTAGCAGCACCAGTAACATCAAACCTCATGGGGAATCCAGAATTGTCAGATCCCCCAGTTATCTTTAACTTAAATGGTACTCCTAATATTTGGCTTGCATCGAACGTATCACCTATTTTTAGACCAATTAAATTTGTTGCTTTAGTTTGATCAACACTTATCTGAAATGTCTTAGTTCTGTATGCTATCGCTTCAAAGTCTTCTGCTCCAAATTTTTCTCCCATAGTTTTGCTTATCCAAATCTCATTATCTGGAACATTATTGTCTACCTCGACTCTAAAATGACCTTTCACCTTTACTTTTTTGTCACCCTCTTGCTTGGTTATTTCTATTGTAACTAATGTATCTAAATTAAGGGACTGCTTAGTTTTCTCATTCATTTTAGCTTGAGGTATTGCTTTTCCTTCTTTTTCCCCAGATATAGATTTAACTTGTTCATTTACTTTGACCTTAACTTTAGCTCTCTTAGGCTCTATAGACTGGGGATCTGAAATAACAATCTTGAAGTCCGGCATCTGAACAATGCCACCTTTTGTGTGGTATACTTAAAACAAATATATAAAATCGCATACTCATAACTCATCTGATATTCCCTTGCTAGGTGTTTTGTTAGTTTTGCATGGAAGTAAGATTCCAGAATGGAAAAACGTTGGAATTAAATATGCGGAATATTTATCTAAGCATTTTGACCTAGTGGAGTTTGGATTTCTAGAGTTTAATACGCCAACTCTGAGTGAAGCCCTTAACAACCTCCTAAATAAAGGTGCGGACAAGATAATAGTAGTCCCATTATTATTTGCAACTGGAACACATTTCAAGAGAGATATTCCTAAATTGCTAGGCATAAAAGAAGACAGTAAAAAAATACGATACCTCAATAGAGAAATCGAAATAATAATAGCAGATCCTTTAGGTTTTGATGAGAAAATAGGGGAGGTACTAGTTAAAAGAGTTCATGATGCTTATAACAAAAATACCTAACTTGCACCAGCTACTAATAATTCAGCTCTGGCAGGATCATAAATCCACTCTTGCGGGAGCTTATTAATGCTCTTATAATATCTAACTAAACGTCTGATTTTAGACTCGATTTCCTCTAGTCCTCTTTTTGCAGTTCTATCACGTGGATATTCATTTAGATGTCTTCTTACGTTTACAGCTTTTCTTATTAAATTGAAAAGATCCTCAGGTATTTGAGGAGCTAAGTTCCTCTCTTCTAATATCTTAGTAACTTTTTTACCTACTATTTGCTTAACTAGTGGAATTCCGTATTGATCTCTCAATATTATGCCAATCATTGAAGGAGAATATCCTCTTTTAGCAAGTTCCTCTACTAACATTTCTACTTCTTCTCTAGTTAACCTTACCCACTTAGGAGCACCAGCCCTAGCAGGTCTTATCGAGTGAGATTTTCCCCTGGCCCTTCTCTTATTCACACAGCTTCACCAAATTATTACTTAATCTAAGTTATACTATACCCTTTCTTTTTAAGTTCTTCTCTTACTATCTTCGTGCCCTCCACCATTGATACCAATTTTTGATATGCAATTTTTCTTGATAGCAATTTCAGTCCACAATCAGGATTTATCCATACTTTTTCTGGAGGGAAGTATTCTAAAATTTTATTTATATCACTTGCTACTTCTTCTGGTGTTTCAACCCTTCTATTATGCACATCTATTACACCGGCTCCAAGTTCTTTGTCAAAGCCATTCTTCTTTAGGAGTTCTAATGGTTTATAGTTGTATATTTTTAACGCAAAGTTAATTTGGTCAACTTTGATTTCATTCAAATATGGCGCCACTAAGCTATAATCGCCATAACATATATGCATAACTAACTTAGCGTTAATACCTTTAACTGCTTCGTTTAATGCTTCAACAGCCCACTTTACATCTTCTTTTCTAGTATGTAAAGCGGGTTCGTCTATTTGAATCACCTTAGCTCCAGCTTCTACTAGGTTTCTCATTTCTTGATTAATTATTTTCGCTAAATCAAAAGTAAGATCCCGTTTATTTTTATAGTATTCATTATAAGACCACTCTGCGATAGTATAGGGGCCAGTTATCGTAATCTTTAGATTATCAGTATATGAGACAGATCTGGCAAAGATATACTCATCGACTAACATTGGTCTGTTATACTCAATCTTTCTTACGACAGAAGGTTTTCTATAATACGCAGTACCCCAAACCCTTACTGGACCGTAAAACTTAAATCCTTTTATTCTTTCTGCAAAAAATTCTACCATTTCATCCCTTCTTACCTCCCCATCAGTAGGTACGTCGATTCCAGCTTTGTAATGATCGTAAAGTACAGTTATTACAGCATCATTAAACGCTTCTTGCAAATCCTCATCACTTATTTTACCGGCTTTATGAAGTCTTATTGCCTCTCTTAACCATTTGGGTCTAGGGTAACTTCCTATAACAGTTGTAGGAAGAAGGGGCAACTTACTCATTTGAATCCACCTTCTCTAATTTCTTTAAAAGCTTAAGTTTCTTTATAACAACTACCTCGGGAATAAAATCAAACAACGTGTTATTACCTACGATCACGTCCTGTGCTCCTTTTTGCTTGACCGAGTTAAGAACTCTAATTATTGTACTTAGTTTCTCCATTTTTGTGTTTCTGGCATTTAATAAACCTAAATAAACCTTCCTAGATGAGAAGTGCGAATATATCCTTGCGAGTTTCTTAATATTTTCTATTATATCAATGCCATAATAATCTATAGGCAAAGAGAACAATATATCTAGTCTCTTTGCGTTGTTTATCTCGAAATATGTTATTAGATGTTTTTCCAATTTTGTATTTGATAACATGTTTTTATAAACCTCTGGTAGTTTTTCAAGTATTTCGTTTTTTATGTTCTTACTAAAAATAGAAGGTTCATGAATTTCTATTACATCCGCAATATTTGAAATGTCATCCAATAATGAATTTACTACTGATGCATAATCCATCATAAGTTCTATGGGATTCTTGTAATATTCGTTAGAAGATAACGAATAGAATGTTAGAGGTCCCAGAATCACAGCCTTTAATTTTGAATTAAGGCCTATTTCTTCCTTAATTTTTCTGGAAAACTCTAAGTCCTTTATGTATTCATTGTTTTCTGCTTTCTTTCCCTCTATTTTCTCTCTAATTACGGGTTGTCTATAGTAGAAATTATTATCGAAAAACCTCTGCAATGCACCTTTCTCAATACCTTTAGTATAACCAAAAGTAACGTCAACTATATCATCCCATCTAAATAGGCCATTTGTTACGTAGTCTAGTCCTATATCCTTAGCTAGCTGAAATAGATTCTGTATGTTTTCTTTTAGATATTTCTCTAATTTTTCTTTATCTATTTTGCCCGTATTATACCATGAGATTGCTTTTCCCAACTTTGGATTTTTTGGAAAACTGCCCACTAAGGCCTTTTTTACATACATTATCCTACTTTTGGAGCTAGCAAATAAGTAACTTTCCCCCCTCCTTCCATATTAAAAGATAATTGGAGTGGCTTTTGGCTAGCAAATGAAACTTTAACTAAATCTGAGAGCTTAGTTAAAGATAATACATCATTTAAATACTCAGCAGAGTATGCGTTTTTCGCCTCCTTAGAGAAATCTAAATCTTGAAGACCACCAGTTTCCTTAGAAAATTCAACCTCAATCTTATTTTCACCTTCAGCCTTAATTAATATTTTATCTTCATGGCCTTCTATGATTACATTATCGCTCACAGCTGAAACTTCAGATATAGCGGACTTAAAGCCATCTGAAGAGATGGTCGCTGATACATCAAACTGAAGGTTAATTTCAGGTATTTCCTGCTCTGTTATTTCCAAATTTTTGATATTAAATTCCCTATTAGTACTGCCCAAGATATTTATTGTAACTTGATCTGGAGATTCGGTAATTATTTCTATTGCCTCTTTTCTTTTAGCTATTTTTAGTATTTTTGTAAGATATTGAGTATTAAATCCAAATTTAAACTCTTCGTTTACATCATATTCCCTAAACATTTCCTTAGGCAAATTTACAGTAATAAGAGAAATATGAGCCCTATCTAATGCAACTAATTCTACCCCCTCTGGTTTAAATTTTAGCGCAGCCTCATCAACTAGTTTAGCTAAAGTTTGTACAATATTTTTAAGATCCCTCACGTCCTCATAAACTACTTTCATGATAATCTATCTTATATTCCTTTCAAAAGATTTAAGATATATACCACTTTCAATATCATATATGATTCAAAAAATTTAACTGTTATAAGGGTGCATGATATATCTGTAGCAATGAAACGAATATTAATATCGTCTGACAGAAGCGGGTCTGGAAAAACTCTTATAACCTCAGCACTTATGCGGACGTTATCCAAAAAATATAAGGTTAGGGGCTTTAAGGCAGGACCAGATTTTATAGATCCGGGATATCACAAAATTGCAACCGGCTACCCTTCTATAAATCTGGACTTATGGATGATGGGAGAAGAAAATGTTAAAAAAAGCATAGTTAAGTACGGAAAAGGTTTTGATGTAGGTATAATTGAAGGTGTTATGGGATTATACGATGGTGTGAATACATCTTATAGTACGTACGAAATATCAAAAGTTACAAAGACTCCTATAGTTTTAGTAATAAACTGCTCAAATATAGGAAGTACAGCAGGTGCAATAATAAAGGGATTGAAATATTATAGGAATGATATAGATATACGTGGGGTTATCTTCAATAAAGTAGGTTCGGAAGCACACTATAGCTACTGTAAAAATTCAGTGGAAGATGCAGAAGTACTGGGGTATATTCCATTCGACAAAAATCTGGAGGTAAAATCAAGGCATTTAGGTCTAATCACTATTGAGGATAATAAGGAGGTACAAAATCTAATTAATACTGCTTCAGAATTAGTAGAGAAGTATATTGATGTAGATAAACTGCTTGAAATTGCAAATGATGAAGAACTTAAGATTTCCCTAGATAGTGAAGAAAATGAGAGAGAAATAAAGCCTAAGATTGCAATTGCGTACGATTCTGCATTTAGTTTTTATTATCAGGAAAACTTAGATTTATTAAAAAGTAGGTATGAGTTAAAATTCTTTAGCCCATTGAATAATGAATATGTTGAAAATGCAGAAGCTATATATATCGGTGGAGGATATCCGGAGCTACATTTGTCTGAGCTGGAAAACGCTGTTATTACAAAAAACTGGCTTAAAAAAATGTCATATTCTGGAGTCAAAATCTATGCTGAATGCGGTGGTTTAATGTATCTATCTAAAAATTTGGTAGATGAAAACAATAAAAAGTATAGTATGGTAGGAATCTTTGATATAGATATAAAAGCCAAGGATAAACTAACAATAGGATATACGGAATTAGAAGCAATTAAGGAGAATTTCCTAGCTAGGAAAAATGCTATTCTCAGAGGACATGAATTTCATGTCTCTAAACCTTTAAGCGTTAATGAGAAAGAATTCATATTCAAAGTTAGAATAGGAAGAGGAATCACTGAGAAGATGGACGGAGTAAAAAATGGAAATACTATAGCTAGCTATTCACATTTGCATTTCTCTAACTTTCAGCAGAAGATTGTCTTCTGAGTTCTATTTTCTTTACCCTATCAAGCAATTCAAGAATTTTATCTATATCTTGTGAGTAAAGTCTGACATGAAATGGGAATTTTGAAGCAGATTTTATTTCTACATACTTCTTATCTCTATTCTGAGAAATCTCAGCATCCACTAAGTACTTAGAGGGTAAAAATACTCCGGATTTATCAGTAGCTATTATACCTTTTTCAGTTATTCGATAAGATGTTGGAGCCATTGGAATGTTTGTCTGAAATCTTAATACACGTCTATTTAACAAAAAGCTTACGCCATAAAGTAGCTCGAAATACAAGACGAAGAATCCAAACTTATATAAAGTATCTGAAATAGTCTTTACAAAATGTATCACGACATAATTATATACTATTATCAATATAATCATATAAAGGAACATTATACCTAACGACGAGAAATTCTTTTTCATAACCTCTGTAGTTTCCTTTATATACTCCTCATCTTTGTTAATTAATTCATTAGCCTTCTTTTCCTCATATAGCGTTCTAGCCGCTGTTATCTCTCCTAGAGATCTTCTCTCTCTAAGTAATGGATTAGATCGCATCATTATAACAGATGTTATGCCTAAATAAACCAAGATGTATAATATATAAAATTCTATAAAGTATGATGGGAAAAAGCTAAGCACTAATGAAAATAATATCATCATCACTTGCGATAGTAAGATAAACTTCCAATTAAATGGATTATATCCACTAGCAGACATTGTTATTATAACTACGCTACATGAGCTTATATTTCTGTTGGATCTATAGGTTTTTAAGATTACTTCAAATAAAAAATGTACTCATAAACGAGTAAATACTTTTATATACTATCATAATTTTGATAATCTTAAGATGGATTTTCTTAGTCTTCGAAAGGATTTAGAATCCGGAATACCAGTGCTAATCTATGACTTCGATGGAAGAGAAGAAGAAACTGATATGGTATTTTACGCCGGGGCAATAAGTTGGAAGAGTATATATTTATTGAGAAAAGAAGCGGGTGGGTTGATATGCTATGCAACATCTCGTGAAGAAGCAAAAGCTTTAGGATTAAACTTTATTGTAAATGATCTCTCAAAGCATCCAGTTTATAATAAGTTAGTAAAAAAACCCTCGTATGGGGATTATCCTGCATTCTCATTATGGGTTAACCACATACAAACAAAAACCGGAATATCAGACTATGATAGATACTTAACAATAAGTGAACTACATAAAGTAATAGTAAAAACAAGGCTGGATCTAGAGGAAGCAAGACAAGAATTTTATAATAATTTTATGATACCGGGGCATGTACCTATTCTCATTGCAAGAGATCTTAGTGAGCGTAAAGGACATACTGAGTTGTCAATAGCTCTACTGCATAAACTAGGATTAGAGAGGAGTGCAGTAATAACGGAAATCCTAGATGAAAAAATAAGTATGAACAAGGAAAAAGCAAAAAAGATGGCCGAAAACCTTGGATTTCAATTTGTTGAAGGTAAGGAGATCTTGAAGGAGGTAGCTACAATATGAGAAAATATGGCATAGCAGATACTACGTTTTCAAGAGTAGACATGGGAAAGATAGCATATAAGATAATAAGAGACGAGGATGATGAAGCTGAAATCATCAGATATACGGTACCTGGTATTAAGGATTTACCAGTAGCTGCAAAGAGATTAATAGATGAAGGATGCGATGGAGTAATAACTTTAGGATGGGTGGGAAAAACAATGTTAGATAAGTACAGTTATTTAGCTACAAGCATAGGCTTAATAATAGTTCAGATTCTTACTTCAAAACATGTAATTGATGTCACAATTCATGAGGATGAGGCTGATAGTGAAGAAAAACTAAAGGAAATAGCAATTGATAGAACTAGTAAGCATGCCAGAAATTTAGTTAAATTAGTAAAAGAAGGTAAGAACGCACTAACTAAGTATGCAGGAAAAGGATTAAGACAAGGGTTTAGGGATGCAGGGGAAATTGATTAGATTAGGAATCGTAGTTGCCGAGTTCAATTATGACATAACACAATTAATGTTACAGAAAGCGTTATCACATGCCAAATTTTTGAATGCAGAA
Source organism: Sulfolobus tengchongensis (assembly GCF_036967215.1). Taxonomy (NCBI): domain Archaea; kingdom Thermoproteati; phylum Thermoproteota; class Thermoprotei; order Sulfolobales; family Sulfolobaceae; genus Sulfolobus; species Sulfolobus tengchongensis. Next base: position 2,612,818 of record NZ_CP146016.1, read on the forward strand.
GTAAAGGTAATTTTAAAAGTTCCAGGTACGTACGATATGCCTCTTGCAGTCAAAAAACTACTTGAAAAAGATTTCATTGATGCTGTAGTAGCCTTAGGAGCAGTAATAAAAGGAGAGACTAAACATGATGAGATAGTAGCAGGTCAAACAGCTAGAAAGCTAACCGATCTTTCTACAGAATTTGGAAAACCAGTAACTTTAGGAATAATTGGACCTGGCGCTACTCATGAGCAGGCTGTAGAAAGAATAGAAGAGTACGCTACTAGAGCAGTAGAAGCTGCAATAAAGTTAGTTCAAAGAATAAAGAGATTAGACGAAATAAAAGAGGTTCCAGAGCCGGTGAACATAGAGTGAAAATATTAGCTGTAAAACTATTAGGCTATAAAGAATGGACTGAGAGCTTAGGATATGATAGGGAGTGGTTGATTCAAAAAGTCCAAAATGAATTTATGATGAGGATACATGAAATAGCTGCTGAGTATAATACGTTTCCCCTCCAGCTGAGATATGATAACTTTCTAATGATAGTAGATGGAATAGCTAGTACTCAACTATCACAAATGCTAAAAGATATACAGCAATATCTTCCAGTTAAGATAAGAGCTTGTCTAGGCTTCGGAAAAACTCCATTAGAGGCTCAATCTATTGCATCTTCTTGTTTAAGTAATGAAAAAAGAAATGATTTTAAGGATTACGTAGATGAGAAAATAGCAGCATTACACTTCGATATAAATTATAACACACAATCATTACATCACATATCGATATATGATTCCTTTATGGAGATAATTGATGTGTATTTGCGATTATCCAAATTCCTATATAAGATAGGAGGTATAATACAATATTTAGGTGGAGATAATTATCTAGGTTTTATATCTATTAGTGATATTGAGAAAGTAATTGAAATAGTAAAGAATGATGATAAAATAAAAGTGGGAATTGGGATAGGGAGTAATGCTAGAAATGCAATAAGACTAGCTACTACTTCTTTAGAGAAAATAAGGGACAATAGGGAAATGGCATGGCATATAGAGAAAGAAGAGTAGTTCTCAATGTCAGATTAGGCTTATTCGGAGAAAACTTGGAAATAAGGGAAAACGTTAATTTAGAAATACAAGATGGTGTAGTAACACATATAGGAAACGGGTTTTCATCAGAGGGTTTAACGTTCAAAAATGGAATACTAATACCAGCATTAGTAAACTCTCACGTTCATGCAGCTGATTTTATATGTCAAGAGATGGGCTATAACAAGTCTATAAGGGAAGTCGTTGGAGATCCTAACAGTATTAAATATAAATGCTTAAATTCACATACGAAAGAAGATGTAGCTAACTCATTAGAAAAATTTTCTATGAGAGCTAAAGAATTAGGTTCAAATATAATAATTGATTTTAGGGAGCAAGGAATAGAAGGAAGTTTGATTGCAGAAAAAGTAAAAAAAGAAAAATTAATTCCAAACCATATTAGATATTATATTTTAGGTAGGCTTGAACAAAATGAATTAACAGATGAAAATTTAAAAAAACTACATGGAATTACAGATGGATATGGTCTATCAAGCGAATCTAGTGGAATTAAACTAGATTTAATAAAGCAATTCTTTAAAGATAAAATTAGAGCTGTACATGTTTCTGAGACTGAAAGACAGTGGCTTAAAAATGATTTGATATACTTAATAGAAGAGTATGAACCAAATTTAATAATACATGGAACACACTTGAGTGAAGAGGAAATTGAAGTTATAAAAGAAAAGGAAATCTCGTTAGTATACTGTCCTAGGAGTAATCTCTGGTTTTCAGTTGGTATTCCGAAGGTAGTAAATGGGTTAAGGAAAGGAGTTAATTTGCTGATCGGAACTGATAATGGAGGAGTTTTAGACCCAGATCTGTGGAAAGAAATGGAAACATTACTCCTAATCTCTAGAATCCAAGAACCTTTCTCTGATTACTCCCTACAAATTCTTAAAGCAGCAACTATTAACGCGTACAGGTTTTTGGGAATTAACGGATGGATAGAAGAAGGTAAGCGTATGGAAGCAGGAATATTGATAATAGAAGGAGAAAATTCAGGTATATTAAGCTCTAATAATAAATATTTAGGCATAATAAAAAGAGGTAATAAGATCATTTATAATCTAGGTGCTATCCAGAAGATCATATGACCGCCTGCAGTAGCTTCGACATCTAATTTCATAGGTAAATTATTACCAAAACCCACAGATACAGGAGCCGAAAAGCCTCTTAATCCAGCTACTGCGTCTTTAAACATTTCAATACTATAGGAGGATGAAGCCGAAGAATCAATATTCAACTCCTTCAAAGGTTTATCTTTGACTAGAAATGCAGTATATCTTTTTCCTTCCTCATCAACTTCAATTTTTATCTTATCTTCCTCTGTGGAAATTATCATCTCTTCGCCTATTAAAGCCATATCCGCAGCTATCACATTAAGAATCTTCTCGTCTACAGTAAAGTTTACAGATAGACTTACCTTCGGTTCAGTAAGTTGTTCCACATCACCTTTCTCAGCCTTGGCATAGATCGTACTTTTAGCTCCACTTTTTTCATCTCTTATGACAATCTTTAACCCACTGTCAGTCTCGCTGAGTTCAATAGTAGCTTTTTTAGATTTCGCTTTTGCAATCACCTTCTTTACTGTAGTTACGTCTAATTTAATGGAAATTGGTTTTTCAATCGTATATTCACTTAACACATCTTTTGGGATCCTTATAAGGGCCATTAGTACTTTGTCTTCAGTGAGGTGCCTTGAGAATATACCTTCTTCAGTGAAATTTAATGTAATAGTGTCCGTAACCTTTGTGATAGATCCAATAAATGAGAAAAAGTCCTTTGCGTTAGGATAGATCGCTTTAAACATAATTTTTAACCCTCTACACTTTTCTCTTTTTTCTTACTCTTTTTAACCTTTTTACTAACAGACTTCCTTGCTTTCTTCTTTGAATCTCTCTTTTCATACTCCTTATAATTCTCCTCAAATATCTTTTTAGCCTCGTCTATAGAGATCTTACCATTCAATAAATTATCCCAAATTTCAGTGTTTTTCATTAGCAACTCTATATCTTGAATTGAAAGTTTTGGAAATTCCTCTTCAGTTTCCTCACTACTTCTTTCCTCAGTCGCCTCCTCCTCGTTAGTCTCCTCCTTCTCCTCGTCTTCTGACATACCAAATACCAATTATTTTAAAGAATTAAGCTTTACTAAAAGTATATCTCTGGAATTCCCAGTTACTGTGACCACATATGCCCTGTCTAAAGATTGGATAGCTTGGTAAATTGCATCGTATTTATCTCTATCACTTCCCCCTAATGCCCTACTTATGTAATCTAACTCTTTTGGCTCAATTATATTAAAGATAAAGATATAATTTGAATTCTGAAAAATATTTTCCAAGTTTTCGGTTATTTGGGATATCAAAATCACTCCTACGCCGAATTTTCTTACCTCAGCAAAGAGCCTTTCAACGAGTTCAGAGCCAGTTTCTTTGCTTAGGATAAAAGGAGCCTCGTCTATAACTAAAAATTTCCACAATGTAGAAACCCCACGTCTATATAAATAGTTTCTAAAATCCCTTAAGATAGTCTCAATTAGAATATACTTTAGCTCATCTGTAGCTACCTTAGAAAAGTCCAGAATAACACTTTTCTCAAAAATCTTTTCCATATTCAAACTATTACCATTCAAAATTTGATTAGATAGAAACTGTATATAAGGTTCTATTGAAGATAAACGTGAAAGATCCTGCGAGTTATTTACCAACTTTTTCCTTTTCTCCAGAATTAATAGAACATCCCTGAACGACGGTGGTTCAATACCCCATGTGCTTTCATCATTTTCATCAATACCTTTCTCTGCATAAGTATCCATAATAATATTAAAAATGTCAATAGTCTGTAAATTACCAAGCTTAAAAATAGACCTTAACATATAAGCTACTTCCAATGCTCTTTGTCTAGGAGATGTACCATTTAGAGAAAGAGGATTTAGCGAGTTCTTAGAGATATCAATTTTCTCTGAATTTTCTATATCATATTCTCCATGTAGATCAAATACTAAGTAGCTAACCTCTGGTAACTTCTTTATAATACTTTTAGCTAGACTAGATTTTCCAGATCCACTCGTACCTATTATTAGCATATTATAATTTTTTGAATTCGCAAAATTAAGATAAAATTTTTTATTAGATAGTTTTTTCCATCCATATTTAGTATTAGAAATTCTATTAATTAAGGTAGGAGCTAACACTCCTTCTACTGTGCCCAATTCTATACCATCCTCATAAGTTTTAGAAAAAATTAATTGAGTAAGTAAGTAAGGTGCCGAGAGCCAAGATAATAAAATTAATGGGAAACTCAGATTATCACTAGCAAAGAGTGTTATTATAAAAGTAACTAAACTGCCCAATAGTAAAAGAAGGTTTGATAATAGTTGATAAAATACTACATATGACAAAGCTAAAAAGGAGATTCCATATAAGACTTTTTTCAATGTCACCTCTATCTTAATTTTTGAAATATTCAGCAATAGTTCATCTGGGAAACTTCTCCTTGAGATTCCTAGAATTATACCTATAATTGCAGTCGCGAGAACATAATAACCAAATAAATTTAAGAAAGTAGACCATATGATCCCAGAGTTTGCATCATTGGAAATTACTAAAGCGTAAGTTATGGATACCATATAATACATTAAAGAGACAATTATAGACGAGAACATTAAAGTAGTGATTATTGAAAATAATATAGTTAATATAGGTATGATTATCAGCAATATAGATAAGTTATTTACAAATACGCTCAAATTACTACTAAAAACACCATTTATAGGTGAACTCAAATAGTTCACCAGATAATAAACTAGATAAGCTAGAACAAGCATCAGAGCATTAGCTACAATGTGTCTCTTCTCATACATTTATATATGCCTCTTTAGTATTACATTATTGCTAAAGTAATGATAAATGTAACCAATGAATTCTTGGTAAGACTAAAGAAGCTTGGTTACGAGGACTTAACTCCAATACAAAAAGTTGCTATTCCTAAGATAGTCTCTGGAAAACACACTTTGATTATAGCACCAACGGGATTTGGTAAAACTGAAGCTGCAGTATTGCCCATCTTTTATAGCGTCTTTAAGAATAAACCTCCTAAAATATCAACCCTTTATATAACGCCTTTGAGGGCTCTAAATAGGGATCTAGAAGGGAGGTTGAAAAAATTAGGTGATGCATTTAATATTAATGTAAGTGTAAGACATGGAGATTCCTCACAAAAAGAAAGAAAGGAAATTCTGGAAAATCCTCCGGATATGTTAATAGTAACACCAGAGACCCTATTATACTTGATACTAAATGATGTTTTTAGGAGATATTTTGAAAATCTAAAATGGATAGTGATAGATGAGCTACAAGAAATGTTAGATGAAAAGAGAGGAATAGAACTTTCTGTTCTTATTCAAAGGCTCAAGAGGATATCCAAAAATAGAATACAATTAATAGGAATTTCTGCTACAATTGGCAACATAGAATTAGCTAAAAGATATTTAAATAAAGAGGGCGACGTAGATGTAGCCAGTATCGATACAATAAAAAGTATGGAGATTAGCTTAATATTGCCAAAAGCAGATGAGAGGTATTTAGATCTATCAGCAAAGTTGGGATTAAGGCCAGATACTATAGCTAGACTTGAAAAACTTAATGAAATAATAAGGGATAATAAACCAATAATAATATTCACAAATACAAGAGAAACCAGTGAATTCTTAGCCAGCCAGCTTTCAAATATCTACGAATTAAAGGTAGCTCCTCACCACGGCTCGCTATCTAGAGAAGTTAGGATTAAAACAGAAAATGATTTCAAAAACGGAAATATAGATGCAATAATTGCTACATCGAGTTTAGAGCTTGGAATAGATATTGGAAAGGTTAATTTAGTAGTTCAGTATATGTCACCACGGCAAGTAATTAGATTAATTCAAAGAATAGGTAGAAGTGGGCATAAAATAGGTAAAACTTCTAAAGGTTATATTATACCTTCTGACGATATGTTTGATATCTTGGAATCTAAGGCAATAATAGATTCTCTTAATTCAGGATTTTTAGAGAAACCATTAATTGAAGAAAATCCCTTAGATGTTGCATCACATGAAATAGCAGGAATGGTATTAGAGGGCTATAAAGATCCAAAGGAAATCTTAAGTATTTTACATGACTCGTTCTACTTTAGAACTTTCACAAACGAAATGTTAGATAATCTCCTTGAGATCTTAGAGTCGGCCAAGATAATTAAAAAAAGAGAAGACGGGACTTTAGCTCCCGGAAGGAGAATATGGAAATACTATTATGGGACTAATATGATACCAGATTCTATAAGAAATTACTTAGTAATAGACCATTCTACAAACATAAAGATAGGCACATTAGATGAGGAATTCGTCGCCTCACTAGAAGAAGATAGTGTATTTATTTTAGGCAGTAAATTATGGAAGGTAATTTCTATAGAAAACGATAAGATTTATGTAGAAAGAACTGAATTAAAAACTGGAATTTTACCAAGTTGGTTCGGAGAATCTATACCAGTTGAGAAGGAAATCTCAAAGAAAGTTTATGAATATATTTATGCAATAGAATATGATAAATTTAAAGAGGAAATAGATAATAATATAGTGGATACAATAAAAAGACATATAGAAAGAGGGTATCCAGAATTAAGACCTGATCTTATACTTATCGAAGTTATAAAAAATAACTTGGTAATAATTCATTCACCATTTGGCACGCGAGGAAATAATACAGTTGGATGCATTATTTCAAGTTTGTTAAACAGAGAGAAGAAAACCAAAACCTCATATAGATCAGACGCCTATCATATTGCAATATCCTCAGTTATACCTATAACTAAGGATGATATAGAGAAAATAATAAGCATCATAGTTTCATTGCCGATAAATGAAATAATAGAAATACTAAGGGAAGGTATAAAGGAAAGCCCGCAATTTAAATGGAAGTTATTAGTGGAAATAAAAAGATTTGGTATGATTGATCCGGAAAAGGAAATAACTCTCACATCCTCAATTATAAAAGCCTATGGAGATACGATAGTTGGAGAAGAAGCAATAAATGAACTAATAGTTAAGAATTATGATATAGAGATAATTAGCGAATTAAAGAAGTACACGTGGAAGGTAGTAGAAGTTTATGAGGCATCACCAATTGCTAAGCATTTCCTTGATAAAATTTTGAATTTCACTTCCATAGAGGATGAGGATAAACCACTTATGATAGAAATTTTCAAGAAAAAGCTTGAAAATAAAGAGGTAAAATTAATTTGCTTATCATGCGGATGGAGTTCTACATATACAGTGATTAATATACCAAATAAGTGTCCAAAATGTTCTTCAGTATTTCTAACTGCGTGTAGCCCAGACGATAATGAGTCATTATCAATAGTTAGAAAAGCGATAAAGGGTGATAAACTAACAAACAAGGAAAAGAGGAAATTAGAACAGCTAAAAATTGTTGCATCTTTCTTTCCAGATTATGGTAAATATACATTAATAGCTCTCGTAACCAATGGTGTAGGTCCTAGTAACTTAGGAAGAGTATTAAGTAAATTAAGTGAGGGAGAAAATGAATTTTACATGAGTCTAATTGAGGAAGAGAGAAGGTTTATAAAAACAAGAAAATACTGGCACTAATCTTAAATTTAAGCCTCTTAAAAGTTTTTGTGAGATTAAAATGCCCGCAATTGAAGTTGGAAGAATATGTGTCAAATTAAAGGGAAGAGAAGCAGGAAGTAAGTGTGTGATTGTGGATATAATAGATGATAATTTTGTTTTAGTTACTGGTCCAAAAGATATAAATGGAGTAAAAAGAAGAAGAACTAATATACTGCATTTAGAGCCGACTGATAAAAAAATAGAAATACAAAAAGGAGCATCAGATGACGAGGTAAAGAAGAAACTGCAAGAAGCTGGATTAATTGACTACATGAAAGAAAAAATAAAGGTTAAATTACCTGCATTGTGATTTAAATGATTTTAAACGATTTCATTTACAAAATAGACAATTTTTGCACATACAAAAATGAATGGATAATAAGGAAAGAAAGTGAAACATCAGATAAATACGGTTATTATCCAGAGAAGAGGCCCATAGAAGTACATATTAAGAATTCAATATTAAATCTTGATAAACCTCCGGGTCCAACAAGCCATGAGGTCGCATATTGGGTTAAAAAGATGTTGGGTGTAAATAGGGCAGGCCATGGGGGGACCCTAGAGCCCATATAATGGGCGGGGCAATCCTAAAGTTACTGGAGTATTGCCAATAGGCATAGAAAACGCCACAAAAATAATGAGCTATATAACTAAAGGGGGAAAGGAATACATATGTGTAATGCAAGTTCATTGTGAATTTGATAAAGATAAGCTTACTGAGGTCATAAACTTATTTAAAGGAGAAATATATCAAAGACCACCAGTACGATCTTCAGTAAAAAGAAGATTGAGAATTAGAACAATATATGATATAGAGATACTCGATATAGATAAGAAAATGGTTCTGTTAAGAATAAGCTCTGATTCCGGAACTTATATGAGAAAACTATGCCATGATATAGGAATAATTTATGGATGTGGCGCGCACATGAGAGAATTAAGAAGAACACGGTCTGGAATTTTCACGGAAACAACGAATTTAGTTAAACTCCAAGATTTCTCAGAAGCTCTCTATCTATATAAAAATTGCAAAGATGAAACCGATTTAAGAAGAGTTTTAATCCCAATGGAATATGCGACCTGCGGTATGCCTAAAATAGTCATAGAAGATAATGCAGTAAACGCTATAGCTTATGGTGCACAACTTGCAGTACCGGGTATAGTAGCTTATCAAAACTTTAACAAAAATGAGACAGTCGCATTGTTAACTCTTAAAGGTGAACTAGTAGCAATAGGAACTGCTGTAATGAACAGTAAAGATTTAGCAAATGCTAAAAAAGGAATTGTGGCTAATTTAAGCAGAGTTTTTATGCAAAGAGATATATATCCAAAAGCATGGAAAAAGCATGAAAGATGAGTACGTCATATCCGAAGTTATCAACGGAATACCTCTTACGTTGGTTTCTTCGTCTGGGGTATTCTCAAAGAAAGAGCTAGATTTAGGAACGAAAGTCCTACTAGAAAATATAAAATTGCCAGAAAGTGGAGTAGTAGCTGATGTTGGTTGTGGCTATGGTACTATAGGAATTTATTTAGCGCTAAAAAATCCTAATCTAAAAATTTACATGGTCGATATAAATTATATAGCCTTAAAATTAGCACAAAAAAATGCAAAAATTAATGGAGTTCACGACAGAACTATAATAATGAAATCCGATATCTTCGACGAGATACCATTAGAAGTGAAGTTTAGTGCCATCTACTCTAATCCGCCTCTATCTAAAGGTGTTAATTTCTTAAAAAAACTGGAGTCACAATCATTTGATAGGTTAGTTAAGAATGGATGGATCCAATTAGTAGTATATAAAGGAGAGGCTAATGTACAGAAGATATTTGGCCAAAGATTTAGGATTGAATCCGTAAAGAGAAAAAAGGGTTACTCCGTGATCACAATAGTTAAAGATTAAAGCTATTAAGTAATAAAGATAAAATGCCGGGGTGCCCGAGCGGTCCAAGGGGCTGGCCTTGAGAGCTCCCTGGTAAGCCAGTAGGGTTATTCCCTGCGCGGGTTCGAATCCCGCCCCCGGCGTTAATAAATAATTAGGGAAGGTACTATTGATTTACGTTATCATCACTATTAGGAAAGTCTTTATGTGATATCGCCATTAAATCTAGTAATTTTACATAAAGGCTTGTCTAATAAAGACTTTTCCGTAACTACTAACGCTACGAGTAATTTTTATGATCTACTAATTATCATAACTCTGTAATAGCTCTCGTAAACCTGTCTTCACTTTTAGTTCCACTTCCTTACTACTTAAACCTAACATTAATCCCGCATGATACCAACTTTTACCTTGTAGAACTCTTGCAACTAAAGCGCCTTCAATATCTTCACTTAAATTAATCCTAGGTTCTAAGAAATACTTTGTAGTTATATAGTGGGCAGCATCAGCTATACTGTTGTAAGGAATTTCTCCACTAATGTAAGATTTAATTTTCTCTAGATATAAGTAAGGAATTCTATCTTCTAGCTTAATCAAATCGTTCTTGTATGTACTTCTGAGAATAAGAGCTATCAGTAAAGGATTTAAATTATAATAAACTTGATGAGAAGTTCTTAATAATTTGTCCTTCAAAAACCCAGAAAGCTCTTTTACGAACTTTGATGCTCTTTCTGTTAACGGTTTCACAACTATTATCGAATAGCCGTTAAGTTGCTCATTTTTTATAGACGACAAATATATTGGTACAAATCCATTTTTAACCCAGAAGCGTAGCACTGAATAATCAACTACAAAAGAGGATCCGATCCAATCCACGTTTTCCTTCTGGGCATTTTTAATTACCTCATTCAAGATTTTACTGCCTATTCCTTTACCTTGATTCTCTGGAGATACGGCTATTCTCATTATTCTCCATCCTATCATTTTACCAAAATCTAACGCTCTTACATATTTGATAATCCGATGGGGAATTAAATGACCCTCATTTTTAAGACCTCTCGCGATATCAGTTATCTGTGTATCATTTAAGCCACCTTCGAATACCACCTGAGCTACTGCAATTGGCAAACCGGAGGAATATCCGACAATTATCTTCTGAAATGCCATATCACCCAATAACATTAAATCATCCGGAGAATTTCTATAATGAGCTTCTACTAATATGCCATAAACGGCTCTTAATAGATTGTCATTTGAAAATAAATCCTCTTGTGGAATCTCTCTCACTTCCAGATCACTTTTGTAGATGACGTCTGGTGCTTCAGCATCTAGCAATAATACATTAAACATAAATCTCTCAATGGGATCACCTTTTGCGTATCTAATGGGATATTCCATCTTTACATGCTTTAACAATAGGCTGTTCTTTAATTTATTGAGATATCTCATGAAAGCCTTTCCCGAACCTTCATAACCATGAATAGTTGTAACCAGAATTACCTTATCCCAACCCCTTATTATGTAATCTAAAGTCTCTAACCCTATTGCAGCAGCCTCATCAACAACTATCAGATTCCCCTCTTCGTTCTTAGCTAAATCTGGAGACACCCACTTAATTCTAGTATCTCCCACAATAATTTTCATAATTTTACCATCTTTAGAAGTTTTTATTCTAAATTTTGCCTTTAATTTCTTAAGTCCAACAATCATAAAGTTGAAAATTTCTTGCGCGGAATAGTATGTAGGTGAAGTTATTATAATATTGCTGAAGTTCTCTTCATGCCTATATGCGAGGAATGCGAGGAATAATCCAACTGATGCACTTTTACCTCTGCCTCTAGCTGCGGTAATAGCTAAAACCCTCTTTCCTTCACCTAATATAAATAAAGATTCCTCGAGAATCTTATTTTGATCAGAAGACATACATAGTTCATGAATTGGTAAAGGTATTTTAGGTTCTTTAGGAATTCTCCTAGACGGCTTATGAGCCTCATTAGAGGAATAGGGAGAAAAATAAACATGATCATCTTGAATTAATATTATACCTCTATGTTTCTTTGCTTCATCTAGAAATCTTCTCTCAAATAAATCTTTAACAATTCCGTTCCTAGTTAATGACTGTCTGTACATTTTATTTTGAAGAAAATTATCAGTATAGATAATTGCTAGACCTCCACCTCTAGTCATGTCAACAAATCTAGCTATATAATTTGGTCTAAAATCCCCTACCGTGTCCAAAATTACCAAATCAGCACTTTGCCCCAAAAATTTTTCCGAGTTGGAATAATCTATATCAATGAAATCCCCTTTTAATCTTTCCTTAAATAACTTCATCCTATCTTTAGATCCATTTAACCAGGGATGAAAGGCGTATATAACCTTAGGATTATGGTTTACTTTCAAATAATCTTCTATTAAAGAAAATACTTTGTCTATATACTCACTCGATTCAACAATAGCTAAGTGTCTATAGTAACCTTTAACACTATCAACAAAATAACTTTCATACATAGTTATCACATTATATATGCGGCCGCCGGGATTTGAACCCGGGATCACCGGCTTGGGAGGCCGGCGTCCTAATCCAGACTAGACTACGGCCGCACGTATTTGAATAAAATAGGTATATACAAATTTTTAAGTTTTGTTATTATCAGTTTTTCCAGCGGTAATCATCAAATCATTGGACCCTCTCATCATCATATATTACTATGTTATGTTTAGCTTACAAAAAATATTTAATCCCTCCTAATTGCCTCAATTGGAGTAAGCCTAGCAGCTTTCCAAGCAGGATAAATACCAGCTATCAAACTCACGACAACTGCAACCGCTAAGGCTACAACTATAGCTTCTACTGAAATAACTGGTTTGAATGAAAACAAAGCTGATGATGCACCACTAGATGCTCTAAAACCTCCAGCGAAAGCACCCCCTCCTCTGAAACCTCCTCCAAATCCGCTAGATGTAGCAGAACCACTATTTAGACTATTTGAGGTAGATTGAGAAGTTATTGCAGATAAGAGGTCAATGAATGAAGTTGAAATTAGACCTGCTAATACGCCAACCACACCGCCTATAAGCCCTATTATTCCAGATTCTGCTAAAAAAACAAGTAGTATATCTCTAGTGGTTAAACCAAGTGTTTTCATTATACCTATCTCTCTTATTCTCTGATATACTCTACTCAGCATTATAGCCATTATACCTACGGCACCAACAAAAAGAGAGATTGACGCTACAGCTACAAGTAATAGACTAAAGCCTGAAGTAATTGTTGATACTGTATTGATTAATTGTTGAACTGAAATAACACTAAATTGATTGCCATATATTTCTTCGATAAGATTCACTAAACTATTAACATCATTAACAGATTGAGCTTCAACTATTAGCTCACTATATGTAGTTCTATTTAGAATTGCCATGGCTTCACCTAAAGGAACGAATATTGAAGTCTCAGAATTGGAGAGAGGATTAGCTCCAGATGGGGATAAAACTCCAACTACTTCTAACGTTACACTGTTTCCCCTTGAGATTTGAACAGTGATCGTACTTCCAGGTGAAAAGAAAACACCAGCTACGGGATTAGCAACTTGTGAGCCAATAACCGCTTCTGGCGAGGTGATAGGTGGATAAACTGTTCCACTCTCTAAAATTACTTGGCCTAAAAGAGCTGATAGATTATCTATACCTAGTATACTGATACCAATAGGTTGACCCTCAACGTTTATTGTTCCAAATCCACTAACTACTGGATAAACTGCTTTAACGCCAGGTAAACTTCCAATAGTTGCTACAGTAGCTTGTGTTAAATCAGAACCCCTAGGTAAAATTAGTATTGTATTAGGGCCTAATGACTCAACAACTGAAAGAATAGACTGACTAACACCTTGAGTAAAAGCTACTAGGGTAGTTACACTTGCTACTCCTATCATAACCGCTATTATGGCTAAAATGGCAATTGCTTTTCTCGATATTAAACCCTTATATGCTAGCCATAATATATCCAAGGAGTTCATATTTAAAAATCACCTTTTTCGTCTTAAAAATACAATCGCTAAGATTATAATTAATACGATAATTACTATTGCAACTATAATTAGTAAAATATGATTACTGGAATTACTAGTATTCCTAAATGAATTAGTAAATGTTGTAGACGCATTTAAGATCTGTAGCGTGATATTAGAGTATGAGTGAAGAACTTGACCTATATCATTAGTATATGTGTATTCTATAGGAATAGTGTAGGTACCGGGTTTGGTACTATTATTTATCCTAAACGCAAAAGTAAACGTAGATGAAGTATCTGAGCCTAAGTTACCTACATAATACGTATTCTGTCCTATGACCGATATTCCTCTAGGTGGAAACACAGTTACCGTTAAGCCATTAGCAGGACCAGTTCCAAAATTATAAATTGTAGCGGTAACTGAAACGAGACCTCCTCTTACAACAATGGTGGGAACGTAAGATACACCAGTTATTATGATATTTACTGAACCTGCAGCTAAATTATTTATAATCTCTTGAGCTTGCTTTAATTCTCCTTGTTGATAATAGGATATCGAAGCAGTTACACTAACTATTCCAGCTGTTTGTGTGTAAACTTCTATTGGAACATACAGTTCTTGTAATGGCTTTAACAATGGTAATGTTATAGTAGTTACATTCACATATAAAGTTCCTTGCGATGCCAATGATATAGTAACGTTATACAGAGGCTGATTTAGTATGTTCTCTACTAAAAGTTTAGTATACTCGACTTCTCCTGTTAACAAAGTAGAGGAGTTAAATTGAATTAAGATAGGAATTGTTGGAGAATTAATCTGAGCCACATAGACTGGAATTGAAATTTGCTCTTCTCTCTGTATATTGCCTTGATAATAAACTATTGTTAATGAAATGGAATATGTACCAGAGTTTTGAGAGTATATTGTTATAGGGATAGAGTACTGTGAACCTGATTTAAGTACCGCTAAATTAAATGTAGTACTATTTATATAGATAGGCGATGAAACAGTGATTGAAAGATTGTACAAAGTTGTGTTTAATGTATTGGATAAAATTAAATTAGCAGATATAAACGTGTTAGGTGATACTACTCCAGGGTTTAGCATCGCGGTAATTGGGGTTAATGGTGCCAATAGCGGAGAAACATAAAGTCCTATTTGCTGTTGATATTCAGACTCTTGATACACAGAATCTAAATAAGAAATTGAAACAGAGAATTGTACGGGAGTCCCTTGATAATTAGATGGAACGTAGACCTCTAATGGTACCTTTACTGATTGGTTTGGTTTTATTAATCCTATCTTAGGCAAACTATTGAGAATTGATAGTTCTTGTGATGATACTGATAACGTCAGATTATATACATTACCGGATCCTATATTCATTACAATCAAAGTTATATTATTAATTGCCCCTGCAGTTAAAGAGGAAGATGATGGTATAATCTCTAAATTGGATTGCCCCATCAAATACAACGTGAATGTTAAATATTGTATAACACTTACACTTACTCCGCTACCTTCAATAGTATTCCAAATGACCTTCAAAGGAATAGTATATCCTCCTAAAGACGCGTTATAAATATTAACTACAAATGAAACAGGAAATTCTTCATAAGATTGCAATGATCCTCCATTAACGTAAATTAGATCTCCGCCAGTTATATTACTGAAGCCTTTAGGCAATTCAATTTGTATTGAATAACTGTTTACTGGTACCGGACCCGTATAAATTAACTGAAGATCTACTGGAACACCTAACTGATTTGGACCAGAATTTAAGGTAACATAAGGAGTTAATATCTCACCACCAATAGTTTGATTACTATTAATTTCAATTGTCACATTAAGTGAATGATACGAACCAAACACTAATGCTGTTATTGGTAATTTATATGAGCCTATTGTAGCGTTATTATAAACGTTTACAATGGCTTGCGCAGTAGCCGAAGAGCCGGCAGAAAGCAAAGGTATATTTATCTCCTTAGTTACAAATTGAAAGGGATACGTAGAGTTTAGGAACAGAGTAACATTAGTAGCTGAAACGGTCCCAGTATTATAAATTATCAAATTTATAGGAACATCTTGCTCTCCCGGAAATATTGTCCCAGTAGTTTGGGCTACTGCTGAAAGTTGAACATATCCTATTATTGGAATTTGTACAGGGACTGTTTGGCTTATCTCAACCCCATTCTCTAAATATGTGACTTCTAAATAGAAATTATATATACCGAGGGGAATATGCGGAGTGATATTGCCGATAAAGGTAAGTTCGTATTCCTGATTAGGAATAATTACAGGAATGGAATATAACTGAGTATTAGAAATCACAAGGAAAGGACCAGTTTGTATTGGATAAATTTCTACATTAGTTATATTTCCAGATCCATGGTAAGTTAGAGTCACTTGTAATGGAACTAATCTCTCACCAGGTGTAACATAAGGAGGTGAAGTAAGCCATTGTGCAGTAGCTGAAAAAGAATTTGATGATTGAGCTGAAACACTTAACGGCATAAATAATAGAAAAGAAGGAATTAAGAGCAGTAATAAAATAATAGATGAGAATATCTTATTCATTCTGGATCACCTCTTTCTCTATACTTCCGTCTCTAATATACACGATTCTATCTGCATACTTCATCATATCTGGATCGTGAGTGGCCATTACTATCGTCACTTCCTTTTCATCATTTAATTTCTTCATTAACTCGACAATAGCTTCACCGGTTTTTGAATCTAAGTTCGCTGTTGGTTCGTCTGCTAGTAATATTTTTGGATCGTTAGCTAGAGCTCTGGCTATTGCAACTCTTTGTTGCTGACCACCGGACAGCTCGTTTGGTCTTTTATTTTTAAGTTCCAACATGCCGGGTATTAGGGAAAGGATTTCTTCGGCTTTTTCTCTCCTTTTCCAGACAGGTACTCCGGCTGCAGCCAAAGCTAGTTCCACATTTTCAAGAACAGTTAGATATGTGATAAGATTATAAGATTGAAATACGAAACCAATGTATTTTCTTCTAAATGTGGCCCTTTCATCTTCATCAAAATATGTGACATCATGACCATCAATTATTATTTTTCCACTTGTAGGTGAATCCAAAAGACCCATCAAATCCAAAAGTGTAGTTTTTCCAGACCCTGAAGGACCTGCTATAACCAGGAACTCCCCTTTTTTAACTTTCAAATTAACTCCTCTTAACGCAACATATTCAACGTTCTTTACCTTATATATCTTCTTTAAGTCTATAATATCGATTATGATATCAGTCATCAACCCCCTATATGAAGCTTAGTATAAAAGTATTTTCATAAGTTTTTAGGTTGTTTTCATATTGCTGTCATGAAGGAATAAATTACTCTTATGTCTTATTACATTTATCTTCACCCTTTATCTCATGTAAATCTTATCTCAATATCTATAAAGAGATCATAGATACTTAATATTTCTAACACTTGCTAACTTTATAGACACGCTAGGTCTTTCGATATCATACAATAATTAAAAATGTCAAAAATTAATTAAAATTATAAGGTGCCGCCGCGGGGACTTGAACCCCGGACAACCCGGTCTCTAAAAAGTTTCCATTGATCGTTAAAAAGTAACGTAAGACGTTTCACAAGAGAAGAAGAAATTGATTTACATAAAGTAATGAATACTGATATGATAATCAGTAAATGAGGGAACGTTTTCAAGGTGTTAACTCCCCAGTTTACCTTGTTAATTCTTCTCTGTACTTCAGACAATATTCGCGGAACTTCTTTCCGGCTATCTTCCTCCACTTTCGGTATATTATCCCCTCTTTTGTCATCCTCGATAAATATACTGTAAGTGTTTTTCTATCTACCCTGGTCTTTCTCTCTAATTCTTCTAATGAAAGACAACCAAGGGAGCTCCCGAAAGCCAACATTATCCTTTGAGGTACTGTTAATTTCTCTAAAATTCTCTCTGCCATAATTGAATCTAAAGCCTTAAACAGGATTAAAAATTTGTAGTATCCGTAGTAGCGCTGCAAAGTTGAGTTTCTTGGCTTGTTTCTGCAGGTCAAACAAAATTTAGTCCTACTTACTTTATCGTGAGAGCGAGCTCTTGCAACTAAAAATTTTGAGATCCGGGCAGGATTAAATGCTTTGAATTTTTCTTTAGTAAACTGGGGAGTTAATTCAATGAAAGAAAACTTTAATTCACAGTAGAAGAATAAGAATTAGGGATGAGGGGGTCAGGTCAGAGCAACGGCGTCCTATCATAGGTCAACTCGTGTCGTGCTCATCATCCCCTCATCCCCGATTTCTAATTTGAAAAACATATTTAAAAATCTTTCTCTTTTCGTATATTATCTCATTAGAAATAATAATTAAGTAAATAGTAAAATAGCTTATCCAAAAAGCCTAATCTCTTTTTCGGAAATGCCCCGACAACCCATCCAACCGCCCACCCGCTCATGGTAAATGCAACAATAAACGTATTATCACTCCTCACAGCCTGCTCTATAGCGAATGAAGTGGAAATACCAAAGATTACCCCTACAAGGAACCTTATCAACGTAAGTAATATGACATTACTTGCAAACCCGCTGACTAGAGAAATCGTTCCTAACGCTATCATCGATATTAGGAAAACCTTCTTCGACCCTAACGTAACGATAATTTTCTGATAAATTATCGCCCCAACTATTCTTCCCCCAAAGGCTATGGATACTATAAGGAAGGAAAGCCAGTGAGGTAAGTTGAACTGGCTCACGGTGTAAGAAGGGGCTACTAAAACGAAAGTGGGTAAGGGGTTTGGGCTTCATAGGATTTCATGATATTTGATATCAATCCTCAGCCCTTGGGCTTCACCGAAGTCACGGAGCATTGCTCCGCTCATCCTTCTCCGCCCCATTAGCGGGATAACCCCAACCCACACCCGCGGAATATCACGGATGTGGGGAAACCCGCACATCTTGAGGTAAATATTAAGAGACGCGTTTAGTTGTCTGTCTAGGGTGAACCCGCACCTCTCGCAATGAAAAGTCCCGCCGACCTTTCGGGAAACCCATCCACATCTGGGGCAGGACTTGGAGGTGAGGTACGGGTTCACCTCCTTAACGAAGGAACCATAAAGGGGAGCCTTGTATTTTATTACACGGTGTATAGTCCTCCAAACAGTCCTCGAAATCTTCTTAGAGAGGGAATCATTTACGTCCTCAAACATCTCTTTTTTGTTTAACTTCTCAACAGCAAACAGTGTGAGAGGGTAAATCTCTAGCAAATTGTTAACGAACTTGTGGATATAATCCAGTACACGGTTCCTCTCACGGTGAGAGTACTTCTTCATAAGTTCTTTACCCTTCTTACCGTGCTTTGAGGCGAAGGACTGAACCCTACCCCTCTTCAACTGCATACCGTACTTCAAACTGTATAGTCCCTTAATGGAGAACGTGATGAACTTATCACCATCATACGCGTCTAGTGTGTAAAGGTTGCTATCAATTGCTAGGAAATCTAGGGGAGTACTCCAGGGTAATTTATAACGGAACGATAAGTACACTTTGTCCTCCTTAATTATTGGCTCACCTAACTCAAGTCCCTTAACCCTCCTTGAAAACCACTTATGAGACCAAGAGAAGGTGACGTATTCATAAGGTCTTATAGTAATCCTAACACTCTCGCCCTCAACCTTCCTAAGGGTTGACTTTACCCTAACGTAAACCTTCCTCAGTGTTGGTTTCCTTAACGATGCTTGTCCCTTCTCAGCCCTCCTCTTCCAACTCTTCAATATCGAGTAAGCGTCGTTTATTGCTTTATCCACGTAGTGTGAAGCCAGGACGTTAATCTTCTCTAGTTCATCCCTGAGCTCCTTGTACACTTCCTTCTTCTTAGGCAAGGTTATTTTAACCTTCGTGATGGCTTTCTTACCCTTCTTCACTTCTTTTCTCTCTATCTTAGTCCTCTCCCACAACCAGTCTAGTGCTTTCTGTAGTAGGATTCTATAGTTCTCTAGTAATATCTTGCTCTCCTCCTTCTTATCGTTCTTCAAGGAGTAGGTTAGGTAGACGTACTCTTCTTCTGGTTGGAATGTTTTAAGCCTTAAGTTCCTCAACACATTTTCTCACCTTTTCGTATTTATGACTCCTCATTCCGTATAACTTTCCGCTGAATGATACTAGGATTGAGATCAGATCCTCTATCAACTCTTGTTCTGGTGTTTTGTCCTCATTGTTTAACACGACTATTTCGCAGTTGTGTGCATTGCATGCTTCTTCAAGTATCTCGAATCCGAATCTAACTAGTCTGTCTGGATATGCAATGATTATTTTTGATACTTCGTTATTTAGTATCATCCTCAACAACTTGAGGAATCCTTTTCTCTTCATGTTTAGTCCAGATCCTATGTCTGTTATTACTTGGTCGTAATCCTTAACGTTCTCCTCTAGGTATTTTACTTGGTTTATTAAGTCGTCTTTTTGCGTGTTTGATGATACTCTAGCATAAAGGATCACTTTCCTCTTTCTTACAATCCCCATTAGTTTCTCTACATCTTCTTCCCTAAACCTCCACTTTCCGCTCTGTAATACTACTGGCTTTATGTAACCTTTCTTGACGTATTCTCTAAGTGTTGCGTAGGATATCCCTAGGCGTTGGCAGACTTCTTTAGGTCTTAGCATTGTATAAGAGTTTATGATGAAATAATATAAATTTTACGGTTTATCAGAAACTGTTGTCAACGGCTTTCGTATGGCCCAGAAGCTCTGTTATTTTACGTCTAACGTAGTTGTAATCCCCTATCTGCTCAAATTCACCGAGAAGCATTGTAGTAATGTCGATCCCTTCAAAGTTCCACTTTACTGCTTCCCTGAGTTCTCTTTTCGTCGATATACCTAGGTACCAGGTCTTAGCGTTCAACCTTTTAGCAAACTCTACAAAATCTGCAATCTCATAATCTCTGTACTTTTCATTTGAAGCGAAACCCAACCAGACTTTTGTAAAACTGCTTAGCTCTTTGTAGATCTTTATAACGTCTTTACTTAATGAATGGACCGGAATAATGTATTCTACCTTATCTGGGACTTGGAGTTTATAGTAGATGTAGTCGGGATATATCGCTATCTTTATAGTACTCCTTAAGGACCAAAGCTTCCTCAGATAATTAGTGTAGTTTCTTCTGAGTAGGTCCTTTTTACTGTCGAAAAACTCAGGGTATACTAAGATGTTAGGGAAGTCTTTCCTTATCCTCTCACCGTAGACCGTATGACCCATAGCTATTAGCATTCGTTAACCCCCCGGTTAACGCTCTCTTCTGAGAGAAATTCTAGTTGAAGAAGAATGAAGAGAAGAACTGCAAAAATGAAGATAATGAAAAAGAAGGATCTCATTGTGAAGCCTCAGCTATAACCCATATTTCCATTAATGTTTTCAATAATTTTCTTCCTTTTTCTGTAATTTTTATCACTCTTTTCACAGTGTTATGCCTACCTGGTTCATATGTTTCGTCTATTAATCCTAGTTCTTTTAGCATAGGGATTACAGTTCCATAAAAAGCCGATGGACTAATTTTAGTTTCTAGCTGTAACTCTAATATCGATTTAGGTGTATCTCTTAAGCTTTCAAGTCCCTTGAACACATGCTCACATCTCAAGGGGTTTGAGTTCCTTTTCATAGCACTTTCTAAAATAGAAATTATTATTTTTAACTTATAAGTCTTATGCTATACCTTATGATTTATAAGTAACGCAAAAAAATATCTTAATTATGGCTTACAAATTAGAAGACAGGAGAACTATGCCAAGAGATCTATCTAATCCGTTGAGATGTGAGCATTTATTCAGAATACTTTCAACGCTAGAAGAACCATGCTCTTTATCAGAATTGTGGGAAAAATCGAAAATAAGCCCTGGGATATACTACAGCACTATAGAAAAGAACCTACTACAACTAGATTTAATAAGGTATGAGGAAAAGGGAAGGAGCACAATGGTCTATTTAACCGAAAAAGGTAGAAAATTATTACAGGTTCTTAAGGATATAGGGTTCTCAAAAATTACAGAGATACGCTAATCTTTTTTATGTTCTTCTGAGAAATAAAACCTTAAGTCAAGTTCTTTTTCAATTTTAGATAATTCTTCTTCAAGAATATTGTAAGATTTTTCATCTAGTCTAGTTATCAGCTTTTCTCTTAATTTTAGTATAACGAATTTTGCACCTAGATAATAGTCTCTATCCATGTGTTAATCAATATACAAAAAGAAGACTGACAAAGCCGAAATTGCTCATGTTTTACCTTCTAAGTTATAAAGCAAAAGATTTAAATATCGCTTTCTACTTTAGAAAGTAATAGGTAACAAAAATGTCCGTCCAAACCCTCAAACCCGTTAACCGGGGAGTTAACGGGATAAGTGAAAAAGATCTGATTTTTTTAATTGAGGCACTCGATAGGAAGGAAAGGAAACTAATATTCGAAAAATTTTCGGAGGATTTCAAGGAGGTCCTAACTAGGGCTGCAATGTATAAGCTGACCAGGGGAGATACGCATTTGAAGAATGAGAGGATTCTATGGCTCATTGAGAATAATGAAGAAGCTAAGAAGTTTGTGTTAGACTTACTGAAAAAGAAGGCACAGAGGATGTTAGAGATTATAGAAAAACTGGAGGCTGAGGAGGAAGAAGGTGAGGAAGAATGACTGAACAAGCAACAGAACTACACGAGTTATTCACAGAACTCGATGAAAACATCAGAGAACTACTATCGCTAGTAAAAACACTGAAGATCGACTTTACTATACACGCAGATGATGAGGCAATAAGCAGACTGGAGAAGTCACTATTCCTAGCTCAAAAAATAGAATCAAACCTATATTCTCTAAAAAGAGAGGTAGACGAACAATGAGAATAACTATACCATCACAATATATTGAAAAAATTGGGGAAGAAATTGAAGGGGAAGAAGAATGACGCTTAGAGTTATTACTTTCAAAGTTGAGGAAGAACTTTTGGTAAAACTTGATCTATACTGCATTAACAATAGAAAAATAAGAAGTGAGGTCATCAGGGAAGCGATTGAATTCTATCTTGCATGTAAAAAATTCGGCAGAGTATATAGAAAGAATTCCATAGAAGAGAATTATAAAAATTCTATTACGAGGGTGCAAGAAAATAGTACTTAGGTGAAGAAAGATGACAATCAACGAAATTATTGAAGAGAATGAGGAATTGCAGCTTAGATACAGTAAAGCTATAGATACTATCAGTAAGCTCGAAAATAAGATAAAGAAGCTTGAGAAAGAGAACGAAAGATTAAGAGAAGAGAACATTTCATTAAAAGAGGAAAACAAAAAGCTTCAGAAGCAAAATAATATTTTAATGAGGGCTATAGAAATTGCGATAGAGATTAAAGACTACAACAATCAGAAGGGATTTCTGAAAAAAGTTTTACAGAAAATTAAGGAGGAAACCGGGGAGTTAACAAGGTGAGGACATTGGCTCTATCGATGCCGTTAGTTATACCGAGGAGAAAGATATATAGAGGTCACAAGGGTTCTTACGAGTTTTATGTTATTTACATTCCTCAGGACTTCAACGATTTAATACCGATTCCGGCATTTATCACATTATTATATAATAATGAGACGATCAAAGTAGGAGTTAGGAGGCCCTTCAAAGCCGGAAGGAATAAATACGCTGTAATACTCCCGAAGGATCTATCTCCTATTTGGGAGAAGATTATTAAGGAAGGTAAGGAAGTGATTTTAGTTTTGGAGCACGTTTTAAGTTAGTAGTTTTGGAGCGTGTTTCTCATATATTTCTCTAAGCTCTTCTTCTGAAAAAGGTAAGTAATGCTCTTGTAAGATTCTAAACTGATTTGGTGCTGTACGCCCCTGTAAAATATTTACTATCATCGGCGATACTCCTTGTTTAATCACATAACTTGCCCAAAATGCCCTCAAATCATATAGTCTGAATACTTTTCCCGCTCTTTGCATTGCCATCTTGATTTCTGCTCTTATCTTATCTTCATTCATAGGAAAGAACTTCATCTTCCACTTTTCCACATCCTGCCCCAAAGCCTTAGGGCCTCCCCAGAACCTCTTTATATAATTTTCTCTGTATGGCAAATAGTTCTTCTCTATCCATTCTGCTGTCTTTTCATGTAAAAACGTTATGTAGGCCCGCTTCGTTTCGTTTTCCTTCATTAATTTGATCATTCTATGTTTCAGATCCACCTGGTCAACTTCGATAGTAAACAATTCCCCGGTTCTTAGTCCAGTCTCGGCGAGAAGAAGGAAATAAGTTTTAGCCCCTATTTCCTGGACTTCATTAAAGATCTGTTTTAGTAAGTTTAATGAGAGACTTACGGGCTTATACTTAGTCCTCGGCTGAGGGATAGAGAAGCTATGATATAAGATTTGTGCTAGAATAGGATCCCGCGATTTTATTATTTCCTTAATAAATAGTTTTAATACAATTGCCATCTTCCTAGCTCTATGCGGACTTTCCTCCTCCTGCTCAAGAATGTATTCTTTGATTTTGTCGGGTGAAATTACGTAGTTGATGTCCTTGAACACTCTGTTTATATACCTCCAGTGATCATCGAAAGTGTGTTTTGCCTTCTTCTTTTCCAACAACTTTCTGAAAGTTTGAAGATCCTCGGAAGTTACCGGATAAGAGTAGGATGCAGTTTTTATAAATTCACCTAAACTCCGCTGTAGCAAAGACAAGAATAACTCTCTGAATTCCGGATCCTTAGTTGCCTTCACTATGACTCCGATTGCCTCATTTATCCCTATTCTATTAATATCTATACTGTAGGTCAATCTTATTAGGTCATCTGGAGCTAAGTATTCTATTGCTTTCTCGACCACATTATCCGGTATTTTTCTCTTCTTACTTTTGTAACGCCACCAGCTAGACCTATCTATTCCTAATTCGTCATATGATATGCCATTTCTTAAGACTTCTTCAATTATCCTTATCTTTTGATCCTCCGTTAATCCGGAAACGTCAATTATCATATCTAATCACTCTGATAAATATATCAGACACGTAGCTGATATATGCGTTTCCATTTTCTTCCTCGGGCGTTGCCGATAATTCTCTTCATAAGAACGTAAAATTCTTTCAATTCACGAGAAGAATTAGGGGAGTGCCGCCGCGGGGACTTGAACCCCGGACAACCCGGTCTTCAGCCGGGCGCTCTCCCGGGCTGAGCTACGGCGGCATTATAATAATAGAGATATGACTTTTTAACTTTTATTGTCATTAAATTTAGCAGGGACCTGGCGACACCCTTGGAGAACCCTAAATATTTAGGGTTCTATGAATTAGGGTCTCCAGAGGTCCCTACATTGGTGAACGTGATGAAAGTTCTATTAGTCATCCTATCAAATATCGAAAAATCGATAATGGACGAGTTAATAGCTCATCTCTCGAACTATGGATTAAAGGTTGATATATTGTTTGACAGTAGAAAGTATCTACCAATATCCGCGTTCAATTGGGATAGATTACAATTTGATGCAGAAAAAGCCTTAAACTTCCTAAAGAACCTATATGATTTTAATTACGATTCAATCGTCTTTATTGTAGATGCAGATGGATATGTTAATAGCTATAATTTTGTTTTTGGACTAACTATAGATAAAGTTGCTATAGTATTCACTAGTAGACTAAGAGAAGAGTTCTATAATAGAAAGCCCAATCCAACACTATTTATGGAGAGACTAATAAAAGAAGTCACACATGAAATCGGCCATACACTTGGATTAAGCCACTGCAACAACATGGGCTGCGTGATGAATTTTAGCAATACAATAGAGGATGTAGACAAAAAGGAGGCATATTTTTGTGAGAAATGCAAATATAAGGTTAATGAGAAATTGGCTAAATATCGACCACAAAGGTAATAATGTATTCATCATCTATCTTCTCTATCGATAACTGATGATAGGTCATAGCTTTCACCACAGTTCTACGTTCATGCTTCGTTAAATCAAACTTCTCTCCCCATGCCCGTCCTTCCAGAGTAATAGTATCTTGGTCTATCATTATCTCAAATTTACTGAAAAGTAATAGCTCAGAGTCGTAATAATAAAGTAGTTCCTCTATCCACTTATATAATAGATTCTCCAAATCGTAACCATTCAAATAAATTTCCCTAAATATAACTGGACTAACCTTAGATGTATCAGTAATGATCTCAAATACACCTAATGCTGCATTAGAAAATGCTTCTTCTAAGGATTTGCCATAGGCCTTAACGCCTATGTCAGCTGTATGCTCGAAGAACTCGAACTGCTTCATATAACTTTATAACACTTCATAACATTAATAGTTAATTGATGATGTGAAATGGGAGGAAGGCAAAAAACTACACTATTTATGACAAAAGAAGTTAAGAAAGAAAGAAAAAGTGGTAGTCAGACTAATCCTCAACCTTCTTCAAAATAAACTTATTTATTATGACTAAAATAAAGACAATTATAGTAGTATAAATGATAATATAATAGTTTTTCGAATACAGGAATGCAGCTATACTATCTATGGTCAATAGAAATATCATTAAATCCCGACTTTTCATATTTTCTCACCTAAAATAAGTCTAAAGGAAATGGCATTCTTCCACTGGATCCACCAATAGCAGTACCTAGACCTAGAGACAGACCTGCTAAAATACTTAAATAGAGCATGGGCACTATTATAAAAGCAATAACCAGTTCAGGTACTATGCCAGCTACAGTTTCAATAAGAGTGTTTAAATTTGCAATTGAGGATAATTGAGCTTCCATTTGTGAGAGTGTTGAGGAAGACATATTCTGCATGAATATTGGCAAATAAGGTAATCCGATATAAAATACAATACTAGATGATATCAAAGTTCCACCTATGTTTTTCCCAATTCTGAAAGGGAGTGATAATAGTAAAATTCCAATTGCAATAAGTATCATAAACGTACTCTGTATAAATTCACCTAAATCTATAAAAAACTGCAATAGGAATATTATATCAGTAACAAATGATGAAAATTGAAGAACAGGATCTGCTAAAAGAGCAAGAGCCATAGATATCTTAACAGTAGTTATAATATAATATACACTTTTGATCTGTATTAATGCATTAAACATTTGAACTTGTAATTGTAAAATCGAAGAATAAAACGTTGTCCAACTTACTCCTAATAAACTTTGTAATTTGCCTATAACTGAGATAACTGCTCCGTAGATATTTATCCACACTGCTGCATATATAGCATCACTCATCATTTTAGGTCCCCATTTTTTTAGACCATATATAGGTAT
Source organism: Sulfolobus tengchongensis (assembly GCF_036967215.1). Lineage (NCBI taxonomy): Archaea > Thermoproteati > Thermoproteota > Thermoprotei > Sulfolobales > Sulfolobaceae > Sulfolobus > Sulfolobus tengchongensis. Next base: position 2,639,720 of record NZ_CP146016.1, read on the forward strand.
TGGTAAGCCATAAAATAATGCCCCAAGAGCATATGTTAACCCTGCAATATTTATAGCAATATAAAGGATATAAAATGGAGAATATCCACTATCAGTCATGATCCCACTTGCGACGCAATATAGGTAATTAAGGAAAATACTGTAGTACCTAATGCAATCCAAAAGGCTGCCAATATAGCATCCTCAATGAGATCTTGTCCAGTCCTTTTCACTCTAAATATTGGTATAGGTGCACCTCTTAATGCCCATCCTACAGCCCAAGCTAATATAAATATACTCCATGCTATTTCGGTAACTTGAGTATCCAAATTTTGTACAAATTGAACTATACTTACCATCACTTATCGTTATTATAAGAACTTTTTAACGAGTGAGAGTTACGCGAAACTGATGAGAAATACATTAAGATTACTTTAACTATTTCATCAATTCCTATATCAGACGTATTTATAACTAGATCAAAAACTGATAAGTCATTAACGTCTATTCCATAAAATCTTTTAAACCTCTTGTAATGCATATATTCTCGACTAATAATTTGCGAGAGAGCCTCATCGTAGGATACCTTATCTCGCAGTGAAATTCTACCTGCCCTAATTTTAAGTGGTGCCCATAGATATACTGCGAAATCCGCATATTCTCTAAATAACCATCCAGCTATATGAGACTCAATTATAATATCCCTCTCATTTAATATGTAATCATAGATTTTCTTATCAACCATTCTATCTATATCAAAATTTGTCTCAGCTAACCTATTCAGATTCACAACATCTAATCCCATCTTCTGTGCTATTTCTCTAAACATGCTACCCGCTGATACAAACTTATATGAGAGAGCATTAGCTAACCTTACTGCCACTGAGGTTTTTCCGCTTCCTGGGGGACCGCTTATAATAATTCTCATCAATTGTCTTCCTCTAAAAAGCCTTGCTAGAACTGTCTTACGGCTTGCTTAATCAAGTGTGTAAGACACGAAGAGCACAAATAACCTCCAAAAGGTCTTTCTGGCCTTTTTTCTACCTTACTATACTTATATAGGTTGTCAGTCTTTGTACCATTTAAGGGTTTCTTACATAAAGCACACTTAGCTAGATCATTCTTTTTCTTTTCGTAGTGTATTGTAGTCTTTCCACTAGGTAATTTTACATAAACTCTTCTTAGTGACCTAGAGCGTAAAGCTGGTCTAGGCATATCTTAATCTTATTTTATCTTATTTTTAAATTTGACCTTAAAGAGATAGGTGTAAATATTATGTAAGAGGCAATAAATTCGAAAAGAGATCCGTTAAGCATCAAATACCCATCACCAGTCTTTAATGTTACGTAAGGTATATAAAATGGTAAGTAGATATTGGCGTTTAAATAATTTAAGATAATTATAAGGTCAAATATGTATATACCAACCAATATCATTGACCTTAAGAACATATAATACCTAACCGTCGACATGTATGATTCTAATTGCTTAGATATCTTCCTATACGTTTTTTCTCTCCTTTTACTAGATGTGATATTTTTTAATCTTTCCTCGTATTTCTCCACAAGACTTATCGTACTATTAATTTTGCCATATAAATAATACTTATATATAAAGTAAACAACTAGATTTGATACCAATGAAATTAAAAAAATATAAACTATATTTGTCTGCATGTTTTCACATTAACGAATTTATTATTTCATTAGCGGCAATAGAAGGATCTCCTTCTTGATTTACCACTACCTTAACTGATGCCCCGACTAGTACTGCTGATGCCATAGCTGAATATCTAGCAAATTGAATAACTTCATTGATAACGTAGATATCACTATAGTCGGCTCTGGCTCTAGTATTATCCCTCTTTTGCCTTTCTAATATAAGTTTAGGATCTGCCTCCAATAAAAAGATTACGTTAGGGGAAAGAACCTCTACGACATGTTTTGGAAGTCCAGGCAGATACCCTGATGGTGTTCTGATCACTGCATGTGTATCCACTAAACCTAAACCATTATTACCTAATGTTGATAAATCATCAACGATTCTCCTTGCAGCTAAAGCCTGTAACTCACGCTGTCTCTCAATTGGTAATTTTCTTATCTCGTCTCTATTCTTTACATAGCCTTCTTTTAGCGCTGTATTTAACATATAATCCCCATAATTTACAATCCTATGTGGGATATCTTTCTCAGATAAGATCTTGTCTACAAACGATAAAACAGTAGTTTTACCCACACCAGGTATTCCAGTTACTATACCCAATTTCATTTCTACTCACCTATCAATCTCTTTAATAGTGGGTACATTTCTAAAGATCTTTCATAAGCTAATAAGCTATAATATTGTATTGCTATTGTTACAGCCAACAATATTCCTATCCCAGTTCCGTAAGCACCTAAAAGTGTAGCAACTACTGCAATCAAACCAACAATTATTGAGCTAAAGAATGCTAATGGGTATATATATTTAGCCAATATTCCTTCAATAATTCTCGGGTTGCTTCTGACTCCAGGGATTTCAATACCTGCTTCAACTAATTGCTGAGCTTGAGTAGCTGGATCTAAACCAGCTACATCGACCCATAATATTCCAAATAGAATACTAAGCACAATAAAAATTACAGAATATTCTAGTGCACCTAATGGATCTAAAACTATTGCATATACACTATGAGGTATAGCTGAATTTGGTGGAGGGAAAAAGAACGCCCCGCTTATCGTATCTAAAATATTTGACGCTGACGGTGAAACATAAGATGCCAACGAAGCAAATAATTGAATGTCAGAACCTAATACTGCAACAAATATAACTGGTATGCTACTAACATAAAGGAAATTCAATGGTATAGTTCTTCTAATTCCTCTTAGTCTCTGAGAAGTTACAGGTATTTCAATAGTCATCGTAGTAAGATATATGGTTATTATTATTAATGCTACAGTAGTTATTAAACCAACTAAATCAGGTTGGAATAAATTCTTGGTTGAGGTGTTAACTATTAAATTAGCAATACTACTGTGAGATGCTAAGGCAGTAAATAAAGCAGGAAAGAAACCTACAGGCAAGTTTTGTGAGCTCACACTTGCTATCCCGAACATATCCCAAAACATGATTTTCATGACACCAGCTAGTATAAACAAACTTACTCCAGACCCTAATCCCCAGCCTTTCTGTATCATTTCGTCTAGTAATAAAATTAAATATGTTGCTACAATGAGTTGAGCTATAACTATACCTGCAATAAGCAATACTGAACCACTAATAGTTGTTGAGGTTCTAGCTAATACATACCCAAATAGTACCGATTCAACTATAATAAAGATGAATGCTAAACCTTTTTGAGCTTCTGTAAACTTAATCCTATCATCTGGATCATTTAAATCGATTTGAATTAGCTTAGATCCAGCTAATATCTGCATAATCAAACCAGCTGTTATTATGGGTCCTATACCTAACTGTGCCAAAGTACCCGTGGTAGATGCGAAGATAATTTGCTCCAATACGAGATTCTTGAAAAACGATGTTGCAGTTATCCCATAAAGGGGAGTAGAGGCCATTATCAGATATATTATAACAGCAACTAGCGACCAAATTAACTTTTGACCTAATGAAGGCTTTTCTTTAGGTTTAACAACAGCTGGTAAATATTGCCCAAGGTTAGCTAGTGAATCAACGAAAGACATAATTTACTCAAAAAAACTATTCAGTTGGGCTTAATATTACTTCTCCCCCAATTTGCTTTACTTTCTCTACGGCTTTAGCACTAGCCTTCTTTACTTTTATAACCACTGCAATACTTAAATTACCACCGCCAAGCAATTTCTCATAACCTAACTGATTTAAATCCAACACTTTTTTACCATCTTTCTCCTCAAGTTTTATAGAACCATTTATTAATAACTCATTTAGCCTTCTCAGCGATATTGTACTGACAAGTTTTGTGGTTGGATTTCGGAATCCATGTTTACCATACCATCCCTTTCCGTATTTTACTAGCCAAGACCATTTCTCTTTATGCATACCTATTTGCCTACTACCTTGTGCTCCTCTATCTCTATGTTGTCCCCTTATACCCCATCCCATTGTTCTTGATCCCCTTAGTTTTCTAGATTTCTTCTCTCTTCTTACCACCATTTTAGATCATCCTCTCTATTAATTCATTTATCTTATCTCCCCTATATCCAAATTCACCTTTATTTTTATATGGTCTTTTAACACTACCTTTGAATCCACCTTTAGGAGGGTGTAAACGAATAGGCAATTTGAAATACTGATTTAATTTATGCAAATATATCTTACCCTCATAGAGTTGCTTCACCAATGCATCAATATTATCGATCTTTAAGACTTCTTTGACGTAACTATCTGAAACCTTATCTCCTTTTATTGTTTCAAGTCTTGTCGTGATTAACATTTTCAAAACATCAGAATTTATTTCTCCCCAGGTAACATATGGTGAAGTCTTATGCAACATACCGAGTATTGGAGGTACTTTTGGGTATATCATCGCATTAAAATTATACTTCAGCCTTAGCATTTCTAATGTCTCATTAATAAACCAGGGAGCTTTTGCCCAACCTCTAATTCTAACTACTGCCAATAATTCAACCATTTCTATTACCTCTTTCTAGCCCAATCTTGTAAAGTAACAAATCTATATGTGTTGTAAAGTGCATTATAGCCAGCTCTCACAAAGTTTTCTGTAGTTCTGGTTTCACCTTTTGTAGTAGACCATGCATCTTTAATACCAGCATATGTCAACAAAGTTTTTAATACACTACCTACAACTAACCCGGTACCCTTAGGAGCTGGTAACAGTTCAATTTCCACACTGCCTGCCTTTCCAATTACCTTGAATGGCAAACTGTGAGGTTCTCCACACGTACATTGCCAGCTTCCACATCCTCTTCTTACTGGTATTATATTCATCTTAGCATCTCTAATTGCCTTCTGAATTGCGACTCTTAGTTGTTTAGCCTTACCTGTGCCAATACTTACATAACCGTCCATATTTCCCATAATTACTAAGACCTTGTATCTGGATATCTCTCCTGCATCAGTCTGTTTTTGAACTACTTTAATATCTATAACTTCATATTTAAGTTTAGGTAATAAGACATCTACAATTTCTGGCTCTGTAATCGGAAGATTTCTATCAAATAGATCTTTTATAGATGATATCTTTCCACTCTTTACAAGATTGCCTACTAATGTTCTAGGTTTCCATTCCTCTATATTTATGCTAGGAACCTCTTCTGCCATATTAACCACCAGAAGACTTTATCTTATTTAACACCTCATCAAAATGAGAAGGTAAATTTTCTGGATTTAAACCTCTTTCTAAATATTTTGAAAATAACTTGTTATATAAATCAGGATTTTCATTTTTTAACTTTTCTGCATACTTCGCTATATGTTCCCCTTTTATTCTAGAATCTTGTATACCTACCTCGCCTATAGGAATTTTTAACCCAGCATCAATTGCCCCTTTTATTGCATAAAATATTCTAGCTCCCTTAGAAGGTACATGAAGACCAATATCAGCGACGCACTTATTTATATTTTTCTTCATTGCTCTTAACGCTGCTAAATATCCAGTAAGGTAAGCTGCAGGCGTATTATTTGTATCTCCTTTCCAGCCAAACTTCTTAACTAGCTCTATAGAATGTGCGGCAGCTAGTGTAATGTCACCCTTAGGATCAATCTTTACAACCTGCACTATCACATACTTATTTGTTATCCTCACGACAAACCTTATTTGCTTACTGACAACATAAGCATATCGTCTATAATAATTAGTCTTTCCTTCTCGTCTTCTCCTAAACTTAACCTTATAATTAGGACCATTAGCCATATCATTCACCTTTCAATTTTCCCATCTGTATTAGAATGTTCCTAACATCAGAAACTCCCTTGAAATTACCACCTTTAGCTTTTAGGTATAGTTCTCTATATGTGTGAGTATCAATAACTTTATGATCTCTTAACCACCTTAGATAAGCCCTTATTTTCCTTATCCTTTTCACCCACATTTCTTTACTATTTGCTCTCGCTCCTTTTTTGCCCTTCCTACTACCAGCTTTCCTACCTTCGCTCTTAAGACTTCTCTTTTTCTTTCTTTCCTTTAATCTGCCACCACTTATTCCAGTTTTTTTGAGAATTACAATCTTTCCTTCATTTATCAGCTTCCTAACATCGTCTCTAGTTAATGCACCTTGAACCTCATCAATGTAATCTTGGATTATCTTAACTCTACTTATACCTACCCCAGCTACTGCGGCAGCTAATTTCTTTTGAGCTCTTAAGTCGGTCATACATTAATACCTCCATTACTCACCTTTAAACCTAATTCCTTAGCCTTATTTAGAATCTCAATCCTCTTTTTAAAACCAACTGAGGAAGCTATTATAACAATGACATTATCTTTCTGATTCTGAAGTTTAATTAACTCATTTACGTTATGAACCAATACTTGCTTTAATCCAGTAGGGTGTAATTCTCTGATCTCCTTAGGTAACCTATAACCTACACTTACTATTGGGGGGAAACCCCTAATTTTAAGCCTAGTCTTATTATCTCGACCGTATGGCCTTCTCCATTTTTCTTGCCTTTCTAGTCTATAGAACTTATCCCAATCATATCTCATAAATTCTGGCTTTTTAGACTTTAACTTCTGCCTTATTTCATAAATCTTTTTCCTATATACCCTTATTTTCTGTTCACTCATTCAATCACCTCTTTCTTATAAATAAATATACCATCAGAGAAAACACGTTTATCAAAACCAGTTATTTTAGCAGCTTGTTCTATATTTGCAGCCGTCTGTGCTACTGCTTCTAAATCAATACCTTCAACTATTATATCTTCGCCTTTTACTGTAACCTTCACGCCAGGTAATATTGGTGCCCTTCGTATATTTTTTTCGCCTATTAGGTTAGTTATTTGAACCTCATTCCCCGAGACTTTAACTGACATAGGGAAATGAGTATATATAATCTTAAGATAGTACCTATAGCCTTTTGTTACCCCAGTTATCATGTTCTTAATATGGCTTACTATAGTGTAGAATACAGCTTTTTTTCGCCTATTCGCAAATGTAGTTTCTAATAATATTTTATTGCCATCTAATTTGATCTCAATTTCCTTAGCAAAACTAAAATCTCTAGCTATTTCTCCTTTTGGTCCTTTTATTTTTACCAAAAATCCTCTTATCTCAACACTTACATTATTTGGGACATCGATTTCCTCCTTTAACATTACAGCCTGCATTTAAATCACCTCAATAAACATAACCTAACGTAACTCCGCCAATTCTCATTCTCGCAGCTTCCTTATGAGACATAACGCCCTTAGAGGTAGATACAATTATTATACCTATTTCCTTAGATGGTAAATAACGTCTAACAAACTCTGGTAGATCAATCATTTGTCTATAAGTAAGGGGATAACGTGGAGTTATTGGACCGCATTTATTAACTCTACCTAATAGTTGAACTGTGATTTTACCCCATCTACCATCATCAATATACTCAAATTCTCCAATATAACCTTCCTTTTGCATCACTCTCAAAACGTTTATTATCAGTTTAGATGCGGGCATTATAATTGCTTGTTTGTTTCGTCTCATCTCGTTATTGTATATAGATGTTAAAGCATTTGATAAAGGATTTACAACCACCATCTCTTATCACCAATATTTTTTAAATCCCAATTCGTATGCTACTTCTCTAAAGCATTGCCTACACAAATAAATTCCATACTTCTGGATAACAGAGTCTCTACTACCACATCTCTTACACGCTTGCACTCCCTTTCCATGTCTTCTTTCAGCCGGAGGCTTATATTTACCCATATCAATCACCCCTCTACTATCTGAACATTAAAATTATTTCTCAGGAATTCCATTGCTTCCTCCTTTGTCACCCTATGTCTATTAGGAATCTTAGTCTTCTTTCTTCTCCTTCTGGCAATCCTATATCCGGGCCTCTCCAATGTAATAGCTATATCCATACCGAATATACCTATTTCCGGATCATATCTTGCGCCTGGTAATATTACGTGCTCAGCAATACCGAATGCAACATTCCCATAATTATCGAAGCTGCTCTTCCTTAATCTATAACCTATCGCTTCTAATACTTTCCTTAAGAATTCCTCAGCTTTAGCACCCCTTAGCGTTACTTTAACCCCTATAGGTTGACCTTTCCTTATTCCAAACTCTCTGATAGTTTTTTTAGCATTAGTATATACTGGCTTAGCTCCTGTCAATTCCTGCAATAACTGATAAGCTTTCTGCAATCTATCACCAGATTCCCCAAGACCTATATTAACAGTTACCTTTGCTAGTTTAACTTTCCTCATGGGATTTTGTTTAACGGATATAGATGCCTCTGCCATTTTAATCAATCCTCATATCTGGTTTTTCCTTCCCTATACTCATAACATTCAAAAGATTAGTCTGATAGGCGTTTCCATCTTTACTTTCTATCGTAACCACACTATACCTCCTTGTCTTAAATTTACTTAGATTTATACTCTTTACAATCCCATGAATACCAACGTTCCTACCTCCCAAGAAGATGACATATGAGCCCTCTGAAATACTATATGATTCCACTACATTCTGGCTAGGTAATTCTACTTTTAAAGTCATAAGAGTTTTATAATTCTTTGCAACTTCTTTATCAACTACAATATTTCTTCCATCCTCTAAATTAAGCTGAACTAATCCGCCTTTTAATGTAGTTTTATTCATAATCCTTACATATTTATAGTGAGCTTCATCAGCTGATATTTTAGAAAGTCTCATGAACCGCACATTATCTGGTAAGACCCTAAAATATAAATCAGAAGAAGGAATTGAAATTACATCCATAAGACCAACTGGATACTTATAATCTCTCCTTATTTTACCATCTACCAATATTTTCCCTTCAGATATAATATACTTAGCCTCCTTTATTGTTCCTGCAAGCTTAAGATAATCCCTTATTATAATAGCCAATGGGACACTTTTTCCAACAGGGTGAGGACCAGCATTAGGTCTAACAGTCCACTTGTACTGCTTTTTGCTAATTAATAAAAACCAAGGAGCCTCAAATCGAGTTAAGTGCGCCATGTTTATCCCTCCTTCTTAGATTTAGATATTTTCTCTATCTTTTCTCGTCTTCTAGGGTCGCTTAAATCTAATTTAGTAATCATAACCTTAGAAGCATGAATCCATATATAAACAGGTGTGCCATCCGCTTTCTTCCTTGTTATTCCCTCTATCGCAATTCTACCAGTCTTTGTATCAACATCTACTACTTTACCCTCTTTTCCTTCTTGTTCCCCACGAACTACCCTAACAGTATCACCTTTTCTTACTGCTATGCGCTTTATGGAATATTGATTTGCAATGTCATCGGAAACTCTTGCAACTAGCAATTTCTTCCTTTGATGTAATGGTAGATTATATAAAATTTTTCTTTGTTTCGAAGGCTTAAGTGATGACATATCTAATTACACCACCAGTGTAGCGAGACTAGCTATTTTTGGCCATCTTTCTGCTGCTTCTCTTGCTATTGGACCTCTGATTTCGGTACCTTTAGGAGTACCATCCGGATTTATTATAACAACTGCATTATCCTCAAAGGATATCCAAGTTCCATCTGGTCTTCTATAAGGCATTCTTTGCCTTACTATAACAGCTCTAAATTTCTGCTTTCTAACCTCTGGTGTACCTTTCTTTACTGAGACCATTACCATGTCTGCTATATTAGCAAATGGAACTCTTCTTAAAACACCTCTGTAACCATATATACCGATTATCATTGCTTCCTTTGCCCCACTATTATCAGCGACTGTAACCACTGAATAGTGTTGAAGAGCTGGAGTTAGACCTTTTCTAGAACCCAACACTTGGATTTTCTCTGACACTTCAACTCACCTTGCTGAGTATAACGAAACTTATAGATTTAGAAATGGGTCTACATTCGCCAATTATAACTTTATCTCCCTCTTTAACATTTACACACGGAGGGACATGAGCATGAATTCGACTTCTTCTTCTTTCATATCTCTTGTACTTTGAATCATAGTACAAATATTGCCTTTCTATAACTGCAGATTTATTGCCCTTGTACTTAATTAGAATCCCTTCTAGTATCATTCCTCTTACTCTTAATGAACCATGATAGGGACAATTCTCATCTTCACATGGCTTCTCAGGAATAACTATATTAGGTATTCCCGGGTCCTTCACCAATTTCCCCTTAGATCCCATTCAACTCACCTAAATCCTTTTCCAAGGTTTTCTTACCAGCTTATAGCCATCTACTATAAAAGACTTACCTTTAAAAGTTATCTCAAATATGCCGTGGGCCTTAAATATCCTTACGACCTTTCCCTTATCACTTAATCTGATTAAAAATGTCTTTTCAGTTTCTAATATAACTATACCTTTTTTTGAAATCAAAGATGAATCTACATAATATAAAATTTTTATTTCAGATCCAATATAATCTAAAAGCATTAAACATTACAAAAGTTACTTCTTTAGATTTTTCTTTTTCTCACTTAAAACCGTCAATATCCTAGCAATATCTTTTCTAGTATTTTTAATACTCGCAGTATTCTTTAGCGTACCCATTCTTGCTTGCACTTTAAGTTTTATTAACTCTAGCCTTAACTCCTCTAATCTCTTTAACAGATCTTCTTTCTCCATTTTTCTTAACTCCTCAACATCCAAGGTCATTGACTTTCACCTTTTTCCTCACTTTTTTGAGCAGATTCGTCAATAAAGGTAACGTTAGTTACAGATACTTCTTGAGGTACTGATGGAGATTCTTTCAAGCTAATCTTATCCTCTATTTTTAAAGGCTTAGTAATAATTACCTCAACACCATAAACTCCTGGTTTTAGCATAGCTATCGCAACTGCTCTATCTATCATCTTTTCCAACTGTTGTCCACTCTTGTATACAATACCTTCCTTTAGCTTCTCATATCTGGCTCTTTCAGTAGTAAGCTTACCACTTATTATAATCTCAGCACCTAACGCTCCAGCATTCATTATTCTTCTCATTGAAATAAATGCTGCCCTTCTGAAATGATAACCCTTTTCTAACGCTATAGCAAGCCTAAATGCCATTACTCTAGCATTAAGTTCTGCATTTTCTACATTAGTTATCGTGATTTGTGGATTTTCTAAGCCAAATACCTTCTCAAAGATCTGTGCTAGCTGCTTTATGTTTCTGCCTCCTCTCCCTATTATCATTGAAGGTCTACCAGCATATATTATCACTCTTGTCCCTATAGGTGTCTTTAATACCTCTACTCCTGCATACTCTGCATTATAGTACTGTTTTGCTAAATACTCGTCTATCATTACCTTTACCATGGACTTTTCAAGGAAGTATCTTTTAATATTAGGAATCCTACTCCACCTCCTCCAAAATTACTTCTACATTTGCCGTTCTTCTATATTTTGCAGTAGCCCTTCCAAATGCTCTAGGCATGTATCTTTTCAGAATTATGCTCTTATGCGCTGCAATATGCCTTATAACTAACTTATTAACATCTAATCCTTTATTTGTAGCATTAGCTTCAGCATTTTCTAACAATTTTAACACATGCTTTATTGCTTTCTTAGGATATCTGCCAGCTTTTACCTTCCACTTGGCCGATATATTAGATTTATGAGAAGCACCCTTATTGTACCTCCAAAATGGTAACGCTTCCTTTTCTTCTAGGACTCTATTTAGAAAATCTTTAGCATCACTAAGATACATGCCTCTGATAGATTTGCAAACGTTATATAAGTCTTTTATAGAAACAGGAACATCTCTTATTACAGCTTTAGCAATTTTTAGTTCATCAACATTTAATTGAGGATAACTCCAACTACCCATATATCATCCCTTCATCGCTAAGAATAAACTTGATCTTGTAGCCTTTAATCCGGGCTCTCCATGCTCCACCTTCTTAGTAGTTATCGAGTACTCGCCTAAATAATGGCCTATCATCTCTGGAGTGACAGTAAACTCCACAAATTCTTTACCATTATAAACAGCCATTTTAAGGCCAACCAACTCTGGTAATATAACCAAATCCCTTACATGTGTTTTTATAACCTTATTTATCTTACCTTCTCTCCTATATTTTCTTACTTTCTCTAAGAGGCGTCTTTGAGCATCAGTAAAACCACGTTTTAAAGATCTTCTTTGTCTTGAAGGTAAGAGCTTAATAAATTCGTCCATTGGCATATTTAATAATTCATCAATACTCTTTCCTCTGTATTTAAAGCTCTTCCATTCAGGCGGTATTTCTAATGACATCTATTAACACCTATCCCTTTTCCATTTATAAAATTCACTTACCCTCTTTCCTCCCTGTTCGTCTTGCCGCTATGTGCCCTACCTTTCTTCCAGGTGGCGCATTCCTAGATACTGTAGAAGGTCTGCTTACACTCTGATGCAATCCACCACCATGTGGATGGTCGACAACGTTCATCGCAACGCCTCTAACAATGGGCCATTTTTTAGCCTTTACCTTATACTTCCAATAGTTTGCCCCCGCTTTTAATAGAGGCTTCTCTGTTACGCCACCTCCTGCAATGACACCAACAGTTGCTCTAGCCTTATTTGAGACGGCTTTTATTTTATCTGAAGGTAATTTAATTAATACCTTATCACCACTTTTACCTATCACAGTAGCATAAGAACCAGCACTTCTGGCATATTTACCTCCATCTCCAAAATTCTCTTCAATGTTACATACTACAGTACCCTCTGGCGCATCACCTATTTCTATAACATTACCATTAGCTATAGGAGAGCCTTTACCAAATTCAATTTTCTGATTAACAGCAATTCCCTGCACTGCTTGCATTAAAAACTTAATACCATTCTCTAATTTTATTACGGCAACCGGTGCATTCATGCCGGGGTTGTGGACAATGTCTACTACTTTTCCAATGAAATGACCAGTTATATTAGGATATCTTACCTTACCTATCCTTAACCAACTAGGACTTCTAAATGTAGGAGAGCCTTTACCAGCTCTCTGTTGAAGCAACCTTTTACCCAAACTACATCACCTTACAAAATACCTAACTTATGAGCTATATCACTGGCCTTATATTCTGGGGCCAACTTAACATATGCTTTCTTATAGCCTTGAGGAGTTATAACGACATTAACCTTAATTACTTTCACTTCAAACATCTTCTCAACAGACCTTTTGATATCATTTTTAGTATCGTTTTTATCAACGATCAACGTAAGCGTGTTATAAGATTCGATTAACCTTAGCGCCTTCTCTGTTGCTAAAGCCATTTGGATCATACTAAACCACCAACCTTTTACTTAATCTACTATCTAAAATCTTTATGCTACTCTCAGTATAAATAGTGAGCCTACCCGGATGGGAACCTGGAGCTAAATGAATTACACTAAGATCATTTGCGTTAACTATATCAACTCCCGCCAGATTCCTCGCAGCTTTAATTATAGGCACGTTCTTCTCATGTATAACCATCAATGGACCAACAGGCTCCTTATATTTCCTTCCTCTCATTTTACCTTTTCCAGCCCTTATCCTTATTTTTTCCTTTACTCTTTCAATATCATCATAAACTCCTATTTTATTCAAAAATTCCTCTACTTCTGCAGTAGTTTTCAAACCTACAATATCGTCTACAACTACTATAGGAAAACTTACTGAATCTTTAAACACATGTCCCCTAGACTTAATGAATAAGGCATCGGCAGTGGCACTTATCGCACTAATTACAGCTAAACTTTTTTCTTTACGATTTATCTCCTCTTCAATTTTTTTATCAACGGAAGGTGGAAAAGTTAATCTTCCACCAACAGTGTTTGGAGCTAATGCGGCTTCTCCGGAATTCTTAACTCTAGGTACTCTAGCTAAACCAAGATTAATTCCAAAACTTTCCGCAGTTGTTCTCTTACCCGCCATAGGATCTCTTCCTTTTGGTTGTAATGAGTGTGTAAATTCCGATAAGAACGCTCTTCTTATAAGGTCTTTCCTTACAGGATAGGAAAAAAACAGCGGCAATTCTACTTGCTTCACCTTATTTCCGTTCTTATCTATAACATCTGCAACTTTTCTAACTAATTCTAAATACATATCCTCTCACCCTTGTTGGCTCAAAAGATTTACATAAGTTATTTTAGGTACCGTTTCAAACACATAGGATGGTCTAACGGGTTCTCTTAAAAATACTGGTCTTTTTTTAGGACCTAATATGGAACCCTCTAGTAGAATGTACGTATTCCTAACTATGCCGTATCTAACAAAGCCACCTGCAGGATTTATCTCCTTAGGATCTTCACCAATTTTTATAATTCTCTTGTTATATTCAGTCCTTCTATGGAAACCTAACTGTCCTGGTTGAGGCGTATAGCTCGGTGTTCCTAAAGAAGGACCTCTAGTACCTATCTTTCTACTTCCCTTTCTGTGTTTATGCCACCTAGGTAACTCAATTACGTTATATCTCTTTATTACTCCAGCGAAACCTTTCCCCTTAGTTACTCCAATTACATCAACTAGTTGACCTTCTTTAAAAACATCTTTAATTGTGACTTCTTTCCCTAAAATGTTTAGAGCGTATTCTAATTGTGACTTCTTTTCTCCTCCACCTATTTGTATTTCCACTAGATCTGGTTTTTTCTTACCTAATGATGGTATTTTCCTAGGTTGTGTCGCAACTAAAAGCCGAAAATAGATTATTTTATCTAAATTAGATTTGATAATCTCCAACTTATTACTAAATTTTTCATCTAATTTCTTCTTACTTTCCTCATCCTTTAAAAAGGATGAAAGAGAAGGAATCCTTCTCCTGATGTCACCAAACTGTAAAGACAAAGAAGACCAATACTCAGTAATTACATTTGGCTCTCCTTTACCATCAATAACGTAAGCTCTTAACGCCAACGGAATAATTGGAGGCACTTCTACCACTGTAACGGGCATATATATTTCTTTTCCATTAGTAGGAGAATTTGGCCAATCATCAACTAAGAAAACATGAGTCATTCCAACTTTATATCCTACAAATCCAAGTAATTTAGGGTTTTGTGAATTTATTTGAGGCCATGTCCTAGGTGTGGGTAATAACTCTGATGACCTCTTTCTAGGTCTGAGACCTGATGATCCACGTCTAGGTGAAGCTAACTTTCGATGACCCATTATTAATCCCCGCTGATTGCTATTTCACCTATCACTAAAGAGTTATAAATCTAACTTAACAAGAGGTTTAAGATAGATAGGGAATAAGCTAGTGCTTCTTCAACCCTTACATCAGAGACGCCTTGTTTAATTACAAAATTATAAGACTTTTCTAAATATTGCTTACCTAGATTATGTAACAAATTCCCAGTAGGCTGCCCAATAACTAATGTTAAACCAGACCTCTTATATAAATTTACTATTTCTTCCATATTTTTTAAAGGATTCTTTCCACTTCTGCTCGCTATTATCAAATTTTCGAAATTAAATATATTTTTAAATTCTATAAATTCGTTTTTCACTCCGTTATAGTACAAATTATTATAAGGTACATAGTCTAGCTTTAATGAATCAGTAATTAGAATAGCTTTTAGATCGGGATTTAATTTTGTATTTATTCCAAAATCACCTTTGTGCCCTATTCTTATCTCGCCCTCTGTAATCTGCCTAAAAATAAGGTGCGAAGGAAGAGTTACAGGCTCCATTATACCAACCTTTTTTAAATTCTTACTATAGGGAATATACTTTTTGAGATAAGGTGGCGATAATGTATACCTAGTTATCTCTGTGATTATTTTAGCTATTCTTTCAGATTTGGGAGAGTCCTTTATCCAGTAGATTTTATTGACTCTAAATGTATTTGTAACTCTGAGAATAAATGAAAGCTTCAATGTAATTTCGAGAAGTGTGTTTTCTATATCAAAAGTTGACATAAAAAGAACTACATTTAGCGGCTTATAACGTGAAAAAGGAAACATTATGTAGCCTTCTTAATTCCTATTATATAAGACTCTCCTTCTATATCCCAATCCAATACGAGATCTCCCTTTGCCTCACCTAAAGTTAGAGTATTAGCCCTAGTCTCATTTTTGATATATTCTTCCCATCTCTTTATAATATAAACTCTCTCCTCTGGGGCTTTTATGCTAATCTCGATGTAATCAACCACGTTTAGCTTCAGTTGTTTTCTCATGAACTGTACTCTTCTGATTATGTCTCTGACTAACCCTTCCTCCTCTTCTTTCTCTGAAATCTCTTTACTTATAACTATTATACCTTTGTTAAACCTCGATGAGACATAACCCTCGATGGTCTCTTCTGAGATAGAAACGTGCGAACTATTAATTACTATGTCCATTTCATCGACTTTAACAATGTGTTGCTTTTTAGTAAGTATATCTTTAGCTACTAAATCGCTGTTACTACTAATATAGGCTAATATCTTAGGTGCAAGACTTCTATATTCTTTCCCTATAACTGACTTGTTTGGCTCAACCTTATATTTACTAAATCTTCTAAATTCTTCAATTTTATTTATTTCTAGATCCTTGACGTTTAATAATGATAGCAAAACGTCTTTTATTTTACTAACTTGAAGAATAATATTTTCATCCTCTAGGAATATATACATCTTCGATAAAGGCCATCTCAACTTTAGCCCAGCTTTAGCTCTAGCATTTAATGCTGCTTCACTTATCTCTCTAGCAAGCTCAAAAGCTTTCTCTAGTTCACTATCAATTAACCTCTCATCATAATTGCCAATAACTTCCATTGAGACGGATTCTTTTGAATCAACTACAAATGACTTATAAATTTTCTCCGATATAAATGGAATTATTGTAGAAGCTAATATAATCCAATTCTTCAATATGTGATAAAGAATATAATACATCGCTATCTTATCTTGAGTGTATCCTTCCATCCACGCTCTTTTCCTTATTAGCCTTATATAAAACCTACTAACATCCTCCACTATGAAGTTCATTAGGTAATTAGCCAATTCATGAACCTTGTAATTTTTCATAGCTTCATTTACTTTCATTAATATTGAATTAAACCTAGATAATATCCATAAGTCTTCTAATTTGGCATATTTTATTACATCCTCTAATTTATATTTAGTAGGATCAAAGTTATCTAAATTCATATACATTGAAGCAAAAACATATGTATTCCAGATTATTTGTAAGTCCCTTTTAGTAAGTTCTAATGCTCTCCACGAAAATCTAGCATCCTCCCAAGTAGTATTTCTAAGTAGCCATAGACGTAGTATATCTCTACCATATTGTTGAATCACTACTGAAGGTTCAACGTAATTCCCTAGACTTTTATGCATCTCTCTGCCTTGCTCGTCAAGCATGAAACCGTGAACTAATACCGAAACATATGGCGCTTTATCTAATAATATCATTCCGGATCTAAGTAAGCTAAAGAACCAACCCCTTAATTGATCATGTCCTTCCAAAACTAAGTCTACTGGACCTAATTCCTTCCACTTTTCTTGCCAATCTTTACCTAAACTGGCAAAGAAGGCAACCCCACTATCAAACCATACATCAGCTACATCAGAAATTCTTTTTGCAACTCCTCCACATTTATTACATTTTACCCTTACGTTATCTATCCATGGTCTATGCAAATCGTTGGGAATTGGATCAATCGCAACGTTTTCCAATTCTTCCTTACTTCCTACTACTATAATGTTGCCACATTTCTCACAAATCCAAATTGGGAGAGGAGTCCCCCAGAACCTCTGCCTACTTATAACCCAATCCCTAAGTTCTTTAACCATATTAGATATTCTGGATTTCCCCCACTCAGGAATCCAATTAACTTTCTCTATTTCATTAAGCATCTCGGTCTTTATTTTAGTAACTTTGATGAACCACTGATCTATAGCCCTAAGTATTAATGGAGTCTTACATCTCCAACAAACTGGATAACGATGAACTATTTTTCCTTCAAAGAATAATGCATTGCGTTCCTTTAAATCATTAATAATAATTTCAGACGCTTCTCTAACTTTTAATCCCTTATATTTTCCGCCCATCTCAGTAAACTCTCCTCGATCGTTTACAAACATTACAACTGGAAAACCGTATCTTTGACCAATCGCAAAATCCTCTTCACCATGACCGGTAGCACCATGGACAAGCCCAGTACCCTCACTTAAGGTGACTATCTCACCTGCATCCACTACTTGATGAAAATCATCTAACTTACTCTGCGCATTTACTACATCTCTTAATGGATGTTCATATTTTAATCCAAGTAGTTCTTCACCCTTATACGTTCTAAGTATTTTATATTTAGTAACACCTGCTTCTTGCATAACTGCCTCTATACGATCCTTAGCAATAACTAGGACTTCTCCATTAATCTCAACGTCAGCATAAATGTAATCCTTATTTATCATTACGAATACATTAGAGGGTATAGTCCAAGGTGTAGTAGTCCATATTAATAGATATTTGTTTTTCTCGTTCTTGACTTTAAACTTAACATAAATTGATGGATCTTCTAGATCTTTATATTCTGAAACCTCATAGTCTGATAGAGTGGTTTCGCATCTGGGACACCAATGTAGAACTGCGGTACCTTTACTTAGCATACCTTTTTCAAATGCTTTCTTAATTACACTCCATGAAGAACTTATATAAGAAGGATCAAGTGTGTAATATGGATTTTCCCAATCCATAAATACTCCTACATCCTTAAAACTTTGCGTCATCTTAGAGGCGTTTGACAGCGCAAATTCTCTGCATTTATTAATGAAATTCTCTACACCTATTTTATCAATGATCTCCTGCTTATTCGATATACCTAATTGTTTCTCAGTGGCAACTTCTATAGGTAGACCATGAGTATCATAACCGGGCTGATCATGAACTTTTTTTCCTAACAACCTTTCATATCGCAATATGCAATCCTTTATGACTTTATTCCATATTGTCCCTATGTGAGGAACTGGACTTGAAGGATATGGTGGCCCATCTATAAACAAGAATTTATCTTTTCTCTTGTTTACTTCGCTCTTTAATTTATTGTAAATCCTATTTTTATCCCAATATGCTATTATTTCTTCTTCAATTTTTTTGGGATCATAACTGCCAGTAAGAGGCTTTACCACGGTAGATAATTTAACTCACCATACCTTATTAAACCTAAATGAGTTTATAAAAATTAAATCCCGTACTCTAATTAGAAGAATATCAACAATTCTTACTATTTACCATTATATCATACTATGTGATTATATATGTCATCTATCATGTCCTTTAATTTAGCATTACCACCAACATCTGGCGTTAATTTATCTCCCTTTTTATAGACTTCTATTATGGAGTTCTCTAAAGATCTTGATGCTAGCATGTACTTCTGATCATTAGATAGTTCGTACATTCTATTAAACATCATCGAAATAGATAATAAGAACGCAGTAGGATTAACTATACCTTTACCTGCAATATCAAAAGCTGCTCCATGTACTGGTTCAAACATTGACTTCTTATCACCAATATTCGCTGACGGTGCTAATCCAAGACTTCCTGCTATCTGGCTAGCTTCGTCACTTAATATATCACCATATACATTAGTAGTAACTATTACATCAAATCTCGTTGGATCTCTCACTAAATTGGCAGCAGCTGCATCAACGTACATCTCCTCAAAATTTACTCTACCCTTTAATACTTCTCTACAAACACTTGCAAAAAGACCGTCAGTAACTCTCATAACATTAGCTTTATGTACACACGTAACTTTACGACGTCTCATTAAAGCATAATTTAGTGCAACATTAACTATTCTTCTAGACGCGTACTCGGTGATCACTTTAATGGCTATAGCAACTCCATTAGACGCTAAGAATTCAAACCCTTTATACAAATCCTCAGTATTCTCTCTCACTATTAATAAATCCACATTAGAATATCTTGACTGCACATTAGGTAAGGATTTTGCAGGCCTAATATTCGCGTACATATCATACATTTGTCTTAACTTAACTACAACATCCATAGCACTTTCTCCTACAGGACCTTTCAAGATCATGTCTGCCTTATCTATAACATTTAAGGTTTGTTTAGGTAAAGCTTCGCCATATTTGCTTAACGCTATATCCCCTGCCTCCACCTCAATTAAGTTGATATTTAAATTATATTTTTCTATCAATTTAGCAATAATTTTCTTGCTCTCGGCATATAATTCTTGACCCACTCCGTCCCCTGGAATTACAGCTATCTGAAAAGTCATATGTAAAGAAAACTAGTCTAGCTTAAAACCTTTTGATTTCACTTTGTTCTCTACTTCCTCTAAAAGATTAGCGGTATACGGAGATGTTCGCTTCACAACGCTGAATTCATAGCTTAGAATATTAATAAGTCTTTGCAGTTCACTACCCTTATATATGTCTAACCTAGTATAATTCACAAGCAGATCAACTGAAATAAAAGCTCCTCTATTATAAGCAGTAGGTACAGTAATAGAATTTACCTCTAAATCAAATGGATTAACGGAAAATACGGACGGATCGCCATTAGAAATCCTTGTACATTCAGCATATATTATATTTAAATTCTTAAGTATAGGTAAATTATACTCGTTATCTATATCAAAGTTTATTTTCTCTAATATAGATAAAATAAAATAACTGGTATCAAGCGTAATATGTATAGAACATCTATTATTTTTCTCTAAATTAGCGAAAGTTAAGGTATTTTTATATATTCTAAAATTAAGCTCGTTTCCATTGACTATTATACCAAGTGGCTTTATTATCGGCTTTATCCCAGAGGTGCCTACTAACACCTCGTATATCCCGTCATGCGGAAAGAACATTTTTAAGAACTTCTTCATAAATCATTTATGTTACTAGAACGTCTAAAAGCCTTATCTAAATATGACGAAATAATAACAGGATCTAGCGCTGAAATAAAAATTGTAAGAGAGATTAAAAAAATTTTGGAGGAAAAAAGCGATGAGATTAGAACTACACCAATTAGAGTACTTAATTGGGAGCAGAAAGATCTTCTCTTTGAATGTGAGTCAAAAATTATAGATGCTCTAGCATTACCTTACTCATTGTCTATAGATATTGAAGCAAATATAATAAATAATTTCCAAGAATGTAATGAAAGAAGCTTTATAAAAATAAAAATAGAAAATTTATACGAGATCAATAAGCTCTATATTAAAGCAGTTGAAAGTAAATGTGCGGGAATTATCTTTTCTCTGGATAATGAAAAAAGAAAATTTGTAATAAAATATGGGGATCTGATAAACTATAAACCCAGCTACCCCCCTCCTATACCAGCAATATACGTCAGAGAAAACGATTTTATTAATGTCAAAGGAAAATGCAGATTATTGCTAAAAACTGATATAAATCCGTTTGCTACGGGTTATATAATTGAAGGAATTAAAAATTCAAAAGATGAGAATAAAGTTATACATATCACCGCACATCATGACCACTGGTTTAAAGGAGAAAGAGACAATCTCTTAGCAGTAGCTTTAATGCCAGAATTATACTCTAATCTTTATGAAACGCATTTAATTACATTTACTGCAGAAGAATCAGGTTCTGTTTACTTCTCCACGTTCTCATGGTCACATGGCTCTAGAGAGTTCTTAAGGAATTATAATAAGGACATACACAATATAATAATGAATATCAATTTGGATAACATAAGTGAAGAGGACATAATAATAAAGGCCCTGCCTGGACTTTCAGCTTTCTCTAAAAAATATTTTAGTAATATAGTAACCACACCAGAAATTTATAGTGATGGGTACTCTTATGTAAAGAGAGGAATCCCGAGCATAACAATAGAAAGCCTAGGTAACACGCATTATCATGGAGAGTATGACATAATAGATAAGGGGGACAATAAAGCTCTGATTAATGCTAACATTATAATAAATAGTATAAATAGAATGATTAATGAAAATATAGAATATAAATTGGAAGAAATGCAAGAACAATTAAAGGAAGATATGAAATCATTACCAGTCAAACTAAAATCATATCTGGTCAATACCATAGATCTACTAGAAAAGAATTCAATAGAGATGTATAGAAATATCTTGAGTTTTTATGGTGGAGTGTTATCTCTTGATAAACCATACGCTAAAGTTGAGTTATTTCATAAGATTAGAGGACTAGATGAGGCAAAGAACAGTAAAGATACCGTATGCATAGAAGACTTAGGTTGTATAAGAAAATTGAGAAATGATGAGATATATAGCAGATATTACTCATATTACATTAATGAATTAAAAGAAATAATAGTGACAGAGTACATTGACAAATTATATCTATTGTTAAAGAAACTCCTCTAGTTGAGTAAGGCTAGATATGACAAAATCTGCGTAAAGTTCAGCATCTTTAATCTTACCCTCTCTATCCATAAGTACACTAATCATATTGGCCTTTTTAGCAGCTAGGCAATCTTTTATTGGTTCGTCCCCGACAAATACACATGTGTTTGGTGGTACTGAAAGTCTCTCACATGCTACTATAAATGGTTCTAGATTAGGCTTTGGCCTTATACCACCCTCTCCAGCTATTATTATCACATCAAATTTATTTATTTGAGGAAAGTTAGCCAATCTCTTATTTTTGTTCCCGCCTTCTCCATCACTGTTAGTAATTATACCCAATTTATATCCCTTACTATCTAAATATTCTATAATTTCATTTGCGTCCTCGTAAGGTTCTACTTGGCTTGCTATAGACCAATAAAGGTTAGTCCAATCATAAAGTTGAGTTCTATCCACATAATTAATGTTTAACGCTCTCAGTACACTTTCCCACCATTTATTTCTATTATATTCACCCTCTCTATCCAGTCTACTACTCTCAGCCTCAACTAATTTTTTAATTATATTTATATCTAACTCTTGATTATAATTCTCTTTTATATAAATATATATATCTTTACTTACTGCATCTAATGCTTCCTTAGCCTTAGAACTAAAATTAACTAGCGTATCATCAAAATCAAAAAGTACTGCCTTTACATTATTGAATATTTTATAGTTAACTGACAATTTACTCACGACAAGAAATCTTCTACTTTAGGTAATTCCTTAGGTAGTCCTTTTCTCTCTCTAATTTTAGCTATTACATCCAACAAAATGCTATCGGGCACTGGTGCCCATCTGCTAAATTCTGTGCCCCAGAAAGCTCTACCTCCAGTAGCTCCTCTCAACTCACTTGCCATATCATATGATTCTGAAACTGGAATTTCTGCTATTATTCTAGACATATTAGCTATTTGCGAGACATCAAGTATTTTTCCTCTTTTCCTCGTTATAACAGCGGTAACGTTACCAATAAGGTCTGCTGGCACCCTTATATCTAGTTTTTGTATTGGCTCAAGTAAAGTCGGTCTTGATGTCAAGAACCCGGCAAATATTGAATTCCTAACTGCAGGATATATTTGAGCGGGACCTCTGTGAGCAGGATCCTCATGAATTAAAGCATCATGTAAAATCACCTTAACACCTCTGATAGGTTCGTGCGCTAAAGGACCTTCCTTCATAGCTAATCTAAATCCTTGAATAACTGTATCCATAACCTCCCTTAAATGTTGAACACCACTTGTCAGATCTATAAAGACATTAACGTTCTCATCTATTGCAATAATTCTCTTAGCTTCATCATAATCCCAGCTTGCCTCATCTCTTAATATCTTAGCCATTTCCTTATTGTCCATATCCTCCCTTATAGTACCATTACTTATTAGTTCTATCGTCTTCTCATTTAGAGGTTCTACACTTAGATAGAATTTATTATGCTTATTTGGAGATTTCCCTTCGAACACTTGACTCTTAGTCCTTATACTCTCCCTATAGACGACGATAGGTGGAGTAGTAACTACATCAATGCCGTAATTTTCACGTAACAATTGCAACGAAACCTCTAAGTGCAGGAAACCCATACCAGAGAGTAAATACTCACCAGTTTCCTCATTTATTTTTACCACAAGGTTTGGATCTTCAATGCTTAGTTTTCTCAGCGCATCAATCATCTTTGTTAAGTCTTTAGGATTCTTAGGTTCTACAGCTATAGTAACCACTGGCTCTGATATATAGTGTAACCTCTCAAAGCTTCCTTGAACATTATTGAAGGATACAGAAATTGCTGTTTCTCCAGATCTTGCTCTATCTAAACCAAGTACTGCTGCAATGTTACCAGCCGGGATTTCTTCCGCAAGTTCCCTAGTGGGACCCATGTACAAGCTCACTTGAAGGATCCTCTGTGAGGTTTTTGCGTTGACTAACCATAATTCTTCTCCAGATCTTAAAGTGCCAGAGAACACTCTACCTGTTGCTACTAATCCTGCATGTGGATCAACTTTCATATCTGTTATCATGAAAACAATAGGGCCATTAGGATCTGCATTTAACATCGCTTTTGCTACTTCATTATCTAAATCACCTTTCCAAATCTTTGGAATCCTATACTTTTGAGCCTCGATAGGATTAGGAACAAATTTTATCGCAGCATCTAATAAGGCCTCATGAATTGGTACTTGCGAAGCTAACTCTTCAATTTTAGATTTGTCAGAAGCAGTATACGCATCAATAACATTTTTCATATTAATACCTTTTTTCTGTGCCATGGGTAAACTGAATCCCCATTTATCCTTAGCAGAGCCAAATATTACGTTACCAGCTTGTGGATTGATCATCCATTTTTCCTTGAATTCTGGTTCTCCATACATATCAATTAGATTATTAACTTGCCTGATTATGTCTAGCAACCTATTTAGCATTTCCTGTGGGCTTAGTTTCAACTCTTTTACTAGCCTATCCACCTTATTAATGAATAAGATAGGCCTTACTCTCTCCTCTAAACTCTGCCTTAGTACTGTTTCAGTTTGAGTCATAATTCCTTCTACTGCATCTACAACCACTATCGACCCATCTAGTACTCTTAAGCTTCTTGTAACTCTCCCACTAAAATCAACGTGACCCGGAGTGTCAATTAAGTTAATAACGTAACCTTTACCTTCTACCTCGTGGTATAAGCTTATGTTAGCTGCCTTTACTGTTATTCCTCTTTGTTGCTCTACACTTAAATAATCTAATGCTAAAGCCTCGCCAGCAACTTTAGGTGAAATTATACCAGCAGCCGCTAATAGCGTATCGCTAGTTGTTGTCTTACCATGATCTACGTGCGCGATTATACCTATATTTCTAACTCTTGTTCTATCTTTCATTAGGCTTAGAACTTGCTCTACTGTCTTATATCTAGGCAAATGAAATCACCAACTTCTTGCTCTTAAACTACTCAGACCCATATTAAAAGGTAATGCTTAGAAAGAGACTAAAAAATTTAAAGGAAATCAAATAAAGAGGCTCCCTTTTTATTATCATTATTATTAGTTGTAGCTTGCAAATATGGAGTTCTTAAAATTTTATATATGTCTTCTGCTTTTTTTCTACTACCTAGAGCTTTTTCCAAATCTGCTATAGATGCATTACATATATTCTGAATTGTGTTAAATTTAAGAAGTAACCTTTGAGCTAGAACTGAACCCACATTAGGAAAAGATTCAACAATATAAAGCTGAATGTCGGAAATATCCTCCAATTTAGCCTTATTATGCAAACTAATCTTTTTCCCTTTACTATCTTCAAATTGATATTTCTCGGCAAGTTTCTTTAGAATTTCCGCCGTATCTTTCTTATCTCGTGAATAGAAAACTTTAACATTATAATCAACTGTAACAGAGATTAAGGCATTGTTAATTGCACGCCATTTTTCAGTTATTTTCCTGATATCATTTATATCTCCCTCTACAATTAATATAGGAGTTTCATATGCATCAGCAAGCCTACTTATTTGATCAAAAAATCTTTTATCAAAAACTGAATTAACTAAATCGCTTACTGACTTTCTCTCTACTGCAACACTCTCAGCTATTACATAATCAGCTACACTGAGTTGTGAAAATATTACAGTTATGCCTAGCTCTTTTAGTAGTTCTGGTATACCACTAACCTTCTCCCTATCATCAACGTAAATTCTAATTACCATAACATTATTAAGTTAAGCCATTTAGGCTTTTATACCTGTTTGGCCACCTTGTGGATAATATTTCGATAGCATTTCATTTATTTTAGTTTGTAAGTCCTCTAATTGTTTTCTTAAAATACCCTCTTGTTTCTGATATGTTCTAGATCTGAGTTCTAGCAACTCTTTTCTATCATTGAGTTCCTTTTCTACTGACGCTTTATCTGATTTAACTAATAAGTTACCTACAATTTTATATATAGCAGTTTCTGCAGTGAGATTGGCTAGTTCTTCTAAAACCCTATTTATCTCTCGTAATTCATTTTCTATTGCTGATTTCTCTAATAACAGCCTATCCAACTGATCTTTTAATTGTTGAAATTTAGCTAATTGAGCTTGAACTTCTGGAGGTAATTTTTCAGCCACCTTTCTCCACCTCTTCTAGTGACTTTAAAATTGTATAGATCCAAAGTATATAAGAGTTCATTATAGCCCTAGCCCTAGTAATTGAAGGGGCATTTATACTAATCTCTATAGGGTTTTTCCTAATTTTTACATATTTAGTATCTATTTTCTCAATTATTATAGAATTATATATTATATCCTCTAGCTCTTTTTTATTACTATCTGTATGGATTGAAATTTGTATTTGCATTTGTCTTTTCCGCTTCCATTACTACTCTTAAGAACTTAACGTTTTCCGTTGCCAATATAAACAAAAGTTCACATTCTTTATTTGAAATTTCTTCTAAATTAACGTAGATCTGGCATTTATTTGAAAAAGTGGTAAATAAGTTCATATCTATCAGAAAATCTCTAAGGAATATACAATTATTATTTCTTATGCAAACAGATTTGATATTTCCTACATTCCTTATCTTATTTAATGTAATCCTATAATCAAGAGGTAAGGATAAACCTGCTAATCTAAATATGTACTTTGTGGAAAAACTTTGAAGATCATAAACAAGCATTTTGTAAGGATTTCCCTTTTTTGCTAAAACCAAGACTACATATAACGCACCAAGACTAACAGCAATATTAAACAGTTCCCTTAGATTTTTCTTACCTCTATTAATCTTAATCGAATCAGGTAGCACAAATTGCAATGTATTTAAAAAATTCCTTACTCTAATACTAGGATCTCTAGACGAAGTTATAACTACTCTAGTACGGTATATATGCAAGTCCTGCCCACTTAGATCCGCATTTCTTGCAATACCATATCCCAGAGGCTAACCTAACGACTTTTCCAGTAGTTTTGCAGTAGGGGCATTGATGATCTTCGTATCTTCTTTCCATTATTTCTTTCCATTTTTTCCTTAATGTGGATCCATATCTGGCACCAAATCTTCCTGCAATACCAGTCACTTTGCCCATACGTAACACCTACCTCCTATACATTAGATATTTAGTTGCTTTTTAAGTTCTTCTAAAAGCTTAACTGCAGATGCTCTCGCTACATTTTCAGCTTGATCTATTTCTTGCAAAGCAATACTACCTTTTCCACTTTTCTGAATACCTACTATCCTTAGATCTGGTGTGTAAGAGAATGAAATTTTTGCATCCATTATAGTCTCTTCATCTAAATCTGGGTCGATTACTAGATATCTATCTATTTTTGCAACAGATACTGTGACTACTGGGAAATTCATCGGTAACTTGCCTATTATTTCGTTCTTGTTAACCTTAATTCCATTAGCGTCTTGCTCAACCTTATATAGCTTAGTATTGTATAGTGCTGCTACTGAAGCTAATGTACAAGCATCTAGAACATTTCCGCCATAATCTAGAACATAAACATCAAGCCAAACTGTCCAAACACTCTTTCCGGGCTCTATCGTAAGCTTCGTTAAATCTATAGCTTTGGAGTCTCTTAAGCTTCTATCTACTACTCTTGCTAACTCGATAGCATTTTCATCTGGAGGTCCAGGCTCGAATGTTTCATATGCTAATGGTAGAAGCTCCACATTTACTATAAGGTTTCCTTGATTAGGGGTATCCTCATAGGGTTTTTCTACTTCAATTTTAGTCCCAGCTAAAACCATAGTGTTTCCTAATTTAACTAATGCAGAACCATCAGCTTTTTTAGCATAGTCTAATATTATTGAAATCGATCTATAGTCAGTTAATTTTCTTCCATCTTGTCTAATGCCTTTCTCGAAAAGACTTACTATACTTTCTTTTTTAATTATTGGAATTATATTTTGATTAGATGGCGTTGAAGACAATCTTACACCCCTTCTTCTTTGAATTCAATATATCTACTTTTTAGTGCCTCTTTCTGTAGATTATATATAGTACTTATACCTTTCACAGCTAAATCAAAGGCTTGTCTAAATTCTTCTGGTGTCATATTACCATTTAGCTGTAATAGTGTTACTTGTCCCAAAGAAGGCATTATTGCAACTGGCATGTCTGCTTCTCCCCACATATCTTCTGGTTCATTTAAATCTAGAACTATAACTCCGTCTGCCTTGCCTACTGCTACTCCGGCTATTAGATCGCGCATTGGGATACCAGCATCAGCTAATGCCAAAGAAGCAGCCATTAACGAAACAAGTCTAGATCCTGCATCTGCTTGTAAAACCTCAGTGAAGATATCTATAGCAGTTCTTGGAAATAGTTCAACTAGAACCGCAGACTCTAAAGCTTCTCTTATGACCTTAGAAAGTTCGATTTCTCTCCGACTAGGTGCAGGATTCTTTCTTTCATCTGTTGAAAATGGCGTCATATGATATCTGACTCTTAAAACAGCTCTGTCTGGAAGAGATAAATGTCGAGGATGCATCTCCTTTGGCCCATAAACCGCTGCTATAACCTTTGTATTTCCCATTTCAAAAATCGCTGAACCATCGGCATTTTTAAGAACACCTAACTCTATCTTTATGCTTCTTAGTTCATCAGGCTTTCTGCCATCTAATCGTCTACCATCTTCAAGTATTAATTTTGGCCTCTCCACCTGAAGCACTTTTCTCACCTAATTTTTCCTCAATAAATTGTTTTATTCTATCTGTTAGGCCTTTTATATGTGACTCATTCTCAATTTTCCTAATAGCCTCAATTAGAATTTCCTCAGATAATCGAGAAGGACAATTCGCCCATATTCTGCCATTATTTGCAACTAACATGCTGCATCCGCTTTTTGAGGTTAAGGTCTCGTACATACTTTTATTCTTGCCTATAACGCGCGGGACCTTAACTGGCATTATCTCAATAACTGTACCATTACTTATACGACCTAAATCTTTACCTTTTACCGATAAAACTGGATCTACTGTTCTGTCGAAATTCTCAATTCGGGCTATTATGTAATCACCTACATCTAAATATCTTCTTAAATCCTCGCCAACATTAACAGGCCTACCTAAAAGGTTTAAAGCAGGCAAATAAGCCTTATATGGTGCTTTTATATCAACTACCCAACCATAAATCTCCACATCCTCTATTAATCCTATCACGATGTCGCCAATCTTAGGATAGTAAAACGAACCCTCTAATGGAATTATCTCAAATTGAGTATCCTTTACATCAAATAGACCAACTACTGTAGAATAGTATTTATTACTAACTTTTAGTATGTATGGGGACCAAGGAATCTGAAACTCTCCTTCGGCTACTAATTCCCCTGGTACCACTATCGATCTTGGCTGTAAAAGAATCTTTTGTTGCTGACTCATATTATCTCACTTGTAACACTCTAACTTCCACTTCTCCTTTTGTCAAATTATTTAACTTATCTATTACATCTTGTTGAGCACCTGCAGGTATTTCCAACTCCGCAATTAACGTACCATCCTCTAACCAATTTGACTTTTTAACCTCTCCTAAATTGTGTAATTGCGTCTTAACTTTTGAACTATATTCTGGTGGAACTTTAATGCTGAGCAACGCTCTAGCTATTTTGATCGGTATTATCTTCGAAATTTCCTTGACTATTTGCATAGCTTGAGCTTCTACATCTCGGTTCAAATCAATTTGAACCCTTGCTTGTTCCATCGCCATTTCTATCCTAGTAGGCGGTATTGGTAAATTTGTTTTAGGATCCACTGCATTTCTATGTATAAAATCTACTATCTGTTTCCTCTTACTTTCCAACATTTCTTTCCTTTGCTCAGCAGTAACCGGCAGTTCTCCTTTAATTAGAATTTCTTTGACTATTGTCTCAAAATCTGTAGTACCAAAGACTTTTTTAAGCGCAGCAGGAGAAGCTTTTAATCCTTTTTTAACATCCTTGTATATAGTATCAGATACTACTATATCTGAAAGACTAATGCTCTTCCCACTCCTAAAAGCTAATGCCTCTTTCGGCTTAACTAGGATTTCGAACCTCTCTCCATGCGATTCATACTTTACTATTACATAATCACGCTCCTTTGTCATGAAAAAAATCCACCTTATTATAACTTCTGCAGATACATATTTTTATCTTCACTGGTCATTTTTAGAAATATCCCAGTCTGAACTGAGGCATATCCTATTTCCACTGTATTTGGAGTTAACTTTTCATTAGGCTTTAGTGTAGCTGATAAAGTTCTTAATGCTAATAATATGGTATCTTCCATACTTAAGTCCTCTTTATAGTTTTTCTCTAAAAATTCGGTAGCCGTATAATAACCTTGGCCTATTGCGACAGCATAATAAGGCATATATTGTCCACTCGGCTCAGTCATATATAGCTTAGGAGTTGTTTTATCTATTCCAGCTATTACTAACGCAACACCAAATGGTCTAACTCCTCCATGTTGAGTGTACATTTGTTTAACATCAGCTACTGACTTCGTTAAATAATCGATACTAACGGGTTCGTCGTATACTAACCTATGTTGTAGAGCTATATTCCTTGCATAGTCTATTAAGACTCTTCCATCAGATGCTAAACCAGCAAAGCTACATCCTACATGATCATCAATTAAAAATATTTTTTCTATACTATCTACATCTAATAAAGATTGGGCCTTCCTCTTCTCACTTGCAATAACAACCCCAGATTTTGATTTTATACCAATTGCTGTCCAACCTTTTTTAACAGCTTCAAATGCGTAGTCTACTTGGTATAATGAACCGTCTGGTGAAAATATCGTTATTGCCCTATCATATCCCATGGCTGCTGGTCCGAATGCCATATATTATCCACTCATGAAATAGTGAGTAATCCCTAATTTTAAAAATATCGTTCAGCTCGTCGCAGAGTACATCATCGAGCAGTCTGGAGCGGCTTCATCATTTTAAACCGATTAGTTTTTTTGCCCTTTTTAAACTTCCGGTAGTTCTTCTTGGAACTATAAGTATTTTACTGCCATTAATTTCCTTAGCAAAAGGCAAACTAGCTAAAACTGATTTATAGCCTACTCTATTAGTCGAAATGATGCCTTCTTGAGTATCTTCTCGGAATATTATAACCTTAGGATTCGCAATTTCAAGCCACATGGTTCCTAATAATTCCTTTAAGGAGTTACGAACGATCTTTTCTAGATCCTCCCCCTTTACTTTAGATTCAGTTATAGCATAAAATACTATATATCTTTTTGCCTTCACTATTTTCTTATTTTTTACGATTTTGATATTTAGATATCTCCTTCTAAAATACTCTATAGTTAATATAGAAAGCCATAAGATTAATACAATATCAATTATTAGCTGGATTGATAGCATACAACAACTTTATGGGATTTAAAATAACAAACTTATAAGCTTCCTCTTCATCTGCACCCGCTATAGTTAGATAGCTTATTTTAGAGATTGGGTTCCATATTTCATTAAAGTCCTTAGCATATGAAGAGAAGATAATATTAGGTATCCACTTGTAACCGTATATTACAGCATTATGTATTAATCCACTGGAAGATTTAAGAGAAACCTCAACAAATTTATTGTGTGATCTTAATAAGTTTAACATACTTTTCCTAAATATTCTAGAATTATCATCACTTAATATTATAGCATGCACTTTCTTATTAATTATCGCATATCTTAATGCATCTATGGAAAGAGGCTTAACAAAAATTAACACGTTATTACTAAAAAAGGATCTTTTAAGTAACTTCTTTAATTGTCCGCTATTCTCTACTACTAATGTAACTCTCCGTATCCCAGCTAACCCATCCTCACTGAAAATCAAATTATAACCTAATTTTCTAGCGAAGGGAAATAGCTTAGAGTTTAGAATGCATGATTCGATTACTAACAAGTTTCTTTATCTCCTCCTTAATATTTTCCAATGACGTATTAAATGATATTATACATTTAATAACGTCATCACCATCTTTAAGAACTAACCTACCTTCAGCGATTAGATACTGTTTGTCAAATCTTAGATACAGCTTGCTACCATCCCAGTGGGAATCTATTGTAGTAAGCATTAACATCAATTCAGTAGTTTCAATTTTGTTTAATATCATATTAAAAAAGGATTCCATAGTTTTTTTATCAAACCTATATTCAACTATAGTTATTTTATTGCCATAGTGACCTTGTGCAGTTGTTATATTTTTCTTAGAACTGGAGATCAAGGGAGAGAAAAAGCTTTCTATAGAGTTAACTATTTTATTATAATCTTCGGTTTCATGTACAAAAACTGAAAGAATAGCTTGCGTTACCTTCATAGTTATTTTCCTGGTATTTTATCATAATCTTGTAATCTATAGTACTTGCTTGCCTCATGCCTCTTCTTCTCTTCTCTCTCCTTCTGCTTTCTATTCCATTTATATCTTATAGTACCTTTAAGTCCTCTTGATTTCCTTAATCCCCTAGCTTTTTTACCTGCTGACGTCAAACCTCTAAATACCCTATTTCTATTATTAGGATCTTGAAGCCACTTTAGATTAGGATCACTCTTTATTACTGGATGAGAAGGATCTACCATGATAATCTCATAGTACTTATATAGACCATCTTCTCCTACATAATAACTACCAAGTACTTCTAAATTAGGATATTTTCTCGCTGCCCTCTCTTCCGCTATCCACCTATACCCTTTAGATGGACTGTAACCATATACACCCATCCTTTTAGGTCTTCTTCCTTTATTTGGCCTAGGTTTATTAAGACCACCTCTTCTAACTCTAACTCTAACTACTACAAATCCTTGTTTAGCCTTATAACCTAAGCTTCTAGCTCTATTCAATCTGGTCGGCTTGCTTATCCTAACAATTGAGGGTTCCCTTCTCCATTCAATTAATCTTTGTCTTATTGTACTTTTTTTCCAATCTTCTGACTGCCATGTTTTCTCTATATAGTGATACATTGATAGTGCCATTTATTCTCAAAATACTATGCTAAGCATCTAATTAATAAATGTGTTCACTAAATCAGAACATATGATTACCATTGGAATTATAGGCAAGACTAACGTTGGCAAGAGCACATTTTTTGCCGCAGCAACACTTAAGGATGTTGAAATAGATAATAGGCCATTCGTAACCATTAACCCCAATGAGGGCATAGGATATGTAAGAATTAAATGTGTTCATACTGAATTTAATGTCAAGTGTAATCCGAAGAACTCTATATGCATTGATGATTACAGATTTATACCAATAAAACTACTAGACGTAGCTGGTCTCATACCCGGTGCTCATGAGGGTAGAGGATTAGGGAATAAGTTTCTAGATGATTTAAGGCAAGCTGACGCATTAATACACGTTATTGATGCAAGTGGGTCAACAAACGAAGAAGGCATTCCAGTGGAGCCTGGTTCAAGAGATCCAGAAGAGGATATTAAATTTATAGAGAAGGAATTAGATGAGTGGTTTTATTCTATTGTAAGTAAAGATTGGGCTAAATTCTCTAGGACAATTGACTTATCTGGAAAAGATCTAGTAGAAGCGTTATTGAGTAAATTATCTGGAATATCTGTAAATAGATCGCATATAATTGAGACCTTGAAAACCACCAAACTAGAAAACTTGAAATTAATGCAATGGACAGAACAAGATTTAAGGCTTTTCGCAAAAACATTACGAAACATAAGCAAACCGATGATAATAGCCGCAAATAAAAGTGATCTACCCCAATCCAGAGACAATATTAAACGATTAAAAGAAAAATATAAATGGGTAATTCCAACCAGTGCAGCGTCAGAAATGGCTTTAAGAAAGGCCGCTAAGGCTGGAATAATAAAATATATTCCTGGTGATAGTGAATTTACAATACTTAAACCAATAAATGAAAAACAAAAAAACGCGTTAGACTACATTAAGGTAAATGTATTGGAAGTTTATGGAAGTACCGGAGTCCAAGAAGCTATAAATACCGCAGTATTCGATGCATTGGGCATGATTGTTGTATACCCAGTAGAAGATGAGAGAAAGTTAACTGATAGAAACGGAAATGTCTTACCAGACGCCATACTGCTAAAGAGGGGATCTAGCCCAAAGGATCTAGCTAGTGTTATACATACTGAATTAGCTAAGGGTTTCTTATATGCAATTGACGTTAAGAAGAAAATAAGAATAGGAGAGAATTATCAGTTACAAAATAATGATGTAATAAAGATCGTATCAACTACTGCTAGACCTTCTTAAATAACTTGGGATAAATTTTTCACCTTTTTCCACATCTCTATCCACTATAGATCCAGGATAGATCCACGCGTATGCGCCTATTTTTACTCCCGGTAATATAGACACATTGATCCCAGTTCTCACATGAGCACCCACTATCGCGCCTAGCTTCTTTCTTCCACTGCTCACTATCTCATTTCTTATTCTTACTTTAACCTCTTTTTCGTCAAATCTCAAATTTGCGGTTATCGTTCCTGCACCAAAATTTACATCTTCGCAGATTATACTATCTCCAACGTAACTTAGATGAGGTATTTTACTATTTTCCATTATCACGCTTTCCTTTATCTCATTGAACGCGCCAATTTTCACATTGCTCCCTATTACGGTATATGGTCTTATATAGGCGTTAGGTCCAATTGTGGCATTTTTACCTATATATACTGGCCCTTCGATATAGGTACCGGATTTTATTACTGCTCCCTCTTCTATAATTGCTTTACCCTTAATTTTTACATTCTCCTCAATAGAACCTAAATTTCGATCTATTTCTCTATCTAGAAAGAATTTATTGGCTTCTATTAGATCCCATGGCCTACCTATATCCATCCAAAAACCATTGTATTGGACGACCTTGACTTTACTGCCAATAAGATTTACAGCATCAGTGAGTTCTAGTTCCCCTCTACTAGAAACTTTAATCTTACTTATATAAGAAAATATATCATTTGTAAATTTATAAATTCCTGCATTGATCAAATTTGATGGTGGATTCTCGGGCTTCTCAACTATCTTCACTAAATTACTCTCAGAATCTCTTATTATAACACCATAATTTTTAGGATTTTGAGACTCGGTGGCTAGTATTGCATTTCCTTTAACATTTAATAAATTTTTAATAGCAGATTCCTCAAAAGCTAGATCTGCATATATAACTAAAAACTCGTCATCTTTACCAATATGCTTCTCCACTGCTTTTAATGCGGCTGCTGTACCATGGCCTTCCAATTGTTCAACTAAAGTCACGTTATCCAAAACTTTGTAATATTCCTTATGTTTACTATCAATTACTATTAGAATATCTCTAGTATATCTTCTTAGAATCTCAATATTTCTCAAAATTAAAGGATAATCGAGAATAGGTACAAAAGGTTTGGGTCTTGTATGTGTTATTGGTTCTAGTCTTTCTCCCTTACCCGCTGCTAACAGTACTGCTTTCAATCTGTTTACCTAAATTTTCTGGTACTTTAAGAACTTTAGTTTTTTCTATTTCCGCTTTCCTTAAAGGATATATCTTCTTAGCTGCTTCAAATATCTCATTGGCTAATCTACCAAATACGACTTCTTGCACGAAATCATCAAAAGTAAGTTCACTCGCCTTTTTAGATACTATATCATTTATTATTTTCCTAATTGCTGTCTTTTGAGATTGATGACACTTATATGTAGTTAATACTAACCCCTTAACTCTTATCACGTAACCGTCTTTAGTTGTTACGTCAATTATACTGTTTATTTTAGAGCTCTTTCTTCGAATTAACGATCTTAAATAATCTCTTGAAAGTTCATGTCCCGCGAATCTAGTAACTAATCTATCTCCATTATTTTCTATAATTTTAAAGTAAAGATGAACATAAACTTGACTGAAATCTCCAGTTAGATCATATAAGGTTGTCTCAACTCTTCTTCCGATAGTCTGGTTTACATCATAAGCTGGAGTGGAACCTAGAGGTACTTCTCCGAAAACTTTAGGTGCTATTATGTTGTACCATCTTTTCATTTTCCACTTGTCTTTGATTGCTCCTCCTTTAGCTGACATTACTCATCTCCTTTTCATTGTGAATTATCCTGGTATAAAGTTTTCTCAAAAAATGTACGATAACCCTAGCCTCTTCCTCGTCTTTAACTCCCCTTATTATTGCACGCTTCATAGCTATGTACATTTTATAATCCTCATCTGACCTTTTAAGTAACTTATAAAGGGTTTCAGTATATTTGTCTATTAGTTGAATAGAATGTTCTGAAATTGTGGAAGTCTGAGGATTATTCAATATTCCTCTATTTTTCCAAATTTCGTATAATATTATACCTACTGCATGGGAAAGATTGAGAACCGGGTAGCTTGGATTTGCTGGAATGTGAAGAAGGAAATCACTTTTGAAAATCTCCTCCCTAGTTAAACCTACACTCTCTCTACCAAAAATTAATGCTACCCTTTTACCTTGAATTAAAGGGAATAATTCCCAAGGCTTTATTGACTTTCTTAAAATATCTCCTTTATTATCAGCTATGCTAGAAGTAGCTATTTTAATATCAACATCAGCAATCGCATCGTTAAAATTATTTACAATTTTAGCATTCTCTAAAAATTCTTTGCCACCTGCAGAGAATTTTATTGCCTCAGAAATATTTACCTTGGGATTAACTATATATAGTTCGTCAACAAGAAAATTCTTACATAATCTAGCAATAAAGCCTACATTGTACTCACCTTCTGGTTCTACTAATACTACTCTAATCATTCTCCCTTATCACCTCTAAGCCCACAAGTCTCTCATATCCAATAACCTTTTCGTATTTGCGTAAAATTTTATATCTTTTCTTGTGAATAGCATATAATATCTTGTCCTCGTCACTTAATGACGAGAATAAGGTATAAATTCTATTAGCGTTCACCTCATTTAAAAATTCCATAAGAACTTTAGCTCCATCCTTCCCTCCAGACCAACTATAACCTATCCATTGATTATATTCCTCAACTGGTAAATAAGGAGGATTAAAAATAGCTACGTCAAAATTTTGTCTCCTAAGACAAGTTAGTAAATTGCAATTAAGAATATCATAGTTACTAGGATTAAAAAATTTTTCATTAATTTTTAATGAACATAACGTAGATAACGTAGCATATGGATTTATGTCAACAAAGATAACTTTAGCTCCTCTCATTAAAGCCAATAAACCTAATACACCAGACCCAGATCCCATATCTAAAACTCTGTCTCCTTTATTTACCCTAATTAAATTAAGTAAGAGCTCGGTATCGTCCGAAGGTTCGTACGTTTGATCGTTCAAGCAGAGCTTAACTCCATGGAATTCAATAACTCTAATATTTGCCAAGGCTTAAATTCCCTCACCTTTAGATCACTATATGAAATACCTCCGCACAGCTTAGAAACTCTTCTTAATGTTTTATTCTTATATTTACTGATACATCTTATCAACTCATCAATGTCCTTCCTATATTGCCTCACTCTATTAAATATCACTATAGTTGAGAAAACTTTAGGTGAGGGTCTAAAATCTCGTGGAGGGATCACATCTTTAGCTTGAATACTAAAATGATAGTTCAGTAAAAAGGAAATATACGTAGAATCATTTAGTACTTTTTCCACAAAATCATTTTGAAGTATTAATAATAGCCTACGTATACCATCCATTTTAACTATTTCCTTGAAAAAATCAGAAGTTATTTGATATGGTAATGAAGATACTAATTGCCCCCTTAATACTGGTAAATGTCTCGCATCAGCTATTACGAGATTATATCCTTTCAAATATTTTATAAACTTCTTATCCAATTCTATACAAATATCAGGTTCTAAAAATCTAGTAATGTTACCTTTACCACATCCTACTTCTAATATGGGTCTAATATTATTATCAATATATGAAATAAACTTACTTATTACTCTCTCGTTAACTAGAAAAACCTGCGAAAGCTTTACCTTAGCTTTTCAATGTAACCCACATAAATTGGTTGTTGTTCTAATCTTTTATTTTCATCTACGATAATAGGATATACAAATAAGTAATATTTCTCTCCTCCTTGCATCTCCTTTATTATCCTTTCTACTAACATTGAAACTACGTCTTTAACGCCTATTCTCGCCTCTATATCTTTAAAACTATCAAAGGGTTTTTTCTTTCTTTCCTCTAAAATTATTCTTAGGGTTTTCTTACCTATATTAGGTAATAATTCTAATGCATGAAGTTTTAACGTCAAAGGCTCGGCCTTATTAAAAACTTCAACAAATATCCTCTCTTTTTCTAAAATTATCTTTTGTAAAACTTTAGGCAAATTGTCTTTAGATAACGATGTTAAATCATCATATGTGATATGCGCATCTACTTTGACATTAGAATTTGACTCCAATTCTATCTTTTGCTCAGGGGAGAAATCCAAATTAAAAGCTAAAGGAGTGAGCTCGAGTAATAAGAAGTAGTCCTCTCCCACTGCTTGTATAAGTGGCCTATCTCTATGAAACTTATGTTTATCTAATGGATTGCCTTCCCTCATATAATCTAAAACATATACTACTCGCTCCTTTACTAGCTTCCTTCTTTGCAAATCTACTTCCCTAAGAAGTAATAGATTCTAAAAGTAAAAACTCAACTCTTAATGTATTTCTTAATTATATCAATTATTTTTTGTATATCGTCTGAAGAATATGACTTGTTAGAATCCATTATTAGAATACTTCTAACTTCATCTGGCGTCAAAGGACAAATACTGGCTAAAACAGCCCTCACGTCTTCCCTATTTACAATACTGCTAAGCTCTTCCATAATTTTCTGTGCTACTTCCGCATCACATTTCTCTACGCTATTTAAATAATCATAAGTCCTCTGTAATAAATTGGATGAAACACCAGATTTTATTACTTCCCCTAATAATTTCTTTGCAACAGAATATGGAATATAATGCTCATCAACTATATAGACGGATGACAATTACTAATCACCTAGTAGGGCTAAAAGGAACTAAATGCTCAGGTCTAATAATAATTAACTTTTGCTTATCACCTATTGAAACGGAAACCATATATGCTTTACCTCTTCTGCCAACTATCTTGCCTACCTTCCCTTGATAACGCCTATGTGGCATTCCAGAATGAACTGAAGAGTTTATTTTTATTACTACTTGATCTCCCTCTTTATAATCGACCATTAATCTACTTAATGGTGGTATTGCACCTCTCTCTCTAGGACTTTTCCTCAACAAGCTTCTCGATCTGGTTCGATAACCCCTAGAATGTTTAACCATACTAATTCCCTCATATTCATTATATACCACATAATTAAGATTTTTGTTGGAAAAACATTTAAAGCAAAACTAAAGTACACTATATAGGTTGCGGGGGTGCCCGAGCCTGGTCAAAGGGGGCGGACTTAAGACCCCGAAGTAAGAGATCCGCTGGCGAAGGCCTGCACGGGTTCGAATCCCGTCCCCCGCACTATTTATATAATATGTTGCACTTTTTCTTATGCTTTAGAAACTCTGATTTTTGATTTGTATTGAAACCTTATAGTCATAAAAATTAGTGATAGAATGGATTTAGTTTATTGGCGATATAATTTAATATAAATCAGAGAAATTAATAGAAACACCATATCTATAGATCCTATATTAGCTTTTATTAATCTAAAATTTTATTCTTATAATAAAATCAGACAATATCCCATCACAAGGTTATCTATTTTCATTAAGTTTTAATCAATTAAAATATGCAACAATGTTTTTTTCTAAATTCTACGCACGTACAAATGGGCCCGTGGGGATTTGAACCCCAGACCACTCGGTTTCTCAAGGGAATTTATGAGCCGAGCGCTCTACCGAGCTAAGCTACGGGCCCACATATACATTAACTAAAAAACTCTTTTTAAGACTTACGCTTTTATGTTTAGGTACCAGACTTCCACTGTTCTAAGTACCCCTTTTGTTCTTCCGTTAGTTCATCAATTTGAACTCCAATAGATTTTAGTTTTATTCTAGCAACCTCATAATCTAATTCGATTGGCATATTATACACTTTATTTTGCAATTTTCCCTTGTTCTTAACTAGGTATTCGACAGCTAATGCTTGATTAGCAAAGCTCATATCCATAACCTCACTAGGATGCCCCTCTGCAGCAGCTAAATTAACTAATCTACCTTCTGCCAACAAATATATCTTCTTGCCATTTTGTAGAACGTATTCATCTACATAAGGTCTTATGTTTCTTACACTGACCGCAGATTCCTTCAGACCTTTAACATCTATCTCGACGTTAAAATGTCCGGCATTAGCTAAAATAGCCCCGTTTTTCATGTTAA
The DNA here is from genome assembly GCF_036967215.1 of Sulfolobus tengchongensis. Lineage (NCBI taxonomy): Archaea > Thermoproteati > Thermoproteota > Thermoprotei > Sulfolobales > Sulfolobaceae > Sulfolobus > Sulfolobus tengchongensis. Next base: position 2,680,331 of record NZ_CP146016.1, read on the forward strand.
GCATATGCTCTACTCTTATTACTTTAGTGTTTCCAGTTGCAGTTACAAATATATCCCCAATACGTGAGGCTTCTGAAATTGGCATTACATCAAATCCATCCATTACTGCCTCTAATGCCCTTATGGGATCAACTTCAGTAACTATAACTCTAGCACCTAAGCCTCTTAATCTGTTAGCTATACCTCTTCCTACCCATCCATAGCCAGCTACTACTGCAACTTTTCCAGCTAATAAAATGTTTGTAGCTCTAATTATTCCGTCTATTGCGCTTTGTCCAGTACCGTATCTATTATCAAAAAGATACTTGGTATACGCGTTATTCACGGCGATGACGGGATATTTTAGGACTCCTTGTTTCTCCATAGCCCTAAGTCTAATCACACCGGTAGTAGTTTCCTCAGTACCACCAAAAACCTTCAACTCAGAAGACATTTTCTCATGTACAAATGCGTGTAAATCCGCGCCGTCATCCATAACTATATGTGGCTCATGTATTTTTACAATACTTTCTATATTATTATAGTATTCGCTTTCACTTTCTCCCCTCCATGCAAATACGGATATTCCCTCGGTCACTAGAGCCGCTGCAACTTCATCTTGAGTAGAAAGAGGATTACTTGCTGCTAATGCAACTTCAGCGCCACCCATTTTAAGGGTTTTGACTAATGCTGCAGTCTCCTTAGTTACATGAAGAACAGCAGATATGTTTACTCCCTTTAACGGTTTTTCTGCTTCAAACCTCTTTCTTATCTCTAATAACGTGGGCATATGCATTTCTGCCCATTCTATTTGTTTTTTACCATCATTTGCGAGCGAAAGATCCTTTATTTTGTAGTTCATCGTAAGTTTTTTATCGTGATTATATAAAAAGCTTAAGAGTTAGCCTATTTTTAAGATATAAAAATAGGCATTAAGTGAGAGAGACGAGAGACACTCCTTTTTACGCAATACTGCTCTATTGATAACTTATACACAAACCATAGTTAACTTCCAGCTATCGGTATCATTGTCAATTTATGATTTTTAACTATTGTATCAATACATAGACTCTTAGTTAGTTAGAAACTCTATAGGGATTTTTTAGAAACCGAATATTTTGGCTGTAACTAAGCTTATATTCAAAACCAAATCTATACGTAGTAGAGAATCATAATATACCATTTTACAGGAAAAAATTTGAGAGGGATGACCAATAATATCCGTTTTAAAATTATAAATCCACTCAATATAATAATTCCGAAAAATGCGGGGGGCGGGATTTGAACCCGCGAAGGCCTTCGCCAGTAGGGCCTGAGCCTACCCCCTTCGACCTAGCTCGGGCACCCCCGCAGACACTATCTATAATGTAGCAGTGTGATAAATTAATAATTTTATTTCCAGTCTGTATACCTAAAAGAAGGAATCGTATATAGGACAGCTCCGTCGTTATTTTTAGAAAGTTGCATAAATAATTTAACCTCTCGTATACCATAATAATTTCAAGTTGTCATTAATACATAACTTTCAGTAAGTTTTTCCTTACTTGTCTATCTACTTAAGTTATAATATGCCAGTTCTCTAATAAGGTTATATAGAAAAATTGACACTATTATACTTTAAAAATACCAGACAAAAAACTGATACTTTTACGCCGGGGGCGGGATTCGAACCCGCGAGCCTCAGAGAGGCAGTAGGTCCCTCGTAGCTCGCTGGAAAATGGGTCTCGAGCCTACCCCCTTAGTCCGCTCGGGCACCCCGGCACTTATATCTTAGTAATTGAAAAATTTAAAATTAGGCGGGAACGTAAATTGGGTCTTCATCTGTAGATATTTTGGTTATCTTTTTAAATTCATTTTTGATATTCTTAGGTAAACTAAATGATACTTTATGGGAATAACCATCATAGAACCGTAACTGCCCATCTATACGTTCTTCTATTCTGGTATTTATTTCATTTTCCGAAATTAAGTCTGGCCTTACTCCACCATAAACAAAACCCCATAAACCGTCAAAAGAAGCCATATATGTATATGAGGCGGATGCTTCCTTAAAGACGTCTTTTATGGTATTATAAATCGTAACATACACTTCTAATGAAAATGAAGGAGATGTAGCTTGTGTTACTATACCACCTTTTTCATTTAGTATTCTTTTTAACTTTTCATAAAATTCCTTTGTGTAAAGTTTATAGGATGTTGAGTCCTTTATAGGGTCAGTTAAGTCTAATATTACAGCATCATATTTCTCTTTAGTCTCTTCTACGAATTTATATCCATCCCCTATTATTAAGTTAGTCCTTTTATCATCAAAAGCGCCTTGGTGCCATTCGTATAAATATTTCCTTGCAAATTCTATAACCTTATCGTCTATATCTACCATTGTAACTTTTTTTACTGACTTATATTTCAGAACCTCCCTAAGCGTTGCACCTTCTCCTCCGCCTAGGATTAACACATTAGTAGGAGGTGTTGGTAATGATAACAACAAGGGATGAACAAGTAGCTCATGATATATATATTCATCAAATAGTGTAGATTGTACTTTTCCGTCTATGATAAGACCTCTCCCGAATCTTGTAAACTCCACCAACATTATATGCTGATATGGAGTCTTCTCCTCTGCTAATACCTTATCTATTAAGTGCCCATGAAATTCATAGGGCGTTTGCCACTCTATAAGCCAATGCCAGCCAAACATTACTTTATTCTAACCCCATTAACTTTCTTGTTCTGCCAACTATACTTTCTTATTTTCTTTGACTTGCCAAACCCACAAGCTGCACAATAATGCTTACTCACATTGTATGCATTCCTTCCACATCTTCTACATCTTATATGCGTATGGCCTTTATTCATCTTACCAAATGATGGCGTACCTTTCAACCTAAATCACCTTTATGTAGTTTGCAAGGGTGAGATAAGGATTACGTTATCCCCTCTTATCACTATAGTTCCTAGCTTCTTACCACTGCCATCACTCTGTATTTCCTCTGAGTCAGACAGAACTAAATTCATATGCTGATCATAACTCCTTAGTACCCCTCTCACTTCTTTGTTTCCTTTTAGTTTGACTAATACCATATTATTTAATGATTCTGCTAGCACCTTGTGAGCAGTTTCTGCCAAAAAATTCACCTATCAGAATCATCTTGAACCGGATTTAAAAGTTAATCGGATAATTGGTAAAGTCCCGCCGCGGGGACTTGAACCCCGGACCACCCGGTTTCTATCCCCTATCTACAGCCGGGCGCTCTAAACCGGGCTGAGCTACGGCGGGGTCTATTAGACATGTTGATACTTATTATGTTGCACATTATAAGTTTTATTGCCATTAGTCCGATTAAACCTCACTAAAAACAGTTAGCGGTTTTACGAGAACTTTAAGAATCAACTTCATTAATAGTTCAGCAAGCTTTAGACACCACTTTTATCTATTTTTAAAAATTTAGTTGTGTTAAAATATATTCATTATTAATTTCGAGAAATCTTTAATTATATCTTTCACATCTTCAGAAGATATTAGAATTTAACTTTGACAAAGTAGTCGAATATCCTCCTGTGTACTTTTTCGTTAATTTGATCAACTTTTCACCAGCTAGTTCAATGTAACTGTTTATTTTGACAGATCTGTAAAAATTTTATATATTTTTCTTGTGAGAGTGTCCAATGCATAAGATTCGGCTTATTTTAATATAGAGTATAAAATTAACTTTATGTTCCAACTCATTAACTTTATCCAAGCTTGAATGACATATCTTCTATTGGGGGAATGGGCATCATCACGTATTGAGGTTGTTGAATAGATTCCGTATTCATGGCATGATGTCCGTTTCCTCAACTTAAGTATTACTCACATTATTCATTAACGAGATAGATTTCAAATAATTATTCACTGAATTTTCTCACTCAGATACTCTCTCGTGCGTTATGCAATGCTAATAAAACCGGCGGAGTTGAATAAAAGTATCGTAAAATTATGGGCCCGATGGGATTTGAACCCAGGACCTTCGCCGCGTCAGAACCATTAGGGATTTCATCCCCAATACCCCCAATGCTAATTGTAATGAAAGCTTAAAAAGACTGGACAATGTCCAATTGTGAATAGAATTGAGATAGAGAAATAAAAAATCCTTACTACTGAGAAAAATACTAATCCAATTTTTGAATTTGTGCAGAGTCCACCAAAACTTCCATGGGATTAATGTATACTCAGGTTACTCTTTATTTTAGCCACCTATCAAGTATTTTTTATACCTGACTTACGTTTTTGATAAAAAACATCAATCATTTTCTCGCCCTCTAGCTTCTTCATATATTCTATAACCGCAATTTTGATTAATACCGATAGCGTTAGGAAGTTCTTTCTCGCTACTTGTTTGAGATAATTGTACTGATTTTCTTCAAATACCAACTTTATGCTTTTCTTAGGCATTTGATTTCACCCTTAAAATGAGTATGATCAATTTTAATTCATGTTGATGAAAATGAGTTAACAATCTGTCATTCACTGACAAAAGAGCAAAAATTTCTGTTAAGGACTTACTCAAAACACTACTAAGAAATCTCGATTTGCTTCAGTCAGTTTCTGACTATTTACTGAAACTAGCACAAATGAAAGCAATAAGCGAATATGTCTGTCCCTTATGTCTCATTCCTTTCAGTAGCAGAACAGCATTAATGAACCACATTAGATACACAAACCCACCCATTACATTGTATGATATGTAAGAAGACTTTCAATGATTATAATGCACTCCTTGATCATATTTGCAAAAAGCATAATATATGTGTAAGTTAGGTGATTTTATGGATAGAATCAGATTAATGTGGCTTATTATCATATTTGGAAATATTGCAGATGTGATTATATCATGGTTTGGTTGGCCTATCGTACTTCGGAATGCCGATATATATACTTTCGACCTTAATGCACTTTTCAACATGTACGTTAATCAGATAGAGAGTTTTGGTGCTAACTTCTCATTATACCAACTGCTAATTCTTCTTATCGCTCTTAAAATTCTATTCATCGTCATGATTTATTGGTTTTCAAAATTAGCTGACAAACTAAAGGTAAGCAACATGAAATGGATAATATTACTTCCCTTTGCATTAATAACATTAGGCGTAGATGTATATGACGTATATGCATCAACACCTCCTTTTGGGCTCTTTATAAACTCTTCCCCTTTTTTCCTTTTTCAATGAATACCAAATATCTTTTAACAATACCTCTTCTAACACTATTTTTAATAACAGCAATAATAACAAATGCTGTATCAGCATCACAGATAGGAGCAAACCAAATAGTGGGCTCATATAAAGGCTCAAATTGGGCTGGTATTGTATATTCAGATTATTGGTCTGGAATTCTTAGTGGTAGTTATAATCCAATAATATCTGTATTTGAAACAATATATCTTGAAAACCTCACAATACATTACATGCAAAATCCCTTAAACGCACCAAATAATGTAGGAATATGGGTTGCATTATCACCATGCCCCGTAACACAAACTGGAAGTTCTAATATTAGTAACACATTATTACAAGCCGGTTATGGCATTATAGTGTATGAAAATAATAGTGTGGAAATACAATGGTTTGTACAAGGATTTAATAAAAATAATTTCATCATTAATTATTCAGGTTTTATACCAACTGGAAATTTTGCTGAGTTATATGTGTCTTTAGAAAACCTTGAAAATGGCACAGCATTAGCACAATTTTACGCATTTTATAATGTTAACAACCAAATAGTATTAGGATGGCAACATGCACAATATGTGTCATGGCCATTCTCAAATCAAAATGCACAATTTGCTTATACTATTTTGGAATCACCAAGAAGGATAGCTCTTAACGCTTATGGCTTTCCAGTCCTATTCTATACTGAGATACCAGTATTAAATGGCGGTTTAATAAAAATTGGATTCATATACCAAGTAACTTATTATACTATATCTGGTCCACGCTATTACCAATATATTGGACCCGGCAGTGGCTCTCAATCTGGTACAGATATACAAGCAGACTTATTCACTTTGCCCATATAGTGGTGACAATAATCAAATGACTGTAGTTCCCTATAATGCATGGCCCTATTCTAACGGTGGATATGATTATACCTATCTATTCTTGCAACCTGATGGGGCCTCAACTATTGCACTATAAGGAATAATTTTTCTTTTTCCTCTCTATTTCTTTCTTGTGATCACTAACGAAAGTGCTCAAAATTGTACAGTAATATATGCAGTTCCGCCTAATGGCCTAAATTATGAGCCACCACCACCGCCATTATGGGTTCAAATGCTACATACTATTATTTTTTACCTACCAGAAATACTTTTAGGAATATCAATACTGAGTGTGATAATAACAATTCACAAATCACCAGAAGTAAAAATAGCAATCAAATCATTCTTCAAAAGAAAGGCAAAAGGCTCTTTATAAACTCTTCCCTTTTTCCTTTAGAGGTCAATAAGGTAATTTATTTACTACTCATAGTTTTTTCTCTTATGAAAACATTTTTAATTCTTTAAAGGCAACCCTTTTTTTCAGGCGAAACACAGTGATTTTAAATGCAGAAAATATAAATGGCTTGACTCCACTAATAAATAATTCTGGTTCATGTAATGGGACCGTTTCGCCAGTAAATAACAATGGCTTTACTTTCGGTACTGTGTTCTCGCCAGGTTCATGTGTTCTAGCAAATAGTCCTTCATTACCATGGTACATAGCCTATTTGCCAGAAATTTTAATAGGAATAGCAGTAATAGGCGGAATAACTTTCTTAGTATTTAAAGGCAAGCTTAAGTTCCTAAGAAAGGCAAAAGGCTCTTTATAAATCCTCATTCTGTTTTTGAACTCAACGACGTGAATACTATTATTAATTGTACCTATTTATTATATTATAAGGAATGTCTCTCTCAGTTAGTGCTTCAACTTCTTACAATATTAATATCATTTCATCAGTCCCAATAAATCCCCATGCAGATTCTTCTTTCATTATTGTATTCCAGTTCATACCTAGCAACAATACTCCTCAACAGTTTGCCATTTTTGTAGGAAACAGCACTAGTGATCTTCAGCACGTTGCGATAGGGTATACAAATCAAACCAAGTACGGATATGCTAAAGTCTCAGTTATCAATGCTCAAATTGAGTATATTAATATAGTTTGGGTAAAGTACAATTATATAATTATTACAATATATCCTTATATAAATCAAACGACAACTAACATAACAACTACGATTAATTTGACTAGCTCATCACAAATCAACTTTGGTTTGCCATCATGGGCTAACTGGGTAATATCAGCTGCGGTTATGTTAATTCTTATCGGTCTGGGGTGGAAGTTTATGGGTACTGCAGGTTTGCTGATTTTTAGTATCGCAGGAATAATCTTACTTTCAGTCTTCTCTCTCATTCCGTTCTGGACAATTTACGTTCTTATTTTCATTTTAGCCCTTATAGGGGCTAAAGTCATAAGTTCCGCTCTAGGTGGTTCAGATGAAGAATGAGTTAGTTATTTCTATTCTTTTAATCTTCATTCTTTCATTATTTCTAGTAAGTGACATTAGCACAGCTTATAGTAGCGTTCCACTCCCACTGGCAATGGCCGTAAACGAAGAAATTTCTACATTATGGAGTACTAGCCCAACTGGTGTCAGTGCATTTCATGAAGCAAGTTCCATACCTAACAGTTTTTGGCTAGATGATAATGCAAAGTTTCTTGAATCGATTGCCCCTTACTGGCAGAGTTATAGTTCGTATGTGAATAGTACACTAAAGTTCCTACAGCAAGGTGATATAAATGGCTTCTTCATTAAGAGATTTGAGTATCCCTTCGGTCAATTTTATGAGAATGTTAGCGGTAGCCTTATCGGATATACTAACGGCTATTATTGGATATGGTATAACCAAAGTAATCCATTTCAGGGACTGAGGGTGTCTACTTATTATAACCCAACTCTAACTGGAGCTTATTTACAAAGTGTTGTTATACAAGAACCTAACGGGGTGCTTGTCAATCCATGCCAAGAAACTGAGAACCCAATAGTAGATGGCGGGTTTAGTGGAAGTGGTGGACAAAATCCACCATGGGAGTTACTTAACATTAGTGTATGGGCAAATAATACATATGTAAAGATACTCAATAATGCGAAAACATATCTCAATCTAACTGGGCCTAAGCTATTTGGTACTCCATCAGAACAATTACAATATAATTTCCCAATAGTGAATGTACTACCAAGTTATATTACATTAATAAAAGGGACTAAGTATCTAGGGCAGTATAATCCTAAAGGCCAGTTCATAGACTTTAACATTACATTATACATACAGTCATCATCTATAAATAGAATATACTTAATCTTTGTTTGGGAAAATGCTTCTGGCTCATTTATTCAAACAAATATGCCAGTTTTCTTCCAAGCAAACGGACAATGGCAAGTTGTAAATATGCCGATTCCCAACTCAGTGTACCCAAAATATTGGAATTTGGGCACTTTGTCTGCTTATCCATTACTTATCGGAATAGGCCTTTACGTACTTGGTGCTAGCCCAAGTCAAACTGGTAATACCAGCGTTTATGTTGGCGATATTGCTACATTATATCCTACAATTTACGCACCTAGATTTAACGTGATCAAAACACAGAACTATATTGCGTTTAACTACAGTTTCACAGATAATTCTGGCAATACATATTGGTGGGCATATCTATTGCAAAAGAACAATTTAATACAAGCATTGGCAGAGATCGCTAACGGTTCTATATTATACTTTGGATTTAACGGCCTTTCTACCATTGGAAGCGGTTACCAATATATGTACACTCAGAAATTTGGATACATAAAGAATTATCAAGACCCATCTAACATATCATGGTCTTACTTTACAAACGTGAACATTGGCCAGTGGCTTCTATTGAATACAAGTTACGCACCGAACTGGATTGGTGACTATAACTTACTTTTCATCTTTCCTTTAGCTAATTATACTCAATTTTCAAATCAATTTGGGTATTTTGGGCAAACTATAGTTTATTACGGGCCACCTTATGAGATTAGAAATACGCTTTACATAAACTCAACATTTGAAACGCCCGCAGGCTATTATCAATGGTTCCAAATTGCTTACTATTCAAACACATCTGGTGTTTTATATGGATTCTATTTCATTCCCTCAGTTGATTGGATTCCAGATCCCAATACAATCGTACAGAATATTTTAGAAGGTCCTTCATATTGGAAATATGCAGTTGTAGGTGAAGATTATTATGAAGGTGAAATTATCTATGCATTGGCACTTTTAGGTGAATATGGAAACACACAAGCCTTAACTATGGCAGAACAATCATGGCAAGCATACTATAACGAATTACAATGGTCACATGGGCAAACTTATCCATCTAGCTTAGCAAGATTTATCCTAGCTACTATTGCGCTTTATAATACAACACACAATTCACTTTATCTTAATGTTCTCAATCAATTAGGCTCTTGGTTATTGCAATATCAAAGCTCAAACAAGTATGTCACATATTATGTTAATACGTGGTATCATCACGATAGTGCAGTAACAACGGTAAATGGCTTCAATTCGTATGGTTACATAATTAATGAAACTAGCCAAATGGATGTAGGTACTGTTATCAGCGGAAGCACAATAGGGATTAATTTCTTTGAGGATATACCGTTAAACACATCTTATGCAATTCAACTTTACAATCAACCTTTCAAAGCTCTATTACCACCAACGATTAGTAATGATTTGAATGTCAGCGGAGTAGTAACTACAACACTTTACTTTAATGGTGGTGGAACATCTACAACAGCAAACGTAACGATAACAATTCAGATAGCTAATGCGGGCAGTGTTTTACAAACTATAGGTTCGGCAACATTTACTAATGTACAAATTCAACCTGGCGGTAGTAGTGGAAGCCCGCCTTTCTATCCGATAACATTCCGCATTCCCGTACAGACTACCATTAATGCCCCACCAACATCTACAATAATAGTAGGAATTAGCGTAAAAGCCCCACAGACAGTTTACATGTTAATTGACTCAACTAACGGACCATCAAACATCACATTCCCAATTGTGTGGCCTAATCCATTCTATGGACTCTTTACAATACCCAGAATGACAAATCCAATCATCAAGTATCCACAGCCTAATTATCATCTTGATGTAAGTGCAATCTCTGGCCAAGCATTAATGGCATTATACATAATGACTAAGAATACAACATATCTACAGCATGCTTTAATGGTTGAGCAATCATTACACTATTCGGAAGAACCTTTACTAGGTTGGGGTGATTTAGCAGGAAACAATATTCCAATTACCTTTAGGCTATGGATTTATAGTAACTATAGTGCAACACAGCCAGATTACTATACTTACATGGATGAATTAATCTCAGAATATGCTGATTCTGTGGGCAATCAAACTCTAGCAAACTTAGCAATTAGTAGAGTGTGGGAAAGAACCACACTAAACTATCCTTATTACATGGCTTATAATGTATCAGCATATGTATTACCAGGGAATGATGGCAAACAAATTAACTCAGAAACACAGCCATGGGGTGCTGTGGCTGAGCAAGATTATATTAGTACATGGGATTATTCACAAATTCAATTGTTCTATGCTAATTTCAATAATGGTAATTACTTAGAGAATCAAACCTGGAATGGCTCAGCCTTAATATTGCACATCTATGCACATTATAGCCAATCACTAACGTTATGGTTCTTAACTGGCATAACGAACTTCAATGTCTTCGTAAATGGACAAGCGATCAATTACGGAGCAAATCATCAAGTCTTACAATTTACAGCAAATCTATCTACAGGGGAGAACATAATCATCATTGTGCCAAATCCAGTAAACCAGATATCTACGAATACGGGAATTAGCACTAATGTTACTACGACATCATCATTCTTTAGCAGTAGCAGTAATGTCTTTCATATTTCTGGATTCTTAGGGTTTGTTATAGGGTTTGTAATATTGATTCTGCTAATCGGACTTTGCATACTTCGTTACAAAATCCCACGTATTCGCTTCAATAGGAAGACGTGAAATTAAAGGTAAATATTATGTCTATTTATCGAGAGCTTCAAGTAGTGACGGAAAGTAACGTTACGTCGGTCCTTTAGATGACGTCGTAAAAACTTACGTCAGTATTAGGAGTGGGGGTTAATCCCCCACAATGGGCCCGCTGGGATTTGAACCCAGGACCTTCGCCTCGTAAGAGCCCATAGAGTTATTGGCATAAGGGATAGAATAACGGGTTTTGTTATGCATTTAGGTTTTTCATAAATAAATATGGAAAGAAATTTTCAAACTACTGATTAAAATCAAGATAGGACGTTATTTTAACGGTTTACTGGGGAGTAAATCTTAATCGTCCAGCTTAAGCTCTTCTTTATATTTCGATTTTAAAGAGTACTTTCTGAAAGTTTTACCTCCAAAGTGACCCCAACCGCGATATACTATTCCTTCTTTCGCAAGCTGTGTTAAATGTACTAAAAGGACATTTCTCTTAATCCCTGTATACCTTTCCAATTCTTCCAAAGAACAAGAACCTTTTTCAGCGAGAACTAGGAGAATTTTTTCCTTAGCTGTAAGGTTTCTTTTGTAAGTCATATTTCCTCACTCTATAATATCACATCTTTTTAAACCCCCCTAAGTAGGATTAAGAAATCTTTAATGCTCATATGACGTCTCAGAAATTGAGCTAGTGTAAAAGGGGGAGCAGGATTAAGAAATCTTTAATCTTGTTTCCATTATTGCATTACCAAGGCTTTACAAGCAAAAAATTGGGGATCCGACCAGGTTTAATTTAGTTTACGGATTTGTTACAGTTTACTGGGGAGTAAATTCTATGTCGACAAAAATCAGCTCTCTAGCCATTTTGCAAAACTTGGGATCTATCTGGGTTAATTTCAGCTTATATATTGTGTTAACATTAATTAACAAAAGTTAACAGCATGCTAACAATTGTTAACAAATTGTTAACATGTGCTTTACTAGGGGTAAATACTAAAACTTATAGCATAATTTAAAGTCCCTTTCAGTTTCTATTAAGATAACATCAATTTTATCTATTTTATCTTTTATTTCAGTCATTGTTTTTTGTATGTCTTCTTTATTTGAGATCAACACGATCTCTTTTACTCCTCTTTCTGTTAAAGACCCTATGAATCTGCTAACATCACTAAATATTGATTTAGACGTGTAGCATTTCATTCTCTTCTCTAAATCACTAAATACAATGACAGTAATAACACACCACCAGCTAGAAGAGTTGCTGAAATTATTTTAACTGATGGAGTATCGAAATTAGGTATTTTAGCGAGATATAGTATATAATAAACAAAGGAAAAAAAGAAGAAAATTATAGCGGGGATTATTAGAAGAATTTTTATTGCTACTGTGGGACTTAACATTTCTCCTCATTGTGACAATATCATATCTTTTTAAACTCCCCCGATTAACATCGAATTTACTCCCCAGTAAACAGAGAAAAATTAAAAGACTGTAACCTAGGGGTATTTAAAGATATGATATTTTTCTTTTGAGATGGCATTATTAGATATCTTTAAGAGTAAAAATCAAAAGAAGACTGAGCAAAAAACCCAGAAGCCAAAAGAAAGACCTCAGAAACAACTTAATGTCTATCAACTTGAGCCTGGGCCTTTCGAAATATTATCAGATGAAGAAAGAGATCAATTAGAACAGAAATTCCTCCAGATCCTTAACGTGGTTGATAAAGGCACAATCTATATACAAGCAAGTAAGACTAAGTACCAATACGAAGACGAAGAGTATGAAGTGCTTTTCAATAAATTTTACCTCATAACAGAGGCAAACCTAGATTATCCAAAAGGTGAACTGACAAGAAAGAAAGTAAAAAGGGCATTACCTAGGTATGTCATTCTCGAGGACAACACTCTAGCGCAAGCAGCAGTTTTCTACAAGTTCCCAGACTTAGCCCCTGAAGGTATGTTATTCGAGTATTTCGGTTTAGGAGACATAGTTATAAAATGGGAATCTCTGGATCCAGTTAGTGCTGCTTCAGCTGTTGACCGTTCTAGGAAGAGGCTAGAATCCCTAGGTAGTACAGATAGTATAATAATAAGGAAGTTAGAGAAAGTGAAACAATTACAAGCTATTGTAGGGGGACAAGCAAAGCTCCTAAGATTATGGGCTTATCTCATTATTTACGGTCAAAATGAAGCAGAGCTTAAGCAAAAATTCATGCAAGCTAGAATAATTGCAAGATCCAGACTATTCGATCTTGATATCCCAGTTTTCTATCAGAAAGCGTTATACAATCTTGAGACATCAGTAGCTTCCTTTATTCCCTTTACAAATACTGTTAAGCCCGTATACGTAGACACAATAACAGCTTCATGGGAATTCTACCCCTTAATTTCTGAAGATCTTATAGACGCTGACGGGATCTTCCTAGGATTTTCAGATTCAGGATCACCAGTACTGTTTAACCCTTATATGAGGAATAACCACAATATTGTGATTTTAGGAGAGACTGGTTCTGGGAAGTCAATGACTCTAAAGATTTTACTAAAGAGGATGAAAGAAAAGTACAAGATTAAGATATGGGGAATAGACCCTGAGAACGAATACGTGAAATTAGCAGAGATATTAGGCTTTAAAGGGATTGTAGTACAACGTGGTACAAAGCTAGGTTTGGATCCAGTTCTAATGGCGAAAATTAACGTCCTTAATCCTGAAGACATTGCCGAGCTATTAGCTGAATTCTATTTGCCTGACGACATTGCATTAAGAAATAGATTAAGAGCTGCTGTGTTCGATGTATATGACGAATCGAGTGATCTATTTGACTTGATAGAGAGAATAAAGAATCAAGATGAACAAATATATAAATATTTAGAGGCTGCTAAGACTCCTCCAGACGTCTATATTTTCGAAGCTGAGGATAAGTTAGAGACTACTGAAAATATTGTTTTTGGATTGCGTGAGATATCTGGGCAAGGAGCAACCAGACTAAAAGCACTCATAACTACCTTATTAGCAGCAATCTTTCAAAGAGAAGCATTCTCAAATAGAGAGAAAGGATTTGTATTTGTAGATGAAGGTTGGCTATTTGTTAACTACCCAATTACGATGGCTTTGTTAGAAAATCTTTCAAGAAGAGCTAGAAAGTACTCGAAAGGACTAATATTTGCTACCCAGCGTCCTGCAGATGTAGTAAATAACGATTCTGGCAGAACGATATTAGAGCAGAGTGCTACAGTATTTTTGCTTAGACAGAGATCACAGTCGTTGCAAGTGTTGAAGCAAACATTTGCATTGAGAGATGAAGAAGCTCAAGAACTTCTTCAAGCTGAGCCTGGTCATGGTATATTGCGTACGGGTAACTATTTGCTAAGACTATACGTTCAGCCATCAAAAGAGGAATTTGAGGCGTTCAAAACTACGGGTGAATGGTGAGAACGATGAGAAAGAAGGCGATCATTACATACGTTGATGAAAATATATACGAGAAACTGAATGAACTTGCTATCCGTAAAGGAGCTTCCATTTCTCAAGTTGTAAGAGAAATTATATTGCACGAATTGAATGGTGATAGAAATGGCGAGAATTAGAGAGAGCTTAATCATTGAAGAATTATCTTTTTTGGACGAAAAACTAGGCGGGAATTCTCTGCTGACATTGAGAAATTTAATGTACTTCTTGTTTGGCGGGTTAATTGCATACAAATTAATAGAGGGAGGAGGAGTGAAGTTAGTCATCGGAGTTATAATTCTCCTTTTCGTACTGGCTCTCATCGTTTATCCAAAAAGGTCACTCACGCTGGAGAACATTCTCATAGGGGCAATATCGTATTATTTAGAGCCTCAAGGTGAAGCAGCGAAAAAGAAAGAAGCTAAGAAGCAAGAAAAGCAGAAGACTACGAAGAATTTAGCCAAAAAGCCATTAGCTATACCGAAGATAGATATCTCGCTAACGGCTTCTGGCATCATCTTGCTAATATTATCATTTATATTATATAATAGAATATCGCTGCTTGCAGTGTTCCCTGGTGTCATCGGGAGTTCATTAATAGCTTCAGAAATAGTATACTTCCTTATGGTGAGACTTGTAAGGCTGAAGAAGAAAGATGAAAAGAAGCAGAACGCATAACAGCTATGTCGAATTTTTTCAGTTTACTGGGGAGTAAACTCCTAGGGGGCACTATTTAAAGATGTGATATTTTTCTACTGAGACAAAATGAGAGTCTCGTACGTAAATGCAATGATTTGGTTTATTCTTGCAATTCTAATAGCTGGTTTTTTAGTGGGTCAACTCGGCGTTATACAATCTCCACCGCCTAATCTTCCGTCTAATCCTCCTTCGTTAAACGCAACAAAGATAAGCTTAAACCTCAAACCTTACTTTTCAGGACTACCAATTACGATTAATCGAACAGCGCTAACAATGAATTTTAGTAAGTCCGTCTTAATCTCAAACGGATCCGGCGAGCCAATCCTCAATGCTATTATACACATTCTAACAATGAATGCGACACAAATAGCCCCAGGTCCATACTGGGAGGTCAGTGATCTCGCTGGCTTTGTTTACATGAATAAAGCAAACACAACAAACTACCTTTCGGCAGTACAGAACTTGACAGATATACATTTTTATAATATATCATTACCATTCTACTCGGCGGAGCCTTTTATTGTGTCATATCCCCCCTCAGATAACGTTACGCCTTCTGTTTCTTCAAAGATCGTGAACTCTTTCACTGTGGAGGCAGTGATACATCTCTCATATACAACTAGTATGTATCTCGTGAAGTCATCATCGCACTCAGTTACTCGTTGTAATCATGAAGGTAATACGACATCGTGTGTGACGTATCATTATGTCACGCGATGGTATGATATGCAAGTTTCAGGTATTGCACAACTACTAGCGAACGGCGTAGTGATCGCAGACCAGAGCTTCTCGACAACATTTACATGGAATGGCGGAACCTACGGACCTGAGACCCTCTACGGAAGCTATACCGTTCCCCCAGGGGTTCAGAAGCAAGTCTATGCTTCATATGAACTCCAAGCGGGGGCGGGAGAGAACAGTTATTGGTCAGGAAATACGCACTACACTAATTATTACCCGACAGGTCCTACTGCTATTACACCCGTAAATACGTTCACCTGGTATGAATATCTAGTGGTTGTTCCGTTACAAATACAAGTTGATAACGGGACTTCTCCCGTCACTACGATCACTTTGCAAAATAGTACATACAAGCAGACATGGACTGAGACTGGGAGAAGTATTTCCGTGAGTCCCGGTATGTTAGAATGGACTAGCGCTCCTTATGATTTCAATGTATCCGTAGTCACTAAAGATCATATCGAATACAATAATCAAACGTTGTATAGAACATGGAACGCAGGCACTATCGAGGTAGACCCCTCATGCTATAGTGTATCTTCAGGTAGTTTCCCTGGGAGCGTAATAGTGAACTATTACTTGAACGTTACAATGAATTCTAACATAGTTCAACAACCGTCCTGGGTCTTCCACCATGTACCGCAACAATACGTGTATAGTTTCAATTTCGCAAATAATTACACCAACGGAGTTGGATACTATTACGCGTTAAGCAAAGCACTATCACAATATTTCGATGACTTCCAGATCTTCGAAATTATACACTCAATTCAATCACAGATGAGGGAAATTAACGAAACAATACTGCCAGTCTATTCATTAGAAATCAAAAGCGGTTCAATATTTGATATATACACACAGATCACAGTCCTACAGTTCACAAACTACTGGCACAACTTTACAAGTCCTAACGGGAGCGTTCTCTTACAAGCATTCGACTATATGAACATTAGCTATATTCTAATCAAAAACGGAACGTACAACTACAGCGGAGTCCTAACTGATGCATTAATTATACCTAACAGACTACCACCAAACATATCAGCATTACTTGTAAACGGGACATATAATTACTATCTCTGGCTGAACTATTCAGAACCACCTATACAATTTATAACATCTCGTCCAATACAAATGCAAACGACATTCTCCCCGATACCATGAGTATAAAAAGATATGATATTGTATTGGTGAGAGGAAATGATTGACCTAGGTACTTTAATAGATTACGGAGTATATGGAGCTTGGTTAGCTGTTTTTGGCGGACTTATTTTAAGTGCAATATACATTGCGTTAGGCAAGGAAGAAGGGAAGAAGCTTCTTATTGGTTCAGTAATTGCAGCATTTATATTAGCCTTTGGTTGGATAATCTTGTCATCATCAATCTCGTATCAAAGTTATAACATACCTGGCTGGAGTGATATTGCTTATATTATCTATGCGGCAGCTGCGACTGCTGTCATTGCATCAGCAATAATGTTTCTCCGTGGTGATTCCAGAGAAGCATTAGGATATTTAGTAACAGCAGCAATATTGCTTTGGGCTATCAATTATGGGCCAGCAGTTCTAGGTGTTAATAATCTAAATCTGAACGCACAACCCCCAAGTGTTGATTTTGGAGGAATAAGTGTTGCTGGCTTTTCATTTGGTGGAGTTCCAGTGAGTTGGTTAGTCGATCTCCCAGACCCTAACACTCTCCCAGGCTTTCAAAGTATGTATACAACAGCACAGAATATTTCCTTAGCCGTACTTGGGATAGCAGCTGCAGGTGCTTTAATATATTATATTTTTGAAACAGAAGATGCGTTTGAAGCACTAAAAAGAACGTCAAAAGATCTCATTGTAGCTGTACTTTTCATATATGCGATTCCAGATATATATTCTCTATTTGCTCAGATCATTAACTACATGTCAAATAGCCTTGTTAACCCACAACCTATCCAAAACGCAATCGCAAATATGGATAATGTGGAAGCAGCTATCATCGCAGGTGGATTTGCTGGGGGATATTTCGTACCTGCATTGGCCGATATAGCTTCAGATTTATTATTCTCATTATTCATAGCAGCAGCTTTAGCTGCAATCAGATTCTTCGTAATTGCTGCAGCAATACTACTAGCACCTCTATTTACAGCTTTGTGGATGTTTCCTCCTATCAGAGGAGCTGCTAAGTTTTTAATGGAGATCATATTAGGACTAGGATTTGCTGGCTTAATCGCTGCTGGTATGTTGTATTTACTTGCAAATATCTTGAATAAGTTCCCTGTGTTGTACTTAGCATCTCCAGTGTTGTTCGGCTTCTTCCCAATGATGCTCGGCTTCGGTGGAGCAACTAGCTTGATTTCAGGAGGAACGAACTTGATACCATTCAGAAGACCTAAATCGCAATCTGGTGGTCAGTCTACTGTAGCTGGGTCAACTACTGCTCAGACACAATTAAAATCTATACAAAGAACAACAACACCGCAAGGTACTTCAGTCACCATTCTCAGAAAACCATCCGCTGCTCCTACAGGAATCGTCGGAAGAATTAGGAATAGGGAACAACAAGTACAAATACAATCTGGTATAGCCCCAGTACCTCAGCAATCATTCTTAGATAAATTAAAGTACAAGACGGACAGAGAGATCTTACCTCCACCTAATGCGATGCAAAAAGCACCATCAGGCAACTTGAGACTTGATATGAACCAGGTACGTGGCATATCACAAATAGGAGGGAACATAACGCCAGCGAGATCCGATATCTGGTCAAAAGTGACAAAACAAGAAAGGATTCCTTATGCAATTGTATCTGGTGTTGCTGCTAACGTGAAGGAAGGCGTAAAGATGACGTTAGATAAAACAATAGATAAGATAGATGCATTTCTGAAAGCACACGGATTAAACTTTAGAATGAGAGAAGCTAAAGAATATATAATAAAGAATATAAAATTAAAGAAACCTAAGATTACTCCATAATGGTGATAAAAATGGCGGAAACAATTGAGTTTCCGGACACAGTTGAGTTAATTAGAAACGATCAGATGCCTGAAAATCTCTATGCCCCTGATGGAACTTTACTAATAAGTGATAATGATTACATGGCAGAAACGCCACTCATCAAGAACAGGAAGAAATGGAGATTATATCCAAATGTGGAATTATACTCATTTGACGGAGAGACTGCTGTTTATAGGAGATTAAGCGATGGTGTCCTGGTCAGAATGACAGATGTTTATGCAATTAATATGGTCGGAATTGTAAGGAGAAATCCAGGGATTACTGTAGAAGAGGCAATTGCTACAGAGCTAAAACAAATTGAGGATAATGAGGGAGAAATAACTGATGAAAAGGAGATGGCAGCAACACTTTCCGTACTTTATTATGCTCTCGCATTAACAATAATACATGACTTAGTGAGATTGCAAAAGTGATTTTCTTTTTTTATTTTGGTTTACTGGGGAGTAAACCGAGTAATTTTCAAGATTGTTCATTGAGAATTTTATCTATTTCCTTTAAGTACTGAGCAACAATTTTCCCCTTCTCAGTCAACTTTACGAATCTTCGTCTAGGGAACTCTTTCTCTCTTTCTTCCTCAATTAACCCCATCTCTTTTAGCTCATTAATTGCCTTCAACACCGCCGAAGAATTTGTCTTCGTCAAATCAATTACCTGAGTTACCGTTAAGAATTCATCACTTAAAACAAGCAACACTCTTTCTTGTACTTCTGTTAATACTTTTCGTTTTGCGTGTTCTGACAAAACGAACGACAAGCCTCGCCCTTCAGGGCGGGGTAAAGTTTTTAAAATCTTCTGAATACTTTAGAGTGTGGAATATAAATCAACTAGGCATGTAAAATACCTCTGCAACTACCACTTCGTATGGATACCGAAATACCGCAGGAAATTGTTAGCGAGTGAAGTAGCTGAATATACTAAAGAGGTACTAAAGTCTATTGCTGAGGAGCTTGATTGCGAGGTAATAGCCCTAGAAGTAATGCCAGACCACATCCACCTCTTCGTCAACTGCCCACCGAGATATGCGCCATCATACCTAGCAAACTACTTCAAAGGAAAATCAGCAAGACTAATACTCAAAAAATTCCCAGAGTTGAGGAAGTACACTAACGGGAAGTTGTGGACTAGGAGCTACTTCGTATCAACTGCTGGTAACATATCAAACGAGACAATAAAGAGGTACATAGAAGAGCAATGGGCGAAAGAGGGTGAAGAGGGCTAACGTGGTTAAACTAGTCCTAGACAAGAAAACACACGAAAGGTTAAAGGAGTTAGCAATAGCCACCGCGAAGTGCTGGAACGAAGTTAACTGGCTAAGGATGCAACAGTTCAGGGAAGGGAAGAGGGTGGACTTCAATGAGACTGAGAAGGCTGTGTATGCTAAGTACAGATCTATACTCAAAGTTAACGCACAACAGGTAGCGAAGAAGAACGCCGAGGCTTGGAGGAGCTTCTTCACACTAATAAAGATGAAAAAGGAAGGCAAACTACCGAGCTGGTTCAAACCAAGACCTCCAAGGTACTGGAAGGAAGATGGTAAGTATAAGCTCGTCCTCGTTATTAGGAACGATAGGTACGTGATAAACGAAGAAAGAAGGGAAATCTACCTAAAGGACTTCCACCTCACCCTCAAGTTCAAGGGCAAGCTTAAGTGGAAGGGAAAACAAGGTAGGTTAGAAATAATATACGATGAGGCTAGGAAATCGTGGTATGCTCATATACCCGTAGAGTTTGAACATGAAGCAGAGAAGGGTAATTTAACAGCTTCTATAGACTTAGGGATAGTTAACCTAGCTACCGTCTACGTCGAAGACGGATCATGGTATTTATTCAAAGGTGGCTTAGTCCTATCCCAGTACGAGTATTATAGCAAGAAGATACAAATCATACAAAAGACCCTAGCAAGGCATAAGCAGAGGAGGAGTAGGAAGCTAAAACTCTTATTTGAGAAGAGGAAAAGGTTCCTCAAACACGCTTTGAACAGTATGGTGAGGAAGACAATGGAGCTGTTGAAGGAGAAAGGAGTAGGTAGACTTGTAGTAGGGCATCCGAAAGACATAGCAAGGCGTCGCGGGAACAAACTAACGGTTAACTTCTGGAATTACGGCTATGTTATCAAGAGGTTTAAAGAGGTTGGGGAAGAAGTTGGTATAGATGTGGTTGAGGTTGATGAGGCGTATACTTCAAAAACTTGTTCCCTGTGCGGGGAAGCCCATGAAAATGGGCGTATTAAACGTGGTCTCTTTAAGTGTCCCCGCACGGGGAAGGTAATAAATGCGGACTTAAATGGTGCAATGAATATTCTACATATCCCCGAGTCCCGAGGAGCTAGGGGGAGAGGGCAACCCCTAGCGAGGGATAGGGGTAATGGGCTGAAGGCCCAGCCCGTGGTCTACCGCTGGACGAATGGAGCGGGGTGGGTGTGTAAAGCACCTACTAGCTATGAAGTTGTGAGGGTGAAGGCGGTAAACCACAAACCTATGAACCGCCCTAGGGGAACCCTCGCCCTTTAGGGCGGGGAGGAAGTCAGATAAACCCAGAACTTATAGGACAATTCTTCAAGTCAATTGAGAATAACAATATAAATAATGAAAACGTTAAATTAGGTAGCATAGGTGGTGAAAAAAATGGATAAGAGGGTAATAATCACAATAGGTATAATAATAGTTGTAATAGCTGCAGTAGCAGGTATTTTATTATTAAATCATAAATCGTCGACAATGCAAGTTTCATCGACTACTAGCAGTTCTTCTACTACGACTACAGCCACTACTACCAGCACTACTACCTCAACAACGACATCTACTACAAGTTCTACAACAACATCTACAACAACGACATCCACAGAGATAAAAGCTCATATAATATATTTCCTTAACATTACAAACACCTCCTTTGGTTCATATTACTATTATGTTGCCGTAGCGGAAAATGTTACAACAAATATAGTAACTTTATCGATCTCTGGTGTGGGTCAGTACCCCGTTACTGTAAAACAGTATAACGGTTATGTATTGCTAATATTTTCTGTGTATAATAAACAAATAAACTGGACGCAAATTCCTTCAGATGCATATTTCTTAATGTTGTCAAATGGGAAAGAGATAAGTTATAACTTTACATATGGAGGACAATGGACTTTCGGTTCTATTTAATTCGATTCGTTTTTTAATTCGAAATTTTTTATTTATTTCGATAAATAAAACAATCCGTTTATCCAAAAAGCTTAATCTCTTTTTCTGAAATACCCAAGTCAGAAAAGTACTCCTTATACCTTGAATCACAGAGATATACTTTTACAAAATCGTTAGGATCCCTGAACGCTCTGCCGATAGTCTGCTTTATAGTAATTAGTGTAAGTTCCTTTGCAACTTCCTCCTCAGTCTTCTTAGTAACCTTAGATAGTTTCTCAATTCTTCTCTTAATTAAAGCATCACTGACATCTGGATAAGGCAAACCAGCAAGCACCATATCACTAAATAAGTTCCTATTACCCTCATCTCTAAACTCCACTCCCTCACTTTCCTTTGCCCTCATAACCAAAAGTACCGCATATTTCCCCTCCTTCATAAGCTCCAGTATTTCCTCATGAGTTATCCTCTTACTCTCCTCTAACACGGGTAAACCGTTAAGGTACTTCTTCACCTCACTCTTAAAATCATAACTGGGAAAGAAAACCAAGATATTTGAGGAAGCCCCATCATAGACCTTTTTTATGATTTCTGCATATTTTTCAGCGTTAGCCCTCCTGTACCTGACCCTCGAATTAACATAACTGCAGTAATAATATTCCGCTTTCCCCAATCTAACTTCAACGTTTATCCTATATCCTTCTAAACCCAAATCCGGCAAAGTACCGCTCATTAATACCCTTTTATCTGCAAAATTGAATGACTCTTTTATCATCTCTATAGTATCTGAAGGGATTACCATGAGCTTTCCGTTGCAGTTAAACGTGTCCCCTTCAGTATTAAAGAAATCGTATACTGACCTCAAATAAGACCTCTTAATAGGTCCTTTTATCATATTAAGGTAAGATAATGAGGCTTTATGGATTTGCAGTAAGACTTCAGCTGAAGGTTTAGGATACAAAGGCAATTCCCTACACCCTCCCTCATCCACTATATTTTCCAAAAACTTACCCAGTTCTACGAGAAATGCCCTAACATCACTCAAATCGTTATTCGTATTGCTCTCTACCTCATCCAACTCCTTCAATGCATTGTTTACAGTCTTTTTGCCTATCTTCTTAGAAAACCACTCATCCCCATTGATCAAATTGTGAGCTTCATCTACAATTACTAAGAGCTCGTCCGGTTTAATACAGTCTTGTGACCCGCATACTATCTTCCTCCTCAGAAAGGGGTTGAAGAAGTACATGTAGGAAGCTACGATAACGTCTACCTTAGTTATTAAAGCCCTAAGAGAGTGGTAGGGGCAAAAGTCTGAAGCGTCTTTACTTAATTGGAGTATTTGCGATGGCTTTAATCCGCTTAAGTCCTTAATTTTATCCCTTAAAACACATTCCCTGCACTCTATGTCCTCAGGTTTGATATCATCGGTAGCATAAGGGCATACGGAGTTCTTTCCGAATAAGTAGGTTATTTTAAGCCCTAATCTCTCCGCTTCCCTCCTCACTGCCTCAAACTCACTATGCGTTCTTGTGAGGAATAGGATCTTCTTATGCAGTGCTTTACCTAACAGTAGTGTAAATAGTGTTTTTCCGGCTCCGGTAGTTACATTGAGAAGGAGCGTCTTTTTAGTCTTTAAAGCGTTCAAAGCTTCATCAAATTTCTGTTTCTGCCATTCCCTCAAAGTTATTTCCATTCACTACACCTTCCTAACAGTTTCCACGGGATAACGTAGATTCCTTCAACCTCATCCGGGATTATAATGCCGTATTTGTTCAAGAAGGCTTCAAGATCCTTCCACTTCTCTGGAAGTCCCTGCTCCAAATCACGTAAAGCTCCTACGTTTATTGCGTAGCATTTCCCTTCAACCTTAATTAGTGCTATTTCTAACGGTAGTTCTGCAAACCCCTTAGTCTTTAAGTCGTTTAGGAAATCATTCTGGGTTTTACTTTCAGTTACCTCTTGTTTTACTAAGAGTTGCCCGTTTAACTGGGGAGTTAACTGTTGTTTTTCTTCTTCCTCTTGTTTTAGTTCCTCATTAGCCTTCTTCCACTCCTCGAGAAGCGGATATTCTTCATTTTCATCTAACTCTCTCTCCTCTTCTTCACTTTCATCCTCCTCTTCCTCATTAGTTTCACCTAAGTCTTCCTTTACCCTGGACTTACTACTTTTCTTGGCTTTTTGCAGTTTCTCTACCTTTTCATCGGTCTTTAATTTGCTAATAGCTTGTGAGACTGCCATTCTATGGTTTACTATCTCCTCCAGTAAGTCCTTCCTTCCATTCAATATTATCTTTCTGCCATCAGTTAGTAATGCGTTCCTCTCATAAGGAGGTAACTTAGCTACTGCGTCTAATAAGCCCATTTCTTGAAGTTTAGTATAGATTTTGTAGGCAGGATCTATTCCCAGTTTTCCTTTTAGGATATAATCGGTTAGCCAAGGTGCATTCTCCTTAATCCTTATATAGTAGTCTAATGTTCTATCATCGATCCTTACGTTATACTTCTTTAGCTCTTCTTTTACAGCATTCCTTAAATCAGTGAGGCTTTGAATTTTTTTCTCATTATTGCTAAAAGTTGAACGGGTACCCCGTTCAACTTTACTCTCATTATTTGTAACTTTTTCAATTTTTTCTCTGTTATTCGAGCTAAGTTGAGTCTGGGGAGACTCAACTTTTGTCTCTTTAGAATTATTATTGTCACTCTGATTATTTTTTAGCATTTTCATCTTTTCCTCTACTGCTTTTTCGATCAATGCTAATGCTTGAGCCCTGCTTAATTGCCTTTGAGTAAGATTTGTAGATACCAGTAAATCGTATTCATCAGCTCTTCCATCAGTCTCGTAAATAGCTACTGGAACTTCCTTAATTCCCAGCTCTCTGGCTATCTTTAGGCGAGTGTATCCGTTAATCAGCTCATAATTTTGATTAGCAATGAGCGGTACTTTTATCCCATTCTTAGCTATGTCCTCCTTAATCTTATCATACATGTTATTTTCCGGTATGAAGTTCTTAAACTCCTCAACTTCCTTAATGAGATCGATAGAAATCGTTTTGTACTCCTTCAGCTTACTCATTGAACCACCTCCGTGATCTTCAGTAACTTTTCTATGTCTTTCCTTTCCTTACTTACAGATTCAGAAAGCTCCTTGGCTCCTTTTTCAGTAATTTTATAGAACTTCTCGTTATCTTCTATTCTTTCAAGCTCTACAAATCCGTATTCTACTAATCTAGCTATTACGTTTGCTACTGTCTGGTATGGTATATTAGTCTCTTTCGATATTTGTCTTCTGCTTTTGCTTTTCTTATCTATTAGGGTTAGGAGTATTTTTGCTTCATTAGAGAGCGGATCTAACATGGTTATTCCATGTTATAGTTTTTAGAACAAATATATAAAGTTACATGTTATAAAATCTAGTGCAAAGAACTTAGTCTTATTACATTATATATAAAGTATAACATGGAATGGATTACACACTTTCAGAGACCGCCCAAAAATTATTGGTCGCATTACTCAAAAAAGACGGTATAACTATAAGGGAATTGATAGATTTAGCCGAAGTTAATAACACTCCCGCACTCAGAGCTTTGGAAGAACTCCAGAAATATAAGTTAATAAGAGAGGAAAGAGAAAACACATTTCCTAGAAGAAGGCTAGTTTATCTAACTGATGATGGAAAATATGTAGCCATAAGAATAAAGGAAATTATGGAAGTATTAGTTAAGAATCATCCACCTTTATGATTAATCTAACGTTTCTGTCAAAACATATCAACATCTTTGAAAAGAAATCTTCCCTACCTAAAATAAGGCTAGGAAAAACTCCTTCATATACACCGAAATCGGCTACTGCAACTGGTATTTCAACATTTTTATTTAGCTCTAAGAAATGAAATTTTAATTTATACCTTTTTGTATGTAAATTTAGATTTGTTAATATGATGGTATCAAAGTAATGATCTTCTAGATTATTAAAACACTCGTTTAACGTTCTCCTATTTATTAAAGAAAATCTACTACCGCTATCTGGTAATGCGTATATCAAAACATCTTCTCCAGACTTAGGACACTCCATCCTTACTTTTATTAAAGGTACTGAGTATCCCTCAGCATTAACGAAAGGGATCTCTATTTCTTTATTCATACTAACTCTTCTCTTGCTTCACTACCGTTAAAATATCATACTGACTCCTTTTATAGCCCTTCTTTTTCATAATCTCCTCAACTTCCTCCCACGAATTGCCCTCAGCCACAATATTCCTATTCTCATCTATTGCCAAATACTTTCTTACGAGCTTAATGTTCTCCGACATACTCTCAAATTAAATACTTACTTCTAAAGCTATAACTTTACTTACTGTTCTATGTTCTATGCTTTAGAACAAATAACTTTAAATACATGTTCTATGTTATAGTTTTTAGAACAAACATGATTTCCACACAAATCCCCTCAAAATCCATGATTAAGAGAATAGATGTTTTTTACACATTAGGTGAAGGTGTAATCGTAAGTGCAGATATAGAAAGTAAGTCCAGACCAAATTTAACACACTATACTAGGCTAGTAATAGACCCCATAACAATGAAAGTTATCAAAAGCAGTTGCGATTGTGAGGGATATACATTCAAACATAAATGCTGGCACATCAGAGCATTAGAGGACTTAACTAGTACTGAACTAAGGAATGAAATAGAGAAGGCAAGGAATGAAATGTTGAGAGAGGAAGAAGAAATTGCAAGTTGGGGTAAAGAGGAGGTTGAGCTGTATAAAAGCTAAGCAAATTGAAGTGGATTTGAAGAGATGGGAAGAGTTAGTGAAGTTAATCCAGATCTACTTTAACTTAGATGAGATTACGAACTTTGCAGTATTCGAATTGGAAGATACTAAAGCGGTAGAAGAGCTGAGTAAAGTGAAGGGACAGGTGAGACAGATAATCGAAAAAATGATAAGTTAGGAGTTTTTATTCTGCTTCGTTCTCTTTTTTGAGATCATCAAACAGTTTGTGTAATTCCTCACTATTATTAAGTATAATAATCTCGTTAGTTTCTGGCTCTATTACCCTGCTCCTTATCTTTTTCATAACTAACACTGGTGTTTAAGGGTAATGGGGGGTCGGGCTTTCATAGGGTTTTATGACAAAACGAACGACAAGCCTCGCCCTTCAGGGCGGGGTAAAGTTTTTAAAATCTTCTGAATACTTTAGAGTGTGGAATATAAATCAACTAGGCATGTAAAATACCTCTGCAACTACCACTTCGTATGGATACCGAAATACCGCAGGAAATTGTTAGCGAGTGAAGTAGCTGAATATACTAAAGAGGTACTAAAGTCTATTGCTGAGGAGCTTGATTGCGAGGTAATAGCCCTAGAAGTAATGCCAGACCACATCCACCTCTTCGTCAACTGCCCACCGAGATATGCGCCATCATACCTAGCAAACTACTTCAAAGGAAAATCAGCAAGACTAATACTCAAAAAATTCCCAGAGTTGAGGAAGTACACTAACGGGAAGTTGTGGACTAGGAGCTACTTCGTATCAACTGCTGGTAACATATCAAACGAGACAATAAAGAGGTACATAGAAGAGCAATGGGCGAAAGAGGGTGAAGAGGGCTAACGTGGTTAAACTAGTCCTAGACAAGAAAACACACGAAAGGTTAAAGGAGTTAGCAATAGCCACCGCGAAGTGCTGGAACGAAGTTAACTGGCTAAGGATGCAACAGTTCAGGGAAGGGAAGAGGGTGGACTTCAATGAGACTGAGAAGGCTGTGTATGCTAAGTACAGATCTATACTCAAAGTTAACGCACAACAGGTAGCGAAGAAGAACGCCGAGGCTTGGAGGAGCTTCTTCACACTAATAAAGATGAAAAAGGAAGGCAAACTACCGAGCTGGTTCAAACCAAGACCTCCAAGGTACTGGAAGGAAGATGGTAAGTATAAGCTCGTCCTCGTTATTAGGAACGATAGGTACGTGATAAACGAAGAAAGAAGGGAAATCTACCTAAAGGACTTCCACCTCACCCTCAAGTTCAAGGGCAAGCTTAAGTGGAAGGGAAAACAAGGTAGGTTAGAAATAATATACGATGAGGCTAGGAAATCGTGGTATGCTCATATACCCGTAGAGTTTGAACATGAAGCAGAGAAGGGTAATTTAACAGCTTCTATAGACTTAGGGATAGTTAACCTAGCTACCGTCTACGTCGAAGACGGATCATGGTATTTATTCAAAGGTGGCTTAGTCCTATCCCAGTACGAGTATTATAGCAAGAAGATACAAATCATACAAAAGACCCTAGCAAGGCATAAGCAGAGGAGGAGTAGGAAGCTAAAACTCTTATTTGAGAAGAGGAAAAGGTTCCTCAAACACGCTTTGAACAGTATGGTGAGGAAGACAATGGAGCTGTTGAAGGAGAAAGGAGTAGGTAGACTTGTAGTAGGGCATCCGAAAGACATAGCAAGGCGTCGCGGGAACAAACTAACGGTTAACTTCTGGAATTACGGCTATGTTATCAAGAGGTTTAAAGAGGTTGGGGAAGAAGTTGGTATAGATGTGGTTGAGGTTGATGAGGCGTATACTTCAAAAACTTGTTCCCTGTGCGGGGAAGCCCATGAAAATGGGCGTATTAAACGTGGTCTCTTTAAGTGTCCCCGCACGGGGAAGGTAATAAATGCGGACTTAAATGGTGCAATGAATATTCTACATATCCCCGAGTCCCGAGGAGCTAGGGGGAGAGGGCAACCCCTAGCGAGGGATAGGGGTAATGGGCTGAAGGCCCAGCCCGTGGTCTACCGCTGGACGAATGGAGCGGGGTGGGTGCAAAAAGCACCCACTAGCTATGAAGTGATGAAAATGAAGGCGGTAAACCACAAACCTATGAACCGCCCTAGGGGAACCCTCGCCCTTTAGGGCGGGAAAGGAGGTCAGTGTAGAGCCTAAGGGTAGTGTTGCTGTTGATATTAACATGAATGAGATTGTTGTTGGTAAGGATGATACTCATTATGTTAGGATACCCACTAGGTTATATGATGTTTATCATTGGAAGTTATTAGCTGAAGCTCTGATGAGGAAGTACCCAAGGAGGTGGAAGGAGAACGAAAGGATACTGAACAGAACAAGGCACTTTCATGCAAAAGCTAGGAGGATAATGGAGGATTTCGCAAGAAAGGTAGGGAAGTGGGTAGTTGATATAGCTAGGGTGTTAGACGCGAACGTTATTAAATTAGAGAACCTGAAGAACCTCATTAAACATGTTGACAAACTATCATCTGAGTTCAGGGACAAATTATATTTGATGCAGTATCGTAGGGTTCAGTACTGGATTGAATGGCAAGCAAAGAAACACGGTATGATCGTCGAGTACATCAATCCAAAGTATTCCTCCGTTTTATGTCCTAAATGTGGTGCTAAGATGAGAGAAGTCGGGTACAGGTGGTTTAGGTGCCCGTCTTGCGGTTATGAGAATGACCGTGATGTTATTGCGATTATGAACCTAAATGGGAGGGGGTCTCTGGCCCTCTCGACTGCTCCTCAAATGAGGGATGTAGTCCCGAACCGATGAGGGGAACCCTCGCCCTTTAGGGCGGGGAGGAAGTCAGCAGAAAATTATTTCTATCTATACACAACAAAAGGAGTATATCAGTGGCAACAATTAATGGGATATTGGATTTATTATAAAGTTGGTAATAATTACATTCCTTATATTACACAAAAAGGTTCTAGGGTAGAAGCTATATGTTTCCTAATCCCTAAGACCGCAGTGCCAGAATATCTTATCTATAACTACTCTGGTATATACTTTAATCTCACAATACCTCCCTACACTAGCTATGAATCAATAGTACGATATGCAAACGTCAGTACAACAGACCCTAATGTTACTGTCTCACTAACATTTCCATATATCAATGAAATTGGAATTAATGGACAATCATTCACGTTAAGTATACCGCTACAGAACATGAATCAGAACACAACAGTAATAGTAGATAATGTGAGTGTGTATCCTATAGTATTCAAGTATAATGTGTCAAAAGGTCTTATAATTAAACCAAGTGAGACTGCCTATCTCAACATTACCGTATTCTATCCAGACGAAAGCTACTACGGGAATATTACCATCGTTATAGACGTAACAAACTATTCTTAGTTTACTCCCCAGTAAACCAAGAAATTTTTTTAGATTTCCTTCACTTTTCTTCTAATTTTCTTATAATCAAATCTTTATAATGTCTGTTGATGATCGCATAAAAGGAGGGGTTCTCGATCTCAATTACGAGTCTAGCTCTTGCTTTTCCCTTAACGAGTTTTAGTAGACGTATTAACTCTTCCGTTTCTCCTTCAAATTCAACTACATATTTTTTCATTATTAGACAAAATCCTGTCATCATAAGCCCTTATCAGGTTTTCCTAAGTAGTTTTGGTATTACATTACGACCGTATTCGTTAATTTTTTCAATTACGTTACATAAAGTAAGATAAATTAAATTATTTTACTTTAAATCATCTGATGATTAGACAACACGCTATTCTGCTTACAGACAAGATGAGATACGAACACGAGATAATGATGAGAGTCAAAGCATTCTACCTTCAGGAACTACAGATAGAGTTGAAGAACTGGCAATTAGAAAGAGCAGTCTATCTGCTGAAGAAGTTAAAAATCAATGTAAACTTTGTGTCACTTGCCTCTATTGTTTATCTTTTGTATAAGTATGAGTTTGGAATAAGACATCTTGATTTCATCCTAGCAATGGACGAAGCAAGATCTAGGTGGAGGAAAATATTCAAGATGGTAAAAAGAAAATATAACTCGTTAAGGGGGAGTATATAAGCTTACTACTTTTATTGGTTGAGATGTACCGCTTGATAAAAACTTCAAGAATCTGGCTCTCCCTACTATCTCTATCAACTATAACAATAAGCCTAGTAGCAGGGGCACAAAGCGCACCAAATTTAAATATCCAACCAACACAATTCCAAGGCGCACAGTATTTCACGACACTCCTAGGGTACGCAATGTATGCTGCCTGGATATTAGTAGCAGGGGCAATAATCTTTGCTGTGTTTGAAGTTGCACGAGGTGCTGGAATAAGTGACGGCTTCAAAAAAATGCTCATGGGCGCTATTATAGGCGCTTTCATATTGACTTTCGGATGGGCCATATTGAGCGGAGCGCTCTAAACTCTCCAATTTTCCCACTATTTAAAGTTACACTTCTTTTTTGTTGATGAGTACCCCAAACATACCAAATCTCTCAAGCTCTAATCTTGCTTCTACAGTAATCCATTATTTAGTAGTATTCTATGACTATCTAGTCAACGGCATAGCACACTTCCTACAAGTAACAATTTTTACACAAGATCCTACTATTGCTACTGAATATGCGTCTCTAATTGCATGGCTAATTCCTTTAACAGCGATATATTTGATTCTATCATTTATGACGGCTTTGAAGAAAATCATAGGATATTTTCTATTAGCAGGTTGGGGTTTTCTTCTGATTATGCTGATCTTAGCGAAGGTGGGGTGAAATGTTTGAGAAAAGAAACGATAGAAAGAATAGTAGAGATAGGGATAGGGGTGATTCTAGTCTCTGCAGGGATCCTATCGTTGATTATGATGCATGCATTGTAGAGCAAATCCGATTCGGAATAAAGGAAAAAATTGCTCTATTCCTCTTGAAGATACTGATTAAGCTCCATCTGGTGAGATGAATGTTTAATAAGTTTTACAAATTCTATGAGATATTCCCAAAGATCGATGTAAAGTACAATACTGACCAACTATTAAGAATCCTAGGCAATAATTTTGCTTTACTATATTATAGGGACGAAAATATATTACACCTCTATCTGCGGACTAATGCTACTGTTGAGAACATTAGAAACCTCTTTGGTGTTAAAGACGCAGAATTACCGCAATTTAATTATTACGCCAGAGCTTTCTTAAAGCATGAAAAACACTTCTATGAGGACTTAGAATTTCAAGACTTAAATAACCTATTAGCCCAACTCCAGCCTGGACAGGGAATTTTTATTATCTTTAAGCTTGAACCATCGCTTCATGAATTGCATTTTGTACGAATTAATAAGCTTCAGAAACTAGCCCAGTATAGTGAGAAGCATAAGATAATAATAAACAACATGAGGGAGAAGATTAAAGATTCCTTGTACCTTATTGACCTTTATTTACTCGATAACGACAGAAGGAGATTAAAGAGCCTCACTGCTTTACTCTCTTCTTATTCTATGTATCCACTATTTTTCGAAATCCCGCTGTTCAAAACAGATGTGACGAAACTCTACACTAAAGACATTTCACTATCATACCTTTATGCTATATTAAACGAAAAGAAATGGTTACATCTTAAAAGATCTTCATTAGATCACCTTCTTATTATACCTAATGCTGCAACAATACCAGTCCTTTCATCCAGAGGAACGCAATTACCAACAATTATCCCAGATAGACCTTCTGGGTTTAAAATTGGTGTTAACCCCGAAACCGGCAAAGAAGTAAGATTAGAATTGGAAGATCTGGTGAGGCATTCTTATATCATAGGTGGAACAGGGGCTGGAAAGACATCTGCCATAGCGACAATAGTAACTAGGTTCATGAAGGCATATCCAGAGAGTGTGACTGTTATTGTGGATCCTAACGGAGATTTCGCCGAACAGCTAGCCAGTAGTATGGCTGACTACGAAAAGCTTATCTACGTAGACCCAGCTCAAGCTACGGTATCTGTTAACCCGTTAAGTCTGCCAGATGAAATACCCCAAGATCAAGCTTTATTATTGGCTGAATCTAACGTAAAGGAGATCTTTGAGCAATTATTTTCATTAAAGGCAGGAGCAGTATATGTCGAATATATCGTCATAAACGCATTAAAGATCTTGTACATGAAAACAAGGAGTCCCACATTCCGCGATTTATACAACGTGATTATGAAGCTGAGGAGTGGAGAAATAGATCTACCCGTTAAGGATCCTCAGTGGGAAGAAAAGTTAGCCCAATTCCAAGAGTTAGAAGAAACTAGTTATATTTCAGCACTATCGAGACTTGAGGAATACGCTACTAATCCTCTATTAGTTAAATTATTCTCTAATGATTCTATCAAAAACGTCCTTGAGCCAGGAAATCTCGTGGTCATTAACGCATCTAATGCCCAAATAGGAAGCAAAGCTTCCTTCCTCATGATCGCGGGATGGATTTACAAATTATGGTACTCAGCGTTAGTGAGAGCAGCATTAAGGCAGAAAAGAATTCCAGTTTTGACTGTAATTGACGAGTTTGAAGTTATCAGTGATTTATCAATACTCGAAATTATCCTAAGCCAGGCTAGAAAGTTTGGAATGCATTTAATACTAGCCCATCAGCATACAGATCAAGTCAAAGACCTTTTGAAATCGATCTTTTCCAATACTGCAATAAAGGTTTTAATGAGGACTGCAGGAAATGATGCTAAGAACTTATCCCAAGTAGATCCAGGGTATGCTAGCCAGATTGAAAGCGTTTTGCCAACGCTATCTCCAGGTGAGGCTGTAATGTTTGTTATGCCGAGAAAATCAACCGATGTTGCTTCTCCCTTCCGCATAAAGTTCGACTACACAGAACTGAAGTTTGACCAGGATAAGTTAGACAAAGTAATAGCTAGGATGAAAGAGAAGTACAAAACAACAATTGAAAACAGAGACGTTACTAGCCTAGTTAATCCTCTATTTAGGTACATCGAAAAGCCTAACGTCCTTGAGCAAGTAGTGTTACACAATATATATGAAGGGTTTGCCGATGGGGAAAAACATTCAATTTATCTTGTAGATTTACTGAAAAGAATAGGGATAGATAGGGATAAAATAGAAAATGTAATAAACAAGCTAGAAGCTGCTGGTTATATTAGCGTAGAGAAAGTGAAGAACAAAAAATTATTACGCTATGGTAAAGGTCTTTTCGGAGATGTAAAAACTGTGGCCCCGTCAAGTGAAGGCAGAAAAATTGCAATGAAAGTTATGCTGAAGTATATGAAGAAAGGCTATTACGTCACTACTGTAAGGCAAAGTAGAGAACTAACAGCAAGACCTGATCTAGTTGCATTACCAATAAATAAATCTACGTATAACGTAGATTATGAGAAAGCGATAGCAATAGAGATAGAAAGCTGTAACGAACTTGAGACTCATCCTGAGCAAGTCATTCATAATTTCAGAAAAGAGAGTGTGAAGGACTTTTCTGAAGTACATTCATGGACACTTGAGACTTGCTTTAACAAATTGCTGGAACTTTATAATCAGCTTTCTGACGAAGAGAAAAAGAAAGTAAAGATATTTGCATTAAAGATTAGAGAAAAAGAAGAGAAGAAAGAATTAGGAAAATCTAATGTCAAAAATAAACAAAGCATAGAAGTAAATACGATTGACTCCCCGGTAAACCAAAATAATGAAAAACAAGTAACGGCACTTTCACAAGACATGAAAAATGCAAAGGAGATAACAGAAACTGGAACAACTGAGGAAGAACAGATAGAAACAACTACGGTTTACTCCCCGGTAAACAATACTGATAAAGAGAACCAAATCACAGCTCCTAGCCATGAAGAGAAGACAATCAGCATAAAAGATGTAACAATACAAGTTGTCACACAAAACTCAGAATACTATATTGTGAAGCTAAACAACAATGCGTATAAAGTAAGAAAGAGTGAGATTGACGACCTTGAAGCAATTAAAGATCTAGTAAGTGAGATTGAGGTAAAAGAAAATGAAATATGGTATAAGATAGGAGACCTGGACTATTACACTATTTCTTTGGAACCTTTATGAACTTCTCTTTTAGCATTTCCTCTTGCTCGGGCAAAAAGAAATAGACATGTTTTTTATCGCCAAGCATTTTCGCCTTCTTAATTATCCCTTGTTTAGCCATATCCCATATTATAAATTGCAAGTAGCTAATATCTTGAGTTTTCACATAGTACTCTTTAACCTTAGGATCCCTAGCTATCAATTTTAGAATTAGCTCTTTTTCATGAATCAGTGGTTCTTCTCTGATTATCTCAATTATCCTTTGTTCAACAATAGTTCTTAACGACTTTGCTTTCTCTGGCATTATAAAAACATAGTAATCTTCATTATTCTTTACCTTCTTTTCCCTCTTCACTACCTTATTTTTCTTAACTTGATTATTGTTTGTTATATTCTGATTTTGATTAACCACATTTTCATTATTCTGGTTACTCTCACTCATTTTTACCCACCACTACAATATCATATCTTTATAAACCCCAGTATGCTATTCTCTCGCTAAGAAAAGACAAACAAAATTAAGATAATTTAAAACAACCAAATTTATCTAGTTAGAGTTTTACGATATATTGTTATTGTTTAAGAATAGTTTTAGGATAGTTTGTTATTGTTTAACGATAGTTTGATTGTGGCACGGGCTTCATCTATACATACACACTCATCAATTTCTTGCTTCGCATTTAGCACAAATTCAACATACATCTTTTGCTCCGCCTTCAGCTCCGCAAACCAGCAATTATAACTCTACTTTCTGATTCTACTCTTTTACTCTAACTCTTTTTCCTACTTTGCTTTTGCTTCTCTACTTCTTTTTTCTAACTAACTTTAACTACTCATTATTTGCTTTACTCTACTTCTTTTCTACTCTGCCTAACTCTCTACTCTAACTTTTGCTCTGCAAATCTTACTATACTTTACTATTACTATGCTACTTGCTATGCTTTAATCTACTACTATGCTTTGCAACTAACTAAGATGCTTTTTACTAACACACTATGCTGCTATACTCTATTACTACTAGCTATGCTTTGCAAAACTATGCTTACTAACTAAACATCAAAACAGATCCACAAATCTAAACTAATATCTGACTGCTAATAACTATGCTTCAGTCAGAAGCTACTAACTACTAAAATCAGCTTAATAGACTTTAAGCTCTTAAGCTGCTTATCTCTTTAACACTATAAGGGCTACCGCCCTTAACCCCAATTCCAGCATAAGCCTAAGCATGCCACTGCCAAAAGCCTAAAGCATCGAGCCAGCATGCTAGCTTTGCCTAAGTATGCATAAGCCTAGCATTGCCTAATGCCTCTTTTGCAGCTTCTGCTTTATAATGCTAGCCTAAGATACTGCTTTGCTCCATAAAGCCAGCATCACTAATTGCTTCAGCCGAACTTGGGGGCGCGATGAAAAGGAAAAGTATTTGCGACTCATATCGCTTCTGAAAATAAGTTCTTACTCTCCAGTAAAAGAAGATTTAAAAAATTTTTCTAGAATAAACAACGATATAGGCGATGATGAAAGAGGTAAGCAGATAATGAAGAAAAGACGACAAGCTGAGCCATGATGAACTTGTTACGCGCTGAGCCCCCCGTTATTTCTTATATCTCATCTTTGTGTAATAAGCTTAACTCATTTTCATGCTTAGCTTTCTCAAAAAAAGAGGCATAACGGTTAATGAAAAATAAAAATGTGGGGGGCGACAGAAGTGACTAATAAATTCTCCAAAAAATCGGATAAAAAGGCTAACGCTAATGAAAATGGTAATAATTTAGGTTGGTTTACTCCCCAGTAAACCATGCTATATACCTATTATATAATAGGTAAGTAATGAATAACACAGCAACCTGGATCCAGGGTTTTAACTTCTTTGTGTTTTTTCTAAGTTTTCAGTTTACTTCCCAGTCAAATAAGAAAAATTCAGTAACTATTATGTACTACTACTAAGCTGAGTAATAGCAAAAAGTAGAGTGAATTGCAGCTGTTTCAGCTGCATAGGATCCTCCTTTTCCTTTCCCTCTCTTCTCGTTCTCTTTATAAAAAATTTGTAAAAAATGTAAAAAATTGTATTAGCTTATAATTAGCTAAAAATTAGCCTACGTAAAAAATCGTATAAAAATTGATTGAGCTTCCGAGCTTTTTAGGTGAGTAGTAGTTATACCAGTTGTTGAATTTTTACTTGGTTTACTGGGGACCAAACTGAAAAAGTATGAGAAGCAGAAATTTTTAGCATTTTAGTCAAAGAAATGTGCCTTTTATTTCATTTTGTTTCTCTCGGTTTACTCCCCAGTAAACTGAAAAAACGCAAAAATATAACATGCTTAGAATATTTAATACAAGAAAGAGAAAAATGGTCGATAGAAATAGATCATAAAATTGCCTTGCTTAATCGTACTTTCCTAGCAACAGTTACAGAAGGATACATATAAAGAATTCCTGCCTTAGCTAACTTTACGAGGGATTCACTTATCTCTTCATAGGAATAGCCCAAAACTTTGCTTAAGATCTCTGCTATATTCCCATCTGGGCCCCCTTCTAAATATTGCTTCTTCATTTTACGCACATAGTCTACCAAGTATCTGATTATATTTTTCTCTACATCGTCTAATTCCCTTCCGAAAAACCTTTCCATTAACTTTTCTGCCTTTCTTATGACTCTGTTAACATCAGAATAGTTCTTAACAGCCTTATCTATAATTTTCCTCACATCACTCCTTAACATATAGATGTTAATCCTCCCTTGCTTTGTTACCGTTATAAAAGAGTTCAAATACCGTTTAAGCCTAGGGTAGATCTCCCTACTTGGCACATCAATAAGCTCGGCAAGATCTTTTGCATACGCAGGCCCTTGTAATAATGCTTCAAATAGCTCAGCAATACGTAATGATCTAAAAGAGAAAGATGAAGAAAAAGTACTAGCTAAGGGCATTAGAGATCACTCAAGAACGAATTATTTCATTTACACGCACGCTCAATTGTAGTAAGTTGCTTGCAACAATTTTTCCTTTTTCTGTTAGTTCCAAGAATGTTTTAATACTTCTCCCGTCCTTTTTTCTCTCTATAGTTATATAGCCCTTTACGGCTAGTATTTCCCTCCAACGCATTACCGTACTTGAAGACATTCCTGTTTTCTTAACTAGCTCCGATTCATGCATTTTCCCGTTAATATACAAAGTAATTAATATCTGCCCGCCTGGGTTTAGGATCGCAGTGAGTTCCTCGATGTTAACTGCCATACTCTTTTCAATAATTAAATAGAGTATTGAGTTATAAAAATCTTTTCACTTTTCAGTTAATGTATAGTAAATTTAAGAAGTGAGTAATACCATATTAGACAAATTTCTTATCTCATCAACGACTTTCTTACCTTTTTCCGTTAGTCTAATTATCTTCTTTTTGCTTCCCACAATAGTTTTTGTTTCAATAACCTCAATCAAACCTTTACTTTCTAGCCATGTTACCCATTTTTGTACAGTACTACTGCTCATCTTTGATACAAGAACTAACTGTGATTGTACAATATTATCATTTTCCGCTATGATAAGTAAGAGTTTCATAGGGGTACTCAAAAACTCTTCTATATCACTCTCACTCATATAATCCCCACTCTCTACTTTTTCCACCATACGTATAATAGTTAGTGTAACATCATAAAAATTTATATTTTCGCCCCACTCTCTCCCCTACTGTACTTTACACATTACACATTTTGATAAGAGTAAATTTTATATACTCTTTTTACTTATTGAAAAGTGTAGAGTGATTCAAAAATG
Source organism: Sulfolobus tengchongensis (assembly GCF_036967215.1). Taxonomy (NCBI): domain Archaea; kingdom Thermoproteati; phylum Thermoproteota; class Thermoprotei; order Sulfolobales; family Sulfolobaceae; genus Sulfolobus; species Sulfolobus tengchongensis. The sequence continues at coordinate 2,718,966 of NZ_CP146016.1, forward strand.
GCACTTCAAGTGGTTCAAATGGGGGATAATTCCCCCGTAAGCGAAGAAGATTTGATTTTTTTAATTAATATGTTGGATCAGTCTGATAGGGAAGAATTCGCTGAAGAGTTTGTAGAAGACTTGGAAACAATGTTGTCGAAGTCTGGCTTATACAAGATCTTGAGTGGGAGGATTCATCTAAGCAATACAAAAATATTGCAAATCGTAGAAAGCAACGATAGAGCGAGGAAGTGGCTAGCAAACAAAATCAGAGAGAAGATGAAAGAGGCAGAGAGGATCCTAGCAAAGATGGAGGCTGAGATGAAATGAAAGTCTTAATTGACTACGAAACGTTAAGCAGATACGCCTATAGTAATTGTTGGTGCGACAAAGATGCTGGCGAATACATAGTTTCTGAATGCACTAGAGACGGAGAGTTTGAGATAGACATCAAAGATATAGAATTAGACAGAACAGATCTTGAGGAGTTAGTGGAGATCTACAAAGATGAGATCCTAGAGATCTTAGGGAAGGAAGAAAGGAAGAAGGAGAAGAAGCAGGTGCTTCAGCAAAGCAAAACTTTAGACAACTGGATGGGGTGAGGAAAATGGCAATCAAACTACAAGAATATGAATTGCAATTTACTGATATTCAAGAATTATGGATGAAAGCTAAGTATTTAGCAGCTAAGATGATATCAAAATATTTCAATTTCGAAATTATTCCTGAAGAGGAAATCCTTATACAAAGCATACTAATACAACAAGGATATGCAATGGTTACTGCTACATACTCAAAGATACCGTTAAGTTTCAGACTTGTAATATTCCAAAAGAAAGTTAAATTAGAAATTACGTCAAACGATCTCATCTTCGAGGAAGATTTAGATGGAGGAAATGAAGATGAGAGTAGTAACATTTAAAGTTGAAGAGGACTTACTACAACAATTAGATCTTTATGCACTTAACAATAGAATAAGCAGAAGTGAAGCGATACGGTACGCTATAGAGATGCTACTGAGAGAAAAACGCGTTCAACAGATCAAAGTAGAAACATTCAGTGTAAGGTGAGAGAATTAAACGTACGATTTATGAACTAATTAATGCATTACTGGGGAGTAAACGATGAAGAACAAAAATAGCAGAGAAGAAGAATACGATTATGACTGCATTAACAAGATTTTGAAAGAATTAGGGATCCCATCATACGAAGGTGATATTGTATTCTTCCTCGTAGCGGAAAAATGCAAAAAGGTGAGCAATCACGACCAGAAGGAATAACAAAAAGATTATGAAACAACTGAGAGAGCTGCAGCAAAGAGTGACTTTGCTAGAAACTAAATATTTAGATCTACTTCAGCAATATATAATACTAAGGAAGGAATTTGATGAAGCTCTTATGGAAGGTGCAAATTACGCAGTAGCAGAGAAAAAACTCAAGAAGCTGGTGAGATGATGGAGCTTAGGCTTACAATTAAACAGTTGGTCATTCCAGGTCTCAGAGTCAGCGGGTTTAAGGACTATTTTATGGTTATTATACCAAGGGCTTACAACAATTACATTATATCAGTGTGTAATGCATATCTGGTCATTAATAATGAGATTTTCCCGTTAGGTACCAAAAAAGTGACAAAAATAACGAATAAGAACTACGCTATATTTTTGCCAAAACCTTTGAATGATAGATGGAAGAAGTTATATGATGAAAAGACGAAAGTAGATCTCGTTCTAGAGTTTTTCTAACTTTGGGGCTTTTTCATCGTATATTCTTTGTAATTCCTCTAGTGAGATTACAAAGTAATGTTCTTGCAATATGCGGAATTGTACCGGGGGAGCTCTTCCCTGCAAAAGATTAACGATGAGGGGACTAACCCCCCTTTTTGCTAGGTAGGAGGCAAAGAAAGACCTCACATCATATAACCTGAACCTTATACCAACTTTATCCATAGCTTCCTTTATCTCCTCTCTTATTCTGTCTTCCCTAAAGGGGAATAGTTTGTTTTTCCACTTCAATAAGTCTATTTCTTGTATTAATGCCAAGTTTTTCACTGAGTCAAAGTACTTCTCGACGAACTGATTTCTGTAGGGTAGATATTTCTCTTTTAACCAATTTGCCGTCTCGACATGTAGAAATGAAATATATGCTCTCTTTGTTTGATTTTCTTTCATTATGTTTATCACTCTCTTCTCTAAATCGATATGCTCTACTGTTAGTACGAACAATTCACCAGTTCGTAGCCCAGTTTCCACTAATAACCTAAAATATGACTTTGCTGCTAAATCGCTTATGTTTTCATAGATTTTCATTAATATATCCAGATCTAGTGGCGGTGGTTTATACTGAGTCTTACTCCTAGGTGTTTTAAAAGAGTCATAGAGCTCTCTAGCTAACTGGGGGCTTCTTAGTCTTACAACTTCTTTAATGAATAATTTTAGTGCTTTCGCAATATGTTCTGCTTTACCCTTAGACTCTTCTTCTACCTCTAGTAGGTATTCATTTAAGTCCTCTGCAGAAAGCTGGTAGTTTAAGTCTGCTAATGCCCTAGTTAAGTAAGCGAGTCTGTCTGAAGCTGTCTTCTTACTTTTCTCTCTCAACTTCTTCTTAAACAACTCAATATCATCAGAAGTTACTATATACTTGCTAGTAGTTGTGTTAAGATAATCCCCCAGGGTTTTAGAAAGGAGCATAAAGAAGACTTCTCTGAACTCTGGATCCTGTTTTACTCTGCTTAATATACCTATAATATCATTTACAGTATACCGACGCGGTGAAAAGCCCTCTAGTACTTCATATACTTCGTCTAATGGGAGTAGGTTCACCACTTTCTCTACAACCTCATCAGGGATTCTGATCTCTCTCCCCCTTTCATCATACCCCCTAATATATACATAAATTGTCCTTCTACTTTTCTGTAGCTTCTCGTATATAGAAGAACCTAGCTTTTCATAAGCCTTCTTTAGTAACAATCTCCTCATATTGTCATCTATGTTCTTGATATCTATCATTTCAAACCCTCCTTGTGAGTATACTCAAAACGTGCGTTATGTATTTTTTCCTCATGCGTTATGCAATGGTAATAAAACCGGCGGAGTTGAATAAAAGTATCGTAAAATTATGGGCCCGCTGGGATTTGAACCCAGGACCTTCGCCTCGTAAGGGCGACGTCCTAACCAGGCTAGACGACGGGCCCCCTTCTACTAATACTGTATATTGTTATCTTTAAAAATTTTCTTAGGCAACTCTGAGGCTATCAAGTATATTGGGCGTATACACGTTAGGTTTATATCCTAACCTGCCCTCCTCTCTTGCTATGAGGCTTGCAAAAGATCTTATTGCATTGACTTCTCCATGATTTAATATTACATTTTTAGGTTTAGGTTCTATATTTTTCAAGAAATTAAGCAGTTGTCTTCTATCCGAATGACCAGAAAATCCCTCTACAGCTTTAACTTCCATATTAATTTGAATTGACTCCACTCTTCCATCTCTATCTAATATCTGTACTTCTTTTGCTCCATCTCTGACTTTTCTACCTAATGTCCCTTCTGCTTGATAGCTCACAAATATTATTGCATTCTTAGGATCTGGTGCCATTGTTTTGAAGAACTCTACTGCCGGTCCACCATTCAACATTCCAGACGTAGCTAAAATTATTGAAGGCTCGCCTTTAGCTATATCCTCTTTATACCCTTCGATTCTCTTAAAGAATTCTGACGTAAAAGGATTTTCATCCTTGTATAATATCTCCTCTCTTACCTCTCTTCCTAACCATTCTGGATATGCGTTATGAATAGCTGTTACTTCGTCAACGAGACCAGTTACGTATATTGGAACTTCTGGTATAAGTTTCTTTTTCATCATGTCGTTTATTATTAACATCACTTCCTGCCCTCTTCCAACTGCCAGCACTGGAATTAGCACTTTTCCACCTCTATTAAGTGTCTTATTTATGATTTCTAACAATTCTAATTCTGACTCATCCCTACTTTTCTGTTCTTGAGCTCCATAAGTGGTCTCCATTATTAAAGTATCTACTCTTGGAAATTCCACATTAGCTTTATCCAGTAATCTAGTCTTAGCATATTTGAAGTCTCCAGTATACACTATATTGTGCTTACCATCACCGATATGTAGATGAGCCATGGCTGAGCCGAGTATGTGGCCAGCATTGTAAAATGTCAACCGTATATCTGGTGATATATCAGTTACTTCACCATAATCAAGGGTGATAGTGTGAAGAAGTTCTTTTCTAACTTCTTTAGCAGAATATGGTAAAGGCTTTCCCTCTTTTTCCGCTACATCTAGTGAATCTAGTTGCATTAAAGCCATTATATCCCTTGTAGGGGCTGTCGTATACACTGGTCCTTCATAACCGTACTTAAAAAGAAATGGAACCATTCCGCAGTGATCTAAATGAGCATGGGTTATGACAACCGCGTCTAGTTCTTCTAACTTTAATTGATCTATATCAAGTTTCGGAAACAGTCTCTCTCCGAACAAGTTAGCACTGGGATTTAAACCTACATCTAGCAATACTTTACTTTCTGGAGTTTCGACCAACACTGCAGATCTTCCAACTTCCTGAAATCCGCCAAGTGCTGTTATCCTTACGTATTTATCTTGGAATACTGTCTCTCTGTGTATTCTTTCACCAAAAACTTTCAATATCTTTGCTCTGTACTCAGTCTCATTATAAATATGCTCTAATACACTATCATACGTTCTTGATTTTATTGGGGGTTCTCTAACTATTTCGGCCTTCCAGAACGTTTCAGCAAATATTCTCTGTTGCAATGATCCGCCCTTGCCTATTACTAGACCAGGTTTCTTTGCCTTAATTAACACCTCACCAAGGTCATCATCAAACTTTATATCGACAATTTGAGCTTCTTGTGGTACAATATTCTTTATTATCTCTATGGTTTCTTTCTTATCTTTCCTTATTGAAGGGTCAGCTTTTATTACTATCCTCTTTTTAATATCTTTTGCTAATTTCTTTACAACCTCACTTTTTTCCATTGCCATTGTTGGCTTTTTTACATATACTGCTATTGTTGGACCCTCGTATTCAATTCTACTTATTCCCAAATCTTTCAGTTCACTGTAAATTAACGATACTATACTCATCCTATTTAGAGATGCCAATCTATTCACCAACTTAAGAAATAGCTATAGCTAAACCTATGTATGCTAATTTTTAATATTTAAAGTTTCTCTCTATATATGTGAACGTAAAAGAGCATATAATTAGCTTACCTAGACGAGTTTTTGTAGGTAACAATATTTTAGAAAATATACCACTTTACTTCTCTCAGTTGGGTGTAAGGTCACCATATTTGATCGTTACAGGCGGTAAGTATACTAAAATGATAACAAATAAAATTTTAGAAAATATACCAAAGGATGTTAAATATGAAGTAGTTGAGATAAATAACGCAACCTTAGAAGAGGTATATAAAGTAGAAGAAGCCATAAAGAAAACTAACCCTAACATACTATTGGGTATAGGAGGCGGTAAGGTTATAGATGTAACCAAGTATGCATCGTTTAGAAATAATTTAGAATTTATCAGTATACCAACAGCGCCTTCACATGACGGAATAACGTCGCCTTTTGCATCGATAAAGGGATTATCTAAGCCAGTTTCGGTAAAAGCTAAAGAACCCTTAGCAATAGTAGCGGATATAGAAATTTTAAGTTCTGCACCACGAAGACTTATTAATGCAGGTATAGGAGATACGATAGGAAAGATAATAGCAGTAAGGGACTGGAGATTAGCATCGAAGTTAAGAGGTGAGTATTATGGTGACTATACCGCGTCTTTAGCGTTAATGTCAGCAAAACACGCATTCCAATGTACTAAGATAATTAATAAGGACTTAAAGTATGGTACAAGAATGTTGATAGAAGCCTTAATTAGCAGTGGCGTCGCCATGGGAATGGCTGGAAGTACAAGACCGGCTAGTGGATCAGAACATCTTTTTGCACATGCAGTTGAATTACTACATCCTGAAGGGATCCTGCATGGCGAATTAGTTGGATTAGGAACAATCATGATGGCTTATTTGCATGGAGTCAACTGGAGGAAAATAAGAAGGAGACTCAAAAAAATAGGATTTCCAGTTAGAGCTAAAGATTTGGGTCTGTCAGATGAAATAATAATCAAGGCTTTAACCATAGCCCATACAATTAGACCAGAAAGATATACTATTTTAGGAGATAGAGGTTTGACTTGGAACTCTGCTGAAAAAATAGCTAAAGTGACAAAAATTATAGATTAAATTTTACGATGATGAAAAAGTAGTTTTAGAATATTGTTGAACGAACTCTACAGTATATTCTGGTAAAACATAATTAATTATTTCATAGGCTAATGAATATATACCAATCTGTAAGTCTTCTAATAAGTAAAGCTCCTTTGGTACAGTTATCCTTACATTCTTCTTACTATCATCAAGTTCTACATTAAAACTATTGGAATACTTTGAGGAAAATCTACGCTCAATTAATGCAAAAATCTTATCTCTAGCATTTTCAAGAACTTTGACGACCTTAACAGTATATACTAAAGTTCTGCCTGCTAATGGATGATTTAAATCTAAAACTACTCTACCTCCACTCACACTCCTTATAACCGCTAGATTCCCATCAGCTAATCGCAAAACCTTATTCGGAGTTGCCGTTATTCCTTGTCTTCTTAACTCACCTAAAGGAACAATTCTTATCTTGTTGTTATCTCTTTCACCATATGCTTTCTCTGGTGGAATTTCAATAGTCTTTTCTTCATTTAAATTAAAATTATACAATGCCTCTTCTAGTCCTTTTATTAGTCTATTTTCACCTAGAATTACAAGCCTAGGACCATAAGATCTTGTCTCATCGTATATGTTAGCCTTCTTAGCTTCTTCCTCATTAGTAGTATCAACTATCTCACCAGTATCTTTAACCCTTGCCGTATATTCGATGTAAATAAAATCGTTATTTTTAAACATTATCTTAGCCCTAAAAATAGTTTAGGAATTAGTTTTTAAAACTACTGAAAAAGAGACTACTCCTCTTAGCGAGTGCAGTTAAATAAGTGAGTTTTTAATACCTTTAATATTCCTATTTTTATACATTACTCCTTCTTCTGTTCCATATTTTAGTAACCTCTCCCTTTATTCATTTTATAAGAGACCTCACATTTAAAAGCACAATATTCGATATTTTGGACTCTTAGAGATTTCCTTTTTTTCCTATAGGTTTTATCAGCCATTAACGTCAACTAGACTAAGTTATAAAAGAGCAATGAAAGAATTTGGAATAAGCGGAAGTCTTATAGCACTATTAGGAGTTAGATACGTAGCAAGTTTAAGTGTTAGAGGAAAATTGTAATACGAGAGCAGTTTCAGCTACTCTAATTAAAGCTGGGTGAGGCGAAAGATACACGGAATTTCGCTAAGGACGAGAATGAGTATATGTTAGTCCTATGGAAATACTGCTGGACATCCCGTAAATTCAAGAATTTGCTTAGTATTTTTTAATCTAATAAGGAATTTTTGTCGGCTTCTTTCAATCTAACATATTTTAAAGGCAATTTTTAGGGGTTGCCAAAGTCTTATAAAGTAAAATTGGCAATCGCAAATTTAGGGCGTAAACGACGAAAGAAAAAACGAGATATAAATATGGTGACGTGATTATACGTGAAAGAAAAGGCAAGTATTATGTTTACAAGCTAGAGAATGTGAATAGTGAGATAAGAGAGACTTACGTAGGTTCTTTAGATAAGGTAGTTAAATATTATGAAAAATTGAAAGTGGAGGGAGTAGGAGATTCCCCCACCCCCACAGTGCCGCGGCCGGGATTTGAACCCGGGTCACGGGCTCGAGAGACTAGAAAATGTTTCAAATAAAACGGGAAATTTTGCGTATAATGTTCCATGTTTAAGCCAATCTTCAATATTAGTCTAAAATAAAAGCAGAATAAAGCTATATCAAAATCCCTTGATTGTTCTAGGTTTACTGGGGAGTAAACCCTAATCATCTAGTTTTAGCTCTTCTTTGTATTTTGATTTCAGAGAGTACTTTCTGAATCTTTTTCCATCATAATGAAGCCAGCCTCTGCTAATTACCCCTTCCTTAGCAAGCTGTGACAGATAGACGTTAAGAACGCTTTCTTTTAGCCCTGTATGTTTTAACAACTCTTCAAATGTGCATACACCTTTTTGCGTAAGTACAGCAATTATTTTCTCTTTACCCGTCAAATTTCCTTTGCGTGTCATTATGATAATTTAACGTTAAGCAGGTTTAATAAGTTATTAATATACTTACAACGTCTCAGAAGTTGGGCTAGTGACTACAGGGGGAGTAGGTTAAATAACTCATTAATTTTGTTTTCATTCTCGCATTACCAAGGCTTTACAAGCAAAAAATTGGGGATCCGACCAGGTTTAATTTAGTTTACGGATTTGTTACAGTTTACTGGGGAGTAAATTCTATGTCGACAAAAATCAGCTCTCTAGCCATTTTGCAAAACTTGGGATCTATCTGGGTTAATTTCAGCTTATATATTGTGTTAACATTAATTAACAAAAGTTAACAGCATGCTAACAATTGTTAACAAATTGTTAACATGTGCTTTACTAGGGGTAAATACTAAAACTTATAGCATAATTTAAAGTCCCTTTCAGCTTCTATCAAGATAATATCAACTTTATCTTCTATTTCAAGGCTCGCTATTTTTCCTATGTCTTCTTTATTCGAGATTACTACAATCTCCCTAACTCCTCTCTGTATTAATAATATTACCAATTTGCTAACATCACTAAATATTTCTCTAGATGTATAACATTTCATTCTCTTCTCTAGATCGCCAAATACAATGACAGTAATATCGCTGCACCCCCTAGAAGAATAAATGAAATAATTCTGATCGCTATACTTTCAAATCCTGGTGCTTTTATCGAATATAGTATGTAATATATTACAGAAAAGAAAAAGAATATTATCGTAGGAACTAATAACAGAATTTTTATTGCTAACAAGGGACTTAGCATTTTTCCTCATAAATAGGGGTTTTTAAAAACCCCCATTTTCAGAGGAGTGATGGCAAACATCTTCGGAATGGATATAAGAAGATTCAGCGTCTTGTTCATAGCACTAATAATAATCATAGCTATCTTTAACAGTTTCAGAAATATACAGAACATTCAGCAAAACTACAACATTTCTATAAATACAAATACAATCGAAACGGAAAATTTGCCTAGCACGTATTATTCTTATATTTACAACAAATCAATATATCTCAGTCCTAACATCAACGATTTGAAGTATGTTTATGCATCATTTGCAGACGTACAACCACCGAATTATACTTTAGACGTTCAGAATTACAAGATCCCTATTTTCTTCAATCTCTCTGTACGTAATGTATCGTTACTATCACTACTAATCAATTATTTATCAAGAAATGCTTCGATGATAACTCCTTACGCTTACGGAGGGCTACTCAGCATAGCGTCCTCTGCTTTTATGAATATTACAAATCAATCATCAGTCATAATCACCCCGTTACCCTTGAACGCCAATGATACTGAAAACTACTCTAAATTTGAAATCATAATTATTTATGCGAAGAATTTCAAACCACCGGCAAGCTTTCAGAAAGGCTGGTCATATCCGCCAAACGATAATATAACATGGGGGCCTCTCAGTTCAGAAATTGTAAATACTTACACATTGACAGCATATGTCATTATTACGTATTCGATAAACTACTTTTTAGCAAGCAGTAACTCACACGGATCTCTTTCATGCCCAGGCGATCACAGATACAATTACCTTTATTACGATGCAAACGTTTATTACGCCTTCTACTACTATGTGAATGAAAACGGATCAACTTCACTATATGCAGTAGTTTCAAACACACAAACAATACCATACACTGGAGGAACAATCGGGCCAGTAACAGAAAGTACCACCGCTGCCGTGCCAGGGAATTCAATAAATGTTCAAGCTACAGCAGGACTTACGTTCATAGAAAATGAAACTGAGACTATACAAAAAATATATAGATCTTGTAATGAATCTAACCAAACAATAGCTGGAAACGCATATAATATAACGTATAAATATTATCCCATTTTATCTTCAATTACAAATATTTCAAATACATATATATTCTATGAATATAATGTTACCCTTCCACTGCAGATTACAGTATTTAATGGAACAAACCCGACAACTCACATATATGAAAACTCAACGCATGCAATCAACTTCGGTGCTAGAAAGATTAACGTGAACATCTCTTACCTCGTCTGGTCATCAGCTCCAGAAATATACAGCATAAAAATAAAGACAAATGATACAATAAACATAACTACATTATATATAAACAGACAATGGGATGCAGGAATACTAAATATAATACCAAATGATGTCGTTCAGACTAGTGGTTCTTCATACTATTATTATTTAGATTTCAGTATAGAGTCAAATATCGTAAAATCACCCCCAACTTGGATTGACGAGAAAATGATATACAATAAGTATGCGGCAATTGATTACTTCTATTTAGAGCAAAACGCTAGCCTAGCCACTACTTTGATGAATTATATTAAAGACACAATAAACCAGAGCGATATGCAATACATGAAATTTGAGTATTTCGTTTTAGCATCACAGTATGTAATGTATGCTTTTAATACATCTATAGAAGCCTGGAATAATTTGTTGGAACTAGAAAGCATGGGTAATATAAGTTGGGCCCTAGTAAATGCGAAAATTCTTAATTTATCTACGTATCCGAATTTGAGATATATATCAGGGCTTTTACAATTTTATAATATATCTAGAATACCAGAAATTTATAATTCATCAATCTACTTTAACATATCTGGAAATAATGAAGTATATCTTGTAGACATCTATAATGCATATTATGAACAATGGGATAGGATCCCATTTGGCAATCCTTACAGCTTCGGCAACATTTCATTCTATACATTTCAGAATACATCAATTCCTTATGTTGGCGAAGAAATATACTTCTATAACGCTGATTTCATTCCAGAAATAATATATGCTATCTTCTCTTATTCCAATCCCTCGATCGCGGAAATTACTGCAATTTGGAACGGGACTGCTTGGATAAGTTAAGTCTTTTTTTCCTTGTTTACTCCCCAGTCAAATACGATAAATTGAATTTTATCTCAGTTTACTGGGGAGTAAAACATAATACCAGTTTTATTTGCAAAACCCTGAAGATTTTTAAATAATACATTCTTCAGGATGAGTTGCCCACCTGATAAAGTAATCTTTGACGAAGAAAGAGCAGAACGTATATGTGCAGAGACTGGAGAAGTACTAGAAGACAGGATTGCTTATACTGACTCATACTACAATAATACGTATTCAGAGCTTCCCCCTACTAAGGAGAATTTTGATAGAGAGAAAAGAAGTAAATGTATCAGCATAGAAAAGCTAAAACAAGAAATTCTCTCTCACCTAAACGAAAAGGAAAAAGAACTTTTCTTTAACATTATAGACAGAATTAAACGGATTGATGTTGAAACGCTTGTAGCTGCCTACGAATATATCAAAGAAAAGAACGGAGAGAGGACAACTACACTAAGAGAGTCTCTTGGTCTTGGGTCTTATGCAATAAGAAATAAGAAAAGGTATATTAGAGCCATACTGAGAGGCTATGATCCAGTACTTGACTATATAAATTCCTTGCCAGACCGAGAACTTGCTTTGAAGGTTTACGAGTACTTGAAAAAGAAAAATATAGTTTCAGGGTTAGGGGCAAAGAGAAGGATACAAATCCTTAATAGATATTTAAAAAGTAAAAAGAAGCTAGAAAGTTTATTGAAAGAGGAAGAGGAAGAAAGAAAAAGAGAGGAAATATCCAGAACCGTCTTAATTCTTACCCTACTGAGATTTTAATAACTATCTCCCCGTCTTCTTTTAGCTTCTCTTCCACTATATCTTCTGCTATTTTTCTATTTAGTTTTCGTACGACAAATGCAGAGTCTCTCAATAGATATCTGATGTAATAAGCGTCTCCAACAGCTGATGCTTGTAAATATGCCTTGTTATCCTTGTTTATTAAGATAATAACTCCAGAGGGAAGTACTTCATATTTTATGCCTCTTTCTTCTGCGATTTTCTTTAACAGATTAATGGTACTTGTCATTTACTCAGTCCTCCATTTCATTTTCTCCTCTTCAGTCAAGAGAATTTGTATGGGTGCCCTTATGTTGCCCGAAAGCAAAATCCCCTTACCTCTACTAGCCTTCAAGATCAAGTCTATTTCCTCATCACTTGCTTTAGCTAACGCTTTCAAGTCCTCCGCTGATTCCCTTTCCTGTTTTAATAATAATTTATTGTTCGCAAGCTTGAACGCTTCGTCACTATACTTGTTTAGCTTATAATGTTGTATCAGCTGAGTCATTGTAATCATTGACGTCCTTAAAGCCCTGGCTGTCCTATAGATGAGCGCAATTATTTCTGATATTGGCTCGCTTTCAAACAAGAAGTGAGCTTCGTCTATCAACAAGACTTTCTTTACATCCCTCGGTAACCTGTTTATCATACTATATGCATATAGCATGAGTAAGGCTGAGGCTATTCTTTTCTTTCTCGCGTCCTCTGTTTTTAGACCTAAGATCACAAACTTCTTACCTTTCAAATCGATCGGCTCACCTAGGTAAATCTTCTTATCTGCCCCCGTTACCATATTGAGCAAATAGTTATACAGCTTCCTATACTCCGTAGCAGATTTTTTATTTGCAAAGTCTTCAACGTTCTCCAACAGCTCTTTTAATGTCTTACTTTGTTCAATAAGAGATACAAGTAGACCGCGAAGCTCGTGTGGGATCCCGTACTGTTCTGTTATGAAATCAGCGATATTACCAGAACTGACAACATTCTCGGCAACGAGACGTATTGGATCTAAGCCTAGGTCTCTATCGTCACTAAATACAATGTTTAAGTCAGCCAAATCTTCAAAGAACCTATTGAAATTAGCCATAGGATCTATGATAAAGATATAGATATCTTCGTAGACCTTCAATGACCTATATATCAATGCTGATGCTGATGTGGTTTTCCCAGCGCCAGTAGTCCCTATGATGCACCAATGCGGGTTTTGTCTTCCATTTACAGACGCAAAATAATCTATTGCAATTGGATTACCCTTATCGTCAACACCAAGGAAGACAGACTTATCACCTTCAACGAGACTAGTACCAGCAAGTGGGTATAACTTCGCTGTGCTGATACCAGATGAGTAACGATACGAAATATTTGACCTCAAGTAATATAAATCACCTTGAGCACAACAAGGGATATCGAGCAATATGCCGTTTTCTTGAGCTTTTTGCACGACTTCCTTTGTCGCTGTGTCTAGTTCTTGTTTAGTGTCAGTATGTACAACTATCAAAACTCTGAACTTGAAAGTATCAGAAGCCAGTTCATCAATATCCTTTTTCAGTCTTTCTGATCTAGTCAACATCTCTTCGATAGACGTGCTAGCACTTGCATATCTACTCATTCTGGCCTTCTTGACCTCTAAAGATGTAAGATAGTTTCGAATCGACGATGTAGGGACTTTGTTAAACTGTAAGAAGACTTCAAACATCTTAGGTGTGATTTTTTCAGGGTAAAATGACAATGCTGCTTCACGTATTTTTGTAGAAAAGGAATATCCCACAAGGACTCTTGCAAACCCTTGCTCAGTCTCTATATACTTGTCATATTCTCTGATTAACTTGGGTCTCTGTGGTTCACTAGTGGGCTCCAAGTTCATGTCTTTTTCAGTAGCGAGTACGTACTCTGATTGTACAATATCAAAGTGCTCTCCAAGGAATTCATATACTGAACGAAACTTCCTCGAGTAAATATATCCCCTCTCTGCTTGCGATAAAATACTTGCTAACTCTCTGAGTTTGTTATCACGTTCATTGATATCTAAGAGCAAATATGGCGTACCATACAACTTATAGTACTTCATTTTTCGTGGTTGTTGCTGTTGTGATGTTTGCTTTTTTAGAATTGAATTAAAGATGCTCATCCCAGTAACTGTGGTTTTTAAAAACTATGTTTGTTAGGAGATGAAATGAAGAAAGCATTAGCAGTATTGTTACTAATACTACTAACTCCAGATCTCCTAGGTCTAATAGCTATAGCACAAACTCCGAGTCCTTCACCTGGTGGAAATTTCATAACAACATTGCAATTGTCCCTACCCCTACTCCTTATACTCTTAGCAATTTTAGCAAATCGATATGATGAGAGGTACGCACTAGCACTGTTTGCTGCTGCATTAGTTACTGCGCTATTTCTCACTCAAGCAAAATATTCAGGTGGTTTCTTCGCGCCAGGGTCAGAAACATTTATACAATTCAACATTACAGGCCCTACTAATGTATATACTGGTCAAAGCTACACGTGGAACATTCAGAGCGGGGGCTATACTCCTTCATGGAGAATAATTAATATGAGCACGTCAACTATTGTTGCTTCAGGTAAGGGAACGAGCATTCAATGGACATCACCAGCACCAGGCAGATACGTCATATTAGCTACATACACAAGTATTGGGAACAATAGTGTGTACGGATACGGTGTTTTAGTCGTAAATGTCCAAAACCCGCCGTCTATACTGGGATGGATAGAGAGTGCAGTTGTCAATGCAATAAAGAGCGTAATTCAAGCATTAGTACAAGGTTTTGGTCAAGGCTGGATTCCTGCTCTCGATTTCGTTGTACCTTTAAACGAACTTGTTTATGCGCCATTGCCAGACTCTTTCGCAACTACTTTGTTCTACGAAATTCAACAGCTCAGTTATGGTATCGCAGCACTAATGCTTGCAGCTAGCGTTGCGTATAATGCGTTAAGAGGATATTATTACGACATTGTAGACCTCGGTAGCGATGTTATCTATAAGTTGGGTGTTTATGCATTGTTCTCTGGAGCAGGGCTAACGATTTATGAATATGCTGCCGGCTGGATTAACTTCATAATCGAACAGACAATATCAACTCAATTAAATGCTGCTTCTTCCGAACTATTTACGGCTCTTATGACATACATAACTAGTTGGGTAGCTACAAACGTAGTACCACTTGGGTTTGGTAGAGCCCTAGCGAACTTGGATACAGACATTCTAATGTTTTATTTTCTCTTCATAGCTTTAGCTGTAATCAGATATTCGATTTTAATGGCAGCAGTATCTTTAATTCCTTTAGCCTCGGCTATGTGGCTGTTTGAGTGGACAAGAAAGATAGCTAATATCGTCATCGATTTGATAGTTGGACTAATAATGTCGGGTGTGATTGCAGGATTTGCAATAGCGTTTTTAGAAGAGCTAGGGTTTGGAATAATATTATTCATAGCCGGCCCGGTAATTGCTGGAGTTGATCTTGCAGTAACACTGTTCTTAACGTTTACTTCGTTAAGACCTCATGAACATTTAGCTAATGCATATAGAAAAATAGTTAGCTAAATAAAAAATCAAATCTATACCTTAAGATAAACCTTTTTTATATAATCAACAACTGTACGTGGATCAACTACTTCATTAATTTCTATCTGCTTCCCGTCCTTAGTAATTATCTTAATTGTGCCGAATTCTATGCTTTCTGGATTAGGTCTAGTTGCGTCCAATACTGTGAAAGTCCTTAATCTATTATAATGCCTCATGAACGTTCTAAGAACTAGGATATCATTAATTTCTGACCATTGTAAGAAGAATTTGTTGTCTTTCCATATTCCTTTTTCGTTAAACCAATACCACGAAGAAAAAAGCCCTTTCCCAGCTAGAAACTCTACCCTCTCTTTTGGCTCTTTTTGACGAATCTTAATGCCCATCGCATAGAAGATTGCTGCAAAGAATCCAAGGAATCCCGTAGCTGCTATGTTTGACGAGATAGCTGCTATTATGACTAAGATAGTTAGAAATCCTGCAACGACAAAAGGAATTAAAGCAGATTTTGTACTGGGTCTCATACCACTATCTATCTATTTCTTTTTTCTGGTTTATCTTTTTTATGTTGCCCTTAAGCCAGCGTTCTGGCATCCGTAAAAATTAAGGGATGCCAGACGCTAGCATAACGTTAAAGAAAAAGATAAAAATGCAAAATGAAATATTATGTTGTGATTATCTTAAAGACAAAGGACAAGAGTACAATAAAAAGAATCGTAGAGATAGCAGAGAAGCGAAATGATGTCCAGCTAGAGTTAATAATTTATACTGAAAATAGATCATTAAGAGCAGCTTTACAAGCCTGGTACAAATTAGAAAAGATTAAGATGGAGTAAGCTTGCTCTTCTGTTTTTCTTTTTTCATTCTTTGTGTCTGTATTATTAAAATTTCTGAGAGTATCAACGCTGTGCCTATCGAGAGTAGAATTAATGAAACTAATAGGCCTTGAAATGAAACGCTTAGAAAACGAATTCCAGCAAAATCCAGTATTACCCCTAACAAGAGTGTGATTATATCTACTTTATACTTCATAATAATTCGTAAATTGAAATGTATAAGCTTCTTTTGTGATACTTTACTTTTGATTGTAGGATTCTTCGATACTGGAGTCTTTGTTGATAACAAGTAATACCTTAGGAAATAGTAAACGTACTGAAAAGGATTCATAGACTTCTCCTCATAAAAAATAACATACATCGCAGGGACTAATGCTGCCATCGAGATAAACATATTCCTTGAAAAGAACATTATCGCCACTAGTGCTGACGGAAAGATTACTGCTAGCTCCTTCATGCTGACTTGCTTTATGAACAATGGGAAGCTTTTTTCATCTAATCCATTAATAGTTTGAACCCATCCGAAATCAAGTTCTCTGCTTTTCATCAGAATATGGGGGTTTTTAAAAAGATAATATACTGAAAAGGCCATGAAGGGCCTTATAACAAAAATTGTATCAAAAGTCAAAAACGTAGTAAATACAACAATCCAAGCAATCAAAAACGGAGCAAGTGCTACAGTTAAAGCAATAGTTAGACCAGTACTACAATATCGTAAGGGCAATACTGAGGCTGCAATAGGCGGTGTTGTAGCAGGACTTGCCCTACTAGGTGGTGCACTATCGCAAACTTTTGCTGGCAGCTTTACAGCATTGCTAGGCAATAATGCACAGTATCTTGCCGATTTCCTCGGTATATTGGGATTCATAGCGTTGATGGGCGGCATAATGGAGTACAGAAAAAGGAAGTAATCAGAGTATGTCTTTCAAAAAAAGGTAAATTATATTTTTTCTCTCGTTATAGTATTCGTCTTTTATTCTTACCCAATCAGGTGCATGAGAATCGAACAACCAAGCCTTAAGCCGTTCAATCCTGTTTTTTGGCCTCTCTGGATGTTTTGGTTCATATCTTGTATTGTATACTTTGTACGCATATAGGTCAGCAGATCTCTCTAAATGCATAAAAAAGAATCTGAATGACAGTAATAACACAGGTAGCAAGAAGGGGTAGGACTGAAAGGCTATACTAAATAGAATACCTAATAAAAATAGTGCTGTATAGACTTCTTCTCTTTGTCTTAGATGGCCGTACTCATGATAGATTACTGAATCGTTAACGTGATCTGAGAGCAGAATTATAGCATTTCCAAAGAAAATACTCGTGACAGCTATAGCATTATCATCATCCTTTTTGTCCTTATACCTGTAAAACTTTATATCACAACACTCATAGAGAAAAGTGGATTTGCGGAATAACAAAAAATTTCTTATTTCATTGATTGAGAGAAAGAGTACTATTGTAAAGGGAATTAAGAGGAAATTCATCAATTCTCAGTATATTTAAAAAGTAAGCTTATAATGTGGGGTAGATGGGGTTAAAGGAAGCTCTAGCTCTGGTTTATCTAATCTTCTTGCTCTTGGAAGTAATCTCAGCTTCAGCTATAACTACTAATAATCTTAACATAACTCAAGAAGCTCAAAAAATCCCACCTCCGCCAAGTAACTTGTTCCAAGAAGTGTTACAATATATAGCAAATGGATACAATTACCTCGTCAATTTTATCCAAAACATCTTACAACAGACATTATTAAAACAGGATCCAACTCTGGCTAGCACTTATGCGAACATCATAGCATGGTTAGTCCCGCTGACAGCTCTCTATATTTTATTATCGCTTGTGGAAGTAGCTAGGAAATTCTTGGGATACATAATCATAGCGGGCTGGCTGTTTCTGATAGTGATGATGTTTTTAGCCCACTAAGTTTACTGGGGAGTAAACCATGAAGTCATTAGAAGATTTTTAAAGCTACATTTTTTTAGAATGAAATTCTACGAACTATTTCCAAAATTAGATCAATACAATAATATCTTAGACATACTAGGACATACCTTCGAATTGATATATAGAAGAGAGGACAAACTACGGTTTTTTGCTCGCACTAGTGCAGAGACAGACGTCTTACGCAAATACTTCGGCGTTAAAGAGGCAGAAATAAATGATAGACTACCTCTACGTGCTCAGGTCTTTTTCAAAAAAGAGAAAGACTTCTATTGGGGGGCAGAATTTAATGATTTCACAAACTTCTTAACGAAACTGAAAAACGGGGAAGAGATTAGGATATGGATAGTCCTGGAGCCAAGACTGAACGACATCTTTCTAAAACGCTCTGATAAACTGAAGAGAAACCAAAGTGCAATAGGGAGGAGACAAAGAGAAGTCCTAGCTTCACGTCTTGAGAGCTTCGCTAAAGATAACATCTATTACGTACAGATCCAGCTGGTAGCAGATAAAGGAAGACTGAAAGAGCTAGGTAGAGAGCTGTCTAATTATATACTGACGAATAGTAGGAAACTGAAGCTTGCCATAGAGAAAAATAAGGAAGATAAAATGCCAAGAGTACCTAGGTTCCACTCACTTTATTATAAGAAGTGGATCTGGGCTGATCAGAATGTTATCAACAAGATAGCAGTAATACCTTCACCTACAATACTTCCAGTAGATTTCGCGATCGGTGGATTGTTACCCGATTTGCCTCCCAATAGACAGGGTTTTAGAATAGGGAAACTTACATACAGCGGTAAAGAGGTTCAGTTAGAGCTAGAAGATTTCTTCCGACACAGTTATATTATAGGGGGCACAGGTGCTGGTAAAACGAGTTCAATGAGAATGATACTGAAAAGACTGAAAGAAGCATATCCAGATATTGTCGAAATCATAATTGATCCTCACGGAGATTTCGCTGAAGAAATGGTCTCGTTCTACTCAAGCTACACCAACAAGTTCAATCCAGATGAGCAGTTGTTCTATTTTCATCCGATCGAAGCCCCAGTTAGTATTAATCCTCTGGCACTTCCCAAATTGCCTAATGTAGAGCAAGCGGTACTCTTAGGTTTCTCTAACGTTATGGAGATTTTTGAGAAATTGTTCATGCTCAAGGAGTCTGCAGTATACGTGAAATACGTAATCCAAAACTCCCTATCAATCCTATATCAGAAAACACCTGAGCCTACATTTTACGACTTATATAAGGTTATAATTTCGTTAAGGAACGGAACTTTAGACCTCCCAATAAAGTCAAAAGATTGGGAAGAGAAGCTAGAGATGTTCCAAGACCTTGATGATACTACATTTGTCTCAGCCCTATCAAGGATAGAAATGTTATCAACCAACCCACTTTTACGTAAGATCTTTTCAACATCAAAAATCCCCGATGATACGCTTTTCAGAAAAGGTAATGTAATCGTAATAAATGCTTCTAAGGGAGCAGTAGGTGACGAAGTATCATTTCTTATCATGGCAGGCTGGCTGTTTAAGATTTGGTACTATGCACTAGCCAGAGCACAATTAAGAATGGAAAGGATCCCAATTATCGTTGCGATCGATGAGTTCCAGAATGTCGCTGATCTTTCGCTAATAGACACTATCTTAGCGGAGGCTAGAAAATATTCTCTTCATCTCCTTTTGGCTCATCAACATACAGGGCAAATCGATATGAATTTGCTAAAATCGTTAATGAGCAACACAGGTGTAAAGATTCTGATGAAGATGCAAGGGTCTGACGCTGAAAAATTCGCAGAGATCTTTCCAGAGTTCAGAAATGAATTGCTTAAAGTATTACCAGCACAGTCAGTAGGGCAATGCGTTCTTATCATCACTCCGAGAAAGCCAGGGGATAAGACAGTACCTGTTCAAGTAAATCTTGACTTTGAGGAGCTGACAAGAGACCAAAACAAGCTGCAGAGAGTAATAGAAAGAATGAGGCAGTTTACAGCAGAGAAAATAGAAGAAAAAGACATAATAAATCTAGTTAATCCTTTGTTTAAGTACATAGACAGACCTAACGTTTTAGAACAAGTGATACTATACCGAGTCTACAAGAGTTTCACAGATCATGCAAAGCATTCAATATACCTAGTAGACTTACTTAAACAATTGGGGATTGATAGGGACAAGGTAGAAAACATAATAAACAGAATGGATAGGGCTGGATATGTGTCAGTAGAGAAAGTTGGTAACAAAAAACTGTTACAGTATGGAAAGGGTCTTTTTGGAAATGTGAAAATGGTAGCGCCAGGTGAAGAGGGTAGGAAACTTGCAATGAAGGTAATGTTAAGGTATATGAAAAAGAACTACTATGTAGTCCCTTCAAAACAAACACCAGATTTAACATCAAGACCTGACCTTGTTGCAATGCCATATGACGTATCAAACTATACATTAGATTATGAGAAAGCAGTAGCGGTAGAAATAGAGAGTTGTAATGAACTAGAGACTCACCCTGAGCAGGTGGTTAGAAATTGGAGGAAACCTAGCACAAACGACTTCTCTGAGATACATACTTGGACTTTAGAAGAGTGTTTCAACAAACTACAAGAACTCTATAATCAACTCTCTGATGAAGAGAAGAAAAAAGTAAAGATATTTGCATTAAAGGTAAGGAAAAACGCTGCAGAGAAGCAACAATCTAATACTATGAGAGAAGAGAATAGAAAAACTGAGAAACAAAAAACAGAAGAATCATCAGTTTACTCCCCAGTAAACCAGAATTTCCAGAACAACAGAGATAGGGAAGGACATTTTTCACAGCAAAGCGAAAATAAGGAGGAGCAAGAGATGCAGCAAAACATGGTTTACTCCCCAGTAAAAGAAGACAGAGTTTCACAGCAAAGTGAAAAAACAGCTAGCAAACAAGAAGAGATGCATGAAAATAGAAAAAGTGAAGAAAAAACGCAAGAAGAAACTATTACAATAAAAGGAGTAGTTATCAAAATACTTAATGGTAACATTATAGAAATAAACGGGAAGAAATACCAAGTTTTAGAGTCAGACATTGATCTTTTAAAGAAGTCAAAGAATATCGCAGAGTCTATTACCGTGAACGATAACGAGATAGTACTGAAAGTACTTAACTACAAAAAAACTATTCTCTTAAAAGAAATTACTTCTTAAACATGTTTAGTTGCTCGGGCAAAATATAATACGTATGTTTTTCATCTCCCTTTAACTTAACCTTAAGTATCTTCTTTTTCTTTGCTAGATCATGAATCAAAAACCTGAAGTACTGCGTCTCATGGTTCTCTTCATAGAATTTCCTAGCTTGCTCGCAGTTAAAAACTAACTCAAGTACTAAATCTTTCTCTTTAATAAGAGGTTTTCTTTTGATAGTATCAATGATACAATTTATTATTCTTCCTTTAAGAGTTTCTAATTTATCTGGAATATCTAAAACTATAAAATCTTCATCCTTTTTAGATTTAGAAGATTTCTGTTTATTTTTCTTTTCTTCTTGTTTATTCTTTGTTATAGTAGTATTTTCTTGCTGATTTTCATTATTCTGGTTATCTTGAGATACATCTGAATCTATACTCATTTTTCCACTCTAATAATAGTACATCTTTTTAAACCCCAGTAAATTCTATCCCTAAAGAAAATAGTAATACTAATTGAATTTAATATAAATGCTTTCTAGCGCAGACTATTTGCTTTCCATTGCTTCGAAATGCTTTTAATTGCTCCGAGTTTCATCTATATACCCCCAATCCCCCATTTTTTGCAGAGCAAATACCTAAAATTCGACAATAAAACAACACAGCCATCTTTTGCAAAGCAAAAACCACTATTACTATTCAGAAACTCAAACTCTCTTTTACTACTCTTCTTATACTCCGCTTCTTCTAACTCACTTTACCAACCCAGCTTTACTAACTCTTCTTTTCTAATCAAACTCTGCTTCTCTGCAATTCTTTTCTGCTTCAGTAACTCTGCTTTACTATTCTCAGCATTTCTTAAAACCAAAAACCTCTATCTATTCTTCTACCTGCTTACTCTCACTATTTTACCAGCAGCTCCACAAATCTGATCTTATTCAAAAATTAGCCTTTAACCCCAGAACCTACTAAACTTAACTAACCCAGACTAAAGCCTATCATACAACTTACAATAACAAATCTATAAGGGGCTACACCCCTTAACCTTGTTTGCTATCCTAAAGCCTAAACAATCTACCTTTAAACCTAGCTTAAGCCTAAAACCTAAAGCTTAAGACCCACCTAAAACCTTACTGCTAGCCTTAGCAACTATAAGGGCTACCGCCCTTAACCCACTAAAGCTTAAGCAATTTGCTGCTAAAAGCATTAAGCAAGCATGCCTAACCAGATACTTTGCTAAGACTAATTGCTTTAAACAGCCAAAAGCCAGCTGCTTTGCATTGCAGCTTTACATTAAGCATGCTTCTTTTGCAACTGCTTCAGCTTAATTGCAACTGCTTAACAAACTAAACCTGGGGGGCGCGGTGAAGAGGGAAAAAGAAGGCGGGGCACAGCGGGCGTGAGCGTGGCTATGTGACTGTGTCCAGTATTTAAAAATACAGCTAATAATTAGTGAGGAAAATGAAGCTCAGAACTCATTATATCTTTAGCGTGGGTCTAATTTCGATAATCTTAGCTTTAACCTTCAATCTAAGTTTCTTTACTAACTTATTCATCTCTTTTTATACATCATTTCTCGGCAATACAATTATTGATAGATTAGGTCATGAAATGAAGTGGAGTAAACACGGTTATATTCCAACAAGGACTCCGTTAACTCATACAGTACTCAGAAGTATAATGTGGGGTCTTGTTTCTGTATTGACCTTACTATTACTTTTCTATGATTATTATCACTATACATTAATTTTACCAATTATAATCTCTGGAATAATTGTTGGTCCATCTCATATGCTTCTTGATGTCTTTACTGAAAGTGGTATTTATACAAAAAAGAATGGCAAATGGATAAGGATTGCGTTAGCACACTTTAGTTATAATAATGTGTTTGTTAACGGAGTTTCTTCTCTCATTGGAATCTTACTTCTTTTCCTTTCTTACTCTCTTTCTATTCATTGAATTTTACTCCCTAATAAACGAAGATTTATAAAATTTTTCTATATAGAGATAATATATGGCAATGATGAGAAGACAAACAGACACAATGAAGACGAGATGACAAGCTGAGCCATATCTTTATTATGTAATGTTATTACAGATGTGATATTAACAGATCGAAAATAAAAACAGAAAGATTTAAATACCTCAAAAATCAGAACTAGAAAACGGGGGCTCGGTGATGAGGAGCGACACGCTGACCCATGATGAACTTGTTACGCGCTGAGCCCCCATTAATTACCTTTGCTTCTATTAAAATAAGCTTAACGCTATTTCTCTTCTCTTAGTTTACTCCCCAGTAAACTGAGAATTTTTCAACAACCATTATTAACTACTACTAAGGGGATAGAGTGAGTAAGCAAAAACAGCAAATTGCAACTGTTTCTGCTAGCTGGGATCCTCCTTTTCCTTTCCCTCTCTTCTCGTTCTCTACGTAAAAATTTCTAAAAAATGTAAAAAATTCAGTTAGTTTCGCAAAAGTTTAATTTAGTCTGCGTAAAAAATCGTAAAATTAAAAGAGTAAAAGAGTCTTCTATTTTTTCTTTTTGTTTTAGTAGTAGTAATAAATAGCAAGTCTCTTTTTAGAGATTTTAGAATTTGTTTCAGTTTATTGGGGAGTAAATTGCTACAATTTTTACAAGAAGTAGAGGAAAAAACGGGAAGATATAGAAAAAGTTAGGTTTACTGGGGAGTGAACCAAAATTGAAAAAGAGAGTGTTAGCTGAATCGTAAAAATGCTTACTCAAGTAATTTCTTATTAAGCCTTATCTTAAGGATCATTCCGTTACGCAATCTAAAGGCAAAAATTATACCACTTTCAGTAAAGTCAGATAATATTTCCTCTATTCTCCTAAGTGATATTTTTCCGTTCAATTTATCATAGATAACTTCTGCAATCGTCCTATCAGCAGATCTCTCAATATACGTATTTTTATTCTCATAGAGGAAGCGTAACAGTTCGACCTCGTCCTCATCTAACTTTCTGTGTAGAATGTCTTCAGCCCTTTTCAATATATCCTCAAAAGTACCTTTACCACTAAGAATTTTCCTAGCGTCCTCTGACAATGAGTAGAGATTTACATTATTTGACTTACGGGCTATTACCCATCCTTTTAAGATGTATCTACGTAACCTAGGGTAGATCTGCTTAGACTCAGTATGAATTAACTCTGCTAGCTCCTTAGCTTTGGCAGGCTTCTTTAGTAAGTATGCGAAAAGCATAGCTATCTTTTCAGACTTAAAATAAGGATAAAAAGGAGAGGGCGACATATTTACGCGACCGTCTTAATCTCCTGCATTTTTTGTAATTTCTCTATAATTGCCTCTCTAACAAATTCTCCTTGGCTAATCCCGTATCTTTCACAATATTCTACGATGCTGTTGTAAATCTTTTCATCTACAACCGTTTGAAGTTTCTTTTTCATAGCTATTCATGAGTCATATATGACTCATAGCTTATAAATTTTATTCACTATTGACTCATGTATTCTACCACAGATTTATATCAATTCCGTGTTTAAAGTAGCTATGATGAATCATGGATGATTATGTTACAATAAAGGTTCCGAAGGAATTAGCAGATTTAATAGACAAGGTAATCGAAAGCAAAAGATTTGGTTATAGAAGTAGAGCAGAATTTGTAAATGAGGCTATTAGGCAAAAACTGAGAGAGTTAGGATATATAAAATAAAAAACTTAGGAAAAAAAGTCTATATCTACCTCAGAATAGTTAATTGCCTTTAATCTCTTTAAGTATTCGTTTATTGTTCTTCTAAGCTCTTTTTCATCTTTTATCTCTGCTAACTTTTCTAATAGTATTTGGATTTCTGCCCTGCTGCAGGTCATATTATTTTTATATATTAATAAAAGGAGAGAGATAACCGATAGTTTTAGTCAGTGATAACTCATAGATGAGTAAAATTTATATACTATTAGTCACATATGAGTTATTAGTGATTCAAAAAATGATTTCCCAGGTGGTTCAAATGGAGGATGAAAGGGGCAAAGAGCCCCTAGACCTGGAAGAAAAAGATCTACTTTTTTTGATATCTCTCTTAAATGTTGAAGATAAGGAGGAATTTGTAGAGGTCTTTTCAGAGTATCTTGATGAGTTAGTAAGCAAGACTGGTAAGTGGAAGTTACTAAAGGGTAAGATCCACATCAGCGATGAAAAAATGTTAATGATTGCTGAGGTGGATGACAAAGCCAGAAAATGGCTCATCAACAAGGTGAAAGAGAAGGCTAGGAGGGTACAACAAATCTTAGAAAAAATAGGTGAGAAAGAATGATGACCAAGACCACTAAAGTTCAAATCCCACAGAGTAAGTATATTTTTGATAACGTATTTCATTATAA